>NZ_JAYWSY010000001.1:0-1750908 GCF_036941135.1 Lawsonibacter sp. JLR.KK007 | reverse complement strand
GATCGGCAAGATCGACGAGAAAACCCTCCGCACGATTGCCCTCAAGTATGGCGGCGCGAACAATGTCGAGGGCGGCGGTGTTCTTCTCCTCAACAAGGACGACCTGATCGCGTTCGGCGACATTCGCGGGACCAGCGAGAAAAAGGCCGTTTACGAAATTGAGTTTTCCGAGAACAGCACCACCACGGGCACGATCAAGGACGGCGGCCTCGCGGTGAAATTCTGCATTGTGGACGAGCTCCCCGCCCTCTCCAAGACCACCTCGGCGGCGGGCTCCTATTGCATGGCATACGGGAAACCCCTGGCCTATCAGCTCGACTTGTTCGGGCCCTACACCGTGGAAGTCTCCCGCGACTATAAGTTCGCGGAGGGCCTCCTCGCCGTCATGGGCGAGGCTATGATCGGCGGGAATGTTATCACCGAAAACGGATTCCTCCGTATCAAGAAAAAGGCCAGCGCCGGGGCGTAAGGAGGCGGAGCATGAGCGAGAGCACGGGCCGGAGCCCCGCCGCCCGGGAACCCGCGGCGGACGTCTCGGAGGAGTATCTCGCCGCGGGGAGGCAGGCTGTACGAACGAAGTCGACAGCGTTTGACGGGGAGATCGTGGACCTGATCCGCGCCGCCCGGGAGGACCTCGCCCTCGGCGGAGTCCTCCCCGAGCGGGCCCAGGACGAGGAGGACCCACTCATTAAGCGGGCGGTTATGAACTATATCAAGGCGGAGTTTGGCCTCGACAATGAGGACGCGGAAAAATTCCGGGCCGTCTATGAACGCCTCAAGGTCTCCCTCGCTATGTCCTCGGACTACGTCGGCGGGGAGGTGTAGCCGTGTACTGGAGAGACGAGGCCGCCCTCATTCGAGAGGAAAAAAGGGTAAAACCGAACGGCTACAAGGAAACGGTCAAGACGCGGCGGGAGGTATTCGCCAACAAAAAGACCGCCACGCGCTCCGAGTTTTACACGGCAAAACAGGCCGGGGACAAGATCGCCCTCGTCCTGGAGGTGCGGGGCGCGGACTACCAGGAGGAGACCCTCGTGGAGTACGAGGGCCGCCTCTATGAGGTCGTGAGGGCCTACACCGAAAGCGGCGAGACCTACGAGCTAAACTGTAAAGAGGCCCAGGAGCCGCCAGAAACGGCCCAGGAGGGGCCGGACAAGGAGGGGGAGGGGTGAGTATCAATGAAACCTTGCGGGCCGTCCTGGAGCCTATAGCGCCCGCAGAGGCGGACGCCTACGAGGGCAAGAAAGCGGTTTACATCACGTTCAATTACCACACAACCCCGATCAATTACGGGGACGACGAGCCGGAACAGGAGCGGGTCTCCGTCCAGGTCCATCTATACGCCCCTCTCGGCTATGACATTACCGCAAAGCGGCGGGCCGTTAAGAAAGCCCTCGCCTCGGCGGGCTTCACCTATCCGGCCTATACCAACGCCTCGGATAAAGACGGTCAGCACCATGTTTTTGAGTGTGAAACCGTCGAGGGCTTAGAGGAGGAATGAAAGAGAATGGGACGCCTCACCGTGAATGGGCTCGACGCCCTCTCCGACGATTTCGCCGCCCTGGCTCGCCTACCGGATAGCGTGGTTGAGGGGATTCTTGAGGCCGAGGCGGGCGTTATTCTCCCGGCCCAGCGGGCGGAGATTGAAAAACAGTGGACAGGGCCGCACTCTTTGGGGATTTCCTCGAAGTCAGTCAAAAAGGGGAAGGTCAAAAAGGATCGGGACGGGCGCTCCCTCACCATCTACCCCCAGGGGACCCGCAAGCGCGGCGGGAGGTCCACAAGAAACGCCGAGATCGCTTTTATCAACGAATACGGGGCCCCGGGGCGGCACATAGCCGCCCGCCCCGCGATCGACGCCGCGAACAAGAAGAAAGAGAAAGAGGCGATAGACGCCGGAGAGCGGGTCTATAACCAATTTCTCGACAGCAGAAACCTATAAATTTTAGGAGGTTTTACTATGGCAAGTTTTGGGGCGAAATATCCCTATTTTAACCCCGTGGCGGAGGAGCCGGAGGGCAAGCTCCCGGTCTATAAGGACCAGGACCCCGTCCGGGTGGGCCGCCTCGTCAAGGCGGACCTCACCGTAAACCTCGCCTCCGGCAAGCTCTTTGCCGACGACGGCCTCGCCGAGAGCGTGGAGGAGTTTTCCTCCGGCTCTATCGCTATGGAGACCGACGACATGGAGGACCCCGTCGCGGGCGTCGTGTACGGTTGCACCGTAGAGGGGAAAATGGTCCGCTACAATGTCGGGGACGATCCCCCGGCGGGCGGCCTTGCGTACTTCAAGAAACTTATGAGGCGGAAAAAGGTCCTTTACAAGGGCTATTTCTATCCCCTCGTCAAGGCCGCCCTCGGAAACGACACCGCGCAGACCAAAACCGACAGTATCACATTCGGGACCAACAACACGACTTTTACAGTGTTCGCTTGTGAGACGGGCGACTGGAGGTTTACGGAGGAGTTTAAGACGGAGCCCGAGGCGATCGACTGGATCAAGAAACAGCTCAAGGGGAAGAAACGGGCCGCCACGCCCACGGCCACGCCCGCGGCGGGTGCGGTCGCCAGCGGCGCGACCGTTGCCCTCGCCACCACCACGCCGGACGCCGTGATCCGCTATACCACAGACGGCTCCGACCCGACCGAGACCTCCCCCGCCTATTCCTCCCCCATTGAGATTACGGAGGAGACCACGATTAAGGCGATCGCCACCGCTGAGGGATTCGCCGCCTCCGACGTGCTGGAGGCTCACTATACCCTGACGGAGTAACACACAGGGAGGCGGGACAACCCGCCTCCCTACAAGAATTTACAGGAGGGCGCTATGAAAAGCGTAAAAATCAACCTTGCGGGCCGGGTGCGATACCTCGCCTTTACCGTGGAGGCTATGTTTCAAATTCAAGAAGTTTTCGGCGGGTCCGGCGAAATGATCGAAGCTATCAAGGGCGACACACGGGAGGGATTTTCCGCCGCTTGCAAGGCCGCCGCAATCCTGGCAGAACAAGGAGAGCTCGTCCGGCGCGGCCTCGGGTATGACCCGGAACCTATGACGGACGCCGAGACAATCGCGGCGACAATGGCTCCGAGTGAGATCGCCGCCCTCAAGGTTGCGATCCCATCCGCCCTGACCCTCGGCTATGGCCGGGAGATTGAGGCAGACGCCGACGAGGTGGACCTCGGCCTTGCGGAGCTCAACACGCAAAAAAAAACGTAGTAACCCGCGCCCATTACATCCGCATGGGGACAGCGGGCGGCCTCTCAAAAAAAGAGACCCTCCTCTCCACACCTGGAGAGATCGGGGACCTTTGGGAGCTTTACCTCCAGGCCCGGGGCGTAAAGAAGGAGCGGGAGCCGGAGGACGAATAAAGCCGGAGGGGCGAACCCCTCCGGCGGCGGAGATTATTCGTGATAAGCATAGTAAACGACGGGGATTTTTCGGGCGGTATTCCATTCTCCATACTCAAAGAACAAGGTTATTTGATCTCCGGCGGAAAATTCGGGGATCGGAATAAGAAAGGAGTCAACAAAAAGATCGCCGTATTCAGTAGAAAAGCGGATCATTTCCGAATTTCTGACCTCTACCCATTCGGAGACTGTACCGGATATATAGAAAGTATGCCCCTCGTACTCCTCCGTATCATTGAGAACAGAGGGACCGGAAAACACCCCCTCTGGAGCGGGATTAAAAGCATTTTCAGGGAAAGACGTCTCTTGTAACGTGGTTGGATCGGGGATTGATTTCGTATCGGGAGACACGCCGGACAAGTAATAATATACCTCCTCGGGCGTCATAAGCCGCATAGATAAATCACCATCGGGCTCCATGAGCCGCCCGGTATCTTCATCAACGCCGAGAGTGTATGTTAGTACAGGATCACCGATTTTGTCTCCGTTACGCATAGCGGTGTAATAAAAAAACGATATGTCCCCAAAAGAATAATCGTTATATTCCCCCGGCAATTCAATAAAGCGTGTAGCAAGAGAGGAAACAATCAAACCAAAATCGGCACGATCGGCGCTATTCGACAGGACTTCAACAAAAGAATTGATAGTCCCGGACGTGTTCGAGACGCTTATATCCGCCTTGTCACTGTCACAAATACCATAAAGAGCCGCCTCCAGGCGTGGGGCGATTTCCTCCGCTTGCGCCTCTCGCTCGCGATATTGGTCGAGCAATTCCTGATCCGTCGCTCCCTCCCCCGCGCTTGTTCCACAAGCGGAAAGGACAAACGCAAGCATAAGCACAAAACACAAAAGATATTTTTTCCGCATAAAAACACCTCCAATAATAGCGCGAAAATGTTGCATTTCACAAGGGAAATTATCACCCGAAAATATGGTAATGTCAAGTAAAAAATTGATTATTGCCATAGAAAGGAGCCGCCGCGCATGGCAAGGACAATCTCGACAAAACTCGCCGTCGAGGGTGAGGCCCAATATAAACAGGCGATCGCCGCTTGTAATTCCGAACTGTCCACGCTCAAGTCGGGCCTTGCGCTCGTGGAGAGCGAATTTCGCGGAAACGCTAACAGCATGGAGGCCCTCACGGCCAAGGGGGCCGCCCTGGATTCCATGTATAAAAAGCAACAGGAGAAGGTCTCCACCCTGGAGGCCGCCCTCCGCAACGCCCAGCGGGCACAGGAGGAATACTCCTCCCGGGTATCAACGGCACAAAGCAATATAGAGCGGTGTGAGCGGGCCCTTGAAACCTTGCGGAGGTCCACCGGGGACACCTCCAGAGAGCAAGAGGCCCTCACAAAGGAACTCGACAAATGGAACGCCGAACTTGAGGAGGCCCAGGCCGGACAGGCGGCGGCGGAGCGTGGGGTCCAGAACTGGCAAAAACAATTAAACGGAGCAAAGATTGAACTCAACACTTTATCCGACGAGATAGGGAAAAATAACGGATATTTGAGTGAGGCAAGGGCAAGCGCCGACGGGTGCGCGAACTCCATAGACAAATACGGGAAGGAGACAAAAAAAGCAGGAGAGGAGTCCGGGAAATTCGGCGAAAGAGCAAAAAGCGCAATCGACAACCTCGCCACCGTATTAGCGGCGGCGGGAATTGCTAAAACCGTGAAGGAGATCGCAGACACTCTTATGGAGTGTGCAAAGGCCGCAGAAAGTTTTGAAACTTCTATGGCGAAGGTCTCCACACTGGCAGATACAAGCGTCGTCCCATTGGAAACCCTCAAAACGGAACTTGTGACCTTGTCCGGCGAGACAGGCGTCGCCGTGGGGGCACTGGCCGAGGCGGCCTATCAAGCCCTCTCGGCGGGTGTGGATACGGCGGACGTTGTGAACTTTGTCGCCACGGCCACAAAGACCTCGGCGGCGGGCTTTACGGAGGCGTCGACGGCGGTTGACGTTCTGACAACCGCGATTAACTCCTACAAGCTGGAGGGAACAGAGGCCGAGCGCGTGGCCTCTATGCTCGTAAAGACACAGGACGAGGGCAAGACCTCCGTCGGAGAGCTGGCCGCCAACATGGGCCGCGTGATCCCGTCCGCCGCCGCCTACAACGTAAGCCTCGAAAACCTGACGACCGCCTATGCAATCCTTACTAAAAGCGGAACAAATACGGCTATTTCGACGACGAACCTCGGCGCTATGTTTGACGAGCTGGCAAAGAACGGCTCCAACGTGGCCGGGATTCTGGAGGATCAAACCGGAAAGAGCTTCTCCGAACTCATGGCGAGCGGCTCCAATCTCGGGGACATTATGGCGATCCTCTCCGATAGCGCGAACGGGGACGCGACCGCGTTCTCCAACCTCTGGAGTAGCACCACGGCGGGCAAGGCGGCCCTCTCCCTCCTCAATACCGGGGCAGAAGAATTTGACCGGACCCTCGGCGTTATGGCGAACAGCTCCGGGGCCGTCGACCGCAATTTTCAGATCATGGCGGATACAACGGAGTTTGCACACCAGCGAATGACAAACGCCGCGGAAAATCTGAAAATCGCCGTCGGAGACCAATTAAATCCGTCACTTGAAAGATTGTACGACGTAGGGACGGACGCTTTCACATGGGCGGCAGATTTCGCAAACGAACACCCAGCGGTCGTGAAAGCTGTTGCGGCGGTTGTCATAGGGCTCGGCACACTTGCGGCGGGAGTTACTGCCGTGGTAGCGGCAACTGCCGCGCTTGATGTGGTTATGGAGGCTAATCCGATAGGGTTGATTGCGGCGGCCACCGTTGCGGCTGTTGCCGCCGTCGGCGCATTTGCTTTTATGATGACCTCCGCGAGCGAGGAAACAAAAGCCTTTACGGGGTCACTCCAGGAGACAAAGGCGGCCTATGAGGAATTGTCCGAGACAATGGAGGCGGAGCAGGAGTCCACCGCCGCAAGCGCCGCCGCACTGGAGGAACTCCTCGCCGTAGAGGAAAAGTCCGCCGCACAAAAGGCGGCGATCTCTGAACTCGTAAACCAACTAAACGAAAGCGTCCCCGGGCTCAATCTCGCCTATGACGCGGAGCGGGACGCCCTGGAGGGCCTCACCGCCGCCGAGGTTTCGGCTATGGTCGAAAAGGCCGCCGCACAAGAGGAATATGAGGCCCAGGTCGCCCGCTTGTCTGAACTCTACACAGAACAGTCGGAAATATCCGCCCGCCTGGAGGAGGCTCAAGAGGCATTAAACACCGCCCAGGAAACAGGCTCCGGGAACACCAGGACACTCCAAAATGATATTAACGAACTCACCGCCGCCCAGGAAGAAAACGCCGCACAGATCGCGGAACTGGAGGAGGCGTCCCGGGAATACGGGGAGAAACAGGCGGAGGCCGCCGCCAAAACCCAGGAAATGACCTCCCGCGTGGAGGATATAACCGCCAAAATGGAGACCCTCCAAGCGGCCTATGAGGAAAGTTATAACGCCGCTATGGAGAGCATAGACGGACAACTCGGCCTCTTTAATGAGCTGGACGGATCGGCGAAAACCTCCATTGACAACCTGATCGGGACCCTACAAGGACAGGTCTCCTATATGGAAACCTACGCGGCCAACATTCAAAAGGCTATGGAGCTCGGTGTGGACGAGGGCTTAATTAAAAAGCTGTCCGACGGCTCCGAGGAGTCCGCGCAAATTTTGGCGGCCATTGTGGAGGGCGGCGAGGAGGATATAGCTGCCCTCAATGAACAGCTCGCAAAGGTGGAGAAGGGCAAAGAGGCGTTTTCCGAGACCGTGGCCGAAATGGAAACCGATTTTTCGGATCAAATGGAGGAACTTGTCCGGGACCTGGACGACGCGATCCAGGATATGGACCTATCCGACGACGCCTATCAGATCGGCGAAAACAATATGCAAGGGCTCATAGACGGAACGGCCAGTAAAAAGGCGGAGCTCGTGCGGAAGTATGCCGAAATGGGCCGCGCCGCCCTCGCCGCCTACAAGAAGGAGGTCGAACAAGCCTCCCCCTCGAAGAAATTCAACGAGGCGGGCCGCTTTGATATTCAAGGCATTATAAAGGGCGCGGAGGCAGAAAAGGCCAACCTCGCGGAGACCTACGCAGACGCGGGCCGGACCGCTTTGTCGGCTATGGAGAAAAGCCTCCCCTCCAGCGTGGAGGAACCGCCAACCTCGGCGGCCATCAACAGACAGACCGCGGCGATCGTGGCGGCGGTCCGGGGCCAGGACGGCGGAACAACTGGAGGTATCACTATCTATGTGGACAAGCTGGAGGTCCGGGACGATTCCGACGTTGAGCGGGTCGCCCGGGAACTCTACTATCTCACGGAACAGAAAAAGAGGTCGAGAGGAGGCGGCAGTTTATGAGCGGTTTTTCTTTCCGGGGCGTCCATAGTAGCAAATTCGGAATTTATACACAGGACACGAGCCGGATCATTCTCCCCCCGCGGCGGGAGGGAAAGGTCGTGATCCCGGGCCGCTCCGGCTATTATGACGGCGTGGCCGGGAATGTGTACGACGAGCGGGCGGAGACGATTCATTGTGCGTTTAAGTGCCCGAAAGGGAAAACCGTCCCGGAGGTATGCCGGGAGATCGCCTATTGGCTGTCCGGCACCGGGCGGCTCGCCTACGATAAAGAGCCGGATAAATACTATACGGCCCGTATCTCCGGCGGGCCCCCTATGGCGCAACACCTTAAATACGGGGAGTTTGATCTCACGTGGAACTATAACCCGCCTTTTGCCCTCGGGCGGACCGTGACCCAGCCGATCACCTCCGGGGAGAACCCGGTCGACTACCGGGGCACAGCGGAGACCCCTTGCATTATCGTTTTGAGGAACCTCTCCGACGCGGACGTCCTCACCATCACTATAACAGCTATAAAAAGGAGTGTTTGACTATGGACAAAAACAAGATCAAAGAAACGCTCGAAAAGCAGTTACAGCTACTTTCCGAGCGTTCCGCAGAAACAAAAAATCGGGATTATATGGAACTTGCGAAACTATCCGAGTCTATGTGCTTGCTGGCAGAGACTATCAATCGGATTTGTCCGAGCGTTCCGTGAAACGCTTTTGAAGCGTTTCAATAAAATCCGCGATCTCGTTTGCGCTGTCTACGTCGATAGGGTATCTATCGCCGCGGGCCGCGCAAAGGATTTTAGCAATCTCGATTGAATTTGTGATTGCCGCGTTTTCGTTCATTGGAATCATTCGTATCACCCCCTTTTCTGGAAGAAAGTTTACCACAGAAAGGAAAGAGCGGCAACGGAGAAATGCGAAAAGGAGTGTTTAATTATGTACGCTTGCGACTACCTGGAAAATGGGATTTTGAACGCCCTCCGCGGCGTCACCTTTGCGGCTCCGGCGAAATGCTACCTTGCCCTTTACCTCAACGACCCAGGGGAAAGCGGCACGGCAGGAACAGAGGTAAGCTATACCGGATATAAGCGGATGGAAATTGACTTTTCCGCCCCGGCGGATTCCAACGGCGGGATCGGGGTCCAGAACCTCACCGACATTACTTTTCCGACCCCCGTCTCGGCGGCGGGCACCATTACCCATATCGGCGTCGTGGATTCCCTCACGGGCGGGAATATGCTCGCCCGGGGCGAGCTTGTGGAGCCCCTCATTATCGGGGCGGAGGAGCCTCCCGTATTCCTGGCCGGGGACGTGCTTTTCTATCTCACCGGGAACCTCTCCAAGGCGTGGAAAACAAAGGTTTTGAACGTCCTCCGGGGAAACTCTATCCAAGGGATCACACCCTATTTTTCCCTCTGGAACGGATCGCCGGAGTCCTCCGGCTCCGAGCTGTCCGGGGACAATTACCAGCGCGTCCCCCTCACATTCGGGGCCCCGACGGAGCAAACCTCCGGCCAGATTATCGCCCGCAACTCCCAGGCGGCGGCGTTTCCAAGGCCCTCGACCGCGTGGGGGACCTGGACCTATTCCGCCCTCTACTCCGCCGAGACCTCCGGCGAGCCCGTCTATATTAAGCCCCTGACGGAGTCCGTGGAACTCAAGCGCGGATATATGCCCACGATTGCGGAGGGGGCCGTGGAGGTAGGGATCAACTAATCATGTATAACGATAGACGGTATAGCCTCGCCCGGTACTCCGTCAACCAGGAGGCAAAGACGGTCGAGATCGCGGAGAGCTTTTCCGAGGCTATGGGGGCGGTTGCCGGGGCCGCGATCCCCGTTGATTTCCGGGACAAATACGCGGAGGCCCTCCAGGGCTCCGCGCGGGGGACGGTCTCTGTTATTTCCACGTTCTCGGCGGCTGACCGCCTATTTACGACGGCGAGAATGTCGGCGGACGTAGTGACACGGGCCGCCCTCTCCGAGGCCATCCAGGGCTCCATATACGGACAGAAGAACACGCCCGCGGCCCTGACCGTCCGGGACGTGCTGGCCGCCCGGGCCCAGGGCTCGAAGAATGTCCCCGCGCCCCTGGAGCTTGCGGACCGTCTCACCGCGGCGGCGGCGGGCTCGAAGAATGTCACGGCCTCCCTCAAGGTCTCCGAGGTCCTGACCTCCATGTTAGAGGCGACCTCACAGACCACGGAGCGGACAACCCTCCAGCTCACGATCCCGCCCGGGGGAGAATTGCGGATTGACAGCGAGCTTTTTCTCGTTCTCTTGAATGGGGAAAACGCCTTGCATACACAGTCCGGGGACTGGATCAACGTATCCCGGGAACTCCTCCGGCTCATTATCGAAAGCGCCTCCGGCGGCCAGCTCCGGGGACAGCTCATTTATACGGAGAGATACCTATGATAGAAATTTTTGATAAATCGCGGCGGCGGGTAGCGATCGCGGAGAACGCTCACGCCATTTCAGAACAGGAACGGATTAACGCCGTTTGGTATTTCTATTTTTCCCTCCCGTATAAGGACCCGAAAAATGAGTATTGCAAGCCCTTCTATTACGTCCGCCACAACGGCGGGGAGCTTTACCGGATCATGCCCGAGACCCTGACCGTGGACGAGTCCGGGAGCGTGGCCTATCAGTGCGAGCACGTCCTCGCAACTCTGATTGACAATATTCTTTTCGGGTATCACGTTGTCGGGAACCTCGGGACCTATACCCCCGACGTGATCCGGTACGTCCTGGATCACCAGCTTGTGAAAAATTGGGTCCTGGACGAGTGCGACTATAGAAACCAATTTGAATATGGGTGGGAGCAAGAGTCCCTCCTCTCCGCCCTATTTTCCGTGGCGACACCCCTCGCGGGCCCCTACATATGGCGGACAAATACGGCGGTTTATCCGTGGCGGCTGTCTCTCAAACGCCTGGACACCACGGGGCGCCCGGAAATGTACGTCCGGCGGCGGCACAATATGACAAGCTACCAGCGGAGCCGGGACCCTCAAAATATTGTGACCCGCCTCTATCCCCTCGGCTATGGCGAGGGCGTGAACCAGCTCGGGATCGGGAGCGTAAACGGCGGCGTCCCATACCTCCAGAGCCCGAAAGCAATCACGGACAAATACGGGATTATCGAAAGGGTATGGACGGATCGCCGCTATGAGGACCCGGCCTCCCTCAAGGCCGCGGCGGAGGCTATGCTCCGGGAGCTCCAGGAACCCGCCGTCTCCTATTCGGTCGGCTATCAGGAAATGACCGCCTCCGACTTTGACAAGGCCGAGGTCGGAAAACGCCTCCGTATGGTTTACCCGGAGATCGGGGAGAGCGTGGACACGTTCATAACAGAGATTAAGCGGGACTATGAGGACGCGGAGCGGTCCTCCCTGGTTGTGGCGAACAAGGAGACCTCGATCGCCTCCTCCCTGGCCGATATGGCGGACCGCCAGAGGATTGAGCAGACATACGCCCAGGGAGCAACCCAAATTTATAGCCAAGCCCTCCAGGCGAATTGTGACCGCTCCTCCGGGGCGGTAATGGACTTTTTCATCCCGGAGGAAATGCGGATTATAAACAAGGTCCTCGTCAAGGTGCGAATGACAAAATTCCGGGCCTACTCCAAGAGCACGGAGAGCGACGCCGCGAAGGTTGTCACCTCTACCACAAACGACGACCAAACCCGCACGAGCTCGGACGGGGGCCGGACCACCTCAACCACCACCACCAGCGACGACCAAACCCGTACAAGCTCGGACGGGGGCCGGACCACCTCGACCACCACAAGCGGCGGCGGACAAACCACCTCCAGCGGCGGCGGGGCCACCTCCAGCGCGACGGCCCTCGAAAGCTCGAACGTCCTCCCGAGCCAGACCACCGGGCAAGCGGTCCACAACCACGGCCTCCATAACGGAGTGCGGATTGCAATATATGGGGGCGTGGATGAAAACGGGGCCGTGATTGCGGACGGATACGAAGTATGGGTGGATTCCGGTGCCCATATCCACCCGGCCCACTCCCATACCATCCCGCCGCACACGCACACCGTAGACGACCACTCGCACAGGCTCACCATTCCGGCACACTCCCACACGACCACGATCCCCGGCCACTCTCACCGCGTCACCATCCCGGACCATAGGCACACGATCACGATCCCGGGGCACTCCCACAAGGTAACGGTCCCCTCCCATTCCCACAATATCACGCCGGGGATTTATCAATATGGGAACCCTCAAAAATTCGGGCTTTATATCAATGGGATAAAAAAAGCGGATTTCTCCGGGAGGACGGCGGAGCTTGATATTACGGACCTATTGACAGGCTCGGACAACATGATCCCCCGGGGGAGCTGGTTGTCCCTGGAGGTCCGCCCGGACGACCTCGCCTATATCAGCATTGATCTAATTGTCCAGGGCTTTATACAATCCCGCGGGGATAAAACAGTTTAGGAGGTTTTTCTATGGCAACAGTGCTCTATCCCGGTATTGCGTTTTCGCCGCAAGCCACCCTCACAAACAACCTCGGCGCGGCGGATACCATTATTGAGGTCTCGGACGCCTCGGCGTTTCCGCCCGCCCCGAACCTCGCTACCATTGGAACGGACGAGGAGGGAGAGACCATCCTCTACACCGCCAAAACGGAGACCGCCCTCTCCGGGTGCAAGCGGGGGGTCGAGGGTGCGGCCCGGGCCTGGACGGCGGGCGAGCTGATCGGGCGGAACTTCACCGCGAAGGATCACGCCGACCTGATCGCCGCCATTTCGGAGACCCGCGGCGCGGCCACGGCGGCGGCGGGCGCGGCAACGGAGGCGGGGGAGGCCGCAAAGGCCGCCCAGGACGCCGCAAGGGCCGCACAAGAGGCCGCAAGCGAGGCGGAGGGTAAAGCTACAGAGGCGGCGGAAACGGCGGAGAAAGCGGCCCAGGACGCGGGACAGGCAAAGAAGGACGCACAGACCGCGGCGGACGCGGCGGCCACGGCCCAGGGCGCGGCGGAGACGGCACAGACCGCGGCCACTTCCGCCTCCACGGAGGCCAGCAACGCGAAGAAAGAGGCTGGAGAGGCGAAAAAGACCGCGGACGAGGCCCTGGAGACCGCCCAGGCGGCGGGCGGGCTTTACCCTCAAATTATTGTGACCGTGGCGGCGGGGGCCGTTGTGACGTGCTCCAACGGCTCCAAGAGCTACGAGCAGACCTCCACGGGCGCGGCGGTCGTGTTCAATGTCCCGGATTATGGGACCTGGAGCGTCTCGGCGGAGCGGGACGGCCTCCCCTCGAACACCGTCGAGATCGTGGTGGACACGGCGAAGCAGTACGCCGCCGCCCTGGCCTTTTTCGAGTCCACGATTACCGTCAACGTGGAGGCGGGCTCCTCCGTGGTATGTGAGGGCGGCGGAAAAACGCAGACCAAAACCTCCGAGACGGGCTCCGTCGTCTTTACCGTCACCTCGGCGGCCACCTACACCATAACGGCCACCACGGGAGACGAGACCACAAGCGGGACGGTCCAGATCACCGCCTCCGGCGAGGCGAAAACCCTCACCCTTGAATATTTCCGATCCACGATTACCGTCAATATCGCCGCCGGGGCTTTTGTCACTTGTACGGACGGCAAGACCTCCCTCGAAGGGACCTCCAACGGCTCCGTCGTGTTTATGGTCCACAATGCGGGGACGTGGCAGATCACAGGCTCCATGAATGGAGAGACCACGAGCGGGACGGTACAGATCACGGCGGGCGGCCAGTCGAAAGTCCTCAACCTTGAATTTTTCTCCGCTACGATTACCGTCAACGTGGAGAGCAGCTCAACCGTCACTTGTGCGAAGGGCTCCAACACGCAGACAAAGACCTCCACGGGCTCCGTCGTCTTTACAGTAAAGGAGGCGGGCACCTACACCATAACCGCCACCAAGAGCGGACAGGAGGCGAGCGGGACGGTACAGATCACGGCGAACGGCCAGACAAAAACCCTCTCCCTCGCATATGTCCATATTTATAGCGCGGCATGGGACGGCTCCAGCACGACCAAGCTCACAAGAGGCGACGACGCGGCCCTCTTTACGGACCCCGTCCCAGCCGTGGGAAACGGGGCCGGGTCCTCCCCCTTTGACAACCGCCTACCGTGGTCCGGCATGACAAAAGTAACGGACGGGAATAACGTCCTTGTGAAAATTCCGAAATATTGGGTAAAGGTATCTCACGCGCCCTTTAAGGTCCAGATCGCGGACAAGGCGACCCCGGGCTATCAGGTTTCCCCGGCCCACCGGGACCGCGGGGACGGAGTCGGCGAGCGGGATGTTGTCTATATTGGCCGCTATGAGTGCGACGGCTCCTATATGTCCAGGAGCGGACAGGCCCCGAAAGTTTCGACGCCCCTCGCCACCTTCAGGAGCGGGATTCATGCCCTCGGCGCGGAGTATTGGCAAGCGGATATTGCTTTACATTTGACGTGGTGGTTTTTGTATATCGTGGAATATGCGGACTGGAACGGCCAGACGGCGATCGGACAGGGTAACGTAAGCTCCGGCGCAAAGATCAACACCGGGGCCACCGATTCCATGACCTACCACACAGGCCGCGCCGCGGGGACAGACGGCCAGACCGCCGTCCAGTATCGGAACATTGAAAACCCGTGGGGCAACGTCCGCGAGTGGAGAGACGGGATCATTTTCTCCGATACCAATATTTGCACCTATAACAACCCGGCTAACTTCTCCGACGCCTACAACGGGACCGGGGCCGTGGTGCGGAGCAACAAACGGGCCGCGTCGAGTGGATGGATCAAGGCATGGGGCCACGACACCAACGACCCGAGTTTTATTTATCCCTCGGAGATCGGCGGGTCCGAGACGACGTTCGTCCCGGATTATTGCTATTATAACGCCGGGGTCCGGGCCCTCAATATCGGCGGCACTATGGCTACGGCACCAACGCGGGGCCGTTCTGCCTCTACGGCTACAGCACGCCCGCCAACACCTACGCCAGCCTCGGCTCGCGCCTTCAAAAGCTCCCTCGGGCGGCGTAGCCGCCGGGGGGACCGGGGGGTCGCAACCCCCCGGAGGTAACGATAAACACACATTGACGAAAAGGAGGGATACAAATAAAAAGGGACTGGCTACGCTATGCGACCGGGCTTTTTGGCTCCCGCGTCCCGGATTATTGCAATTATAACACCGGGGTCCGGGCCCTCAATATCGGCGGCAACTATGGCAACGGCACCAACGCGGGGCCGTTCTACCTCAACGGCAACAACACGCCCGCCAACACCAACGCCAACCTCGGCTCGCGCCTACTTATTCAAGACATAGTCTCACCGCGTAGCCTTTTCCGTACCGCTCGGTAAAAATTGCCGTAGGGACATGGTTTAGTAAGCCTTTTTGGTTTGAAAGACCGTGAGGTGAATAAGAAAATTTATTTACATCCGAGAGGCGAAACATGAAAAGAATAGGATTCCTCATGGAGAGGCTTTGCAAAAAGGAGAACGCCCTCCAGGCGATCGAGGAAATAAACGAGGATCGCAAAGACAATAAAACCGCTCAATGGGTGGAGCGGACGAAGGAGGAACGGGCGGAGGAGCTTTGCAAGATCGCCCGGAACTTCCACCCGAAACCCGCCCGGACCTTTGAGCGGTACGACCCCACCGCAGGGAAAACCAGGATTATCAACGAGCCCGCCCTCTGGCCGGACCAATATATCCACCACATGATCGTCCAAGTCTTAAAGCCCATCCTTATGCGGGGCATGGATTATTTTTGTTGTGGGAGTATCCCGGGCCGGGGCCCGCACAGGGAGAAAAAAGCGATTGAGAAATGGCTCGACAAAGACCGCAAGGGGACAAAGTACGGCGGCGAGGCGGATATTAAAAAATTCTATGATTCCCTATCTCCTCGCGTGGTTATGAGATTCCTTTGCAGGAAAATCAAGGACCGGGAATTTCTCGCCCTGATATGGAAGATCATCAAGGCCGGGATCAAAATAGGCTTTTATATTTCTCAATGGCTCGCTAACGCCGTACTTGAGCCCCTGGACCACTATATCCGGGAAAAGCTCGGTATCCGCCGATATGGGCGGTATATTGATAATTTTACTTTTTTCGGCCCGAACAAGAAAAGGCTCCACAAGGCGATCCGGGCGATCATGGAATACCTCGCCCGTATGGGCCTACGCCTAAAGGAAAATTGGCAAGTCTACAATACCCGAAAGCGCATGGTCGACGCCGTGGGGTATCGCATGAAACGGGGCTTAACCCTGATCCGCAAGCGGAACCTCCTCCGCCTAAAAAGACAATGCACACGGGCGAGTAAACGGATCGAGGCGCGGCGGCGGGTAGACCCGAAACAGGCCCGGGGGATTCTGTCCAGGGCCGGACAGCTTAAACATTGTGCGGGAAAGAAACAGTATGAAAAGCACGTCCTCCCGATCCGGCCAGTTTTGAAAAACGCCGTCCGGGAGGCGGACAAAAGGAGGAGAAACCTATGCTTGAATACACGATCGGCATAATGAGGGACGGCGGGCGGCCCCGCCGCTACCTCCGTATTAAATCCGACGAGGCGATCCAGGTATTGGACCCCGTCGTATCCTTCACAAGAGCACAGGAGGACAAAAGGAGCGTTTACGAGTGCATAATCGGGGCCCTGATTCACGAGGCCCAGGAAGGAGGCTTTTTCTATGAATGGTACGAGCTGGAGAGCGTCCTTGTGGAGGTGGACCACACCCTCCCCGTTGCCGCGACCGTCCAGCGCATGGGCCCGGAGGCCACGATCGCCGCCGCAAAGATCGCCCGCCTGACGTTGCCGGGGCTGGACCTCGACGACGGCCAGAGGATCGCGGTCTCCGCCCTTTATGAGGACTGGAGCCCCGGGGCCGCCTATAAGGTCGGGGACGTGCGGAACGCGGGCGGCCAGACGTGGGAGTGTTTCCAGGAGCACGACAGCGCGGTTTACCCGGACATTTCCCCGGAGGGGACCGCGTGGCGCACATTCTGGAGGCCCCTCCACGGAAACACGCCGGAGACCGCCCGCCCCTTTGTGGAGGTCCAGGGGGCCCATGATACATATAAGGCGGGCGAGTATATGGTTTGGACAGACGGGACCGTCCGGGAGTGTATCCGGGAGACGAGTTTCGGCCCGGACGACGACCCGGACGCCTGGAGCCTCCCGGACAAGCCCGCGCCCGCGGCGGCGGAGGCCGCAGACCTGGAGGCTATGACGATCCCCCAACTCAAAGAATACGCCAAGGAGCACGGGATCAGCCTCGCCGGGAAAACCCTCAAGGCGGATATTGTGGCGGCCATAAAGGCCGAGCTTTAAGAAGGAGGAACAAAAGACAATGAAAGAAAATATTTTTCGTGGCGTGATCGCCGCCGCCGTGGCCGGAGCCGCGGCATACTTCCAGGAACTCGCCCTCCCCGTGGCGGTCCTTTTCCTTGTTATGGTCGTGGACTATATCTCTGGCATGGTCCGGGCATGGACCCGGGGCGAGCTTTGTTCCCGCGTGGGAATTATGGGGATTGTAAAAAAGGCCGCCTATCTCCTGGCCGTCGTCGTGGCGATTGTGGCCGATTGGGTGGTACAGACGGCGGCGGGCCAGATCGAGGTCGATTTCGGCGGATTCTTCTTTTTCGGCCTCCTCGTGACAATCTGGCTCGTTCTCAATGAGTGTATTTCGATCCTTGAGAACATTTCGCAGATCGGCGTCCCGCTCCCGTCTTTCCTTGTGGCATTGATTGAAAAGCTGAAAAGTACCACGGAAAATAAGGGGGAGGAGTTGCTGAAATGACGGGGGCAGAAAGAGAAAACTATATCTGGAGCCGCCTCACCGCCGCGGGCTTGACGCCCGCGGGGGCGGCGGGGCTCATGGGGAACCTTTACGCCGAGAGCGGCCTCAACCCGGCGAACTTGCAAAACACCCACGAGAAAAAGCTCGGCCTCACAGACGCCGCCTATACCGCCGCCGTGGACGCCGGAACCTATACCAATTTCGCCGGGGACGGCGCGGGGTATGGCCTCGCACAGTGGACCTATAAGACCCGCAAGGCGGCCCTCCTGGCCTATGTCCGGGCGGCGGGTCGGTCCGTGGGGGACCTGGAGACACAGGTCGGTTTTTTGCTCCAGGAGCTCGCCGGGAGTTACAAGGGCGTCCTCTCCACGCTGAAAAGCGCCCAGGACGTCCGAACCGCCTCCGACGCCGTCCTCCTCCAGTTTGAGCGGCCCGCCGACCAGGGCGAGGCCGCCCGGGCCCGCCGCGCCGGGTACGGGAAAACCTACTTTGACCGATACGCTCCGGCGGACACCTCCGGCCTCATGCCCTCCGGCGTGTTTGTGGACAAGCTCCTCACCGTGGCGGGGAATTTCAAAACCCTTTATATCATGGGGTGCTTTGGGGCCCCTATGACGCCGGAGAACAAGGCGAGATATACCAAAAATCACGCCTACAATACAAGCGAGGCACAAAAGGCACGGATCAACGCCGCCTCCGCCGATACATTCGGCTTTGATTGCGTCAACCTCATAAAAGGGATTTTGTGGGGCTGGAGCGGGGACGTCTCCAAAAGATATGGCGGCGCAACCTACCCGACCGCGGCGGCATTTGCGGCGGGGGCTTGCCCGGACGTGTCGGCGGACGGCATGATTAAAATTTGTAAGGAGGTCTCCACCGATTTCTCCCGGATCGTCCCCGGGGCGGCGGTATGGGTAAAGGGGCATATTGGGGTATATATCGGGGACGGCCTCGCGGTCGAATGTACTCCGAAATGGAGGAACAAGGTCCAAGTGACCGCCGTCTCCAATATCGGGACAAAGGCCGGATACAACGCCCGCAAGTGGACCAAGTGGGGGAAAATCCCCTATATCAACTATGAGGAGGAGATCGAGAACATGAGCAAAGAGGAATTAAAGGCACTGATCCGGGAGACCGTCCGGGAGGTCCTCGACGAGGAAAACCCGATCTATAAGGATTTGAAGGACGTCCCGGAATACTGGAAACCCACCGCCGCGGCGCTCCTGGAGGCCGGAGCCGTGAACGGCGGAACCCCGGCGGAGGTATGCGAGACGGACCTCAACCTCCGCAAGGAGACGCTCAAGGCCGTGGTCGTGGCGGCCACATATCACGACGCCCGGGAGGGCAAGCAGTAGAAAAAAGGGCTGGAGGGTAACGCCTCCGGCCCTTTTCTTTGCTTTTGGTACGCCTTTTCTTTTGATAAGCTATGGAATATTACCATGAGTAGGGGGCTTTTTCATGTTAAAGTCAATTAAAATATGGGGTATTTCCATAGCAAGGAGGCGGAACCGTGAAAAAATTCCAGTTTGAGGGAAAGGGGAACATATCCGGGGACCGCGTCCGAGAGCTACGCCTCCGGGCCAGATTGTCACAGTCTGCCCTTGCGGCAAAAATGACCACGGAGGGCGTCATTATGGAACAGGACGTAATAAGCCGGATCGAGAGCGGCTCCCGCCTTGTGACCGACTATGAGCTCCTCGCCTTAACGAAAATTTTCGCCGTCTCGGCGGATTGGCTGATCGGATCGGGATAGAAACACCCGCCGCGGGAAGAATTTCCCCCGGCGGATTTTTGGGGCTTGACTTTGTGGTAAAATTAGCGTAATATAAGAGGCACAAACACAAGGGAGGCGGACAGCATGAGAAAGGGAACAACGGCCAGCACAAGCAAACTCGCAAAACTCCGGGCCGAGCGGGGGCTCGGGCTCCGCGAGCTTGCGGAGCTATCCGGCGTAGGTATCCGGCAAATACAAGGGATAGAGGGCGGGACCTCAAAAGTGGAGAATACCTCCCTAAAGAACGCCCTCGCCCTTGCGGACGCCCTCGGCGTACACCCTCGGGACCTGATATAAACACAACCCCGCCCGGCCAGTGGTCGAGCGGGGATTTTTATATATTGGAGGCTTGCGTTATGGGAAAGCATTATAAACATTTGACCTGGAGGGAGCGGCTACGAATTGAAACCCGCCTCAAGGATGGATGGACCCCCCAAAAGATAGCCGACGAGATCGGGCGGCACGTCTCCACTATTTACCGGGAGATCAAGCGGGGCCTCGGCGTCCAGCGCACGACGGACCTCATAGATTATGAGTGCTATATACCCGAGATCGCCCGGGAGAAATACGAGGCCACATTCTCCGGCAAGGGCCCGGACCTCAAGATCGGGAAGGACCACAAGCTGGCAAACTACCTCGGAGAGGTCCTAAAGGACGGCTATCGGTCCCCGGAGGCCGCCCTCGGGGAAATTGCGGTTAAAGGGATGGAATTTGATACTAAAATATCGCCCCGGACCCTTTACCGCTATATCGAAATGGGGATTATACCGGGCGTTTCAAGCGCAGACCTCCCCATTAAACGGAACCAGGGCAAAAAGAAAGAAAAGCAAAAGCCAAGGGCCGCCCGGAATTGCAGGGGTAAGAGCATAGAGGAGCGCCCCAGGGAGATCAACGCCCGGGAGGAGGTCGGGCATTGGGAAATGGACACAGTAGAGAGCGCCAAGGACGGGAGCCTGGAGCGGGTCCTCGCCCTGACTGGCCGCGTCACAAGGAACCAAATAAACATAAAAATTAAAACGGGCGAGGCGAAAATGGTCGTTGCCGCCCTGGACCGCCTGGAGCGGAAACTCGGGGCTTTGTTCCCGGTTGTGTTCCGTTCAATCACCGTTGACAACGGCTCCGAGTTTGCGGACGTGGAGGGTATGGAGCGGTCTTGTCTACGCCCGGGAGAAAAGAGGACGACGGTCTATTATTGCCATCCGTACAGCTCCAGCGAACGGGGCTCCAATGAGAAACAAAACGGCATGACCCGCCGCCGCCACCCGAAAGGGACGGACTTTAAGAAGGTCTCCCGGAAAAAGCTCCGGGAGACGACAGAATGGATCAATAACTATCCTCGGAAAATGTTCGGATTCCATACCGCGGCGGAGCTTTTCGCCGCCGCTTTTCCTGGCCTCCCCGCATTGTGCTAAAAAAATTTATAAAATTTTTCGCATTTCTCTTGACAAACGGCGCACTTTTTTCGCCCGGCTATTTACATAATGCTGGACCATAAAAGAGTCTGAGAAGGTTTTGCACAGTTTCCACTGGGTTTTCCACATCTGAAAGAAACTGTGCAAACATCCTGGGTGACATAACGCACATCATCCCAGGGCGATATCCCGTGTGGCATAGGCGTTCAGGTCCCAGCCGGCCAGATGTCCTGCCTGGAACTCAAAAAAGCCTTGACAGCCAATCATGGCGGCGTTGTCTCCGCACCAGCACAGCTCCGGGAGGAACAGCCGGTCCCCGCTCTGGGTGCAGGCGGCCTGGAGGTCCGCCCGGATGCGGCGGTTGGCGGCTACCCCTCCGGCCACGGCGATTTTTCCATAGCCCGTCTGCCGGGCGGCGGCCATCACCCGGGGGATCAGGCTGTCGCTCACCGCTTTGCCGAAGCTGGCGGCGAAGGCGGGCAGGTCCAGCGCCTCCCCCTTCTGCTGGGCGTTGTGGATCAGGTTCAGGCTGGCGGTTTTCAGGCCGGAGAAAGACATGTCCAGCTCCGCCCCGGACACGTGGGCGACGGGGAGGGGGTATGCCTGGTCGTCTCCTCCCTGAGCCAGCCGGTCCATGGGACCGCCTCCAGGATAGCCGATGCCCAGCACCCGGGCCACCTTGTCAAAGCACTCCCCGGCGGCGTCGTCCCGAGTGGAACCCAGGACGGCCATGCTGGTATAGGACCGCACGTCCACAATGGCGGTGGTCCCCCCGGAGACGCACAGGCAGACGAAGGGGGGCTCCAGATCGGGGTGGGTGATGTAGTTAGCGGCGATGTGTCCCCGGACGTGGTGGACGGGGATGAGGGGCAGGTCCAGCGCCAGAGCCGCCCCCTTGGCGAAGTTAACCCCCACCAGCACTGCCCCGATGAGGCCGGGGGCGTAGGTGACGGCCACAGCGTCCAAATCCGCTTTGGTCAGCCCGGCGTCGGAGACAGCCTTGTCCGCCAGACCGGAAACGGCCTCCACATGCTTCCGGGAGGCGATTTCAGGCACCACCCCGCCGTAAATGCTGTGCATCTCAATCTGGGAGGACACGCAGCTGGACAGCACCGTCCGCCCGTCCCGGACGACGGCGGCGGCGGTGTCGTCGCAGGAGGACTCAATGGCTAGAATGTTCATGTTGTGCTCTCCTTTGGAAATTCTCTGGTCATAATGACGGCGTCCTCCCGGGGGTGTTGGTAGTAGCCCGGACGCAGGCCGGCCCGCTGAAAGCCGTGCTTCTCATACAGGGCGATGGCGGCGGCGTTGGACTGGCGGACCTCCAGGGTGAGGAAGGCCAGATTGGCCGCCCCGAAGCGGCAGAACACGTCCAGCAGGGCGGAGGCCACCCCGTGCCGCCGGGCGTCGGGGGCCACGGCAATGTTGTCAATGTAGCCCTCGTCCAGAATCGCGTGGAGGCCGGCGTAACCCAGGATGTTGCCCTCCTCTCCGTCCTCGGCCACGATGAAGCTGGCCTGGGGGTCGAACAGGGCGTCCTCCAGCAGATGCTCGCTCCAGGGGTCGGTGAAGCACTCCCGCTCCAGCGCCGCAATCTGAGGGATATGGCTGCGGTCCATGGGGACGATCTCGTAATACATAGAAACACTCCTTCTTAAGGTGTGTAGGGGCGAACAATGTGTACTCCTACAGGATGCCGAACAGAATAAACCCCACCCCGTTAGTACCAAGATTGGCCCCCATGTGGACCAGCCAGGAGGGGAGAACGCCCCCCTCCCGGTCCAGCCAGTTGAAGAGCAGGCCGGCGGCGGTGAGTCCGGCCACCATCAGAACGATAAGAGCGGGGGAGCCCCAGCCGTCGGCAATGGACACGTGGTACAGGGCGAAGGCCAAGGCGGAGAAGCCGTAAGCCAGTTTTTTGAATCCCATCTGGTACAGGGTCAAAAAGGCGAAGCCCCGGAAGAAAAACTCCTCCAGCAGGGAGTTGCACAGGGTAATATAGGCGGCGGCCAGGGGAAAGGTCTCCCGTGTGATACCCTCCTTGGCGGCCAGATTTTCCGGGATGGCGGACAGGTCCAGCCAGGGGGAGAGGAGCACGTAGCCTCCCAGTAGGAACACCAGCACCCCCAGGGCCAGGGGAACGGCCAGCCTCACAGCCACGGCCTTTCGGAGGACACGGAAGGGCCTCCTGTCCCCGGACAGGAGTGTGTACAGCCCGGCGCAGCCCAGGAATACAGCGATTTTCAGGGCGGATTTCACCGGATAGACCGGACGCAGTGCCCCTTCCATCCAGGCCATGATCCCGCAGCCTATCAGAACAAGGAGCATGATCCCATATGCGTTTCTTCTGCTTTTATCCATGCTTTGATTTCTCCCTGAGTACAGCGGACAGTACGAGCAAAATCATTCCAATTACATATGTGTACCAATATAAAAAGCTCCACATCACCAGGTACTCCCAAAATGATGTTCTGCCGCTGTCAAGCAGGCAGCTGACGAGGCAGAAGCCAAGGGCGAACAAAAACGGGACAAGCCCTAACAGCAGCAGTCCCCTCCCGGCCCATTTCCTGCCTTTCATTCAGCTCACCCCCATAAGTACCCGTTTGGCCAGGCGTCCGAAGTGGCGGGCGGTGGTATAGACGGCGTAGCGGGTGGTGGTCTCCACCGGGTAGGAGTCCTCCCCCCAGTCTCCGGCCCGGACAGGAGCGGGTCCCTCATAGATCACATAGGGGGTCAGGCGGCGCTCCAGCGCCCGGACGGTGGGCCGGTCGGCCTCTGTCACCCCGGCCAGCTCATACCGGGCCAGCAGCTTCTGGACAAAGGTGACGCAGGTGTAGGCCCGGGAGATGCTGGGCCGGAGATGGACCAGGGAGGCCAGGGCGGCGGGGGTGTTGTAGATGTACTCCTCCCGCTCGTTCCACAGCCGGTCTAGGCAGTTGTGGAGCCAGGTCAGCTGGAGCTCGGGCACCTCCACCCGGCAGATCTTCACCCGGGCGGCCCCGGCGAAGGACTGATACCGGAGGATGGACTCCACCACGAAGCCGCCGTACAGGGGGATGGCCCGGTGGATTCGGGCGAAGGAGTACATCTTGCGGATGTCCCGGTTAAGGGAGAGGGACACGTGGTTGTACTGGTTTCGAGTAGCCTTGCGGATGAGCCGCCCTGTCCCAGTGGGGGTGGCGGAAAAGACGATATAGACGGCGTTGTCCAAAGAAATCCCTCCTTAGTAGCGGGGGCGCTTTTTCCAGATGAACCAGCCCGCTCCGCTGCCAATCAGGCCCAGGACGCAGGGGAACATAACCAGAATACCCAGCAGGGCGTCCCAGTTGTAGTGGCGGTCCAGATACTGCCAGCCCCACAGAAAGCCCGCTCCGAACAGGACCAGCGGGGCCAGCCGGACCGCTTTGATAGAACACCGGCAAAGGATCAGCTGGAGTCCGCAGAAGGGGGCGCAGAGGATGGCGAAGGTGATGAGGGTGGAGCACAGCGAGAACACAGCACTAATGAGCATTGCGGATATCCCCCTTTTGATACAGCCTACACAGCCCGTAAGCCGCCCAGGCCAGCACGCACCCCGCCGCCGGGGCGGCGCACCACCACAAGACAAGAATCCAGCCCAGAATATGCCACTCAGCGATGCGTAAAAAGGCCAGCCCGACCACGAGCATGGGTAGAAAGGGGAGCAGTTTCCACCACCAGGGCTTGGACAGCCGGAACAGAAGCAGTTGAATCAGAAGCATGGGAATCGCATGGAAGTACAGAATTAAAAATTGGAGCAGAGGGGACGCGCTGATCGGAAACTGGGAAAAGAAGGCTGCGAACATCACAAGGTATGCGGCCAGGGTCAGCACAAACGCAATCAGCAAAATTTGACCAGTACGGTTTTTCATGGGATGACCTCCTCTCAATGTAAGGGCCGCCGCCCTCGGCGGCCCGTTTTCAGGTCATCCTCAGTATATCAAAGGGAATTTGTCCCTGCAAGGAGTTTGGGACAGTCGGTCATTTTGGGCGGATAAATGGTCAGTGGGCCTCCGCCCAGGTTTTTCCGGCGTGGGTCTCGGCCAGCAGGGGGATGGACAGAGCGGCTACGCCCTCCATTTCCTCCTCCACCAGCTTGCAGATGGCGTCCGCCTCCGATTCCGGGCACTCCACGATCAGCTCGTCGTGGACCTGGAGGACCAGCTTGCCCTCCAGCCCCTCGGTTTTCAGCCGGTCCCGCACCCGGATCATGGCCAGCTTGATGATGTCGGCGGCAGTGCCCTGGATGGGGGCGTTGAGGGCTACCCGCTCCCCGAAGGACCGGGTGTTGAAGTTGGAGGATTTGATTTCGGGGATCCACCGCCGCCGTCCCCACAGGGTGGACACATACCCGGCCTGTTTGGCCTGCTCCACCACGGCGTCCATATAGGTCCGCACCCCGGCGTAGTGGGCGAAGTAGAGGTCCATATACGCCTTGGCCTCCTGCACGGTGACCCCGATGTCCTGGGACAGGGAGAAGGGGGAAATGCCGTAGACGATGCCGAAGTTCACCGCCTTGGCGCTCCGGCGCATCTGAGCGGTGACCTCTTCCAGAGGCACGCCGAAGACCTGGGAGGCGGTGATGGTGTGGATGTCCTCCCCGGACCGGAAGCCGTCGATCATGGCCTGGTCCCCGGCCATGTGGGCCAGCAGGCGAAGCTCGATCTGGGAGTAGTCCGCGTCCACCAGCACCCGCCCGGCGGGGGCGGCGAACATTTTCCGCAGCTCTGCCCCCAGCTCGGTGCGGACGGGGATGTTTTGCAGATTGGGTTCGGTGGAGCTGAGCCGCCCAGTGGCGGTGACGGTATTCTGGAAGGAGGTGTGGATGCGTCCGTCCGGACCGATGACCTTGCCTAGACCGTCCGCGTAGGTGGACTTCAGCTTGGTGAGCTGGCGGTACTCCAGGATGTGTTCGATGATGGGGTGCTCGCCCCGCAGCTTTTCCAGCACGTCGGCGTTGGTGGAGTAGCCGGTTTTGGTCTTTTTCACCGGGGGAAGGCCCAGCTTGTCGAATAGGATACCCCCCAGCTGCTGGGTGGAGTTGATGTTAAAGGTGTCCTCCCCGGCCAGGGCGTAGATGGTCTTTTGGACCGCATCAATTCGCCCGGACAGCATGGTTCCGAACTCCGCCAGCGCCCCCCGGTCAATGAGGAAGCCCTCGGTCTCCATCTCAGCCAGCACCTGACACAGGGGGAGGTCCACCGTCTCATACAGCTCCCACATGCCCAGCTCCCGAAGCCGGGCGGTGAAGGTGTCCCGCAGGGCGTCGATGAGGAGGCAGTGGCGCATCATGGCCTGGGCGGGAGGCTCCGGATCGGACAGGGGGCCGAAGGCCCCCTCATCCAGGTAGAGGCTGGCCTTGGGAAATTGCTGGCTGTAGCAGGTCAGGCCCAGCTTTTCCAGCTCATAGCTGCCGTCGGCGGGGGCCAGGAGATAGGCGGCCACCTCGGTGTCAAAGACGAACCCGGCGGGGGAGATGCCCTCGGCCAGCAGGGCCCGGCACAGATTTTTCAGGCCGTGGACCGCCTTTTTGATGGCGGGGTCGGAGAAAAGGACCCGAATCATTTCATTGTAATGCTCCAGCTTGTCCGCCCGCAAAAGGCTGGCGTTCCAGGAGTCGTCGTTCAGATGGCACTCCACGCAGACCGCGTCCAGCGAGGGGAGCGCGACAATGTGGACCACCTCCTTGGTCCGCCACAGCTCCAGCAGGCTCCGGGCGTGCTCCGGGGTGATGTCCGTCTCCAGATAGCAGCCCCCCTCCAGCACGGCGGGGACATCCGATTGGACTGCCTGCTCCCCCTGGGGGGCGGTGAGGTGGTACCGGTCGATGAGCTTGGCAAACTCCAGGTCCAAAAAGAGCTGATATAGCTTGTCGTTGTCCGGGGCCTGGCGCAGATTGTCCTCGGGCTGGAAGGCGATGGGAGCGTCGGTGCGGATGGTGGCCAGGTCGTAGGACAGGAAGGCGCTCTCCTTGCCCTCCTCCAGCTTCTTAATGAGGCCGGGCTTGGCGGGTGTGCCGGGGGCGGAGCAGATGCCAGGCATGTGGTCGTAGAGGCGGGCGATGGTGTGGTAGAGCTGGATCAGGGCCATGGCGGTCTTTTCTCCCACCCCCTTCACGCCGGGGTAGTTGTCGGAGGAGTCCCCCATGAGGGCCTTCAGGTCGATGATGTTTTTTGGGGCGAAGCCGTACTCCTCCTGGAAGGACTCCGGAGTGACATCCTTGGTTGTGGTGCGGCCCATGCGGGTGGATACCAGCTTGACGGTGGTCTTCCCCGTCACCAGCTGGAGGGAATCCTTGTCCCCGGTGACGATCACCGTCTCCCACCCGGCCTCCTCGTCCAGCCTGGCGATGGTGCCCAGCAGATCGTCGGCCTCCCAGCCGTCCAGCTCGTATCTGGGGACGTTCAGGGCAGCCAGCACCTCCTTCAGCAGGGGCATCTGACTGGCCAGCTCCTCGGGCATCCCCTTGCGGTTGGCCTTGTACTGGTCGTAGGTCTGATGGCGGAAGGTGGGGGCAGACCGGTCGAAGGTGACGCACAGCGCGTCGGGGGAAACCTCGTCCAGCAGCTTGTTGAGGATGTTGAGAAAGCCGAAAATGGCGTTGGTGGGCTGGCCCTCCCGGGTGGTCAGGCTCTGGCTCACCCCGTAAAAGGCCCGGTTGACGATGGAATTGCCGTCGAGAACCATCAGTTTTTTCATGGCGGAAGTCTCCCTCAGTTCAGAATCTTGATGTTATAGTATACCAGCTTTTGCCCCCTGGAGCAAGAAAAACAAAAACTTAACTTTCCTTCCTGCTCCGCTTGTGATATACTGGTCCACAACATATTCCAATCTGCGGAGGTTCCTATGCTGTTTAACTCCCTGCCCTTCCTGGTCTTCTTCCCCTGTGTCTTTGTTCTGTATTACGCTCTGCCCTTCCGCCTCCAAAAGTATATGCTGCTCCTTGCCAGCTACTACTTCTATATGTGCTGGAAGCCGGAGTTTATTGTGCTGATTTTGTTCTCCACTCTGGTGGATTACTGCTGCGGCCTGGGGATGGCGCGCTGTCCCAAGAGAAAAAAGTGGCTGCTGGCGGTCAGTCTGACCATGAACCTGGGACTGCTGTTCTTCTTCAAGTACCTGAACTTCTTTGGCGAGACCCTCACCGCCCTGTGCAAGGCGGTTTCCATTCCCTTCTCCGCCCCGGCGCTGAGCATCATCCTGCCAGTGGGCATCTCCTTCTACACCTTCCAGACGCTGAGCTACACCCTGGACGTCTACAAGGGCAAGCTGGAGCCGGAGCGGGACTTTGTCACCTTCGCCCTGTTTGTCTCCTTCTTTCCCCAGCTGGTGGCGGGTCCCATCGAGAAGGCGTCCAACCTGCTGCCCCAGTTGAAGAGGGAGCACCCCTTCGACTATCGCAGCGTCACCTGGGGGGCCAAGCTGATGGCCTGGGGCTTTTTCAAAAAAATGGTGGTGGCCGACCAGCTGGCCGTCCTCATTGTGGACCCGGTTTACCTGAACCTGGAGAACTACCAGGGCGGGGCGCTGGTGCTGGCTACCTGCGCCTTTGCCTTCCAGATTTACTGCGACTTCGGCGGCTACTCCGACATCGCCCGGGGCTGCGCCAAAATGATGGGCGTCGATCTGATGGTCAACTTCAAGTCCCCCTATTTTTTCTCCCACTCCATCAGCAACTACTGGCAGCGCAACCACATCTCCCTGAGCCAGTGGTTCACCGAGTACGTCTACATCCCCCTGGGGGGCAGCCGGAAGGGGAGGGCGAAGCAGTATCTGTTCACCACCATCACCTTCTTCCTCAGCGGCCTGTGGCACGGGGCGGAGTGGTCCTTTGTGATCTGGGGCCTGCTCCAGGCGGTGTACATCAACCTGGAACGGGCTTGTCACCGGTCCAAGGAGCCGCCCAAGCCGCCGCCCCTCCACCTGCTGGCCATCCTGACCACCTTCGCCCTGTCCTGCTTTTCCCTGATCTTCTTCCGGGCGGCCAATATTGGGGACGCCCTCTATGTGGTCCGGCATGCGCTGTGGGGGATCGGTGATCCGGCGCAGTACTGCAAAAACCTTCTGACCAACCTGACGGGCCTGGAGGCCATGGGCCTGGGGCTGCGCCAGGGGGCCTTCCTGCTGGGGGCTCTGCTGCTGCTGTTCCTCTTTGATCTGGCCGACGAGAGGACGGACGCCATCGCCATGGTGTCCCGTTGGCCGCTGGCCGTCCGGTGGGGGTGCTACCTGGGGCTGGCGCTGATTGTGCTGATTTTTGGCGTCTACGGTCCGGGCTACGACGTCAGGGCCTTTGCCTACTTCCAGTTCTGAGGTGGAGTCATGAAGGATAAACGGAAATTTTTCTATAAGACGTTGGCCTTTCTGGCGCTGCTGGGGCTGATCTTGTACCCTGTCCAGCGGGTGATGGCCCGAAAATCCTTGTCCGGAGCCTGGGACATGACCAACAAGGTGGGGGGCTTCTACAACGAGGAGCCGGACCAGTTTGAGGTGATGTTCTTCGGCCCCAGCCACGCCTA
The DNA here is from genome assembly GCF_036941135.1 of Lawsonibacter sp. JLR.KK007. Classification (NCBI taxonomy): domain Bacteria; kingdom Bacillati; phylum Bacillota; class Clostridia; order Eubacteriales; family Oscillospiraceae; genus Lawsonibacter; species Lawsonibacter sp. JLR.KK007. The sequence continues at coordinate 1,721,644 of NZ_JAYWSY010000001.1, read as the reverse complement.
CGCCGCCTTCAGTCCCCTGGTGATCTGGGAGGAGACGGGGGTCAAGAGCTACGTCTTTGCCACCCAGCAGCAGCCCATCTGGGCCACCTACACCTATATTAAAGAGGCGCTGAAGACCCAGTCGCCCTCCCTGATCGTGCTGGAGTGCCGGATGGCCTTCGGGGACCAGGCGTATTATATCGAGGGCAACAAGGGCAAGGACATCGGGGTGACCTACTCCTATATGGACGAGCTGCCCCTGTCTTGGAACAAGGTGGAGCTGGCGATGCAGTCCGCCCCCGACTGGGAAAACCGTTTGGGGACGCTGTTCAACTTTATGATGTACCACAGCCGCTGGAACGAGCTGAACCGGGCGGACTTTACCTTCCGCCGCTCCCAGGCCCGGGACCCCTACAAGGGCTTTGTCATGCTGGAGCCCCAGGCGGCGCCCCAGCCCCGGCCCGCCATTGAGGGCATCGAGGAGACGGCCCCTCTGCTGGAAAAGAACCAGTATTGGCTGGAGGCAATCATCCGCCTGTGCCAGACGGAGGGGATCGAGCTTTGGATCGTAAAAAGCCCCTCCAACCTGGAGGTGGAGGAGAAGCCCTGCCTCAACACCGTGAGGGCCATTGCTGCCAAATACGGCGTTCCCTTCCACGACTTCAATGAGGACTACTGCGCCATCGGCCTGACCGAGGACATGTTCTACGATGCCCACCACCTGGACGCCCTGGGTGCGACCCGGTTCAGCCGCTACTTTGCCGACGAGCTGGCGGCGGCCCGGCCCGGCCTGAGCGCCGATCCGGACGACCCGGTGTGGGCGGCGGATCTGGAGACCTATCACCAGGCGCTGGCGGCCTTTGGGTGAAAAATTTCTCCAAAAACGGCGGGGAACTGGAAACGTTTCCCGCCGTTTTGACCATTGACTTCCCATATCCCTGGTGCGTATAATACAGAGACGCCCGGACGGACCCGGGCGGTTGTTCTGGAGGGAAGAAATTATGGAATCCTATACTTATCTGCTGTTATTGGCCATTATCCTGCTGTCCACCAAGATTTTCGGCATCCTCACCGAGCGGGTCCATCTGCCCCAGGTGGTGGGGGCGCTGCTGGCGGGCATCATCATGGGTCCCAGCGGCTTCGGCGTGCTGGAGAGCACCGACTTTCTGGTGAAGGCGGCAGAGATCGGCGTTATCATGCTCATGTTCACCGCCGGCATCGACACCGACATGAAGGAGCTGAAGGAGACCGGCATTCAGGCCAGCGTCATCGCGGTGCTGGGGGTGTCGGTGCCCCTGGTGCTGTGCGGCGGGCTGTACTTCTTTTTCTTCTGCGGCGGCGAGCTGACCGCCTATAATCTGCTGAAATCCGCCTTTATGGGTTCGGTGTTCTCCGCTACCTCGGTGTCCATCACGGTGGAGACGCTGAACGAGATGGGCAAGCTGAAGACCAAAACAGGGACCACTCTCCTCAGCGCCGCTCTGATTGACGATATCATCGGCATCGTGGTGCTGTCCGTCCTCAGCGCCTTCAGCTCCGGGGATTCCGACCCGGTGCAGGTGATGGTCCACATCGCGCTCTTCTTCGCCTTTGTGCTGGTGGTGGGGCTGGTGGTCCGCCGCATCTTTACGGTCGTGGCGGAGGAGCACTGGCACAGCCGTCGGGTGGCGGTGTGGTCGCTGGCCTTCTGCCTGCTGATGGCCTACTGCTCCGAGGAGTGGTTCGGGGTGGCGGACATCACAGGGGCCTACTTCGCCGGCCTGATCCTGTGCAACGTGACCAAAGCCCGGAAGTTTGTGGCCAAAAAGTTTACCGTCACCTCCTACATGGTATTTACCCCGGTATTTTTTGCCAGCGTTGGCATGAAGACTAACCTGCGGGATATGAACTCCAGCATTTTGGTCTTTGCCCTGCTGCTGGTGCTGGCCGCGGTGCTGTCCAAGATCATGGGCTGCGGCCTGGGCGGACTGGCCTGCCGCATGAGCCGCCACCAGTCGCTGGTAGTGGGCATCGGCATGGTGGCCCGCAGCGAGGTGGCCCTGATGGTGGCCCAGCGGGGGATCAACGCCGGGATGATTGATCCGGCCATCCTGCCCGCTATCGTCCTGGCGGTCATCTGTTCGGCTCTGCTCACACCGGTGCTGCTGAAAATGGCCATTACCAGAGGCCCGGAGCTGGTCTGACACAAAAAACTCCCATCCGCTGTCCGGCGGATGGGAGTTTTTCAGCTTTGCCCCGCTGCCTGCTGCTCCAGCCAGGCGGCGGTCTGTGCCAGCCCCTCCTCGGAGAGGGGGAAGGCGGCTGTGGCGGTGATCTCGCTCAGCGTCATAGTCAGCGGCCCCTTCCAGACCTGGACGGTGAGCAGTTTTTCCTCCGCACCCTCGGGGGTCTCAGGCTGGATGAAAAAGCGGGTGCTGTCCAGACTGCCGAACCAGCTGTTGCCGTTCTCCCAGAAGAGGAGGGTGGGGATCTCGATGTGATTCAAAGGGCATGCGCCTCCTTTTGCTATAGTATGCCAGAAAAAAACGGTTCTGTAAAGAGTCCGCACCGATGGCGGCGGCCCTCATAGAATGGTATGTGGCACTGCCACATCCACTACTTTGAGTTGAAGGAGTGCGTTATGAATCGATACTATGCTTCTGATTGGGAGCAGAGCAGTCAGAACGGCGTCGTGGCTCATCTGACCGGCAGCAGCTGCGGCTGCGGCTGCAATACCGGCTGCGGCACTGGCTGCGGCTGCAATACCGGTTGTGGCTGCAATACCAACTGTGGCTGCAATACCGGTTGTGGCTGCAATACCGGCTGCGGCTGCGGCTCTGCGCCCACCCTGCCTCCAGTACCTCCCTGTCCCAGTCCGGGGCCAGGTCCCTTCCCGCCCTATCCCGGTACCGGACCAACCGGTCCCACCGGACCTCAGGGGTACCCCGGCCCGGATGGCCCCGCTGGCCCAACCGGTCCCCAGGGGATCCCCGGCCCCGCAGGTCCTGCGGGCGCCACGGGTGCCACCGGAGCCACCGGAGCAGTTGGCCCTGCTGGCGCTCAGGGTCCTGCCGGTCCTGCAGGGCCTATGGGTCCCACAGGCCCTGCCGGAGCCACCGGTGCGACGGGTGCCACCGGCGCGGTTGGCCCCACCGGCCCTGCCGGTGCGACTGGAGCCACCGGTGCGGCTGGCGCAGTCGGCCCCACCGGCCCTGCCGGTGCGACTGGAGCCACCGGTGCGGTTGGTCCCACCGGCCCTGCCGGTCCCGTTGGTGCGACTGGTGCCACCGGCGCGGCTGGCGCAGTCGGCCCCACCGGCCCTGCCGGTGCGACTGGAGCCACCGGTGCGGTTGGCCCCACCGGCCCTGCCGGTCCCGTTGGTGCGACTGGAGCCACCGGTGCGGTTGGCCCCACCGGCCCTGCCGGTCCCGTTGGTGCGACTGGTGCCACTGGCGCGGCTGGCGCAGTCGGCCCCACCGGCCCTGCCGGCCCTGCCGGTGCCGCTGGCGCAGTTGGCCCCACCGGCCCTGCCGGCCCCGTTGGTGCGACTGGTGCCACTGGCGCGGCTGGCGCAGTCGGCCCCACCGGCCCTGCCGGTGCGACGGGTGCCACCGGTGCGGTTGGTCCCACCGGCCCTGCTGGCCCTGCCGGTGCCGCTGGCGCGGTCGGCCCCACTGGCCCTGCCGGCCCTGCTGGCGCGGCTGGTGCAGTAGAGCCGTCAATATATGCACAACACAGAAAACCCCGTAATCATGCGGATTGCACACATCTTAAAGACAATTAAACAGCCCTTATAATTACACCAAAAACGCCGTAGCAAGGTTGGACAAGCCTTGATATGGCGTTTTTAAGTGGGGGATTGTCTGCGCCGTAGGTTTTCAAAATCTGCGGCGTTTTTTCATGTCCAGACGTCGAAAGGAGCGGAGAACCATGCCAGTATTCCGCGTGGAGAGAAACAAGGGGTACACGGTGATGTCCAACTACCACTTGCGGGACAAGTCCCTGTCCCTGAAAGCCAAGGGCCTGCTGTCGCAGATACTTAGGGCCTGCTTCGTAACCTCAAACTGCTTAGAAGACAAGCAATATGGGATGAAATATGGTAGAATAGGTGCAAGGGAATTGGGAAAAAGCAAGGAAAAAGCGTGCACTTATAGGGGGCGGAGTGGATGTATAAGGACAACAGTCAGCTTCGGATGGAAGATTTCATCTTTCCATATGGGAAACTGGACCCAGAAAACGATTGGGTGAAACTGGCGGCGCTGGTTCCGTGGGAGATAGCGGAGGAGCGGTATGCAGCGCGATTCGTGAACAATGGTCACCCGGCCCATCCGGCACGGATGGCATTAGGGGCGCTGCTGATTCAGCGGCGGCTGAAATGCAGCGACCAATGGCTGGTGAAGCACATTGGAGAAAACCCGTATCTGCAATATTTCATCGGCATGAAGGAGTACGGGCCGTGTCCGTTCGGGGCGTCCACGCTGGTGGCGTTCCGGAAACGGTTCAGCGAGGAGGACCTGGCAGCAATTCTGGAGGCGTCTGTCCCAAAAGCGGAGACAGGGAAACAGGATGACTCGGATGACGGGAACGATCCGCCTAACAGCGGGACATTGATTCTGGACGCCACATGCTGCCCCGCGGACATCGCCTATCCTCAGGACATCGATTTACTCAACCAAGTGCGGGAGAAAGCGGAGAAAACGGTGGACGAGCTGTGTAAAGCGGCAGGACAGAAGAAGCCCCGGATGTACCGCAAGCGCGCCCGGAAGGACTATCTCCGTCTGTCCAAAAGCAAGAAGCGCAGTGGGAAAGCAATCCGTTCCGCGATACGCAAACAGCTGCAATACATCCGCCGGGATATCAGGTACATAGCTGAATTGGTTCAAAAAGGTGCAAAATTGTCTTCAAAGCAGGCGGACCGCCTGAATATCATGACTACTGTCTACGAGCAGCAGCGCCTCATGTTTGAATCCGGGACCCACAGCATTCCCCGGCGCATCGTCAGTCTGGCCCAGCCCTGGGTCCGGCCCATCGTTCGGGGAAAAGCCCACGCCAATACCGAGTTTGGCTCAAAACTGCATATCAGTCTGGTGGATGGCTATGCCAGGATCGAACGGCTGGACTTCGAGCCCTTCAACGAATCGGAAGACCTCTGGCGGGCGGTGGCTCGGTACCGGGAGCGCTATGGCTGTTACCCGGAACGTATCCTGGCGGACAAAATCTACCGCAGCCGCCAGACACTGGCTTTTTGCAAAGAGCATGGTATTCGTCTGTCCGGTCCGGCCCTGGGAAAGCCGCCAAAAGCTCCCGGCCTGTCCCGTCAAGCAAAGAAACTGGAGTATCAGGACAACTGCGACCGCAATGCTGTGGAGGGTGTTTTCGGGACGGTCAAGACCGCTTACGGCCTGGACCGCGTCATGGCACGCCTACAGGAAACCGCTGTCTGTGTGATTGGCGTTGCACTGCTGCTCTCAAACCTTTCCTTATCCCTGAGGGCCGCTCTCGCTCTGTTTTGCCTTATGCTTCTGCTGTTTGTCTTGCCGAGGTTGCGGAGCAGAGCCTACTTAGCCTCCCGGAAGATTAGGATTACACTCTGTCCGGCGTGTGCTATATCAACCGAGAGAGCAAGGACGCTATTCGTTCCGCTGTCAACGAATTGGAGCGGGCCGGGTACATCGAGCGCCACCAGACCACGGATGAAAGCGGCAAGTTCAGCAGCAACGAATACATCATCCACGAGCAGCCTGTTTCTTTGCCGCCGTCGTTGGATAAACCGTCGTCGGAAAACCCGACAATAAAGTGTACCCTTAGTCAAGGACAAAATAAGAAATAGACACCCCAAAATTTGGACAGACATCAAAAAGGACAGCAGGCTGAATGAATCTCAACTATTTGTCACCTAATTAAAGGATCAGAAACTATCTCTGGCTCCAAAGTGTGCGCACCAAGCTCATTGGGGGTTTTAGAGATTTCAGGCGGCGAGGGTTTGCTGGGGAGATCAAGAGGATAAATGCCGGTAGTGACAAAGGAGAAATATTCGTTGGGAGAGAGCTTTGCCAAATCCCATTGATACCTCTCGTTGTTGTAATACGACATATAATCGTCAATGATCGCCTTTACCTCATCAAAAGAGGGATCGCCCGTCAAGTCAATCAAATCTTTCATATGCCCGAAGAAGCTCTCCTGTGGCGCATTGTCCCAGCAGTTTCCTTTGCGGGACATAGAGCGGCGAAGCTCGTTGTGTTCAACGAGTTCAATAAATTTGCAGCTGGTATAATGGCAGCCCTGGTCGCTGTGGATCACGGTCTCTGCATGGAGCGAGACGCCATGTTCCCGCATCAAAATATCCACCGCGTCCAGCACAAAGTCAACATCCAAGGATGGACTGAGGGTATAGGAAAGCACCTGCTTTGTATAGGCGTCCATGATCACACAGAGGTAGAGGAACGACCCACCCCAGGGGATATAAGTAATGTCCGTGAGGAGCACAAGCCGGGGGCCATAGCTCTCAAATTCACGGTCTAAAAGGTTAGGCGCATAATGATTCGTTTTCATTGCGTTTTTCATTTTGCGGTAAGGGTTTGCCCTCCGAATCGGACATTGCAAGCCGTATTTTTTCATCAACCGGCGTATCTTTTTCAGGTTCATAACCACCGGCGGAGTATTGTGGATAAGGCACATATAGATGCCCCGCGCCCCTTTGGAATATCTCCGCCGGTTGTATGCCTCCAAAACCAGCTCAAAATCAGCGCGATCCTGTGCTTCCCGCACCTGCCTGGCCGAAGCGGCGTTTAACCACGCATAGTAGCCGGACCTGGAAACCCCCGCTGTCTGGCACATCATGGATACAGATAGTTCGTTCTCACTGTTGGATAACGTCTGGTGGATCAGGGAAAAGATGGTGGAAGCCTCGTTCATGGCCGCGGCCCTTGCTTTCGTCCACCTCTGGCAGAGGATATTTTTTTTAGAAATTCCACCTCCTGCTCCAGATATTTCAGCCGGTGCTGCATCTGCCGCAGCTGAGCCTGGGTAGTTGTGTCTCCGCCTTCAGCAGACCCCTCTCCGCGCCTGCGCTGCGGCCGCTCATGGAACCCTTTCGCTGAAACCGCCTGCTTGCACACTACGTTCTGGATGCCGCTGAGACGATTCCTCCCGAGTACCTCCGGATCATAGCCCAAATCGTACATAATCGTTCTGGGTGTATCCCCTTCCTGGTATCTCCGCCAGAATTCTTCCTTGAATGCGTTTGTGAAGGTGATCTGCGTGGTGGACACATGGAGCGTGTATGGATTTTCTGCCATAACCCGCACCTGCTCTTGGGTAAACATTTTCCGTGCCATGTGTGATGCCCCTTTCTATTGGCCTCATTTTATCACACAGCCCTACCCTTAGAACATACTCTTGTCCTATATCCCTTTTCTTTCATTACTTGTTTCGTCCACTTTTAGGGTACGTCCTTACTTTTTAACCTGTCCACCAACCTGGGTCGCCATTTTTCCTGCTGTCCATAATCTTGGGTACAGTTTACAACGGGAAAACCGACGTCGGAAAATCCAACGCAATTAAATAAAGATAGAGTAACTAAAGACCAAGCTATTACTGACCGATCAATTACCCATTCCTTTCCCTCCCTTTCACCCCCTCCCGCTGGGGCGGCTGTTGCGGCTTCGCCGCCAGAAAGGAACGGAACGGAAGCGGCCACGCAGAGCGCCGTTGAGATTTACCGGGAGCTTATCAAGGAGAATATCGAATACGACCATCTCCTGCACTACTCCAAGATCGACCGGGAGGAATTGGACGGCATCGTGGAATTGCTGGTGGAAACCGTCTGCACGGCCCGCAAGTCTATCCGGGTGGCCGGTGACGACTACCCCGCCGAGCTGGTAAAGGCCAAGCTGCTGAAACTGAACAGCGGCCATATTGAGTTCGTCATGGACTGTATGCGGGAGAACACCACGAAAATCCGCAACATCAAGAAATACCTGCTGGCGGTGCTGTTCAACGCCCCCAGCACCATGGGAAGCTACTACACCGCCCTCGTCGCCCACGATATGGCGGAGGGTAAAATCTGACAAAGGAGGCCCCGAACATGAAACAGGGCGCATTGATCTTCGACGAGCGGACAGACCGCTACGACATCCGCTTTGATCTGGCCGACTATTACGGCGGCCTGCACTGTGAACAATGCTAATGGGGCCCCCGCAAAATCGAAGATTTTGTGGGGAGAGGAGGAGCAAGGGAGCGAACGCAGTTTTCGCCGCAGGCGGAAACGGAGTTGAGCGGACTTTGCGACGACGAGATGGTGGGAGGCCGCTGGAAGCCCACCCGCATTGAGTATGCCGCCGCCTGGTATCTCGTCGGCATCCGGGCCGACGACCTGAACGGCCTGCGGGTGCGTATCTGATGCGGATTTACCTGCGGCGGCTGGTAGTGCTGCCTTAGTTTTTACCCCTGACTTCTGGCAAAGGAGGTATGACGCTTGCAGGAGGAAGTCACTCAAAAGACCATCGCATTATCCATGAAAACCGGGAAGCTGACGGCCCAAGTGCTGCAAATGGCCCTGAAAAAGTTTTTGGATGCCCAGAAGCACGGCCCCAAGCTCCATCAGGGCCAGCAGAGCCTAAAGCAGTTGAAGCAGCACGGGGCGGCGTTGTCCAACATTGAGATCACCGACGCCAACATCGCCGCTTTCAAGCCCTGCGCCAAGAAATACGGCGTGGACTTCACCTTGCGGAAGGACAAGACCACCCAGCCGCCCCACTACATCGTGATCTTCAAGAGCCGGGATGTCAACGCCAATTTGAAATTGTAAGAAAACGCCGAAGAAATTTTGTAGTTTTTCGGCGGTAAGGGGGGACAAAATCAAGCGTTTCCTTGCTCAAAAAGAGTGTTCACGATTTGCTGCTTCTGGCGCATAAATTCCTTGCGTTCTTTCAGGCGGTAAGACTCGCCCTTGATGTTAATGACAGTGCAGTGATGCAGGACGCGGTCCAGGATGGCGGAGGCGATGGTGACGTCGGCAAAGACCTCGTTCCACTGGGAGAAGGTCTTGTTGGAGGTAAAGACGGTAGACGTTTTTTCATACCTTCTGGCAATCAGCTGGAAGAACAGGTTTGCGCCCTGGATGTCCATGGGGAGGTAGCCGATCTCGTCAATGATGAGCATCCTGTACTTGGCGAGAACCTTGAGCTTGTCTGGCAGACGGTTCTCAAAATGGGCCTTCTTGAGCTGCTCAATAAGCTGATGGCAGTTGATGTAGTAGGTGGAAAAGCGGTGCTGTGCCGCCACAAGGCCCAGAGCGGAGGCCAGATGGGTCTTGCCCACGCCGGGCGGGCCAAGGAAGACCACATTCTCCCCGTTTTCCAGGAAGCGCATGGTAGCTAACTCATCGATCTGGCGCTTGTCGATGGAGGGCTGGAAGGAGAAATCGAAATCGTCCAGGGTCTTCTTGATGGGAAAGCCGGACATCTGGATCTGCTTCTCATAGGCCCGTCTCCGTTTGGATTTGGCTTCTTCTGAAAAAATGTGATCCAAAACCTCCACAATGTTGAGGTTTTCAGCCACGGCCCGTTCCAGGTAGTTATCCAGAATCTCCAGGGTGTTTTTCATTTTCAGGGCTTCCAGGTTTTCCCTCAGCCTGTCCATAGTAAATTCAGTCATACAGCACCTCGTCATATCTGGACAAATCGGAGGGCTTCAAGGGGAAATCTATCACTTTGCCCTGTTCCAGCAGAACATTTTCTGCGTCCATCGTCTGCTTCAACGTAAGCCTTCGGTAATGCTGAGGATTGACAACCATGTCCTTCCTTTGATACGATATTCGGTGCAGAGCGATCTGCTTGCCTTCATAGTAGGCTGCCAGCATACTGTCGAGGGCTACGACTGCCACATCTTTGCCGATGTACTCCGCTGGCACGGAGTACTGATTGCCGGCGTACGAGATGAGGCAGTCTTTTTGTACCCGCCTCAGGTTGATTTTGTCGATGATGTACTCACGGGAGAGAGGGCTCAGGCCCTCTTTTTTCAGCCGCTCAAAGGGAATCTCGTTGGTGGTGGCGTGAACCTTGCCATTGACCTTGTTGCACCAGGCCAGGGCCTGTCCGTTCAGGTCTGCCAGGCTGTTGTACTTGATTCCGACCATGAAGTTGTCCCGCACAAACTGCACCGTCCGCTCCACTTTTCCTTTCGTCTGGCCACGGTAGGGCCGGCACAGAATGGGTTTGAATCCGTAGAATCCCGCAAAATCCTCAAACTGCCGGTTCAGTGTGGAGTCCTCCTGCTTCAAAAGCCGTTTGATCACTACCTGCTTCATATTGTCATATAGAATCTCCTCTGGGTATCCTCCAAAGTACCGGAATGCGTTCTGGTGGCACCGTATCAGTGTGTTTGTGCTCATATCCGTTACAAACTCGATGTACCGCATCCGCGAATACCCTAGAATCATGAGAAAGCAGTACAGTTTCTTCCACTTTCCATCCTCGTACACCAGGTGATCCTCGAAGAATCCCCAGTCCATCTGCCCCTGCTTCCCCGGCATCGTCTCAAACCGCACTGTTGCTTTCTCATTCAAGTCCATCTTCCGGCTGCTCACATACGCCTTGACGATGCTGTAGCCCCCGTCAAATCCCATCTCCCGCAGCTTCTCCAGGATCCGCAGCGCTGAATACGGCGCCTCCTCCAGCCACTCGTCCACGATCTGCTTGTACGGGTCCATCTTTGTTGGCTTGGGTTCGCTCAATGTGTACTCCGGCTTCTGCGGCGATTCCGCGTACCGCTTTGCTGTTCGTGGGTCCATGTGGTACTTCCGGCCCAGCTCCACATAGCTCAGCCCTTTTTGTCTGTCGCTTCGGATATCCATCCACTGTACTCCTTTCATTTCCTGACTCCCTTTCCGGGCTCTTTTTCGCCCTGATTGGGAGTCTATCTTTTTTCCTTCACCTCCGCCACAAAACTACATTTTTTCCTCGGCGTTTTCTTTCATTTTATCATTGGCGCTGACACTTTTTATCAGCAATCTGCTCATGTGGTTATTTACTACGGGAATTGCCAGTTTTACGACTATGAACATTTCTCCGCTGGACAGCATAATCGGCTGTATGCTGCTGTTCCTTACTTGCTTGTGGCAACTTCCTTTTGTTATGCTGATTGCAAGCAAAACAGGGTATCTTCCCTCTGTGCTGATAACTTTTGTGGCGAATATTGTTTCATCTACCATTGGTGCAGAAAAAGCATGGTTCTTTCTTAATCCATACGCTATTCCGGCCCGTGTAGTATGCCCATTTTTCAAGATACATCCTAACGGACTTCCCATTGAGGACGGTTCTCCGTTATTGGCTGTTGAGCACATTTTTCCCGCTCTTGCCATTAGCTTGGCATTAGCTGCTGCCTCCTTTTGGATTTGCTCTAAATTGCTTGGAAGTGGGGGAAAGTCCAATGGCTAACTATATCTGCTATTTGAAAAGTGATTTATACAAATTGTGTCATTCCTGTTTTTTCCTTCTGCACGTTATTTTTGCCGTATGCGGGGCGGCTATGATGTTACTGTATGCAGGCGTTTCCCAAAGCGATGACATCAATAAACTGGCTGCTTATTTTCAGATCATGGCCGTTGCTTTTCCCTTTGCAATCGGGATTGTCTGCTATGTTGCAGCAGAACAGGAGGCAAAAGCAGGACATTTTCAAAATATATTGACACTTCCATACAGACAGAAAGCCGCTCTTTCCAAATTGACTATTTTGCTTGTGACTGGACTTTTGGCAACCGTATTGAGTAGTGTACTATTTGGTGCGCTATTTCCACTGGTTGGCGGCACAACTGAAATTCCTTCCGGATTTTATACAGTAATTCCACTTGTCCTTTGGGGCAGTAACATTTTGCTGTATGGTATTCATTTCGTATTAGCAATTCGATTTGGTAAAAATTTGGGAATAGGGATTGGAGTGTTCGGGAGCCTTTTGGTTGCGCTTCTCCAAACAGGATTAGGCACGGGCATCTGGTTTGTTATCCCTTATGGTTGGGGCATTCGTTTTTCTTCTTACGTTCTGGAAACGAGCTTTGGCCTAATGCCGCCAGATAGAATAGGTATGGATTTTGGCATCCTCTTTTGCATATTGTCAACTTGTGCTATAATAGGAATTGTAGTCCTCTGGTTTTCCAGATATAACGGAAATCGGTCAGCCGATTAAGCGTGGAGGTAGAATTGATGAATTGGTTGGGCAATATTATTTGGTTCTTGTGCTGCGGACTGTGGCAGGGAATTTCTTGGCTGGTTGCCGGTGTTTTATGGAGCATTACCATTGTCGGTATTCCGATTGGCCGTCAATGCTTTAAGTTTGCGTCACTTGCTTTCTTCCCTTTTGGAAAAGATGTGAATTATGGCGGCGGTGCTATGTCTGCGATTGCCAATATCTTGTGGCTGCTTATCAGCGGTATCCCTTTGGCGTTGGTGGCGCTGCTGAATGGGGTGCTTTTGTGTTGTACGATTATCGGGATTCCTTTCGGAGTACAGTGCTTCAAAATGGCAAAACTGGCGTTGATGCCTTTTGGCGCAACAGTAATGTAGATGTCCTTGGAGTGCAAATAGGGCCATGAAAAAGAGGTTATCTCAAGCGGGATATATAAACCAAGGCAGAGAGGTGAGATAATGGCGCATATATTGGTAGTGGATGATGATATAGCTATGCTCCAGCTTGTCAGGCGTGTTTTAGAAAAAGATCAGCATTTAGTTACACTGCAATCAAACGCCAAGGCAGTCACAGAAATGGATTTTTCAAAGTTTGGCTTGATTTTGCTGGATGTTATGATGCCGGAAATTGATGGTTTTGACCTCTGCAATCAAATCCGCGACCGTGTAGATTGCCCGATCATTTTCCTTACTGCAAAAACGCAGGAAAGTGAAATTGTTCAGGGATTAGGACTTGGAGCAGATGACTATATCACGAAGCCGTTTGGGACAAACGAACTTAGAGCGCGGGTAAATGCTCACTTGCGGCGTGATGTAAGAGAAAAGAAAAACAGCTTTTCAATATCCGGCGTCATTTTTCACCTCAATGCGAAAGAAGCTGAAATCAACTCAAAAAAGGTTCCGTTGACAAAAAGTGAGTACGAAATATGCGAATATCTGGCGCGACATCATGGACAAACATTTACGCGGGAACAAATCTATGAGGCGGTCTTTGGATTTGACGGAGAAAGTGATAGTTCTGTTATCTCTACTCACGTCAAGAATATACGCGGGAAGTTAGCTGAATTTCATTTGTCAACGATCGAAACAATTTGGGGGGTTGGCTATAAATGGGTGTAAGAAAACTGCGTACTGTTTTTATGAAGTATGCGATATTTCTTGCGCTTGGTGTTTTTCTGGTTGCTTTTGTCAACATAGCCTTCTATCTATTTGGCGTTGAAATTGGATTTATATACCCAATAAATAGAATGAGCGCAGAAATAGAAAATGCGAGGGGAAGTTTACAATCCACAGATCGGATTACAGAAAATGAAATACCACCTCTTTGTGAATATGCCCTTTTCACAAAAGACGGAAAGTATATTGGCGGTTCGCTCGATCTGGAAGAAACAGCTTCCGTTTGGAAAATATGTATTGTGAACAATCAGACAAGCAGCAAGCCTTATCTGTATGCTGTGATAGACAGGACTGACGAAATACTGATTTTAAGGTATAGAATGACCGCCCAATTCAGCAATCCACTGCTGCATAGAATATTTCCTTCGGCAGATTGGGTGTTAATTGCTGTCATTATATTGGAAATCCTGCTTCTCTTGATTGTTTTGTCATATCTATTCGGGAAATACCTTGGGAACAAAATGGATAAATTGCTGACTGCTGTAAAGAAAATTGAGCAGCAGGATTTGAATTTTGAGGTTGAAAAAAGCCATTTATATGAAATCGACTTAACTCTGAACGCACTCAATCACATGAAATTGGCACTAAAAAAATCGCTTACAGAACAATGGCAGGCCGACAAACTGCGGCAAGAACAGATTTCTGCATTAGCCCATGATCTCAAGACACCACTAACCATCATCCGAGGCAATACGGAATTGTTGTATGATACTGACTTAACAATAGAACAACAGGAATGTGCTGACTACATCACAGACAGCTATACGCAGATGCAAGTTTATGTTAAAACCCTGATAGACCTGTCTACGGCTTCAACAGGGTATCAGCTTAATAAAGAAATCTTTAATCTTCCTGATTATCTAAAGCAAGTGAAAGTATCAATAGATGCTTTGTGCAGGACAAAAGAAATTCATTTGCGAATGAGTATGTCCGACATCCCGATGCAACTAACCGCAGATAAGGTTTTGTTAGGACGTGCCATTCAAAATGTGGTAAATAATGCGTTGGACTATTCCCCGCAAGATGGAACACTTCATATAGATGTCTGCGGAAAAGACGATTTCGTTGAAATTTCAGTCACGGACGAGGGGGAAGGATTTTCTAACGAAGCCTTGCAGCACGCGCAAGAACAATTCTTTATGGACGATCAAAGCCGTAATTCAAAGCTGCACTTTGGTATGGGCCTATATATTGCAAAATCCATTATGGAACAACATAGTGGTGAGCTTGTCTTAGAAAACTCCAAAAGTACAGGCGGTGCAAAAGTAATTTTGAAAATTCCATTTTGATAGGATGGGTGGCTTTTATAGCCACCCATTTTTTGCAAATCTTTATGAAACCTTCAAAAACTTCTCTTATTATATCTCTAAAGTAAATGATCTGCCCAGCGGCAGAAAAAAAAACCGTTGCTGGGCAGGCCGATTTCCCAGGCCGGTGATCGAAGCCGCCCGCACCGGGGACGCCGAGGCCGTAGAACGTGTCTTGCGGTACTACGAGGGCTACATAGGCTCTGCTCCGCAACGTCAGCAAGACAAACAGCAGAAGCATAAGGCAAAACAGAGCGAGAGCGGCCCTCAGGGATAAGGAAAGGTTTGAGAGCAGCAGTGCAACGCCAATCACACAGACAGCGGTTTCCTGTAGGCGTGCCATGACGCGGTCCAGGCCGTAAGCGGTCTTGACCGTCCCAAAAACACCCTCCACAGCATTGCGGTCGCAGTTGTCCTGATACTCCAGTTTCTTTGCTTGACGGGACAGGCCGGGAGCTTTTGGCGGCTTTCCCAGGGCCGGACCGGACAGACGAATACCATGCTCTTTGCAAAAAGCCAGTGTCTGGCGGCTGCGGTAGATTTTGTCCGCCAGGATACGTTCCGGGTAACAGCCATAGCGCTCCCGGTACCGAGCCACCGCCCGCCAGAGGTCTTCCGATTCGTTGAAGGGCTCGAAGTCCAGCCGTTCGATCCTGGCATAGCCATCCACCAGACTGATATGCAGTTTTGAGCCAAACTCGGTTTTGGCGTGGGCTTTTCCCCGAACGATGGGCCGGACCCAGGGCTGGGCCAGACTGACGATGCGCCGGGGAATGCTGTGGGTCCCGGATTCAAACATGAGGCGCTGCTGCTCGTAGACAGTAGTCATGATATTCAGGCGGTCCGCCTGCTTTGAAGACAATTTTGCACCTTTTTGAACCAATTCAGCTATGTACCTGATATCCCGGCGGATGTATTGCAGCTGTTTGCGTATCGCGGAACGGATTGCGTTCCCACTGCGCTTCTTGCTTTTGGACAGACGGAGATAGTCCTTCCGGGCGCGCTTGCGGTACATCCGGGGCTTCTTCTGTCCTGCCGCTTTACACAGCTCGTCCACCGTTTTCTCCGCTTTCTCCCGCACTTGGTTGAGTAAATCGATGTCCTGAGGATAGGCGATGTCCGCGGGGCAGCATGTGGCGTCCAGAATCAGTGTCCCGCTGTTAGGCGGATCGTTCCCGTCATCCGAGTCATCCTGTTTCCCTGTCTCCGCTTTTGGGACAGACGCCTCCAGAATTGCTGCCAGGTCCTCCTCGCTGAACCGTTTCCGGAACGCTACCAGCGTGGACGCCCCGAACGGACACGGCCCGTACTCCTTCATGCCGATGAAATATTGCAGATACGGGTTTTCTCCAATGTGCTTCACCAGCCATTGGTCGCTGCATTTCAGCCGCCGCTGAATCAGCAGCGCCCCTAATGCCATCCGTGCCGGATGGGCCGGGTGACCATTGTTCACGAATCGCGCTGCATACCGCTCCTCCGCTATCTCCCACGGAACCAGCGCCGCCAGTTTCACCCAATCGTTTTCTGGGTCCAGTTTCCCATATGGAAAGATGAAATCTTCCATCCGAAGCTGACTGTTGTCCTTATACATCCACTCCGCCCCCTATAAGTGCACGCTTTTTCCTTGCTTTTTCCCAATTCCCTTGCACCTATTCTACCATATTTCATCCCATATTGCTTGTCTTCTAAGCAGTTTGAGGTTACGAAGCAGGCCCTACATAAACAAGCTCTGCACCCGGACGCTGTATGACGAGTACGGCAACCCCTATGTCTGTCTGGACGAGCGCATGAAGCACCACCTGGAAAACAAGCTCATGCAGGCTATCGTCGGTTTAGACTGACGGCAACCGGCCCGGCAGGGCAGGCGGAACACCTTACCCTTTCCATGTTCCCCCGCCTCCGGCCCGGCTCTGCACCTTGACAAAGAAAGCCCGCAAAATAACGGCAGGCATTTTCTGAAAAAGACGCAAAAAACAGATGCCGCTTCGCTCTCGCAAAACGGCCCCTATTCTTCCAGTTTGATTGATCCGTCAATGGTAGCTTCGACGATGGGCAGGTACTTTTCCGGGCATAGCTTCAATTTTTGGCTGACCCGCTGACGCTGGGCGCTGTCCTCCCCAATAAGCTCAGGGCTGAAATAGCGTTCTATCGGCAGGCGACAGACCCTTACCAACTGTAAAATCACAGGGATGCTTGGAATGGTAGGCTTCAATTCGATTTCTGAAAGATACCGCGGGTCAATATTGATCTGTTCTGCCAGCACCTTGATCGTAAGCCCCAGCGCCTCCCTTGCGGCCCGCACATCCTCGCCAAAGGTTTCAAAGCCGGGACAGTCCTCGACTTTCGCCATATCACATCACCCTATAACAGTATATAGTTCATAGGGCATCCTTTGGGATGATATGATATGCGTTTATTCGCGGTTTATAGTTCATGTAAAATGTGGGGGCTTTAAGAACATGGCTTTTGAAGTGTCAAAATCGTCTTATATCCACTCTGCGGCGCGCTTTCAATTTTCATTATTCCACCATGCGCCTCCACGATTTGCCTTACAAGCAAAAGCCCCAGCCCATGCCGCAAGTCCAGCCGTTCATCGGTACTCTCCATGTAGTGCGGTTTTTCTTCCAGCTCCCGCAGCTTTTCGGGGGATAGACCCACGCCATCGTCGGCGACAGTCAGGGAAACGGTGCTGTCCGAACAGTCAAGACGCAGACTGATGGTACAGCCTTGCGGGTTGTGATTGATGCTGTTCTGCACCAGATTGTTGATCGCCCGTGAAATCAGCCGCGCGTCACATTCTATGACAGCAGTTTCGGAGTTTTTTGAAATTTCCACTCCAAATGAGTATTTTTCAGGAATACCAGTATTGAGCAAATCCGCCGCATAAGAGCGCAGCAGTTTAGACAGGCGCACAGGCTCCTTATGGAGCGGCTGCATTTCATATTCTAACTGCGATACCAAATTCAAGTCCTGTACCAAGTCTTTGATCTTTGTACTCTGCGCCCGGATGATTTCTGCCTCCTGCTGAATATTCCCACTGGCCTCGTGATCTCCGGCAATCCGTTGGGCATATCCCATAATCATAGAGAGTGGTGTGCGGATGTCGTGAGAAACGCCGCTGATCCAGTTGGCACGGGCCTGGTTCTGTCTGCTCAACACTTGGGACGCTTGATTGACGCTATCCGCAATTTCCGACAACTCGCCTTGAATGGACAAATCAACAGGTTTACCTGTGGACAGTGTTTTGATAGAGGCCATGATCGGCTCTGTATTTTTTGCAATTTTTCGTTTTGATAGGTAGTAGACCAAAAACAGAAGCACGATGTCTATTGCCAAAATGCCGGTTATAAAGAGCGGGAAAATCCTGATCGCCCGTATTGGGAAATAGTTTCCTGTCAGCTTCATAAAGCTGTCTTTTGGGTAGCCCAACACCAGCAGGCCATTATCTGTGTTCCGCACAAAAACAGGATAGTCTTGCAGATAGCCTTTTGAGAACACAGCCACATCCTGAATGGTGTACTGTGTCGGTATTTCCTCTGGTAAAGACACTTCCCAAATACAACGCCCGCTTGCATCCAATCGCATAGCCCAAATCTGATTGCGGTTTAACTCTTGCAGCCTTTCTTCTGATATGTCGGATGCTGACAGATCAGCGGCCACGGCCTCTAACATATTTGCCGGTGATGCCGAACCGTATTCCCTGAATACGATACCCCCGAACGTCAAGGCAAACGCAAGAATATTGATAAGCAGGAGAACCAGCGCAAAGGCAAAAAAGGAGAGAAGATATTTTGAGATATATTTGCCAAATGCTTTCATCGGTTATTTCACCCCTTTGCTTGTCAATCTGCCGTAAGCTCCACTAATACGATTTCAGGCCGATTATTGAAACGAAACGGAATGATACTGTTTCCAAGGCCACGGCTGACAACCATATTTGTGCCGCCGTCTGAATATAGGCCAGCATCGTACTTTGGGAAAAATCCCTGATTGGGAGCAACCAGCCCGCCGATCAGTGGCAACCGAAATTGACCGCCGTGTGCATGACCGCTTAAAACTAAATCAACACCACAGCTTACATAGGTATCAAACAATTCCGGCCTGTGTGAAAGTAAAATCGTATAGCCAGCCTTATCTTCCGTCAGGTCATTCAACTTGGTGCTTATCATAGCGGGGACTTCATCGAAGATATTACTTTTGATCGTAAAATTAGGGTCTGAAAGTCCCATCAAAGTGACAATACCGCCGTTGTGTTCAAGCTGTATTGCCTTGTCCTCAAGAACGATCACGCCAGCGGCTTCAAGTCCTGTTTTAAGCTCACTATACTGTGACAGGCAGGCTTCGTGATTGCCCGTCACATAATAGACCGGCGCAATTTGAACCGCCTTTTCAGCAAAAGAAAGAGCAACATCTATGTTCGTATGCTGTGCATCTATCAGATCGCCCGTTATTGCAATCATATCCGGCTTGCTCTCGGAAAGGCTGTTTAATAAATGCGAGTTTCCTTCTCCAAATTCAGCGTTATGCAGATCAGAAATCTGTGCAATTCTAAACCCGGAAAACTCCGAGGGTATCTGATTGCCGGAAACAGTAATTGAATTTACCATTAACGCTGTATTTCCCCAAATCGTCCATACAATCAAAGCAAGCAGTATTGTTATCAGGATATAGAAAAGCAAATGTGTTTTGGAATGGCTTTTTTTCATGGCCCTTGTTTATCCCCCACGCATTATTTCCTCGCCAGCAGCTTATAGCCCAGCCCTTTGACTGTCAGCAAGGACACCGGCTTTGACGGGTCTGCCTCGATTTTCTCCCGGACGCGCCGCACATGGGCGTTCAAGCTGTTTTCATAGCCAAAAGGATTGTCGCCCCATAGAGCCTCGCAGAGCGTGTCTACGGTCACGATGCGGCCCTCATTCCTCGCGAGCGTTTCCAGCAGTCTATGCTCCATCGCGGTCAAGGGAAGTATCTCACCGTCCTTATCCACTTCGGCCCGGCTGAAATCCACCGTGCAGCTATCCAGCTTCAAAACGGCTGCGTCCTCTTTGTAGCACCGGCGCAGAACCGCATAGACCCGCAACAAAAATTCCTGGGGCAGAAAGGGCTTCGGGATATAATCGTCCGCTCCAAGGCCCAGCCCCGCCAACTTGTCCGCCGCCTCGTCACGGGCCGTCAGAAAAATCACGGGAATATCCGTCCATGTGCGGATCTGCTCCATCAGAGCAAAGCCGTCGCCGTCCGGGAGCATCACATCCAAAATCGCAAGATCGGGCTTTTCTTCTTTGGCGGAGGTAATCCCCTCTTTCATATTGGCGGCGGTCACAAGGCGCTGAAAGCCCTCATCCGCTAAAATAGCTGTTACCATTTTCAAAAGCTCTGGCTCGTCATCGACCAGCAGGAGCTTTTTGCTGTGTAAAAAGGAATGGTCCATCATAATACCTCTCGGCAAAACATCGGTTTGTATTCTATACGGGCTTAATTAGTTGGTGTTCCAAAAAGGTTTCAAACGTATTTGCAGCGCCGCCATGTTCAACGATTCTTCCGTCTATAAGTTTATCAATATTTACCCCTGTAATTTCCAAAACCTTATTTGTAGGTGTTATTCCGATAAATTCCCCCTTATGCGTCCCCTTCATAACAAATTCCGAAATAATATAATTTTCTGCCGCATATTGGCGGACAATCTTTATGGTATAGTCTGGATACGTTTTTTTCAACGCCAAAAGGTGTTGTTTCATGCCTTCTATTCCTATAAAAATTTCCTTTTCGCCAATTCTCTGTACGCAATCCTCAGCTATATATTCAGGCAGTTCATCAAGCATATTTTCTGAAACAATAACTTCGTAGAAATATTTGACAATATCTTTATGATTCATGATGCACCTCTGCCGCTTCCAATTTTTCGGATTGATTATAACATAGCCTATTTGCTTTGTGAACGTCTTGATAAAAAAGTAAGGTAAAAGTAAGGACGCGAGAATGTAGAAGTCAGGTTGATGCTGTACCATAGGGGCAGAAAGGAGATGTGTCTATGGACTATATCATCGCCACAGAGCAGTTGACGAAGAAATACAAAAACTTTACCTCCGTCAACAATGTTTCTATCCACGTCCGCAGGGGCAGTATTTACGGTTTTCTCGGCCCAAACGGAGCGGGCAAATCCACCACCATGAAGATGCTCCTGGGGCTGACCGCCCCCACAAAGGGCAGCTTCACCATTGATGGAAAACACTTTCCAAATGACCGGCTGAACATCCTGCGGGAGATCGGCTCTTTCATTGAGGCACCCTCGTTCTACGCCAACCTGACGGGCCGGGAAAATCTGGATGTGATACGCCGGATTTTGGGCCTGGGTCAAAACACCGTGGAGGACGCCCTGGAACTGGTAGGGCTGTCCGAATTTGGAGATCGCCTCGCAAAGAAGTATTCCCTGGGTATGAAACAGCGGCTTGGCCTCGCCGGGGCGCTGCTGGGCCGTCCGCCTATCCTCATTCTGGATGAACCGACCAACGGCCTTGACCCCTCCGGCATCCATGAAATTCGCAATCTGGTAAAATCCCTGCCTGATCTGTACGACTGCACCATCCTCATTTCCTCTCATATGCTGTCGGAAATTGAGCTGATAGCGGACGACATCGGCATCCTCAATCATGGACGGCTGCTGTTTGAGGGCAGCCTGGACGATCTGCGCCGCAGCGCAAGGCAGGCGGGAATGTCCGCTGACAATTTGGAAGATGTGTTCCTCTCCATCGTGGAGCAGGACAACGCCGCCAGAAAGCAGAGGGCAAAGCTATGAGGGCGCTTGTGATCGAACTGCGGAAAGAGAAGCGGACAGGGGTGATTCCGGTGCTGCTGGCTGTCGGTATTTTAGGCGCGGCCTATGCCTTTGTCAACTTCCTTGTCCGAAAAGATACGCTGCTCAATCTTCCGCTGGCCCCGATGGACGTACTGCTGACCCAGCTTTACGGCATGATTATGATACTGAACCTGTTTGGTATCGTTGTCGCCTCCTGCATGGTCTACAACATGGAGTTCAAGGGCAGCGCAATCAAGAAGATGTATATGCTCCCCATGAGCGTATCGGGGATGTATCTCTGCAAATTCCTGATCTTGACCGTCATGCTCTTTGTGGCGGTGGCTCTGGAAAATCTGGCGCTCATGAAAATCGGAATGAGCGATCTGCCCCAGGGGACATTTGAAATGGGAACGCTGCTCCGCTTTACGGCCTATTCGTTCATCACATCCATGCCGGTGCTGTCCTTTATGGTGCTGATCTCCTCCCGCTTTGAAAATATGTGGGTTCCCCTTGGTGTGGGAGTTGCCGGTTTTTTAAGCGGGATGGCCCTGGCATCGTCAGCCGCGGCGGTCTTGATGGTGCATCCGTTCCTTGTGATGTTCAAGCCTGCGGTGGCTATGAGCGCACAACCCGATATGCTGGTGGTGCTGTTTGCTCTGGTCGAAACGCTCCTTTTCCTTGGCATTGGGCTGTGGATGGCAAAAAATCTGCGCTATGAGTAAAGGAGGAGCCGCATGAACTTTTTGGATTTGCTCGGCATTGAGTTTATGAAAGTGAAACGCTCAAAGATCGTTCCGCTGATTTTTATTGCCCCGCTGCTGGTAGTGGCCTCCGGGGTGGCCGCATTAAGCCGGTATTTCACGCCGGAGTACACCAACGCATGGCCCGCTATGTTCATTCAAAGCGCCCTGGTCTACGCCTACTATCTGCTGCCGTTCAGCATGATCGTGGTATGCGTGATGATTGCGGGGCGGGAAACGCAGAACAATGGCATCCTGAAAATGCTGGCCCTGCCGGTGAGCGGTCAGGCCCTTTCCCTGGCAAAGTTTTGTGTCCTGATGTTCTATCTATTCATGGAAATGGTTGTCTTTCTGGCGGTGTTCGTAGTTGCCGGTATGCTGGCTACTTCAACAATGGGAATTACAGAAACATTGCCCGTTCTCTATCTTCTGAAATGGTGCGTGGGGCTGTTTCTGACGATGCTCCCATGTTTGGCGGCAATGTGGGCAATCACGGTGTTATTTGAAAAGCCTCTGCTTTCCGTGGGGCTAAACCTGCTGCTGGTTATCCCCGGTATTCTGGTCGCTAACACGCCGCTCTGGATTGCTTATCCCTACTGTTACAGCGGCTATCTGGTGTCCTGTTCTCTGCACGATTTTACGGCGGAAACCTCTGACGCCGCATTTGCATTGATGCCGTTTCTGCCCTGTGCAATCGCTGTATTCGCTGTTCTGCTTGCTCTGTCAATCACACAATTTGGAAAAAAGGAAATGAGGTAATCGTATGGAAGTCACAAAAAAACTTCAAAAGCTCAGTTTGGCGGCGCTGATTGTCAGTCTGCTGCCGCTGGCAACCCTTGTCCCGGTGTATCTGAAAATCACTCTGCCGGATGGAGTACGCATGGTTTGGGCGATCTGCAACATCGTCCTTGCGCTGGCGGGCCTCTTTCTCTCCGTGATCTGCGTAAAGAGCGAGGAAAGCCGGAGCGCCGTCAACATCATGTCCACAGTAATCAGCGTTGCGCTGGTGCTGATGATGCTGGGGATTGTTGCCCTTGCCCTGGTTCTCAACTTCTTGCAGTAATAACAGATCGGGAAACTGCCATATAGCAAATATTTGAAAAACTGCCGCACGACGGCAAAAGAAAAAAAGCCGTCGTGCAGCAGCCTATAATCACGCTCATTTGCGAACGACGGCTTACAAATCAAAGCCGCCGTTCTTTTATCCCCCAAAAAGAATGACGCGGTAACGCTGGAAAGTGCGGCGGCTGACAGGAGGCAGCCGCCATGAAGTACATACCTGTTCGACACGATTTGACAGCATTTGAACCGTCAAAAAAAGCCCGTTCCCCGCCTGGGAGAATTGCGGCTACGAGATTATACTATACGGTGCAGATAAAGCAAATTATACTGTGCAACTCGCCCGGTGGGTCTGTGACCTGCCGGGCGAGTTTTGTCGTGTCCTGACCGGCCCGAAAAAAATTTTTGCAAATCGGGCCATTTACCGCGCAGATCGGCCCAATCACTTCGCTCTGTTAGCGGAAAGGGAGAGAACCACCACCATCCCCCGACGAAAGGGGGTGAGAAGATGGGAACTATCCCCCGCTTTAGCAGACCGGGCCAGTTTGACTGCTATTGCAAGCTGGTACTGGAACATGAGGCCATTGACTATCTGCGGAAAAT
Organism: Lawsonibacter sp. JLR.KK007; assembly: GCF_036941135.1. NCBI lineage: Bacteria > Bacillati > Bacillota > Clostridia > Eubacteriales > Oscillospiraceae > Lawsonibacter > Lawsonibacter sp. JLR.KK007. The sequence continues at coordinate 1,697,823 of NZ_JAYWSY010000001.1, read as the reverse complement.
GGACAGCCTGCGCGACCGTCATATATCGTTGAGCATCCTGCCGCAGAAAGAAATGGACAAGCTCTCCACGGTAGACCGCTACCCCAGCGACAGCCATGTTTTTACGTCGCATGGATGTGACCTGCCGATTGAGAACGAGCTTGTGGCCGACGCCTTTGCCGCCCTGACGGAGCAGGAACAAAGTATTCTGATACTGCACTGTGTCCTGGGAATGTCGGACGGCAAGATCGGTGAGATCATGGAGCTGTCCCGCTATGCCGTCCAGCGGCGCAGACGGAAAGCGCTGGATGAACTGCGGAACAAATTGACGGTGTTGATGCCAAAGGGAGGTTGAGCGCGGATGATGAACCCCAGCTACAAGGGCCGGGCGCTTCTCCCCATGCCGGTGATCGAAGCCGCCCGCGCCGGGGACGTCGAAGCCGTGGAACAGGTCTTGCGGTACTACGAGGGCTACATAAACAAGCTCATCTATGCCATCGTCGCCGTAGACTGACGGCAACCGGCCCGGCAGGGCAGGCGGAACATCTTACCCTTTCCATGTTCCCCCGCCTCCGGCCCGGCGCTGCACCTTGACAAAGAAAGCCCGCAAGATAACGGCGGCGCAGCATAGGGCACATCGGGTACGTCCTTTTTACGCCGAGCCAGACAGCGGGTGCGCCATGACGCTTTTCCCCTACGGGGAAAAGTCAAGCGACCAACACCGCGCCGGAGAGCAAGTGTAGCGGCTTGCGGGCGACGACACGCATTGAGGGGAGACAAGCCTTTATAGCCATAGTCCGAGCGTTAGAAGCGTCGCAGGCATTGGGTAAAGCTGCCTTAACGGGCAGGGGTGAAATTCCCGCGAGGCTGTGCTGCCAGCCGCCCGATGAAAGCCTTTTTCTTCATAACGTACAAGCCGGAGCGCATATTTTATTGTATGCTGACCGGAAAGGGGAATGAAGATGATTAGCCAATTACAGCTTCGAGAAATGAGAAGCGTAGATATAACACAGGTTGACCGCAGCACTTTGGCAGATATTCGCAACATTCACATCGACCCTGCGATGCCAACCACAGAAAAGATGCAGAACTACCTTGAACAAATCGTAAATCCGTATTGTTTTCTTTGCGGCGATACGCCTGTCAAAATCCGCTTTGTATCTGAAAGCAAAACCTTAAAGCAATCCTTATGCGATTACTTTTTAAGCCTTAAATGAAGTGCCAACTTTCCCGTTGCCATTTTTGACAAAATCCTTGTGATTATGGGGAGAAAATGTTATAATAGACCTGTAATTATAGGGGGAAAGGAGGTATCATGCCCCGCACGCGCAAAAACAGAACGGCACGTGCCAGCGCAGAGCCGTTTTGGAAAATCGGGCTTTATATTCGCCTCTCCAAAGAGGACGACAACGAGGACGACAGCGAGAGCATTATCAATCAGGAAAAAATACTGCGGGACTTTGTAGATGGTTACTTTGAGCCGGGAAACTATGTGATTGTAGATGTGTTTGCCGATGACGGACTGACAGGCACAGATACAGCGCGTCCAGACTTCAAGCGGCTTGAGGGCTGTATCGTTCGCAAGGAAGTAAACTGCATGATTATCAAGTCACTTGCACGCGGTTTCCGCAATCTTGCAGATCAGCAAAAGTTTCTTGAAGAATTTATCCCAATCAACGGCGCAAGGTTTATCTGCACAGGTACACCATTCATCGACACCTATGCAAATCCACATTCTGCAAGCGGTCTTGAAGTGCCGATCAGGGGAATGTTCAACGAACAGTTTGCCGCTACCACTTCCGAAGAAATCCGAAAGACGTTCAAAATGAAGCGGGAGCGCGGCGAGTTTATCGGAGCATTTGCCACATACGGCTACAAGAAAGACCCCAACGACAAAAACAGCCTCTTGATAGATGAAGAAGCGGCGGAAGTCGTGAGAAGCATTTATCATTGGTTTGTCCATGAGGGGTACAGCAAAATGGGGATTGCCAAAAGGTTGAACAGCATGGGAGAGCCGAACCCCGAAGCCTATAAAAAGAAAAAGGGGTTCAAGTACAATAATCCCAATTCCAGCAAAAACGATGGCTTATGGTCTGCCAGTACGGTTGCAAGGATATTGCAGAATGAAATTTACACCGGCGTGATGGTGCAGGGACGGCATCGCATCATCAGCTACAAAGTACACAAGCAAATCGCTGTTCCCGAAGATGAATGGTTTGTTGTCCCAAATACCCACGAAGCAATCATTGACAGGGAAACCTTTGAAAAAGCACAAACCCTGCACAAGCGCGACACAAGGACAGCGCCGGGCAAGCAGGATGTCTATATTTTGTCTGGCTTTGTCCGCTGCGCTGACTGTAAAAAGGCGATGCGGCGAAAAACCGCCCGCAATTTGACCTACTATGCTTGCCGCACGTTTACTGACAAAAAGACTTGCAGTAAACATTCTATCCGGCAGGACAAGCTGGAAGAAGCGGTTTTAGCTGCCCTGCAAGTGCAGATCGCATTGGTAGACGAACTGTCGGAAGAAATCGAGCGGATAAACAACGCGCCTGTTATCAACCGGGAAAACAAGCGATTGACCCTTGCGTTGAAGCAGGCAGAGAAACAGCTAAAGCAATATCATGACGCTTCCGACAGCTTGTACCTTGATTGGAAAAGCGGCGATATTACCAAAGAGGAATACCGCCGCTTAAAAGGCAAGATTGCCGAGCAGACCGCCCAGCTTGAACAAAACATTTCTTATCTAAAAGGGGAAATGCAAGTGATGGCTGACGGCATCGACACCGACGACCCCTATCTTACTGCTTTTCTAAAGCACAAGAATATCCAAACCCTTAATCGCGGTATCGTGGTGGAATTGGTCAATATGGTTTGGGTACATGAAAACGGGGAAATAACGGTGGACTTCAATTTTGCCGACGAGTATCAACGCATACTTGATTACATTGAGAACAATCACAACATTCTTACGGTGATAGAGCGAAAGCCCGCGATATAGCAGGCTTAACGCCCCATCTCCGAGCAAGAGTTATTGTTGTGCATAAATAAGCGGCGCAGTTGGTCCCACCGGCCCCGCGGGTCCCGCCATTACGCCCGGCCCTGCTGTGGCTAACCTGGATGATGGGATCGGGACCCCGGAGATCATAGACAAGATCAATGAGCTGCTGGCCTCTCTGAGGACCGCAGGCGTGATCGCGACCTAAGTTCCGTTTGCCGGCGCTCCTGATTTAGGGGCGCCGGCCCTTTTATAAGGAGGTTTTTATGGGGAAATACAGGGTGTGTGTCTACGCCATCTGCAAAAATGAGGCGCAGTTTGTGGACCGCTGGATGAATTCCATGTCTGAGGCGGACCGGGTCGTGGTGCTGGACACCGGCTCGGAGGACGGGACGGTGGAAAAGCTGCGGGCGCGGGGGGCGGAGGTGACCGTGGAAGCCATCTCGCCCTGGCGGTTTGACACGGCCCGCAACCGCTCCCTGGAGCTGACGCCCGAGGACACGGACATCTGCGTCTGCACCGACCTGGACGAGGTTTTCCACCCCGGCTGGCGGCAGGCGCTGGAGCAGGTCTGGGTGCCCGGGGCGGGACAGGTATCCTACCGATACACCTGGTCCTTCAACGCCGATGGCTCGGAGGGGGTGGTGTTCTGGTACGAGAAGATCCATGCACGCCAGGGCTACCGGTGGGTCCACCCGGTCCACGAGGTGCTGCGGTGGGTGGGGGAGGGGAGTCCCGGCCCTATGGTGACAGCGGAAAACGTCCAGCTGGACCACCATCCGGACCCCGCCAAATCCCGGAGTCAGTACCTGCCGCTGCTGGAGCTGTCCGTCCGGGAGGAGCCGGGGGACGACCGCAACGTACACTATCTGGGCCGGGAATATATGTACCGGGGCCGCTGGGACGACTGCATCCGCACGCTGAAGGGGCATCTGGCCATGCCCACCGCCCTCTGGCGGGACGAGCGGGCGGCCTCCATGCGGTACATCGCAAAATCCTACTGGGAGAAGGGGGAGGCCGCTCAGGCCAGAGACTGGTATCTCCGGGCGATCACCGAGGCCCCCCATCTGCGGGAGCCCTACACCGACCTGGCTCTGATGCTCTGTCAGCAGGAGGAGTGGGAGGGGGTGCTCTATTTCACCGCCTGCGCCCTGGCCATTACGGTCCGGCCCCGGAGCTATATCTGCGAGGCCGCCGCCTGGGGCAGCCTCCCCCACGATCTGCGAGCCATGGCGTTCTACCACACCGGCGCCTTCCGGGAGGCGGCGGAGGAGGCTGGCCGGGCGCTGGAGCTGGAGCCGGGAAACGAGCGGCTGCGGGGCAATCTGGAGCTGATGAAGCAGGCGGCGAACAAGCCCTTGCAATTGGAGGGAAATTTGCTATAATGGGAAGCATCTGACAGAGGAAAGGCGGATGCATCATGGACCTGTACAGCATTGGAGAGCTTGTCATCGACTTTACCCCCGGCAATGAGCCGGCCAGCTATATCCGCAATCCCGGCGGCGCTCCGGGCAACGCGGCCATCGCCGCCGCCCGCAGCGGCCTGTCTGCGGGCGTGTGCAGCAGCGTGGGGGAGGACGACTTCGGACATTTCCTGGCGCAGACCATGGAGGAGAACGGCGTTCGGCTCCTGAACCCGGAGCCGTGCACCAAGGCCATCACCACGCTGGCCTTTGTTACCTTGGCTCCGGATGGCAACCGCAGCTTTACCTTCGCTCGGAAGCCGGGGGCCGACATGTTCCTGGAGGAGTCCGCCGTGAAGGAGGAGGAGATCCGGGACAGCGTCATCGTCCATGCGGGGTCCTGCTCTCTGTCTGCGTCCCCTGCAGCGGAGGCCACCGTCAAAGCCCTGCGGCTGGGCCATGCGCTGGGCAGACTGGTCAGCTTTGACGTGAACTACCGCAGCGTCATGTGGAACGGCGATCAGGGGGCCTGTGCGGCCAAGGTGCGGGAGATCCTGCCCTTTGTGGATCTGCTGAAGGTCTCGGACGAGGAGGTTGGCATGGTGGGCGGCGAGGAGGCCCTGCCCGGCCTGATGAAGGAGTACGGCATCGCCGCCATCGCGGAGACCCTGGGCGGCGCGGGGGCCCGCTGCTTTTTTGAGGGCCGCTCCTGGGATGTCCCCAGCCACAAGGTCCCCTGTGTGGACACGAACGGCGCGGGCGACGCCTTCTGGGGGGCGTTTCTGTCCAGCCTGCGCATTCAGGGGGTGGAGCAGACCTCCGATTTGACGGAGGAGGTCCTCCGCCGGGCCATGGAGTATGGCAGTGCCGCCGGCGCGCTGACGGTGCAGAAGAAGGGGGCGATCCCCGCTCTGCCCACCCGGGAGGAGATCGAGGCGTTTCTGGCCCGCTGAGCGGGCCGGAAACGCTTGCCGGATGCCGCCCAAAAACCCTCTTGCCAGAATCAGCCGGCCTTGATATAATTTGGACACATCTGTCACCGCCAGTTTTGTGGAAGCAAAGAAGAACGGGCGGGGAGAAAGGGAAAGCTTATGAAAACACATAAACGTATTTCGGCGGCGCTGCTGGCAGCGTCCATCGCTCTGTCCATGCTGGCGCCAGTGAGAGCGGCAGAGCAGCCTGACGCAGCGCCTGGAGAACTCCAGGTCACGGTGCGCATTGATTACAGCCAAAGCATGGACGCGCTGCGAAGCAGGAACATTCAAGCGGAGCTGGTCCGGCAGGGGATGTCCTTGGGGACGGTCAGCCTGACCGGCGCCGCCCAAGCTCAACTGGGTGGATGTGCCGCCCAGGTATCCCTTCGGGACCGGACGGGGGGAGAACTCATCGGTACTGCGGACCCCGGAGCTCTGGATCTGACGGTAACGGGACTGCCTCAGGGGGACTATACCCTCCGGGTGATTGGCAAGGGCTATGCCCGCTGCGAGGTCCCCTTCTCCATCCAGGACTACAGCCACTACATCGAGCTGGGCACGGGGGATGGCACCTTTGCTCTGGGTGACTTTGATGGAAACGGCAGGGTGGACGCCAAGGACCGGGACGCTTTGACCGGCGCGCTTGGCAGTACCAATCAAGCCGATCTGGACCAATATGACTTGAATGGGGATGACCAGATCGATATTGTGGATCTGGCCTATGTCAACCACAACGCCAACACCCCGGCTGCTTCCCCTGCTGTGCTGGATACGGTATGCATCGGCGTCCAGGCGGATGAGGACCAAGCGGCTGCGGATCTGGCCGGCGCCGGTACTCAGCTTACCGCAGGCAGCCTGCAGAGCCTGTTTCAGACCGGGAGCGGCAGAGCCACCTTCAGGAATGCGGCCGGGCAGGGCACGATCCGCATTCCCATTCCCCTGAATGGGGCCGTAACTGCGGAAAACCTTCAAATCACTACGCCGGACAGTGAGCAGGGCGCCATCCAGGCAGGAACGGTGGAGGTGGAATATGAAGGCGGAACCATCTCCCGCACCTTCTCCTTCGGCAGCTCCAGATACGCTGACGTTTATGCGATCGCCCCGGACCCCGGACACAATGTCATCGTCATTCCTCTGGGCAAACGGGTGGCGGTCAAGAAGGTCACGATTACCGTCACCAAAACAGCGGGCGGAGAGTATGCGACGGTAGAATCCATTCGATTTCTACAGGATATTATCCCGGAGGGCTTGACAGAACCCAACAGTCTCGTAAAAAACCTCTCTGCCGTTCCAGGAGACGGCCGGGTCTCCTTGAAATGGAACGAGCTGCCCAACGTGTCCGGCTACCGGGTCGAGTACTGGGAAAAGGACAAGGAGAGCGCCCGCCGTCAGGTCAATGTGGACGTGCCCCAGGCTCAAATTTCCGGGTTAGAGAATCTGAATATTTACTGCTTCACCGTCACCCCCACCGATGGGGCCTGGCAGGGGCAGACCTGCGCCCCTGTTGAGGCTGCGCCTCAGCCCGCAAAAGCCCCTTCTGCGCCCGATATGGTGAGCGTCACCCCGTTGGACGGCCAGCTGAGCGTGTCCTGGAAGGCGGGGGAGAATGCGGTATGGTACGAGGTATACTACACGGACCAGGCCAACGCCTCCACCGCCTCCTACCGGCAGGCCGGCGGACAGGTGACCGGAAGCAGCTTGACCATCCCCGATCTGGTCAATGGGACGACCTACTATATCTACGTTGTGGCAGGCAATGACGCCGGCCGGAGCGGCCCCTCCCGAATTGCCGAGGGCACTCCAAAGGCCACCGATTACAGCCGCCCGGCGGGCATCCCCACAGAGGGCATTCTGGAAGGGAACGATATCCAGCGGGTATGGCTGGCGGACAGCGGAAATGTCTCCCCCAGCTCCTACTCCGCTGCCCAGCCCTTCCAGCCCGCGTACATGAACGACGGCGACCTGCGGACCCACTGGACCTCCCAATCCTGGGACGACGGCAACTGGGCCAGAAGCAAAACTGTGTTCGCATCCTTCAGCCAGCCTGTGGATATCAGCAGCGTCATATGGGTGCCAAGGCTGGATGGAGATTACGCCAACTACCTGAGACTCTATACGGTCACCGTATGGCGGGAGGGGGACGATTTGAAGGGTCCCGGGACCCTGGTGTCCCCGGATCCCCTTCGGGGAGGCAGCGCCGCGGACCATGCTACCTGGCTTGGCGTGCGGAACAACCCCGGCGTGACGAAGTTCGCGGTACTGCCCTTTGAACCTGTGACGGATGTGGTGCAGGTGTCCATCACGATTGAGCAGGTGGGATACTCGGCAGTCAGCCTCTCCGAGCTGATGTTCATGGAGTATGACCCCGCCCACAGCCTTCCGGACAACATCGCCGCCCTCTTTGCCAATGAGCTGCGGACCCAGCTGGCCGCTGGCGTGACACAGTCGGATATTGACGGGCTCAAGGCCCGGCTGAACAGCGGCGAGATCAATTATTACCTGAATCCCGAAACTCTGGCCGACGAGCTGGTATTGGCGCAGGAGCTGCTGGACACCCAGTCCACCAGCGGCGTGGTGCTGAACGGAGTTCAATCCCGCAGCAGCGGCGCGGACAGCGCCAAGTACAGTCAGGGCGGCAGCGACCTCCAGCCGCTGGGAGTGGCCGCCAAGGCGGGAGAGGAGATCACGGTCTACGCCTCCGGTATCCCAGATGGGGCGGAATTGACGGTCTTCGCAACCCAGTTCAATGCCGAGGTATCCGCCTGGCGGGCCAAAGCGGGCACTTTGGTCAATGGCCGGAATATCCTCACAGTCCCTGCGATTGGCAGCCAGGCCACGGAGCGGGGCGGCAGCCTGTATCTGACCTACAGCGGCGCCAACCCCGAGCAGATCCAGCTTCACGTCCGCCGGGCGGTGGATATTCCTGTTTTGGAGCTGTCCGACTGGTATGATCTGAATGTGGACGCGCGCAGGACCCGAATTGGGGCCTACGTGGATGAGCTGACCAGATATGTGGCCGCGCAGAACATCACAAACAGCAATGCCCAGACGAAAACAACCAACGTAACCGAAATCTCCACCCCCACTGTGCTTTTGTCCCTCCCCGCCGCCGCCGTACTGGGCGCCAACAGCGCCAGTCGGGACAGCAAGGTGGAAAACCTGTATCAGGATGTGCTGGCCTGGGAGGATCTGATGCACATCTGCAAAACGACCCAGGGCATTAACAACACCTATGAGAAAAACGACATGACGTCCCGGCAGAACATCCGGTGTATGCAAATGTTCGCCGGCGCCTTCATGTACGCGGCGGGCAGCCACATCGGCATCGGCTACGGCTCCTGTGCCGGTATGGTAAGCGGACTGCCCATCGCCAAGCTGCCTGCCGGTGCGGCAGCCAACAGCCTGTTCGGATGGGGGATCGCCCATGAAATCGGTCACAACATGGACAAGCTGGGCCAGGCGGAGATCACCAACAATATTTACTCCCTCATGGTCCAGACCTATGACGGAGCAGACAACACCTTCCAATCCCGCCTGGAAAAGAGCGGCAAATACCCTGCCATCTTCACCAAGACCGCCCAAAGCCAGCCCGGCGTCTCCAATGATGTGTTTGTCCAGCTGGGCATGTACTGGCAGCTTCACCTGGCCTATGACGGGGCGCAGAATGACGAGCACGGCCCCATGTGGTTCTATAACCAATTCTTCCTGGACTGGAAGAAGGGCACCTACACAGCCGGAGCCCAGTCCTATGACGACAGGGTAGCGCTCACTGCCGCCGGGGTGGTGAAGAAGGACCTGACCGAATTCTTTGAGCGGTGGGGGATGTCCCTCAGCCCGGAGGCCAAGAAGACACTGGCGAGCTATGCCACGGAACCCCGTGCGCTCTGGTATCTCAGCGACCAGAGCCGCCGGGAGCGTCTGAGCGGGTCTAACGCCGCCACAGGCACACTCACCGCCCAGGCGGCGCTGAATGGAGACAATGCCATTCTTATTACCATTACCCCCGAACTCAACGGCAAGGTCCAAGGCTATGAAATCATCCGCAACAACAAATCCATTGCCTTTGTTGTCCCTGGAGCGGAAGGCGCCGTCCAATATGAGGATGTGATCGGCTCGGGCAACCATCGGACCTACCAATATCAGGTAGCTGCCTACGATATCCTGGGCAATCGGATCGCCGCTGCCGAGACAGATGAGGTTCGGGTGGCCTACGACAAGACTGTGGATCCCTCTGCATACACCATGACCCGCAGCGGCAGCACCGCCACCTTCCAGTTCAGCGAGGCTGCCTCCATCTCCGGTCTCAAGCTCACCGGGTCCAACCGTCCCACCAGCGGAGCCTACACCATCACGGTGGAAGCCAGTTTCACGGGCGAGGATAAGAAACCGGTCACCAGGACGGTCACGGCTCGAGAGGGCTCCTTCGACGCCGGAAACCAGGCGGTGGACGACCAGGACAGCTACCTGACCTACTTCCAGAAACCCGGAGCCGCCTCTGACGACACCCGGATCTGGACCTACGACGCCAAAACCCTCACCGTAACCGGCATCCCGGCAGATATGGCGGACAGCGATATCCGTTTGATCAGCTATGCCGGAGACGATGTGGCCTTCTGGGAAGCCGGGGCTGTGGGCCGGCTGTCTGCCGACTACCGGTATGGCGACGGCGACGGCGATGTCATCCCCAAGGACACATTGGTCATCGTAGGTACTTATCGGGGTGACCCCAGGTTCAACACCGTAAAGGTGATGGGCCGGTTCACCAGAACCACAGACGCGGGGGAGGAGCTGAACGGCGGCGAGGCTGAGGAGCGGTATCTGGACGGCTATGCCCTCCTGTTTGCCGAGATCCCGGCGGATCAGCAGGTAAGTGATATCAGCGATGGGCTGTTCATCTTTGTTCCCGATGTCCAGAGGGAGGCAGAGCTTCAGGAGGTACAGGGCGAGGATCAGGTTAACCGCTGTGACGGCAGCAACCTCCTGCCCAGCCAGATGAAGCTGGTACTCTCCCGCACCGATCTGCCCGACGCAGCGGACTCCCAGAGGGTGACGGCCGAGACTCTGTGGATCTCGTCCCCCGGCGGCGAACATCTGCCGGTTATCGTATTGGAGGTTGATGAGGGATGAAACGACTCTGTGCCATTCTTTCCTCCCTCGCCCTGATTGCCGCTCTGCTGTGCCCTGCGGCGGCGGCATCCGGCAGTTCTGTGCTCTGGGTCCAAGGGAGCGGCGGGTCGGGAAACGTCCAGCTCACCCTGCAAAACCTGGGCGCTCAAGAGGTCAACAGTGTTCAGCTGGAGCTGACTCTGGAGGGGAGCTACCCCAACGCCAGCTTCGCCGGAGACGGCAATGGAAGATACAGCCACTGTAAAGCGGATGCCTCTGGAAACCGGACCACCGTCACCATCTACATTGACTCGGTGAAAACCTTGAACCAGAGCGGGACCGCCATGCTGGGCACCCTGACGCTGGGGAGCAGCTGTACTGCCCCCAGCTCTGCCCGGCTGACCGTGCTGGACCACGGCTTGAACGCCAGCGGTTCGACTGGCAGCGTGCCGGTCCAGGTCAATTCCAACGGTTCCTCCGGCGGGAACAATAACAGCAGCAGCGGCAGTAGCGGGTCCTCCTCCAAATACTCGGTGCGTGTGGGCAGTGTGGAGCATGGCTCCATCACGGTCCGGCCCACCAGCGCAGAAGCTGGAGAGACCGTGACCATCACCACCCGGCCGGACAGCGGTTATCGCCTGTCTGAGCTGACTGTCACAGCCAATAGGCGGACGATTTCCCTCAGCGACAAGGGGAATGGAGTCTATTCCTTTGCGATGCCCGGTTCGTCGGTGGAGATACAGGGAGCCTTTGCCGCTGGCGCCTCCACCCCCGTTGAGCTGCCCTTTACGGATGTGGCGGCAGGCGTCTGGTACTACGATGCCGTGGAGTATGTGTATGAGCATGGGCTGATGGCCGGGACCGGCGCCTCCACATTCTCCCCCGAATTGTTCACCAGCCGAGGGATGATCGTCACCATTCTCCATCGGATGGCCGGTTCCCCCGCCGCCGGTTCCTCTGCTTTCCTTGATGTTTCGGCCGGCCAGTATTATGCCGATGCTGTGGCCTGGGCCGCGGCCAATGGGGTGGTCAGCGGATACGGAGACGGCCGGTTCGGCCCCAACGACTCCATCACCCGAGAGCAAATGGTGGTGATCCTCCAAGGCTTTGCCCGGCTGCAGGGCTGGGACGTGAGCAATCGGGCTGACCTGTCCATCTATGAGGATGCGGGAAGCATCAGCGGATACGCTGTGGAAGCGATGCGGTGGGCCAGGTCGGAAGGACTGATCAACGGAACCAGCGCCACCACTCTGACTCCCACTGGAACGACTACCCGGGCCCAGGCGGCGGTCATATTACGGGGCTTCTGTGAAAAATGGTCCTTTGGCGGCTGATAGCATGCCGTGCAGAACAGCAAGCCAGTCCGCTTCGGCGGACTGGCTCAGCGAAAAAACCTCGCCTATGGCGAGGTTTTTTCGTGTCATGGAGGAGGAGCAGGATGGAAAATAGGGCCGCGTCTATTGTACCTCAGAGGAATTTGACGCCGCTTGAGCGGCGCTATGGGGAAAGCGTTCGCTGTGCTGGACCGTCTGGACAGAAAGCGGTACGCCGGGGAATACTGGCCTTGTGGTTTCCGGCTGCTTCAAGCAAGGCACAACCGCCGCTGCCGCCGACAAGAGAATGAAGAAAAGCAGTCATGCCGGAGAGCGTGACTGCTGATTGCGCTTACACTGTTGAACCCAAAACAAGCTCATAAAGATGAAATGGCATAGGAACACCTATATCGACATATTTCAAAATACTGTACACACATTCCAACAGCGTGAGCGCCAGGATCATATTGATGGGCCGGTAGTGCTGCAGATAAATCTTCTGGATCACCATTCCCGCCCCAATCCAGAATGTGGTAGCAATGGCGCCTATGGTGGCGATGATCGCCTCAAAGAAGATCAATACCCACAGATCTGTGCTGTAATTGGTCACGTATCCAGTTAAAGCGGTAATGCCGAATAAGTAGATTTTCACGTTGACAAATTGCAGCATGAAGCCCTTCCAGAAGGATGCTGACTTCTCTTTGCTGTCCCCATCTGGTTGGCTGAAAGCAATATGAATTGCCAGCCAAAGGATATACGCAGCGCCAATATATTTCATTCCCCCCAGCACCCCAGGCAAAAAGGTGCTGACACCGAAAACAAATACCGCACAGATCAGTTGGACGACATAATATCCGGCAAAGATACCAAAAAACAAAGGCTTCCCTTTCTTCCATCCATAATTGGTTACGGTGCTCAATGCAAGAATATTTCCCGGCCCGGGAGTAAACGCATTAATGAGCGAATAAACAAAAAAATTACCTATCACATAGCCAGGCATGGTAACACCTCTTTCCGCTTGTCATTATACAGCGAACGGCTATGAGATAGGTAATACTGATTCTTTATGCAAGAGCATAGGCTGAACCTATGGTTGATTTTGCTGGTATTGCATCAGGGCTTCAATGTAGATTCGGCCTAACTTGGACAATTCCCGATCCTGATTCAGAAGATAACCAATTCGCATCGTCTCATGTTCCGCAAGAGGAATGGAGACAATAGAATCACCATGTAAATATGGTGCTGCCTCTACATATTATTTTGTTCCAACAAATAAATCTGAACCGCCAATGACAGCTCCACATATTGGGCGGGGTTTCGATAGTTCAGCCCTGTCAGCAGCTTCACTTTGTCAAATCGGTTTCGCAGTGTATTTTCGTGTTGGCCGCTGTATTGGGCAAGCAGGTGCAGATTGCCGTCAAATCGAACCAAATCAATAAGAGATTGTGTCAGACTGCCGCGATTTTCGGCATCAAATTCAATCAGCGGCTCTAAAATATTGTTGGAGTATAGATGAATAGACTCGTGATCCAACATAGGCAGAAGAATACGGTAGACGCCAATTTCGTGATAGTGTAAAAAAGGCTTTTTCTCGATGATACCGCTGTTTTGCTCCAAATGGTGAATTGCAGCAGCATGGATCGCCTGTTGGAGGGCATAGTTGATACGTTCCAGCGTGTAATGGATCTCACTGATTCCAACTGCCGCATGGATCAAAAAGGGTTTCAATTCTTGGACTGCGGAGTAACATTCGTCCAATACAAGCACATCTTGGGATAGTAATAAGATCACTCCCTTGCCAAAACGAAAGATACGATGTGACATATCCTGGGGGAGAAGATCCTTGCTTTGGGAGGTTAATTTTTGCAGCAAGGAATCGGATATTAAGTCTTCGGATTGAATGGATACAACAGCATACTGATCCCGAATGGTGGGAAACAACTGCCGGATCATTGACTTCTTTTCAGGAATATCTAACCTTTCATAGAGCAAGCGGTTCAGCTGTTCCTCTGCCGCATCATAGCTGGCGGTGGCCTGAATACAATGGTCGATTTTGATAATGAAATCTTCAAAATAGGCACACATATTATCCATCAGGAAAATCGGGAAATCCTTCGCGTTCGCATAACGAATGACTGAATTGTGAATGGGCAAGTTAAATACATTTTTTATAATTAAGCCGCTGCTGCCCCGCGAAATTAAATATTTTATGGAATCGCCAATCAAAAACGGATTGTTCTTTGCAAAAAACAAAGATGTCAGGACCAATTGATCGGGTAAAAAATTAGAGTGCAGATATTTTCCTTTTAAGGTTGATTCAAGCTCATAGTCCAGGATTCCACAGCCGCTCACCTTGTTTTGCGTTCCGTTTGCACCGGCAATCAATCGTAAGTTTTTAAAATCGTCAAAACAGAGAAGATCATTAATTGTAAAGTACATATGTCGCGCTCCTGTGAAAATTTATGTTTCCTTTATCGATCGGTGCTGCGGGAAATAAAAGCATTTTTTGTAATATAGCACAAATACAGAACGGATTCAAGTGTCAGCCAAATGAAATGCTCTGTTATATATATATCGCGACTTTTATTTATGTATTTTTTTCTATTTTAAACTCCGCAAAAATGTTAAAGTTCACATAAAAATATACTTGAATAGTTCAGTGATCTGTTGTATAAACACAATATAGGCAGCCTATACAATAATTTTCAAAGCAGCAAAACAAAAAGGTGAAAAACGACGAAACAAAAGGAACTCAAGGAGACCATATCTACGGAAGATAATGGAAGCGTAAACAGTTCCACTGTTGCCTGGAATTTGGCGGACATTGGAGTGGGATGTATTGCTTGGTGCAATCTGCTGGGACTGCTGTTTCTTGTTAAGCCGGTGTCGCGCCTGCTGGCGGATTTTGAAGCACAGCGCAAGGAGGGTCTGGACCCAGTCTTTATCCCAGAGGATTGTGAGATAAAAGGAGCTGAGCTGTGGCACCAGATTGTGGACCAGCATTATAGTGATTTGAAGCAGCAAAAATTGAGGAGGTAATTGAGTATGGAAATCAAAATTTTAGGCAGGAGAGAACTGGAACAAGTCCTGGAATTACCTGATGTGATAGAAGGCGTTCAGGCAGCATACAAACTGAAGGCGGCCGGGAAGACAGCGGTGTGGCCGTTGGTAGCCTACGACTTTCAGGACAAGCAGGGGATCATGGATATCCGGTCTGGAGCGGTATTCGGGGACGAGCAGCTCCATGGCCTGAAAATGCTGAATAACTTTCCCCGCAACCGGGAGCAAGGGCTTCCTCCGTTCACTGGAATGCTGATGGTCTTCGACTCCAACACCGGTCTCCCAATGGGGGTGATGGACGCCGCCTATGTAACCTGTATGCGAACCGGTGCAGCTGGCGCCATTGGCGCGGCGACTCTGGCCAGACCGGACTCTCAGGTGTTGACCATTCTTGGCGCAGGCAAACAGGCTGTATTTCAGATTGCGGCCGCATTGACGCTGCTTCCTGGCTTGAAGAAGGTCTATGTGGCGGACCAGCTGGACAAGGATCATGAGCGGGCCTTTGCCTGCGGGTGCAGTAAGAAGCTGGCGGAGGGCTTCGGGCTGACCGCAGATGGAGTGGACTTCCTGCCCGCAGGCGAGTTATCCCAGACGGTGAATGAGAGCGACATTATCATCACGATTACTCCGTCCCGCGCCCCAGTCATCAGGAAAGAGTGGGTAAAGCCCGGTACCCACTTCAGCTGCATCGGTGCAGACATGGAGGGCAAGGAAGAAATTGACCCGGAGCTGTTCCGAAACGCCCGTGTTTTTGCGGATGATCTGGACCAGTGTGTGCGGGTAGGCGAGATGGAGCTGCCCATCAAGCAGGGGGTTCTGTCCAAGGAACAAGTTGCCGGAGAAATTGGACAGGTCTTGGCCAACCAGATTCCCGGGCGGACCAAGCAAGAGGAAATTACCATCTTTGATGCTACTGGCTTGGCGCTGCTGGACTTGGTGACCGGAAAACGGGCTATCGAAGAAGCGAACGAAAAGGGCATTGGTCTGACAGCGGATCTTTAAATTCGATCAAAAATTTTCAGGAAGGATATAAAACGATGAACATTGAACGCTTTGAATTGGAATTCTGGCTGAACCCTCTGGATGACAAAGCCAAGTATAATTTTGGCTCCAGCTGCTGCAAACCCGTCACCGTGTCCGAGATGCTGGATTTGACAGGGACGGACCAGGAAGCTTTTTTCCGGGAAATTGAATCCATGAGTCTTCACTATGGCTATTTTGAGGGGATGCCCCGCCTGAAACAAGCAATTGCGGGGCTGTATACGCAAGCTGTAACACCGGAAATGGTCCTCTGCGTCCACGGTGGTACCGGGGCCAATTCCATTGTGTGTCAGGCTCTGTGTGAACCTGGGAACAACGTGGTGTGCATCCTGCCCAGCTATCAGCAGCACTACTCCATTCCTGAGGCGCTGGGCTGTGAGGTTCGTATCTTCAACTGCGGTGCAGGGGAGGAGTACTCCGTTGATCTGAATAAGGTGCGGGCGATGGTGGATCAGAACACCAAAATGATCTGTCTGACGAACCCCGGCAATCCCACCGGATATACCTTCACTAAGGCGGAGTTGGAGGAGCTGACCGATATGGCCCGGGAGACCGGCGCCTATATTGTCAGCGATGAAATCTATCGTGGCTTAAGTACAGAGTATATGTACTCGATCTGTGATTTGTATGAGAAGGGAATCGTTACCAGCAGTACCAGCAAGGTGTTTTCCAGCGCCGGAACTCGAGTGGGCTGGATCGTTACCCGGGACTTGAGCATAAAGGACGCCCTGATGAATCTGCGCTCCTACAACAGTATTTGTGAAGGCCCTATCAATGAACTGATCGCGGCTATTATTCTGGAGAAGAAGGAAATCTTCTATGAGCGCAACCGCAAAATTGTAGAGGAAGCACGGGAAATTCTCCACCAGTGGCTGAAAGGACAGCCCCACCTGCGGCTCGCCTGCAATAGTATGGGCCCCACTTCGTACATTTACTATGATTTTGATATTCCCGCCCAACAGTTTGCGGAGGACCTTTTGGCCAGGAAAGATGTCTTGGTATGCCAGGGCGGATGCTTCCAGCAGGACAAGAGTTTCCGAATTGGGTACGGTTTTGGCGATGTGGAATATTTTAAATCCGGCTTGGCGCGGCTGGGCGAGTATTTAGCCGAGCTGGAACAGTAAGTGCAGCGCTTTCCGTGTGATATCAAATATGGCAATACCGGATAGGCGGATCCAATGCACCGTCTATTCACTGTTTTATATTGCTGCAATGTGCGCGTTTTGCTGCTGGCTTCCTGATACAGCCTGTTCTTCACTCACTTCCCGTCAGGCGGGGAGTCCGTTACATGCAGGGTGAGGGACTCCTCCGCCTTGGCGGGGAACATCTGAATTGTCGAACAGTGAAAGAATCCAAGCGTGAGAAAGAATGCCTGGGGAAGTGGAAAAGCAAGAGATTTTCATTCTGCATTTGGCGGATAGAAAGATATGGTGATATAAAAATGGCACACAATTCAGCTCTGTTAGAAGGAATCGCTTCTGAGATCAAAGAGATTCTATACGGATATGTGAAGGTAAAAAGTACATCCAATTCTCCGGTTGAGAAGGAGGCTGAGCAGTACTTTTTGAACTACTTTCGTTCGCTCCCATACTGGCAGGCCCACCCGGAGTATCTGGGAACCTGTCCTGCAGTCCATGATCCATTCAACCGGGCGGCCGCTTTTGCTATGGTGCGGGGGAGCGGGGACGATACGATTGTTATGATCCACCACAATGACGTGGTTTCTGTAGAGGATTTCAAACGTCTTGCGCCTCTCGCTTACTCCCCGGATGAGTTGGAGCAGGAACTCAGACACATTCGGAATACATTGCCCGAGGAAGTCAGACAGGACCTGGAATCAGGGGAGTATCTCTATGGCCGCGGGGTGTGCGACATGAAGGGCGGCGGCTCCATTCAAATGGCTGTGCTCAACCGCTACAGCCAACTGGTGGCCCAAGCCCCCAATCAGCTGCCCGGTACTTTGATTGTACTGGCTGTACCGGATGAAGAAAACCTGTCTGCTGGGATGCGGGCTGGCATCCGCCTGCTGGTCCGGCTGCGGGAGCAATACGGGTTGCGTTACCGCATTATGATTGACTCCGAGCCACATCTGCGAAAGGACCCGGAAAAAGGTCTGTTCTCGGTTGGGTCGGTTGGAAAACTGCTTCCGTTTGTCTATGTAAGGGGTGTCCTCTCCCATGCGGGCAAACCATTTGAGGGATTGAACCCCTCGAATCTGCTCAGCGAGATTGTTCGCCGGACCGAGATCAACACTGATTTTTGCGATGAAGTAGAGGGCGAAGTTTCCCCGCCCCCCACGTGGCTGTACCAGAGAGACCGAAAACTGGAATATGACGTCTCGATCCCTCTTTCCGCAGCCGGCTGCCTTAGTGTACTTACCTTTCACCAAACCCCCATCAGTGTGCTGCAGCGGCTCAAAACAGTTTGTGAGGAAAGTTTTCAGTATGTCCTTACTCAAATGAACGCCAGCTATGCCAACTTTTTAAAGATGGCTGGAAAAACGCCTGAAAAACTTCCCTGGCAGGTAAAGACAGTCGAATTTGAACAACTGTACCAAGAGGCGCTGGCGGCATATGGCGACGTTTTTCGATCCGGGTTTCAGGCAGAGCTGGATCGCTTAAAGCAGCAGCTGGTGGACAATCAATTGACCATGCTGGACTGTAATTTCGCCCTGGTCGATTTCATTTACAATTTTGTGGACGATTTATCTCCCCGGGTGATCTACGGCCTCATTCCGCCCTACTATCCCAATGTGGCAAATCTGTTCTTGCCCGACCTGCCTGATTTGATCCGCACCCTTCAAACTCGTTTAAGTGACGATACACAGGAACAGTTTGGGCAGGAATACCTTGCGGAGAATTTCTTTGTTGGGATATCGGACCTGAGTTACAGCAGTATTTCCCATAGTCAGGAGATTACCCAAACATTAAAACGGACCATGCCGCTTTACGGCCATTTGTACGATCTGCCTCTGGAACAGCTGGAATCTATCTCCATGCCCTGTATCAATATTGGCCCTTGGGGAAAGGACCTTCACAAAATGACAGAACGGGTCTTCAAGCAGGATCTGTATGAACGCACGCCATACATCATCCAGAGGGCAATCGAAACAGTATTTGGAATCTGCGGCTGAGAGGACGGCATGGTACTTGACAAAAAGGAAACATAGGAGATAAATTTTACATAGGAGATAAATTTTATGAAAGAAAAAAAGAAAGTTTCCCTTCCCCACGTCTATGTTCTGCTCTTCATCATTATGATTGCGGTTCTGCTCATTACCTATCTTGTTCCCAGCGGAGAATATCAGAGAATCATTGATCCAAATTCCGGGCGGGAAATTGTAGATCCTGCCACGTACAACACCATTGACAAGATATACCTTACCCCTATGGATTTTTTCACGGCCCTGCACACCGGTTTTACTCAGACCAGCGATATCATTGGCATGGTAATTGCAATTGGCGGAGCGCTGGCAGTCATTGAGAAGACCGGGGCAATCAGTGCGGGAATCTATGCCATGGTCAAAAAACTGAAGCATCTGGATCAGGTATTGCTTACAATCTTTATGTTCCTCTTTTCCTTCCTGGGCGCCAACGGTTTCGCAGAGGGCGGAAGTGTCTTTATTCCCCTGGCGGTCACTCTGAGCGTGGCCCTTGGATATGACCGGATGGTTGGCGCAGGAGCGGGGATTCTTGGGCTGTGCGTCGGATTTACATCTGGATTCGTTAACACCTATACGGTGGGGGTAGGTCAGGCCATTCTTACGCTGCCGCTTTTTTCCGGTATTGAATTTCGCTTTGTTGTCTGGCTGCTTTTGACCATTTGCGCCGTGGTCTATGTTTTACATTATGCTGCCAAGATCAAAAAGAATCCTGCCCTGAGCATATACGGGGAATGTTATCTGGAGGAACAAAAGAATTCTGAGGATGAAGGCTCCCAGATTCCACTGACAACCAGCCGCATTCTGATTCTGATTGTATTTATTGGGGTTCTGCTCTCTCAGGTCTATGGAACCCTGAAGCTTGGCTGGTATTTGCCCCAGCTGGCGTCACTGTTTTTGATGCTGACGGTTGCCGCTGGAGTTTTTGCCCGAATGAGTCCTTCCGATGTAGCGGTTGAGTTTGCCAAAGGCGCCAGCAATATCCTCCCTGCCTGTCTCTCCATCTCCATGGCGCGCTCCATCCTGGTTTTGATGAATCAGTCTAAAATTATTGATACGGTCATTCATTCCCTGTCGGAAATGCTGATTGGCAAAAACCCGATCATCATTGTGATTATGGTCTACTGCATTGTGGTCCTGTTCAACTTCTTTGTTACCTCTGGCAGCGGCAAGGCCGTCATCCTGATGCCAATCCTCGGTCCCCTGGGCCAGCTGACCAGCATCAATCAGCAGGTCATGGTTGTGATCTATCAAATGGGCGATGGGTTCACCAATTACTTCTGGCCCACCTCTGGTACCCTGATGGCCTCCTTGGCGCTGGGCAACGTGAAGTATGAGGATTGGTTTAAATTCGCCTATAAGTTTTTTGCGTTCCTGCTGATTGTCGGCGGTGTGGTTTGTGTAGCGGCTCAATTGATTGGTTTGGGCCCCTTCTGAGAGCGCTGACAATATGTGATAACAGAGGAGGAAATGAGTATGATCAACTTTAAAACCCTGGCGCAAGAAGTAAAAGATGATATTGTAAGATGGCGTCATGATTTTCATGCCGATCCGGAGCTGTCCTTCCATGAGGTCAATACCTCCCGGAAGATTGCAGAGGCCCTCCGGAAGATTGGTTATACGAATGTCCGCGTTGGAATTCCGCACTGTCCCGAGACTGGGGTAGTGGCGGATTTGAACCCCGGCAAACCTGGAAGGTGTATTGTGCTTCGTGCAGACATGGACGCGCTTCCAATACAAGAGGAGACCAGCCTGCCCTACACCTCGCAGAATCATGGCGTAGCCCACGCCTGCGGCCACGATTCTCATATGGCTATGCTGTTGGGAGCGGCAAAGATTTTGTTCCCCCTTCGCAGCCAGATCAACGGAAATATACGCTTTATTTTCCAGCCGGGTGAGGAGTATTTGCTCAGTGATATGTGCCCGTCACTCAGCGACGCATGTTCAAAGCCGGGTGCACGGATTCTGGTGGAGGAGGACGATGTCATGGACGGAGTAGACGCCGTTTTTGGCATCCATGTTTGGGGAACCCTCCCTTCCGGTGTGATTCACTATGTGCCCGGACCCTTTATGACCACGAATCTGATTGTCAATATGGAGGTAACGGGCGTGGGAGGGCATGGCGCCATGCCGCACACCTGTATCGATCCAGTGGTAGCCGCTTGCCAGATCATTTCCGCCTGGCAGACCATTATAAGCCGAGAGATCGATCCGCAGGAAGCCGCCGTGCTGACGGTAGGCAGCATCAACGTGGACTCCAAAACCTATAATGTAATCCCGGAGCGGGTGTCGGTTATTGCCGGGGCCCGGACCTATGATGAAACGGTACGTGAGTATATCAAACAGCGCATGCAGGAAATTGCGGAGGGGGTTGCCAAAGGAATGCGGGTTAAAATATCCTTCACGGCCTCCAGCGGCGTCCCGCCGGTGCGAAACGACGAGGTGTTTACAATGCAGGCCGTCCAGTCCATAACGGAAGCGATTGGAGCGGAACATGTAGCATGTACCAAGCCTGTTGCGGCCTCAGAGGATTTCTCCTGGTATCAGAAGATCGTACCTGGGGCGCTTATGTTCCTAGGCGTCGGAAATGAAGAAAAGCACACCAATTTTGCGCAGCATCATCCTCAATTTAATTCGGATGACGAGGCATTGCCCAATGGAACAGCCAGTCTGGCTGCAGTAGCGTATGGGTTTATTAACCAATCAGTGGATATAGGTTGATGAGCCACGGGTAAACATGATAAAATCCAAAGGGATTTTTAACGCTCTCCTTATCAATTTTTAAATGCCGCTAAGCCTTGATTTTTCAAGGGTTCGCGGCATTTTTTCTGTCAGAGGGGAAGCTCACATAAGCAGTAAATCCTCGTCCTGTCTGGATGGTCCGGATAGGCAGAACGAACATAGAAGGGGAAGTGTTTTAGGTGGGGAGATGCTTAGATGAATGAGTTTTTATATCGTCTGCTTATTCCGGATGTCACACAAAAACTTGATTTACAACGCTTTGGTGAAAAGAGTTTGCTCGATATAATTTTTGAGCGTTCTCCGATGCTGCTTTATGTGACTCCGTTCATGCAGAAAAAGAGGACTGCTATCCTATTGGAGATCCGTTGCAGGCTTTTGCTTTTTTGCAGTACCTTGTCATATTATACAATCGCCTGCCGCAACGGAAACGGCATAAAAAGGCAGACTTGCAAATTGCAAGTCTGCCAATGGTGGACGATATGGGGATCGAACCCACGACCTCAGCGTTGCGAACGCTGCGCTCTCCCAGCTGAGCTAATCGCCCGTATAGGTGGCATCTGAGTTACATACCACATTTTGTAGACTGCTGTGACAACGCGGTACAAATGAACAGGTAAAAAGGCCGCATCAACGGCTGCTTCATCAAACCGCTTACGAAACAGCTTCTACATTATATCAGATTTTTGGGAAATGTAAAGAGGCTTTTTGATCTTTCTTCAGATTCTGGAGGAAATCTCCAATCATTTCTCCAAACCGCATTGACATAGCGGGGAAATTCCACTAAAATAGAAGCGAATTGGGAGAAAAGGGAGGACCTTTTATGGATCAGAGAGAGAAAAAGCGGAAGCAGAACGCGGCGGCGCTGCTGCCGATTCTGGTGTTTCTGGCGCTGTACTTGGGGATGGGGCTGATTTTTGAATATAGGCTTGGCATTGAGATGGCCTTTTATAACATCCCGATTGTCGTGGTGTTTATGGTGGCTCTGTTTGTGGCCTGCCTGCAGAATCGAGCCCTGAGCTTTGACGCCAAACTGGCGGTGATGGCCCAAGGCGTTGGGGACAAGAATATTATGACCATGATCCTCATCTTCCTGGTGGCTGGTGTGTTTGTGGGGGTCACCGGGCGCAGCAGCGCGGAGGCGGTGGCCTATTTTCTGCTGTCCGTTACCCCGGCTTGGGCGTCCGCCGCGGTGCTGTTCATCGCGGCCTGCTTTGTGTCCACGGCGATGGGGACGTCGGTGGGCACCATCACCCTGATCACTCCGATTGCCGCGGCTGTGGCGAATGTGTCCGGCTTTTCGCTGGCGCTGTGTGTGGGTTCGGTCATGGGCGGAGCGATGTTCGGGGATAACCTGTCCTTCATTTCGGATACCACGATTGCCGCCTGCAACACCCAGGGCTGCGCCATGCGGGACAAGTTCCGGGCCAACTTCAAGATCGCGCTGCCTGCCGCCGTCGTGACGCTGGCTGTGATTCTGGTCCGGTCCCTGAATGCCGGGGTGGGAGCGATCGATATCCCCGACTACAACCTGCTGCTGCTGATTCCCTATGTGCTGGTGCTCATCGGGGGGATTGCCGGGCTGAATGTCTTCGTGGTGCTGATTGTGGGCATTCTGGCGGGGGTGGCCATTGTGCTGCTCACCGGGACCATCGACTTTATGGGCTTGCTGGGGGGCATGGGCTCCGGCGCGGCGGGGATGTTTGAGACCATTATGGTCACCATCCTGGTATCCGCCATGTGCGCGCTGATCCGGGAGTTCGGCGGCTTTGAGGCTCTGCTGGCTTTTATCCGCCGGGTGTTTCGGGGCCGCGTGGGCGGACGTTTGGGCGTGGGTTTGCTGGTGGGCGCCATGGACATTGCCACGGCCAACAATACAGTCGCCATCGTGATGGCCGGTCCCATCGCCAAGGAGATCAGCGAGGAGTACCACATCACCCCGAAGGAGTCCGCCTCGCTGCTGGACACCTTCTCCTGCATCTTCCAGGGGGTTATTCCCTACGGCGCTCAGATGCTGGTGGCCATCTCGGCCTCGGGGGGAGCGGTGTCCGCCTTCCAGATCATGCCCTGCCTGTACTACCCCTACCTGCTGGCGGCGGCTTCCCTGGTCTATATCCTGGTGGGAGCGGGCAAACGGAGGGTCTGACCTCCCAACGTTTTGAAGCATACAAACAGATCCCTGGCGGCAGCTGCCAGGGATCTGTTTCGGCCTTTCGGAGGGGGACCAGGGAGGGTAAAAATTTTTTTTCGAAAAAAGAGGAATCCAGAGAGTTTTTTCGTATAAGTAATCGTAACAACAAACGGAGAGGGAGGGCTTGCCCATGACGCTGCGTGAACAGCTCCAGGAGCGGGAGGAGGCCGTACTGGCACCCCTGGCCTGCCGGTCATCCCAGAGCCGGGGCCGGGCGAGGCCGGAGGAGGAGTGTGCGGTCCGCACCCCCTTTCAGCGGGACACCGACCGCATCGTTTATTCAAAAGCCTTCCGGCGGCTGAAGCACAAGACCCAGGTGTTCCTCCAGCCGGAGGGGGACCACTACCGCACCCGGATGACCCACACCCTGGAGGTCAGCCGTATCGCCCGCGCCATGGCCCGGGCCCTGTTTTTGAACGAGGACCTCACCGAGGCCATTGCCCTGGGCCACGACCTGGGCCACACCCCCTTTGGCCACGCGGGGGAGCGGCTGCTCAACGAGGTCATGCCCGGCGGTTTTGCCCACTACGAGCAGTCGGTCCGGGTCGTGGAGCGGCTGGAAAAGGGGGGCGAGGGCCTGAACCTCACCTGGGAGGTGCGCAACGGCATCCTGTGCCACACCAAGGGGACGCCCGCCGCCACGCTGGAGGGACAGATTGTCCGTCTGGCCGACCACATCGCCTACATCAACCACGACATTGAGGACGCTCTGCGGGGCGGGATCATCTACCCCATCGACATTCCCCTGGAGATCTCCAGCCTGCTGGGCTTTTCCCACAGCGCCCGAGTAAACGCCCTGGTCGTCGACGCCGTCCAGGCCAGTCTGGGGCAGGGGGAAATCCGGCAGTCCCAGGAGGTGGGGGAGGCTATGCTGGCCCTGAAGAGCTTCATGTTTGAGCACGTATATACCAACCCCATGGCCAAGGGGGAGGAGGGCAAGGCCCAGGACATGCTGCGCCAGCTCTTTGAGCATTTTCAAAAATATCCGGACGGACTGCCGGCGGACTTCCAGACCATCCGGGCGGAGGAAGGGGTGGACCGGGCGGTATGCGACTACATTGCCGGCATGACCGACCCCTTCGCAGTGGAGATGTTTAAGGAGATTTTCATCCCCAAGGGCTGGACGGTGCTGTAATTGGGATATTTTTTCCGAAAAACGGATACAAATAGGGGGGAAAACATTGCCGGTTCCGAATCAATTTGTGGACGAGCTCCTGTCCCGGACCGATATTGTAGATCTGGTGTCAGAGTCGGTGCGGCTGACGAAGAAGGGGAACAGCTGGTGGGGCTGCTGTCCCTTTCACGGGGAAAAAACGCCCTCCTTCCATGTGCTGCCCGACCGGCAGATGTTCAAGTGCTTCGGCTGCGGCAAGGGAGGCGGCGCCATCAAGTATGTGATGGAGCTGGAAAACCTGCCCTTCCAGGAAGCGGTGGCGGTGCTGGCCAAGCGGGCCGGGATGCCGGTGCCCGAGTTCAAGGGAGCGGCGCCGGGGGCCCGGCAGCGGCGGGAGAAGATTTTGGAGATCAACAAACAGGCCGCCCGGACCTTCCACCGCTGGCTCAACGGTCCAGAGGGGAAGGAGGGCTTGGACTACCTTCAGAAGCGGGGGCTGTCCAGGGCTACCCGGACCGCCTTCGGCCTGGGCTTTGCGCCCGACCGGTGGGACGCCCTGATCAACGAGATGGCCGGTCTGGGCTACGACAAGCGGGACCTGCTGGACGCCGGTCTGGTGGTCAGCACGGATCACGGCCGCATCTATGACCGCTTCCGCAACCGGGTGATGTTTCCCATCATCGACGTTCGAGGCGATGTGATCGGCTTCGGCGGCCGGGTGATGGACAACTCCACCCCTAAGTACCTGAACTCCCCGGACACTCCGGTGTACAACAAGAGCCGCAATGTCTTTGCTCTGAACCGGGCAAAGACCTCCAAGGCGGGTCAGGTGATCCTGACGGAGGGGTATATGGACACCATTGCCCTGCACCAGGCGGGGTTTGATAGCGCGGTGGCATCCCTGGGCACCGCCCTGACGGAGGAGCACGGCATGCTGCTGGCCCGATACTTCAAGGAGGCGGTCATCGCCTACGACGGCGACGGGGCGGGGGTAGCCGCCGCCCAGCGGGCCATCCCCCTGCTGGAGAAGGCGGGGCTGAAGGTCAAGGTGCTTCAGATGAAGGGGGCCAAGGACCCGGATGAGTTTATCAAAGCCTACGGCCGGGAGGCGTTTGCCCAGCTGCTGGACCAGAGCGAGAACCAGGTGGACTACCGCTTGGCCCAGGTCCAGAAGAAGTACGACCTCACCGACGACAGCCAGCGGGTGGCCTTCCTCCAGGAGGCGGCTCAGCTGGTGTCGGGTCTCCACAGCGCGGTGGAGCGGGAGATCTACGGCGGGCACGCCGCGCGGACGGCGGGCGTATCCCCTGAGACCATGAAGCTGGAGGTGGAGCGGGTCCTGAAAGGCCGCCTGCGCAAGGCACGGAAGCAGCGGGAGCGTCAGGACCTGGACCCGGCCCAGCTCCAGCCCAGAGCCAGGAGCCTGCGGTATGACAATGTGACCTCCGCCCTGGCGGAGGAGGGGCTGATCCGCCTGCTCATCCTGGACCCCGGCCTGCTGAACCGGATGGACGGCATCACCGGGGAGGATTTTTCCTCCCCGCTGCTGGCTCGGGCCTTCGACCGCCTGCGGGAGCGGGCGGCGGCGGGGCTGTCCACCCAGCTGGACGCCCTGGCCGGGGAGTTCTCCGGCGAGGAGATGGACCATCTGGTCCAGGTGGCCCTCAAGCCCGAGTCGGTGGCCAACAGCGATCAGTCCATCCCGGACTACATATCCCTGATCCGCGGCGAGAAGCTGCTGAGAGAGGGAGGGGCCGGACAGCGCAGCGAGCTGCTGCTGGCCGTACAGAGACAAGTGCAGCAGAAGAAAGCATATATGGAGGAGAAGAAATGAGCACAAAAAAGAAAGAGCCGATTGGGGAAATGATCCTGGTGAAGAAGGAGAAGCCGACCGACATCCAGACCCGCATGGAGACCGGCAAGATCGAGATCATGAAGGTGGTGGAGGGCATTTCCGGGGCGGAAAAGCTGGCTGAGCTCATCGAGCGGGGCAAAAAGAAGGGAAAGCTCTCCTCCTCCGAGCTGCTGGACGTGCTGGAGGACATGGAGCTGGGTACGGACCAGATGGACAAAATTTACGATACCCTGGAAAATCTGGGCATTGAGACGGTGGGGGAGGACTACATCCCCGATCTGGCCGATACAGCGGAGCCCCCGGTGGAGGAGATGGAGGAGATCCCCGAGGAGGAGATCGTCGATCCCAACTCCCTGGTGGACACCTTCGGTACCGACGATCCGGTGCGGATGTATCTGAAGGAGATCGGCAAGGTGAACCTGCTCACCTCGGAGGAGGAGGTGGAGCTGGCCCAGACCATGACCGCCGGCACCGCCGCCCAGGAGCAGCTGGAGGAGCTGGAGCGGTCTGGAGAAGAGATCCCCGACGAGCTGCGCCAGGAGCTGGAAAAGGCCATCAAAAAGGGGGAGCGGGCCCGCCAGCGTCTGGCGGAGGCCAATCTGCGCCTGGTGGTGTCCATCGCCAAGCGGTATGTGGGCCGGGGGATGCAGTTCCTGGACCTGATCCAGGAGGGCAACCTGGGCCTGATCAAGGCGGTGGAGAAGTTCGACTATGTGAAGGGCTTCAAGTTCTCCACCTACGCTACCTGGTGGATTCGTCAGGCCATCACCAGAGCCATCGCCGACCAGGCCCGCACCATCCGCATCCCGGTACACATGGTGGAGACCATCAACAAGGTGATCCGGGTTTCCCGCCAGCTGCTCCAGGAGCTGGGCCACGACCCCACCCCCGAGGAGATTGCCGAGGAGATGAACATGCCCGCCGACCGGGTGCGGGAGATTTTGAAAATTGCCCAGGAGCCGGTCAGCCTGGAGACCCCCATCGGCGAGGAGGAGGACAGCCATCTGGGCGACTTCATCCCCGATGAGGACGCCTCCGAGCCCGCCGAGGCCGCCTCCTTCACCCTGCTGAAGGAGCAGCTGGTGGAGGTGCTGTCCACCCTGACCCCCCGGGAGGAGAAGGTGCTCAAGCTGCGCTTCGGTATTGAGGACGGCCGCACCCGTACGCTGGAAGAGGTGGGCAAGGAGTTCAACGTTACCAGGGAGCGGATTCGCCAGATTGAGGCCAAGGCCCTGCGCAAGCTGCGCCACCCCAGCCGCAGCAAAAAGCTGAAGGACTTTTTAAACTGAGCGGCCCAAAGCGTGCCAGCCTTCAGACACTAAGAAAACAAAAAAGGAGTGTTTATAGATGGCAGAGGAAAAAAACATGAACCAGGAACCCTTCGACCAGGATTCGGTGATGATCTACATCGATCCCAAGGTGATGAGCAGCCTGAACGATATGGCGGAGAAGAAGCAGGAGGATCTGAAGGCCCTTCAGGAGGCCGCGGAGGACGGCGACCTGGACGCCCAGTACCGCCTGGGCCGCAGCTACTACTTTGGGGATGACGGCGCGCCCAAGGACGGGGAAAAGGCGTTTTACTGGTTCCAGAAGGCCGCCGAGGGGGACAGCATCGCCGCCCAGTACTACCTGGGCGTGTGTTACAGCCGGAGCGTGGGTACAGAGAAGGATATAGCCCGTGCGGTGGAGCTGTTCACCGCTGCCGCCGACGAGGGCTATGCGCCCGCCATGACCGAGCTGGGCCTGTGCTATGAGCTGGGCCAGGGGGTGGAGATGGACAAAGGGCGGGCCGCCGAGCTCTACCAGGAGGCCGCCGACCAGGACTACGCCCCCGCCCAGTGCAACCTGGGCTACTTCTACTACCAGGGCATTTTCTTCGAGGAGAACAACACGGCGGCGGCGGAGCTGTTCGCCAAATCCGCCCAGCAGGGCTACCCCCGTGCTCAGGTGCTGATGGGGGAGTGCTTTGAGAACGGCTACGGGGTGGAGAAGGACGTGGACAAGGCCCTGGAGCTCTACCGGGCCGCCTACGACCAGCACTACCCCGACGGAGCCTGCACTCTGGGGCTGTGCTACGAGTCGGGCGTCGGGGTAGAGGAGGACAAGGCCAGGGCGGTAGAGCTGTATCAGGAGGCGGCCGATCAGGGCTTTCCGCCGGCTATGTGCAACCTGGGCTTCTGCTACTACATAGGGATTGGTGTGGAGGAGAATCAGGAGAAGGCGGTGGAGTGGTTCACCAAGGCCGCGGAGCGGGAGTATCCCAGAGCCATGTTCCTGCTGGGCGAGTGCTACGACCGGGGCTACGGCGTGGAGCAGAACTATGACCGGGCCGTCAAGCTGTACCAGCTGGCGGCGGACAAGGAGTACACCTCCGCGTTCTGTTCCCTGGGCCTGTGCTATGAGCTGGGCCAGGGCGTGGAGGAGGACAAGGCCAAGGCGGTGGAGCTGTACCGCTGGGCCGCGGAGCGGGGCATGCCCCGGGCCCAGTGCAACTTGGGCTTCTGCTACTACACTGGTATCGGCGTGGAGGAGGACGAGGCGGAGGCCGTCCGGTGGTTTGAGAAGGCGGCGGAGGAGGAGTACCCCCGTGCCATGCAGCTGCTGGCGGAGTGCTATGAGAACGGCTACGGCGTGGAAAAGAACATCGACAAGGCGGTGGAGCTGTACGTCAAGTCCAGCGAGTCCGGCTACCCGCCCGCCCTGTGCAATCTGGGCCTGTGCTACGAGCTGGGCACCGGGGTGGAGATGGACAAGGCCAAGGCGGTGGAGCTGTACCGTCAGGCGGCGGAGCGGGGGGACGCCCGTGCCCAGTGCAACCTGGGCTACTGCTACTACACCGGCATCGGCGTGGAGGAGGACAACGAGCAGGCGTTCCAGTGGTTCGCCAAGTCTGCGGAGGACGGCTACGCCCGCGCGATCCAGCTGTTGGGCGAGTGCTACGACCGGGGCTACGGCGTGGAGCCGGATGTGGAGAAGGCCGTCCAGCTCTACCAGCAGGCCAGCGACAAGGGGAACGTCCCCGGTATGTGTGCCCTGGGCCTGTGCTACGAGCTGGGCCGGGGCATCCAGGAGGACAAGGACAAGGCCAGGGAGCTCTACCTCAAGGCCGCAGAGCGGGGCTATCCCCGTGCGCAGTGCAATCTGGGCTTTTTCTACTACCAGGGCATCGGGGTGAAGGAGGACGACCAGGAGGCGGTCAAGTGGTTCCAAAAGGCCGCCGGGCAGGACTACCCCCGCGCCATGCAGCTGCTGGGCGAGTGCTATGAGAACGGCTACGGCGTGGAGAAGGACCTGACCAAGGCGGTGGAGCTGTACACCAAGGCGCACCAGGCGGGCTATGTTCCCGCCACCTGCGCCCTTGGCGTCTGCTACGAGTACGGAGACGGGGTGGAACGGGATCTGTCCAAGGCGGTGGAGCTGTACCGTCAGGCGGCGGAGCAGGGCTATCCCAGAGGCCAGTGCAACCTGGGGTACTGTTACTACCAGGGAGTCGGCGTCGCGGAGGACGACGGGGAGGCCGCCAAGTGGTTCGCCAGGGCGGCGGAACAGGAGTATCCCCGGGCGATGTGCCTGCTGGCGGAGTGCTATGAGGATGGCAACGGCCTGGAGAAGGACACTGACAAGGCGCTGATGTGGTATCGGAAGGCCGCTGAGGAGGGCTATCCCCCCGCCCAGTGCAGCTTGGGCGTCTGCTACTACCAGGGTATCGGGGTGGAGGAGGACAACGACCAGGCCGTTTACTGGTTCGAGAAGGCCGCCGCGAGGGGCTATCCCCGCGCTGTACAGCTGCTGGGCGAGTGCTATGAGAACGGCTACGGCGTGGCGAAGAACATCCAGAAGGCGGTGGAGCTGTACCAGGAGGCCCATGCCAGCGGAAATCCCTCGGCCACCTGCTCCCTGGGGCTGTGCTATGAGCTGGGCATGGGGGTCCAGGAGGACAAGGCACGTGCGGTGGAACTGTACCGTCAGGCGGCGGAGCGGGGCCTGTCCCGTGCCCAGTGCAATCTGGGCTTCTGCTTCTATGAGGGCATCGGCGTAGTGGTGGATTACGATCAGGCATTCTATTGGTTCCGGCAGTCCGCCGAACAGGGGAACTACCGAGGACTTTGCATGCTGGGCCTGTGCTACGAGCTGGGCCGGGGCGTGATGGAGGACACGCAGAAGGCGGTTCAGTATTACCGCCAGGCCGCCGCCGGCGGCAGTGTGGCCGGGATGTGCAACCTGGGTTACTGCTTCTACACCGGCATCGGCGTGGATGTGGACGAGGCGGAGGCTGTGCAGTGGTTCCAGAAGGCGGCGGACTGCGGTCAGCCCAGGGCGCTGTTCCTGCTGGGCGAGTGCTATGAGAATGGCAGCGGCGTCCCGGAGAACCTGGACAAGGCCAGGGAGTATTACCAGCAGGCGGCAGACAAGGGCTATCAGAGCGCCCAGGAGGCCCTCCAGCGGCTGAACGGAGCGCCCGCTCCGGCGGCTCCCTCCAGCTACACCTACCTCCCGCCTCAGCCCGCCCCTCCTGCGCCTGCTCCCCAGCCCCCCAAGGCCAAGGAGAAGCCCAAGCGGGGAGGACTGCTCGGGTTCTTCAAAAAATAACGGATCCAAAAAAGAGGCTCCCCAACTGGGGAGCCTCTCACGTTTTATTTGGACAGGATCTGGATGGCAGCGGCGGCAGCCATCTGCTCGGCCTCCTTCTTGCTGCGGCCGGAGCCGGAGCCGATGGACCGGCCGTTCAGGTCCACCTCTACGAAGAAACGCTTGTTGTGGTCGGGCCCCTCCTCGCCCACCAGGCGGTACTGGAGAACCTGACCGCTCTCCCGCTGGACCAGCTCCTGAAGGGCGGTTTTGTGGTCCAGCGGCTTGGTCAGCCCGGCAATCTCCCGGCTGAGGATATACTTTTGGATAAACTTTCGGGCGGAACCGATGCCGCCGTCCAGATAGATGGCGGCCAGCACGGCCTCCACCGCGTCAGCCTGAATGGAGGGCCGCTCCCGGCCTCCGCCGGAGTTTTCCCCCTTGCCTAAGCGCAGATACTCCCCAAGCCCCAGCTCGCGGGCTACTTCGACCAGGCTCTCCTCGCACACCAGGGCGGCCCGGGTGCGGGTCAGATCGCCCTCAGGCAGATCGGGGTGGTTGCGGTACAGATGGTCGGCCACCACCATGCCCAGGATGGAGTCGCCCAAAAATTCCAGCCGCTCGTTGCTGAGCAGCTTGCCCCGGCTCTCGTTGGCCCGGGAGCTGTGGGTGAGAGCGTTTTCCAGCAGGGAGGCGTCCTGAAAGGTATAGCCCAGCTTTTCTTCCAAATTATTCATTCTAAACTCCTTGGAACCCGCCGCGTCTATGCGCCGGCAGGTTCTGAAATGGTGGGAACTCCGCCGAAGGCGGAGTTCCGTCGTTCAGTCGATTTTATTCTGCAGGAATCGGACCAGGTCGCCCACGGTGGAGATGGAGGAAGCTTCCTCTTCTTCCAGCTCCTCAATGCCAAATTCCTCCTCCAGGGCCATGGACAGATCCACAATATCCACAGAATCGGCGTTCAGGTCGTCAGTAAAAGAGGTTTCCATAGTGATGCTGTCGGCGTCAACATTGAATTGCTCGGCAATCAAGGCAGCCAGCTTTTCAAAGATCATAATGAGTCGCTCCTTTTATTTTGTATCTGCGCACGGTTTCTGTCCTTATGATAGGCACATTTGAGTCTGCTGTCAATAGTTTTTTCCGTTTTCTGAGCGCAAAAATTTCCGCCGGCCGTCTCTCCTCCAGGCCCGGAGGCTGGAGAGCGCCTGAGGTGCAAGGCATAGCAGGGCCAGGAGATTGGGCAGGGCCATCAGCGCGTTGCACAGGTCCACCAGCTGCCAGATCATTTGAGCGCTCCACACCGCCCCGGCCAGGGTACACAGCAGGAAAACGGTCCGGTAAACGGGCAGCAGCCGCCCTCCGGATAGAAATTCCAGGCACTGCTCTCCATAGTAGCTCCACCCCAGGATGGAGGAGAAGGCGAACAGCAGCAGGGACAGAGCTACCGCCCCCTGTCCAAACCGGCCCAGCACCGACCCGAAGGCGGCGGCGGTAAGGGGGGCGCCGGTCAGGGCGTCCGGGGCGGCGGGGTTCCAGACGCCGCTGACCAGGATGACCAGGGCGGTGACGGTGCACACCAGCAGGGTGGACAGAAAAACCTCAAAGATGCCCCACATCCCCTGCCGGGCGGGGTGGTCCACCTGGGCGGCCCCGTGGGCCATGGCGGAGGTGCCCAGCCCCGCCTCGTTGGTGAACACCCCTCGGGCCACGCCGCAGCGCAGAGCGGCGGATACCGTCCAGCCCGCCCCGCCCCCCGCCGCCGCAGCAGGGGAGAGGGCGCAGGAGAAGATCAGCCCCAGCGCCCCGGGGATTCGGTCCCAGTGGTACAGCAGGACGGCGCAGCCGCTGCCCAGATACAGCAGGGCCATGGCGGGTACCAGGGCGGAGGAAACCGCCGCGATCCGTTCCAGCCCGCCCAGCATGACCAGTCCCGCCAGCAGGGCGGTCACCAGCCCAACCGGGAGCCGGGGCAGGCCGAAGGCCGCCTCCAGACTGGAGGCGATGGAGGAGGACTGGATCAGGTTTCCCCCCGCCAGGGTGGCGGGGATGCAGGCCAGGCAGAAGCAGGCGGCCAGAAGGGGGGAGCGCAGGCCGTCCCGCAGGTAGTACATGGGTCCGCCCCGGAGCCGCCCATCAGGGCCGGGACGCTGGTACTGGACTGCCAGCAGCTTTTCGCCGCAGCTGGTCATCATGCCCAGCAGGGCGGATACCCACATCCAGAACACCGCCCCCGGTCCACCCAGGGTGAGGGCGGCGGCCACTCCGGCGATGGAGCCAGTGCCCATGGTGGAGGCCAGGGCGGTGGCCAGCGCCTGGAGGGGGGACAGCCCGCCCGTCTTTTGCCCGCGCCGCTGAAGGAGGGAGCCCGCTGTGGCCCTCCACCAGGTGCGGCATTCAAACAGCTGAAACAATCCGGAGCCGGCGGAGTATACCAGTCCCGTCAGCAGAAACAGCCCCAGCAGCCAGGGGGTCCAAAGGGCGTCCGCAAGCCGCGCCAAAAAATCCACCGCATATCACCTCTATAGAAGGAATATGCGGGGAGTAGGGGCGAGATGCGTTACGGATCGGCAAACAGCTCGTGGACGTAGTTGTTCTTGAACATATCCCGCATGGCGTAGTACCGTTCATGGGTACGCCAGCCCTGGTCGATGGAGCCCTCGCCGTAGTACACGATCTTGGCATCGGGGTAGGTCTCCTGGAGCTTTTTGAACTCGCTGGAGGGAATCCGGGTGTGCTCCATCCACAGCCGCTCCAGATTGGGCAGGTCGTAAAGGTAGGTGGCGTCGCTGACCCGGTTGTAGCTGATGTTCAGGTCCTTGAGGTTGGGGGTGTACTGCAGAAAGCTCAGGTCGGTCACGTACCCCACAAAGAACTCCAGATACTCCAGCTTGGGGGTGTACTGAATCCAGGACAGGTCCTTCACCTGGTTGTCCACCGCAATGAGGATCTTCAGATTGGGCATGTACTGGAGAAAGGACCAGTCGTGGACCCGGTTGTGTCCCAGGTCCAGGGCCACCAGATCGGTGCAGTAGCGGAGATATTGGGCGTCCTCGTCGTAGAGGAAGAAGGTCTGGGCACAGGTCTTCATGGTGGAGAAGGCCACCACGTCGGTGCGGAAGGTCCAGTGGTGCCAGACGATCTCCCAGATCATGCGGATGTCGGGGAAGGTGTCCTGGAGGGC
This sequence comes from Lawsonibacter sp. JLR.KK007, assembly GCF_036941135.1. Lineage (NCBI taxonomy): Bacteria > Bacillati > Bacillota > Clostridia > Eubacteriales > Oscillospiraceae > Lawsonibacter > Lawsonibacter sp. JLR.KK007. Next base: position 1,663,140 of record NZ_JAYWSY010000001.1, on the reverse strand, counting down.
GGCGTAATCCGCATTGGTGAAGCCGGTTTGGCAGAGGTCTGCCCGGGTCAGGCTGGGGAGCATCCCGAACAGCTCGTACAGGTCCACCCCCAGCCCGGCCAGGTCGTGGCCGGACAGGTCCAGCTCGGTCATATCCGGTGTGACGGCGACGCCGTCCACGTCCAGCTGCCAGGAGACCGACCGGTCTTTGCACCGGGCGGTCACATCCTGGATCTGGCGGACGGTGAGCCGGTAACCGGTCAGGTCGATCTGCTGCCCCTGATCCCCCTGCCGCTCCGCCTCGTCCAGCACCTGGCTGTAGCGCACTGGCGCCTCAGAGGACAGGGTCGTGACCTCCACATTGACCTCCTCCGGGATGTTGGAGCGGTCCAGGGTATAGGGCGGCGGGGGCGGAGGCTCCGGGGCCGGCTCGGAGACGGCGGCGGGGATGACGCCGGTATTGGCTGAGGCGCTGGCTTGGCTGGAGCTGCAGCCGCACAGCAGCGCCGCCGTCAGAGCGGCCAGCCAGACAAGATACAAATTTTTTCTCATTTCTGTATCCTCCTTTTCCGAAATTATACACCAAGCGCCAAACAATTTCCACCCCAGCGGGAGAGAAAATGGAAGATAATAAAAGGGCCGCCCATGGGGACGGCCCTTGATCCTATAATACCTTGGACAAAAACAGCTGGGTCCGGGGGTTTTGGGGGTGGTCGAAGAACTCCTTGGGGGTGTTCTGCTCCAAAATGTGGCCGCCGTCCATGAACAGCACCCGGCTGCCCACCTCCCGGGCGAAGCCCATCTCGTGGGTGACCACCACCATGGTCATACCCTCCTGGGCCAGCTCCTTCATCACGTCCAGCACCTCGCCCACCATCTCGGGGTCCAGAGCGGAGGTGGGCTCGTCAAAGAGCATCACCTTGGGCTTCATAGCCAGGGCCCGGACGATGGCGATGCGCTGCTTCTGCCCGCCGGACAGCTGGTTGGGGTAGGCGTCCGCCTTGTCGAGCAGGTCCACCCGCTTGAGGAGGGCGGCGGCCACCTCGTCGGCCTCGGCCTGGCTCATCAGCTTAGTCTGCACCGGGGCCAGGGTGATGTTTTTGCGGATGGTCATGTTGGGGAAGAGGTTGAAGTGCTGGAACACCATGCCCATCTGCTGGCGGATCTTGTCAATCTTCACCTTGGGGTCGGTAATGACCGTGTTTTCAAAGGTGATAGTGCCTGCGGTGGGGGTTTCCAGCAGGTTGAGACAGCGCAGGAAGGTGGACTTGCCCGACCCGGAGGGGCCGATGACCACCACTTTTTCTCCGGGGCTGATGTGCTCGGAGATGCCGTCCAGCACCAGGTGGTCCCCGAAGGACTTGGACAGGTTTTTAACGTCGATCACTTTGGCGCAGCCTCCTTTCCAGCTTGCCCTGGAGCCAGGTAAGTATCAAAACAGCCGTCAAGTATATCACGGCGACGCCCAGGTAGGGGAACATGACCTCAAAGGTCTTTGAGCCCACGGCCTTGGCGTAGTAAATCAGCTCAGCGCCGCCGATGGCCGAGACCAGGGAGGTGTCTTTGAACAGGACGATGAACTCGTTGCCCAGGGCGGGCAGGATATTTTTAAAGGCCTGGGGGATCACGATATACCGCATGGTGTCGAAGTAGTTCAGGCCCAGGGAGCGGCCCGCCTCGGCCTGACCGCCGTCCACGCTCATCAGGCCGGCCCGGACAATCTCCGCCACATAGGCCCCGGAGTTGATGCCGATGCCCAGCGCGCCCACCATGGTCTTGTTGCGGCTGGAGCTGAAGATGACAAAGCCCCAGATGAGCAGCTGCACCATCATGGGCGTACCCCGGATAACCGTGGTATATATCTGGCACAGGATATTGCACAAGCTTAGAAATATGCTTCTCCGCCCCAGCCGCTGCTGGTCGTGGGCGGTGCGGACCACCGCCACCAGCACGCCCAGCACAATACCGATGCACAGGGCAATGACGGTGAGCTGTAATGTTACAGCCAGCCCCCGGAGGTAAAGCTGCCAACGGCTGCCCTCAATAAAGGCCTGGTAGAACAGGCGGAAGAAGTTATCGAAGAATCCAAGCTCCTGTCCGGCTCTGGCCATCTCGCTCAGCTGAGCATAATACTGCGCCCAGTCCATGGACACGTCCCCCTTCTTACAGTGAGAGAGGCGGCCCGGTGTGGGCCGCCCCCCGTTTCTTTTCTCTTAGTCAGCAGTGATGTACTTGTCCACAATGCCCTGGAAGGTGCCGTCGGCCTTGAGCTCGTTCAGCGCGCCGTTGACGGCGGCCATCAGCTCGGTGTTGCCCTTTTGCAGGGCGATGGCGTAGTCCTCCTCTACCCAGGTGCCCTCCAGAATGGTGAGCCCGGCGGCGGCGTTGGCCTCCACGTAGCTTTGGGCGGGCAGGTTGTCGATGATAACGGCGTCCACCTGGCCGCTGACCAGGGCCTGAACCGCCACAGCGCCGGTCTCATAGCCGATCACGTGGTCCTCGCCGTAGCCGCCGTTATCGGGGGTGTCGGAGGCGTAGATGTAGCCGGTGGTGCCCATCTGAGTGCCGATCATCTTCTCACCCAGGTTGTCCATGGTGACGTCGGAGCCCTCCTTGACGATAACCACCTGCACGCCGGTGGCGTAGGAGTCAGTAAAGTCCATCTTGGCCAGGCGGTCCTCGCTGACGGTGATGCCGGCCATGGCGATGTCGCTCTGGCCGTTCTGAACGGCCAGCAGGGCGGCGTCAAAGCCCATGTCGTCCACCACCAGCTCCAGGCCCAGCTTGTTGGCGATGGCGGCGGCCACCTCTACGTCGATGCCGATGGGATTGCCGGCGTCGTCCAGCATCTCATAGGGCGGGAACTCGGCGTTGGTGGACATATGCAGCTTGCCGGCCTCTACGGTGGTGAAGCTGCCGGAGGGAGCGGCGGAGCTGGAGCTGCTGTCCTGCGTGCCGGAGGTGGCGGGAGCGCTGCTCTTGGAGCTGGAGGTGCTGGTCCCGCCGCCGCAGGCGGCCAGGGACAGGACCATGGCCGAGGCCATGGCGAAGGCAAGAATCTTTTTCATTTTAAAAACTCCTTTTCAAATTGCCGGGGGCCGCCCGAGCGGCTGCCCCGAACACTGTGAAAGATTATACATCAGACGGTATGGGGAGTCAATAGACGACTGTTCAAAAACAGGAGTTTTATCTACCTTGTTTTAGGCAAAAAGAACACAAAGCTCCAAGTTCCGGGATGGGGACGGATGAATATGCAAAGAGACGGCATGAATATGCAGGCACGCCCGAGGCGAAAGGTGCAGAAGCGGGAACCCCGCCGGGAAAAACTGCGTCTTACATTTCATGAGAGAAAAAGATTAAACTTTCCTTAAGATAGGCCGATCCTCTTGCTTTTTTTTCCTGAAGTTGCTATTCTTATCATCGATTGCTGCGGCGAGGCCGCATTGGAGGAACGATCCATGAGAGCACTGTTATATGCTGATACCTTTCCCCGGCTGGTGCGGGACTGGCGGGAGGACCCAGGCAAGTGGCTGTCCCGGCTGGTGTTCCTGCTGGGACCCTGGGTCTGCCTGTGGATGGTGGAACTTTTAAACGAGAACGACGTGTTCGACGACCTGGCCGCCTGGCAGGTGCTGATGAACATGGTGTTTTATTACTTCCTGTTTGCGGCCCTGCGGCTGATCCTGGGCCGGAACCGGCGGGCAGCCGCCCTGGGGACCGTCTTGTCCTTTGCCTTCGGGCTGGTGAACCACTACGTACTGCGTTTTCGCGGCCGGATTCTGTTTCCGGCGGACATCACCGGCTGGCGCACCGCTGCCAACGTGGCCGGAGGCTTTGACTACTCAGCGGACCAGTACATCACACAGGCGGCAGTGCTGTTTACGGCCTACCTGTTTCTGGTCTTCTTCTGCGTCCCCCAGCGCAGGCGGAAGAAGGTGAAGCTGCCCGCCGCCCTGCTGCTGTGGGCGGTGATGGGGGGCTACTGCTACGCCTTCTTCTGCACCGGGATGCTCCCCGCCCTGGATATCTACACCCAGCAGTGGGTTACCCAGCGCAACGGCTTTCTGCTGAACTTTTCCATCGCCCTGCGGTACTCCTCGGTGGACCGGCCGGAGAACTACTCCAAGGACCTGGTGCTGGAGCTGATGGAGGAGTACCCCGGCGTTCCGGCAGCCCAGGGGGAGCAGCCGGTCAATATCGTGGTCATCATGAACGAGTCCTTTGGCGACCTGACCATCTTTGATGCGCTGAACGCCTCGGAGGACCCTACCCCCTTTCTCCACTCCATGGAGGAGAACACCATCAAGGGCTGGATGTACTCCTCGGTCACCGGCGGCGGGACCGCTACCATCGAGTTTGAGTACCTCACCGGCTTTACCAGCCTGTTCCAGCCGCCCCATACGGTGGCCTACCAGCTGTATGTGGAGGAGGGCATGCCCTCCCTGGCCGCCCTGGCCGGGAGCCAGGGCTACGCCACCACAGCCTTTCACCCCTACAAGTCCTCGGGCTGGAACCGGGTGCTGGCTTACCAATATCTGAGCTTCGACCGGCAGATGTATGAGGAGGACGTGACCGACCCCTACATGATCCGCAGCTACATCTCCGACCGCTCGGACTATGAGATGATCTGCCGGTCTACCGAGGAGGAGGACTTCAGCTTTTTCTTTAACGTCACCATGCAGAACCACAGCGGCTACGCCCAGGGGTGGTACAACCTGCCCAAGGCGATCCAGCTGCCCGGCAATCTGAAGGCGGCCGATTACAGCGCGGAGCAGTTCCTGGACCTGATGCGGGAGAGCGACAAGGCCCTGGAGGAGCTGATCGGCTATTACAGCCAGTGCGAGGAACCCACCCTGGTGGTCTTTTTCGGGGACCACCAGCCGCCGCTGGCCAACGCCTTCTATGAGGAGCTGTATGGAAAAAAGCTGTCCGAGCGCACCACGGAGGAGGTTATGCAGCAGTACGCCGTCCCCTTCTTCCTCTGGGCCAACTACGACATCGAGGAGCGGCAGGATGTGGTGATCAGTCCCAACTTTTTGGGGGTGCTCACCGCGCAGACCGCCGGCCTGCCTCTCACCGGGTACATGGAATTTCTGTCTGAGCTGTATGAGGTCCTGCCCGCCATCACCCCGGTAGGCTTTGTGACGGCGGACGGAGAGTTCCTGTCCCGGACGGAGCTCAGCGAGGAGGAGCAGGAGTGGCTGTGGAGGTACGAGGTGCTCAACTATTGCGGCATGGTGGACCTGTTTGACGAGGCCCGGCCCATGTTCTGTGTGGATTAGAAAAAAACCGCCCGGATTCCAATCCGGGCGGTTTTTTATGCTCTGCCTGATTTGGGAGGGCGGCTCCGGCGGACGGTGTCGTCCCGCAGCATCTGGTAGCAGGCGGCGGCCAGCGGCACCGCCAGCAGCATGCCTCCGATGCCCAGCACGCCCCCGCCGATGGTGACGGCGGCCAGCACCCAGATCCCCGGCAGGCCGATGGAGGAACCCACCACCCTGGGGTAGATCAGGTTGCCCTCCAGCTGCTGGAGCACCGAGATGAACACCAGAAACAGCAGGGCCTTGATGGGGGAGACGGTGAAGATCATAAACGCGCCCACCCCTGCGCCGATATAGGCGCCGGCCACCGGGATCAGGGCGGTGAAACCGATGAGCGTTCCCACCATGGAGGCGTAGGGGAACTGGAAGAGCAGCATCCCGCCCACGCACAGCAGGCCCAGGATGACCGCCTCAGTACACTGGCCCACCACAAAGCGGCGGAAGCAGCGGTCCAGAGTCTCCAAAAAGTAGAGCAGGCGGCGGTACCAGCCGGGCTTGAGGTAGGTCTTCAGCACCAAAGCGCACTGCCGGGCCAGCTTCTCCTTGTCCAGAAGCAGGTAGATGGAGAAAATGACACTGACAATGGCGGTAAAGGCGGCGGACACGGTGGCGGAGGCGATGGACACCAGCGAACCCATCACGCCGCCCAGTCCGGCCAGCAGGAAGTTCACCGCCTTGGCGGCCAGCTCCTGCCAGTTGACGGTGCCGTCGGCGGCAAAGAGCCCGGCCAGCTGATCCTGATTTTCATTGAGCTTGACGCTCAGCTGCTGGAGCAGGGGCACCAGCTCCTGGAGGAGCAGGGTGATGCTCTGGACCAGCTCGGGCAGGATCATCCGCACGATGAGCACCACCAGGGCGATCAGGCTGGCGTAGGCCAGCAGCAGGCACACCGGCCGGCGGCTTTTCACCACGGCGGGCTGCCGGGAGCTGGGGAAATACCACCGCTCATACTGGCTCATCAGGATGTTGACAGCGTAGGCGATGACCGCCCCCAGCGCCAGGGGAAAGGCCGCCCTCAGCGCCAGCGTGCCCAGGGCGGACAGGCGGTCCCAGTAGTGGATGGCCAGGTAGAGTCCGAACAGGACCGCAGCCCACCGCAGCGGGCCCTTCCATTCCTGTCCCATTTACAGACCCTCCATCATGTTCACCCGGATAAAGCCATCCTCTACGTTGGTCTCCGCGATGAACTGAGGGACGGCGGGGATCATCAGCTCCCGCTCTCCTCCCCGGACCACGTAGACGTTGTTGGCGGGCAGGGTGAGCACGTCCTCAATTTTGCCCAGGACGGCGCCGGTACCGGCGTCCCGTACCTCCAGGCCGTAGATGTCGGCCAGGAAAAAAGCGCCCTCCGGAAGCGGGGCGTCCGCCCGGTCGATATAGAGAATGGCGTTGCGCAGAGACAGGGCGCTGGGCACGTCGGTGGGTCCCTCAAATTTGATGATGACCATATTTTTGTGGACCCGGGCCCGCTCCACCTGGATGGGCCAGTGGGCGTCGTCCACATACAGGGTTTTGAACTGGCACAGAAACTCCGGCGAGTCCGCCCAGGGCTGGACCTTCACCTCGCCGTTCAGGCCGTGGACGTTGGTGACCTTGCCCACCTCTAAATATTGATTCATGTGTGTTCCTCCATAAAATACTGGACATATCCCCGCTCATAGCCGTAATCCAGTTCCTTCATATAGTCGTCCGCATAGATGGGGCTGACCCAAAAAATTCGATAGCGGTCCTCCTCCAGGCACTGGACGTTAATCTGGCAGTTGGGGGCTTTGTCCAGCTGTTCAAGGGCCTTGGCAATGCGGGCGGGGGAGGGAGCCCGCAGCTGATCCGGCCTGAAATGGGGGGTATAAAGCAATTTGTAAAACGCTTTGATATCCGAACTCTGAAATTCTGTGACCTGATAGTGGGAGAAGATAATAAGGATAAAGCCAAGCTGGAGCTTGAGCGGAAGTCCTACCAGGATTTTTGGTGTCCGGCTGCGGGTGCTGGTGCAGAAATACCGGATCTCAGCCAGCTGTGTGTCTGACCAGTGCATACGGTCCTCCAATTTGAAAGGAAAGGCGCAGGGGAACCCCCTGCGCCCTTGGTTTAATCGACGATCTCCACGTTGATCCGCTTGCCGGCCCGCTGGGCGGCGGAGCGCATCAAAACACGGATCTCCTTGGCGATACGGCCCTGACGGCCGATCACCTTGCCCATGTCCTCCGGGGCGACCCGGAGCTCCAGGACGGTTTCGCCGTCGCCCTCGACCTCGGTGACGGACACCTGTTCAGGGTGCTCTACCAGGTTCTGGGCCACATAGGTCAGAAGCTCTTTCATGCATGACCTCCAGCCATTACAGGGCGCCGGCCTTTTTCAGCAGGTCGCGGACAGTCTCGGTGGGCTGAGCGCCGGTCTTGATCCAAGCCTGAGCCCGGTCCACGTCCACCTTCAGCTCGGTGGGATCGGTGGTGGGATTGTAGAAGCCGATCTCCTCAATGAAACGGCCGTCACGGGGGTAGCGGGAATCGGCCACCACGATGCGGTAGAAGGGGGCCTTCTTGGCGCCCATGCGGCGCAGTCTGATTTTAACCATGTATCTTCACCTCCAAATGAATTTGTTGTATCTATGGAAAGCGCGCAGGGCGCTCTGCCAACGTGTTAAAAGGGCATACCGGGCATTCCGCCCCGCATTCCCCGGCCCTTTTTGCCCATCATCCTGCGCAGGTTTTTGGGCAGCTTGCCGCCGGTGAACTGCTTGGTCATGGCCTGGAGCATCTCGAACTGCTTGAGCAGCCGGTTGATGTCCACCACCTGAGTCCCCGACCCGGCGGCGATGCGCTTTTTCCGGCTGGAGTTGAGCAGCTTGGGGTCCTCCCGCTCGGCGGGGGTCATGGACAGAATGATGGCCTCCATCCGGCGGAGGAGCGTCTCGTCCATAGAGGCCCCCTCCAGGTCGCTGGCCTTCACGCCGGGGAGCATCCCGGCAATCTCGGTGAGGGAGCCCATATTTTTCAGCTGCTTCATCTGCTCGTAAAAGTCGGTGAGGGTGAATTTATTTTTCCGCAGCTTCTCCTGAAGCTCCAGCGCCTTCTGCTGATCGAAGGTCTGCTCCGCCTTCTCAATGAGGGAGAGCATGTCGCCCATGCCCAGGATGCGGCTGGCCATGCGGTCGGGGTGGAAGACCTCGATCTGGTCCAGCTTTTCCCCCACGCCGGCGAACTTGATGGGCTTGCCGGTGACCGCCTTGATGGACAGGGCCGCGCCGCCCCGGGCGTCGCCGTCCAGCTTGGTGAGGACCACGCCGTCAATGTCCAGCGCGTCGTCAAAGGCTTTGGCGGCGTTCACCGCGTCCTGGCCGATCATGGCGTCCACCACCAGCAGGATCTCAGTGGGCTCTACGGCGGCCTTGATGGCCCGCAGCTCGTCCATCAGCTCCTCGTCCACATGGAGGCGGCCGGCGGTGTCCAGAAAGACCATGTCGTTGCCGTGTTTGAGGGCGTGCTCCACGGCGGCCCTGGCGATGTCCACCGGGTTGGTCTGGCCCATCTGGAAGACGGGGATGTCCAGCTGTTTGCCCACCACCTCCAGCTGCTGGATGGCGGCGGGGCGGTAGATGTCGCAGGCGGCCAGCAGGGGCCGCTTGCCGCTCTGCCGCTTCATCAGCCCGGCCAGCTTGGCGCCATTGGTGGTCTTGCCCGCCCCCTGGAGGCCCACCATCATAATGACCGTGGGCGGCTTGGAGGCAATGGTCAGCTTGGCGGAGGAGCCGCCCATCAGCTCGGTGAGCTCCTGGTTGACGATCTTAATGATCTGCTGGGCGGGGGACAGGGCCTCCAGCACGTCGGCTCCCACCGCCTTCTCGGTGACCTGAGCCACAAACTGCTTGACCACTTTGAAGCTGACGTCGGCCTCCAGCAGGGCCAGGCGGATCTCCCGCATGGCCTCCTTCACGTCGGCCTCGGACAGCCGGCCCTTGCCCCGCAGCTTTTTAAAGGCGGCGGTCAGCTTTTCGGAAAGTCCTTCAAATGCCATGGGCTTACTCCTTCAGCAGGGTCTGCACCCCGTCGCGGATCTGGAGGGCCAGGGCTTCCAGCTCGGCGCTGTCCTGCCGGGCGGTGAGCTCCACCATGCGCTGGGCGCACTGGAGCAGCTGCTCCAGCTGGCGATGGGTGGAGTGGAACCGCTTGATCAGGCCGGTTTTGTCCTCCAGCTCGGTGAGGACGGCCTCCGCCCGGACGATTACGTCCCGGACGCCCTGGCGGGTGATGCCGTAGTTTTCGGCGATCTCGCCCAGGGATAAGTCCTCGTTATAATACAGATCGTAAAATTCTTTTTGACGGTCGGTCAGCACGTCGCCGTAGAAGTCAAAGAGCATTGCCATACGGTAGGCTTGGTTTTTCATCCGGCAGACCTCCTCGCCAAAATGTAAAGCGCATTAACTTTACATTTTGGAAGTCTATCATATTTCATGCCGTTTGTCAAGCCCAAATACTTGTCGGGAGGGACCGCCGTTTTCGTATATTCCGCCATAGCCGGGGAAAAATGGAAGGGAAGCCTGGAAAATAGGGAGGTCCCTCATGAACAACACGCCCCACGTCCCCATGGACGACGCTCACTTAAAGCAATACGCCGCCAACGCCGCCAGGGAGGTCCGGCTGGGCGGGACCGTCCCCTGCCGCGCCCTGCGGAAGGCGCTGCGGTCCAGCCTGAACACGGTGTGCCGGGCTCGAGAGGCCCTGAACCTCTGGAACGATGGCCGGTCCGCCCTGCCCGGAGCGGCGGAGTGGCTGCTGGACAACCACTATCTGGCCGTCCGGGAGGGAGAGCGGGCCCGGGAGGCCCTGAAGCAGGGGAGGAAACCCCTGCGCGGAACGGCGAAGGGGGGTGCGCTCCTCCAGAGCTGCGCCCGGAGTGCCCTGTGGGCAGTGCCCGACCTGGACCAGGGGCGGCTGGCCCTCTATCTGGAGGGCTTTCAGTCGGTGTGTCCGCTGACCGAGCGGGAGCTGTCCCTCTTGGTTCCAGCCCTGGCCGGTGCGCTGGTGGAGCGGCTGGCCGGGCTGTGCTCCGACCTGGACGCCCTCAAGGAGGACCGGGTGTCCGCCGGGGAGATGGGGGCGGTCTTCACTGCCCTGCGGGTCCTGTCCGGGGCGGAGTGGAGCGCCCTGCTGGAGGGGGCCAGCCGGGTGGAGCAGGTGCTGAAGGGGGACCCCTCGGGCCACTACCCCCGTATGGATGAGGACACCCGCCGCCGGTACCGGCAGAGGGTGTGCCAGCTGGCAAGAAAGCGGGGCCTGGGGGAGGGGGAGGCCGCCCAAAGGGCCCTGGAGCTGGCCCAAAAGGAAGAGGGTCCCCGCCGCCATGTGGGCTGGTACCTGTACCGGGAACCCCTGGGCCGTCCGGAGCGGACCCGCTCCGGGGTGAGTTACGGGCTGGCGGTGGCGGGACTGTCCCTGCTGGCCGCCCTGGCCCTGTGGCGGGCGGCGGGAACTCCGCTGGCCGCCCTGCTGCTGCTCCTGCCCCTGTCCGACATTGTGAAAAATGTGCTGGACTTTTTCCTGGTCCGCCTGGTTCCGCCCCGCCCCGTCCCCCGGATGGAGCTGGAGGGGGGAGTCCCCCGGGAGGGGCGGACCCTGTGCGTGGTGGTGTCCCTCCTCACCGGGGAGGACAGCGGTCCCAGGCTGGCCGCCCTGCTGGAGCGGTACCGCCTGGCCAACCGGGACGCCGGTCCCGAGCTGCGGCTGGGCGTTTTGGCCGACCTGCCTGACAGCGGCGTCCCCATGGGGGAGGAGGGGACCGCCTGGATGGAAAACGCCCGCCGGGCGGTGGAGGACCTGAACCGGAAGTACGGCGGAGGGTTTTACCTGTTTTTCCGCGCCCCGGCCTTCAGCGCCCGGGACGAGCGTTATATGGGCTGGGAGCGGAAACGGGGGGCGCTCACCGAGCTGGTCCGCCTGTTGAAGGGGCGGCACACCGGCCTGGAGGTGAAGGCGGGGGAGAAGGGCTGGCTGCGCCAGGTGCGGTATGTCATCACTCTGGATTCGGACACCAGCCTGAATGTGGGCACCGCCCGGGAGCTGATTGGGGCCATGCTCCACCCCCTGAACCAGCCGGTCATCGACTTCGAGCGGAGCATTGTCACCGCCGGTCACGCCCTGCTCCAGCCCAGGGTGGCAGTGGAGCTGGAGGCGGCCAACAAGTCCTTCTTTTCCAGGGTGTTCGGCGGGCTGGGAGGCGTGGACCCCTACGGCTCCACCGCCAGCGACGTGTATCATGACCTCTTTGACCAGGGCACCTACACCGGAAAAGGCATCTTTTCGGTGGATGCCTTCCACGCCTGTCTGGACAGCCGCTTTCCCGACAACGCTATCCTGTCCCACGATCTGCTGGAGGGCAGCTACCTCCGGGCGGGCCTGCTGGGGGAGGTGGAGCTGACCGACGGCTGTCCCTGGCAGGTCTACAGCTACTTTGCCCGGCTCCACCGGTGGGTCCGGGGGGACTGGCAGCTGCTGCCCTGGCTGGGACGGCGGGTCCCGGACGGCCGGAGCGGGAAGGAGGACAACCCCCTGCCCCCGCTGGCCCGGTGGAAGATTTTTGACAACCTGCGCCGGTCGCTGTCCCCCATCTTTACCCTGCTGACCCTGGTGCTGGGCATGTGCGTCTCCGGGACGGTCTTTGCCTGGGCGGGGGGCGTGGCGGTGGTGGCGGCGGCCTCCAATCTGCTGCTGTCCGGGGCGGAGCTGGCGGTCCGCCGCAGCGGCAAACGGCGGCGGTACCACTCCACCGTCATCGCCGGTCTGGCCGGGGCCATTTTGCAGACCGCCATTCAGCTGATCTTCCTGCCCTATCAGACCTATATCTGCCTGACGGCCATCTCCTCCGCCCTGTGGCGGATGACCGTGTCCCACAAAAACCTGCTGGCCTGGGTCACCGCCGCCCAGACGGAGAAGGGGAAGGGGAGCGTCTGGTTTTATTATAAGACGGCCTGGTTTTCGGCGGCGGCGGGGATTTTCGTAGTCCTCTTTGCCCAGCTCCGCTTTGGGAGAGCGGTGGGCCTGGTCTGGCTGCTGGCCCCGGTGCTGGCCTGGGCGGTGAGCCGTCCCTCCCGCAGGGGAAAGGCCCTGCCTCCCGCCGACCGGGCCTTCCTCCTCCACCAGGCCGCCCTGATCTGGCGTTATTTTGACAAATTCCTCCGCCCCGAGGACGGTTACCTCCCCCCGGACAACTGGCAGGAGCAGCCCGGCCCCGCCCTGGCCCGGCGGACCTCCCCCACCAACATCGGTATGGCCCTGCTGTCGGTGATGGCGGCGGCGGACCTGGACCTGCTGCCCCGGAAGCGGGCGGCGGAGCTGATCGCTCACATCCTGGACACGGTGGAGAGACTGGACAAGTGGAAGGGCCATCTGTACAACTGGTACGACACATCCACCGGAACCCCCCTCCACCCCCGGTATGTGTCTACGGTAGACAGCGGCAATCTGCGGGGCTGTCTCATCGCCCTGCGGGAGGGGCTGTACCAGTGGGGGGAGGACGTGCTGGCCCGCCGGGCGGAGAAGCTGTCCGGCGCCATGGACTGCGCCCCCCTCTTCGACCGGGAGCGGCGGCTGTTCTCCATCGGCTATGAGGTGGAGCAGGACCGGCTCACCGACGGCTTTTACGACCTGATGGCCAGCGAGGCCCGGCAGACCAGCTTTATCGCGGTGGCCCGGGGAGAGGTCCCCGCCCGCCACTGGCGGCGGCTGGGCCGGATGCTGCTGGGGGACAACGACTACTGCGGCATGGCCTCCTGGACGGGCACCATGTTCGAGTATTTCATGCCCAACCTCCTCATGCCCTGCGAGCCCAATTCCTTCCTGTATGAGACGCTGTCCTTCTGTGTCTACGCCCAGAAGCGCCGGGGGGACAAGACCAAAACCCCCTGGGGCATCTCCGAATCGGGCTTCTGCGCCTTCGACCCCGGCCTGAGCTACCAGTACAAGGCCCACGGCGTCCAGGCCCTGGGGCTGAAGCGGGGGCTGGACGCAGAGCTGGTGGTCTCCCCCTACTCCTCCTTTCTGGCGCTGCTGCTGGCCCCCCGCAGCGCCCTGCGCAACCTGCGCCGCCTGCGGGACATGGGGCTGGAGGGCCGCTACGGCCTGTACGAGGCGGTGGACTACACCCCCTCCCGCCTGGCCGGCGGGGAGGACTACGAGGTGGTCCGCTCCTATATGTCCCACCACCTGGGGATGAGCCTGGTGGCCATCGACAACGCCCTGCGGGACAACGTGATGCAGAAGCGGTTCATGAAGGACTGCGACATGTCCGCCTACCGGGAGCTGCTCCAGGAGCGGGTGCCGGTGGGCGCGCCCATCATGAAGCAGGAGGAGCGGGATTTCCCCAAAAAGCTCCGTCCTGCCGCCGGACCCGCCCTGGCCCGGGAGGGGGAAGGCTTTAGACGGAAGGAACCCCGGTGCCAGCTGCTGTCCAACGGCAGCTTCAGCCTGCTGGCCTGCGACAACGGCCTGACCCAGTGCCAGGCGGGGAAGCTGGCCGTTACCCTGGCCCGGACGGGAGAATACTATGCTCCGGCGGGGGTATCCGCCTTTTTCTGCGGTCCCAGCGGGGTGACGGGGCTGACCCCCGCCCCGCTGTACCAGAAGGAGGGGAGCTATGGCTGGGCCTTCGATGCCGGGCACGCGTCCTGGAGCCTGGAGCGGGAGGGCTTGACAGCCCGGACCACGGTGACCGTCCCCCGGCGGGAAAACGGGGCGCTGCGGCGGGTAGAACTGAGCTGGAAGGGGAAGAAGCGGCTGGAGGGGGAGCTGCTCCTGTACCTGGAGCCGGTCCTCTGTCCCCAGCGGGATTTTGACGCCCACCCCGCCTTCTCCCGGCTGTTTCTGGAGTGCTCCCTGGAGGGAAATGGCGCTCTGTTCCACCGCCGCCCCAGAGGGGAGGAGGAGAGCGTGTACCTGTACGCCGCCTGGACGGGGACGGGAACCTCCGCCGCCCTGGACCGTTCCGCCGCTCTGGGCCGGGGCGGGCTGCGGGCCCTGCCCCGCCGGAGGCCCGGCCCGCTCCAGGGGGATGTGGGCTCCGACCCCTGTCTGATGGTGCGCATTCCCGTCTCCCTGCCGCCGGGGGAGCGGAAGACGATTTCACTGGCCCTGGCGCTGGGGGACAGCGCCCAGTCCGCTCAGGCGGGGGCCCGGCGGATGCTGGAGGGCCGGGAGGGAGCGCCCGCCTCTTTGGCTCCCATTGCCCAGAGGCTGGCCCTCAGCGAGCAGGAGGCCCTGGCCGCCTTTGACCTGCTGGCCCGTCTGAACGGAGGAGAACCGAACCCGGACCGCCCGCCCCAGTCCGCCCTGTGGCCCTACGGCATCTCCGGGGATCTGCCCATCGCCGCTGGACAGCTGTCCGGAGAGGAGGACGTGGAGCGGGCCGTGCTCTGGTGCCGCTGGCACCAGATGCTCACCCGGGCGGGGTACCCCTTCGACCTGGTTCTCCTGCTGGAAGAGGGGGGCGACTACCGCCGTCCCATCCGTACCGCCCTGACAGAGGAGCTGAACAAGCTGGGGGCGGAATCCGCTCTGGGGGCCAAGGGGGGCGTCCACCTGGCCGTCCCGACTGCCGCCCCGGCGGTACTGGCTTGGGCCAAGGCGGGGCTGCCTTTGGAGGAGGGGGCGGCGGAGGAGACGGTCAGTCCGCCGCCCGCCGTCTGCCTGGAGCCCGGTCCCGCTCCCTGGACCATGGAGGGGGATACCGTTCTCATCCACGCCGGGGAGCGGCTGCCGCCGGTGGGCTGGTCGCAGGTGTTATGTAATCCTGAGTTCGGCTGGCTCACCGATGAGACAGGGGCGGGCCTCCTGTGGACCGGCGGCAACGCCCGGGAGGGCAGGCTGACCCCCTGGGCCAACGACCCGCTGGCGGTGGGCGGGCCGGAACAGATCACCGTCCGGATCGGGGAACAGGAATACTCCGTCTTTGCCGCCGGGGACGGACTGCCCTGCACCGTCACCTACGGCCCCGGCTTCGCCCGGTGGGAGAAGGAGCTGCCCGGCGGGACGCTGACCACCGAGGGCTTCGTCCCCCTGGAGGAGAACCGAAGGGTTCTCCGCTTTGCTCTGGCCGGGGGGAGCGGACGGCTGCTGTACCGCCTGGGGGAGGGGACGCCCATCTCCGCCGCCCTGTCCGGCGGACAGCCGGCGGCGCTGGTCACCAAGGAGAAGGAGGGGACCCCCTGCTCCCGCTTCTTCCGGGAGGGGTTTTGGCAGGAGCAGGAGCAGACCCTGGCCTGGTGGCGGGAGAAGGTGTCCGCCCTCACCGTAAAAACGCCGTCCGCCGCTTTGGACCGCTATCTGAACGGCTGGTGCCTCTACCAGGTGGCCGCCTGCCGGCTGATGGCCCGGACCAGCCAGTACCAGAACGGCGGGGCCTTTGGCTTCCGGGACCAGCTCCAAGACGCGGCGGCCCTGGTATACACCTGGCCGGAGCGGGCCCGGGAGCAGCTCCTTCTGGCCGCCTCCCGGCAGTTTGAGGAGGGGGACGTCCAGCACTGGTGGCACCCGCCCCAGGGGGCCGGAGTGCGTACCCGCATCTCCGACGACCTGCTGTGGCTGCCCTGGGTGTTGTGCCGGTACTGCGCGGTCACCGGGGACTGGGCCGTTCTGGAGGAGGAGGTCCCCTATCTGACCGCCAAGCCCCTGGAGCCGGGGGAGAAGGACCGCTATGAGGTCCCCCAGGTGAGCGGGAAGGGGGACAGCCTCTACCGCCACGGCCTGGCGGCCATCCGGTGCGCCCTGGACCGGGGGACCGGTCCCCACGGCCTGGCCCGGATGGGGAGCGGCGACTGGAACGACGGCATGGACCGGGTGGAGGGGGAATCGGAGTGGCTCACCTGGTTTTTGGCGGCGGTACTCCAGGATTTTTCCGTTCTGTGCCGGAGGATGGACGAGGAGGCCCGGGCCGACGACCTGCTGCGCCATGCGGACGCCCTTATCCAGGCGGCCCAGGCCGCCTGGGACGGCCGGTGGTACCGTCGGGGCTACTACCGGGACGGCGCTCCGCTTGGCTCCGCCCAGAGCGGCCAGTGCCAGATCGATTCCATCGCCCAGTCTTTCGCGGTGTTCCCCAGCGGGACGGACCGCCAGCGGGCAGACGAGGCCGTCTCCGCCGCCCTGGACCGGCTGTTCGACCGGGAGGCGGGGGTGGTGCGGCTGTTCGACCCCGCCTTTGACGGCGAGGGGGAGAAGGACCCCGGCTATATCAAGGGCTACCCCGCCGGGGTGCGGGAGAACGGCGGACAGTATACCCACGCCTCCGTCTGGCTGGCCATGGCCTGCTTCCGGCTGGACCGGCCCAAGGACGGTTGGGCGGTTTTGCAGGCCCTCCTTCCGGAAAACCACCCCACCGGCATTTACCGGGCGGAGCCCTACGTCATCGCTGCTGATGTGTCCCACGCCCCCGGCCGGGTGGGCCGGTCGGGCTGGTCCTGGTACACCGGGGCGGCGGGGTGGTACTGGCAGGTGGCCGTCCGGGAACTGCTTGGGCTGAAGGTGGCGGAGGGCCGCCTCACCGTGGAGCCCAACCTGCCCCCGGACTGGCCGGGCTTCGAGGCAGAGTGGCGGCTGCCTGGAGGAACGCTGGCCCTTTTGGTGACGCGGACAGGGACCTATTCTGCCCTCCTGGACGGGAAACCGGCGGAGGGAGGCGTGCCTCTGAGAGAGCTGACGGGGGAGCACCGGCTGGAGGTCAGCATCTAAAAGCCCCCTTCGCAAAGGGCGGCTTTTGGGGGCGCTTTCCAGCAACCTCCCGCTTGAAGACGCTGTCCGAAGATGGTGAAATCCCTCTTTACTTTTCCCCTGCGGGCGTGGTATGATGGTTCCGCTGTAAACGGAAAAATTTTCTTCCAAGAAAGGAACAATGATATGTCACAAGTAACGCGCCGGGAGCTGTTCCCGGGGGTATGGCTGCGCGCGGTGCATACCAACAAGTTCAAAAGCTCTTATCTGTCCATTACCCTGCTCACCCCGCTGGACCGGAAAACCGCCGGGGCCAACGCCCTGATCCCGGAGGTTCTGCGCCGGGGGACGCAGGTCCACCCGGACATGGAGAGCCTGTCCGCCGCCCTGGACGAGCTGTATGGCGGAGCCATTGAACCCGCCGTCCGCAAGAAGGGGGAGACCCAGTGCGTGGGCTTTGTGGCCAGCTTCCTGGACGACGCCTACACCCTGAACGGCGAGCAGATCCTGGAGTCCGCCGCCGGCCTGCTGGGGGAGCTGCTCCTTAAGCCCTATACCCAGGACGGCTGCTTCTGCCCCGACTACACCGCCGGGGAGAAGGCCAACCTGATCGACCGCATCCGGGCCCAGATCAACGACAAGCGGACCTACGCCACCCAGCGCCTCACCCAGGAGATGTGCAAATACGAGGCCTTCGGCGTGGACAAGCTGGGGGACGAGGAGAGCGTGGCCGCCGTCACCCCGGAGAGCCTATGGCAGCGGTATCAGGAGCTGCTGCGCACCGCCCGGGTGGAGGTGTACTACTGCGGCTCCGCCAGTCCGGACCGGGCGGCGGGGGCGCTGAAGCAGGCCCTGGAGGGGCTGCCGGTGAACGAGGACCGGGCGGACCCCTCCTGCGACGTGCGGGTGTCCGCCGGGCCGGAGCCCATTGTGGTGGAGGAGGCCATGGACGTCAGCCAGGGCAAGCTGGCCCTGGGCTTCCGTACCGGGGGCCAGAGCTGCTGGGAATCGGATTACCCCGCCTTTGTCCTGTGCAACGCGGTGTTCGGCGGGACGACCCTGTCCAAGCTGTTTATGAACGTGCGGGAGAAGCTGTCCCTGTGCTACTATGCCAGCTCGGTGGCCGAGCCACGGAAGGGGCTGGTGATGGTGTCCTCCGGCATTGAGTTCGACAAGTACCAGACCGCCAAGGACGAGATCCTGGCCCAGCTGGAGGCCATCCGCCGGGGAGAGATCGAGGACTGGGAGCTGGAGGGCTCCCGCCGCACCCTCATCGGGGCCTACCGGGCCACCACGGACGAGCAGGGCCGCCAGGAGGAGTTCTGGCTGGGCCAGGCGGCGGCCGGCCTGGAGGAGGACCCGGAGGAGCTGGCCCGCCAGCTGGAGCAGGTTACCCGGGAGCAGGTGGCGGAGTCCGCCAAGCGGTTCCAGCTGGATACCATCTACTTCCTGAAGGGAAAGGAGGTCTGAACCATGGAAAAACTGCAATTTGCCCGAGTGGGGGAGACCATGTACCACGAGAAGCTGGAGAACGGCCTGAACGTCTTCGTCTTCCCCAAGCCCGAGTTTCAGAAGGGCTACGCCTTTTTCGCCGCCAACTACGGGGGCATGGATATGCGCTTCTGCCTGAACGGGGCGTGGCACGACACCCCTGCCGGAGTGGCCCACTATCTGGAGCACAAGATGTTCGACACCCAGGAGGGCAACGCCCTCCAGGACCTGGCCGCCAACGGAGCCAGCCCCAACGCCTTCACCAGCAACGATATCACTGGCTACTACTTCGACTCCACCGAAAAGTTTGAGGAAAATCTCCGCATTCTGCTGTCCTTTGTCTCGGTACCCTGGTTCACCCAGGAGAGCGTGGACAAGGAGCGGGGCATCATCGGCCAGGAGATCGGCATGATCGAGGACGACCCCCACTGGAAGTGCTATATGAACCTGATGAAGGCCCTGTTTCAGCGCCACCCCATTCGGGTGAGCGTGGCGGGCAGCGTGGAATCCATCGCGGAGATTACTCCCGAGACCCTGTACGCCTGCCACAAGGCCTTCTACGACCCGGCTAATATGGTGCTGTGCGTGGCCGGTCCGGTGGACCCGGAGCATATCTGTGATGTTGCCCGGGACATTCTCCCCAAGGAGGCGGGCCCCATCGCCGCCAAGGACTATGGAGAGAAAGAACAGCCCCGGGCGGCCCAGAGCTATATCGAGGAGCGGATGGAGGTGTCCGCCCCCATCTTCCAGCTGGGCTGGAAGGGGGACGCCCAGATCAACGGCGAGGACCGCCTGCGCCAGGAGCTGGTGGGCGGCTTGGCCCTGGAGGTGCTGCTGGGCAATTCCAGCCCCCTGTATGCCAAGCTGTACCGGGAGGGGCTGATCAACCAGGAGTTTGGCTACAGCTACGAGAGCAGCTTCGGCTGCGCTTTCCTGGCGGCGGACGGCGAGTCCAAAGCCCCGGAGGCTGTCTGCGCGGCGGTGGCCGCTGAGGCCGCCCGCATCGGCCGGGAGGGGGTGGACCCCGCCCTGTGGGAGCGGGTGAAGAAGGGGGTCTACGGCAACCGGGTGCGGGGGCTGAACTCCTTCGAGAACCTGTGTGTCAGCCAGGCCCAGGCCTTTTTTGCGGGATACGACAGTCTGCGCTTTGCGGAACTCTTTGGCTCCATCACCAAGGAGGAGGCGGAGAAACTGATCGCCGGCTGGGTGACCGGGGAGCGCACCGCGCTGTCGGTGGTCCGG
The DNA here is from genome assembly GCF_036941135.1 of Lawsonibacter sp. JLR.KK007. NCBI lineage: Bacteria > Bacillati > Bacillota > Clostridia > Eubacteriales > Oscillospiraceae > Lawsonibacter > Lawsonibacter sp. JLR.KK007. The sequence goes on along the minus strand of NZ_JAYWSY010000001.1, from coordinate 1,643,411 downwards.
GCCAAGGAGGGGGCACAGTGATCAAAACCGTGTCCTTCCCCGGCCTGGGGCTGGAGTTTACCCTGAACCGGGTGGCGTTTACCATCCCGTTTTTGAACCGGCCCGTCTACTGGTACGGGGTCATCATCACCTGCGGCCTGATTCTGGCGGTGTATCTGTGCTCCCGCTGGGGCAAGCGCTTCGGCATCACCGAGGACAATATCATCGACATGATGCTCTTTGCCGTCCCTGCCGCTTTGGTGGCCATCCGGGTGTACTATGTGGTGTTCAATCTGGACATGTACCGGCAGGCGGACGGCTCTCTAAACTGGGGACGGATTCTCAACTACGGCGACGGCGGCCTTGCCATCTATGGGGCTATCATTTCTTCGGCCATCGTGCTGCTGCTTTTCTGCCGGAGGAAGAAGCTCAGCTTCCTGGCCTACGCCGATTTGGGCGTCCACGGCCTGTTCATCGGCCAGCTCATCGGCCGGTGGGGCAACTTCATGAACGTGGAGGCCTTTGGCTCCGCCACCACCCTGCCCTGGCGGATGTGCGGCCCCTCCATCGCCGCCTATATGCTGGAGCACGGCTATGTGGACCAGGCGGGCTGTGAGGCCATCCTCAGCGGCGCGCTGGGGGTACATCCCACCTTTTTTTATGAGTCAGCCTGGAATTTTGTGGGGCTGATCATGGTCTGTTTCATCGGGAGGAAGCGGAAATTTGATGGGGAGTGCTTCCTGTTCTACTTCTTCTGGTACGGCATCGGCCGGACCTGGATCGAGGGCCTGCGCACCGACAGCTTGTACCTCTTCGGCTGGGAGCTGTTCGGCGCGCCCATCCGGGTGTCCCAGCTCTTCGCGTTGATCACCGCCGTGATCGCCGGCGGAACGCTGGCGGCGGCGATGTGGAAGTACAGGGGAAAGAAGCAGGAGCTGTTTGTGGACCGTCTGGCTGCCCGGGCGGCAGAAGAGACAGAGGAGGAATGAGCCATGGCGGCAGTTGTGATGGACGGAAAGGGCCTTGCGGCCAAGCTCAAGGAGACGGTCCGGCTCCAGGTGGAGCGGATGGAGCGCAGGCCGGGGCTGGCTGTGGTGCTGGTGGGGGATGACCCCGCCGCGCTGTCCTACGAGGCCGGCAAGCGGAAGGACTGCCAGCAGTGCGGCATCTACTACGACGCCTTCCGCCTGCCGGAGAACACCTCCCAGGCGGAGCTGATGGACGTGATCGGCATCCTCAACGGCCGGGCGGAGATCGACGGCATCCTGCTCCTGCTCCCCCTGCCCAGGCATCTGGATGGGCGGGCGGCGGTGCTGGCCATCCGGCCGGACAAGGATGTGGACTGTGTCCACCCGGTGAACATGGGGGACCTGGCGCTGGGGATGGAGTCCTTCCGGCCCTGTACCCCGGCGGGAGTGATGCGCCTGCTGGAGGAGTACCGCATCGATCCGGCGGGGAAGCGGTGCGTGGTGGTGGGCCGGTCCAACATTGTGGGCAAGCCCCAGGCCATGCTGCTGCTGCAGAAGCACGGCACCGTCACCATATGCCACACCAGGACTCCCGACCTGGAGGCGGAGTGCCGCCGGGCAGATATTCTGGTCAGCGCCGCCGGCCGCCCCGGTCTGATCACCGGGGATATGGTGAAGGAGGGGGCGGTGGTCATTGACGTGTCCATCAACCGGGACGCCCAGGGCCGGCTGCGGGGGGACGTGGACTACGCCGCAGCGGCGGAAAGGGCCGCGTATATCACTCCGGTCCCCGGCGGGACGGGTCCTGTCACACGGGCGGTGCTGATGGAAAACACGCTGGCTGCCGCCCTGCGGCACGGAAAAGGATGACCTGTGCGGCTCGGCCTCGGAGGAGGCGGAGCCGCAAAAAAATTTTTCGGGGGCCCTTGCGAACGGAAGGAAAATTTAGTATAATAATCCTGCCAGCTTTTATTTTAAGAAGGAGGTGTCCGCAATGTCAGCCATTGGAGCATTTATGAGCTACGGCAGCATGAGCGGTTACAATTCCATCTACCAGAATAGAAACGCCAATCAGAACCAGAACGTCCGCCCCACCAGCACCGAGCCGGTGAGCGCGGTGTCCCGGGCCCAGACCACTCCAGTGCCCCCGGTGGACCGGACGCCCACCGTTCAGCGGGGCGCGGACCAGACTATTCAGAAGGACAGTCCCTTCCTCTTCCCCACCATGCGGGAGGGAGCCGACCCCGCTGAAATGGCGGTGCGGTCCCGCATCCAGTACCTGGACAACAAGGTGGATGACCTGGAGCAGGAGCTGCTGGGCCTGAACCAGTCTGACGGGCTGGAGAAGCTGCTGAACAGGGCCCGGGAGCGGGACAGCCTGGAGTCCAATCCGGAACAGGACGTGGTGAAGACCGAGCAGGAGGAGGCCAAGTCCCCCCAGGAGGTCGTGGAGGAGTCTGAGTGCGAGACCTGCAAGAACCGCAAGTATCAGGACGGTTCCGACGACCCCGGCGTCTCCTTCAAGACCGCCACCAACGTGGACCCCGAGCAGGCGGCGGCCGCCGTCCGGGGCCATGAGCAGGAGCACGTGGTCCGGGAGCAGGCCAAGGCCGTGCGGGAGGACCGGAAGGTGGTCAGCCAGTCGGTGACCCTCCACACGGATATCTGTCCCGAGTGCGGGGACGTGTACGTCTCCGGCGGCACCACCCGTACCGTCACTAAGGCCAACCCCGCTCAGGAGCCCCAGCAGGACAACCGTCAGAAGTCCGGCTTTGAGGCGATGGCCTGATCCAATGACAGAACAGCGAACAGCCGGCCCAGCGGGCCGGTTGTTTATATATGGTACAAAAAGTCGCCGGAAAGAATGAAAATCGCCTCGGATTAAACTCCAGAGGCGATTATTTTTTCTCTTGCAATTATGAGCGTGTTCCGCTATAATATCATGGAATGATTATCGATTTGGCCCTCTGGAGCCAGACGGTACAGGAGAGTGTTTGCATTGAAGTACGATTTTACCGCCATTGAGAAGAAGTGGCAGACCAAATGGAAGGATGAAAAAACCTTCGCCTGCCAAAACGGCGACACCAGCAAGCCCAAGTTCTACGGCCTGGTGGAGTTTCCCTATCCATCCGGAGCGGGCCTGCACGTGGGCCATCCCCGGCCCTACACCGCCATGGACGTCATCGCCCGGAAGAAGCGGATGGACGGCTATAACGTCCTGTTCCCCATCGGCTACGACGCCTTCGGCCTGCCTACCGAGAACTTCGCCATCAAGAACCACATCCACCCCGCCGTCATCACCAAGCAGAACATCGAAAACTTCACCCGGCAGCTCCACATGCTGGGCTACTCCTTCGATTGGGACCGGTGCGTGGACACCACCGACCCCAGCTACTACAAGTGGACCCAGTGGATCTTCCTCCAGCTGTACAAGCACGGCCTGGCCTACAAGACCACCATGCCGGTGAACTGGTGTACCTCCTGCAAGTGCGTGCTGGCTAACGAGGAGGTGGTGGAGGGCGTCTGCGAGCGGTGCGGCGCTCCTGTAGTCCGCAAGGAAAAATCCCAGTGGATGCTGAAGATCACCGCCTACGCCCAGAAGCTCATCGACGGGCTGGACACCGTGGACTTTATCGACCGGGTCAAGACCCAGCAGCGCAACTGGATTGGCCGCTCCACCGGCGCGGAGGTCACCTTCAAGGCCACCACCGGGGACGACATCGTGGTGTTCACCACCCGGCCCGACACCCTCTTCGGCGCGACCTACATGGTCATTTCTCCGGAGCACCGCTTTGTGAAGGAGTGGAAGGACAAGCTGCAAAATTGGGACGAGGTGGCCGCCTACGTGGAGGAGGCAGGCCGCAAGTCCGACTTTGAGCGCACCGAGCTGGCCGCCGACAAGGAGAAGACCGGCGTGGAGCTGAAGGGCGTCCGGGCGGTCAACCCGGTGAACGGCCGGGAGATCCCCATCTTCATCTCCGACTATGTGCTGGCCTCCTACGGCACCGGGGCCATCATGGCCGTCCCCGCCCACGACACCCGCGACTGGGCCTTCGCCAAGAAGTTCGGCTGTGAGATCATCGAGGTGGTCTCCGGCGGCGAGGACGTGCAGAAGGAGGCATTCACCGCCAAGGACGACACCGGCATCATGGTCAACTCCGATTTTCTGGACGGCATGACGGTGAAGGACGCCATCCCCGCCATCACCAAATGGCTGGAGGAGAAGGGCATCGGCCATGAGCAGGTAAACTACAAGCTCCGGGACTGGGTGTTCTCCCGCCAGCGGTACTGGGGGGAGCCCATCCCCATGATCTGGTGCGACAAGTGCGGCTGGCAGCCCCTCGGCGAGGATCAGCTGCCCCTGCTGCTCCCCGAGGTGGCCAGCTACGAGCCCACCGACAACGGCGAGTCCCCCATCGCCAAGATGACCGACTGGGTGAACACCACCTGTCCCTGCTGCGGCGGTCCCGCCAAGCGGGAGACCGACACCATGCCCCAGTGGGCCGGGTCCAGCTGGTACTTTTTGCGGTATATGGACCCCCATAACGACAAGGCCCTGGCCTCCAAGAAGGCTCTGGACTACTGGGGCCAGGTGGACTGGTACAACGGCGGCATGGAGCACACCACCCTCCACCTGCTCTACTCCCGGTTCTGGAACAACTTCCTCCACGACATCGGGGTCATCCCCCACGCCGAGCCCTACGCCAAGCGCACCAGCCACGGCATGATTCTGGGCAAGAACCCCCACTATGTGGGCAATGTGGAGACGGAGGAGGAGAAGCAGGCCCTCATCGATAAATACGGCTCTCAGGCCATGCGCCCCTCGGTGAAGATGTCCAAGTCCCTGGGCAACGTGGTCAACCCGGATGACGTGATTCGGGACTACGGCGCGGACACCATGCGGCTGTATATCATGTTCATTGGCGACTTCGAGAAGACCGCCACCTGGTCGGACGAGTCGGTCCGGGGGTGTAAGAAGTTCCTGGACCGGGTGTGGAACCTGAACGAGAAGCTGAAGGACGGGGAGGGCTACTCCGCCGGAAACGAGAGCGCCATCCACAAGGCCATCAAGAAGGTGTCCAGCGACATTGAGGCCATGAAGTTCAATACTGCCATCGCCGCCCTCATGGCCCTGGTCAACGACTTCTACACCAAGGGGGCTGCCAAGGGAGACTACAAGGCTCTGCTGCTGATGCTGTCCCCCTTCGCCCCCCATCTGTGCGAGGAGCTGTGGGAGATGAACGGCTTCGGCGGACAGGTGTGCCTCCAGCCCTGGCCCGAGTACGACGAGAGCAAGACGGTGGCAGCCACCGCCAGGATGGCCGTTCAGGTGGGCGGCAAGGTGAAGGCCAATATCGTGGTGGACGCCGGCGCCTCCGACGAGGAGGTAGTGGCCGCCGCCCTGGCCGAGCCCAAGATTGCCAAGCTGGCCGAAGGGATGCAGCTGGTCAAGTCCATCGTGGTCAAGGGCAAGCTGGTCAGCCTGATCTTCAAGCCCCAGGCGTGATATAAAATGAAAACGTCAGGGCGGTGGATATCACCGTCCTGACGTTTTGCCAACATGGTTTTTCTTGACTTTGCGGTCCGAACATGGTATTTTTTATATGGGTACTGTCCAATACAGGCGAGGCGGTTCAGCTGCACCACCCGAAAGGGGGTGAGCGTATGCCAGTTACGGTGACATTTCATATCTTCGGTTTAACCGTGACGATACGTATTAAACGCTGAAAACCGCCACCCCGCAACGGTGACGGTTTTCTTTTGAAAATCCAAACCACGGGCTGAACCGTCTTGTGGACAGTACCCTTTATCATTAATATACCACTGCCTTGGTGTTTTGTCAAGTTGGTTCTGCTGTTTTGGAGGTTTCAGTATGATTGCCTACTCGGTGCTGATGTTTGTCATAGCGGCCTTATTCTTTGGAATAGCGGTCTCTATATCTAGAGGAAATATAAATTTGATTCATTCTTATCATTGGAAGCATGTGAAGGAAGTGGATCAGAAAGCCTATGGGAAATCATTTTCAAAAGGATTATTTGTGCTTGCTGCGTCGCTGATTTTGAGTGGAGTGGCTGCCTTGTTTGGAGAGACTGCGCCCGTTGTGATGATTTCACTGGGCGTTTTGCTGGTTGGAATGATAATCGCCTTCACCGTTCTTGCAAAGACGCAAACGAAATATAATAGCGGGTTCTAAGATTCACAGGCTGTTTACAAATCTACTCTTGACATTTGCGGGGAAAGGCCATATAATAACAATGTTAAAGCCATAAAAATGGCCCTTACGTGAGCGGGAACACCCCGCCGCGCGCGGAGGGAGGGAAATATAAATGTCGGAAGTCCGAGTGAGAGAAAACGAGTCTCTGGAAAGCGCCCTGAAGCGCTTCAAGCGCAGCTGCGCCAAGTCCGGAGTGCTGGCCGAGGTCCGCAAGCGTGAGCACTACGAGAGTCCCAGCGTCAAGCGCCGCAAGAAGTCTGAGGCTGCCCGCAAGAACCGCAAGAAGTTCTACTAAGTCATCAAATGCCGCCGGAGTTAGCGCTTCGGCGGCGTTTCATTCCAGTTTACAGAAGGAGGCTTGCCGGATGGAGCGGCGGGAAACCATCATCCGCCTCTGGTTCGACATGTGGCTGCAAGGTAAGGACGCGGGGATTTGGGATATCTTCGCGGAGGACGCGGTCTATGTGGAAAGCTGGGGACCGGAATACCGGGGCGCAGGGAACATCAAGCTGTGGTTCGACGAGTGGAACACCCGGGGAAGGGTGCAGCAATGGGAGATCCAGCAGTTCTTCCACCGGGAGGACCAGACGGTGGTCCAGTGGTACTTCCAAAACCGAATGAATCATGGAGCGGTGGAGGCATTCGACGGTATGTCGCTGGTGAAGTGGACGCAGGACGGTAAAATATCCTTTTTGCAGGAGTTTGGCTGCAATGTAAACCGCTACAATCCCTACCGGAACGGGAGCGTCCCCCAATTCCGGCAGGAACCGCCAATATGGTTTTAGGAGGACTGTGATGGACGTATCAAATTTCAGCTGGACGAGAGAGCCAGAGCGCTGCACCATCGGCCCCGAACGCATAGAGGTTGTCACCAGGCCCCGCACCGACCTGTGGCAGAGGACCTACTACCACTTCCAAAACGACAACGCCCCGGTCTTCCAAATGGAGACGGAGGAGAAGTTTTTCAGCTTTGTGGTCAGGACGGAGTTCCAGGACAGCTGCCGCCGCTTTGACCAGTGCGGGATCGTCATGTACCTGGACAGCGAAAATTGGCTGAAGGCTTCCGTTGAGTTTGAGAACGAGGCGTTTCAGCATTTGGGCAGCGTGGTGACCAACCATGGCTGGTCCGACTGGGCCACAACGGCGATTGACGCCTCGGTGAAGTCCATGTGGTACCGCCTCAGCCGCCGGGAGGACGACTATTGTATCGAGTGCTCCCCGGACGGGGAGATGTGGCGGCAGATGCGGGTGTGTCACATGCACGAGGGCGGGGGAAGGATACGTTTTGGGATCTACGCCTGTTCCCCGGAGGACTCCTCCTTCAAAGCGGTGTTCTCCCAGTTACAGCTTACGGACTGCCAGTGGAAGGCCCACAACGGGCAGCAGCCGGATTAAACAGAGGCAGGAGCGGCAACAGTGTGTGCCGCTCCTGCTTTTCAGGTTACGCCCAGGGCAGCCAGCTGCCGCTGCTGCGGGCGCTCATCATGTCCAGCGCGCCGTCCAGCATCTCGGCAGCGTCGGCCATGGTGAGGGTGTCGGCCAGCTGGACAGCTCCGGCGGTGTCCGCCCGGATGATCCCCGAGGCAGACAGATTCGCCGCCGCCTGGGCGGCCCAGTGGCCCTCATCCGGGGAGAAGACCGCCACCGGCACGTCGGTGATCTCCAGCAGGTTGTCCAGCATTACCGCCGCTTCCGCCCGGGAGATGCTGTCCCCCGCGCCGAAGATGGGCGCGCCGCTCGCATCCCGGGAGCCCTGAACCACCCCCGCCTTCAGGGCGGCGGAGACGGCCCCTTTGGCCCAGGTGGGGATGGCGTTGTCGTCGGAGAAGCCGGTGAGGGTGACCCCCTCCAGATCCTCCAGTCCGGCCACCGACATGGCCATGGTCAGAAACTGGGCCCGGGTGACGGTCTGGTCCGGGTCAAAGAAGTAGCGGCCGTCCACGTACCGGCCCACATAGATGCCCTCCTCCGCCAGACGGATGGCGGATTTCTGGATGGGATGGCCCTCCAGGTCGGAGTAGGTCACCTTGGTGTCCGGCTTGTCGATGCGCAGGGACACCTTGGCCTCGGGGGAGGTGTTGCCCGCCGGGTCGATGGCCACGTAGGTGAAGGAGTCGGAGCCCGTCTTGTTCTCATAGGGGGTGTAGACGAACTGGCTGGAGCCGTCCTCCGCCAGGGTGACCGCCCCGCGGGCGGGGGTGGAGGTGAGCTGGAAGGTAAGAGCGTCCCCCTCGCCGTCCACCGCATCGAAGTAGCCGGTGATGGCCACGTTTTTATAGGTGGTCAGCTCCATATTCCGGGCCACCGGCGGGTTGTTTTGCTGGGTGAGGAGATAGAGGGTGGCGGTAGCCTGGGGGACCTCCTGCACAGAGGCGAAGGACGGGGTGAACACCAGCGTGGTGGTGGTGACGGTTGGCCGCTGCGCGCTCTGGAAGCGCAGGCCGGACAGGGCGGTGGCGTCCACATAGGTCCCAATGGCCACAGGCATGTCACCCATGCACAGCGTACCCGCTCCAGGGTCGGGGAGCACGTCGATGGTGATGCCGCTGAGGGCGGTCTTGCCGTCGGGCTTAACGGCAAAGTCCCCGGCAGTAAAGGCGATGGTGGAGCCAATCAGGCCGTTTTTGGAAAAATCCGCCACATAGGGGTCCTCCGTCTTTTTGCTCCAGAAGAAGGCGGAGGTGGGGAGCGCCAGGGAGAACGCCAGAGCCAGCATGAGCAGCGGCGCAGCGGCCCGGCGGAGGGAAATGCGTTTCATGGGGATACCTCCTTTAAAATGAGTGTATCCCTATTGTGCTGCGGTTTCCGGAAAATTATGCGTTTGGATCGATGTACTCCTCCTCGCCGGCCAGCGACATGATGGACACCTCAAAGGCGGTGCGCTCCTGGGTCTGGCCGTCGATCTCCTTGGTGTAGATCCGGCTCTGGAGGCGGCCCTCCAGGGCCAGGCGGCCGCCCACCTCCATGGCCCCGCAGCGGTAGGCCAGACTGCCCCAGGCGATGCAGGGCAGATAGTCTGCCCGGCCATAACGGCGGTTGGCGGCCAAGATCATGTCGCAGATGGTGCGGCCAAGGGGGGTGGTCCGCAGGACGGGCGGCTTGCATATGGTTCCGGACAGCTCCAGATGGTTTTCGTCCTCACCCTCCTCCTGGGACAGGCTCCGGGCGAAGATGCTGATCACCAGCCGGCTGCCAACGCCGCTGCGGTTGTTGAAGGTGCGCACCTCTCCGGAGACGGTGAGGGGACTGCCGGCGTCCAGAGGGGGCAGGGCGCTCAGCTGTTCCCGGGAGGCGATCACGTGGAGGGTGTCCTCCGCCCCGGACAGGCGGCACACCGACAGGGGGAGCAGCATGTACTCCACTCCGTGGTTGGTGTGGGAGAGGGAGGGGGGAGCGGCCAGCCGCCCCCGGAGAAAAATTTTGTTGTTGTTTGTCTGCATGGAAGCAACACTCCTATCGTCAAACGACCAAGGGTCTGTTGCTTCCATCCTATGCGGCCTTCGGGCGGGGTATGTCCATAAACAGCAAAAAGGAAGGGAAAAAACCTCTCCCGGAGAGGGAGAGGTCAGGGGCGGTCCAGGATGGCCCGGACCTGCTCGCCGGGCAGCATTCCAATGGGAGTCAACGGGGCGGGCGGCACATCGCAGGGGGCGATGGCCTTCTCGAACCAGAGCAGGTCGATCCAGCGGCCGTTTTTGTAGCCCGCGTTCCGCTGGACGCCCATCACCCGGAAGCCCAGGGAGGCGTGAAGCCGCTCGCTGGCGGGGTTGGGGCTTGCCACCAGCCCGTAGACCGTCCGCACGCCCTGGAGCCGCAGCAGATCCATCAGCGCCCGGTACATCCGGGCGCCCAGCCCCTTTCCGGCGGCGCTGGGGTGGAGGTAAATGGAGAGTTCCGCCCCCCAGGCGTAGGCGGCCCGCTCCGCAATGCGGTGGGCATAGGCGTAGCCGGTCACAGCGCCCTCCTCCTCTGCGGCCAGATAGGGGTAGATGCGGGAGATGGAGTCCACCCGCCGGGCGAATTCCTCCACGGAGGGCAGCTCGTATTCAAAGGTGATGCTGGTGGGGATGGCGTGCTGGTAGACAGCCAGCAGGGCGGGGACGTCCCCCTGTCCGGCAAAGCGCAATGTCATGATGCGTTCTCCTCCTCCCGGAGCGCGGGGAGCACGGCGGTGATCCGGGTACCCACGTCGGGGCGGGACGCCACCTCAAACCAGCCGCCATGGCGCTCCACGATCCATTTTGCGATGGACAGCCCCAGGCCGGTGCCGCCGGTCTTCCGGTCCCGGGACAGATCGGTGCGGTAAAACCGGTCGAAAATGTGGGGGATGCCGTCCGGGGGGATGCCCATGCCCTCGTCCTGCACGGTGACCCGGACCTGCTCCCCGCTTCCCGACACCCGCAGATACACCCGGCCCTCGGCGGGACTGTACTTCAGGCTGTTGTCCATCAGGATGCGCAGGACCTGCTTGATCAGGCCGGGGTCAGCATATATGCTGACGGGGTCCTCCCCCCAGCGGGGGAGGAAGGTGCGCTCCGGATGGATCATCTCCTCCTCCCGCAGCACCTCGCCGGCCAGATCGGTGAGGTCCAGCCGCTCCATCTTCACCGGCTGGGAGTCGTTGTCCCCCCGGGCCAGGAAGAGCAGCTGCTCCACCAGCCGCTCCATGGAGGCGGCCTCCCCGCGGATGGCGTCGATGGACTCCTGCAGAGCCTCCGGATCGCTCTTTCCCCACCGGTCCAGCAGGGCGGAGTAACCCTGGATGACGGCGATGGGGGTGCGCAGCTCGTGGCTGGCGTCGGAGACAAAGCGCATCTGGGCGCTGTAGGCCTGGTTCACCCGGTCCATCATCTCATTGATGGACTGGGCCAGGGAGCGCAGCTCCTTCTGGGTGGGGGGCAGATCGATGCGGCTGTCCAGATGGGTGGCGTCGATCTTGTCCAGCTCCCCGGCCAGGCTCTCGATCTCCCGCTTGGACATGTGGGCCATGGAGTTCAGCCGGGCGGCGGCAGCGGCCAGGTCCTGAATGGGCCGCAGCACCTTGCGGATGGAGCGGCCTCCCCGGAACAGGTTAGAGATCAGAGACAGCCCCTGGCAGATCAGAATGACGACGCCCGCCCAGTACATGCTGGCAAAGATGCCGGAGGTGTCCACCGTGACGGCGTAGGGCTGACCGCCGTTGGGCATTTCGATGGTATAGTAGCTTGACACGTCCCAGGAGCGCAGGCCCGGCTCTGTCTCATAACGGGGCAGATAGGGGGGTTCCAGACCCTCCGGCTCCCGGTCCAGGGCGGTGATCGTGTAATCACTGGCCTCCATCCAGGCGATGGTGTCCGCAGAGGGGACCCCCCGGATGGCTACCAGGTTCACCACATCGGCGCAGCGGTTTTCAGCGTAGAGAAAGATCCCCAGCATGGCCAGCGTCAGCAGCAGCAGGTCCATCGCGATGAAAATGCCCAGCTGCCGCAGGAAAAATCCGATGTTCAGCCGCAGAGCCAGGGAGGAGTCCCGGGCGGCGGCGATGGGGTCCGCCGGGGGCGGGGTCTGAAAGCGGTGCTGAATGCGGGGCATAGGATTCACCTCCTGAAAGGCCCCCTTCGCAAAGGGGCGCCGCCCCCGGGGCGGTGGAGGGCTTCTCCTGCCGGGACGCATCTGTCTCCTCAGGGAAAACCCTCCGGCATTTGCTTCGCAATTGCCGCCTCCCTTTGCAAAGGGGGCTTTTATACGTTTTTCATCCAGTCTCTTATGGCCTCCAGGTTTTCGAAGGCCACATAGCTGCCGCCGTGGAGCAGGAAATCCAGATAGCGGTTCTCCTCCGGGGTGCGGCGGCTGCCCTTGTCCTGGAGGGCCTCCCGGGTGGACCGGGTGACCATGTTCACCATGCGGCGTTTCAGCCAGCCCACTTTTTTGGGCGCCCAGCCGCCTTGAAGGTAGAAGATAGGCGCGCCGGGGACATAGTTGGCTTTGGCCAGCGTCTCCAGCACCTGCTGGGAGGCGGGGGACATGCCCACGCCGCAGACCCCCTGGACGGCAAAGGCTTTGACCGCCTGGTCGATGCCGGAGATGTGGCCCGCCATCAGGGGGCCCATGTAGAAGACGGGCTCGCTGACCTTACCCGCCGCCCCGGCCAGGGGGAGAACCTTCATCTGCGCCGCCCTGCCCAGCATGGCGGCGTATTCCTGAGTAAAGCCGGTGTTGGAACGGTATACGATCACCATGGTTCGTTTTCTCCTTATTCCTCTTTGATCACGTAGCCTACGCCCCGGACAGTATGGATGAGCTTCAGCCCGAAGGCGTCGTCCAGCTTGGAGCGCAGGAAGCGGATGTAGACGTCCACCGAGTTGGTCTCCCCCACAAAGTCGAAGCCCCACACCGCGTCCAGCAGGCTCTCCCGGGTGAGCACCCGGTCCTTGTTCTCCAGCAGGCAGCGGAGCAGATCGAACTCCTTCTTGGTCAGCTCCACGTTCTGCCCCCGGACGGTGACCTGATGCTTGTCCACGTCCATGACCAGCGGTCCCGCTGCCAGGGGGACGCTGGGTCCGCTGGGACCGCTTTTGCCGCGCAGGGCGGCCCGGATGCGGGCCAGCAGCTCCTCAATGGCAAAGGGCTTTGTGATATAGTCGTCCGCGCCGGAGTCCAGTCCGGACACCTTATCCACCACGCTGTCCCGGGCCGTCAGCATGATGACCGGCACCTGGCTCTCCCGCCGCAGGCGGCGGAGCACCTCCATCCCGGACAGTTGGGGCAGCATGATGTCCAGCAACACCAGATCGAAGCCTCCGCTCAGGGCCAGCTCCAGTCCGCTCCGGCCGTCCAGCGCCTTTTTGACCTGATAGCCCTCGTAGCTCAGCTCCAGCTCCACCATCCGAGCCAGCTTTTCCTCGTCCTCCACCAAAAGAATGCGTTCCGCCATTTGTCCTCACCTCATGATTGTTTTACGGCTCGTCGGAGTGCCAGTCGTGCTTCAGCTCCTCCATGATCTTGTGCCCCAGGTCGGCGGCGGTGTTGGCCACAGACCCCATGGCGTTGTTGATGTCCTCCCGCTCCAGGTCCGGGCCGGAGAACCGGTAACGGATGCCGAACAGGAGGGCAAACAGCATCACCGGGAGGGTGAACCAGAAGGCGCAGAGCAGCAGCAGGAGCAGGATCAGCACCGGCAGCGCGGTGATGGGCTGGTCGCGGCGCCAGATCTCCAGCTCGTTGTCGATGAGCCAGCGGCGCAGGGTGGTGACAAAGCTCCGCCGGCCCTCCCGTCTGGTCCGGGGCGGCTTGCTTCCCTTCTGCTTTTTCTCTGCCGCCGGCTGAACGGCCAGCGGCTCCGGCGGGGGCGGAGGCGTCTCGCTCCGGGTGGAGTAGTAAGCCCCCTCATCCCTGGGGATGGCCCCCTTCTCCTCCAGATAAATCAGCGCGTCCAGCAGATTGCCGCCGCTGTACTCCAGCGCCTCTTTGGCCTGGCTGTAGCTGACCTTTGCCTTGTCCTTCAAACGTTCCACCATTTCCAATGTGATCTCCATCATAAGGCTCCTTTCTGCGGGCCGGATTCCATTTTGACACTGCTATCATAGCATTGCCGGGTTGAAAGACCGTTTAGCAAAGATTAAGATTTCCTTAAAAATAGAATCAAATAAAGCTGGACAGATAGGATTAGAGGGAAGTAGGCCCGTCAAAACTTACTTCCCTCTAGCCGATTTCGATGTTGCGATCGCCGGGGGCGACATTTGTTTTAATGGCAATGACCACATGTGGTGTAGCCTTGATTTAGTAACTTGCCTTCAGACAAATTAGATGTTGCATAGTTTTGAGGAGCTATTTTAGGGACATCCCGACAATTTGGATAATGTATTTTTTTTGTGCTGGTGTTTAATACCCACTGAGCGCTTGTTTGTTGCTGGTTTTGATTGTTATATGTGTTGAAATTATTTCCATTTCCCGATGATTGGTTGCCGGACGTTGTTTCGTTCACAGAAGGCAATGTCGCTGCCCCGTTGGAGTTTACCTTGTCGCTGGTGTTGGGCGATTGCGCAGGCCCGCTGGTCTGCTCGGACCCTCCGGTGTTGGGAGCCGGTTCCACTGGAGTCTGGGCGGGGGCGGACGGAGCCGCTTCCGGCTGGCTTGCGGCTGGCTGGGTGACGGCGGGAGCCGCCGGCTGCTGATCAAGTACGCTGGCTGGATTGGATGGCCACGTGGTGCTCAGCCAAATGATCGTGCCGTAGTCCTCCTGGACGTTCGGCCCCCGAGCGATTCCGGCGGCAGAAGCGCCCGCGGACTGCTGATTATCTGCGGCGGGCGGGCTCTGGACCGGCTGATCCGCGGTGCCATACACCACCCGCCCCACTCCAAAACCAGCGCCAAAGCCTCCAACGCTGATTGCCGCCGCTGTAACCACCGAAAGTAGGACCGGCAGAACGATGCCGCCGCCTTTCTCGGAGCCTTTTGCCATAAAAACAACCTCTTTCTCTCTATATTCCGAGTAGTTGCTGTTTCTTTAACTCAAAGTCACGCTATATACGATATATGCCCCCTTTCACCTTACTCATGTTATCATAAGTGATTCGCTTAGTAAAGAGAATAGGTCACAAAAATAGTGGTTCGCTTTTGCACAGCATACCAAATTAAAGTGAATCGCTTGATCCGTTTATAATGACAGTAAACCAAAAATGCCGCCGGGCCAGGCGCTTGCTCAAATGATTATACTATGTTATAATCAGAAGCACAACCGGAAGGGGGGAGTTTTATGGAGAAAAAACGCCGTCTTCTTCTGCTGCTGGCGGCGGCGGCGCTGTTTCTGGGCCTCTATCAGCCCATGCCCGCGTCGGCGGCCGCCATCTACTTCACTGGCGTCAACGACAGCGTGGTCCCGCTGACGTCGGACACCATGCCATGCTGGTCGGGGGGGACGCTCTATGTGCCCTACACGGTGTTCAACGCCAACACAAACGGAATCCGGGTGAGCCTGGGACTGGAGACCACCTACAACCGCAATACGAACACCGTCTCCATCTTCAATCTCCGTCAGATGCTCACCTTTGACCTGAATACCGGCATCTGCCGGAATGATATGACGGGAGCCACCTACACCGCCCGGGCCATCATGCGCAACGGAAAGCCCTACGTGGCCCTGAATATTGTGTGCTCTACCTTTGGGATGGAGTACAGCTACACCCAGTTGCCCTATATCTCCCAGGGCTATCTGGTGCGGATCAAGGGGCCTGACACGGTGCTGGATGACGCCACCTTTATCGATGCGGCCCAGCGCCTGCTCAACGACCGCCTGCGGGACTATACCCAGAGCCTCAGCCCTGCGGAGGCGGCCATCCCACCGGGGGGGTCGTCCACCCCCAATCCGGGGACCAGCGCTCCGGATGAGTTGGAGGGAGGCGGCGCCGCCGCATATCTGGCCTTCCGCTGTGAGAGCGCCGGCAGCCTGTCCGCTATCCTGAACACGTTGGACGGAGCCGGTCAGTACGCTCTGTTTTTCCTGTCCCCCCAGGTGATCGAGGAGGAGGGGGATCTGGTCCGCCGGGTGCTGGGCACCGGCCATCTGATCGGCGTTCTGGCCCAGGACGGAGAGGAGGAGACGCTGGAGCGGGGCCGTCTGGCGCTGGAGGAGCTGGTCCACACCCGCACCACCCTGGCCTATGTCCCGGACGGAGCCAGAGCCGGTCTGGAGGAGAAGGGCTGGGTGTGCTGGAAGGAGACGCTGCTCCTGGAGCCGGGGGACGGAGTGGGCGCTACCGCCTTTGCCGGCACGGCGCTGAGCCGTCTGGGGACCCGCCGCCGGGCCGTTTACCTCACCCTGGAGGGGAGCGGCAATACCGCCCGGGTGCTGTCCGCCCTGCTGCGGCAGCTGGAGAGCAGCTACTATACCGTGACGATCCCCCTGGAAACCAAGCTGTAACAAGACCGCCGGCCCTGCCGGCGGCTTTTTTTGGAATCCGCCTTGTCTTTTTCCGGATAAACTGGTATAATAGCTGGAACAATCAACCTAAAATGGGGAGGTGGGCCCTTGGAGGCACCCATTTACCACCTGGAAGGGGTGGTGAAGGCAAAGGAGGAGCACATGGAGGACTTTGTGGGTCCGCTGGACCTGATCCTCCACCTGCTGAGCAAAAACAAGCTGGAGATTAAGGACATCCAGATCGCCCTCATCCTGGACCAGTACATGGAGTGGATGAACCGGCGGAAGGAGCTGGACCTGGAGGTGGCCAGCGACTTTGTGACCATGGCCTCCCACCTGGTTTATATCAAGACCCGCATGCTCCTCTCCATCCACGACGAGGAGGCCATCAGCGAGATGGAGCAGCTCATCGCCACCCTGGAGGCCCACCAGCGCAATGAGAATTATTTGAAGATCAAGGCGGTGGCCCCCGCCCTGGACAGCCGCTACCAGATCGGCCGGGACTATCTGACCAAGCAGCCCGAGGCGGTCCAGCCCGATAAGATTTACCGCTACGTCCACGACCGGGCGGACCTGCTGAAGGCCATGGCCGCCGTGTTGGGCCGGCTGGACAACAAGCTGCCGCCGCCGGTGTCCGCCTTCCAGGGCATTGTGGGCCGGGAGCCATACCCCGTGGCCGATAAAGCGGGGGAGATCATCCACAAGCTGATTCAGTTCGGCGTCACCCGGTTCCGGGCCCTGTTCAAGGGCAGCCGCAGCCGGTCGGAGGTGGTAGCCACCTTCCTGGCGGTGCTGGAGCTGTGCAAGGCCCGCCGCCTGCTGCTGGCGGGGACGGAGTCGGACTGCACCGTCACCTGTACCCAGGAGGAGGGCGCGGTGGAGTTTACGTCGGAGAATTATTGAGTGTCAGGAGGTGCCCCTGCGTGGAAGTGAAAGAGTTGGAATCCGCTCTGGAAGGGGTGCTGTTTGCCGCCGGGGAGCCGGTGCCGGTGGAGCGGCTGTGTCTGGGCCTGGAGGTGGACCGGCCCACCCTGGACGCGGTGGCCCAGCGGCTGATGGACCGGTACAGCTATGACCGCCGGGGGATCCGGCTGGTGAGGCTGGATACCAGCTACCAGCTGTGCTCTGCACCGGAGTTCGCCGGATACATCCGAAAAACTCTGGAGAGCCGCAAGCCCGCCCGGCTGTCCCAGCCGGCGCTGGAGGTGCTGTCCATCATCGCCTACTACCAGCCCGTCACCCGGGCCTACGTGGACCAGGTGCGGGGAGTGGACAGCTCCTACACCATGGGCCTGCTGCTGGAGCGGGAGCTCATTGAAGAGGCGGGCCGTCTGGCGGTGCCTGGCCGGCCGGTGCAGTTCAAGACCACCAAAAATTTCCTGCGCTCCTTTGGTCTGTCCAGCCTGGAGGAGCTGCCCGAGCTGCCCAACCAGTCCCAGGAGGGCAGCCAGCTCACCCTGGAGCTGGAGGCCAGCCTGGCCCGCCTCCGGGGGGCGGAGACGCTGGAGGAGGACGAAGCTGTTCCTCCCTCTGAGCCGCCGGAGGAACCGGCGGAGGGGACGTGAAGGCCGTCTTTATCCTGGCTGTGATCCTCCTGGTCCTGCTCCTGCTGGGACAGGTCCGGGTGGGCGGCCGGGCGGAGTTTAACGCGGAGGGATTTTTCCTGTGGCTTCGCCTGGGGCGGTTCCGCATCAAAATCCTTCCGATGAAGCCAAGAGCGGAGCGGCCGGCAAAGCCCAGGAAAGCGAAAAAACCAAAACAGCCGGAGCCGGAAAAGCCCCCCGTGCCGCTGCCGGAGAAGCTGGGCGGCGCGCTGGAGTACGCAAAAGCTCTGCTGCCGGTGGCGCTGGAGGCGGCTGGCAGGATGTGGCGGGGCCTGCGGGTGGACGTTCTGGAGCTGGAGCTGACTGCCGGCGGGTCCGATCCGGCGGACGCGGCCATGCTCTACGGCTATGCCAACGCCGCGCTGGGCGGGCTGTGGTTCCCGCTGACCACCGCCTTCCGCGTGAAGGACGGCGCCGCCCGGGTGAAACTGGACTTCGACGCCCCGGGTATGACGGTGTACGGCACAGCGGAGCTGTCCATCAAGATCGGGACGGCGGTATGGACCGGCCTGCGGGCCGGCTGGAACGCATTGTTCAGGGTTCTTGCCGCAAAGAAGCGGCTGAAATTAAAACGACGGCAGAGAAAGGCGGCATGACCGATGGAACAGGAGAAGAAAAATTCCCTGGGCGAGCTGATGAAGATCACCATGGAGCATATCAAGACGATGGCGGACGCCAACACCATTATCGGGACCCCGATTCACGCCGAGGGGGTCACGCTGATCCCCGTGTCCCGCATGTCCTTTGGCATGGGGGGCGGCGGCAGCGAGTTCACCACCAAGGCAGGCGCCCCGAAGGAGAACTTCGGCGGCGGCAGCGCGGCCAGCGCCAAGCTGGAGCCGGTGGCCTTTCTGGTGGTCCGGGAGGACGGCAGCGTAAAGCTGCTCCCCGTCTTCCCGCCCGCCGCCACCACGGTGGACCGGGTCATTGAGACGGTGCCCGAGGTTGTGGACAAGGTGACCGGATTTATCGAGAAGCAGCAGGAGAAGAAGGCTCGGAAGGAGCCGGAAGGGGATTTTGCAGAATAAAAAATTCCCTGGAAACAAAGGTCAAAAGCCGCTCCATACTATTGCTATCTACGAAAAAGAAGGTGGCAGTGTTGAAGCGACTTTTTTCCGCGGCCCTGATTGGGGCGCTGCTGTGGTGGACTCCCCCCGCCGTCCGGGCGGAGGGGGCTCCTCCTGCGGTCTCCGCCGCCAGCGCCGTTCTGATGGACGGGGAGACCGGGCGGGTGCTCTGCGAAAAGGACGGCCGCACCCCCCGGCTCATCGCCAGCACCACCAAGCTGATGACCGCTCTGGTGGCGCTGGAGTGGGGATGCGATCTGGAGGAGCCGGTGGTTATCCTCCCGGAGTGGACGGGCATCGAGGGCTCCTCCGTCTATCTGCGCCCTGGGGAGGAGATCACCCTGGAGGCGCTGCTCTACGGCCTGCTCCTGCGCTCGGGCAACGACGCGGCTCTGGCCATTGCCGGGCACTGTGGCGGGACGGTGGAGCATTTTGTGGCCCGAATGAACCAAAAGGCCCGGGAACTGGGGATGACGGACAGCTCCTTTGCCAATCCCAACGGCCTGGACGCGGAGGGGCACTGCGCCAGCGCCTACGACATGGCTCTGCTGGCCCGGGCCTGTCTGGAAAACCAGGAGCTGGCCAAAATTGCCGCCACCAGATCCATCACCTTGGGTACCCGCACCTTTACCAATCATAACAAGCTGCTGTGGCGGTATGAGGGCTGTGTCGGCCTGAAGACGGGCTACACCGAGCATGCGGGCCGGACCCTGGTGTCCGCCGCCCGGCGGGACGGGGTCACGCTGATCTGCGTCACCCTCAACGCCCCCAGCGACTGGGCCGACCATACCGCCCTCTTCGACTGGGGCTTTTCCAGCTATGAGGCCCGTACCCTGGTCCAGGCGGGGGAGCGGGTGGGCCAGCTGCCGGTGTCCGGCGGGCTGATCCCCGTCTGCTCCGTCCAAACGGCGGAGGGGCGGACCGCCGCCCTGGCCCCCGGCGAGCCGGTGGAAGCGGCCTACGAGCTGACCGAACAGGTGCTCGCCGCGCCGGTGTCCGCCGGGACGCAGGTGGGGGAGGCGGTCTATTCGGTGAACGGGACCGAGCTTGCCCGGGTGCCGCTGGTGGCCGGAGAGCAAGTCCCGGACGCGTCAGCGCCCGAGAGAGGAGTACGCCTGTGGAGGAACGTCTTCAAAAACTGATTTCCGCCTGTGGTCTGGCCTCCCGCCGGGCGGCGGAGGGGTGGATCGCCGCTGGCCGGGTGACCGTCAACGGGGAGAAGGCCCACCTGGGGGACCGGGCGGACCTGGGCCGGGACACCGTCCTGGTGGACGGCAGGCCCCTGGAGCCGGGCGGCGGCCGGACCTACCTGATGCTGAACAAGCCCAGAGGATATGTCACCACCCTGTCCGACGAGAAGGGACGGAAGACAGTATCTGATCTGGTGGAGGGCTGTGGCGTCCGGGTGTGGCCGGTGGGACGGCTGGATATGGATTCCGAGGGCCTGCTCCTGCTCACCGACGACGGCGCCCTCACCCATCAGCTCCTCCACCCCAGCCATGAGGTGGAGAAGGAGTATCTGGTGTGGGTGTCGGGCAATGTGAACAAGGCCCTCCCCATCCTGTCCGCCCCCATGACGCTGGACGGCGAACGGCTGGCACCCGCCAGGGTGCGGCGGGGCCGGGACAGCGGCGGGGTGCACCAGCTTTCGGTCACCATCTGCCAGGGAAAGAACCGGCAGGTGCGGCGGATGTGCGCCCAGGCGGGGCTGGAAGTCCTGCGGCTCAAGCGCATCCGGGAGGGGACCCTCCCCCTGGACCGGGGACTGAAAGCGGGCCAGTGGCGGCCTCTCACCCGGGAGGAGCTGCTGGCGCTCACCGGGCCGTTAAGCGACACCTGAGCGCCCTTGGGGAACAGGATACGAAGCCCCTTGGAAAATCTCTTGCATTTTGCCCGGAAATCGGGTATGATGATGGGTGTTGATATGACTGGGAGGGGACGCGCCATGAACCGAGATATTTTGACCGTCATACAGGAAAATGTGCATGCCTTTTCCAAGGGCCAGCGGAAGATCGCCAGCTTTATCCTGGAGTCCTACGACAAGGCCGCCTTTATGACCGCCAGCCGTCTGGGCAAGCGGGTGGGGGTGAGCGAATCCACCGTGGTCCGCTTCGCCTTTGAGCTGGGCTACGACGGCTATCCGGACATGCAGCGGTCCCTCCAGAAGATGATCCGCAACCGGCTGACCACCGTTCAGCGCATCGAGGTGACCAACGACCGGCTGGGCGACCGGGACCTGCTGTCCATGGTGCTCCAGTCGGACATCGAAAAAATCCGGCAGACCCTGGAGGAGCTGGACCGGGAGAGCTTCGACCGGGCGGTGGAGGCCATCGTGTCCGCCCGGAAAATCTATGTGATCGGGGTGCGTTCCTCCGCGTCCATCGCCTCTTTCCTGTATTTTTATTGCAATCTGATCTTTGAAAATGTGGTGCTGGTCTCGGCCAACACCGCCAGCGAGATCTTTGAGAGCCTGCTCCGGGTGGGGGAGGGCGACGTGGTGGTGGGGATCAGCTTTCCCCGGTACTCCAGCCGCACCGTTCAGGCCATGAGCTTTGCGCGGGACCGGGGAGCCACCACTGTGGCCATTACCGACAGCGAATCCTCCCCTCTGGCCCCTATTTCCAGCTATACCCTGATGGCCCGCAGTGACATGGCCTCCTTTGTGGACTCCCTGGTGGCCCCGCTGTCCCTGGTGAACGCCCTGCTGGTGGCGGTAAGCCAGCGGAAAAATGAGGATGTGGCCCACACGTTCCATACGCTGGAGAAGATCTGGGACGAGTACAACGTCTACGAGAAGGTGCCCGAATGAAGCGCCCTGATATCGTGGTAGTGGGGGGCGGAGCCGCCGGCATGATGGCGGCCATCTGCGCCGCCCGGCAGGGGGCGTCTGTCACGCTGGTCGAGCGCAACCAGAAGGTGGGCCGCAAGCTGTACATCACCGGCAAGGGCCGGTGCAACGTGACCAACCACTGTTCCCCCGAGGAGGTGCGCGCCGCCACGCCCCGGAACGGGAAGTTTCTCTGCAGCGCCCTGGAGCGCACCCCTCCCGCCTGGGTGGAGGCGTTCTTTGAGGAACTGGGGGTTAAGCTGAAGGTGGAGCGGGGCAGTCGGGTCTTTCCCGCCTCCGACAAGTCCGCCGATATCATCGACGCGCTGTTTTTCGAGCTGAAGCGGCTGAACGTGTCCATCGTCCATGACAGGGTATCGGGCCTCTGCCTCCAGGACGGCAGAGTGCGCGCCGTGGAGATGGGGGAAGGCAGGGAGCTAAGCGGCATCCCCTGCAAGGTGGTCATCCTGGCCACCGGCGGGCTGTCCTACCCCGCCACCGGCTCCACCGGCGACGGCCTGTGGATGGCGGAGGAGCTGGGCCACACCTTGGTTGACATAAAGCCCTCCCTGGCGCCCCTGGAGTCCCCCGACCCTTTCTGCGCCCAGATGCAGGGCCTGGCCCTGAAAAACGTGGTGCTGACCGTCAAAAATCAGAAAAAAAAGACGGTTTTTCAGGAGCAGGGGGAGCTGCTGTTCACCCACTTCGGCCTGTCCGGGCCGCTGGTGCTGTCGGCCAGCGCCCATATGCGGAATTTTGACAAGGAGCAGTACACCTGCGCCATCGACTTGAAGCCCGCCCTGGACGAGGCCACCCTGGACGCCCGCCTGGTGCGGGAGCTGTCCGCCGGGGCCAACAAGGACATGGACAATCTCCTGGGCGCGCTGGCACCCCGCCTGCTGGTGCCCGTCCTGCTGGAGCGGGCGGATATCCCAGGAAATAAAAAGGCTCACGACCTGACAAAACAGGAGCGCCGCCGGCTGCTGGAGCTGTTTAAGTGTTTCCCCGTGGCGGTGTCCGGCCCCAGGCCGATAGACGAGGCTATCATCACCTCCGGAGGGGTGAAGGTGTCCGAGGTGGACCCCAAAACCATGCAGTCCAAAAACGTCCCTGGCCTGTTCTTCGCTGGGGAGATGCTGGATGTGGACGCCTACACCGGCGGGTTTAACCTGCAGATCGCCTGGGCCACCGGCCGGGCGGCGGGGGAGGGCGCGGTCAAGTATTTGGAGGAGACCCATGGAGCAAAGGAATTCTGATGTGAAGCTGGGCCGGTTTTTGAGCCTGGTCCTGCGCCACGACCCCGGCGCGGCGGGGATCACTCTGGATGAGCACGGCTGGGCGGATGTGAATGAGCTGCTGGCCGGGGTGAACCGGACCGGACGGCGCATCGACCTGCCCACCCTGGAGCGCATCGTCCGGGAGAACAACAAGCGGCGCTACGCCTTCAGCGAGGACCACACCAAGATCCGGGCGAATCAGGGCCACTCCATTCCGGTGGATGTGGAGCTGAGGGAGGAGAAGCCGCCCCGGTATCTGTACCACGGCACCGCCACCCGGTTCCTCCCCGCCATCCAGGGGGAGGGCATCCGGCGCATGGGCCGCCAGTATGTCCACCTCTCCGGGGACTTTGAAACTGCTATGGCGGTGGGAAAGCGCCACGGCATCCCTGTGGTCATTACCATCGACGCGGCGGCGATGGCCCGGGACGGCGTGACCTTCTACCGTTCTGAAAACGGCGTCTGGTTGTGCGAGCATGTGCCCGCCCGGTATTTTTTGACGTAGGGCGGTTCTGGAATGGCGGTACATCCATTGGAATCTAACGTTTCAGTGGCTGAGAGGACTTTTTATGGATACAAGCGTGCCGCTTGAGGTATACGTATTCGCCGGTTCTTCCGGCGTGACCACCCACTGCCTGCTGGGCCGGAACGAGGCATCAGCGGGGCGCGAAGGAAGGCTTAGGAAACGGAGCGGTCATCATGAAGGTTAAGAGCATTGCCATCGACGGGCCCGCCGGGGCGGGGAAGAGCACCCTGGCCCGGAGGCTGGCAGAAAAGCTGGGCTATATCTATGTGGACACCGGGGCCATCTACCGCACGGTGGCGCTGAAAGTGCTGTGGGAGAAGGCGGACCCCGCTGATCCGGCCCAGGTGGTCCCTCTGCTGGAGGGGCTGGAGATTCACGTGGGCTACGAGGACGGGGTGCAGAAGATGTACCTGGAGGGGGAGGACGTGAGCGGGGCCATCCGGCGGCACAAGGTGTCCGGGGCGGCCTCCCAGGTCTCCGCCATCCCGGAGGTGCGCTCCTTCCTGTTGGAGTTCCAGCGGAAGCTGGCCCGGGAGAGCAGCGTGGTCATGGACGGCCGGGACATTGGTACGGTGGTGCTGCCCAATGCCGATGTAAAGATCTTCCTTACCGCCGCCCCGGAGGCCCGGGCCCGCCGCCGCCTGCTGGAGCTGGAGCAGCGGGGAGAGCCGGCGGACTATGAGTCCATCCTCCGCGACATCCGGGCGCGGGACTATCAGGACGAGCACCGCCCCATCGCCCCCCTGAAACAGGCGGCGGACGCCGTCCTGCTGGACACCACCCGGCTGAATCTGGACCAAAGCCTGGATAGGCTGCTGTCCCTGGTAAAGGAGAAGATTGCCCTGTGAGCGAAGAGACAACGGTTCAAAAGGCCGCGCCCAAGGAGACGCCTGAGCAGCGGAAGAGGCGGATGGACTGGTTTTTCCACTTTTTGTACATTATCATCTGGCCCTACTTCCGCCTGATCCACCCGGTTCACGCGGTGGGCCGGGAGAACATCCCGGAGGGCGCGGCGGTGGTCTGTCCCAACCACACCACCGCCGGAGACCCCTTCTATGCCGTCTTCGCCTTCGGCTACAGGTGGCCCATGCGGGCCATGGCCAAGGTCCAGATCATGCGGGTGCCCTTCATCGGCTGGATCTTGAGCAAGGCGGGGGTTTTTGGCGTGGACCGGGACACCACCGATGTGCGGGCGGTGCGCACCGCCATGAAGTTCCTGAAGGAGGGCGACAAGCTGCTTATGTTCCCCGAGGGCACCCGGGTCCACGACGGAGAGGACGTCCAGGCCAAGGTGGGGGCGGCCCTGTTTGCCACCCGGACGGGCGTGCCCCTGCTGCCGGTGTACATACAGCGAAAAAAAAAGCGGTTCCGGCGTAATACCGTGGTGATTGGGGAACCCTATTATCCGAAGTATGAGGGCCGTAAGCCCTCGGCAGAGGAGCTCCAGGTCATGGCACAGGAGCTGATGGACCGGGTCCAGGCCCTTGGGGAGGGCGTGGGATGAGGAAAATCGTGCTGGCCAAGTCTGCCGGCTTCTGCTACGGCGTCCGCCGGGCGGTGGAGCTGGCGGAGGAGAAGGCCGCCCAGGGCATTCCCTGCGTCATGCTGGGCCCCATCATCCACAACAGGGATGTGATCGACCGTCTGGCCGCCCAGGGGCTGCGGGTGGTGGACCGTCCGGAGCAGGTTCCCGACGGCTCCGCCGTCATTATCCGCTCCCACGGGGAGAGCCGGGCCGTCCACGAGCATTTCGCATGGCGGTGGATCGAGGTCTTCGACGCCACCTGTCCCAACGTCACCCACATCCATCAGATTGTGGAGGAGGCGGAACTCCGGGGCCGTCAGCCTGTGATCGTGGGCACGCCGGACCATCCGGAGGTGCTGGCCATCGCGGGATGGTGTAAGGCGCCAGTGGTACTTTCCGGAGAAAAAGATCTGGAAAAATGGCTGGAAAGTGGGGAAAACCGCAACAATTTACCCCTTACGTTTGTTTCTCAAACCACATCCACTCAGAAAATTTGGGAAAATTGCGTGAAAAAAGCAAAAAAACTATGTACAAACGCGGAATTTTTTGATACAATATGCGGAGCGACGTCCAAACGCCAGGAGGAGGCCCGCCAGCTGGCCGCGCAATGCGGCCTGATGGTAGTGGTGGGCGACAGGCAGAGCTCCAACACCAAACGGCTCGGGGAGATCTGCCGGGAGTCCTGTCCCGAGGTCCTGCTGATTGAGCGGGCCGGGGACATTGAACTTGACCGGCTGCCTCAAGCGGATATGGTCGGCATCACGGCGGGCGCATCTACGCCTGCGTGGATAATAAAGGAGGTCTTTGACAAAATGAGCGAAGAAATTTTAGAGATGGACAAATCTTTCCAGGAGATGCTGGAGGAGTCGTTCAAAACTTTGAATAATGGAGATAAGGTTACCGGCACCGTTGTGGCCATCACGCCCACCGAAGTCCAGGTGGAGCTGGGCATCAAGTACCCCGGCTACATTGCCCTGACCGAGCTGAGCGACGATCCCACCGTGAAGGTCGAGGACATCGTGAAGGTGGGCGACGAGATCGAGTCCATCGTCATGCAGGTCAGCGACCGGGACTGCATGGTCAAGCTGTCCAAGCGCCGCCTGGACATCAACAAGGGCTGGGAGGAAATCGAGGCCGCCCGGGAGAACGAGACCGTGGTGGAGGGCTTCGTCACCGAGGACAACAAGGGCGGCGTGGTCGTGTCTGTCAAGGGCGTGCGGGTGTTCGTCCCCGCCTCCCAGACCGGTCTGCCCCGTGAGACTCCCATGAGCGCGCTGCTCAAGCAGAAGGTCCGCCTGGTCATCACCGAGGTTAACCGGGCCCGCCGCCGGGTGGTGGGCTCCATCAGCCGGGTCACCCGTGCCGAGCGGGCCGCCGCCGCCGAGAAGGTCTGGGCCGAGATCGAGGACGGCAAGCGCTACACCGGCACCGTGAAGTCGCTGACTTCCTACGGCGCTTTCGTAGACATCGGCGGCGTGGACGGTATGGTCCACATCTCTGAGCTGTCCTGGAGCCGCATCAAGCACCCCTCCGAGGTGGTCAAGGTGGGCGACACCGTGGATGTGTACGTCATCTCTGCCGACAAGGAGAAGAAGAAGATTTCCCTGGGCATGAAGGACCACAGCCAGGACCCCTGGACCGTGTTTACCACCACCTATCAGGTCGGCGACACCGCCAATGTGCGGGTGGTCAAGCTGATGACCTTCGGCGCCTTTGCCGAGGTGGTCCCCGGTGTGGACGGCCTGATTCACATCTCCCAGCTGGCGGACCACCGGGTGGAGAAGCCCGGCGACGTGGTGGCCGAGGGGGACAAGGTGGACGTGAAGATCACCGATGTGGATATGGAGAACAAGAAGATCTCCCTGTCCATCCGCGCCCTGCTGGAGCCCTCCTACGATGAGGAGGGTGAGGAGCCTTCCATCGAGGAGTAAGCCGGCCCTTTCGCGCAATGATCGACAATAAAGCCCTCAGCACCGAAGCGGCCCGAGCCGCTTTCTGGTGTTGAGGGCTTTTCGTATCAGCTCAGGCGTTTTGGTTCGAGCCGAAGGACAGAACGTCCTCCAGTTCCGCCTGAAACAGTGCTGTTCTGTGAAGGCGGCTGGAAATTAGCGGAAAAAATTTTGGAAATCGTTTGTTTTTCTCTTGCAAAAACAGGATAAAATTGTTATAATGTAACTGGATTCATATAGACAGAACTGGAAAAAGCCGAGAGTCGGATGAGAGAAAGTGAGGTAAGAGGTGTTCCAGATCGGGGATAAGGTGGTCCATCCCATGTATGGGGGCGGCGTTGTGGAGAGTATCGTCCAGAAGACGGTGGATAATGTGGTGCGGGATTATTACATCCTCCAGCTGCCCAACCGGTCTATGGTGGTGATGGTCCCCACAGAGAATTGCGAGGAGATTGGTGTGCGTCCGGTGGTGGATGAGGAGCAGGCGGATAAGGTCCTGGCCGCCATCCCAGAGATTCAGGTGGAGATGACAGCGAACTGGAACCATCGTTACCGGGAAAATATGGAGCGCATGAAGAGCGGCGACCTGTTTGAGGTGGCCCGGGTGATCAAGGGCCTGACCATCCGGGACCAGAACCGGGGCCTTTCCACCGGGGAGCGGAAGATGCTTCACTCCGCCAAGCAGATCCTGATCTCAGAGCTGGTGCTGTCCAAGAGCGCCAGCTACGAGTCGGTGGAGGAAGAGCTGAATACTGCGCTGGCATAAATATGCGAACAGATCCGGGCGGCCATTTGTTCCGAATTGGAATAAAATGGCCGCTCTGTTTTAGTTGTTTCGCCTGCCGCGTCTGTGCTATAATGGATGCAGAGACGGAAATTGTCGGATAAGGAGCGAGGATCATGGGGCTGTTGTCTCGATTCAGACGGAAGAAAACGGAGGAGGAGGCCAGGTGCTCGGCGGTGATTGTCTCCGCCGGACTGGCCCGGAGGATGGGCGGCATCGACAAGGTGCTGGCCCCCCTGGGGGAGCTGCCGGTGCTGGCGCACACCCTGTACGCCTTTCAGGACTGCGCCGTGATCCACGAGATCATTGTGGTGGCCAGGGAGGACCTGGTGGTGGAAGTCGGACGGCTGTGCAGGGAGTTTGACCTGAACAAGGTGAGAAAGGTGGTAGTAGGCGGGAAGGAGCGCATCCATTCCGTCCAGGCCGGCCTGCAGGAGGTGGACCCGGAGGCCGAGCTGATCGCCATCCATGACGGGGCCCGGCCGCTGGTGACCCAGGCGGTCATCCGGGACGCCGTGACTCGGGCTATGCTGACCGGCGCCGCCGCCCCTGCGCTCCCGCTTACGGACACCATCAAGCGCACCGAGGACGGCCTGGTGGTGGAGACGGTGGACCGCTCCCAGCTGTGGGCGGTCCAGACCCCCCAGGTCTTTGAGGCCGGACTGATACGGGCGGCCACCCAGAAGGCCGTTGAGGACGGGGAGCTGCTCACCGACGACTGCGGCGCGGTGGAGCGGTTGGGCATGAAGGTCACCCTCACCAGCGGCAGCCCGGAGAACATCAAGATCACCACCCCTCTGGATCTGATCCTGGGGGAGGCCATCCTCCAGGCCAGGGTGGACGAGAGCCTGTGGAGGTGCAAGGAATGAGGATCGGCCACGGTTACGACGTCCACCGGCTGACCGAGGGCAGAAGGCTGATCCTGGGCGGGGTGGAAATTCCCTGGGAAAAAGGTCTGCTGGGCCACTCGGACGCCGATGTGCTCACCCATGCCGTGATGGACGCCCTGCTGGGGGCGGCGGGCCTGGGGGATATCGGACGGCATTTTCCCGATACCGATCCCGCCTATGCCGGGGCGGACAGCCTGAAGCTGCTGGCCCATGTGATGGAGCTGCTAGGGGAGCGGGGGTTTTCCGTGGGCAATGTGGACGCCGCCATCCTGGCCCAGCGGCCCAAGCTGGCCCCCTACCTCGCCCAGATGGGGGAAAACCTGGCCCAGGTCATGGGAGTTTCCCCTGACCGGGTCAACGTAAAGGCTACCACCGAGGAGGGGCTGGGCTTCACCGGCTCCGGGGAGGGCATGGCGGTCCATGCGGTGTGCCTGCTGGAGGAGTAGGATCGTGCCCGGCGCCTGCGCGCCGGGCATTGCGCTGCCGGTGTCAACCGCCGGGGCGGCTGCATAAGCTGGTTACGAGAGGGGAACGCCGAGCTCCCCTCCCGGCTATTTCTGCGGGGCGGAACAGTCCCGTCCCAGGAAAGGAACCATGCCATGCTCTATTATCTGATTGTATGCCGCTCGCTGACCTACGCCCAGCGCACCGCCGCGGCGCTGGAGCGGGCGGGCATCACCGCCCGGGTCCTGCGTTCCCCCAAGAGCATCTCGGGAGAGGGGTGCAGTCACTCGGTAAAGATATCCCAGCGCAATCTTCCGGACTCCCTGCGCATCCTCCAGCGGGTGGGCCTGACGCCCAAGCGCATCTTCATCACCGCCGGGGATGGCAGCTACCAGGAGGTGGCGCTGTGATCTATCTGGACAGTGCCGCTACCACCCTGCAAAAGCCCGCCTCAGTAGCCACGGCCAGCGCCTGGGCCATTAACCATCTGGCCAGTCCCGGCCGGGGGGGACACCGTCCCGCTATGGCCGCGGCGGCCAAAGCCTTCGCATGCCGGGAGGCGGCGGCCCGGCTGTTCCATGTGGAAACCCCGGAGCAGGTGGTGTTTACCAGCAACGCTACCCACGGGCTGAACATCGCCATCAAGACCCTGGCCCGGCCAGGGAGCCGGGTGGTGATCTCCGGCTATGAGCACAACGCCGTTACCCGCCCCCTCAACGCCCTGGATGTATCCCTGCGGGTGGCCCGCGGCCCCCTCTTCCAGTGGGAGGCCGTTCTGGAGTCCTTCCGCCGGGAGCTGGACCGGGGCGCCGATCTGGCGGTTTGTACCCACGTGTCCAATGTCTTCGGCTTCATCCTGCCCATTGAGGAGATCGCCCGGCTGTGCCGGGAGCGGGAGGTGCCCCTGATCGTGGACGCCTCCCAGTCCGCCGGCGTTCTGCCGCTGGACTTTACCGCCCTGGGCGCGGCCTTTGCCGCCATGCCGGGACATAAGGGGCTGTACGGCCCTCAGGGGACCGGCCTCCTGCTGTGCGGAGTGGACCCGGCCCCCCTGCTGGAGGGAGGGACCGGGAGCGAATCCAAGCGCCAGTCCATGCCCGAGTTCCTCCCCGACCGGCTGGAGGCAGGCACCCATAACATCGCCGGCATTGCCGGACTGCTGGAGGGCCTGCGCTTCCTGGAGCGCCGGGGGGTGGAGGAGATCGCCGCCCACGAGGCCCGGCTCATCCGCCGCATGGGGGCGGGACTGGGCGAGATCCCCGGAGCGGAGCCCTTCCTGTCCCCGGACCCGGCGGTCCAGGCGGGGGTGCTCTCCTTCCGGCTGGCGGGCCGGGACTGCGAGGAGGTGGGAGAGCTTCTGGGCAGCCGGGGGATGGCCCTCCGGGCGGGACTCCACTGCGCCCCCCTGGCCCATGAGACCGCAGGTACGCTGGAGACCGGCACCCTGCGGGCCAGCGTCTCCGCCTTCAACACCGGCCGGGAAATCGACCGTTTCCTCCAGGCTGTCCAGGAGCTTGCAAGCCGGTAGCGCTTCCCAGCCTCCCTCCTTGAGGGAGGCTTTTTCAGGGAATCTGTTCATAAAATTTTCATCTTGGAATTTGTCTTTTCGGTTGCCAAACCGTTGGAAATATCGTATAATACCATGATGAAGTATTTTGCGCACCAAACGCGGAAATGAGGTGAGTCCATGTGACAGAACTGATCCACAGCTTTCAAATGTTCTGGCAGTCTACCTTCCCGCTGCTGCAGATTCAGCTGACCGACCTTCTGGATATCGCCATTTTGGCCTTTATCATCTACAAACTGCTCTGGATGCTGCGCAAGACCAGCTCCGGCCGGGTGCTGCGGGGCGTGTTGATCCTGCTGGGGGCAATGTTTGTCTCCTCCAATTACGTACTGTCCCTCACCGCCACCAGCTTTTTGCTGGACCGGGTGATTCAGTGGGGAGTTTTGGTGCTGGTGGTGCTGTTTCAGCCCGAGATCCGCCGCTTTTTGGAGCGGATGGGCAGCAGCCGCCTGGGTCTGGTGTTTGCCTCCAGCCGGGCGAACGGGGAGGAGATGGACACCGCCATCAACCAGACCTGCGAGGCTTACGCCGACCTGTCCCGGGACAAGGTGGGGGCGCTGATGGTCTTTGAGCGGCAGAACCTGCTGGACGATGTGATCAAAACGGGCACCGCTCTGGACTGCAGCGTGTCCAGTGAGCTGCTGAAGAACCTGTTTTGGAATAAGGCCCCCCTCCATGACGGGGCGGTCATCGTCCGGGGCGGCCGGATCGTGGGCGCGGGCTGCATGCTGCCCCTGTCGGGCAACGTGAACCTGAGCCGGGACCTGGGCATGCGCCATCGGGCAGGCATCGGCATGAGCGAGCACTCGGACGCCGTGGTGGTCATCGTCTCAGAGGAGACCGGGTCCATCTCCGCCGCCGTGGGGGGGATGCTCAAGCGGCATCTGGCCCCGGAGACGCTGGAGCGCCTTCTGCGCAACGAGCTGCTCAACGACAAGCAGGAGGAGAAGCGAAGCGGACAGCTCCCCCTGGTGGGGCTTCTGCTGGGCGGAAGCAAGAAGGAAGAGGGTGACCCGCTGTGATGGCACGGCTGAAAGAGAGCCGGTGGGTGTACATTCTGCTGTCCATTGTGCTGGCCATTGTATTCTGGGTCTACGTGCGGGCGTCGGTGGACCCCAACGGGGTGACCTCCATCCACAACGTGCGGGTGGAGACCACCGGGACCAGCGTCCTCGCCAGCCAGGGGCTGATCATCTCGGACATCTCCCCCCAGATGGTGGAGCTGCCGGTGGAGGGGCCCACCAGCGCCCGCGCCGAGTTGCTGCGCAACCGGAGCGGCCTGTGTGTGCGGGTGGACGTCTCCAGCTGCTCGGAGGGGGAGAACACCCTGCGCTACCGGGAGGTGTGGCCCGAGGGCATCAACTCGGACGACCTGACGGCCAAGACCTCTACCCTGGTGGTGACGGTGGAGAAGCTGTATACGAAGTCCTTTGACGTCCAGTTCCAGCTGAACGGACGGGTGGCCCAGGGCTACCAGATGGGCACGCCAGCCATTGAGCCGGTCTCCGTGGTGGTGGGCGGCCCGGTGGAGCAGGTGAATCAGGTGGACAAGGTGGCGGCCATTCTGGAGAGTGGGGAGCTGAGCGAGCGTTTCGCCGGCGACCTGCCGCTGGTCCTGCTGGACAAGCAGGGCAATTCCCTCACCAATCTGGAGGTCACCCTCAGTACCAACACCGCCTATGTGGTGGTGCCGGTGGTGGTAGTCAAGGAGGTGCCCCTCACGGTGAACCTGGTGCCCGGCGGCGGCGCCGCCGTGGACGACGCCAAGCAGGAGATCGACCCGCCGTCCATCGTTGTCTCCGGCGTGGAGGCGGATATGGCGGGCCTGGAGGAGATCTCCCTGGGCAGCATCAATCTGTCCAATGTGGAGGGGACCAAGCCCTTCACCTTCCCCATCACGCTGGACCCCAGCCTGACCAACGAGAGCGGCTTGACCACCGCTACCGTCACTGTGACGGTGGAGGGGCTGGACACAGAGGTGTTCGCCGTGAGCAATATCCGGACGACCCCGCCGCCCAGCGGCTATGAGGCGGACGTGGTCACCCAGAGCGTTCTGGTGACCGTCCGGGGGCCGGCGGAGGACCTGGATAAGGTGGACGCCAGCCAGATCCGCATTGTGGCGGACCTGTCCAATGTGACCACTTTGGGAACCAGCGTGGTTCCCGTCCGGGTCTATCTGGATGGGATCGATACAGTGGGTGTGATTGGGACCTACTCGATCGTGGTAAATATGAGCAGATAAGTGAGGATCCCTATGGTTCAAAATGCAATTGTGAAAAAAATTATTCGGGAGGGGGTGGCGGAGGTCTCTCTTCTGCGTCAGATGGAGTGCGGCCTGCACTGCGACGGCGCCTGCGCCGGCTGCTCCGCCAAGCCGCCCCAGGAGATTCTGGCCCTGGCCTCCAACGGGATCGGGGCCAAGCCCGGCGACTTTGTGGAGGTGGAGCCGGCCAGCGGAGGCAATTACAGCACCTCAGTGGCGGTGTTTCTTCTGCCCTGCGTGGGTCTGGGCCTGGGCTACGGCCTGGGGATGGGGGCGCTCCACCTCAGCGAGATCACCGCTCTGGCGACGGCCTTCCTGGGACTGGCCGCGGGGTTTGTGCCCGCCCTTCTGATGGACCGGGCCATCACCCGGAGGAACGCCCCGGAGTTTGCCATTTTGAAGCAGCTGCGCTGAGGACGGACGGATGTTCGGCTATGTGCGCCCCTTCCGTCCGGAGCTGAAATGCAAGGACTTTGATCTGTACCGGGCCACCTACTGCGGCTTGTGCCGGTGCCTGCGGCGGCGGTACGGGCTGGCGGCCCCCATGCTCCTCAACTTTGACTTCACCTTTCTGGCCCTGCTCCTGTGGGAACCGGAGGACCGTTTCCATCCCTGCCGGGGCCGGTGCCACGCCAATCCGCTGCGCCGGCTGCCCATGTGTCCCGACAGCGGGGCGCTGGAGCTGGCTGCGGACGAGAGCGTGATCCTGGCCTGGTGGAAGCTGCGGGATTCGGTCCAGGACGAGGGCTTTGGGAGGGGTCTGCCCGCCCGGGCACTGTCCGTCCTGCTGCGGCCCGCCTACCGGAAAGCGGCCCGCCGCTGTCCCGGCTTCGACCGGACAGCGGAGCGTTGTCTGAAGGAGCTGGCTGTGCTGGAGCGGGAGCGGTGCACCTCGCTGGACCGGACGGCGGATGCCTTTGCCCGTCTGCTTCAGGCCGCCGCGCCCCAGGAGGGGGAGCGGGGACGTGTGCTGTCTCAGCTGCTGTACCATCTGGGGCGCTGGATCTACCTGGCCGACGCCCGGGACGACTGGGAGGAGGACAGGCTGGCCGGCCGCTACAACCCGGCGGCGGCCCGGTATGGCCCCGATGGGGACGACGAAGCCCTGCGGCAGACCATGGACCACTCCCTGGCGCAGATCGGGGCCGCCCTTCAGCTGGGGGACTTCGGCTGCCGGACGGCGCTGCTGGAAAATATCGTGTATCTTGGCCTGCCTCTGGTGGAGAAGGCCGTGTTTGATGGGACCTGGAAGGATATAAAAAAACAAAAGATTTGGAGAAACGACACATGAGAGACCCGTACAGTGTTTTGGGAGTCAGCCAGAACGCCAGCGACGACGAGGTGAAAAAAGCCTACCGGGAGCTGGCCCGGAAGTATCATCCGGACAACTACCAGAATAACCCCCTGGCCGACCTGGCAGAGGAGAAAATGAAGGAGATCAACGAGGCTTACGACACCATCACCAAGCAGC
Organism: Lawsonibacter sp. JLR.KK007; assembly: GCF_036941135.1. Lineage (NCBI taxonomy): Bacteria > Bacillati > Bacillota > Clostridia > Eubacteriales > Oscillospiraceae > Lawsonibacter > Lawsonibacter sp. JLR.KK007. The sequence goes on along the minus strand of NZ_JAYWSY010000001.1, from coordinate 1,609,157 downwards.
GTGCCGGCGGCTATTCGGGGAGCTTCTCCGGCGCTCCCGGCGGCCAGCGGAACGGCTATGCCTCGGCGTCCGCCCATCCCTCCTATATCCGAATCCGCAACCTGATCAACGGGGGCGATCTGATGCAGGCGGAGCAGCTGCTTTACGAGGTGGGGCAGAAGGACGGGGAGTGGTATTTCCTCGCCGGCAGCATCGCCTACCGCAAGGGCTGGATGGACGAGGCTATGCAGAACTATACCCGGGCCGTCCAGATGGACCCCAACAATGTGGAGTACCGTCAAGCCCTGACCATTATGCAGCGGGGGTCCATGGGCGGATACCGGCCTGCGGGCTACTCCACGGGGATGGACGCCATGGACTGCTGTACCACGTTGATGTGCCTCAACTGTCTGTGCGGAGGAGGCCGTTGTTAAATGGCGTGGACAGATCGAACCCGGCGCAGCCATACCGCGCTGGGCGGCGTACTGGCGGCTGGCAGCCTGGTGCTGCTGTGGCTGGCCTGCACGGCTCCCTCGGGCCGGTTGGGACTGACTGCGGCGGCCGGACTGTTCCCCATGGCCGCCGCTCTGTATGCCGGCCGGCCGGCGGGGTATCTGTGCTGGGCGGCGGCGTCCCTTCTTGGTCTGATCCTGCTGCCGGATAAGGGCGTCGCGGTGATGTTTCTGGCCTTCCTGGGGTTGTACCCGGTGGTCAAGGGCCGTTTGGAGTCCCTGGACCGGCGGTGGCTGGAGTGGTGCCTGAAGCTGGCGCTGTTTGGCGGGGAGCTTACTTTGTTCTGGTTTTTCCTGAAAGCTTTGTTTATGCCGGAGCCCCCTGGGTGGCTGGCAGACCATACGCTCCTCCTCTACCTGGGGGGCTATGGGGTCTTTGTGATTTACGATATTGGGTTATCCCGACTTATTACCCTTTTGCGCATTCGGCTTGGCCGTGCGAAAGGACATTAAGGAGAGTGAACGATATGGTCAAAAGCATGACCGGGTACGGCCGGGCGGAGGAGACCTTCAACGGCTGTACCATTACTGTGGAGCTTCGCTCCGTGAACAACCGCTATCTGGACTGCAGTGTCCGCATACCCCGGCTGTACCTCTTTGCGGAGGACGCCATCAAGACCCAGGTGCAAGGGGCAATCTCCAGGGGAAAGGTGGACGTTTTCGTCACCCTGGACAGCTCCAGCGCCGGCAAGGTGCAGGTGTCTGTAAACCGGCCGGTGGCGGATGGCTATTTCACCGCGCTGAAGCAGCTGTCGGAGGACTACGGGCTGTCGGGAGAGATCTCTGTCTCCCTGCTGTCCCGGTTCCCGGAGGTCCTCCTGGCCGAGAAGGCCGAGGAGGATGTGGAAGAGATGGCGCGGGATATCTGCTCCGTTCTGGACCAGGCTCTGGTCGATTTCGACCAGATGCGCACCCGGGAAGGAGAGCGGATGAAGGAGGACATCCTGTCCAGGGCTGCCGCCATCGAAGAAAAGGTGGCCGTCGTGGAGAAGCGGTCCCCCCAGACAGTGGCGGAGTACCGTGCCAAGCTGGAGGCCCGGATGAACGAGGTCCTGGCCAGCACCCAGATCGACCCCGCCCGCATCCTTACCGAGGCGGCTGTTTTTGCCGACAAGGTGGCGGTGGACGAGGAGACCGTCCGCCTGCGCAGCCACATCGGCCAGCTGCGGGAGATGCTCTCCAAGGGGGGGGCTACCGGGCGGAAGCTGGACTTCCTCATCCAGGAGTTTAACCGGGAGGCCAACACCATCGGCTCCAAGTGCAGCGACATCGAAATCTCCGGCCAGGTGGTGGACATCAAGGCGGAGATCGAAAAGATCCGGGAGCAGGTCCAGAACATTGAGTAAGGGGGAGGCGCCGTTGAAGCTCATCAACATCGGCTTTGGCAGTCTGGTCTCTGCCGGCCGGCTGGTGGCGGTGGTCAGCCCCGAGTCCGCTCCCATCAAGCGCATGACCCAGGAGGCCAGGGAACGGGGCATCCTCATTGACGCGACCTATGGCCGCAAGACCAAGGCGGTCCTGGTTATGGACAACGACCATCTGGTGCTGTCCGCCCTCTCCCCGGAGGTGATCGCGGGCCGTCTAGGGGATGAGACGCGGGACGGAGGAGAGGAGGAGCCATGAAAAAGGAGAAGGGACAATTGATCGTGCTGTCCGGGCCGTCGGGCGTGGGCAAGAGCACGGTGATCGCGGAGCTGTTCGGCCAGCGGGAGAACATCTACTTTTCGGTTTCCTACACCACCCGGCAGCCCCGGGTGGGCGAGCAGGATGGGGTGAATTACAACTTTGTCGTCCGGGAGGAGTTTGAGCGGATGATCGCCGCCGACGAGCTGCTGGAGTACGCCGAGTACGTGAACAACTACTACGGCACCTCGCTGAAGGCCATCCAGGACAAGCTGAACGCGGGGGTGGACGTGCTGCTGGACATCGAGGTCCAGGGGGCGGCCAAGGTGCGGGCCCGGTGCCCGGACGCTTTGTTTATCTTCATTATCCCCCCCTCCTTTGAGGAGCTGTCCCGGCGGCTCCACCGGCGAAACACCGACAGCGAGGATGTCATTGCCGGCCGGCTGGAGAAGGCCAAAATCGAGTTTAAGGAGATCCCCAGCTACGACTACCTGGTCATCAACGACAAGGTGTCGGGGGCTGTGGCGGAGATCGAGGCCATCCTGAAGGCCGCAGAGTGCAGAGTGGAGAATCGAAAGTCTATTCTGGCGCAGTTTGCGTAACAATAGTATTATATGACATGAAGGAGTCTTTGCTATGATGCTGTATCCCGCGATGAAGGACCTGCTGGAAAAGGTGCCCAGCCGCTATGAGCTGGTGAATGTGGTGGCCTGTCAGGCCCGCCGCATTGCCCGCGACGCCGAAATGTCCGGCGAACCCCTGGCCGAGAAGCCGGTGAGCATTGCCATTCAGGCGGTGGCCGACGGCAAGCTGGAGGTCCAGCCCGAGGTCTCGGAACAGGAATAAGCAGGGGGGCGGCGCCCTTGCCGCCCCGTTTTATTGGATTACTCCGATAAAGCGGGCTGCCAGGGCGCCGGCCTTTATCTTTTTGCGAGAGGTGACAGCCTTGGGACGGAAAATTGCAAAGGTGGCTGTTGCAAAGGCTGTTTATGCCATTGACCGCCCCTACGACTATCTGGTCCCCGCCGGGTTGGAGGACCATGTGGTTCCCGGGATGCGGGTGCTGGTGCCCTTCGCCGCCGGCAACCGGGGGTCGGACGGGCTGGTGCTGTCCGTTTCTGAGGCCCCCTCCGCCGGACAGCCGCTGAAGAGCATTCAAGCGGCGCTGGACGAGGAGCCGGTGCTGGACGAAAAGGCGGTCCAGCTGGCCCTGTGGATGCGGGAGCGGTATTTCTGCACCGTCTACGACTGCGTCAAAGCCATGCTGCCGGCGGGGCTGTACTTCTCCCTGCGGGACTGCGTGGCCATCAAGCCGGGCGTGGACCGGGCGCGGGCCTACGCCGCCGCCGGGGACGCGCCTGCGGCCGTCCAGCTGCTGGACCTGCTGTGGAGCTGGGGCGGGAAGGGGGACATGGAGCAGATCCGCCTGGCCTTCGGGACCCGGGACCCCAACCCCGCCATCCGCCGGCTTACCGAGGCGGGAGCGGCCGTTGTGGAGACCGCCGCCCAGCGGGCGGTAGGGGACAAGACGGAGAAGCTGGCGGTGCTGGCCGTCCCGGTGGAGGACGCCATGGCGATGGTGGCCCCCCGGCGGAAGACCGCCCCCCTGCGCTACGCGGTAACAGAGCTGCTGTGCGCGCTTGGGGCGGCGTCGGCCAAGGACCTATGTTACTTTACCGGGGCGTCTCCCCAGACGCTCAAGTCGCTGGAAAAAAGCGGGATTCTCACTCTGGAGATGCAGGAGGTGCTGCGCCGGACCCCTCTGGAGGATGTGGAGCCGGCCCTGCCGCCTGTACTCAACGGGGAACAGCAGGCGGCCTTCGAGGGGCTGGACGCCCTGGCCCGGCAGGAGGGACCCGCCGCCGCCCTGCTCTACGGCGTGACGGGCAGCGGCAAGACCCAGGTGTACATCCGTCTGATCCAGGAGACGCTGGACCGGGGCCGGACCGCTCTGGTGCTGGTGCCCGAGATCGTGCTGACCCCCCAGCTGCTGCGGAGCTTCGCCGCCCATTTCGGCAGTCAGGTGGCGGTGCTCCACAGCTCCCTCCGGGCGGGGGAGCGGTACGACGAGTGGAAGCGGGCCCACCGGGGCGAGGCCCAGGTGGTGATCGGAACCCGGTCGGCGGTGTTCGCACCCCTGAAAGACCTGGGCCTTATCATCCTGGATGAGGAGCAGGAGGGCAGCTACAAGTCGGAAAATGTTCCCCGCTACCACGCCCGGGACGTGGCCAAATACCGCTGTGTCCAGAACAACGCCCTGCTGGTGCTGGGCTCGGCCACCCCGTCGGTGGAGACCATGTACCAGGCCAGGGAGGGCCAGATCGGGCTGTTCCGGCTGAAGAACCGGTATAACCAGAGGGCTCTGCCCCAGGTGCTCATCGCGGACCTGAAGGAGGAGCTGCGCCAGGGCAATGCCGGCTCCATCAGCTCGGTCCTGCACCAGGAGCTGGCAGAGACCCTGAAGCGGGAGGAGCAGGCCATCCTGTTCCTCAACCGCCGGGGGGCCAGCCGGATGGTGCTCTGCGGGGAGTGCGGCCAGGCTCCGGAGTGTCCCCGCTGCTCGGTCAAGCTGACCTACCATTCGGTCAACAGCCGGCTGATGTGCCACCACTGCGGCTATTCCCAAAAGCTGCCTCCGGCGTGTCCCTCCTGCGGGGGACTGCTGAGCTTTGTGGGCACCGGCACCCAGCGGGTCCAGGAGGAGCTCCGGGACCAGTTCCCCTGGGCGGAGGTGCTGCGGATGGACACGGATACGGTGTCCGCCGCCCACCCTCACGAGGAGCTGCTGGAGCGGTTCCGCCGGGAGAGAATCCCCATCCTGGTGGGCACCCAGATGGTGGCCAAGGGGCTGGATTTTGAGAACGTGACCCTGGTGGGGGCGGTCGCCCCTGATCTGTCCCTCTATGTGGACGACTTCCGGGCGGCGGAGCGGACCTTTTCCCTCCTCACCCAGGTGGTGGGCCGGGCGGGACGGGGGGAGAAGCAGGGGAGAGCGGTCATTCAGACCTTCACCCCGGACAACGACGTAATCCGCTGTGCCGCCCGCCAGGACTATGACTGCTTCTACGAACAGGAGATTGAGCTGCGGCGTCTGCGTCTGGACCCGCCCTTTGCCCAGCACGTGGTAGTCACTGCCTCCGGTCTGGAGGAGGGGGCCGTTTTGCGGGGCTGTACCCGCCTGCGCCAGGCGCTGGAGGCGGAGCTGCCCAGCCTCCCCGGACCGTGGCAGCTGCTGGGACCGGCTCCTGCGGCCATCGCCAAGGTGAACAACCGCTACCGCTACCGCCTTACCCTCACTGGCCAGCCCGAGAAAGCCTTTCGGAACCTGCTGTCCTATCTGCTCCGGGCGGCCCAAAAGGATAAAGAAAACAAGGGCGTCTCCATCTATGCGGATGTGGACCCCTATAACAGCTAGAAGGAGAAAAGAGTATGTCGATCCGAACGATTTTGACCCAGGATGACCCGGCACTGAGCAAGGTGTGCCACCCAGTGACCAAGTTTGACGGCAAGCTGGCCGATCTGCTGGACGATCTGAAGGAGACCCTGTCGGATGCCAACGGCGCTGGTTTGGCAGCCCCCCAGATCGGTATCCTTCGCCGGGCGGTGATTGTGGTGCCTGACCCGGAGCTGGATGAGATGATCGAGCTTGTCAACCCGGAGCTGCTGGCCCAGGAGGGGGAGCAGGACGGCTGGGAGGGCTGCCTGTCCCTGCCCGGCATGTGGGGCAAGGTGAAACGGCCCAATTGGGTCCGGGTGCGGGCTCAGGACCGGTATGGCAACTGGTTCGAAATCGAGGGGACCGAGATGGCCGCCCGGTGCTACTGCCACGAGCTGGAGCACCTGGAGGGCCATATGTACGCCGAGCACACTGACCGCCTTTATACCGCCGAGGAGCTGGACGAGATCATGTCCCAGGAGGAGAAAGAGGAGAACGCCAGGCGGCGCAGGAGGAGAAGAAGATGAGAATCGTTTTCATGGGGACTCCTGAATTTGCCGTCCCCTCTCTGAAGGCGCTGATCCAGGAGCACCAGGTGGTTGGGGTGTTCTGCCAGCCGGACAAGCCGGTGGGGCGGCACCAGAACAAGCTCCAGTCCCCGCCGGTGAAGGTGTGCGCCCAGACCCACAGTATTCCGGTATACCAGCCGGAAAAGCTGCGGGATGGGGCCGCCCTGACTATTTTGCGGGAGTTGGCTCCGGAGCTGATTGTGGTGGCGGCCTACGGCCGTATCCTCCCTGACGAGATTCTGGCGTTGCCTCTCAAGGGGTGCATCAACGTCCACTCCTCCCTGCTGCCCAAGTACCGGGGGGCCGCCCCCATCAACTGGGCCATCCTCAACGGGGAGGTGGAAACCGGCGTCACCATCATGCACATGGCCTCCGAGCTGGATGCAGGGGACGTGATCCTCCAGCAGTCCACGCCCATCCATCCCGAAGAAACGGCGGAGATGCTCTACGGCCGCTTGGCGGAGCTGGGTGGGAAGATGATTTTGGAGGCGGTGGCCCAAATCGAGGCCGGGACCGCCTCCCGCATCCCCCAGGACCACGAACAGGCCACCCTGGCCCCCATGCTGTCCAAGGCGCTGTCCCCCGTCGACTGGACCCGAAGCGCCTGGGAGATTCATAATCAAATCCGAGGGCTGGTTCCGTGGCCGTCAGCCACCACCGACGTGATTACCGGGGACACGATGAAGCTTCACCGCTCCTGCCTGCCCGGAACGAAGTCATCCGCCTGCCCCGGCGTCATTGTGGCGGCAGGGAAGGAGGGCATCGACATCGCCTGCGGCGATGGCCAGGTCCTGCGTATTTTAGAGCTCCAGGCCCCCGGTAAAAAGAAGATGTCTGCTGCCGCCTACCTGGCAGGGAATCCGATTCAGGTGAAGTGATGCAGGATTTTTCCAGCTATGGCCAGGCGATTGCCCCCAACTTGATTATAGAGCGTTTCCGTGACCGCTATGTGGACCGAAAACGGATGACCCGCGTCATACTGATGTGGAACTCATTTTTGCCTCAATATAAGCCCCGCTGCCTGCCAACCGAAGAATTGTCACACTTGAATATCCCAGGAGATAAGCGAGTGGTTTTTTACCGGGAACCAGAAAATCTTTTGTACGGAACCACGTTTTCTGCGGTTGTGGAGTATGTTTGTCAGTTAGAACCCTGGGAAAGTGTTGACGCTTATGTGTTTGACGGAACTATGGACTGGGTCATTGCAATTACCCATGAGGATGCGATTCTCTGTCTGGGGCTGTAGAGAAAAAACGAAGTTTTTTCCAAAGTTTTCTTTTGCTTCTTTTCTTTTTCAAAAGAAAAGAAGAGGAAAGGCCGGTGAGAAGTATGGACGCCCGGGAAGTATCGCTGCTGGCGCTGAACGACTGCCAGCGGCAGGGGGGATGGTCGGACGCCATCCTGAAAAAGCGGCTGGCCGCCGCCGGACTGGACAGCCGGGACGGGGCGCTGGCCACCCAGCTGTGCTTCGGCGTGCTCCAAAACCGGCTGCTGCTGGACTTTTATCTGTCACACTTTTCCAGCCTTCCCCTGAAACGGATGGAGGGCAAGGTGGTGGAGGCCCTGCGGCTGGGGGCCTACCAGATGCTGTTTCTGGAAAAAATCCCCCACAGCGCGGCGGTGAACACCTCGGTGGAGCTGACCCGGAAGCACTGTAAGAACCCCCGGGCGGCGGGGATGGTCAACGGCATCCTGCGCAGTCTGGAGCGCAGCCTGGAGCGCCTGCCCGCCATCCCGCAGACCGACCCGGTGAGCGATCTGTCCACCCGCTACTCCCATCCGGAGTGGCTGGTGCGGGAGCTGCTCGCCACCCTGGGCGGCGGTGAGACGGCCAAGCTGCTGGCGGCCAACAACAGCCAGCCCCCTATCACCGCCCAGGGGAATACGACGAAGACAACCCTGGAGCAGCTGGCCCAGATGCTAGAGGAGGAGGGAATCCAAACCCAGCCCCACCCCTGGCTGGCGGACTGCCTGATCCTGTCCAAGCCGGGCAATCTGGAGCGGCTGGCCGCCTTTCAGCAGGGCCTGTTTTACGTTCAGGACCCGGCCAGCAAGCTGGCGGCGCTGGCCCTGGACCCTCGGCCGGGGATGCGGGTGCTGGACTGCTGCGCCGCCCCCGGCGGCAAAAGCTTTGCCTGCGCCATTCAGATGGAGGGCCGGGGAGAGGTGATTTCCTGCGACCTCCACCCCCACAAGAAAAGGCTGATTCAGGCCGGCGCGGACCGGCTGGGTCTGACCAATCTTTCCCCTGTGACCGCCGACGGCAAGGCGTTTCGTCCGGAGTGGGAGGCTGCCTTCGACCGGGTGCTGGTGGACGCCCCCTGCTCCGGCCTGGGGGTGATCCGGAAGAAGCCGGACATCCGCTACAAGGACCCGGCCCCGCTGACTGGCCTGCCCGGCGTCCAGCGAGCCATTCTGGACAACGCCGCCCGCTATGTGAAGCCCGGCGGGGTGTTGGTCTACTCCACCTGCACCGTCCTCCGCCGGGAGAATGAGGATGTGGTCCGGGGCTTTTTATCGGACCACCCGGAATACAGGACGGAGGCGTTCCGTCTGCCCGAGCACGTGGCGGACGGGGGAGGGGGGATGGTCACCCTCTGGCCCCACCGCCAGGGGACGGACGGATTTTTCATCAGTAAACTGCGCAAAGAGGAGTGAACTCTTTGGTTGATATAAAATCAATGACCCTGGAGGAACTCACCGCTTGGCTTCAGGGCCAGGGGGAGCCCGCCTTCCGGGCCAAGCAGATATTTCAGTGGCTGTACCGGGGGGTCACCTCCTTCGAGGAGATGACCAACCTATCCAAAGCCCTGCGGCAGAGGCTGGGGGAGACCGCCCTGCTGGCCCCGCCCGCCGTGGCCCGGAGGCAGGAGTCCCGGCAGGACGGCACCATCAAGTATCTGTGGCGGCTGGCCGATGGCAACTGCGTGGAGTCGGTGCTCATGCGCTACCAGCACGGCAATACGGTGTGTATCTCCTGCCAGGTGGGCTGCCGGATGGGCTGTGCCTTCTGCGCCTCCACCATCGCAGGGAAGGTCCGGGACCTGACCCCGGCAGAAATGATCGATCAGGTGTTGTTTACCCAAATTGACAGCGGAGCGCCCATTTCCAACATCGTTTTGATGGGGATCGGGGAGCCGCTGGACAATTTTGACACGGTCCTGCGCTTTTTGACCCTGGTGAACCACCCTGACGGGCTGAACATCGGGATGCGGCACATTTCCCTGTCCACCTGCGGTTTAGTGGACGAAATTGACAAACTGGCCCAGTATGGGTTACAATTGACTTTATCGGTATCCCTCCACGCGCCCGATGATGAGACCCGGTCCCGGATTATGCCTGTGAACCGGAGCGTGGGGGTGGAGCGGCTGATGGAAACCTGCCGCCGGTATTTTGAGACCACCGGGCGGCGCATCTCCTATGAATACGCCATGATCGACGGGGTGAATGATTCCGACTGGCAGGCGGATCTGCTGGCCAGACGGCTGAAGGGCGCTCCGGCCCATGTGAATCTCATTCCCCTCAACGAGGTGGAGGAGAGCCCTCTGAAGCCCAGCCGCCGGGTGGCGGCCTTTCAGAAGCGGCTGGAGGGGCACGGCGTGACGGCAACCGTCCGGCGAAAGCTGGGCGGTGACATCGACGCCTCCTGTGGACAGCTTCGCCGCAAGGCGATGAAAGAAGAGACATAAGCCGGCTTTTCGGCGGAAACGAGGTTGAACGCTATGCAGGTATGGGGAGTGACCGACCGCGGCGCGGTACGCCAACAGAATCAGGACGCCTACGCGGCCAGAGTGCTGGAGGACGGCAGGGTGATCGCCCTGGTGTGCGACGGCATGGGCGGAGCGCGGGCAGGCAACGTAGCCAGCACCATGGCCGTGGAGCGGTTCATGGAGGAATTTTTCAAACCGGGCCAGGACGGCCCGGTGGAGGAGCGGATTGGCCATGCCGCCTCGGTGGCCAATCAGGAGATCTTTGCCCGCTCCATTCACGACGAGGCCTGCACCGGCATGGGCACCACCCTGGTGGCGGTGCTGGCCGGGGAGCGGGAGGCGGTGATCCTCAATGAGGGAGACAGCCGGTGCTACCACATCAACGCCGAGGGGATCATTCTGGTCACCCGGGATCACTCCCTGGTGGAGGACCTGGTGGAGCGGGGCGAGCTGACCCGGGAGCAGGCCCGCACTCACCCCCACAAGAACCTGATCACCCGGGCTTTGGGGGCGGAACCCGTCCTGATGGCCGACTGCTTCCGCCAGGCACTGGAGGAGGGGGACTATCTCCTGCTGTGCAGCGACGGGCTGAGCAACGTGGTCAATGAGCAGGAGATGCTCTATGAGGTGATCCACGGCGGAGAAGATGGGCAGTGCTGCCAGCGGCTGCTGGACATCGCCCTCAGCCGGGGCGCGCCGGACAACGTGACGGCAGTGTTAGTCAAACGCTGATAGACCGCCCCCCTTCGGAGACGGGATATCCTGAATGATAAGGAGGATATTTACCATGGATCATTACATCGGTAAATTACTCGACAACCGATATGAGATACTGGAGCTGGTGGGGACCGGCGGCATGGCCAAGGTGTACAAAGCCCGGTGCCACCGGCTGAACCGGCTGGTGGCCATCAAGATTCTGCGGGAGGACCTGTCCCAGGACGCCGAGTTCCGCCGCCGCTTCCATGACGAGTCACAGGCCGTCGCCATGCTGTCCCATCCCAATATTGTGGCCGTATATGATGTGAGCCGCTCCTCCGAGCTGGAGTACATCGTGATGGAACTCATTGACGGCATCACCCTGAAGCAGTACATGCAGAAAAAGGGCAACCGCCTGAACTGGCGGGAGGCGCTTCATTTCATCATCCAGATCACCAAAGCCCTGGGTCACGCCCACAGCCGGGGGATCATCCACCGGGACATCAAGCCCCACAACGTGATGGTCCTGCGGGACGGCAGCGTGAAGGTGGCCGACTTCGGCATCGCCCGGGTGGCCTCCGGCGGGCACAGCACCCTGACCCAGGAGGCCCTGGGCTCGGTCCACTACATCTCCCCGGAGCAGGCCCGGGGCAGCCACATCGACAGCCGCTCCGACCTGTACTCCGCCGGGGTGGTGCTCTACGAGATGATCACCGGACGGCTCCCCTTCGAGGGGGATACCCCGGTGTCGGTGGCCATCCAGCACATCAATTCCATCCCCCTGTCCCCCCGGGAGCTGGACCCCTCCATCCCGGAGGCGCTGGAGGCCATCACTATGAAGGCCATGGCGCCCAACCCAGACGACCGCTATCTCTCTGCCGACGATATGCTGGCCGACCTGGAGGAGTTTCGGAAAAACCCCAACATCAATTTTGACTACAACTCCTCCGATTTCGACCCCGAGGAGGTCCCAGAGGAGGAATATACCCAGGTCCGCCCTGTCCACCAGCCGGTCCGGCAGGCCCCAGACCGCCGCTATGAGGACAGCTACGAGGAGGACTATCCCCCTCCGCGCCGCCGGTCCGGCCGCCGGTACGAGGACGAGGAGGAGGACTACCCCCCTCAGCGCCGCCGGTATGAGGATGACGAGCCGGTCCGCCGCCGGGGGTCCGTTTGGCCCATTTTCCTGGCGGTGGCCGCTGTGCTGCTCTTTGTAGGGCTGGTGGCCTACTTCCTGTGGAACACCCTCTTTGCCGGAGTGTTTGCTCCGCCTGAGACCCATTCCGTCCCGAATCTGGTGGGCAGGATGTATGAGGATGTCAAGGACGACACCGAGCTGCTGGCAGGGTTCACCCTGATTGAGGGGGACACCATCGCTGACGACGCTGACCCCGGCACCATCATCGACCAGGACCCCAAGGAGGATAAGGAGGTGGGGGAGACCATCACCGAGATCAAGGTCACCATCAGCGGCGGGCCGGAGATCATACCGGTGCCCCACCTGGACGGCATGAACTTCCAGGACGCATCCACCACTCTGCGCAACATTGGCTTGAAGGCCGCCGTGCCCGATTATGAGTTCTCTGAGACGGTCGAGCAGGGCTATGTCATCTCTTACACGCCCACGGAGGGCGTGGAGCTGCCCCCAGGGACAGAGGTCCACATGGTGGTGAGCAAGGGTCCGGAGGATAAGCCCTTCCCCATGCCAGGGCTGGTGGGGATGACTAAGGCCAGAGCGTTGGCCGAGATCGACAATAAGAATTTGCAGCAGGGCAATGTGGAGCAGGAGGAGTATGACGACGAGATCGAGGAGGGCAAGGTCATCAGCCAGTACCCCCTGGAGGGTTCCGAGGTGACAGAGGGCACCGAGGTCAACCTGGTCATCAGCAAGGGCCCCGACCCCGCCACCCAGCCGCCCGATCCTCCCGTCCCCTCCAGCGGTACCAAGTACGTTACGGTGGATCAGCTGGACCGCTTTGAGGGGACCATCACCGTGCAGCTGTTTATGGACGGCGGCGAGATCGGCAGAGAGACGGTGGACACCAATATGGATACGGCGGTGACCTTCCAGGTCAGCGGGACGGGCTCCAAGACCCTGACCTACTATATCAACGGCGTAGCGACAGGCACCATCCCTGTAAACTTCGACGAATGAGGGAGGGCATGATCCGAAAGGCCCTCAGCGGCTTTTACTATGTGGACGACGGGGCGTCCGTCGTGACCTGCCGGGCGAGGGGAAAGCACCGCCACGCCCGGCTCACCCCCCTGGTGGGAGACCGGGTGCGCTTTACCCCCCTGGAGGACGGTTCCGGTGCGCTGGACGAGATCCTGCCCCGGAGGAACGAGTTTTACCGCCCCGCAGTGGCCAACATCGACCTGCTGGTCGTGGTGGCCTCCCAGGCGATTCCCGTGACCGACCCCTTCCTTATCGACCGGGTGGCGGCGATTGCCCGGAGCCGGGACTGTGAGACGCTGGTCTGCATCAACAAGTGCGACCTGGAGCCAGGGGAGGAGCTGGCGGCGATCTATGAGAAGGCCGGCTTTCCCACCCTCCGGGTGAGCGCGGAGACCGGGGAGGGGATCGAGGCCCTGCGCCTCGAGCTGGCCGGAAAGGTGTGCGCCTTTACCGGCAACTCGGGGGTGGGCAAGTCCAGCCTGCTGAACGCGCTGGAGCCGGACTTCTCCCTGCCCACCGGCGGGATCAGCGAAAAGCTGGGCCGGGGACGGCACACCACCCGTCATGTGGAGCTGTTCCGCCTGTCCTGCGGCGCGCTGGCGGCGGACACGCCGGGCTTTTCCTCCTTCGAGGTGGACCGGAGGGAGCTGGCCCGGAAGGAGGAGCTGCAATATGCCTTTCGGGAGTTCGCCCCCTATCTGGGCCAGTGCCAGTTCCAGGACTGCGCCCATGTGAAAGAGCGGGGGTGTGCCGTTCTGGCGGCGGTCCGGTCGGGGGCGGTCTCTTCGACCCGCCATCAGAGCTATGTCCGCCTGTATGAGCAGGCGAAAGCCATCCCGGATTGGGAGCGAAACGAAACATAAGAGGGGTAACTATGAACGAAATGATCCTCCTCAAGCTGGGCGAGATGGTCCTGAAGGGCCTGAACCGCCGCAGCTTTGAGGATAAGCTTCAGGCCAACATCTACCGCCGCCTGAATAACCTGGGCCAGTTCCGGGTGTACACCCGCCAGTCCACCACCTATGTAGAACCTATGGACGGCGGGTGTGACATGGACGGGGCCTGGGAGGCGCTGACCAAGGTCTTCGGGGTGGTGGGCCTGTCCCGGGCCAGGGCCTGCGAGAAGGACAAGGACGCCATCCTGTCCGCCGCCCGGGAGTATTTGGACGATAAGCTGTCCGCCGCCAGGACCTTCAAGGTGGAGACCAAGCGGGCGGACAAGACCTTTCCCATGACTTCCATCCAGCTCAGCCAGTATGTGGGCGGCGAGCTGGACGAGCTCTACCCCGATTTGAAGGTGGACGTCCACCACCCGGAGCTCACCGTCCATGTGGAGATCCGGGACTACGCCGCCTTTGTCCACGCCGATCCGGAGCCGGGGGCGGGAGGACTGCCGGTGGGCATCAACGGCCGGGCGGTGTCTCTGCTGTCCGGCGGCATCGACTCCCCGGTGGCCTCCTGGATGATCGCCAAGCGGGGGGTGGCCCTGGAGATGGTCCACTTTTTCTCCTACCCCTACACCTCCAACGAGGCCAAGGAGAAGGTCCTCGACCTGGCCCGGCTGCTCACCCCCTGGTGCGGACGGCTCACCGTCCATGTGGTGCCCTTCACCGCCATCCAGGAGGAGCTGCGCCGGTCGGTCCCCCAGGAGCTGTTCACCCTGGTCATGCGCCGGTTTATGATGCGGATCTCCGCGCAGGTGGCCCGGCGGTGCGGAGCCAAGGCCCTGGTCACCGGCGAGTGCCTGGGCCAGGTGGCCAGCCAGACCATGGAGGCCATGGCTGTCACTGGCGCAGTGGTGGACCTGCCCATCCTCCGCCCGGTGGTGGGGATGGACAAGGAGGACATCGTCAAGCTTTCACGAAAGATCGGCACCTATGACACCTCCATCCTCCCCTATGAGGACTGCTGCACCGTGTTTACCCCCCGCCATCCTCGGCTGCGTCCCACGCTGGAGGAGCTGGAGGCGGCGGAGCAGGCGCTGGACATCGAGGGGATGGTCCGGGCCGCTGTGGACGGCATTGAGCGCGTTCAGGTATAACAAAAGGCGGCAGCCGGCCGCAGCGCCCGTGTGTCGAACAACCAAAAATCCCTGGCAGGAAATCGCAATAAGCGTCCTGCCAGGGATTTTTTTGAAGGATAGCTCCCCTACTGGGGACCTCCAGCCAGCGAAGGGATGCGCCGGGTGACGCTATCTCCGTCCAAAGCCGCCGCCTCGGGAGCTGCCGCCGCCGGAGAAGCCTCCTCCGCTCCTGCCTCCGCCGGAGAACCCGCCGCCCCGGCTGCCGCCGAAGGAGCCGCCAGAGAAGCCTCCGCCCCTGGGGCCGCTGGAGAAGCCGCCTCCCCGGGAGCCGCCGGAGAAGCCTCCGCCTCTGGGACCGCTGGAGAAGCCTCCGCTGGAGCTGCCCCCCTTGGGACCGCCGAAGCCAGTGAAGTGATTACCTCCGCCGGGACGGCTGCCGGGGCCAGGTCCCGGACCGGGACCCGGTCCTCTGGGCGGGGGCGGAGGAGGGGGCTGCCGCCAGTTCCGCCGGAACCAGAGGGAACCCGGAGCGTGCCAGAAGAAAATGGGCCGGAACATCACCGGGGGATTGACTACGCCGTAGTACTGCTGGCGGTAGGTGTTGTAGCGGATGCGGTCGATGGCGTTGACAACGATCACGATGGCGATGAGAATAAAGATGAGCATTACAACGCCTGCAAAGGTGTTCCCGCCGTAGATCCCACCGGGCGCAGGAGAGGTGTTGTTGTCCAGATAGCCCAGGCCGTAGTTGTCCACGTAATACTGATTCAGGCTGAGGAACAGATTCTGAATGCCGGTCCCGTAGTCCTTGGACTGGACGTAGGGATACAGCTCGTTGTCCATATGGGAGGTGATCTGACCGTCGGTGAGGGGATAGTCGGGTCCCACCGCCAGGTAGGCGTCCTTGGCGGAGGTGTCAATGACCAAAATGCCGTCCGCCGACGCCAGCTCAATCTCTTCGCCCAGGTCGTAGGCGTAGTCGTCGAGACTGCCGCTGACGGATCTCACCGCCGCCACGGCAATGATACTGTCATACCGCTGGGCCCAGTTGGCGTTGTAGAGGCAGATCGCCTCCTCTTCCTTGGAGGACAGCACGCCCGCCTCGTCCCAGATATAGTCGGCAAATTGCTTGGTGGACAAGCTGGTGTCCAGTCCGAGGTCCGCCGCCGGCGTGGAGGGGGAGGCTGCGGGGGCGGAGGGCTTAGCCCGTCCGATGGCCACCGCTCCCACAATCATGACTGCGGTGAGCAGCCAGGCCACCCAGGTTTTCTGCAAAAATTTCATAGCGTTCTCCTAAACTCAGCCCCGCAGCTCCAGCAGCTTCTGCTTCAGCTCGCCCTCAATGCGGCCCAGCTCGGCTTCGGCCTCTTTCCGCTTCTGAGCGCCTTCGGTCTGGATCTTCATCACCTCATCCAGGGTGGTGATCAGCTGCTGGTTGGTGTGCTGGAGGGTCTCGATGGAGACCACGCTCCGCTCGGCCTCCCGGGCGGTCTCGATGGTGCCCATCTTCAGCATGTCGGCGTTCTTCTGGAGGAGCTGGTTGGTCATATCGGTGACGGCGGACTGGGCCGCAGTGGCCTGACGGCCGTGCTCCAGGCCAAGGGCCAGCACCATCTGGCTCTTCCACAGGGGGATGGTGTTCACCAGAGAGGACTGGATCTTTTCCAGCATCTGGGTGTCGTTGTTCTGGAGCAGGCGGGTCTGGGGACCCATCTGGATGGAAATCATCCGGGTGAGCTCCAGGTCGTGGAGCTTCTTCTCAAAGCGGCTGCACAGGTTGGCGAAGTCGTTGTAGGCCTGGGCGTCCTCCTGGGCGCCGGTGGTCTCCGCCTTCTGCTTCAGCTCCGCCAGGTCGTGGGTGCGCAGGTACTCCAGCCGCTTTTTGCCGGCCAGAATGTACATGGTGAGCTCCTTGTAATATTTGGTATTCAGCTCATACATCTGGTCGAACAGGGCGATGTCCTTCATCAGGGTGACCTGGTGGTTCTCCAGCACCTTGACGATTTTTTCCACGTTCGTCTCCGCCTTGGAGTAGCTGGCCTTCAGAGCCTCCAGCTCGTTTTTCTTTTTTTGGAAGAAGCCGCCGATGCCCTTCTTCTCTGGCTGGCCGAAGGTCTTCAGCTCCACCACCAGGGAGGACAGGGCCTCGCCCACCTCGCCCAGGTCCTTGGTCTTGACGTTGTTCAGGGCGCTTTCGGAGAAGGCGGCGATGTTCTTCTGGGCGGCGGAGCCGTAGTTGAGCACCAAACTGCTGTCGGTGATGTCGATCTTCTGGGCAAAGTCGTCCACCATCTTTTTTTCCGCCTCGCTGAGCATGGACTCGTCCAGCTTGACGGCGTTGGCGTCCCGGGCGGCCTGAGCCGCCTGGGGAGCCGCAGGGGCCTCCGGGGCGGAGGGGGTGAGGGTCAGCGCCGGGGCCTCCACCGCCTGGGCTGCGGAGGGCTCGAAGGTCAGCTCGGGGGTGGTGTTCAGATTCAGTTCGTCACTCATGATTTTGTTCCTCCTGTTGTTTTTTGGTATAGGTGATCCACCAAAGGACCGCGTTAAAGGCGAAAAGCACGGATCCGTAGGGGCGGCCTGTGGCCGCCCGTTGGAATTTGCGGGTTGGAGAGGGGCGGGCCGGGTCGTCCCGCCCTACAGCTCCAGCTTGGGTCCGTCCGTCCCGCCGGTGGGTTTGGAGGGGCCGGACAGCCCCTCCTGAGCCAGCAGGTTTTCCATGACGGTGATGTCGGTGGAGATATCCAGAGCCTCGTCCCCGAAGAGGGAATCCAGCTGCTTGTCAAAGGCGGCGCACAGGGTGTCCAGCATCTGCTCCACCTTGGCCTTGGTGGCGCTGATGTTGCTGCCCGACACCCCGGCGGAGTCCATCCGGTCATAGGCGTTGAGCAGCTTCAGGGTGGTGGGCAGAAAGTAGTCCAGGAAACGAGAAATCTGCGGCTTCGATTCCGGCTTCTCGATAACGTGGTCGATGATCTTCCCGGTGACCTCCTCCAGGTGGTCAATCTGGGCGGAAATCTTCGGGTCCGGGATGGCGTCGTTCAGGCGGCGCAGCTCGGACACCGCCCGATCCCGCTCCGTTCGGAGGGCGGCTACCTGGGGATCGGCTGGTTCTTCCTTCTTGGACTCGGTTTTTTTGGCCTCCGTCTTGGGGGCATCAGGGGTCTGATAGACCTTGTCCGGCCAGATGGCCTTGCCGATGGTGTAAACCACCAGAGACAGCCCGGCGCACAGCGCATAGTGGAGCGGAGCGCGCAGGGGGAAGAGCAGGGCATAGCCCAGCCATGCAAAGCCCACCAAGTAGATGGGCAAAACGGACACTTTTTTCTGGGTGGTCATGACGTACCTCCGCATAGAATATATCCTCTGTATTGTACCCCCAAACGCCTGGAAGTGTCAAGGAAATTGGAACAGTTTGCAAATTGAGGCGAGGTGGGGTATAATAAAAAGCGCCCGGCTGCGGGCGCAGGAGGTTTTTTATGAAGACAGGACTGGTTCTGGAGGGCGGGGCCCTCCGGGCGATCTATTCCAGCGGCGTATGTGACGGCCTGCTGGACGGCGGAGTTATGACGGACTATGTGATCGGCGTGTCAGCGGGGATTGCCTACGGGGTAAGCTATGTATCCCGCCAGCCCCGGCGCAACCTGGAGGTGGTCACCCGGTTTGCTCCGGATAAGCGGTACATGGGCTGGCGCAATTTGGCGGACAAGGAAAACCGCAGCTACTTTGGCCGGAAATTTGCCTATGACATCATCCCCAATCAGTTGGTGCCCTTCGACTATGATACCTTCGCGGCCTTCCCCGGAGAGGTGGAGGCGGTGGTTACGAACCTGAACACCGGGAGGGCGGACTATCTGCCCGTCCCCCGGAGGGACAAAGAGTCCACCGTCCTTCAGGCGAGCTGCGCCATGCCTCTGCTGTTTCCGGTGTTTGAGATCAACGGTCAGCCCTACCTGGACGGCGGCATTGGGGACGCCATCCCCTGGCGGCGGGCGCTGAGCAAGTGCGAACGGGTCATTGTGGTGTTGACCCGTCCGCGGAGCTACCGCCGCAAGCCGGACAAGGGGATGAAGCTGGTCCGGAGGCGGTATAAGGATTACCCTGTATTTCTGG
This sequence comes from Lawsonibacter sp. JLR.KK007, assembly GCF_036941135.1. Lineage (NCBI taxonomy): Bacteria > Bacillati > Bacillota > Clostridia > Eubacteriales > Oscillospiraceae > Lawsonibacter > Lawsonibacter sp. JLR.KK007. The sequence continues at coordinate 1,590,323 of NZ_JAYWSY010000001.1, read as the reverse complement.
AGGTCATGGAGCGGCGGGCGGAGGTCTACAACCAGGACCGGGAGCAGCTGTTCCAGGCGGAGCGGGAGGGGAGACTTTTGGTGCTTGCGCCGGAGTCCACCCTGGGCGTGGCCCGGACGGAGCGGGATACCGAAAAGCTGCGCCTGCTGTGGGCCGCAGGCTATCAGGCGGCGGTGGACCGCCTGGAGGAGATCAGAGGGTTTCTCCAAGGTTGATGGCGGAGGTGACGGCGGCACTGGCCGGCGTCCCGTTCTGAGCGGCGGCCGTGCCGGGCTGAGCGGGCTCCAGCGCATAGAGGGCCAGGGTATCCCCAACGATGGTAAAAAAGGCGCCCAGCTTGGCCAGCTGGGCCTGGTCCAGACCCTGTGACAGCGCGGCGGAAAAGGCTACCGCTATGGTGAGCAGCTGTCCACTGTTGGCGTTATACAAAGACAATAGGACCACCCCTGGATTATCCTATGCGGGATAGCATTCCATGGGTACGGAGAAAAGGAGTTTTGCCGGTGAAACTTGTAGTGATCGACGGTCAGGGCGGCCGGCTGGGCAGTCTGCTGGTGGAAGGACTCCGGAAGCGGCTGCCCCAGGCCCAGATCTGCGCGCTGGGGACCAATGCTGTGGCCACTGCCGCCATGCTGAAGGCGGGGGCGGACGTTGGCGCGACCGGAGAGAATCCGGTGGTCCGCAATGTTATGGATGCGGACGGCGTACTGGGTCCGGTGGGGATCGTAGTGGCCAACGCCATCTTGGGGGAGGTCACCCCCGCCATGGCGGAGGCGGTGGGCAGCTGCCGGGGGAAGAAATATCTGGTGCCGGTGAACAGCTGCGGCGTAGTGGTGGCCGGCGTGGAGGAGCTGCCCCTGCCCGCCTACGCGGCGCAGGCGGTAGAGGCGCTGGCGGCGGAGCTGGACCTGTAAAAATCAGAGGAGAATCCTCCCAAGGCGATTGACTTTTGGGGAAGATTCCTGTATGATGTATGTTATGGGATAAGCGCCTGTGATGGAATTGGTAGACATGCGAGATTTAGGTTCTCGTGCGGAAACGCGTGTGGGTTCGAGTCCCTTCAGGCGTACCAAACCCATATAGTCCGAACCTGTTTCCGATTGGGGATGGGTTCGGATTATTGGTTTTCTTTGACCGTTATGAGAGTACATACTTCGTAAATATGGTAAACGATACAATGCAGACCGCCCGGTGGGTCTATGACCTGCCGGGCGGCTTTTGTGGTTTCCTGCGGCCAGGAAACCACCAGTACAGAGGAGATAGGCAACCCGGTCTATCGCAATATGCACCATATCTGCGGCGTCATGCGGTTTCGGGCGTCATCCCGTCAAGGGACCGTTACAGGCTGGCTCCGCCGCCCCAAACTTGGGACTGTGTGATTGTCAGAACGGTTTCAGTGGGAATACCGGCAATCTCGCTGCCGAAAATCTCCCGCAGGTTCCCGCCCGTCAGCATGGCGGCAAGCTGGGACCTGGCCGCAGCGGACGCGGCCAGCTGGTCAGCCTGGATGTGCCGCTGAATTTGCTTTTCCACCGCCAGCTTCATAAACTCGGCGTGGCGGGCTATACGCAAATCCCACCAGCTTTCTTCATCGTCAGAACCGCTCTTGGAATAGGTGATCTCGCCGCCCGCGCTGGAGGAACAGGCGTTGCAGATGTTCCCGTCCTCCCCGATGGCGACGGCCTGGGACATCCCCGCCGTGCTTCCGGGGATGATGGCCTCGTTCCGCGCTACGTCAAAAGCAAACCATGTGTCGATCTTCGCAAAGATCTCCTGGGCGTAGGCCGGGTCCTGCTCCATGCGCTCCTGCACCTTGGGATGAATGACCACGGCCTTGCTTCCAGGCGGGACGTTGCCCAGGGCGTGAATCTCCTTGGGAGCGGTGAACCGGCCGTCGATGGAGCCGTAGAAGGGGTTGGCCCCGGTGGGTTGCCAATTCTCCAGCGTTTCCTTTGCTTTGTCCCCGTCCTGGTACAACAGGTAGTGGGGGTAGTCGTTCCGGGTGCGCCAATAACCGCTGCTGGCGTCAAAGACGTGGTAGTGGATGTTGGGATACTTGGCTTTCAGCATGGTTTCCAGAGAGGGGGCCTCTACCGCCTCCGTTCCTGCGGCCTGCACCTGTCCGCCGGAGCGAACCGCCAGATCCATCATCAGGCTGGTGGGCATCGCCGCCATGCCTGCCAGACCGCCCAGGCCGGTGGTGAACGTGTCGGCCCTGCTTCTGCTGGCCTGTGCCGCCATATCCATGAAGCTGCTGCCCTGCGTCCCGGTCTGCCTTGCTTCACGGGCCTTTGTGGGGGTACTGTATGTCTGCGCCCCGTAACTCGGCTGAATCGTATTGCTCATGATATATCCTCCCTTAAAGCAGACCCATCAAAAGTTCTGCGGCACTGACGGAACCGCCGTTCATGCGGAGCTTCATCATCAGCCGCCGCTTTGCTGCGGCTTCCTCGGCAAGTTCCATATATTTTTTATGACGTTCCATGCGCTGTTCCCAAAAGCTGCCTTTTGCGCGTGAATGAAATTCAGAATCATTACTAACAGGCCATGAATCGGCTCTGTATTGATTGAGGTCTGTTCCAACAGTAATCAGAATAGAACAATTTCTTGGGGCAAAAGAAGCCCCCAAATCCCTTTGAAGCAAAGAGAGAACCTGTGCCCTATATTCTGGATCATCTTTCATCGCTTGAAATGCTGCGTCCGATATATTGACAGCCGCATTACTTACTGTTGGATTGCAGATTATTTTCGACAAGTCCTCATAAAACTCTTTCTTAAAGAGCTGCATTTCCTCTGCTTTCGATAACTCCGCTTTCTGCTGGGTGACCTCTGTTCCGTTGATCTCAGATACATCATTTTTCTTTTCACTGGCCCGCGCCGCCATATCCATGAAGCTGCTGCCCTGCGTCCCGGTCTGCCTTGCTTCACGGGCCTTTGTAGGGGAGCTGTATGTTCGCATCCCGTAACCCGGTTGAATCGTATTGCTCATTGTATCACCCTTCCCGACATTACATATTGAGGAAAAACATATTTGCTCCTGCTGGTAAAGAAATCTCCGGCGTGATAGCGGGGGCGGATACCATCCGCGTTTTCAGCAAATCACCGATATTGGAAAAGGATTTTTCCAGCGCCTCGGCCTGTGCGGTACGCTCCCACATGGCCCTACGCCGTGCCGCGGCCGCCGCAGACTGCTCCTGATACTGCCGCTGCTGTTCCGCTTTTTTCTTGGCCTTTTCAGCGTTGATTCTGTTTACCTCGGCCACACGCTCCGGGGAATCACTGCACCCGCAAATATAAGTCACGGTTCCGTCCTCATGGACTACCACTCCGCAAGGCTCAAAAACCAAGCCCTGTGCGGCACAAATCGCATTTCCTTGGGGGATAACGGTGTTGAAAAAATAGTCGATTTTTTGCTCATAATAGAGTGCTTTTTTCACGTCACCCGCCATTTCTTTCAGGATATTGGGTGCAATCACAACATCGTTGCCGCTCATGCGCTTGCCAGCTTTTTCAAGGCTTGCCTGATCCTTCCCAATGCTTTCGATTGTCACCCGCCCATATTTCTTTTTCAAATGCTCCAGATAGGCGTCCACATTCGACGTTTCATCCGTTTCGGAAACTTCCAGCTTACCGCTGACCTCCAGCACATCAGCCGTGCCTCTGCCAGCCCTCGAAGCCATGTCCAGAAAGCTGGACGTCCGCGCCGCCGTACTCCGAACGTTGCGGTTTTCGGGCAGGGGACGATACATCCTGTTCAAATATCCGCAATCAATCATGCTGCTCATAAACTACTCCCTTCCTGCAATAGAACCGTTGCGGAAAATTCCCGCTGAACTGCTTTCAGCTCCAATTCTCCCATATACTTCTCCACCTCCCGGCGCACGTTGGCAAGACCGATGCCGTGCATGGAGGCGTCCTCCTGTTTCGTTGTGGCAGGCAAGCCGTCCTGCCCGAATACCACCTCACCTACAAAAGAGTTTTTGACCTCGATCAGAAAGAAACGTCCTTTTCTCTTTCCAGTCAGCACGATAAACCGCTCACCCTCGCTGACCTTCTCGCAAGCCTCCACCGCGTTTTGCAGAAGGTTTTGGAGGATGATACCCATGTCGAAAGCATCATAGGCCCCCGGCTCCGGGTAATGGAACTCCGCCTGGAACCGGATGCCCAGGGCCTCGCTCCGCCGCCGGGCGTCGTTGACGATCACATCCGTGACCGGGTTGCCTGTCTGGAGCGTCAGCTCAAAGCCGCTCATGCTCTCGTCCATCCGGGCGATGTAGTCCGTCAGACTGGCGTACTCGCCGCTCTGCGCCAGACCTTTGATGTTGGTCAGGTGGCCCCGCATGTCATGCTTCAGCTGGCGGATGCGGGCATAGAACTGTTCCGCCTCATGGATACGCGCCCGGATCGCCTGGGTCTGCTGGTATTCCATGTAGTGAGTGGCCTGTTCCTCCCGGAGTGCGGCCATACCCTGCTGAAACGCGATGGTCAGATAGGCCCCGGCGTAGAACAGCAGGGCCAGCACCGGGATTACCGCCAAAAACGCCGGATGCCGCTCATAGAGTTGGAGCAGAACGCCGTCCTTGAACTCAATCAGCAGCCGGGAGATCACCTGTCCGAACAGAATCCCCGCTGTTGGCACCAGGGCGAGATAGCACAGCTCCCGCCGGTGGAGCGTCATTTTTTGCTTTCGCATTTGCCGTTGGAGGGCATAGAGCATGACGGCCAGCATGGAGGCGTGGGACAGCAGGAACAGCGTGACCAGCAGGACGGCGCGGAGAAAGACCGCCTCTGGCGGTTCCAGGCGGTAGGGGACTGACCGCTCCACGATAAAATACAGACTTTGCACCATCAGGCCACTGGAAATTCTGGCGTTGAAATAGAGCAGCGTCAGAAGGAACACAAACGGCTTTTCCAGGCCGATCCACTTGGATACCGCCAGCAGCATCGCCATCAGGATCAGCCCGAAGGAGCCTTGGGGCAGCGCCGCCCGGCTGCAGACGATCTCAAACAGAATGTAGACGGAAAAAACAAGGGGCAGACCGCGCCGCCGTTTGTCCTGGGGAACGAAAGGCCGGAAAAAGGCAGTGAGCAGGGTGGCGTATGTCAATTCCGCCCCAGTGGAAAATACCTGATTGAATATCCGAAATCCTGTTTCACTCATAGACCGGCCCCCCTTTTCACAAAGCGGAGGTAGGCTTTCACGAAGTCCTGATACTTGTATTTGGAGATCAACAGCTTTTCCCCATTGGTCAGCGTTAGCTCCGTCTTGCTGTACCCCTCCACATAGGCGAGATTAACAAGATAACCCTTGTGGATGCGGAAGAACTGATCGCCCAGCTCCGCCTCCAAATCCCGGATTTTCGCGTAGCAGGAAAATTCCCCGTCTTTCAAACGCAACACAACCTTATGATTGCTGCTTTCGATGTAATAAATGCTGTCCAGCGGTACGGTTCGGCTGGTGCCAGCAGATTGAAGCGTGAGCGCATGGGAAAGCTGCGGCTGAACACGGCCCGCCTCAATCTGTTCCACGGCGCGGGCAAAGACCTGGGCAAACTTTTCTTCGTCCACCGGCTTCAGTAGATACTGGAACGCCCCCACATCAAAGGCGTCGAACACGTACCGCTGGTGGCCGGTCACGAAGATCATGACCGGCTGTGTCCCGGAGGACCGCTCCCGGATGGTCCGGGCCAGGGCCATGCCGTCCAGGCCGGAACCGGAGGGGGCCAGCTCTATGTCCAGAAAAAGCAGGTCGAGCTCCCGGCGGTCGGCCAGGCAGGCGCTGGCGGAAGGGTACTCCACAATCTCACAGGGGCAGGACTGCGCCCGGATCAGGGACGTGAGGTAGGCGCGGATGCTGGCTTCATCATCACAAATGGCAATTCTTATCATGTTACGCTTCCTCTGTGTATTTCTTCGTTCAAATGGGCGCTGAGGAAAAGCCGGTTGACGTGACTGGACGGTTTAAGAGCGTGACTGGACCGTGAGGAGGTTGTCTGATAGTATATCACACTTATGAAACCATGCCCCTCCTGTGACAAAAAGCTATGGACGGCGCTGGCAGGCGCCGTCCATAGCTTACATATCCTTTGCGGGCTTCAAATGTGCAGGCGGCGGCGCAGCTCCTTGACTCGGTCCCGGCCAATGGGCAGGGGACTGGAGGAGCCCCGGACCCGCAGGGCAAAGCTGCTGTTGTTCCAGGGAAAAATGTCCTGGATGTATTTCAGCCGGACCAGGCAGGTCTTGTGGATGCGGTAGAAGCCCCGGCCCTCCAGACGGCTCTCATACTCAGACATGGGGGAGTTGCCGGTGTACTCCTCCCCGGACAGGGTGTGAAGAAGGCAGCCCCGGCCGGAGCCGTCCGTCTCAATGTAGGCGATGTCGTCCACGTCCAGGAGGATGGTGTGCCGGTTGCTGCTGATGGCCAGCCGGTCCTCGCTGCGGAGGGGAGAGGGGGAAGCGGTCTGGCTGTACTGCTCCAGCACCTGACGGATTCGGGCGGGGTCGAAGGGTTTTAAAATATAGTTGTCCACACCCAGCTCGAAGGCGGTGACCGCATACTCGGAGTATGCGGTGGCGAAGACGATCTTTGCCTCCGGCATGAGCCGCCGGGCCAGGGCGGCCACGGTGGTCCCCTCCATGTCCCCCAGATGGATGTCGATGAACAGAATGTGAAACGTCTCCTTCTCCAGCAGGGCCATGGCCTGGACCCCGTTGCCCGCCTCCTGGATCTCCGCCTGGGGCAGGCACTGGCGGATCTGGTGGATCAGCTCCACCCGGGAATATTTTTCGTCGTCGATCACGGCGATGCGCATGGGACGTCACTCCTTTGCATAGAGATCCCCGTCCGGGCCGGGGGAGACAGGGGGAGGGAGAAGGAGACCGTGGAGCCGGAGGGGGTGCTTTGGATGGAGAAGGGGCAGTGGTCCCCGTAGATGCTCCGAAGCCGCTTGCGGACGTTAAACAGTCCGGTGTAGCTGGGGTCGTCCGGGTCCTGGAGCTTTTCCAGCACTTGGGTGGGGAAGCCCTTCCCCTGGTCGGACACCTGGATGTAAGCCCGCTCCTCGTCCTGCTGGATCTGGATGTGGACCCGGCGGTCGTCCACCGCCACGCCCCCGTGGCGCACTGCGTTTTCCACAATGGGCTGGAGGATCAGCGGAGGCAGACGCAGCCGGGTCAGGTCGCCGGGCAGCTCCTTGGTGACATGGATGGCGTCCTCGAACCGGGCCTCCGTGAGGAAGAGGTAGTTGTCCACATTGTCCAGCTCCTGTTCCAGGGTGACGAAGGGCTCGTTGATGGACAGGGTCTGGCGGAAGTAGTTGGCCAGCACCAGGATGGTCTCCCGGGCCCGGTTGGGGTCAGTGAGGCACAGGGCGGAGATGGTGTTCAGGGCGTTGAAGAGGAAGTGGGGGTTGATTTGGGACTGGAGGGCTTTCAGCTCCGCCTGCTGGCGCAGCTCCACCTGGTGTTGGAGCTCCCCCAGCTCGAGCATGGAGGAGAACAGCTGGGCCAGGCTTTCAGCGGTGCGCCGCTCCGCCTCCAGGATCAGGTTGGGTCCCAGCCGGACGGCCAGGATCAGGGTGCCCACCGCCCGCTCGTCCCAGACCAGCGGGGCGGCAATGGAGGCGGCGCCGGAGGGGCGGAGGGGCCAGGAGCCGTCCTGGATCACCACGGGCCGCTTCTCCTCCGCAGCCTGGCGGGCGAAGGGGGGCAGGGGCTGGCCGGTCAGCTCCCCGCCGCTGGCGGCCAGTACCTCCTCCAAATCGGTGATGGCCACCTGGACAGCGGACAGCTTGCCGCGGACGATCTCCACCGCCTGACGGAGGGCGGAGCGGCTGCCCAGCCCCTCCCGGAGGTAGGGCAGGCAGGTCTGAGCGATGAAGAGGGCCATGGCCTGCTGCTCCACCAGCTCGATGGTCAGGCTGCGGTTCAGCCGGTCCAGGGTGGCCATAAAGGCCACCAGCCCCAGGGAGTTGACCACGATCTTTGGCAGAAGGATGGCCTTTTCCAGGGCCACTGCGGCCTCGAAGGGGCGGGACAGGGCCAGGATCAGCGCGCACTGGAGCAGCTCGGCCGCTAAGGTGAGACCCACCAGCGCCCAGTTCCGTCTGGCGGTGAGGACGGAGAACCACCGGTGGCATACCGCCCCCAGTACCCCGAAGGAGGCGGTGCCCAGGCCGCAGGACAGGGCGGTGAAGCCCCCGGGAGCGTAGCAGTAGCGGTGCAGGCCGCTGAGCGCTCCGGCGGACACCCCGGTGAGGGGGCCGCCCACCAGCCCGGCGGCCAGGGTGCTGATGGTCCGGGTGTTGACGATGGCCCCCTGAAAATTCAGCCCGGTGTAGGTGCTGGCGATGGACAGCAACCCAAAAATCAGCCCCAGGAGCAGCTGATTGGGGACGGACCGGTCCTGCTGCTTCAGCGCGGTGCGCAGAGGGCGCAGCTCGGTGAGCATGGTAGCGGCCAGCAGGAGCAGGCCGGCGTTGGTCAGCAGATAAAACAGCAGATCGTCCTGAATGATGGTCAAAGCGGCGGCCTCCCCCTGGAAATGAAGATATCGGTGCTGCCACCAGTGTAACACGACTGGCTGCCGATTGCAAGGCGGGAGGTCCCGTTGACCCTCGATTTTTCACCGTTCTCCCATCTATTTCTACCGTACTCCCCGATTTTATTGACGTACGGCTGGAAAAGGGATAAAATGTCAGCCGAACAGGAATGGACCGATCTCTGACCAGGCCCGTTCCCGCAGCATTCCTATTGCACCCGCAAGCTTTGATTGAAAGAAAGGAAGAACGAGAATGAAGAAGATCCTTGCACTGACCCTCGCTCTCGCGATGAGCCTGTCCCTGACCGCCTGCGGCGGAGGCACCGGAGCCGCCAGCAGCAAGCCTGCAGCCAGCAGCCCTTCCACCTCCGGCGCTGATTCCGGCAGCCAGACCGGCGGCGAGACCAAGGGCCTGACGGAGGCTGAGCGCGCCAAGGAGTTCATTACCGTGGGCACCGGTCCCACCTCCGGCGTGTACTACCCCATCGGCGGCGCCTTTGCCACCGCCCTGAACGACTGGGGCTACCAGACCTCCGCTGAGGCCACCAACGCCAGCGGCCAGAACATCACCAACATCCTCAACGGCGACTGCGAGATCGCCATCGCCATGCAGGACGTGTGCATGCAGGCCTACACCGGCACTGACGCCTATGCCGACCAGACTCCCGCCGCCGGCCTGCGGGCCATGATGCGCCTGTGGCCCAACTACGTGCAGCTGGTCACCACCGCCAACACCGGCATCACCTCCGTGGAGGACCTGCGGGGCAAGCGCGTAGGCGTAGGCGCTGCCAACTCCGGCGTTGAAGTCAACGCCCGCACCATCCTGGCCGCCTACGGCATCACCTATGACGACATTACCCCCGACTACCTGGCCTACGGTGAGGCCATCGACAACATGAAGAACGGCCAGTGTGACGCCGTGTTCGTCACCTCCGGCCTGCCCAACGCCACCGTGATGGAGCTGGGCGTGTCCTACGACATGGTGGTGGTGCCCATCGACGGGGCCGGCCGCGACAAGCTGATTTCCGAGAACCCCATCTATGCCGCCTCCGCCATCCCTGCCAACACCTATAACAACACCGAGGATGTGGAGTCCGTTTTCGTGTACAACATCATGCTGGTGCGTGAGGACCTGAGCGACGAGATGGTCTACGACATGCTGGAGGGCATCTTTGCCAACATCAGCACCATCAAGAACTCCCACAACACCGCCAACGAGAACATCGACATCACCTTCGGCGTGGACGACATCACCCTGCCCCTGCACCCCGGCGCCGAGGCCTTCTGGAGAGACAACGGCTACCTCGACTAATTTTACAGCTGTACGATTTTGACCCTGAGCCGGAGCGGTGCGGGCGGCGGCACACCGTCCCCGCGCCGCTCCTGTGTGTAAGTGAGAGAGTTTTTTTGTATGAGAATCAAACGAAACCGCGTGTGTTTGGCCGCCGCGCTGCTGGCGCTGGCGGCGGGGGTTGTCTGGTGGGGCTTTCTGGCTCCGTCCGGCGCCTGGTTTCAGCTGTATGACCGGGACAGCGGTCAGGTGGTGCTCTCGGTTCCCATTCAGGCCGGAGACCAGCTTCAGCTGGAGATCGAGCACTCCGCGGAGCATTTCCCCTGGCTGGAGTTCTACACAGTCACAGGTGATCTGCAGTTTAATTTGGACACCATCGCCGTAGGCGGCTACGGCGCCGGCGTGCCGGCTGAGATGAGCGTCCCCACCCGGATCGAGGACGGCCTGGTCTGGATGGAGGACATCAACAGCCTGTTCCCCTATTTCAGCTGGATCACATCCAACAAGTATATGAAGGGCTTCTCCATCAACGGAGTGGAGGTGTTCGATTTCCGGACCCTGCCCGACGCCAGCAGGATTCGGGGAGAAATCATCACAACGAGGGGGTATCTGTTCCGTGGCTGAACAAGAAAAAAAAGTGACTTCCATCCCTGACAGCGCGGCTCCGCTGGACGCCGCCAAGGGCGAGGAGATCATGAAAAAATACGAGAAGGAGTCCAATACCCGCACATTTGACAGCGAGCTTTTGAAAAAAGTGGTCTATGTGCTGTGTCTCTTCTTCACGCTGTACCATCTGGCCTACGCCTCCGGCATCCGGATGGTCCAGCTGATCAACCTGAAGCACTACGCCATCCATGTGGGCCTGATCCTGGTGCTGGGCTTTATCTACTTCCCCGCCTTCAAGAAGGCCAGCCGCAGGCGCATTCCCTGGTATGACTGCATTCTGGTCCTTCTGTCTGCCAGCATGCCGGTGTATGTGTTTGCCCGCTACAACACCTTTATCTCCACTGGCTTCCAGGGGGAGATGATCGACATCGTGATGGGCACCCTCCTGATCCTCCTGGTGATGGAGTGTTCCCGCCGGGTCTGTGGTCCCGCGCTGTCCATCCTGTCCGCCGTCTTCCTGTTCTACGGCCTCTTCGGCCGCTATTTCCCCTGGGTGTTCATGCACCGGGGCTATACCTGGAACCGGATCGTGGTCTACCTGACCACCGACATCTACGGCATCTACGGCACCTCGATCTCCACGTCGGCCACCTACATCGTGCTGTTCATCATCTTTGGTGAGGTCATGAACAAGTGCGGCATGGGCCAGTTCTTCAATGACATCGCCAATGCCCTGGCCGGTCACACCAAGGGCGGTCCCGCCAAGGTGGCGGTGCTGGCCTCCGGCTTCCTGGGCTCCATCAACGGCTCCGCCGTAGCCAACGTGGTCACCACCGGCGCCTTTACCATCCCCTTGATGAAGAAGACCGGCTACTCCAAGGAATTTGCCGGCTCGGTGGAGGCCACTGCCTCGGTGGGCGGCCAGTTGCTGCCCCCTATTATGGGCGCCGCCGCCTTCGTTATGGCGGAGACCTTGGGCGTCAAGTACGGGGTGGTTATTAAGGCGGCGATCATCCCGGCCCTGATCTACTACCTGGGCATCATCATCCAGGTGCAGATGCGGGCCGTGAAGGACCAGCTGCATGGCATCCCCAAGGACCAGCTGCCCAAGGTGGGCCAGGTGATGAAGGAGCGGGGCCACCTGCTCATCCCCATCATCTTCCTGCTGTACATGCTGATCTGGAGCGGCAAGACGGTCATCGCCAGCGCCTTCTGGACCATCCTGGTCACCATCGTAGTGGCGGAGCTGCGGCCCATCAGCCGCATGTCCCTGAAGGACATCTGCGACGCCTTCGCCAACGCCGCCAAGTCCATGATCTCGGTGGGGATCGCCTGCGCCTGTGTGGGCATCGTGGTGGGCGTCTGCGGCCAGACCGGCTTTGCCCTGAACGTGGCCCGGGCCATCATCAGCATCGGCAAGACCCACCTGATGCTGACCCTGTTCTTCACCATGGTCACCTGTATGGTCCTGGGCATGGGCCTGCCCTCCATCCCCTCCTACCTGATCACCGCCACCATCGCGGCCCCCGCCCTGGTGGAGTTGGGGATTCCCGACATTGCGGCCCATATGTTCTGCTTCTACTTTGCCATGTTTGCCAACCTGACTCCCCCGGTGGCTCTGGCTTCCTTTGCGGCGGCCGGTCTGTCCGGAGGCGACCCCATGAAGACGGGCTGGCAGTCGGTGCGGCTGGCCCTGGCCGGGTTCATCGTGCCCTTTATGTTCATCTACAACCCCCAGCTTCTGCTGGAGAATGTGACCATCCTCAGCGGGATCCAGGTGGTGCTCACCTCCTGCATCGGCGTGGTGCTCATCGCGGCCTTTGTGGAAGGCTACCTCTTTGGGCGGATGCATGTCGTTCTGAGGCTTGTCTCCGCTGCGGGCGCGCTGCTGCTCATCGACAGCCGTCCCATCACCGACGTGATCGGCATCGCCTGTCTGGTCATCATCATACTGGCCCAGAAGCTGGTCTTCCACCGGCACGACGGCCCGTCCCCCTCGGCGGCCTGACAGAAGCGAGGACCCGCTTCCGCTGATCTGCATTGAAATCAAGGGATGATCATGGAAGGAATAAGCGGCCGCTTTCAGTTTTGAAAGCGGCCGCCTTTTGCGGAAAAAGCCGTTGTCCGGTCCGGTCTTACTTGTAGGAGTCGGCCAGGGCCTGGAACTTGGGCAGAGCCCGGCGGATGGTCTCGGTTTGGACGCAGTAAGAGATGCGTACATGTCCGGGCGCGCCGGAGCCGCTGCCGGGCACGATCAGCAGGTCCAGCTTTTTGGCCCGCTCACTGAAGGCTCTGTCGTCGGGTTCCAGGGTGCGGGGGAACAGATAAAAGGCTCCGCCCGGTTCCACCACGTGGTAGCCCATCTCCCGGAGGGAGGACACCAGCAGGTTGCGGTTTTCCTCGTAGACCCGGATGTCGGAGGTCATGTCGCAGCACAGGGAGGTCACCTGCTGGAACAGGCTGGGGGCGCACACGTAGCCCAGGGAGCGGCCCGCTCCCGCCACGGCGGCGTAGACGTCGTCCCCCTCGGTCACCTCCTGGGGTACCAGCACGTATCCGGCCCGCTCGCCGGGGAGGGACAAGGACTTGGAGAAGGAGTAGCATACGATGGTGTCCCGGTAGATGTGGGGGACCCAGGGGACCTCCACCCCGGTGTAGACGATCTCCCGGTAGGGCTCGTCCGAGATGAGGTAGATGGGGTGGCCGTATTCCCGGCTCTTCTCGGTGAGGATGGCGGCCAGCCGCTCCAGAGTTTTTTTGGAGTACACCACGCCGGAGGGGTTGTTGGGGCTGTTCACCAGGACGCCTTTGGTGTGGGGGGTGACGGCCTGCTGGAAGGCGTCGAAGTTAATCTGGAAGGCGTCGATCTCGGGAGGGATGAGGACCATTGTGGCTCCGGCCCCCTCGATGAACACCTTGTACTCGGGGAAGTAGGGGGCGAAGACCACAAACTCGTCCCCGGGGCAGGACAGGCCGTTGAGCACACAGCACAGCGAGGCAGCGGCCCCCACGGTGAGGTAGAAGCGGTCGGCGGTGTAGTGGGCACCAAAGCGGCGGTTCAGGGAGTCAGCGAAACGCTGGCGGGCGTCCTGAGCGCCCTGGGCGCTGGTGTAGGCGTGGATCAGATCGGGCTGCTCCCGGAGCAGGCGGATGGCCGTCTCATTGACGGCGGCGGGGGAGGGGACGCTGGGATTGCCGATGGAGAAGTCAAAGACGTTTTCCGCACCCACCTGGGCGGCGCGGACCTTGCCGTACTCAAACAGCTCGCGGATTACGGAGCGGGCGGTGCCCAGCCCCTTCATTCGTTCAGAAACCATGCAAAAACCTCCTACAATAAACTTGCTCTATTATATCACAGCGGTTTATTGGAGTAAAGCGGGAAAATTGCCGTCCGGAGCAGGAACCCCCACAAAATTTGCTAAATATTGTAAAAGAAGGTGAACGCACCAAAGAAATCTTATACAAACATAACAAATTTGGAAAAATCTGACCTTTACAAAGGAAACGGTCGGGGCTATAATCGTTTCAAACTTACCGGACCAGCGTTTGGAAAGGGGGCGGCGAAATGCAGGTGCTGAAAGGAAAGGCCATCATGGAGCAGATCGTAGCCGGCCGGCTGTGCTTCTACCGACGGCCCACGCCCCAGGTTCAGCTGTACACCCAGGGGGACTGGCGGCAGGAGGTCAACCGCTTTCACCGGGCCCAGCAGACCGCCATCCTGGAGCTGACCACCCTCTATCAGCGGGCGCTGCACCAGGTGGGGGATGGAGTGGCCTCCATCTTCCTGATCCACGCCATGCTGCTGGAGGACCACGATTATGTGGAGACCGTCCGCGGGCTGATCAACGGCCAGGGGGCCACAGCGGAATACGCCGTCCAGATGGCGGAGATCAGTTTTTCCGCCGCCTTCGCCGCCATGGACAGCCCCTATATGCGGGCCAGGGCGGTGGATATCCGGGACATCTCCCAGCGGGTGCTCCGGGCGCTGATGGGCGGGCGGCAGACCCTGCTGATGGATGAACCCGCCATCCTGGTGTCCGACGAGTATCTGCCCAGTGAGGTGATGGACTTTGACCAGCACCGCCTATTGGGCCTCATCACCCGGAAGGGCAGCCTGGACAGCCACACCGCCATGCTGGTGCGGGCCTACCACATCCCCGCCATTGTAGAGGTGAACGTTACCCCCAAGTGCGAGGGGCGGCTGGCCCTGATGGACGGCTACACCGGCGACGTGTACATAGACCCGGACCAGGAGCAGCTGGACCAGCTGCGGGAGCTCTATCAGGCCAACGGACGGCCTAAAAGCTTGGCCTTCAGCATAAAATAAGGAAAAAGGCCCTTGGCTCAGCCAAGGGCCTTTGCTATAGTCAGCTTCCCTGGGTAATGGGACATACGGGATGAAACTGGTGGACGTCCTCCTCGCCCCGGAGGATGCGCAGACCGCCCAGGGCCAGGGCCTCCATCTCGTTCTCGCCGGGGATCACCACCACCCGGCACAGGCTGTGGAGGTACTCCATGACCTTTCCGGTGAGCAGCTTGGAGTTGGCCAGCCCGCCGGTGAGGATGACCGCGTCGATCAGACCGGTGAAGCAGGCCAGCATGGTGCCCACCCCTTTGGCGATCTGAAGGGCCTGGGCCTGATAGACCAGAGCGGCCCACTCGTCTCCGGCGGCGATGCGCCGTTCCACCTCCTGGCAGTCGTGGGTGCCCAGCAGGGCGGACATGCCCCCCTCGCCCCGGAGCTTTTTCAGCATCTCCGCCTTGGTGTATTTTCCCGAGTAGCACAGGTCCAGCACGTAGAGCATGTTCAGGCTGCCGCCCCGGTCGGGGGAGAAGGGTCCCGCGTCGTCGGACACGGAGTCGATGATCCGCCCGTGGCTGTGGGCGGACACCGAGATGCCGCCCCCCAGGTGGGCCACCACCAGGTTCATCTCCTCATACCGCCGTCCCATGGCCTGGGCGTACTTGTGGCCGGTAGCCCTGGCGTTGAGGACATGACAGAAGCTGGTGCGGGTGACCTCTTTGAAGCCGGTGACCCGGGCCTCGGGGAGGAGCTCGTCGCTGGTGACGGCGTCGTAGATGTAGGCAGGGATGTTCAGCGGCTGGGCGAACTCCCGGGCCATCAGGCCCCCCAGATTGGAGGCGTGGTCAAAGACGGTGTGGTGGAGCAGGCAGTCGGCCAGGGCGCTGTCCACCAGATAGCCCCCAGATACGATGTTGGGGATGATGCCGCCCCGGCCCACTACGGCGGACAGCTGAGACAGGTCGTAGCCCTCCAGAGCCAGCCAGCTGCGCACCATGCCCACCCGGTAGTCCAGCTGATCGTTGAGGGCGGGGTAGGGGGCCAGGTCCTGGTTGGTGTGGACCATGCTGCGTGTTTTCAGCAGGCGCTCGTCCCGGTATACCGCCGCCTTGGTGCTGGTGGAGCCGGGATTCAGCACTAACAGATCAAAGGACATAAAAACCTCCTAATTCATGGCCACGCAGATCAGGATGGACCAGTATTTTTCCTCCGCCGCAGCGCCTCTGGAGTTGACCGTGATGGGCGCCTGCGCGCCCAGGACCACTCCGGCCATCTCGCCCCCGGCCAGCCCGTACAGGGATTTTCCAAGCAGGTTGCCCGCCGCGATGGAGGGGGCCAGCAGGATGTCGGCGTCCCCGGCTACCGGGCTGTGGTAGCCCTTGACCTGGGCGGCCTGGGCGTCGGTGGCCAGGTCCAGGGCGATGGGTCCCTCCACCAAACAGGGGCCGAAATCTCCCCGCTCCCCCTCGGCCTTCAGAGCGGCGGCGTCCGCCGTCTCAGGCATGGAGGGGGTCACCGTCTCCACGGCGCACAGGGCCGCGGCCTTGGGGCAGTCATACCCCAAGAACCGGCAGAAGTCCACCGCGTTTCTCAAAATGTGCCGCTTCTGCTCCAGATCGGGAGCCACCACCATGCCGCCGTCGGTGACGTAGAGCAGCTTGTGGTAGCTGGGCACGTCCAAAATGGCTACGTGGGACATCACCGCGCTGGCCCGGATTCCCGTCTCCTTGTTGACCACCGCCTTCAGCAGAGTGCCCGTTTGGAGCATTCCCTTGATGAGCATAGCCCCCTCTCCCGAGCGGATGAGGGCCACCGACCTGGCGGCGCAGGCCCCATCGTCCGGGGCGTCTACCACTTGGGCGGGGTCCAGCTCCTCGTTCAGGTCCCGGGCCAGAGCCAGGATCTTCTCCCGGCGTCCTACCAGAATGGGACGGATCAGTCCGTCCCGTCGGGCGGCGAAGACCGCCTGAAGGGTGTGCTCGTCGTGAGCGGCCGCCACCACAGCTGTCTTGGGCGGGAGGTTGTGAAGGCGGGACTTTAATTGGGAAAAGCCGACAATGGCCATAGAATATCCCCTTTTCTGTTTGGTGTTCATTTCATTCTATCATTGATGCCGAAAAAAGTATAGCAGAAAATTGCTCACTTCCCTCTTGACGTATGGGCCTGGTTTCGGTATAATATCAATTACTGTGCTGGTGCAGCCCAATGGCGGAGCATCTGAACAGCATACTAGTGTGGTTCAATGGCAGGGCACATCACGTGTAATGATGGGAGTGCTGGCTGTTGATAAGGGTAAAAAACAGGATCATGGCATACGGCCACTCCTCATAAGATGCTGCTGTGGCTCAGTCGGTAGAGCAGCTGATTCGTAATCAGCAGGTCGCCGGTTCAAATCCGGCCAGCAGCTCCAAAACCCGCAGGAATTTAAAGATTCCTGCGGGTTTTTTGGTTTAAATGTACTTGACACGTAAGAATGTATGTAAAGAGTGTTCATATCCATCATCATTTGCAGCAGCCTGGAGTCCAATCTGCTGCCAAGGTGATGGCAAAGGAGAAACCTGTTTATGAAGGGCCTAGCCACCGGCCGCGACCAGACTTATGAGAAATTCGGCGTCGATTACAACCTGCTGGCCCTCCTGGCGCGCCGCGCGCTGGACGAGAAAAGGAAATGTCCGATCCGCTGGGGCGAGCAGGTGAAGGAATAAAACAAGAATTATTTAATGATTATCATTAAATAATTCTTGACAAATGCGAATAGTGATGCTATGATCAATCTGAGGTGATACACGATGAAATTTGTTCAAAAATTGACAAATGAACGATTCGCAAAATCTGCCGCCCGGTTTATGAAACTTATATGCTACCTTGTCATGTGCTTTTATGCCCTATGCACGATTCTTAGTTTTATGGGGCGTCAAACATTTTTCCTGCATACAAAATCGGGAACCTTTGAGCGTGCAATTTATGCAGAAGAAAATCACAATTCCCATTCCCGCAGTATGACAGTTTACATGGGTGATGATATTCATGTCTGGACAAACAGCGATGACCAAATTGATTTGACAATCCAGGTTGGACTATCGCTTATGTATGCTGTCACCACGATTCCAATGATTTGTGCGTTCTGGTTTCTGAGCCGTGTATTTTCAAACATACGGAGAGGAGAAATCTTCACAGAACAAAATGCAGCTTATCTGCTTTATTATGGGCTGCTTCAGTGTTCGGCCGCCGTGCTTGTGCCCTTTCTCAAATTGATGATTTGCGGGCTTACCAACCTTGTGTCTGATGGTCGAATGTCTATTGCCACAGGACAGGCTATGTTCAATATGCTGATTCCCAGTATTGCATTTATTGTAGCCGCATACATCATCCAGTACGGAGTGCATTTGCAGGACGAGGCGGATCATACATTATGATTATTATTCGGCTCGACCGGGTGCTGGCGGACAGAAAAATGCGGTTGAATGACCTTGCAGCTCAAGTTGGCATATCAAACGTCAATCTCTCTTACTTAAAGACCGGAAAAGTCAAAGCCGTCCGATTCAGCACGTTAGACGCCATCTGCAAGGTTTTGAAGTGCCAGCCAGGAGATATTCTTGAGTATGTTGAGGATGAAGAGCAGCCCAATTAAGCAAGTTTTCTATCATCCAACAAAGAAATATTACGTTACCGATAGGAACTTGTGGCCAGAAGAACCTGATCGTTCCCATTTCCCTGATTTGAGCGCAGGAGGGCGGCGCAGACGGGAGCGTGGCGCAAGGGTAACAGGCTTGCGGAGCGAGGCCGGGGAGTGCTATTCTTCCTGGCCTCGTTGGACGGCGGGCGTTTACGGGGGAGTGTCAATAAGAAGTGGTAGTTTTGTGCTAATCAACTATCTGTCCCTTAAAGGCAGGGTCATACAGCGAGTTTTGCTTGTTAAATGTATCAAGATATGTTTTTCTATAATGCGAATCATTGATAGAAAAGGTCACATAATCTACATAAATGCCATAAAGTGCGGCAACTAAGCCTTCCCATTCTCCCAAAGCAGTGATTTCATAGTTATTTAATTTCTGGGCCAGATTAGGCGTTTCGATTAGTGCAATCTGTTTTCCCCGTGTTGCCGTTTTCTTAAACTCCCCCTCAAAAACGGGGAATTTTATGCCTTCACTCCCAAAGCCGACTGTACCCATGGTATAGAATTGATCGTTCATCTGCATCACATAGGTTCCGTTGGAATATTTACAAAGTTCGCCACATTTGATGTCATCTTGAAAGAAATAACATATTGCGTTACCCAAAGGACTCCAAAATTTGAGCCCATTTTTCCACCTAAACCATAACGAAGTCATGTATTTCATACGAATGTGGTAATCCAAAAATTCAACTTCAAAGCCCGTAAATCCATTATTTCCTTTTTGAAGCCGCACAGCATTTCCGATATTTTCTCCACTACTTTTCCGAATTGCAAAAACAGCTTCTTTATACGGTTGTGTTTGAATTATTTCATACCGCATATTCACTCATTCCCCCTTAACTGTTGCTTGTATACAGTCTACCACAACGATCGTCATTTTTCCACCATCATTAACCAAAGAATTTCAAAACATCAACCTCGCTCCTGCCAAAAAATGATATGCTCCCTCTATAAGAGACAGAGAAAAAGCAAACTGTCGCTTATAGGGGGAGCATATCAAACCGGCGGGAGCATTTTTCATCGAAACCGCCCATCCAGCACAGTGGGGCGGCGCAGACGAGAGCCGGAACGGGGGCGGGGCGCAAGGGTAACGGGCTTGCGCCCCGTCCCTTGCTTTTGTGATAATCGGCAAGACCGCCCTGCCGGTAAAAGTATGGGAAACGGAGTGTGCCAAGCTGACCGCCGAAAGGGAAACGCTCAACCGGCGGTATCTCGCACTGAAAGGGGAAGTGAAAGAAGCCGAGCAAATCCGCAGGAGCGTTTACAACATCTTGCGGCAGGAACAGCGGGAGCAGCAGCCCCGCAGGGCGCAGGATATGGAGCGATAACAGTAGGGCGGCGGGATAGTTAATGCCTGTCACCGCCGCCCTGTTTTAGTTTTTTGTTTGCCCGACAAACAGGAAAACGATCATCGGTCAAACAGCGAACCTGTACCGCTAAACGAACTTCCATCATCTTCTGTATAAGTTTGGATGAAACGGGGTTCACGCTTTGTGCAGGAATAAAACCGCATTAGAATATCTACAACATCTGCATTTTTTTCAATTCCCAAAAAGTCTGCCAATTTCTGTTGTGTTTCAGGCAGACTAACCCCATTTTCCTGAAAACTTTCTCTAAGCCTCTCATAGTTTTCTTTTGCAAACTCGCCCAGTCGTTCTCTATCCTGATATGCTTCCTCGCGAAGATAATCCTGCCAATATGGGCAACGTATCACAAATTCAAAGAAGTCATGTAGGCTATCCGCAATCCTACCACACGCTCCCTCGCTTCCCCAGTAGCCTATGGAGCCATCTTCCAGCAAAATATATTCCCGGATACCGCTGTGTTCTCAAAAATGGGCGGCTTTAGCCCTCCGTTTTCCATGCGTTTCAATTCTTTTTCTGTCAGTTTTCGTTCGCCTTTATCCATACTGAATTCCTACAAAGATGAGATCAGTTATTTCCTAATTCAGTCAGCGCCTTCAGTGTGCCATCCAGGTTTTCCTTGTGCCAGTTTTTGAAGAAACCGGAATAAATACTGGCGTAGATGCCGGAACTCCGCAGGTCGCTCAGCTCTGCCTGCTGGGTGGTCAGACGGATGGTGTCCGACTCGGTGCGGATGGTGATGACCGTGTTGAGCATATCGTCTTTCAGCTCCACCCACTGGATGTCCCCATAGGGAAGGACCAGGGATACATCTTTACGCAGATTGCCCCATGTGGTGTTGAAGGGGAGCAGGATGATTTCGTGTTCACACATCTGGAGAACATAAAATTCCGAGTTAAAAAATGCCGTAATTTGTTCGCTCAGGTTTTCCGGGGCGTATTTGACGATGATACAGCGGTCCTCCAGCGGCTTGTATCCCGCCGCCTGGGTGAATTTCTGGACTTCTGTTGCCATGGTTATGTGCCTCCTACATCGTTGAACTTTATGGTTGGCGCGGGCGGGCGGGATGAATTCGTGTTTTCCGAATTGGATGGATTCGTTCAGTTTATGGGGGTGACGATGGGCTTGCCGTCCGCGTTCACCAGCACGGTCATCCCCGTGCCGCTTGCTTTATTGTGGGAGCCCAGCACATAATTCACGCCGGTTTCTGTATCGACGACGACTTTCATCACATTCACAATGCCCTGGTTATAGACCTCCACAAAGCGCTCCTTTGCCATTGCGTTTCCCTCCTTTCTCGTCCCGCCTGTCCGCGAAGAAGAGCATACCACTGCCCGGCCACGCCGGGGGCCGAATTTCCCAAACGGCACAAATTCTTCCTGAGCGGCAAAAGTAAAGAGGGAGCCTCAAACGCTCCCTCTCAATTTCTTCTTCAATTCCGCCTTTCCGGTTCGGGACAGCAAACATATTCTGCCCCCGACCCGGACCTGATTTCCCTTACCATCCACTGTCTCAATTTTGTCCCATGCCGCCAGAAAGGACCGGTGGACCCGGACAAACCGTCCGCCCAGTTCCTTTTCCAGCTCGTTCAGACTGCCCACGAAATCCAGACGGCTGTCCGCCGTATGAAGATATACGTGGTGAGCTTTGGGAGCGGCCTCAAAAAACAGAATGTCGGCCAGGGGAATGTGGCGAGTTTCATCACCTGTTCGTAAAGAGAACATCTCTGCCGGGTCATGGCGCTCGTCCAGCAAGCGGGCGTGGACCGCCTCCAGGCAGCGGGCAACGGCAGGGCCGGTCTGTTCTCCCTCCTTCACGATGTAGTCAAATGCCTCCAAATGGTACTGGAAGGTTTTCCAGGCCAGATCGCCATAGCTGGTAATGTAGATCAGCGTGCCATGAGGGTCCCGCCGCCGCAGCTCCCGCCCCAGCGTAAAGCCGTCCCACGCTCCGTCCTTCAAATCCACATCCAGGAAGTAGACGCCCCGGCGGCTGTCCTGCGCCGCGTCCAGAAGCGCCTGGGCGGTGGAGGCGGCGCAAACCACCTTCATGTCGTAGTTTTCCACGAAAATTTTCCACTCCAGGGCGGTTTTGAGCTGGTGACGAACACTTTCCTCATCATCACAAAGATAAATTGCAATCATGCTTTTTCTTCCACCACCAATTCCTGGACAAACACGCCATTGGCCCAGCTTGTGGACGCGACCGTATGGGGATAGTCCCTCAAAATCCGCTGATAGCTGGGCAGTCCCAATCCCCGGCGCTCTCCCTTGGTGGAAAAGCCCTCCGTCCAGATTCGATCCGGGTCGATGGCACCATTGTAGGGGTTGGACACCCGCAGAGACAGCCTGTCCTGTTGAGACAGCAGGACAATCTCCACCCAGGGCGTTTCCGCTTCCAAAGCGGCCTCGGCGGCGTTGTCCAGCAGAATGCCCAGACAGCGGGTAAAGTCCCACGGGTCCATTCCGATACGCTCCACAGGGTAGAGCGCCTCCAGGCGGCAGTCGATTTTCTTTTCTCTCATGGCTGCCAGCTTGGACAGCAGGAGGCTGCGCACCTGGGGGACTCTCACATTGCCCAGATGGACGGAGGCCTGTATCCTCTCTCCGATGTGCTGGTCAAAGCCCGCGTCCAGTTGGGACAAGGAGGCCCGAAGTTCATCCAATTCTCCTTTCCCGGCCTGTTCAGACAGCCCTGCCAGCAAATTCTTGTAGTCGTGACGGAACGCCCGCACCTCCCGCTGAATCGCCTCCAAATCCCGCTCGTAGAGCTGCTGCTGGGCAATGACGTCCCGCTGGACTTCCATCTTCCGGGAGGCGTCCAGCCGCTGGGACAGGTAAATGACCAGCCCCACCGCCAGCCCCGCCATCACCAGCACAAGCGCGTAGTAGGGAACCAGATATTCCGGCTGGATTCCCTCCTGTAAAAGAGAGAATGCCTCCATAGCCGCCTCCAGGCCAAAGAAGAACAGGGCCATGCGGCGCTGGACGGAGCTGTCCTCCAGCAGAAGGCGGAACCAGCGCCCGAAGCGGAGCCGGCGCAGCAGCGCGGCGGAGACCAGCGCCACAGCGCCATAGACGGCGATCAACACCGTGTACGGGATCTCGCTGTCCAGAAGCAATATCTGAGCCAGGCCGGACGCGGCCACCTGGAACATGCCCGCCATGCACGCGGCGGCAAAGGCGTGCCAGAACCCGATCCGCCACGCCCACCGAATCCACAGGGTACACATCAGCAGGATGGCGCAGGAGAACGCACAATAGCGGAACACATAGTGGTCGGGAAAGCGCGCATACAAGACCGCATCCAGCAGGGTGGCCAGCAGCGGGGAGAGCAGCAGGGCGGGCAGCTTTCTCACCACCCGTCGGCCCCGCGCGTCCATAATCACAAACAGATAGACCACCAGGACGGCATGGGAGATCAGGGATACTGTAAATTGAAACAGATAATCCTCCAGTGTGAGCATAGCGGGCGCCTCCTTTCTGCGGGCTATCATACCACATGGAGGGAATTTTGTCCATGACAAGCCATATCATCTGCCCCATCAACGGCGTTCCTCCTTGTAACTTTTTTGAATTCGCTTTTTTGCTCCCACTTTCTACTAGGATACACGATATCGCGTACCCTTTGCACATCCATAAATAAGCATAATAGAAGGCCACAAACAAACCATTGTCTGTGGCCTGAACATCGGTGAAATGCTTGAAACGGAGATCCCCATTCCGGCGGGCGAAGTCCTCCAGCATAATTGTTTGGCATCAGTTTGATGAGGAGTACTCAAAGCTGGCATTGGGGGCCATATGCTGAAACAGGAGGTGGTCCCCGTGCCAGAAGCGGTAGCGCACCTCTGCGCAGAGGCTCTCGTGGATGGTGCGCTCCATGCGGCCCTCCACCGGGGCACGCAGAGGTTGCCGCCGTTCGTTCAGCAGTTCTGCCTCCAGGCGGTACTTCCCCTGGCGGATCACCGTACCGGAGGAGGACCACGTTTCAATCCTGACGCCCCGATAGGTGGCCAGCCGGTATTCCTGGCCTTCATAAAGGACGGAGCAGATGCAGCCGGTGAAACCGCCCACAGCCAGAGGGATCGTCGCGATGGCAAGCATCAGACTGCCAGGTTCCGGCCCACCCCAGACGCACTGCGTCCAGAGGTACTTGCTGGGAAAGGAGCGGCCCCGGTCCGTCTCGATATAGCCGATTCCGTCCGAGAAATCCAGGCGCTCGCTGTTCAACTCCAGCGTTCCGCTCAGAGAATGGCCCATGCTGATGACGCCGTGGGAGCATTGCATCCCGGCGAAGAAACGGAACGGCCCCATGATGTCGGAGCGGAGGACTGTAAAGGCGCCGCAGCGCAGGGCGCCCTGGAGGGAGAGGCCGCCCCGTTGGATATGGAGGTCAATCCCCTGCTCACCGAAACTGGACTGTCCGATCTGTACCTGAAAGGGTTGCCGGGAGATTTGAAGCTGTGATGCCGGGTACTCCAGCCACCAAGTCTGATTGTTTGAAATAACCTGGAGAGAGGCGGTACGGCGTCTTTCTCTGTCCATATGGAATGCGGGAATCAGCGCCAAGGTCTGCCCCTGCGGATTCTGGTGCTTAAAGTACCAGCCCTCAAAATAGGGGCCCGTCCTGTTTGTGCCGTGGAAAAAACATGTCATTTTTATCACCCCGGATTCAGTTTTCCCTGAATCTGGGATTTTATATAGGATTACTCTCGACCGGAAGAAAGCCTGTTTTTGTCCCCAATCTTGACGGTATATCTCATGAACAGTTACAGTATATAAACAATCAAGGAAGGATGATCTCTATCCCACCAACGAAAAAAATACATATTTTTTCGGTCGATGTATCGATCGCTTACCCTAAGCCATAGTCCCTTTGCGTTCGGCTTCCTTGCTTTTTGTGCGATATCGTGCCATAACCCTTCATCTTAATTCGATCCGTCCCAGTTCTGAACCGGTCGGCTTACAGCACAAGATTGGCAAACAATGTGATCAGGGGGATGGCGATCAAAGTCCGCTCCATGAAAATCAGGAACAGCTTCCACAGGTTCAGAGGTATCTCGCTCTTGATCACGATGGCGCCCACCTCGGTCATATAGATAATCTGCACCAGAGAAAGCACACCAATGATGAATTTGGTCTTGACAGAGGTGGTTCCGGCGATCAGCAGGGCGGGGACAAACATGTCGGTAAAGCCGATCAGGGTGGCGGGGGCCACGGCAAAGGCTTCCTCCACGCCAAAGAGTTGAAGGTACATCCCCATGGGGTAGGAGATCCAGGTGAACAGCGGGGTATAGGTGGCGATAATCAGCACGATGGTGCCCCAAGAGATGACGATGGGAATCAGATCAAAGTACATCCCCATTAGAACCTCCATGCCGCCGGAGACCACGTTTTTCAGCTGAAAGCTCTCCGCCCGCCTGCAACTGCTCTCCAGGGCGTAGGACATCAGGCTGGTCTGCTGGGGCACGTCCTCGTTGATCTGTTTGCCCGTCTGCTCCTGATAGGTATCAGGGAGGGTGCAGATGGGGGGCAGCCGGGCAATGATGACCGCTAGAACAATGCCCACCACGCAGATACACAGGTAGAAGGGCGGGAACAGGCTGGAGATGCCCACCGTGTTGGCGATGAGCAGGCAGAACGGGATAGACACGATGGAGAAGTTGGTCATGATGTAACCGGCCTCCCGCTTGGTGTAGAAGCCCTTCATATACTGCTCCCGGGTGAGGATCACGGCGGCGTTAGAGGCCCCGAACCAGGAGGCAATCAAGTCGATGGAGGCCCGGCCAGGCACATGGAACAGAGGCCGCACCACCGGCCGGAGCAGAACGCCCAGAAATTCCATGATGCCGCAGTCGGTGAGGAAGGGCAGGAAGAAGCTGAAGCCCAGCACGATGCAGAACAGGGTGGCGCACAGGTCCGCCATGGTGGCCCCGGTGTCCGCCGATGTGATATACTCCGGACCCACATGGAACACGATCATCACGATGAACACCGCGCCCAGAACCTTGGAGACCAGATACAGCGGGGTGGAGCAGAAGGCTTTGCTCAGATAGTGGTTTTTCCGGATCCAGTCCGGCTTGCAGATAAAGTCATACACCGTCAAAATGGCGGAGCCTGCGATGATGACCACCAGAATATAGTTCAGGCTGGCGCCGAACAGGTCCTTCAAAAAGGATTTTACAAAGTCCAGCAGGGTGGTGAAGGAGTCCCCCTGGGGGATGGGCGCCAGAAACATCAGAATACCCAGGGCGGAGCCCAGAATGAATTTCAAAAGGTTTTTGCGGTTGACACAGCTTTCTGTCATATGATTTCCCTCTCTCTTTCGCGCAGATTCAAAGCGCTTCCACGGCCTCCATGGCCTGATAGATCATATCCTCGCTTATGGGGTAGGGGATGTGTTCCATGTCCGGCCCGGTGACCGTCTCATGGAGCACAGCCTTCAGATGCTCCCGCTCCAGGGGAACCCCCATCCCGGCCAGCGTGGTGGGGATGTCCAGCTTTTGCAGAAAGACCTTCAACTCCCGAGCCCGGTCCCAGTCCCGGTCCACCGCCAGCTGAACCAGAACGCCGTAGGCCACCACATTGCCGTGCAGGTGCTTCTCCTCGAAGCCGGGCAGCAGGACCAGTCCATAGTACACCGAGTGAGCGACAGCGCAGTTGTACTGGTCCAGCACCAGCAGGGACACCAGCCCCGTGCTGACGATGATGGCCAGCGCCGCCTGCTCCAGCGCGAAGCCGGCCCGGTGCTCCCGGCAGTCGGCCAGGGCCTGGACCCCGTGCTCCACCAGGGGGGCGTAGCACATATTGCTGATCTCCCTGCCCAGGGCGGAGCTGTGGGCCAGCTTGTCCCCCCGGGCGGCGAAATGGCACTCGAAAAACTTGCCGATTGTGTCCCCCATCCCCGCCTGGAGGTACTGCCAGGGGGCATGGGCCAGAATGTCCAGGTTGATAAAGCAGTGCCGGGCGGGCCGGGGGTAGAAGGCAAACCGGTCAAAGGAGCCGTCCTCCCGATAGACCACCGACAGGGCGGTGGTCCCGGCGCAGGTGGCGGCGATGGTGGGGAAGGTGAACACCGGCAGTCCGGCGGCGAAGGCCGCGCCCTTGGCGGTGTCCAGAGCTTTCCCGCCTCCCGCGCCGAAAATCATGTCCACCTCCAGTTCCCGGGCGCGCCCGGCCAAGCGGTCTATATTGGCCTGGGTGCAGTCGCCGCCGAAGGGGCGCGCCTCCACAATGCTCAGGCCGCTGTCCAGCAGGGCCGCCTCCAGCCCCGGCAGAGCGGCCGCCATAGCCCTTTCCCCGCCAATGAGCAGAACCCTGCTGCCGAAGGGACGGCAGAACTCCGGCACAAGACTGTATACGTCCGTTCCGACAGAGTAGCCGCAGAAACATACCGATCTTGTCTCCATCATTTCAGCAGCTCCGTCAGCTTGGACAGGCGGGACAGCGCCTCGTCAATGGTGGATTCCTCCCGTGCGAAGTGGAGGCGGATCAGGTGGTTGACCTCCTCCTTAAAGAAGCTGGAGCCGGGCACGGCGGCCACGCCGATATTGACGATCATCCACTCGCAGAACTCCAGGTCGGTCCAGCCCTTGAACTGGGGCAGGTCCAGGAAGTCCTGGATATCGATGAGGACGAAATAGGTCCCCTGGGGAACGTTGTGCTTCAGGCCGATGCGGTCCAGCCCGTCCAGGAAATACTGGCGCTTTTTGGTGTAGACAGCCAGCAGCTGGTCGTAGTAGTTCTCGGGGAATTCCAGGCCGGTGACAGCGGCCTCCTGGAGGGGGGCGGCGGCCCCCACGGTGAGGAAATCGTGGACCTTCTTGGCCCCCTCCACCACCTCTTCCGGCCCCACCAGATAACCCAGCCGCCAGCCGGTGATGGAGTAGGTCTTGGACAGGGAGTTGCAGGTGATGGTGTGGTCGAACATGCCGGGCAGGGAGGCCATGCAGATGTGCCTGCGGGGGGCGTAGACCATGTGCTCATAGACCTCGTCGGTGACCACAAAGGCGTCGTATTTCAGAGCCAGCTCCCCGATGCCCAGCAACTCCTCCCGGGAAAACACCTTTCCGCAGGGGTTGGAGGGATTGCAGACGATGATGGCCTTGGCCCCCTGCCGGAAGCCGGCCTCCACCAACTCCATGTCGAAGCCGTACTCCGGCGGGACCAGGGGGATGTAGATGGGGTCGGCGCCGGACAGGATTGCGTCCGCCCCGTAGTTCTCATAAAAGGGGGAGAACACCATCACCTTGTCCCCGGGATTGCAGATGGTCATCATGGCGCACATCATGGCCTCGGTTCCGCCGCAGGTGACCACGATTTCGGTTTCCGGGTCGATCTCCCGGCCGATGGCCCGGCTCTGCTTTCTGGCCAGGGCCTGGCGGAAATTCTCCGCGCCGAAGGTGATAGAATACTGGTGTGGGCCGGCATGGGCCGCCTTGGCCAGGGCGTCCAGAATCTCACGGGGCGGATTAAAGTCCGGAAACCCCTGGGACAGATTGATGGCGCCATGCTCATCGCTGATGCGGGTCATGCGGCGGATGACAGAATCGGTGAAGGTCTGCACCCGGTTGCTCAGACTTGGCATTGTATAAAACCTCTTTTCCTCCTCAACTGAGGATCTTGTCTGTTTATCATACAAAAAACACGCCCCGCGGTCAAGGGCAAAATGAATAAACATACGAACAGACGGATGCTGGTTGACAGCATGAAAACCCGCTGGACATCGGGCAGCAGATCAACCGGGAAACCCGGAGCTTATATGACCCTAAGCCGGGAGCGGCGCGCGAAGAGAGGCCCCGGTTCCCTTTCCGAGAACCGGGGCCTCCTCATTTCCGGCGTCAGGCCGCTTTTTTGCCCACTTTGCGCGCATCCAGAATAAATGGTGCACACACAGAAGCCACCATTAGAAGGAAGAGTACTACGCAGATGGGGCGGGTGGTCATGGAGAGGAGTGTGTTATACAGGGAGTTGCCGTTGAGCAGCATCGCCTGAGACAGTCCCGCCTCCGCAATGGGACCCAGAATCAGGCCGAGCACGATTGGCACCACATTATACCTATACAGCTTCAAAAGGCAGCCAATCACCCCGAACACCATCATCACAACCACGTCTTTCAGATTCCCGCGCACCGCATAGGTCCCCATAACGCTCAGGGACAGAACAAAAGCACTGAGGACATTCTTGGGCGTCAGGGTGACCTTAGCGAAGTGCTTCGCCCCGAACATACCGATGAACAGCATCAGCAGATTCGCGATAAACAGCGCGCAGATGAAGGGGTATGTGACCTGCTTTTCGCTGGTAAACAGGCCGTAGCCGGGGGTCAGGCCCTGGATGGTCAGTCCGGAGAGCAACACCGCAGTCGTGGCGTTCCCAGGGACGCCCAGAGTCAGCGTGGGGATCAGCGTGCCGCCGGTGACAGCGTTATTGGCCGACTCACAGCAGGCCACGCCCTCCCGGGCGCCGTGGCCGAAGTCCTCCTCCTTGCTGAACACCTTACCCACGTTGTGGGAGACATAAGAGGCCACATCCCCGCCAGTCCCGGGGATAATCCCCACCACAATACCGATCACAGCGGAGCGGAGATAGGTCACCGGGTAGCGGACCAGGTCCTTCCAGTGGAGCCTGGCCGCCCTGAACTGGGCGATCATGTCCCTGTCCGCTAGTTGAACTGGGTCCTTCAACGTGGTAAAAATCTGAGATACGCTGAACAGACCGATAACGGCGGGGATCATGGTGATGCCACCCATCAGGAAGGTGCTTCCAAAGGTAAAGCGGGACTGACCCAGAATGGGGTCCATGCCAATGCAGGCGGCGGCCAGACCCACACAACCCATCATTAGCCCCTTCAGCACATCCTTTGTGGATAGGGACGCGATGATGGTCAGCCCGAACAGGGCCATCATAAACCGCTCCTGAGGACCAAACTGGAAGGCGAAGCGGGCCAGCGGCGGAGCCAGGAAGATCAGCGCCAGCACGCTGACAATACCGCCCCAGAAGGAGGCCACCGACGCTTCCACCAGCGCGCCATGGGCCTCGCCCTTCAGCGTGAGCGCGTGGCCGTCCATAGCGGTGGCCGCCGCGGCGCTGGTGCCGGGGGTGTTGATCAGGATGGCGGAGATGGAGCCGCCGAACATGGAACCGCAGTAGATGGCCCCCAGAAAGACCAGGGCGGTGGTGGCATCCATGGTATAGGTGATGGGAATCAGAACAGCAATGCCCATGGTGGGTGTAAAGCCGGGCAGGGCCCCCACCGTAATGCCAACTACCGTCCCCAGCAGAGCGAACAGAAGATTGACTGGAGAGAATGCAGTCAGAACATACCCTAAAATCTCATTCATAGCCGCCCCTCCCTACATCAAGAGCCCTTTGGGGAAGTGGATGCCCAACAGGGTAAACAGGCCATAGATCAACACAGCAAAAATCAGCGTTATGATGATATCCCGGACAATGTGCCTTCCATCCTTGATCGGCTCGAAGGCCAGCACAATGGCTCCGGTTGCCAGGACAGAGATAACCAGATAGCCCAGCCGGGGAATGAGGAAGATCCAGACCCCGGAGATGGCCAGCAGGATCAAAACATTTTTGAGCTGGGGCAGGGAGAGGGGCAGTACCTTGCCGTCCTCCCGGGTCCGGGCCCACTGGACGCCGGCCACGGCCGCGTTGACAGCCGACAGAACCCCGCCCGCGACGCAGATCAGCTTGGGCCAGTAGGATGCCCCCGCCTTCAGCTGAACGGCCTGGAAATAGAAGAAAACGAAGAACGCCAGGACAATCAGACTGCTGGTGAAGTTTCTTTTATTCAAATCGGTCACCTCATATCCAAAAGGGTGTCAGTCGGCCGTCGGCATGTCCCTTTTCTCGGGGACATGCCGACAGGACCGGAGGTTTGTTACGCGAGGCTCTCCAGAATGGGAGCGGCCAGCGCGGCGGTATTCTGAACGGCGGCGGTAAAGCCGGCGGAATCGACATAGCTGTAGCCGAAGCTGGCCTCGGCCGCGGCGGCCTGGAACTCAGGGTCGTTGAGGGTGGTCTCCACGGCGGCATCAAAGGCCTCAACAATGGCGCTGTCCACTCCTTTCATATAGTAGAAGCCGGCGAAGGTGTCTGTGGCATAGCCGGGATAG
The DNA here is from genome assembly GCF_036941135.1 of Lawsonibacter sp. JLR.KK007. Lineage (NCBI taxonomy): Bacteria > Bacillati > Bacillota > Clostridia > Eubacteriales > Oscillospiraceae > Lawsonibacter > Lawsonibacter sp. JLR.KK007. Next base: position 1,559,419 of record NZ_JAYWSY010000001.1, on the reverse strand, counting down.
CCCAACTCCTCCAAGGTGGGGATGTTGGTAAAGCCCTCAGCAGTGGACTTGGTGCCCAGATTGATGAGCACATTGTAGTCTGTACGGCCCACCAGATCGGGTTCGCTGACGGCGTGGCCCATCACATGGCCGCCCATCACGGCGGTGTAGCAGTCAGCCGTGCCGCCGGTGAAGGGGACGCTCAGGGCGTCCAGATCCTCGCCGTGGAGAAAGGAGGCAAAGGCCAGGTGGGCAATGCCGCCGTTGCCAGCGTTGGCATAGGTGAAGGCGCCGGGGTTATTCTTGATGTAGTCCAGCACAGAAGCGCCGTCGGTAAAGTTTTTGTTCTCCGCGGAGACGGCCAGATAGAACGGAGAGGAGGAGGTTTGGGAGACCGGGATCAGGTCGTCCACTGTATACTCCGTCTCGCCGCCGGCGGGCTTATAGACCGTGGGGGTGGGCAGACTGAAGAGAATATTGTTCCCGTCGGCAACCTTGGTCAGGAATTCGGTAGTGCCGATCACGCCGGAAGCACCGCCGACGTTGACGATCACAGTATTGACGCCTAGGTGCTTTTCCAGATAGGGCTGGATAAAGCGGATCTGGCTGTCGGTATTGCTGCCGGCGTTGAAGGGGACGGTGATCGTAATCGTGTCGGAGAAGGTATATCCCTCGACGGGCTGAGAGGCGGAGACGTTGTTGGAGCCGCTGCCGGAGACGCTAGGGGCGTTGTTGGAGCCTGCGGAGCTGCCCGACTGGCTCCCGTTCTGCCCGCAGGCGGCAAGAGACAGGATCATTGCGGAGGCAAGAACGGCGGCAAAAAGCTTTCTCATTGAAATATCCTCCAAATTCAATTTATTTTTGATCGTTGTTGGTGTAGCGCTTGCGGAAGAGCTTCTTAATTTCGGCAATGGGGGCATCCCGCTCGATCAACTTCCGCATCACGATCTCATCGGCCAGGATCTCCTGGCACTCCTTCAGTACGTAGGCGGCATGCTGCGGAGGAACGGCGCAGATGCCCGAGTCGTCCGCGATAATCAGATCGCCGGGGTTGATCTGAACATTGCATAGCACCACGGGGCCGTTGATCTCAATCGCCTCGATCCGGCATTTTCCGGTTTTGGGGGTGACGCCCCGGCACCAGGTGGGCACGCCGTACTTGCGGATCTCGCCCACATCCCGGACCGCGCCGTCAATGACAACGCCCTCCAGCCCCCTGAGTTTGGCCGAGACAAAGGACTGTCCTCCCATGCTGCTCATTTCAGTCATTCCTCCGGCGTCGCCCACCAGCACATCCCCCGGTTCGGCCAGATAATTGACCTCCCGGGAGGCCATCTTAATAAAATCGTGGTCATGCAGGCCCTGCGTGGTGGTCTTTTCGATGGGAATGCTGCGCAGCGTCACGGCAGTGCCCACAATCATATGCCCCGGCTCAATGGGGGGCAGCAGGTTGGCGGGGATCACCTTGTTGTAGCCCAGGGTGTCCAGAATATCGCTGACCGTGCCGGTCAGGTCATCCTCCAGCGCCTTGAAGCCGTCCACAATTTCTTTGGGGACGCGGGGGAATTTGATCATCTTGATATTCTCCTTGTCGATCACGCCCCAGATGCGCCCGGCAGCTTTATACTCCTCATATTCCGCTTCTACCTTTGGGTTCATCATAGCAATGTAAGCCTTCTTTCAAACATGTAATCTGCCGCAAATTATTTGTAGCGGGCACGGAACAGGGGCCGCAGTTCGGAGATGGGGGCCTTGCTCTCGATAAGCTGGCGCATCCGCTCCTCGGCGGCGGCGATCTTCAAGCACTCCTCCAATATAGGCTCAGCCAGCTCATAGGGGACAATGCACACGCCGGAGTCATCCGCCACCATCAGGTCGCCGGGGATAACCAGTTTGCCGCACAGGGTAATGGGACCGTTCATCTCCACGCACTCCATGCGATATTTGCCAGTAATCTGCGTGGTGCCGCAGGAAAACACGGGGTAGTCATACTCCCGGATAGAGGACACATCCCGGCAGCAGCCGTTGATGATGTTGCCGGCAAAGCCACAGCTTTTGCCCACGGTGCAACTCTGGCCGCCCATGTTGGACACATCCAAATTGCCGCCGAAGTCAGAGACCAGCACATCGCCAGGCTCGCCGATGTAGTAGATATCCCGGGTGGACATGGCGATAAAATCGTGGTCGTGGGCGCCCTGGGTGGGGGTTTTGCGCACTGGGATGTTGCGGATGGTCACGGCGGGACCGCAAATTTTGCTGCCAGGGATGACGGGCTTCAGGTAAGAGGTTGGGATCGCACCGTCAATACCGTAGGAGTCCAGAACATCCGAGACCGTGGTGGACATATCCTCCATGGACAGGTAGCCGTCAATGATCTCCTTCCTCACCCGAGGGAATTTGATCTTGGTGATCCGCTCGCGGGGAACCAGCCCCCAGATGCGGCCCGCCGCCTCATACTCCGCATAGTCCGCGTCCCGTTGAGCCCGCTGCTCAGCGACTTCCTTATTATAGGCCTCAACCTGACTGATATCCATATTGTAGCACTCCTTGTTGTTTTTGAGGTTTCCGATAAGGAAACTTAATTCATTGATATATTAGCACATTTCCTCCGATTCCGCAAGCTTTTCCGAAAAAATCAATTATTTTTAGATATTCAAACATAATTTTGCCGTCGTTTTAATTAAAAATGACGGCAAAGTTTTCTGTCAGAGAATTTTCGATTTTCATGTTTCTTCTTACGGCGATGTTCCAATCGTCCCCCGCATCAGGTCCTGAGACATCTCTTCCGCAAGCTCCTTCACCAGGAAGATGTACCGCTCCTTTTTGACCTCATCCACCCGCATCCGGGGCGCACCGATGGAAATTGCCGCCCAGACGCTGCCAGCCTCGTCCCGAATGGGCGCGCCGATGCCAATCGTCTCAATATTCAGTTCGCCGTTGCTGATCGCATAGCCTTGCTCCCGGATCCTGGCATACTCCTTCAAAAGGGCGCCGGGTGAGGTGATGGTCTGCTCGGTAAAGACGGTCAGCGGCTCCTCCATCAGGCGTTTCCGGATCACTTCGTCATCCTGAAAGGCCCCCAGAACCTTTCCAGTGGCGCCAGCGTGAAGGGGGCGCTCCTGGCCCACGCTTCCCGCCACCCGAACCAGCTGCAGGCTCTCCTCCCGATACACCAGGTTTGCCTTTCCGTTAATCAGCATGCTGAACGAGGCATTTTCCCCTGTCAGGTCCCTCAGCCGGACCAGATATGGCTTGATCATTTTGGACAGGCCGATCTTATCCTCATAGGTCTTCCCTAAAATGTAGATAACCGGCCCCAGGGTGTACTTATGGCCGACCGTTTGCGCGGCCAGGCCGCTCTGGACCAGGGCCGCCAGAATTTTAAAGGTACCGCTCTTGGTACACTCAATTTTCTCTCCCAGATCCGTAACACCATGGATGTAGGGCGCTTGTCCAAGTGCCTTCAGCAGCGCGGCCGTCTTTTCAGAAGCGTTCATATTTTATCCCTCACACAACAGAAGTATCTTATATTGTATGGGTGTTTCCAGCCGATTGTCAAGATATATCATCAGGAAACTTACCGCGTGGCCTCTGACACGTCGAAAGCAGTCAAGTAAAAAGGGCCAAATGGGGGTGAGGCAGTCTTTTTGTACTCGCCTCAGGTTGATTTTGTCGATAATGTACTCACGGGTAAGAGGGCTCAGTCTCTCTTTTTTCAGCCGCTCAAAGGGAATCTCGTTGGTGGTGGCGTGGACTTTCCCATTGACCTTATTGCACCAGGCCAGGGCCTGTCCGTTCAAGTCCGCCAGGCTGTTGTACTGGATCCCCACCATAAAATTATCTCTGACAAACTGAACCGTCCGCTCTACTTTCCCCTTCGTCTGACCCCGGTAGGGCCGGCACAGAATTGGCTTGAACCCATAGAATCCCGCGAAGTCCTCAAACTGCCGGTTTAGCGTGGAGTCCTCCTGCTTCAAAAGCCACTTGATGACTACCTGCTTTTGGATGGCTCTTAGCGGCTTTGCCGCTTAGAGCCATCGCATCCCCCTTGCGGGGACATGTTATCGTACAGAATCTCCTCCGGGTAGCCTCCGAAATACCGAAACGCGTTCTGATGGCACCGTATCAACGTGTTTGTGCTCATATCCGTTACGAACTCGATGTACCGCATCCGCGAATACCCCAGAATCATGAGAAAGCAATACAGCTTCTTCCACTTTCCGTCCTCGTACACCAGGTGATCCTCGAAAAATCCCCAGTCCATCTGCCCTTGCTTTCCGGGCATCGTCTCAAACCGCACCGTTGCTTTCTCATTCAAGTCCATCTTCCGGCTGCTCACATACGCCTTGACAATACTGTAACCTCCGTCAAACCCCATCTCCCGCAGCTTCTCCAGTATCCGCAGCGCCGAATACGGCGCCTCCTCCAGCCACTCGTCCACGATCTGCTTGTACGGGTCCATCTTTGTGGGCTTCGGTTCGCTCAATGTGTACTCCGGCTTCTGCGGCGATTCCGCGTACCGCTTTGCTGTTCGCGGGTCCATGTGGTACTTCCGGCCCAGCTCCACATAGCTCAGCCCTTTTTGTCTGTCGCTTCGGATTTCCATCCACTGTGCTCCTTTCATTTCCTGACTCCCTTTCCGGGCTCTTTTTCGCCCTGATTGGGAGTCTATCTTTTTTCCCTCCTCTCCGCCACAAAACTACATTTTTTCCTCGGCGTTTTTTTACATTTTATCACTGGCGCTGACAATGTTCGAGGACGCACAGACGACCGTTGAAAACATGGGAAAGGTTGTCGTGAACAGCGTTTCAATGGACCTTGAACGTTTCCCGAATTTATCCGTTTCGTTGTTAAACCGCCTGACGGCCAGCGCGTCCGGCGGTTTTTCAAATACCAAAAATCCAACAGAGCAGAAAAGGAGCGAAGAAGTCATGGACGGAATCAAAGATATTAAGACCCCGGAGGGATTGCGGGCGGCGTTCCCCGATTTGGTAAAGCAGATCGAGGACGCGGCGACCGCCGCGGAGCGCAAGCGGATTCAGGACATCGAGGGCGTGGCGCTGGCGGGATTTGAAACCATTGTGAACGCCGCAAAGTTTGAAAAGCCTGTTTCCGCCGGAGACGTTGCGACGCAGATTGTCGCGGCGCAGAAGAAGCAGAGCGCGGACTATATCGCCGCCCGAAATGACGACGCGCAGGACAGCGGCGCGGGCGACGTGGGAACCGGCGGAAAGATCGAGGGCGCGGCAGGCGGCGGCGGGACAAGCGAGATCGACGCGGCGATTGACCGGCTTTTCCCTGAAACGAAGTAAAGGAGGAAACGACCATGTATGAAATCAAGCGCGACGAACTGACCCGCAAAAATGTTTTTGCGGGCGACTTCCCCATTGCAAAGGAAGTGGGCGAGGTTGCGGAGGGCGAAACCGTCCGGCAGTATGCCCCGGTCATCAAGACCGCGGGCGGATTCAAAGAAGCGACCGCCGCCGGGCTGGACGAACTGTACGGAATCGCCGCCGACGATTCTACGGACGGCGGCGTTGTCTGTATGCTGACCGGCGAATTTTTCGCCGATGGGCTGACCTTGCCGGAGGGTGTGACAGCGGAAGCCCTGAAACCCGCTTTCCGCAAGCTGGGAATCTTTTTGAAGTAAAGGGAGGAAAAAGAAATGGCTATTGAAACCGATATTTACACACCGCGCACGTTGGGGAAGCTGGTTCGCCGGTTGCCGCCGGTTCGGACGTTCTTCCTTGACACGTTCTTTCGGAATAAAAGGACGTTCTATACGAAGAGCGTCGAAGTGGATTTCAAAAAGGGCGGTCGCGCCCTTGCCCCGTTTGTTCACCCGAAAGTGGGCGGAAAGACCGTTCCGAACGCGGGCTATCAGACCGTAAGCTACACGCCGACGCTGGTTGCCCCGAACAAGATTACGACCGTAGACGACCTGCTGGAGCGGTCCGCGGGCGAAAATCCGTACAGCGGGAAAAAGCCCGCTGACCGCGCCGTGGAAAAGCTGGCGGAGGATTTACGGGAGCTGAAAGAAATGATCGTGCGCCGCCGGGAGTGGATGGCGGCAACGGCGATCTTCACCGGGAAAATTCCCATTATCGGCGAAGGGCTGAACGAAGAGATTGACTTTGGTTTTGATAATATCGAAACCATTGTAACAGACGCGTTGAAATGGACTTCCCCAACGTCCCACCCTCTTGCGGACATTGAGCGGTGGCGCAAAAAGGTTCAGAAAACCGGGTTTGTGAACTGTAATATTTGCATTATGGCAAGCGACGTTTCCGCGGCCTTTGTCAGCCACCCGGAGGTCATGAAACAGTTGGACGTTAAAAGTTATGACCTTGCGGCGATCAAACCGCGGGAAATGCCTGACGGGACAACCTACATCGGGACCATTCGGAAGTTGGGGATGGACATTTACGAATACAACGAATGGTATCTTGACGACTGGACAAACCCCGCCGCCCCGGATGAATACCCGCTTGTTCCCGACGGCGCACTGGCGCTTTTGAGTACGCGGGCGGACTACTCCGAATATTACGGAGCAATCACGATGATTCCGGAAGATGGGAAACGGACAATTACCGTCGAGGGCGACATGGTGCCGCAGACGTGGGTGGAGCGCCGCCCGGACCGCCGCTTTTTGCAGATCAACAGCAAACCTCTTCCCGTTCCGCATGAGGTCAACAGTTGGTTTGTCGCCCACGTGCTGTAATGCTGAACTTCAAAGCACAGCTTGACCGGGACTTGGAAACCGTCTTTCACAACAGCGCGGAACACGCCGACGTTGTGGAATTCTGGATTGACGGGACCCGGTACAAAGGGCCGGTCATCATCGACGACGGCGGCGCACAGGACAGAACCAAACCGGCGACAGATCACGTTGACGGTTTGGTTCTTGTCGATTTAGTCATGTATGTTCCGCTGTCATTGCTGGGGCAGACCCCGAAAAAGGGGTTGACCGTGGAGATCGGCGACGACCTGTACGAAATCACAAAGGTTCACCCGGAAGCCGGGGAAATCGTGCTTTATTTGGAGATGTTGACCGAATGATTCAGATTACAAACGATCAGATCGAGCGGGTGAACCTGATTCTTTCCGGCATACCGGGCGGCGCGCAAAAGGCGATTTCAAGCGTTATCCGCCGGGCGAACAGTACGGTCAAGGCCGAAACCGTCCGGCAGATCACGGGAACGTATGCTATTTCCGCACAGCGCGTCCGGGCCGGGGGGAATATCCGCACACAGGTCCAGAAAGCCGACGGCGGCGTTGTGGGAACCGTGACTTTCGCGGGCTATAAGTTGCCGCTGTACCGCTTCAACGTAACGCCGACATTGCCGATTCAGCGGGCGGAAGTGAAAGCGGCGGTCATGCGGGGGAACGGTCAAACGCCGTTCGTCCATGCCTTTATTGCCCGGATGAAGAGCGGTCACACAGGAATGTTTGAGCGCGAAACGGGGCGTTCTTTCCCGGTAACTGAATTCATGGCACAGTCAACCGCGCAAATGGCGGGGAATGAGGAAGTGCTGGAACAGGTTTCGGAAAAGGCACAGGAAACCGTAAACAAGCGCATTGAACACGAAATAACCCGCATTCTGAACGGCTACGGAGGGTAAACAATGACACCTTTGGAACTTTTGGACGCGCTGAAAGCCTACATCGAGAACGAAACAAGGGATTTGCTTTTGCCCGTCCGGGTGGACCGAAAGAGCGGGAAGAACAACGAACGCCCGGCGGAGGTTCATAAAATGGCGATTCCGACGAAAAAAGCGGAAGTTGAGCGGATTCCCTACGTCCTTTTGCAGTTTTTGACCAGCAAGGACGAACAGGAGCCGGGAGAGTACCCGGAAAGCAGTTGCAAGATTCGCATTGTCGCCGCGACCTATTCGGAGGACAAAGCGGAGGGGTCCTTGTGCCTTTTGAATCTGCTTACCCGGATTCGGCTGGCATTTCTACGCGACGGGAGCATTCAGGACCGCTATTTGCTGAAAATGCCCCTTGAAATGATTATCTACCCGGATAATACGGCCCCGTACTATTTGGGGGAAATCATGTCGGAATGGACGTTGCCGACGATCAACACAGAATGCGGGATTCCGGGGCCGTATCTGGAAAACAGAACACCAACAGTTGAAAGTGAGGTTGAACAAAGATGGTAGAATTCAAAACCGGCATGAAAAAGGAAGAGTTGCTGGACGTTGCCGCCGCAAACGGTATCGCCGCCGATGACAGCATGACGAAAACGCAGATCATTGAGGCTCTGAACGCCCACAACGCGAAGGAAACCGCCGGGAAGCCCGCAGAGGGGGCCACGGAGGGCGCAGAGAACGCCGCGGGCGGCGAAGGGGGCGGAGATACCAGCCCCGGCGAGAAGCCCGCAGAACGGCCCACAGAGGGCGAAGAGGACACCGGCGGGAGCGGGACCGGCGACGGCGGCGGAGAACAGCCCGCGGAGGAAGCCACAGAGGGCGCAGGAAGCGACGGAACCGGCGGTGGGGGTAACGATACCACCGGCGGAGAAAAGCCCGCAGAACGGCCCACAGAGGGCGCGGAGGGATACGACACGTTCGTATATTGCGGGCCGTCCATTCCCCGCGGGCGGCTGAAAGAAAACGCCGTGTTCCGCGGGACCCTTGCGGACGTGCTGAACTACCTTGCGGACGTAATCGAGGATTACCCGCAGATTCCGCGGCTGATTGTTCCGACGAACCGGCTGGCGGCGTTTTCCGTCAAGGTCAAGACCCCCGGCAATATCGCGCACAAGTATTACACCGACATTGTTTCGGCAATGAAAATGAAGAAGAACAGTAAGGAGGGATAAGCGGTGGCGAACTATTATCACGGCGTATCGACGCGACAGGTTGACACGTCGGTTTCGACCCCCGTTGAAGCGGATTCCGGGATTGCGTTTGTCGTGGGCGCGGCCCCGGTACATACCGTCGGCGGGCCGGTAAACGAACCCGTCATGTGCTACACCTACCAGGAAGCCGTATCCGCGTTCGGGTTCTCCGACGATTGGGAGAAATACCCGCTTTGCGAAATGATCTATTCGCAATTCCAGCTTTACGGCGTTGCCCCCGTGGTGCTGGTGAACGTGCTTGACCCGGAAAAGCACAAGAAACCCGTTGCGGAACAGAACTATCCCGTCACGGACGGCAAGGTTTATCTTCCGCTGGAAGCGATTCAGGCCAGCGTAACGGTAAAGAACAACGCCGCGGCGGAGGGACAGCCGGGCAACTACACCGCCGGGACCGATTACGACACCCTGTACGACGGGGAAAACCTGATCGTCGAAGTGCTGGAGGGCGGAGCAATCCCGGCGAACGCGGGAGAACTGACAATTTCTTTCAATGCGGTGGACCCCGCCGCCGTGACAAAGAAAGAGATCATCGGCGGATTTGACCCGAACACAAAGACGAATTCCGGGCTTGAACTGCTGGATTCCGTCTTTCCGAAATACGGCATTGTCGCCGATTTGGTGCTTGCCCCCGGCTGGTCCCACGATTCGGAGGTTGCCGCGATCATGTCGGCAAAGGTCCAGTCGATTAACGGCGTGTTCGAGGGGAAAGCCCTTTGCGACATTGACACGAACGACGTTCGGCATTACGCCGACGCGCCCGCATGGAAGAAGAAAAAGAACATCAATTCCAAATATCAGCTTATTTGCTGGCCGCTCTTCAAGCTTGGGGAGCGGGTTTTTCATGCTTCCGTACAGGCGGCGGGCCGAATGGGGTTGACCGATTCGGACAACGGCGGTTGCCCGGCGGAAAGCCCGTCGAACAAGCTTTTGCAGATCGACAGCGCGGTTCTTGCCGATGGGACGGAGGTTCTGCTGGACCTCCAGCAAGCCAACTATCTGAACAGCAATGGCATTGTTACCGCGCTGAACTTCATCGGCGGCTATGTCCTTTGGGGCGACGAAACCGCCTGCTTCCCCGCCGATACGGACGTAAAGAATTATTTCATTTGCGTTTCCCGTATGTTCGGCTGGGTTGCGAACTCCCTTGTTCTGACCTATTGGAGCAAGGTTGACAAGAAAATGACGCGGCGGCTGATTGACAGCATTGTTGATTCCGTAAATATCTGGCTGAACAGCCTTGTTGCGGAAGAGAAATTGCTGGGCGGGCGGGTTGAATTCCGGGAAGAGGAAAACCCCGTTACTTCCCTGATGGCGGGCAAGGCGACGTTCCATATCTTCCTGACCCCGCCCAGCCCCATGCGTGAATGTGAATTCGTGCTGGAATACGACGTGGAATATGTTTCCGCGGCGCTGACGGCGTAAGGAGGGATGAACCGTGAAAGTTGAAAACGGCGTGACTAACTTTGCCGTGTATGAGGACGCAACGGAATATTACGGCATGGCAGAAGTTACCTTGCCGGAAATCTCTTCCTTGACGGAAGAGGTCAAGGGAGCGGGGATTTCCGGCACATTCAACGGCGCGTTTGTGGGCCACGTCGAAGCTATGACCCTGACGTTGAATTTCCGTTCGGTAACGAAAGACGCGATCAAGCTTTTGGAGCCGCGGAATCACCAGATCGACCTCCGCGCGGCCCAGCAAATGTGGGACAGCGGCGCGGGCCGGTACAAACATACTCACGTCAAGCACATTTTGATGGTAACACCCACAAAATTCAGCCCCGGCAAGCTTGCGCCCGCGTCGCCCGCGGAAGCGTCCGGCGAATACGCGGTGACGTATTTTGCCACCTACATCGGCGGCGTTAAGGTTCTGGAAATCGACATTCTGAACTTTATTTTCTTTGTGAACGGCATTGACTATCTGGCGGACGTTCGCAAGGCGCTGGGCAAGTAAGAGATCGACCCCCGGCGGGCATGGACCCGCCGGGGGATTTTGCGCCCGCTTTCTGTATTTCAAATTTGTAAAAATATCGGAGGAATTGAACCATGAGCGATCAGATCAAGAACAACCCCACAAAGGCCGCAGAGAACGCCACAGGAGCGCCGGAAGCCGCCACCCATGAAATGACACAGCCCGCCGCGGAAAACGCCGTACAGGACGCGGAGAGCGGCGACGTGGGCGTTTATAAGCACACGTTCAAGAAGCCGTTCGAGTATGAGGGCAAGACCTATGAGGAATTGACCTTTGATTTCGGGCGGCTGAAAGGCCGGGACATGGTGGCAATCGAAAACGAAATGCAGGGCATGAGCGAATACGCCCTTGCCCCGGAGATTTCCACCAGCTTCCAGAGCAAGATGGCGGCGCGGGCCGCGGGAATCGGAAGCGACGTGCTGGAAGCTATGCCCCTGAAAGATTTCAACAAGATCACGGGGGCCGCGCGCCGTTTTTTGCTGGATTCGGGCTATTAAAGCAGAACCCCGCGCAATGGTGGCGGCGTGAAACCTACAAGATGGCGCAAGCGTCTTTCACCGGCGTTCCGTTTTGGCTGAACATGACCGTTTCGGAATTCGCCGCGTGGATTGAGGACGCAAACGCCGTCGAGAAAGAGCGAAAAGAGAAAAAATGATAATGTATTGACTTCTCCGAAAAACAAAATTATAATTTGTTTGTGTTAAAGATAAGATTTTCTGACGCTTTGACATAATACAAGAAAAGGAGAAGTAACTATGTTTGACGAAAAATGCAACAAAAAGATACTAAGCGCAGAAATATTTAACCTTGCAAGAGCGTTTGAGGGAACAGAGGAAAGCGCCAGCATTTATGGCAGATTAGGGCGGTTCTTTCAGGAAAACGACTTGCCTACTTGTGCGGTCATAGCGTTTTCGGAAGCGGTAAAACGCGGGAATACATCAAGCGAGATAAAAGCATTCCTCAAAAAAGTGAAATCCAGCCCATTCTACGAAAAAACGTTTGTGATTACGGGCGTTCTTTCCAAAATGGAACGGGAAGAAGCATTGCTTGAAATCCGCAAATACGGGGGCCTCACATCGGATAATCCGGTAAGCAGGATGGATTATCTTGTTTTGGGGTATCAAGAGTGGTCCGAATTAAACGGCGGCGTTGCGTCGCGGAAAGTAACTAAGGCAATGGAATTGCAGAAAAAGGGAAAAGACGTTAAAATAATTTCCGAGGACGAACTATACGCAATGCTGGAAAATGCTTCCGGGCAAGAAAACGGATAAAAAGTAGATTTACATTGTAGGGAACCACCCGGCGCGGGTGGTTCCCTTTCTTATACCCAAAATCAGGGGGTGAGAGTTTGGCTGGTTCGAGAAAAGAGTATGAACTACTCTTCAAACTGCAAGCGGCTTTGGGCGGGAACTTCAATGCGGCGTTCAAAGGGGCGATCAATACCACCCGGCAACTGCAAAATACCATGCAAAAGCTAAATTCTACCACTGGCAAGATTGAAGCGTTCAAGAAACAGTCAACCGCCCTTGAATCGAACCGGCAAAAGCTGGAACGGCTGACCGCGGAGCATGACCGTTTACAGCGGGAATTGAGCCAGACAGAACAGCCGTCGGAGAAATTACGGGCCGCTATGGAGCGGAACGAACGGCAGATTGCCGACACCACCGCAAAGATCGAAGCGCAGGAAGCCCGCTTGCGGACGCTGGGCGACGAACTTTCCGACGCGGGCGTTGATACGTCCCGCCTGACGGAAGAAACCGAACGGCTGGCAAAGAGTTATAACAGACTGAAAAACAGTCAAGAGGAAATGGCGCGCTTAAATGCGGCTATTGACAAGAACGGCGAAGCCCTTTCTAAAGCGAAAGGACAATTCGCCGGAACCATAGGCACGATTGCGGCGCTGGGAGCGGCAATTTACGCCGGGCCAGTGCAAAAATCAATGGAATTTCAAACAGCAATGGCGAAAGTGGGGACGATTGCTGACACAAATACCGTCCCTCTTTCAAAAATGCAGAAAGAAATTATTAACCTTTCAAATGCGCTGGGAGTAAACGCAAGCACCGTCGCGGAGGACGTTTACAACGCAATTTCGGCGGGTCAAGATACGGCAAATGCGGTGGGGTTTGTTGAACAGGCGACGAAGCTTGCAAAGGGCGGTTTTGCTGAAACCGGGCAGGCATTAGACGTGCTGACTACGATTCTAAATGCCTATGGGCTGGAATCGTCGAAAACCGAACAAGTTTCTAATATGCTGATTGCGACGCAAAACCGCGGCAAAGTAACCGTTGCGGAATTGTCGTCGGTCATGGGTAAGGTGATTCCCACAGCGAACGCGAACAATGTTGCGTTGGAACAGCTATGCGCCGGGTATTCCATTATGACGGCCCGCGGAATTGCCGCCGCAGAAACGACAACATACATGAACAGTATGTTGAACGAATTGGGAAAGAGTGGGACAACGGCAAACAAAGCCTTAAAGCAAGCGGCGGGCGCAAGCTTCAGCGAACTAATGGCGCAGGGGAAAAGCCTTGCGGACGTACTGGAAATTTTGCAGGGGGAAGCAAATAGGAGCGGGAAAACCCTTGCGGATATGTTCGGAAGCGCAGAAGCCGGAAAAGCGGCAATTTCGCTTATGTCAAACGGCGTGGCAGGGTTCAATGATGAAGTTTCCGCAATGGTTAACAGCACAGGGGCCGCGCAAGCGGCCTACCAAAAAATGATGGAAACCACGGAGGAAAAGATCAAAAAGGCAAAAACTGCTTTGTCGAACCTTGGAATCGTGCTGGGAGATACATTCTTGCCCTACGTAACCACGGCGGCGGAAAAACTGTCTGTTCTGATTACAAACTTTTCCGCATGGGCGCAGGAAAACCCGAAATTGCTTTCAACGCTTGTAAAAGTGGGCGGCGCAGTTTTGGGACTGAAAGCCGCAGGGCAGGCCGCAAAAATCGGATTTTTAGAGTTGAACGGCGCAAGATTGACAATTCAAAAAGGATTTGAGGGAATCCGAACCATTTTCAACCTTGCAAGGATTGATTCGGCGGGCTTTTCCGGCGCGCTGAAAGGCGTTGCAAAAAACGTGATCGGCTATTTCGGCGGAATCGGGAACGCGGCGGGCGGCGTGGGCCGCGCATTTACCGGCCTGTTCAGCGGAACGAAGATCGGGAATCTGTTTTCCGGTATCGGCGGAGCCGCGGGCGGGCTATTCTCTAAAGCGTTTTCCGGTATCGGCGGGCTGGCGACAGGGGCCGCAGGCAAGGTGACAGGCATTTTCGCAAGAGCGGGAAGCAAAATCGCCGCCGGGCCGCTGGGCAAGATCGGCGGCGTTGTCGGAAAGGGGTTCAGCAAACTAACGACCATGATTGCGCCGCTCCAAAAGCTGGGCGGGGCGATTTTGGGGCCGTTCGGCGGTATTGCCGGAAAGATTCTGCCCGTTGTCGGCGTGATCGGCCTGATTATTGCCGCCGTTCAGATATTCCGGGACCACTTGGACGACATACGGGCCGGGGTTGAAAAGGTATTCGGCCCGGCGGGGGTTGCCGTCTTTGACAATATCGTGGGCGTGATTACCAACATAGGCAACACGATCAAGGGTATTTTCAGCGACGGGAACCTTGCAAGCGCGCGTGAATTCATCAACGGAATTTTCGGCGAACAGGGCGTTGCCGTGTTCGACACGTTCGTTTCTATCATGCAGACGGTGGGCGGCGTGATCGGACAGTTTATTTCGTTCATTGACACCAGCGTAAAACCGATTATTGAAGAACTGTTCGCGTTCATCGTTACGACCGTACTTCCGCAAATCGCGCAGACCTTTGTTGAATGGGGACCCACGATCACGGGGGTTATTCAAAGCATTTGGGAAATCTTTCAAACGGTGGCAACCGCCGTCATGGGGATAATTCAAGCCCTTATGCCTACGATTCAATCACTGATCGGAACATACCTTGAAGCTATCCGGTCCGTGATCGGCGGCGTACTGACCGCAATTCAGGGCCTTTTGAACGTGTTTGCCGGGATTTTTACCGGCGATTGGTCCCGCGTTTGGGAGGGAGTGAAAGGCATTTTCTCCGGCGTTTGGGAAGCGATCAAGGGCATTGCAAAGGGCGCAATGAACGGAATTATCGACATTATAAACGGGTTGATTGGAGGGCTGAACAAGCTAAAAATTCCCGATTGGGTCCCCGGTGTTGGCGGAAAGGGTATCAACATTCCGTTGATTCCGAAATTCGCAAAAGGCACGCCCCGGACACCTGACACGTTCATAGCGGGCGAAAAGGGCGCGGAACTTATCACCAACGCCCGGAACCGAACTGTTTTCAAGGCGGCGGAAACCGGGCAGATTTTCACGAACCTTGCAGGAATGGCAAAGACCCTGACGGGCAACGGCGGATTTCAGCAGTACCGGCTGGCCAACGTGGGAGCGGAAGCCCCGGACGTGAACCCGCCGACGCTTTCGACGGCTGACCGTCAAAGATCGGTTGTCATTCATAGCGCGCCGGTTTTCCATGTGGGGAACGACGCGCAGGCACAGGACATTGAAGAAATCTTGCGGAAGCACGACGAAGAACTTTTGCAGGAAATCGACGAACGGGACCGCCAGCGGGCGGACGACGAAAGGCGGCGGGCCTATGACTAAATATACGACCATTGCCGGGGATATGTGGGACGGTATCGCCTACAAGACGCTGGGCGACGAAACATACACCGACAAGATCATAAAGGCAAACCCGGAATTCCGCCGCCTTTTCGTTTTCCCGGCGGGAATCGTGCTGAATATCCCTGACCCCGAACCGCGGGTTGCTGGCGGCTTGCCGCCGTGGAAAAGGGGGCAGGGATGAACGCACGAAGAGCGGAAATCAAGCTGTTTCTGGACGGCGCAGACGTGACCGCAGATATTAACCGGGACTTGCTTTCCATGACCTACACGGACAACGAAGAGGACAAAGCGGACGATTTGCAACTTTCCCTTGCAGATCGTGAATGGATTTGGCTGGGAAACTGGCTGAACAACGCGACGGCGGGAAAATCCGCGGAGGTTTCCGCCGTCATCATTCAAAAGAATTGGGAATCGGCGGGGGACCGGGTGCTGGATTGCGGGACGTTCGAGGTTGACACCGTGGAGGGGTCCGGCCCCCCGGCGAAAGTGAATATCAAGGCCGGGTCAATCCCATATAAGACCGCCGCCCGAACGCAGAAAAAAACAAAGGCATGGGAGAAAATCAAGCTTTCGGCGATTGCAAATGAAATCGCCGGTAAAAACGGGCTTGCCTGTATGTTTGAATCATCAACAGACCCGTTTTATGACCGAAAAGAGCAAATGCAGGAATCCGACATTACCTTTTTACAGCGCCTTTGTAAAAACGCGGGAATCAGCCTGAAAGTCACCGCAAAAATGATCGTTCTGTTTGACGCGGCGGACTATGAGCAAAAAGGCGCGGTCATGGTGATTCAGAAAGGAGCGGCGAACGTGTCGCGCTGGTCCTTTTCCACCAGCTTACACGACGCGGCCTTTAGTAGCTGTCACGTGTCCTATACGGACCCGAAAAAGCAAACGACGATTGAATACACCTATACGCCGCAGGGCGCGGATAAATCCGGGCAAGTGCTGGAGGTAAACGAAAAGGTTTCGACCCGCGAGGAAGCCCGCCAGCTTGCAATGAAGCGGCTACGGCAAAAAAACAAGTCGGAGTATAAAGCGTCGTTCGCTCTTTCCGGGGACACGCGGCTGGTTGCCGGGGTAACGGTGGAGGTTTCCGGCTATGGAGCCTTTGACGGGAAATACATCATCGAAACCGCGACGCACAGCATTTCTAAAAGCGGAGGTTACAAGACGGACATTACATTGCGCCGGGTGCTGGAGGGCTACTAATGGACGACCTGAATTTGAACGTATTAAAAAACATCGTGCGGACGGGCTGGGTTTCCTCTGTCAATGTGGAGGAACGGACCGCCCGCGTCATTTTCGAGGACAAGGGGGAAACGATTGTTTCCGGGGAATTAAAGGTGTTGAAAAATCCGCCTTGGATTCCCGAATATTACGCCCCATACCGAACGGAGTATGAAGCGGGCGGGAGCGGCTACCCGCAATTTGAAAGCCACAAGCACGATTTGATTGTAAAGCCGTGGTTGCCGCAGAAAGGCGAATTTGTGCTTTGCCTTTACATTCCACGGGACGACGGCGACGGTTTCGTGATAGGGGGGATTTGAACGAATGGCGATTATCGGAAGCTGGGGGGACATTACCTTTTCCGTTTCGCGGCAGACGGTCAAAACCTTTGACGGGCTGAAATGGGAAAGCGGGGTGAAATACTCCGCCCACGACCGGCACTTAAAAGAACCCCTTTTAGAATTCACGGGGCCAGACACGGAATCCATGTCTTTTTCCATGTTCTTTTCCGTGTTTTTGGGGGTGAAACCGATTGCGGAAGTTTCAAAGCTGTTAAAAGCTATGCGCCGGGGAGAGGTTCACCGGCTTGTGATCGGACCGAAAGCCTACGGCACTAATAAATGGGTTATCACGAAACTTTCAAACGCCCTTGAACGGTACGACAACCGGGGGAATCTGCTTGTCGCGTCGGTCAATGTCACGATGAATTCTTATGCGGCGCGATAGGGGGTGCGGCGGTATATGGCCTATGTGGTAAAGGCGTTCAGCCTGAAAAAGATAAACCTTGCGCCGGAATCCACGGTTGAAGAGGTTTTGCAGAATGTCGCAATGATTATTTCAACGCCGAAATTCTCTGTCCCCCTTGATCGGAATTTCGGGCTTGCACAACGGTTCATAGATAAGCCGATTCAGACGGCCCAGCCGGTCCTGATTTCAGAGGTTTTAGACGCTATCGAGGAATACGAACCGCGGGCGGAGGTTGAAAACGTGTTGTTCGCGCAGGGGGGCAGGCCGGGCGCGCTGATTCCGGTTGTGGAGGTGAACATACTTGACGGAGAACGTTAGACAATACCCGAATATTTCCTTTGTAGACACGGACACGGAAGCACTGACAAACAGCCTGATTCGGGCGTTTGAGCGGTTCGCCGGACGGACGCTGTACCCGGCGGACCCGGTACGGCTTTTCATTTTGTGGATTGCCGACATTATCATTCAAGAGCGGGTGAACATTGACTTTTCGGCAAAACAGAATTTGCCGCGGTACGCAGAGGGGGAATATTTAGATTCCCTTGCTGAACTCTTCAAGGACGTTTACAGGCTGGAGCCGGAAGCGGCCCGCACGACAATTCGGTTCACGCTGTCTATCGAGCGGGACACGGCGACCGTCATTCCGGCGGGAACCCGGTTATCGGCAGGGGAAGAAATCGTGTTTGCGACAATAGCCGCGCTGACAATTCCGGCGGGGAGACTGACCGGGGAAGTTGCGGCGGTATGCCAGACCGCCGGGGAGATCGGGAACGGCTTTATTCCGGGACAGATCACAAAACTTGTTGATATTTTCCCCTATTACGAAAAAGCGGAGAACATCACAGAAAGCGCGGGCGGCGCGGATTGGGAAAGCGACGCGGCCTTTTACGCCCGTATTCGTGAGAGTATGGAAACATTTTCGACCGCCGGACCGTTGGGGGGGTATGAGTATTACGCAAAGAGTGCGTCGGCGCTGATCGTGGACGTGAAAGCGACTTCCCCGGAGCCGGGGGAAGTAGACGTGCGGGTTCTGCTGGCGGGCGGAGAGTTGCCGGGGGAAGAAGCCTTGAAAGCCGTTTCGGAGGTTTTGAGCGCGGACAAGGTGCGCCCCCTGACCGATCACGTAACCGTCGCGGCCCCCGAAACGGTCCCGTATAACATCGACGTGACATACTACACGCAGACGGGCGGAGCGTTGGGGCCGGAAATGGTGGCACAGAACGTCGCCGCCGCCGTCGCGGAGTATCAACGGTGGCAGGCCGCAAAAATGGGGCGGGACGTGAACCCGTCGTATTTGACCAGCCTGCTTATGCAGACGGGCGCAAAGCGCGTTGAAGTACGGTCCCCCGTGTTCGCCCCCGTCGCCGACAACGCCGTGGCGGTGATCGGCGAAACGGAGGTTTTGAACGGGGGTGCGGAACGTGAATGAATACGATCTTTATTCCGTTGACTTCACCCGTTCGCTTCCTCCTACCCTGAAAGACGACCCGGAGATTAACGCGCTGGGACGGGCCATTGCCGGACAATTACAGATTACCGCACAGCAAATCCGGCGAAATATCATCTATGCCCGGATTGATGAACTGGACGAACAGACGCTTGATATTCTGGCCTATGATTTACACGTTGACTGGTACGACCATTCGTACCCGATAGAGGTAAAGCGGCAGACGATCAAGGACAGCGTAAAAATTCACAGGCGGCTGGGGACAAAGTACGCCGTAGAAACCGCGCTGGGGGCCGTATTTCCCGGAACGCGGGTTGAAGAGTGGTTCGAGTATGGGGGCGACCCGTACACGTTCCGGGTCATCATTAACGCCACAGAAAACGGAGTAACCGCGGCACAGCAAGCGGCGGTTTTGGAGCGGGTCATATTTTATAAAAATTTGCGGTCCCATTTGGAAGCTGTACGGTTCAAGATGGAGAAGAAAACGACGGTCCATGTCGGCGGCATTCACTCTATCGGGACCCGGCTGGAGGTTTGGCCGTATCTTGCGGAGAACATCGAAACGGGCGGAACTCTGTTCGTCGCCGGTTCTCTGTCCATTGCGCGCCGTCTGGAAATCCGCCCGTTCCTGACCCGGAATATGAGGGCGGAAGCGCGGTCCATGATCGGCGGATATACGCAGTGTGCCCAGCGGCTTGAAATCCGACCGAAACTTGTTGAAGAGGTCAACGCAGACGGGAAAACGCTGATCGGCGGATATGCACAGTACGCGCACAGAATCAAGATTGACCCGTTCTTAATTAACCATTTGACCGCGGGTGCGGGGGTGCTGACCGGCGCTTATACCCGGCATTTGTGGAAACTGGAAATTCAACCATTCAGAAAAGAGGGGTAAAAAATGCCTGACGAAAAGAAATTCGGAACCATTGTCACCGACCTTGGAACAATTCTGATTCGGGACGCGGTGCTGGAGGGAAAACAGATCAATTTGACGACCCTTGCCGTCGGCGACGGCGGCGGTTACTACTACCAGCCCACGGCGGACATGACGGAATTGAGGAATGAGCGGTGGAGCGGGAAAGTGAACAGCGTAACCGTCAACCCAGATTCCCCGAACATCATTGACGTTCTGGCGGTGATCCCGTCGGACGTAGGCGGCTGGACTATCCGGGAAATGTGCGTAAAGGATGAAGAGGGGAACATGATTGCCGTTTGCAATACCCCGGACACCGAAAAAGTCATTATCACCAGCGGCGCGGCGGGTGAAATTGAAATGCTTATGCACATTGAGATTTCCAATACCGGCGCAATAACCTTTATCGTGGACCCCTACGCGATCACCGCCACGAAAAAGGACTTGCGGGAACATGATGAATCGCAGACGGCCCACAAGACCGCCTTTGACAAAAAGGCCGATTTAACCGACCTGAATAATCACGTCAACAACAGCGATATTCACGTAAGCCACGCGAATATGGAGAACATCAACACCGCAATTTCCGGCCTGATTGCACACAAGGAGGACACCGACGTACATATTACACCGGCGGACCGGGAAGCGTGGGCCGCGGGCGCGGCACAGGCGGCACAGGCGGCGGCGGACGCGGCGGCGGCGCTTGCCGCGGTTGCAAGCCTTGAAAGCCGGGTTGCCCGCGTGGAGGACGGTATTTTTAACAATATCACCGGCAATCCGTATCTTGTGTCCTTTGATTCTCTGGACGGAATCGTTCTGACGAAGGGCATTTGGAACGCGGACAGGAAGCGGATTGAATGTTGACGGAATACGCGTGTACCCGGCGGGAATTATCCTGCCTGATCGGGAACCTGTTTACGGAAATAGAACCGCCTTGCGAACGGTGCGGGGCCGCTGACGTGCTGACGATCAGCGGGACCACCTACACCGGGAGCCGGGCGGTTCTTACCGTTACCGAACACGGGTTCACGTGGGAGGGCGACCCGGCGGAGGTTGAAGAAATCCGCGAAAGGCGGTGCTTACAATGGGGAATCCGCCCCGGAACGGGGAGCAAAACGAATTTATTTTAATCACAAAGGCGAAAGATTTAGTCAAGCACACGTTTTTAATGACGAATGACCGGCGATTTCCGAAAAAGTATCGGTTTACCGTCGTGAATCGCCTGCAAGACCTTGTGATTGATATTTTCCAGCACATACAGGAAGCGAACGAACTTGATCTATCCGACCCGCAGGAATTCAGGGAACGACGGTACGAACAGAAAAAGGCGCTTACAAAGTGTAAAACGGTTCTGTTTCTGATTGAAATTTCCTTTGAAAACAACCTGATTTCAAAAGAGCAATGCGAAGCATGGACAAATTACGTCGTCGAAGTAAAGCGGATGGCGGCAAGCTGGCGGAAGAAAGATCGGGAGCGGGTCACAACACAACGGAGAAACGCGCCACCCTATTAACGGGCGGGGCTTTTCTTGGGGTATGCTTTGTAGCGTCGAATTCGTACAACGTCCGCAACGTCAATTCCTCCGGCGCGATGAACTGGAACAACGCGTACAACGGCAACAGGGGCGCGCGCCCGCTTTGGTGGAACACCGCGAACGAGTAAGCCGAAAGGCCGAAAGCAGAGGACCACAATCAAAGGAAAGCATATCCCGCCGCCGCGGTGAGAGCGCGGGGGTAAATACAGGATTGGTGAAGCAAGGCCCACGGGAACCGGCTTCCGCCGCGCGGCGGGCGCGCCGCGTGGTCCGATGAAGAAGCGTTGTTGTGGCGCATTGCGCCCGACGCAACGCCGATTCTATACACGGCAAGGAGTTTCCATTTATGGAGCAAGCAAGCGATTTTCAAAGGGTGTACGATTTCGGGAACCTATACGCGGCGTTCCTGAAAGCCCGCAGGGGAAAGCGCGGGAAACCCAGCGTTGCAAAGTTTGAAGCAAATTTGCTGGAAGCACTTTCCCTATTATCTGAATTGCTGAAAACTAAAACGTACACCATGTCGGAATATTTCGTTTTCAAGGTGTATGAACCGAAAGAACGCATTGTAATGACAAATGCGTTCAAAGACAAGGTTGTTCAGCACTCTTTATGCGACAATGTTTTAGAACCCGCGTTTTCAAGAAGCTTCATTCGTGACAACTACGCTTCACAACGCGGGCGCGGGACCAATGACGGGCTTTACCGATTGGAAAGCTTCATGCGGTCCTATTACTTTTCCAGAAAAGCGCAGGCGGAGCAAGAAAGCCGGGAGGAGGGGTTGCCGCGGCTTTCGCCCGCCGAATACGCCGACGGGTGGGTTTTGAAATGTGATATTTCAAAATATTTCTATTCGATTCGGCATGAACCATTGAAAAGGATAGTCCGGCAGTACATCAAGGACCCGGACGTTTTGTGGCTGATCGGCTTAATCATTGACAGCACGCCGGACCCCGGAATACCTATCGGGAATCAGACTTCACAATGGTTCGCAGTTATGTATCTGTCCGGGTTAGATCATTTCATCAAAGAAAAGCTAAAAATCAAGTATTACGGGCGATATATGGACGATTTCTTTTTAATCCATGAGGACAAGGCGTATTTGCAGTATTGCCGGAAAGAGATTGAAAAGTATGTTGCCGGGCTGGGGCTTTCTTTGAACAATAAAACGAACATTTTCCCATTGCGGAACGGTATTGATTTCCTTGGATTCCATACCTACATCACCGACACCGGGAAAGTGATTCGGAAAGTTAGGAGGTCAAGCAAGAGCAATGAACAAAAGAAGTTGAAGAAACAACGGTATTTGCTGGATTCCGGGAAAATCACCTTGAAACAGGTTGAACAATCCTACGGAAGCTGGCGGAGCCACGCGGAAAAAGGCAACTGCTATCACCTTATTCGGGAAATGGACGAACTTTTTATGAACCTATTCCCGGAAATTTATTCAAAGGAGAGTGCGGCATAATGGCTAAAGCATTAAGCACGCTGGCCGTCGGCGCGCTTGTCAAGGACACCGGCACGCTTTACAACGGCAAACCGATCATTTGGAAGATTGCCGACAGGAACCACGCGGGCTATCCCGCAAATTCCGTCACCCTGATTACGGAACGCATTATTTCGCTGAAATGCTTTGACGCTATCGAGAGCGGCAACAGCGACAGCAACCGGCGTTCCTACGGAAATAACCGCTGGATTTACTCGAATATCCGGCGGTGGCTGAACAGTCAAGCGGCGGCGGGCAAATGGTACGCCGCCCAGCACAGCGCCGACGCGCCCCCGTCGAACGCTAACGTATGGAGCAATTACAACGAATACGACGGGGAAGCGGGATTCCTTGCGGGATTCTCCGCGAACTTCCTTGCGGCCTTGCTGAACACCACGCACACCGTCGGCAAAGCGTCGGTGGACGGCGGCGGAACGGAAACTTGCGTTGACAAAATCTTTTTCATGTCCAGTACGGAAGCGGGGTTGACCGGCGACGTGACGTGCGGGAGCAAGCTGGCCTTGTTCACGAACGACGCTTCCCGGCAGGCAAAGCCGACGGCGGAATGTGTGTCGAAAAGCGAGTACACGAACAGCAGTTTCAACGCAAATTCGTTTTGGTACTACTGGCTTTGCGACGCTTACGCGTCGAGTTCGTGCTACGTCCGCAGCGTCAATTCCTCCGGCGCGCTGTACTGGTACGGCGCGCACTACGGCTACTGGGGCGCGCGCCCGCTTTGTAATCTTAAATCTGAAATCTTGGTATCTGATAACCCGGATTCCGACGGCGCATATACAATCATTTGGAATCGTGCGCCGTCCGCCCCTGGAAGTATCAGCGTACCGACGCAGATTTTAAGCGGGCAGAGCGTCGCGGTCACGTGGGGCATTTCCACGGATGAAGATGGGAGCGTATCCGGGTACATTTTGGAGCGGAAAACGAACGACGGAAGCTGGACACAGGTTTACAAGGGAATCAACCGGGCTTACACCGACACCGCCAGCGCCAACTGGCAGAGCGTCGCATACCGGGTAAAGGCATACGACAACGCCGGAGCCGATTCCGCGTACACCACAAGCCCGGTCCGGGCCGTCACCCACAACACGCCGCCCGCGATCAGCGGAGCAAATACGAACCTCGGGGAGAAAACCGGGGCGTTTTCGCAGGCGTACACGGTCACCGATCAGGACAGCGGGCAAACGCTGACCGTAACGGAAAAGATCGACGGGACCGTAAAGCGGACCCACAACGTCACCAGCGGGCAGGCATATTCGTTCAGCGTGACGGCGGCGGAATGGGTGAAGCTTTCCAACGGGGCGCACACGCTGGAAATCACCGCGAACGACGGGACCGGCGGAACCGCCACCCGGACATACACGTTCAGCAAGAACGTGGCGGAAATCGAATTTCAGCTTGCGACCCCGCTTGCGACCGACGACGCGGTTACAAAGGCAATTATGAGCGTTGCCCGGCAGATTCCCGCGGGGGCGGAGTTTACCGTGGAAGCCTGCAACAACGGAAACGACGACGCGCCCACGTGGGAGGACGTGACGCAGGCCGTCAACAGCGGAAGCAAATTCTTTTTCAGCAACACCACAAAGACCGCCGCCGAATGGGGCTTCAACTTCCGTATCAAGGTAAAGCGGAACGGGGCCAGCGGCGATTGCTTTATTTCGTCCGTGGGGGGGAATTTTGAATGAGCGTACAGCACAGAAAAGACAGTATCCGGGGAATGCGGCTGGAGCGGCTGGGAATCCAGCCGCCCTCCGACTGGAACAACGTTGAACAGGTCCGCGCGGTGAAGAAACAGGAGATCGGCGCGGAGTGTTCCGCGGCAATTTACGCCGGGGTTGACGTGGGCGGGTCCCATTACAGTTTGACCGAACACGACCAAACCGAACTGCTGGCACAGGCGCAGGCGGTGAAGGAGGGGGCCGCGGCGGTTCCGTACCACGCCGACGGGGAACTTTGCCGAATGTATCCGGCGGAGGAATTCACCGCGCTGGCGCAGGCGGCAACGGCGCACGTGTTCTATCACCGAACCTACTGCAACCACGTAAACGCGTGGATTGCGCGGGCGGACCTTGCCGAACTGGATTCCATTAAGTACGGCGCGGAACTGCCCGCGGACCTTGCAAAGAGTATGGCGGCGATCATTGCCGCGGCGGGAGGGGGCGGCAAGGCGTGAAACGTGTTTTGACCATTTGGGCGATTTTGGGGGCGGCGTATGTCGCCCTTGAAACCGTGTTCCGCGGATACTCCCACCCGTCTATGCTGATTGTCGGCGGGCTTTGCGGGGTCCTTGTGGGGACAATCAACCAGCGGCCCGGATTCTTCCGCGCCCCGGTCATCGTGCAAGCGGTGATCGGGGCGTTGATCGTCCTTGCCGTGGAATTCGTTTCCGGGTGTATTCTGAACCTTTGGCTGGGGCTGGGGGTTTGGGATTACAGCAACCAGCCGGGGAATGTGCTGGGGCAGATTTGCCCGGCGTTCGGCCTTTTGTGGTTTTTCATTATGCCCTTTGCGATTTGGGCGGAGGACACAACACGGTGGACCATTTGGAACTATGAGTGCCTTGTGTACGGTTGGACAGAAAGCCCGCCGGAAGTGGCCCCGTATTCACTGAAAAGCATTTATAGAGAATTCTTTCACGGGAGGTAAACGACTATGAATGAAATTTTGCCGGTTATCAGCGTGATTTCTACGCTTTGCGCTATTGTGTTCGGATATGCGGCCTTTGCCCGGAACGGGAAAAAGGACACAGAGGACGAAGCGCGGGCCGACGCGACCGTTCTTACGGAAATTGGGTATATCAAGGCAAACACCGACGACATCAAGCGGAAGCAGGAAAAGCAGGACGAACAGTATTTGCGGATTGCGGAGCGTGTGACCGCCGTTGAATCGTCCGCAAAGCAGGCCCACCACAGGCTGGACCGCTTGGAACAGGCCGCGGACCATTCCGACGACTGACAGAAAGGCGGCGCGGCATGGGGTATCTATTCAGCATTGCCGCCGGGCTGATCGGCGGGGTTGCCGCCGTGTTGCTGATTGAGCGGCGGCGGAGCAATAAGCGCCGCCGGGCGCGGAGCCGGGCCGCGAACGCCGCAGGGGATGAAAAGAGGACCGCCGGAAAGATCGAGTTTTCAAAACTCTTTCTTTCGGCGGTTCTCTTGACCTATTTTGCCGGGTTCGGGCTGGGATTTTGGGTAGTGACAATCGACCCGTCGCAATTAGGGGTTCTGCTTGCCTACGTCGCCACGCCGACGGCGGTTGCAATCGGATTCTATTCGTGGAAAGCAAAGGCGGAAAACGTTGTGAAGATCAAAAAAGCGAACCCGGCGGAAACGGACGGAATGCCCGTTGACCTGAACAACATTCAGCCTTAAAGGAGATCGGAGCAATGGCAATCACAAAAGAACATCAAGAATTCATCGAGCGGGTGGGCGCGCTTGCCGCCGCCGACATGAAGAAAAGCGGCGTTCTTGCGTCGCTGACAATCGCACAGGCGATTCTTGAAAGCGGATGGGGAAAATCCGGCCTGACCGTCAAGGCAAACGCCCTTTTCGGAATCAAGGCAGGGAAAAGCTGGAAAGGAAAGGTTTACAGCGCACAGACACAGGAATGTTACGACGGCGCGACCTTTACCACGATTACGGCGCTTTTCCGCGCCTATGACAGCTGGGCGGAGAGCGTCGCCGATCATTCGGCCTTGCTGACCAGTGCGGCCCGGTATAAAGCCGTTATCGGAGAACGGGACTATAAAGCCGCTTGCCGGGCGATCAAGGCGGCAGGGTACGCCACAGACCCGCAATACGCGGACAAGCTGATTCAGATTGTCGAGAATTACAGCTTGACCGCCTACGACGGCGCAGGGAGCGCCACAGCGCCCGCAGGACGGCCCGGAGCGTCCGGCGGGTCAAATGATACGGGCGGGGCAGGAAGCCCCGCAGACGGGAAAGGAACGGGGAAAATGAACGCTTCTGAATTCATTAAGAAATTGCAGGACGTTGTGAACAATCACGCGACCCTGTACGTTATGGGGTGCTTTGGTGCGCCCCTGACCGGCGCGAACGTGTCCCGGTATTGCGGAAACCACAGTTACAACAAAAAGGCGGACAGAACCGCAATGATTCGCGCCGCGGCAAACAAGAAACCGCCTGTTTTCGGGTTCGATTGCGTTTGCTTAATCAAGGGGATTCTTTGGGGATGGACCGGCGACGCGTCCAAAACCTACGGCGGCGCAAAGTACACGTCGAACGGCGTTCCCGATATTGGGGCCGACAGTATGATTCGGGTTTGCAAGGACGTTTCAACCGATTTCGGGAAGATCATTCCCGGGGAAGCTGTCTGGCTTTCCGGTCATATCGGCGTTTACATCGGCGGCGGAAAGGTCATTGAATGTTCGCCCGCTTTCCTGAACCGCGTTCAAGTGACGGCGTGCCTGAATATAGGGAAAATTGCCGGTATGAACGGGCGCAAGTGGACGAAACACGGACGCTTGCCGTATATCACCTATGACATGACGGAAGAAACCCCCGCAGGGAGCGCCACAAAGCCCGCAGGACGGCCCGGAACGTCCGGGGGGTCCTCCGATACCTCCGCGCCGCTGGCGTTCAGCGTGGGCGACGTGGTGCGGTTTACGGGGTCCAAACACTACACCAGCGCGAACGCGGCGACCGGCCCCGCCTGCAAACCGGGAACGGCAAGAGTAATCGGGACATACAAGGGAAAACACCCGTACCAGCTTAAAGCGGAACCCGGCGGCGGGTCCACGGTTTACGGCTGGGTTGACGCGGCGGACGTGCAAGCCGTCGGCGGGACCTCCGCCGGGAGCGGAGCCGCGGCGAAAATGCGCGTCGGCGCGCGGGTCCGGTATTCCGGCCCCCTGTTCCGGGACAGCAACGGAAACGGGCAGGGAAAGACCGTGAACGGCGCGTTCACGGTGAAATATTACTATCCGGGCCGCAAGTGCGGCGTACACATTGACGGGCTGGGCTGGGTCCCTGAATCCGCCTGTTCCGTCATCGGCTGAAAGGAGAAAGCGACATGAAGATTATTGCGTTTCTGCTGGCGAATTGGGACAGCGTGCTGGTTGTCCTTGCGTTCCTTGCCCTGATCGTCGTTCTTATCAAGCGCGGCGAAACGGCGGTTCTGAACCGAATTCTTTTCGGCCTTGTGACAAAGGCAGAAAAGGAATTCGGCGACGGAACGGGCAAGTTGAAGCTTGCCGCCGTGTCTGATTGGATTTATCAGAGAATCCCCGCGGTGCTGAAACTGCTTTTCAGCGAAAAGGATATTGAAAAGCTGATCGAGAGCGCGCTGGAGGAAGCAAAAAAGGCGTGGGGGACGAACGGCAATCTTGCGGCGTACATCGAACCGGAATACGTTATTCGTATGACCCCGGCGGAAGCGGACGAAATCGCCGCGAAGCTGAACGCCGAACCCGGAACCATTGTGACGCTGGAAGAAAAATAAACTTGTCCGATTCGGACAGAATGAAAGCCCGCCGGGATTCGCCCCGGCGGGCTTTTTGTGTTGGAGGTTATAACTGCCCATTTATGGAAAAAATCGGGTTGTAACTCCTTTTTGCAGGGGAAAACCATTCGTATTCGGTTTCGCCGTCGTGATAAGTTTCGGCCCATTCCTTACTGTCACGGCCACGAAGAAGAACGGCCTTTTTAATTTTCTTGCTTGCGGATTTGCTGTGAATGATGAACGAAATTTCGCCACAATGAGCGTAAAAGCTTTCCTTGCTACCGCACTCAAGAAACTGCATTTCGGATTCAGGGACACGATCAACGGACAGGATTTCGACGGACCCGGCAACAGAACCGGCGCGCGGATATGCGGAAAAAATCAATTCGTACTTTTCGCCCGGTTGAAAAATCTTCATGTTTGCTTCCCCTTTCTTTTGTTCGTGCGGGCGGCGGATTCCGCCGCCCGCGGGTTTCTTTCAGGCCGGAACCGTGGAAACGTCGAGCCGGAAAGTTGCGTCAATGACCTTTTGCCGGATTGCGGCGTTTTGCTTCACGCCCCGTTCGAGCGTCGCCCGGACACCAGCGGGGGCAAGGGACAGGCCGTAAGCAATCAAGCGATCTTCCGCGGCTTTCAGATCGTCGCGGGCGGCGTTCAGCGCGCTTTCCAGACCGGCGGCAACGATCAGGGCGGAACACTCTTCACTTGCCTTTTCAAAGGCCGCGTCGTCGTCCATACACCACAGAAAATCAGGGGTGGAGCCGTCCGGGTTGACAATGCCCTTGTCGGAAATATACTTCTTTTCGATTTCCTCTTGCCGGGATTCGATTTCCTGAACGCGGGCTTTTGCTACCATGTAAGCACGCTGGAACTTGTTCGTCGTCTTTTTCATTTTCAAAACCTCCGTGTTTTTTGTTGTTGCCCTCTTTCTGATTATGATTATATACTAACGTTAGTATAATGTCAAGAGGAAATGAGAAACTTTTTGAAAAAATTTGCCCACCGGAATTGAACCGGCGGGCTTTTTGCATTATACAACAGATTCGACCCACCTTTTGCCGTTCCAACGGACGCGGATTGCACCTTGCGGAGAAACAAACGGGGGAAGCGCGGGACTTTCGGCGGACCATAGAACGCGATCACCGGAACGAAACGGTTGCATTTCAAAATCAGAATGCGCGCCGGAATGCGTATGAAATCGCTTCCCGCGCTTCAATACGTCCGCGTAGTCATAGCCGCTTGGGGTTGTGCGGTAACGGTTGATTGTTCGTCTTGCGCTCATGCTGGAACCACCTTTCTAATGGAGCGGGCGACGGTTTGCGCCGCCCGCGGATTTATCACGCCCGCCGGTTTAGCAGATCGGACAGAATGTGCGCTTCCTGTTCGCGGGTATCAGGAATCGTATAGTCAAAGCCGATCTTGCCGCCGTCCTTGAACTTGTGAATCGTGAAGTGCCACCAGCCGTCGGGAAGCGCGATTTCCATTACAAGGGAATTCGACTTGCTACCGGACCGAATAAGCATTGTCGAAATGTAATCTTCAAGCCAACGGACGGTGACTTTCTGACGGTTAAAGAATCCGTCAACAGAAAGAGAATGAAGCTGGGAAGCGGTTTCACGTAAGGTCATGATAAGAACCCCCTAAAAGATATTCCGTGTCGGTCCCCTTTGCGTGTTGGCCCGTAAGGTTGGCCGTTGCCGAACTTTACGCCCCGGCAACCGGGCGGCTTGTGCTTCCCTCTTTCTGATTATGATTATATACTAACGTTAGTATAAAGTCAATAGGAAAATAAAAACTTTTTGAAAAATTTTTGCGCCGGGCAGATTCTACCCGGCGCGGCAATCAATCGGTATTTTCAATCAGGCGCATAACGCGAAAGGCAAGATCGGATTCAGCGCCGCCGACCTGATCGGCATACCGGCCCAGCACATTCAACAAGCGCGCCTTGTACGCGTCAACCTCCGTCGGAATCCTGACCCCGTATTTCTTTTCGTAACAGTCACGGCACAGGAACGGCGCGCTGGCGGTGATTGCGCCGTTGCTTTCGTCCGTATACTGATACGCCCGGCAAATGCAAAGGGGCTTCCCGCAAGCTTCACAGTGACCGGAAAACTTGCGGGAGCGGGTGCGGGCCGTCCGGGTTGCGCGGTGCGGCTTTATGGACATTTGCGCCGCCCCCTTTACAGCTTTTCGACGGCAGTAAAAACGCCGTCGTGTTCGGACTGAAAAGAAAAGCCGGGGACGATTTCGGCGGGAGAATAGAACCGAACGCCGTATGTCCCGAATCTTTCGGCCCGGAAAATCCACGCTTCAAGGCCGTTCACCGTGCGGGGAATCCGCGTGCTTGCTTCCCGGCATTCTTCAACAGATTTACACATCTTCAAAACCTCCGTTCTTTTGGGAGGGGCGGCGACCGCCGCCGCCCCGGTTAAGTATCAGCAGACGAACACGCCCAACGGGGACCCGTTCGCGGACCGCCAGCCCCGGCGGTGAATATCAGACAGCCGGACCCGTTCGGGCCGGGCAGGGCGGTCGTCCCAGCGAATCAGGGCATAAACGCCGCCGCGGGTGAAGCGTCCGGTGGGTTCGTCATAGAAACCGACAACCGTTCCGCCCTGTACGGGATAGCAGGCCCCGCAAACGCATTCGACGCGCTGACCGATCATGACAATAACCGTTCCGTCGTCGGCGGGCTGGGAGATTGTCACGACCTTAGAGGGGGCCGCGTCCTCCACGACAGGAGCGGCGGCGGATTCCTCAACGTCGGTGGGCCGGTCCTCTTCCGGCTGAATTTCGTGTTCAGCGCGGAAGATGGGGGCCATAGAATAGCGGTACGGTGCGATATATTCGCCGTGATCGTCGGTGAAAAGCTTTGTCCGATGTTCTTTCCCGTTACGCAGGAAAGTAACGGTTTTCGCGGTGCGCTTCACGATCTTAACCGTGAAAATGCAATCATGGTCGCAGGCGCTACGGGCGAAATATTCCTTGCCGATTTCAAAAGTGTTCATGTGATTACCTCCATATATTAAACGAAATGTTGAAGTTACCTTTTACCGTGTCGGCCCCCTTTTCGTGTTGGCCCGTAAGGTTGGCCCCCGCCGTATTCTTAACGCCCCGGCGGGTGGGCGGCTTGCGTTTCCCTCTTTCTGATTATTATTATATACTAACGTTAGTATAAATACAAGATGGAATAATGCACAAATATACTAACGTTAGTATGTGCAAATTTTATACTTGCGTTAGTATAGAAGATATGATATAATAGAAACCGGAAACGGAGGTGGCAAAAATGCCCGGAAAATATGAAACACCGCGGGGAAAAGCCGCAACAGACGCGAAGCGCCGGTATTATGAAAAAAGCTATGATCGGATTTACCCGGCAGTCAAAAAAGGAAAAAAGGAACTATACATTGCCGCGGCAAAGGAGGCGGGAATGTCCCTGAATGAATGGATTGAAACGACGCTGGACGCGGCGGCGGGAATCGGCGACGATTGGGGGAATCAGCCGTGAACGAATGCAAAGTGACTTTTCACCCGGTTTTCGTGGAAGCGGTCAAGGACGCGGCGGAACTGGACGAAGAACGGACGCGGCTTCAAGCGGTCATGGGGGCCGACACATTCGAGCGGGTCCGGGCGATCATAGAAGCGCAACCGGCACGGAAGCGCGCCGCCTACTATTGGACCATTTGCAAAGCGGCGTGCGCCGGACAGGATTTTTCCCGCGTGGAATCGCTGGAGGACATAGCGGACATATACGCCCGGTTTATCATCGGGCGGGCGTTTGAAACGTAAAAGAGAAGCGGCGGGCGCAATGCCCGCCGCTTTTGCTGTATGTAAGATCATTCGCCCGGTTCATAGGTATAGCCGCCGTTTTCGTCAAGCGTGATCGTCCCGGCGACTTCCAGAATACCGCCGTCCGTGTCCTGCTTCCCGTATTGGGCGACATAGTACATAGAGCCGGGGAAGCAAATTCCGGTCCCGTCGTCGCAGATAATCGCCACCCAGTTATAGCCGCTGTCCTTTACGACGGTTTCGGCAAAATCTTTATACTGTTCCGCCGTGACAGCTTCAAGCTGGCCTTTGCTGATTTCAATAAACGCATATTCGCCGATCTTTTCGCCGGTCCCGCTTTCAACGCCTTTCACGATCAGGGTACAGGCGGTCAAGGGGTTGTCGTCGGCGGGAGCGGCGGGGGCCGGGTACAGCGTTTCGCCGCCCTTGTCCACGCGGTCAACAACGCCGTTCGTGTAATATACGTCGTATGTGCTGAAACCGCTGGAAATGGTGCAATGCCCGTCGTCGCCCTGCTTGCGGGTAACGCCGGAAACCTTGCTGTCCATGCCGCAGGAAACAAGGACAAGAAAAACGTCGTCGGCCTGTTCGGGGGTGATTGCCATACCGGAAGCAAGGGAAGATTGAGAATCCCGGTAAAAATCGTATGCGGCGGACAATTCTTCTGATTTTGGGGTGTCGTAGTCCACCACCGCGCCGCACGCGGCAAGGGACAAAACCAGCCCAGCCGCAAGGAAAAGGAAAAGAAACCGCTTCATGTTGAAATCCTCCGTTCCGCCGCCCACGTTCAGCGGGCGGACTTTTGTTTTTTTAAGGGACGGACCGCGCGGGAACCGCTGGCGTTCTGACCTTTAACACAATTATTGCTGGAACGTGTGCTAATGTCAAGCATAAATCTGAACTTTAACACACGTCGGAGGAACAACAAATGAAAATTTACGATTACAACGGGCGGAAGAATCTTTGCGGAAACCGGGTGAAAGAAGCACGCGCCCGGCTGAATATCACGCAAGCGGACCTTGCCGCCCGTCTGCAAGTGGCGGGGGTTACCATGGAGCGGGACAGCGTTTCAAGAATCGAAATAGGAACGCGGTTTGTGACTGATTACGAACTTTCGGTTCTTTCGGACGTGCTGGGCGTTTCCGTCGAATGGCTACTAATGCGCGAATAATCAGAATTTATACTTGCGTGAGTATGAACGAAATGTTATACTTTCCGTGTCGAAAAAGCAAGAATCCGCCCTTGCCTTGCGGCGGGGCGGTTTTCGGATTCGGAGGGTATATCATGGGACATTGCTTTAGTCACCTGACAAAGACAGACAGATACAGGCTGGAGGACGCTTTGCTGGACGGAAAGAAGCCGAAAGAGATAGCGGAAAAACTTCACGTTCACGTTTCCACCATTTACCGGGAGATCAAACGCGCCCGCATGATTCACCGCAATTCGGACTGGACGGAAGAAGAACGGTATAACCCGGACGAAGCGGAACGGAAGTATCAGGAGAATTTACGAAAAAAGGGCGCTGATCTGAAAATCGGGAACGACCGTGAACTTGCGGATTTTCTGGAAAAGAAGGTGCTGGAGGACGGATATTCCCCCGCCGCCGCTCTTGCGTCGATCAAGCTGGAGGGCAAGACGTTTTCAACCTCTATTTGCGTAAGCACATTTTACAGCTACATAACAAAGGGCGTTTTCCGCTTCCTGACGAATACGGACTTGCCGGAAAAGCCGAAAAGAAAACGGCCCTATAAAAAAGTTAAGACCATGAAGCGACCGCCGCGGGGGGAGAGTATCGAAAAGCGCCCGGCGGAGGTTGACGCGCGCGAAACGTTCGGACATTGGGAGGGGGACACGGTTTACAGCAAAAAGGACGGGTCAAAGGCCCTGTTCGTCTTAACAGAGCGGTTGACCCGCGAAGAAATCATTATGCGGATAAAGGACAGAACCGCGGAAAGCGTGATAAAGGCGCTGGACCGTATCGAACGGAAATACGGGCCGGTTCTGTTCAGAAAAATTTTTCAGACGATCACATTTGACAACGGCGGGGAATTCGCCGACGTGGACCGGATGGAGCGGTCCCCCCTCCGAAAGACCTTGAAGCGGACAAAGGTTTATTTCTGTCACCCGTATTCGTCCTATGAACGCGGGTCAAATGAATGTCAAAACAAAATGATTCGGCGACCCTTTCCAAAAGGAACCGATTTCGGCAACGTGACCGACGCGGAGGTTGCGCGGGCTGAACAGTGGATGAACAACTATCCGCGTAAAATATTGGGGTGGAAAACGTCTGAAATGTTGTTCAGGGAGTGCGTCGCCGCCCTGATTTGACCCGCTCAAAAAATTTTATATTTTTTTCGCATTTACTCTTGACATTTCCGTTGCAAAAACCTCGTCTATAGGTTATACTATCTCCATCCTAGAGATAAACGGAGGAACCATTTATGACCATCACAAAAGACACCGTTATTGGCGACATCCTGAAGGTCGCGCCCCAGGCCGCCCCCATCTTTATGGGGATCGGTATGCACTGCTTGGGCTGTCCCGCCTCCCAGAGCGAGACGGTGGAGCGGGCCTGCATGGTCCACGGCGTGGACGTGAACGAGCTGCTGGCTCAGGTCAACAAGCTGATCGGCAAGTGAGGAACATAACCGCCCTCCCCGGAGGGCGGTTATGTTTACTCTTTACAGCTGGAATATTTTATGGTATGATAGGTACAAATGTTCGAAGGACGAGGTGGTATGGATGAAGCTCTGCGTACTGATGGGCAGCCCCCGGAGGGAGGGGAACACCGCCGCCCTGCTGCGCCCCTTCCTGGAGGAGTGCAAGACCATGGGGGTGGACGCTGAGACGGTCTGGCTCTGTGACAGGAGGATCAGTCCCTGCCAGGGGTGCAAGACCTGTCAGGATGTGCTGGACGGCCTGGGCTGCATCCAGGAGGATGACCTCCAGGCGGTGTTTCAGGCCATGCTGGACTGTGACGTCATCATCCTGGCCACCCCCATCTACGCCTTTTTCTGTACCGCCCCCATGAAGGCCCTGCTGGACCGGGTCATCTACGCCGGAGTGAAGAACTACGGGAGAGAGAAGGGACCCAGGCTGCTGGAGGGGAAACGTCTGGCCTCCATCGTCACCTGCGGCTATCCCCCGGAGGAGGGGGCCGGTCTTTGGGAGGAGGGGCTGAAACGCTTCTGCCGCCACGGGGGGCTGGAGTACATGGGCCTGTTCTGCCGCCGTGACTGGGGCGGACGGGAGCCCTTTATGAACGGGGAACGGGAGCGGGCGGTCCGGGACTTTGCTCAGGCCATCCAGCTGTCCATCCGGGAGGCGGAGCTGTGAGGCGGCCGGAGCTGTCCCCCCGTCTGCGGACGGTGGAGGAGCTGGTCCCGGCGGGGGTTCGGCTGGCCGACGTGGGCACCGACCACGCCTACCTCCCGGCGGCCCTGATCCTGGAGGGGAAGATCCCCTGGGCCATCGCCGCCGATC
Organism: Lawsonibacter sp. JLR.KK007; assembly: GCF_036941135.1. Classification (NCBI taxonomy): domain Bacteria; kingdom Bacillati; phylum Bacillota; class Clostridia; order Eubacteriales; family Oscillospiraceae; genus Lawsonibacter; species Lawsonibacter sp. JLR.KK007. The sequence goes on along the minus strand of NZ_JAYWSY010000001.1, from coordinate 1,523,841 downwards.
TGCGCCGTGGCCCTTTGGACCGGGCCAGGGCCACCGTGCAGGAGTACGGCCTGACGGGGAAGGTGGCCTTCCGGCTGTGTAACGGTCTGACGGGCATCCAGCCCGATGAGGTGGACGTTGTGGCCATCGCGGGCATGGGCGGAGAGACCATCGCCGCCATTTTATCCGCCGCCCCCTGGGTCCGGAAGCGGGACGTGCCGCTGGTTCTCCAGCCCATGTCCTCCATGCCCGAGCTCCGCGGGTGGCTCCAGAAAAACGGCTTTTCCATCGTGGAGGAGCGGTTGGCCCAGGAGGGGGATACCCTCTATACCGCCCTGCTGGTCCGGGCGGGGGAGATGTCCCCCCTGTCCCCGGCGGAGCTGTGGGCGGGAAAAAATACAGCGGACCCTCTGCGGGGGACCTGGCTGGACCAGTGGATCGCCCGGACGGGCCGGGCCCTGGAGGGCATGGCCCAGGGCAGGGGAGAGGAGGTCCTCTCCCGCCGCAAGGCGCTGGAGGAGGTTCGTGCGGGCCTGTTTGACATGAAAAAGGAGTGGGAATTGTGGCAACGGTAAAGGAAGTCTACCAGTTTATTGATCAGATCGCCCCCTTTGACACCCAGGAGGGCTTCGACAATGCCGGCTTTCTGGTGGGCCGGGGGGACCGGGATGTGACCAAGCTGCTGGTGGCCTTGGACATCACCGCCGAGGTGGCAGAGGAGGCGGCCGGCTGGGGGGCGCAGCTGATTGCGGCCCACCATCCGGTGATCTTCAACCCGGTGAAGTCGGTCACCGATGAGACGCTGACAGGCCAGGTCCTGCTGGCGCTGGCGGAGAACAGGATCGCCGCCATCTGCGCCCACACCAACCTGGACGCCGCCCACGGCGGGGTGAACGGCTGTCTGGCCCGGACGCTGGAGTTGACAGACCTGGGCCAGCTTCGGCAGGCGGGGGTGGACAGCCAGGGCCGTCCCTACGGCATCGGCCGGGTGGGGACGGTCCATCAGCCGGGGCTGTCCGCGGCCCAATACGCCGCCTTTGTGAAGGAGAAGCTGGGGGCCGCCTCGGTGCGCTTTGTAGACGGTGGACGGCCTGTCTGCAGGGTGGCAGTGGGGGGCGGCGCCTGCGGCTCCATGATGGAGGACGCCATCGCCCAGGGCTGCGACACCTTTGTCACCGCCGACCTGCGGTACAACAACTTCCTGGACGCCAAGGCCCTGGGGCTGAGCCTGATGGACGCGGGCCACTTCCCCACAGAGAACGTGGTGTGCGCTCCGCTGGCCCGGCGGCTGGCCAAGGCGTTCCCGGAGGTGGAGGTGCGGGTGTCCCAGGTTCACCGGGAGGTCTATTTGGATGTATAAGCGCAAAAAATCGGACGGGAAAGGGCTGGCGGGCCTGCTTCTGCTGCTGTTTCTCCTGCTGATGGTGCGAAACTGCGCCTGTGGCTTTGAATATTTTCCCCAGCTGGATGACTACATCCAGTACCACAACTATCCCTCCGCCGAAAGCTTTCGGGCGCTTCAGCAGGCCACCGGCCTGCTGGCCTCCCGTCCGCTGGCGGGGCTGGCGGACTATTTCCTGTGGGGCCCCATGTTTGACCACATGATCCTGGGGGTTGCCCTGATCTCCCTGCTGTACGCAGGGACCGCTCTGCTGTTCTGGAGCGTTCTCCGGCGGTATTTCCGTCTCAGCCCCCTGTTCCCGGTGATCGTGGCCCTGCTCCCCCTTGGGATGGAGGGCGTCTACTGGATGTCCGCCTCCACCCGGGTGGTGGTGGGTATGTTCTTCGCCGTCCTGGCAGCCTGGACCTTTCTCCGCTGGCTGGACGGGGATGGTCTGGGCTGGCTGCTGCTCTATCTGCCCCTGCAGCTGCTTCCCTTCGGCTTCTACGAGCAGGCGGGCATCCTCTCCGTCACCCTGACGGTGGGGACGGCCATTCTGGAGCGGCTGCTGGGCCGGAAGGAGTTCCGGAGCTGCGCTGTCTCCCTGTGGGGGGCGCCCGCGCTGGGGCTGTATTTTCTCTTTACCCACCTGATGGCGTCGGGAGGTGTATACAGCAGCCGGGCGGAGATCATCCTGCCCTTCAGCCGCTACTACTGGACGGTCTTTTTCCCTGACATCATGGGGCAGATCCGGGACGTGTTCCTGAAGGGCGGCTTCCTTACGCTGGTGAAGGGCTTTGTGCGGGGAATCGGAATGATCCCCTCCGGACTGTTTGTGTGTGTGCTTGGGGTGCTGGTTCTGTGTGTAGGCTTCGGCCTGGCGGCCCGCCGTCTGGTGGATGAGGAGCCGGGCGCGGACCGCACCGGACTGGCGGTCCTGTCCGGCCTGCTCCTGGCGGCTGGGCCGGTGAGCCTCTTTCTGATCTTGGGCAACCCCTGGTTCTCCCTGCGGGGGGCGGTGACCTCCTTTCCGGGGATTGCTCTGGTGGTGGACGCCCTTCTGGTTTGGCTGTGGGACAGGCTGCCCCTCCAGCGGGGCGGGCTGGCCGCCCTGGCTGCGGCTGCGGCCTTCGTCTTCTGCGTGGCCGGGGCCAGCGAGGTGGCGGACTACCGTGATACCACCTACTACGATTGGAAGGCGGCCCATCTGGTGATCGACTCCCTGGAGGCCCACGGGCTGGACCAAACGTCCGGACGGGTGGGCATCCTCAATCTGGAGGCGTCCTATCTGTCCAACCAGAACTTCTTCTGGCACGAGCACATCCATGGCTGCACCGAGAGCGAGTGGGCCTTTGCCGGCCTGCTGTCGGCGCTGGGTGGGGAGGACCTGCCCCCTGTGACCCCTCTGCCCTCCGACCCCATGTACCGCCAGTGGAACCGGGAGGCCAACCACCCGGAGAGCTTTGCGGTGCTGTACTGGTACAACGGGGCCTATTTGTACCCGGTGGAACTGGAGAAGACGGGGGAGGAGGAGTGGCTGGTGCAGAGCCAGTCGGGACAGGTCTTGGGCCGTATCTTTGAGGAGGACGGCATCGGCTATATCCGTCCCGCCCGGTAGAACATTTTCGAAAAAACTGCTTGCAATCGGGAAAAAGCTGTGATATACTGCATTGGTCTGAATAACGGGCGGTCCTCTGCGGCGACCTTGAACAGGAACAGGGCCGGAATGAACGCCTATACAACAGGAGGAAATTTTCATGGATCTGATGAAAGCATTTACCGAAAAGTACACAAAGGCCGAGCCCCCCAAGGTGTCCATCGGTGACACGGTCCGCGTTCACCTGCGGGTGAAGGAGGGCAGCCGGGAGCGTATCCAGGTCTTTGAGGGCACCGTCATCGCCAAGAAGCACGGCGGCATCGAGGAGAGCTTTACCGTCCGCCGCATCTCCTACGGCATCGGCGTGGAGAAGGTGTTCCCCCTCCATGCTCCCTCTGTGGAGAAGGTGGAGGTTGTCCGCAAGGGCAAGGTGCGCCGCGCCAAGCTGTACTACCTGCGCGACCGCGTGGGCAAGGCCGCCAAGGTCAAGGAATTGCTGTGATTCAAAAAAGGAGCGGCTGTGCCGCTCCTTTTTCTTAAATTTGACTGTGTTTGTTATGGAGATTTCGTATGGATTACAGGATAAGAGCGATGAAAGAGTCAGAATATCCTCTGTTGAAGCATTTTTTATATGAGGCGATTTTTGTGCCGGAAGGAACGGCTCCGCCGTCGAAATCCATATTGGAAATCCCGGAACTGCAAGTTTATATTGCCGGTTTTGGACACGAGGAACATGACCGGTCTCTCGTTGCGGAGGTGGACGGCAGGGTTGCGGGAGCGGTCTGGGTTCGTATGATGAACGATTATGGACATATTGACAATGAGACGCCCTCCTTTGCAATTTCTCTGTACAGGGAATACCGGGGCCTTGGAATCGGAACCGAACTGATGAGGCGGATGCTTGCCATTTTGAAAAGCTGTGGGTATGAGAAGGCGTCCCTTGCGGTTCAAAAGGCCAACTATGCGGTTAAACTGTATCAGAATACAGGCTTTGAGATTGTCGGTGAAACGGAAGAGGAGTATATTATGGTAAATCGTCTGGGATAACAGGCTTACATGCCCAGCAGCGCCTTTTGCGCCAGCCCCAGCGCCAGCAGGTGGGCGGGGTAGAAGACGTACCACAGGTACTTGTCCCCCGGGAAAGTGGGACCCTTCTTTCCGTTGTAGAAGAAGGTGAACGCCACCCCCAGCAGAGGCCCCACCGCGTTGATGCACAGCATATGGAGCCACCGCCAGGTAAAAAGCTGTTCAGAGAAAAGCATCCAGGCCAGCCTGTACCGGGACAGGGGCATGAGAAACAGCCACAGCAGGGCCTTTTTCCGAACTGGCCACTGTTCGGTGAGATAAAATACCAGGATGAAGAGAAGATAACGCCCCTTTCCCTCAGCGAGGGCGAAATGCTCGGCGGTGATTACCATCCCGGCGGCCAGGACATACCCCAGCCCGTCCCGCTTCCCGTTGCCCCAGTCCATCAGCCGCAGGGTGAGCAGGCCCAGCAGCAGGGTGAACATGATGTTCCCATGGAAGCCGAACAGGAGATAGTAGGGATACTCCGCCAGGCAGGCGAAGACCAGCAGCCGCAGGGCGTACTTTTTAAAGTTGCGGGTGTGGCGGTAGCCGTTGGCAATGGAGAACAGGAAGATGGGGGCGGCGATGCGGCCGATGTAGTCGGTGGCCCGCTGGAGAACCAGCAGCGCCGGGATGGTCTCGGCAGCGTCGGGGAAGAACAGGACCTCCACCGTCAGGGCCAGCGGCCAGACGTAAGTGACGTGGTCCCACAGCATGGACAGCAGGGCGATGATTTTTAACGCGAAAAAACTCAATGTGGTTCCCTCCTTAAAAAAATGACAGGGAGAGGATACCAAACATTTCTTACAAAAAAGCGGTCAAATTCCTTACAAATTTCTGAAAGAAGGGTGGAGCGGATGAAGCGGATTTGGAAGATCATTGTGATTGGGGTGTGCAGCGGACTGGTGTTAGTCGCCCTTCAAATGGCGCTGCACATCGACCGGGATGTTTTTCTGCGCTGGTATTGGGCCGCAGCGGCAGTCGTTGTGCTGGGGGCAGTGCTGGTCAATGTGGGTTACACTATTTTTTACCAGAAGAGGATGCAAAAGCTGGTTCCGCTGCTGGAGGCCCAAAAGCCCCGGGAGTACATCGCCGGAGTGGAACAGCTTCTGAAAACCGCCAAGGGGCAGAGTCTGAGAAATATTTTGACGATGAACCTCTCCGCCGGGTATATTGACCTGAAGGAGTTTGGCAAAGCCATCGAGCTGCTGGAGGGAATCTCGGACAGGAGGCTGGTGGGCACGGCGGTGAAGACGGTCTGCCGGCTGAATCTCTGCACCTGTTATTTTCAAACCGGGCAGGGGGAGAAGGCTCTGGCGCTGTATCGTGACAGCCAAAGCATTTTTGAAGCCCAGCGGAAGGGCGGGCTGTATGGGGGAAACATCGCGATTGTGGATATACTGGCGGCCATTCAAAAGCAGGAGTACAGTCAGGCGGAGCAGCTGCTGGACCGTGCGCGCCAGACCTGGAACGCCCCTCGGTTCCAGGAGGCGTTTCAGGAGATTGAGCACGTCCTGACGGAGATCAAAAAGGAGCAGAAGCTATGAACATCCAATGGTACCCCGGCCACATGACCAAGACCCGGCGGCAGATCGAGGCCGATCTGAAGCTGGTGGACGTGGTGGTGGAGATCATCGACGCCCGCATCCCCGTCTCCAGCCGCAACCCGGACATCGACGCCATCTGCGCGGGCAAGCCCCGGCTGATCGTCCTCAACCGGGCCGACCAGGCTGACCCGGCTCAGAACAAGGTCTGGACCGCCCGCTTCCGCAGCCAGGGCTGCTCCGTGCTGGAGACAGACGCCAAGACCGGACGGGGGATCAGCCAGTTTTCCGCCGTCATCCAGGGGGTGCTCAAGGACCAGATTGCCAAATGGCGGGAGAAGGGCCAGGTGGGCCGTCCGGTGCGGGCCATGGTGGTAGGGGTGCCCAACGTGGGAAAATCCACCTTCATCAATAAGGTGGCCAAAAGGAAGTCGGCTAAGGCCAGCGACCGCCCCGGCGTCACCCGGGGGAAGCAGTGGGTCCATGTGGACCAGGGCCTGGATCTGCTGGACACGCCCGGCATCCTCTGGCCCAAGTTTGAGGACGAGCTCACCGGCATGCACCTGGCCTTCACCGGTGCGGTGAAGGACGAAATCATGGACGTGGAGACGCTGGGCTGTCACTTCATGGCCCTGCTGGGGGAGCGGTACCCCCAGGCGCTGCTGGACGCCTATAAGCTGCAGGAGCTCCCCCTCCGGGAGGAGGGAGAGAACGACGTGACCTGGGGCTACCGGCTTCTTCAGGCCGCCGCCGCCAAGCGGGGGATGCGCGTCTCCGGCGGCGGGTTGGACACCGAACGCATGGCCCGGGTCCTCCTGGACGAGTACCGGGGCGCAAAGCTGGGAACATTCACCTTGGAGGCGCCGGAGGCGTAACAGGACCCCTTGGCAAAGAAGGTCTCTGGTGGAGCTATGCATGAACGCCCCCGGCGGGGGGGACGAAGGGAGCGGAAATTGATGAGTTTTTGGCAGTACGAACAAGAAGCGATGGAGGAGGGCCGCGCCCTTGTCTGCGGCTGCGACGAGGCGGGGGCAGGTCCTCTGGCCGGGCCGGTGTACGCGGCGGCGGTGATCCTGCCCGTTGGGGAGGACATCCCCGGCCTGGACGACTCCAAAAAGCTGACCCCCAAACAGCGGGATAAGCTGTTTCCCGTCATCCAGGAGAGGGCGCTGGACTGGTCGGTGGCCTGGGTGGACGCCAAGGAGATTGACGAGACAGACATCCTCAGCGCCCGGATGAGGGCCATGCAGCTGGCCATTGACGGCCTGTCCCAAAGGCCGGACTTCGCCCTGGTCGACGGCAACCGGGATCACGGAAAATCCGCCGCCATCACCACGCCCCACCGGTGTCTGGTGAAGGGGGACAGTCTGTCCGCCTCCATCGCGGCGGCCTCCATCTTGGCCAAGGTGAGCCGGGACCGGTTTATGGAGACCATGGCGCAGCAGTATCCGGAGTACCGCTTTGAACGGCACAAGGGCTACCCCACCAAGCTCCACTACCAGCTGCTGCGGGTCCACGGGCCCAGTCCCATCCACCGCCGGACCTTTTTGAAAAACCTGTGAGCGGTCAGGACAGCCGCCGGAAGGGACGCTGGGGGGAGGAGCTGGCGGCGAAGTACCTGCGGGACAAGGGGTATTCCATCTCCGCCGCCAACTGGCGCTGCCGCTTGGGAGAGGTCGATCTGATCGCGGAGGACGGGACATACCTGTGCTTTGTGGAGGTCAAGCTGCGCAAAAGCGCCGCCTATGGGAGCGCGGCGGCCTTTGTGGACCGGCGGAAGCAGGACCGGCTGCGCGCCGCCGCCCTGCTCTATCTGTCCCAGCGCCCGGTGGACCTCCAGCCCCGCTTCGACGTGATCGAGATCTACGCGGCCCAGGGCGAAGCCACGCCCCGGCCGGAGATCATCCACCTGGAAAACGCCTTTTCTTGATAAATCTCTTGACCATTTTCCAGAAAACTGGCATAATAGAAGCCGACAATACAAAGGTAAGGAAGGATCGACATGCGGTATATCAGCACGCGGGACAACACCATCCAATACTCTGCCGCCCAGGCCATTGCCCAGGGCCTGGCCAGGGACGGGGGACTGCTGACCCCCTTCTACATCCCAAAGCTGCCTGGCAAGGCGCTGGAGGACATGCGGGACATGGCCTACCAGCAGCGGGCAGTGTACATCATGAAGCAGTTTTTGGAGGAGTTCTCCGTCCGGGAGCTCACCGACTTTGCCAACGCCGCCTACGGCCCGGACAAGTTCGACTCCCCGGCGGTGGCCCCGGTGCGCACGGTGGACAGCAATACCCACTGCCTGGAGCTGTGGCACGGTCCCACCTGCGCCTTCAAGGACATGGCCCTGCAGATGCTGCCCCATCTGCTCACCGCCTCCCTGGTGAAGACCGAGGAGGAGAAGACGGTGTGCATCCTGGTGGCCACCTCCGGCGACACGGGAAAGGGGGCGCTGGAGGGCTTTAAGAATGTGCCGCGCACCAGGATTCTGGTGTTCTACCCCAAGGACGGGGTGTCGGAGGTCCAGGAGCTGCAGATGGTCACCCAGGAGGGGAGCAACGTGGGGGTGTCCGCCGTGGTGGGCAACTTTGACGACGCCCAGACCGGCGTGAAGCGGCTGTTCTCCGACGCGGCCCTGCGCCAGGAGCTGGCCGACAAGGGGTATTTCTTCTCCTCCGCCAACTCCATCAACTGGGGCCGGGTGCTGCCCCAGATCGTCTACTACATCTCCGCCTACTGCGACCTGCTCCGGGATGAGAAAATCGCCCCCGGCCAGACGGTGAACGTCTGCGTCCCCACCGGAAACTTCGGCAATATCCTGGCCGCCTACTACGCCCGGGAGATGGGCCTGCCCATCGATCAGCTGATCTGCGCCTCCAACCGGAACAATGTCCTCACCGGCTTCCTGCGGGAGGGGGTCTACGACCGGAACCGGACCTTCTACAACACCATGTCCCCCTCTATGGACATCCTCATCTCCTCCAACCTGGAGCGGCTGCTGCTGGCCCTCACCCAGGACACAGCGGAGGTCGCGCACTACATGAACCAACTGTCCGAGACGGGGAAATATCAGGTGGGCGACCGGGTGAAGGAAAAGCTGCAGAGGCGGTTCAAGGGCTACTTCTGCGACGACCAGGAGACTCAGCGGGTGATCCGGGCCATGTTCGAGGCCAACGGCTACCTCATCGACACCCACACCGCCGTGGCCTTCTCCGCCCTGGAGCAGTACCGGCAGGAGACCGGGGACGACACCCCCGCCATCGTGGCCTCCACCGCCAGCCCCTTCAAATTCTGCTCCAGCGTGCTGGCGGCTCTGGGAGAGACCAGCGCCGCCTCCGGACTGGACGCCCTGGACCAGCTCACCGCCCGGACGGGCCAACCCGCCCCCGCCCCTCTGGCCGGGCTGCGGGACAAGAAGGTCCGCTTCACCCAGGTGGTGGAGAAGGAACACATGGTGGATGCAGTGCGGTCCCTGCTGGAGTGAGCCATGTCTCTGTACGCCATTGGAGACACCCACCTGTCCCTGGCCAGCGGCAAGCCCATGGACGTGTTCGGCGGCAGCTGGACGGGCTACGTGGACAAGCTGCGGGAGGGCTTTCAGGTCGTGTCCCAGGAGGACACCGTGGTGATATGCGGGGACGTATCCTGGGGCATGAGCCTGGAGGAGGCCCGGGAGGATTTTGCCTTTCTGGACGCCCTGCCCGGAGGGCGCAAGCTGCTCCTCAAGGGCAACCATGACTACTGGTGGACCACTGCCAGCAAGATGAAGCGCTTTTTTGAGGAGAACGGCTTTTCCACCCTGGACATCCTCCACAACAACTGCCGCCTCTATGGAGACACCGCCCTGTGCGGCACCCGGGGCTGGTTCTATGAGGAGGACCGGGGGGAGCACTCCGCAAAGATCTTCAGCCGGGAGCTGATCCGGCTGGAGGCGTCCCTGAAGGCGGCGGGGGAGCAGCAAAAAATCTGCTTTCTCCATTATCCGCCCCTGTACCAGGGGTACCGCTGTCAGGAGATCATCGACCTGCTGGAGCGGTACGGGGTGGAGCTGTGCTGCTACGGCCACCTCCACGGGGGGAGCCACCGCCTGGCCGTTACCGGACGGCAGGGGTCAGTAGACTATCGTCTGGTGGCCGCCGACTATGTGGGCTTCCGGCCGGTGTGCATCCTGTAGAAGCATAAAAGCCTCCCTTGGGGCGTGTTTTCGTATTTGGCCCCGTCAAAATGCCTGATTAGGATGTTCGTTGAAAATAAAAAAGGAAAAAATCAGGGAAATTTCAAAAAAAGACTGTTCAAGCGGCCGCGTATCTGGTAAAATATCGTGGCGAAAGTAAAAAGGCCCCGCCGCCAAGACGCTGAGACGGGACCGACAGGAGGAAATTGACAAATGAAGGTCACCAGTGTTGAGAAGAAAGAAAAGAGCACCGTTGAGCTCACCATCCAGGTGGAGGCCGGTCAGTTCGAGGCTGCCGTTCAGAAGGTTTATCTGAAGCAGCGCGGGCGCATTAACGTCCCCGGCTTCCGCAAGGGCAAGGCCCCCCGGAAGATCATCGAGGGCATGTACGGCTCCGGCGTGTTCTATGAGGACGCCATCAACGAGGTCTACCCCGCTGCCTACGAGGAGGCCGTGAAGGAGCAGGGCCTGGACGACGTGGGCTACCCCAAGATGGAGATCGTGGAGGTGGGCAAGGAGGGCTTTACCTTCAAGGCGCTGGTCTCCGTCCGCCCCGAGGCCAAGCTGGGCGAGTACAAGGGCCTGACCGCCCCCAAGGAGGAGGCCAAGGTCACCGAGAAGGACATCGACGAGGAGCTCAAGCCCTATATCGACCGTGCCACCCGTCTGGTCAGCGTGAAGCGCAAGGCCAAGAAGGGGGACACCGCCGTCATCGACTTTGAGGGCTTCGACAACGGCACCCCCTTTGAGGGCGGCAAGGGCGAGAACTACGACCTGAAGCTGGGTGCGGGCATGTTCGTCCCCGGCTTTGAGGAGCAGGTCATCGGCATGAAGGCCGGTGAGGAGAAGGACATCGACATCACCTTTCCCGAGGACTATCACGCCGACCTGGCCGGCAAAGCGGTGGTCTTCCATGTGAAGTGCAACGAGGTGAAGGAGTCCCAGGCCCCCGAGGTGGACGACGAGTTTGCCAAGGACGTGTCCGAGTTTGAGACCCTGGCCGACTTCCGAAAGGACCTGGGCGACAAGCTGCTGGAGCGGAAGAAGGCCCAGGCCCAGGCCGACTTTGAGAACGACATCATGGAGCAGCTGGTAGAGAACATGGAGTGCGAGATCCCGGATGGGATGGTGGAGAGCCAGACCGACCGGCTGATGGACGACTACGCCATGCGCCTCCAGAGCCAGGGCATCCCCATGGATCAGTACATGTCCATGATGGGCATGACCCCCGAGATGATGCGGGCCTCGGCTAAGCCCTCCGCCCTGAAGCAGGTGCAGATGGAGCTGGCCCTCACCGCAGTGGCCAAGGCGGAGAACATCGAGGTCTCCGACGAGGAGTATGAGGCGGAGATCGCCAAGCTGGCGGAGCAGTACAGCATGGAGGCGGATCAGGTGAAAGCGGTTGTGACCGCCGATACGCTGAAGAAGGACCTGAGCCTGCGGAAGGCCAGCGAGCTGGTGCTGTCCAGCGCCAAGGAGGGCAAGGCTAAGAAGAAGGCCGCCCCCAAGAAGGCTGCCAAAAAAGAAGACGAGGGCGAGGAGAAGCCTAAGCGCACCCGGGCCAAGAAGAAGACCGAGGAGCCTGCTGAGGAGTAAACTGGAATACGTCCCGGGGCGGTTTTGGCCGCCCCGGGCGCACGTGTCTATCAAACGGAATGAATTTTCCCTGCAATGGGTATAATCAGGTATCTCAACTGAAAAAGGAGTATCAACATGAGCTTAGTTCCCTATGTAGTAGAACAGACCAACCGGGGCGAGCGGTCCTACGACATCTTCTCCCGCCTGCTCAACGACCGTATCATCATGCTGTCTGAGGAGGTGAACTCCACCACCGCCTCTTTGGTGGTGGCTCAGATGCTGTATCTGGAGGCCCAGGACCCGGACAAGGAGATTCAGTTCTACATTAACAGCCCTGGCGGCTCGGTCACCGACGGCATGGCCATCTACGACACCATGCAGTACGTCAAGTGCGACGTGTCCACCATCTGCATCGGCATGGCAGCCTCCATGGGCGCCTTTCTGCTGTCCTCCGGGACCAAGGGCAAGCGGCTGGCCCTGCCCAATTCGGAGATCATGATCCACCAGCCCTCCGCCGGCACCCAGGGCCAGATCACCGATATGGCCATCCACCTGCGCCGGCTGGAGATCATCAAAAGCCGGATGAACCGCATCCTGTCCGAAAACACTGGCAAGTCTATCGAGGTGGTGACCGCCGACTGCGAGCGGGACAACTTCATGACTGCCCAGGAGGCTATGGAGTACGGTCTGGTGGATAAAGTGATTGACAAACGGTAATTCCCAAGAAATTGAGGTGTATCCCATGGCAAACAATGATGAGAGAAAGGTCCGCTGTTCCTTCTGCGGCAAGCACCCGGATCAGGTGCAGCGGATGATCGCCGGTCCCGGGGTGTATATCTGCAACGAGTGTGTCAACCTGTGTATGGAGGCCATGGGGGCGGAGCCCCTGCTGCTGGACGACCTGGAGCAGTTCCCCGGCGACATTCCCGACGTGATCCCCACCCCCAAGGAGATCCACGCCGTTCTGGACCAGTATATCATCGGCCAGGAGAAGGCGAAGGTGGCCCTGTCGGTGGCGGTGTACAACCACTATAAGCGCATCTACTTTGGCGGGGCGGAGGACGTGGAGCTGCAGAAGAGCAATATCCTCCTGATGGGTCCCACCGGCTGCGGAAAGACCCTCTTCGCCCAGACCCTGGCCCGGGTGCTGAAGGTGCCCTTCGCCATTGCCGACGCCACCACTCTCACCGAGGCGGGCTATGTGGGCGACGACGTGGAGAATATCCTCCTGCGCCTGGTCCAGGCCGCTGATTACGACATCGAGCTGGCCGAGCGAGGCATCATCTATATCGACGAGATGGATAAGATCGCTCGGAAGAGCGAAAATACCTCCATCACCCGGGATGTGTCCGGCGAGGGCGTGCAGCAGGCCCTGCTGAAGATTCTGGAGGGTACCGTGGCCAACGTCCCCCCCCAGGGCGGGCGGAAGCACCCCCACCAGGAGTTCATCCAGATCGACACCCATAACATCCTGTTCATCTGCGGCGGCGCCTTTGACGGTATCGACAAGATCATCGAGCACCGCCTGGACAAACGTTCCCTGGGCTTCGGCGCCGAGATCAAGAGCAAGAAGGAGCAGAACGTAGGAGAGCTGATGAACGAGATCCAGCCCCAGGATCTGCTGAAGTACGGCATCATCCCCGAGCTGGTGGGCCGCATGCCAGTGGTCACCACCCTGGAGTCTCTGGACCGGGACCAGATGGTGCGCATCCTCACCGAACCCAAAAACGCCCTGGTGAAGCAGTACCAGGTGCTGCTCAACTACGACGAGGTGGAGCTGGAGTTCACCCAGGAGGCGCTGGAGGCGGTGGCCGACCGGGCGGTGGCCCGGGAGATCGGCGCCCGGGGCCTGCGGGCCATCCTGGAGGAGGTCATGAACCAGATCATGTACGACATTCCCTCCGAACCCACCATTGTCAAGGTGACCATCACCGGCGCGTGCGTCCGGGACGGGGTCCCGCCGGAGCTGACCCATGACCCGGAGCGCACCCAGCGCCCCAAGCTGGGCAAGGCCAGCGTTCAGGTGGAGCAGCCCCGCCGCCGGGACCACGGCCGCGCCGGATAACTGAGGAGACGTCAGACGCCCCGCCCTATGGGAGCGGGGCGTCTGTGCTATCCTGAAAACAGGCTCCCTTGCGGGGCCTCGCATCCCTGGAAAGGAAGTGAAGCGACATGAGCAAGGAATGGGATATCCTCCACACTGCCACCATGCCAGCCATCGCTCTGCGGGGGCTGACGGTGTTTCCCAATGTACTCATCCACTTTGAGGTGGCCCGCACGGCCTCGGTTCGGGCTCTGGAGGCGGCCATGACCGCTGGGAGTCCTGTATTTCTGGTGGGCCAGAAGGACATCTCGGTGGAGGAGCCGGAGCTGGATGACCTATATCAGGTGGGTACCATCTCCAACATCCGCCAGATCCTCCGCATGCCGGGGGACAACGTGCGGGTGATGGTAGAGGGGGCGGCCCGGGGCCGCCTGCTCCAGCTGCTGCGCACCGACCCCCATCTGGAGGCGGAGGTGCAGGAGATCGCCGTCCCCGCCTCCCCTGCCCGGGGGAGCGCCAAGACCGAGGCCCTGATGCGCTCCACCTACGATCTGTTTCAGAGCTACGCGGAGCTGTCCCCCAAGCTGGCCCCCGACCTGATGATTCATGTGCTGGCCAGCCAGGACCCCGGGCACATTGCCGACTATATCGCCCAAAACATCCCCATGCGCAACAGCGACAAGCAGTCCATCCTGGAGGAGCTGCGCCCCGCCCGGCGGCTGGAGAAGCTCCACCGCCTGCTGGAGCGGGAGGTGGAGATCCTCTCCTTGGACCAGGAGATTCAGGAGCGGGCCAGAGAGCAGATGAGCGACCACCAGCGGGACTACTATCTCCGGGAGCAGATGAAGGCCATCCAGACCGAGCTGGGGGAGGAGGCCGACGACATCGAGGAGTACCGGGAGAAAATCGCTCAGGCTGCCCTGCCCGATCTGGTGCGGGAGAAGCTGAACAAGGAGCTGGGCCGTCTGGCCAAGCAGTCCTACAGCTCCTCGGAGAGCACCGTCCTGCGCAGCTACCTGGATATTTGCCTGGAGCTGCCCTGGGGGAAAACTACCAAGGAGAAGATCAACGTGGCCGCCGTCCAGAAGGCGCTGGACCAGGACCACTTCGGCCTGGATAAGGTGAAGAAGCGGGTGTTGGAGTTTGTGGCCGTCCGCCAGCTGGCCCCTGAGCTGAAGGGGCAGGTCATCTGTCTGGTGGGCCCGCCGGGGGTGGGAAAGACCTCCATCGCCATGTCGGTGGCCAGGGCCATGAACCGGAAGCTGGCCCGCATCTCATTGGGGGGCGTCAGCGACGAGGCGGAGATCCGGGGCCACCGGAAGACCTACGTGGGGGCCATGCCCGGTCGCATCATCACCGCCATCAGTCAGGCTCAGAGCTGCAACCCCCTGATCCTGCTGGACGAGATCGACAAGCTGGGCCGGGACCACCGGGGGGACCCCTCCTCCGCCCTGCTGGAGGTGCTGGACGGGGAGCAGAATTCCACCTTCCGGGACAACTTTTTGGAGGTCCCCTTCGACCTGTCCCAGGTGATGTTCATCACCACCGCCAACACCACCGACACCATCCCCCGGCCCCTGCTGGACCGGATGGAGGTCATCGAGCTGTCCAGCTACACCGACGAGGAGAAGGTGCAGATTGCCAAAAAGCACCTGCTGCCCAAGGAGCGGGAGCGCCACGGCCTGACCAAGCCCCAGCTCAAGGTGTCGGACGGGGCGCTGCGGGAGATCATCGCCGCCTATACCAGGGAGTCGGGGGTCCGGGTGCTGGAGCGCCGTCTGGCCGCCGTCTGCCGCAAGGCGGCCATGAAGGTGGTATCAGAGGAGGCGAAAGCCGTTAAGGTTACCGAAAAGGACCTGGAAGAATACCTGGGTGTGCCCAGGTACCACCCCGAGCGCCAGGCCCTGGAGGAGCGGACCGGAGTGGTCAACGGTCTGGCCTGGACCTCGGTGGGGGGCGAGCTGCTGGAGGTGGAGGTCAACGTGGTCCCCGGTTCCGGCAAGGTGGAGCTCACGGGAAATCTGGGGGATGTGATGAAGGAGTCGGCCCACGCCGCCTTCAGCTTCATCCGCAGCCAGGCCGGCCGGCTGAACCTCCCTGCTGACTTCTACAAGGAAAAGGACATCCACGTCCACTTTCCCGAGGGCGCTGTCCCCAAGGACGGCCCCTCCGCCGGCATTGCCATCACCACCGCCATGGTATCCGCCCTGACGGGGGTCCCGGTGCGCCGGGGAATCGCCATGACTGGGGAGGTCACCCTCCGGGGACGGGTGCTGCCCATCGGAGGACTGAAGGAGAAGACCATGGCCGCCTTCCGCAACGGCATCAAGACGGTGATCCTCCCCGCCGATAACGCCAAGGACCTGGAGGAGATCGACCAGACCGTCCGCAAGGCCCTCCAGTTCATCCTGGTGGAACGGGCGGACCAGGTGCTGGCCAACGCCCTCAACAAGCCGGTGGATGCGGCGCCCGTCCGCAAGCGGGGGCGGCCCAGAAAGACCCCGGAGCTTCCCGCTGTCCCGCCCGCGTCCCAGGGGGAGGGCAGCTCCCGGATGAGCCAGTGAGGAGGGCGCTATGACGGTGAATTTGCAGAACGCGGAGTTTGTGCTCTCCGCCGTCTCCCCGAAAAACTTCCTCCAGGACGGCCTGCCCCAGGTGGCTTTTGCCGGACGGTCCAACGTGGGCAAGTCGTCGGTGATCAACCGGCTGCTCAACCGGAAAAACTTCGCCCGGGTGGGGGCCGCGCCGGGGAAGACCGTCCATGTGAACTACTTCAACATCGATAAGACCTTCTATCTGGTGGACCTGCCCGGCTACGGCTACGCCAAGGTGTCCAAGGCGGAGCGGGACCGGTGGGGGCGGCTGATGGAGGACTACTTTGCCCGGCCCGACCTGCTGACCCTGGGGGTGATGATCGTGGACTCCCGCCACAAGCCCACCGCCGACGACGGCACCATGTTTCGTTGGTTCAAGGACACGGGCTGTCCACTTATCATCGTGGCCAACAAGCTGGATAAGCTGAAAAAGAGCGAGATCGAGTCCAACCTCCAGCTCATCCGGGACACCTTGGAGCTGGGGGAGGAGGATCAGCTGATCCCCTTCTCCGCCGAGAAGGGGACCGGCCGGGAGGAGCTGCTCCAGGCCATCCTCGCGGGGATCGCATAAAAAAGACCCTCCACCAGTCTGGTGGAGGGTTTTATGTTAGGTTCCGAATAGCTCCGCGGCCTGCCTCATGCTCTCCACAATGGACACCGAGAAGGGGCACCGCTTCTCACAGGCCCCGCAGGCCAGGCACTCCCCGGCGTGGTGGGGAAGGACCGCGTAGTGCTCCCGCACTGTCTCGGGCACCCCGCCTTGGGCCTTGGCCAGGTTGAGGAACTTGGTCACCGACGCCACGTCGATGCCCTGGGGACAGGGGGCGCAGTGGCCGCAGTACATGCAGTGGCCCTCCCAGCTGATCTTGGGCATGGCGGCGAAGGCGGCGGCGTAGTCCTTTTCACTGTCCAGAGCCTTCTCGTAGGCGGCGCACTGGACCAGTTCCTCCACCGTCCTGGCCCCCGCCATGACGCAGGCCACCCCGGGCCGGGTGAGGGCGTAGTGCAGGCACTGGAAGGGGGTGAGCGCCACCCCGGCGGGGGAGTACTGGCTGAGCAGGTCGCCGCCGCCGAAGGCTTTCATCACCGTGACGCCCACTCCGCTGCGCTGGCAGCTCTCATACAGGGCCTGACGCTGGGGGTCCATGTTCACCAGCCGGTGCTCGTAGGCGGATTCCGCCCACAGCTGCTCCACGTCCTCATTGGCGGGCTGGAGGTCGTAGCAGGGGTTGACACTGAACATGAGCACGTCGATGAGCCCGCTGTCCACCGCCGCCTGCCCCACCTCCGGGTTGTGGCTGGACAGGCCGATGCAGCCAATTTTCCCGGCTGCCTTCAGCTCCTGGGCGTAGGCCATGATGGGGCCGTTGACAATTTCCTGCCAGTCGGACAGAGCGTCCGAGTAGTGAATCATGCCGATTTCAATGTGGCCAGTGTTCAGTAGGCGGAGCATCTCCTCAAAGCCGGCTTTCACCTTATTGATGTCCCTGGTGCGCAGATACTGGCCCTTCTTCCAGACGGAGCACAGGTGGGATTGCAGGACAAATTTGTCTCTCCGCCCCTCCATAGCCCGCCCCAGGTTGGAGCGGACCTCCGGGTTGGAGGTGTACAGGTCGATGCAGTTGACCTCCAACTCCTCCATTTGGTCCACAAATTCCTTCACCTGGTCATAGCTTTTGCCCACGAGGCCCTCGCAGCCCATGCCGATCTCGCTGACCTTCAGCCCGGTGCGGCCCAATGTACGGTAATTCATGACCGTCCTCCTTCTGTTTGATTGGAGCCATCTTACCACTTGAAGCCGGGTTTAAGTCAAGAGGGAGATTTCCTGTGCGTTGACGTTGAAGGGTGGCAGTGATATAATTAGAACGATAAATCTCGTTTTTGGAGGTGCTTATATGTATGGAGAAGAAAGTTAAACGGTCTGGGGTAGACCCTCTAGTTGTTTTAACACTGATTTTTGTTGTGCTAAAAGCGACGGGATTGATTTCGTGGTCCTGGCTTTGGGTACTAAGTCCGATCTGGCTTACGTTCTTGTTTTTCACTGTTATCTTTTCCGGCATTTTGGTCGGAGGACGAATTGTGAAAGGAAAATGGTAACTTCCAGTTTATAAGGAGGGCTTCCCATGGACGAAAAAATAAAAACCTTACAGCAGTGGATTGACGAGAGCCGGGCCATTGTGTTTTTCGGCGGGGCGGGGGTGAGCACCGAGAGCGGCATCCCGGATTTCCGCAGTGTGGACGGCCTGTACAACCAGAAGTACGCCTGGCCCCCGGAGGAGATCCTCAGCCGCACCTTCTTCGACGCCCAGCCCGAGGAATTTTACCGCTTCTACCGGGACAAGATGCTCTGCCTGGATGCCCAGCCCAACGCCGCTCACAAGAAGCTGGCCGAGCTGGAGGCGGCGGGCAGGCTGCGCTCTGTGGTTACCCAGAACATCGACGGCCTGCACCAGAAGGCGGGGTCCAAGCGGGTTTGGGAGCTTCACGGCTCGGTCCACCGCAACTACTGCATGAACTGCCGCAAGCCCTGCACAGTGGAGGACATCAAGGCGGGGCAGGGGGTGCCCAAGTGCTCCTGCGGCGGGACAGTCAAGCCCGATGTGGTCCTCTACGAGGAGAGCCTGGACAGCGCCACCATGGAGGGGGCGGTAATGGATATCCTCTCCGCCGACCTGCTCATCATCGGCGGGACCTCTCTGGCGGTCTACCCCGCTGCCGGGCTCATCAACTACTATCAGGGCTCCCGGCTGGTGCTCATCAACAAGAGTCCTACCCCCTACGACAGCCGGGCCGACCTGGCCATCAACCTGCCCATCGGCCAGGTGCTGGAACAGATTGAGGTCCGATGAAAAACGGCCGCCTCTTTGAGATTTTATACCTCCTGGTGGAGAAGCGTACCCTCACCGCCAGGGAGCTGGCCCAGCGGCTGGAGGTGTCGGAGCGCACCATCTACCGGGACATCGACGCCCTGTCCGCCGCCGGAATCCCGGTGTTCACCCAGCAGGGCCAGGGGGGCGGCATCCGCCTGATGGACCAGTTCGTGCTGGACAAGGCGCTGCTGTCCCGGGCGCAGCAGGACGAGATTCTGTTCGCTCTCCAGGCCATCCTGGCCACCGGCGGGACGGAGGAGCGGGAGACGTTGTCCCAGCTGTCCGCCCTCTTCCGCCGGGAGGGGGACGGCTGGCTGGAAGTGGACTTTACAGACTGGGGCAGCGGCGCGGTGGAGCGGGAAAATTTTGCGCTGGTGAAGGGGGCTATTCTGGAACGTTCCCCCCTGTCCTTCACCTACTACAGCTCCGCTGGGGAGAAGAGCCGCCGCACGGTGGAGCCCGCCCGGCTGGTGTTCAAGTCGGGATGCTGGTATCTGTCCGCCTTTTGCCGTCAGAAGCAGGACTGGCGTATCTTCCGTCTGGTGCGGATGGAGCGCCTTGTGCCGGAGGAGGGGACCTGTCCGCCCCGCCAGCCTCCGGAGTGGCTGGAGGCTTCGCCGCCCGACGGAAACCGGGGAGTGGACCTGCGGCTGCGGTTCGCCCCCTCCGCCGCCTGGCGGGTACGGGACTACTTCCACCCCCGGGAGATCACCGCCCAGCCGGACGGCTCCCTCCTGGTGAGCTGTACCTTTCCCGAGGACCAGTGGCTGCTGTCCTTTCTGCTGTCCTTCGGCGGTCAGCTGGAGGTGCAGTCGCCGGACTACTGGCGGGACATCCTGAAAGGGGAGCTGAAAAAAGCGCTGAAGGTTTATGAAACCTGACAGACCCTGTCCGGTTTTGCGGCGTATCCTTATGTCAGAGACAGGGGAACAGACCCCGTCCAACATAAGGAGGTTTTCTCAATGGAAGAACGTAAATTTTGCCAGTGCTGCGGCATGCCTCTGGACAAGCCCGAGGACCAGGGCACCGAGGCCGGCGGCGCCCTCAGCGGCGACTACTGCCGCTACTGCTATCAGAACGGAGCCTTTACCGCTCCCGACGCCACCATGAACGACATTATCGCCTTCAACCTGAAGTTCAACGAGGAGAACGGCCACCCCTTCGGCCCCCAGAAGGAGGCGGAGAAGATGATGCGGGGCTGGTTCCCCACCCTGAAGCGGTGGAGAAAGGAATGAACGATGGCTGATATGATTCCCGGCGAAGAAGAAATGGCAGCTCTCGTCGGGCCGTCTCTGTATGCTGTATGGAACAGGCTGTGTACGCGGATTGATGAAACCTATGATATGGATCATTTGTGGAACAAGGGCGGTAAAGCGTGGAAATATGAGTATAAATACCGCCGGGGCGGCAAGACGCTGTGCGCGTTGTATGCAAGAGAAAACTGCATCGGGTTTATGGTCATCTTGGGGAAAGAGGAGCGGTTGAAATTCGAAGCAGATCAAGACAGCTACGCAAAAGAAGTTCAGGAAACATATAGCGAAGCTCAAACGTATCATGACGGGAAATGGATCATGTTTGAGCCGGTGGATACTTCTTTATTTGACGATTTCCTTCGGCTGTTGGCAATCAAAAGAAGGCCGAACAGAACGTGAAGCTGCTGCATATCGGGTATCAGGGTGAAAAGAACATGGACGGCGGATCGCCGTCCATGTTTGTTTATCGTCGTAAATACTCCGGCGGCCGGTACTGCAAAGCCTCGGCCAGGTGGGTGGGAGAGATGTCCCCGCCGCCGTCCAGGTCAGCGATGGTGCGGGCCACCCGGAGGATGCGGTCGTAGCTCCGGGCGGTGAGGCCCATGCGGTCGAAGGCCCCCTTCATCAGCCGCTGACAGCCCTCGTCCAGAGCGCAGAAGTGGTCCAGGGCCTCCCGGTCCAGCTGGGCGTTGCAGGGGACGCCGGTGTCCCTCTGCCGCCCGGTCTGGAGGGCTCTGGCGCCGTCCACCCGCTCCTTTACCCGGGCGGAGGTCTCCGTCCGCTCCCGCTGGGACAGCTCGTCAAACTCCAGGGGGGACACCTCTACAAACAGATCCAGCCGGTCCAGCAGGGGTCCGGACAGCCGGGACAGGTACTTTTTCACCTCCGCCTGGGAGCAGCGGCACCGGCCGGAGGGGTGGCCGTACCAGCCGCACTTGCAGGGATTCATGGCACACACCAGCATGAACCGGGCGGGGTAGGTGACGGTGCCCGCCGCCCGGGAGATCTGCACCTGGCCGTCCTCCAGAGGCTGGCGGAGGACCTCCAGCACCTCCTTGGGGAACTCGGGCAGCTCGTCCAGGAAGAGTACTCCGTTGTGGGCCAGGGAAATTTCCCCTGGCCGGGGGTTGGAGCCTCCTCCGGCCATGCCGGTGGCGGACACGGTGTGGTGGGGGGAGCGGAAGGGCCGCAGGGTAATCAGCGGCTGCCTGGCGCTGGTCTGGCCCATGATGGAGTGGATTTCGGTGCATTCCAGCGCCTCCTGACGGGTCATGTTGGGGAGGATGCCGGGTAGACGGCGGGCCAGCATGGACTTGCCTGTCCCCGGCGGGCCGGACATGAGAACGCTGTGTCCCCCGGCGGCGGCAATCTCCAGCGCCCGCTTCACCTGCTCCTGGCCCTTCACCTCGGACAGATCAGGGCAGTGGAAGGCGGCGGGGTTGGGCGCCCAGGGCGGGGCGGGGGAGATGGGTTCATCCCCCATCAGGTGGCGCTCCAGCTGGGCCACATCCCGGACGGGGTAGATGGTGGGTCCCTCTGCCAGAGTGGCCTCGGCGGCGTTTTCCTCGGGGACGTACAGGGCTTCAATCCCCTCCCGCTTGGCGGCCAGGGCCATGGACAGCATCCCCGCGCAGGGCCGCAGCTGGCCGGACAGAGACAGCTCCCCCAGAAAGGCGCAGTTCTCCTTGGGCAGGCGCAGCTGCTTTCCGGCGGCCAGAATGCCAACCAGCATGGGCAGATCGTACAGGGTGCCGATCTTTTTCAGATGGGCGGGGGCCAGATTGACGGTGATCCGGCTGACCGGGAAGGTGAAGCCGCAGTTTTTGATGGCGGCCCGTACCCGCTCCCGGGCCTCGTTGACGGCGGCGTCGGGCAGGCCCACCACGGTAAAGGCGGGCAGGCCGCTGGACAGGTCGCACTCGGCGGTCACCAGGTAGCCGGTGACCCCTTGAAGCCCCAGAGATTGGATGGATCGTACCATAGTCTTACCGCTCCGTTCGGTGAAATTTCGTTCAAACCTATTGTAACGGTATTTGGTGGAAATTGCAACATAGGAAATGGGATGAAAAAAGAGCAGATAAATAGGATGGCACTCAAGGGGAATCTTGTGAGAAATGCCGGAATTCTTAGCTTGCATGATGTTTTGCAGTATGGTAATATAGTGAAACAGAAGGGTACCCTTCTGTCCTGCAACGAAGTTGCAGGACAAGGTGCCTTCAGAATGAATATGAAGAAGGAGCGATTTGAATGAAACAAACCCATAGAATCCCCGCGTTGCTGCTGGCGATGGTCATGCTTTTCTCCCTGACTTTGACCGGCTGCAAAAAGGAGGCTCCCATTGCTGCTGACCAGGTAGCGGTAGCCCTCTATGAAATGATTTTGAAAGACGACGCCTCTAAGGCGGTAGAGCTGTTCGGCTACGCCGATGAGGACGCGGCCCGCACTGCCATGGGGCTGAACGGCAGCGTCTATGAGGAGCTGTCTGACGAGCTGGTGGCCAACTTCTCCAGCATGGGCTATACCGTCAGCGCCGAGGAGATGCAGGAGTTTGTCGACGCGTTTATGTCCATGTTCAGCAGCGTGGAGCTCACCGCCAAGGTGAAGGAGTCTGACGAGAAGGCGGGTACCGCTGTGGTGACCTGCACCGTCAACACCTTCGATCCCGAGGCCCTGACCCAGGCTATGACGGAGGCCATGAGCACCTTGGACCCCGAGCTGTTCACCAGCGGCGATATGGAGGATGCGTTCGGCTCCCTTCTGTCCGCTGTTGCCGGCGCCATCGCCGGCATTGAGCCCACCGACAAGACCGCTGATTTCGACGTGGACTTTGAGCTGACCAGCATGGAGGTCGAGGGCAAGGTCAAGGAGATCTGGATTCCCACCGACGCCGCCAAGTTTGGTGAGCTGATCTCCACCACCGCTATGGGCGGCTGATCCCCGGCATAACCCTTTACTTAATACCCGCCCCGCCAGGACCGCTGGCGGGGCGGGTTTTTGCCTGCCGGGACAATGTGAAAATTTGCGGGGGAAATTTTCACTGGCAAGTTTACAAACGCAGGAAAAAGTGATACACTATACCGTGTATGGAATCCCGAGCTCAGCCCCAGTCTGCCAGGGGGGCGCGGGTCTGTCCCGATATAACTGTTTGCCTATCAAGATTATAACTGTTTTGGCAATTGGTTCGATGGGGACAGGCCTGTAAAATAGAGCAGAGAAGCACCATCGCAACCTCAGAAAATTAGGAAGAAAGTAGGGAACCTCTATGGCAAGAAAATTCAAAACCATGGACGGCAACAACGCTGCGGCCTATGTCAGCTACGCATTTACCGAGGTAGCCGGCATTTACCCCATCACGCCGTCCAGCCCCATGGCCGACTATGTGGACCAGTGGGCCGCCCAGGGCCAGAAGAACATCTTTGGCAACACCGTGAAGGTCATCGAGATGCAGTCTGAGGCCGGCGCCGCCGGTACCGTCCACGGCTCTCTGAACGCGGGCGCCCTGACCACCACCTACACCGCCTCCCAGGGCCTGCTGCTGATGATCCCCAACATGTACAAAATCGCCGGCGAGCTGCTGCCCGGCGTGTTCCATGTGTCCGCCCGTACCGTGGCCGCCCAGTCGCTGAACATCTTTGGCGACCACTCCGATGTGATGGCCTGCCGCCAGACCGGCTTTGCCATGCTGGCCGAGGGCAACGTGCAGGAGACCATGGACCTGGCTCCGGTGGCCCACCTGGCCGCGATCAAGGGCCGCGTTCCCTTCATCAACTTCTTCGACGGCTTCCGCACCTCCCACGAGATCCAGAAGGTGGCCATTTGGGACTACAAGGATCTGGCCGAGATGGTGGACATGGACGCTGTGGCCGAATTCCGTGCCCGGGCTCTGAACCCCGAGCATCCCACCATGCGCGGCTCCCACGAGAACGGTGACATCTTCTTCCAGCACCGTGAGGCTTCCAATAAGTATTACGAGGCCCTCCCCGAGATCGTCGAGGAGTATATGGGCAAGATCAACGCCAAGCTGGGCACCGACTATCAGCTGTTCAACTACTATGGCGCGCCCGACGCTGACCGCGTCATCATCTGCATGGGCTCCTTCTGCGACGTGGCCGAGGAGGTCATCGACTATATGAACGCCCATGGCGAAAAGGTGGGCATGGTGAAGGTCCGCCTGTACCGCCCCTTCCGGGCCGACAAGCTCATCGCCGCCATCCCCGCCACCTGCAAGAAGATCGCCGTGCTGGACCGCACCAAGGAGCCCGGCTCCCTGGGCGAGCCCCTGTATCAGGACGTGATCACCGCTCTGGCTGAGAACGGCATCTGTGACAAGACCGTCATCGCCGGCCGCTACGGCCTGGGTTCCAAGGACACCCCGCCCCGTTCCGTCTTCGCCGTGTACGAGGAGCTGGCCAAGGACGCCCCCAAGAAGAAGTTCACCATCGGCATCGTGGACGACGTCACCGGTCTCTCCCTGGAGGAGAAGCCCTCTCCCAACACCGCTGCCGAGGGCACCATTGAGGTCAAGTTCTGGGGCCTGGGCGGCGACGGCACCGTGGGCGCCAACAAGAACTCCATCAAGATTATCGGTGACCACACCGACAAGTACGTGCAGGCTTACTTCCAGTACGACTCCAAGAAGACCGGCGGCGTGACCGTCAGCCATCTGCGCTTCGGTGACAAGCCCATCCGCGCCCCCTACTATATCAACAAGGCCGACTTTGTGGCCTGCCACGTGCCCGCCTATATCATCAAGGGCTTCCCTATGGTCCGGGACGTGAAGCCCGGCGGCACCTTCCTCATCAACTGCCAGTGGTCTGACGAGGAGGTCGACAAGCACATGCCCGCCGTGGCCAAGCGGTATATTGCCGAGAACAACATCCAGGTCTACACCATCAACGCCATCGACCTGGCCCAGGAGATCGGCATGGGCAAGCGCACCAACACCATCCTCCAGTCTGCCTTCTTCGCCCTGGCCAAGGTCATGCCCGGCGACGAGGCCATCGGCTATATGAAGGACGCCGCCACCCACTCCTACCTGAAGAAGGGCCAGGACATCGTGGACATGAACCACAAGGCCATTGATGCCGGCGCCACCGCCTTCAAGAAGTTTGAGGTTCCCGCTTCCTGGAAGGATGCCCAGGACGCCCCCAAGGAGAACAAGCATACCGGTCCCGCCAAGCTGGTGGATCTGGTCAGCAACGTCCTCGATCCCGTGGACCGCATGGACGGCGACTCTCTGCCCGTCTCCGCCTTCTCCCCCTATGCCGACGGCACCTTCGAGCTGGGCGCCGCCGCCTACGAGAAGCGGGGCGTGGCCGTGGCCGTGCCCGCCTGGGACTCCTCCAAGTGTATCCAGTGTAACCAGTGCTCCTATGTCTGCCCCCACGCCACCATCCGTCCCTTCGCCCTCACCGAGGAGGAGGCCAAGAACGCCCCCGAGGCCGCCAAGATCGTGGACGTCAAGGCTGGCAAGGGCAAGGGCCAGTACAAGTTCACCATCGCCGTCAGCCCCCTGGACTGCATGGGCTGCTCCGTGTGCGTGAAGACCTGCCCGGTGGACGCTCTGGCCATGGTACCCCAGGAGCAGGAGGCCGCCCAGCAGGACGTGTTCAACTATATGGTGGCCAACGTCAGCATCAAGGAGGATATGGCCGACCTGTCCGTCAAGGGTTCCCAGTTCAAGAAGCCTCTGCTGGAGTTCTCCGGCTCCTGCGCCGGCTGTGCCGAGACCGCCTATGCCCGCCTGATCACCCAGCTCTTCGGCGACCGGATGTATATCTCCAACGCCACCGGCTGTTCCTCCATCTGGGGCGGCCCCGCCGCCACCTCCCCCTACGCCACCACGGCTGAGGGCAAGGGTCCCGCCTGGGCCAACTCCCTGTTTGAGGACAACGCCGAGCACGGCCTGGGCATGTATCTGGGCCAGAAGGCCATCCGCACCCGCCTGGCCGAGAAGACCAAGGCCCTGATTGCGGTGGAGCACACCTATGGCCCGCTGAAGGAGGCCGCTCAGAAGTGGCTGGACACCATGGAGGACGGCAAGGCCAACGAGGCCGCTACCAAGGAGTATGTCAAGCTACTGGAAGAGAGCATCATGACCGTGGACGACATCGTCGCTTTTACCTCCAGCCCCAAGGCCGCCGAGGTCTTTGGCGACCAGCTGCCTCAGTTCCAGGCCCACGCCAAGGAGCTGAAAGCCTCCGGCGCCAAGTACTGCGACTGCGACGCCTGCAAGCTGGTCAAGGAGATTCTGGACGAGAAGGACTACCTGGCCAAGAAGTCCGTGTGGATCTTCGGCGGCGACGGCTGGGCCTACGACATCGGCTACGGCGGCGTGGACCATGTCCTGGCCTCCGGCGAGGACGTGAACATTTTCGTCTTCGACACCGAGGTGTACTCCAACACCGGCGGTCAGGCCTCCAAGGCCTCCAACATCGGCCAGGTGGCTCAGTTTGCCGCCGCCGGTAAGGTGATGCCCAAGAAGTCCCTCACCGAGATCGCCATGACCTACGGCTATGTCTATGTGGCTCAGATCTCCATGGGCGCCAACCCCAACCAGACCCTGAAGGCCATCGCTGAGGCCGAGGCTTATCACGGCCCCTCCCTGATTGTTGCCTACTCCCCCTGCGAGATGCACTCCATCAAGGGCGGTATGGCCAATTGCCAGGTCGAGATGAAGAAGGCCGTGGAGTGCGGCTACTGGAATCTGTTCCGGTTTAACCCCGACCTGAAGAAGGAGGGCAAGAACCCCTTCACCCTGGACAGCAAGGCCCCCGCCGGCGGCTACCAGGAGTTCCTCCTCAACGAGGCCCGCTACTCCGCCCTGACCCGGTCCTTCCCCGACCGCGCCAAGGAGCTGTTCGCCCTCAACGAGGAGACCGCCAAGAAGCGGTTCGACAAGCTGACCCGTCTCCAGGCCATGTTTGGCGAGGAATAATCCTCAGAATACAAAACCGCCCCACTGCTTCACGGCAGCGGGGCGGTTTTTTGCTTACAGCGCGCTCCAACAGGAATCCAGATGCTTATGTAACGCCTGGTTTGCGTCGAACAGATAGTTGTACAGTGCGTTGAAGCCCTGCGCATAGGGGTCCTTTGCATGGGACAGCCCCAGCGCCATGACCCCCAGTGCGTTAATTCCCTGAGATACGTTATGGACCGCGATGTCCAATTTATCCAAATCTTCTCGTAAACTCATGGTTTCCTCCTTGATTTTTTCCCGGAGATGTGGCATAATCAGATTTACCAGACCTTCGGGCTTGGTGTGATAGAAACAATCCGTGCATGTGGTAGTGGGCGGGTTGTTTCTATTTTTTGATGCGGCCGTGCTGTTCCTTGATCCCCTTACGGACGACCTCCGACCGGGAGAGCTGTTCCGCTTCGCAGCACTCGTCCAGCTGTTCCAGCGTCTCCTTGTCCAGCCGGACCCGGAGCATGAAGTCCTTGGGGTTGTCAGATACAGGACGGCCCATACGTGCAACCACTGTTTCACCACCTTTCAGTTGCTACAACAAGTATAGCGTTGTTGCGACAAAAAGTCAAGTGTTTTTTGAAAAAAATTCGCCGCTGTCCCGGAGGGCAGCGGCGTTTGCAATCAGACCTTCCCAATATCGGTGCGGAAGTGCATATCCTGGAAGGTGATGGGTTTCGCGGCGGCGTAGGCGGCGGCGATGGCCTCCTCCAGGGAGGGGGCGGTGGCGGTGACGCCCAGCACCCGGCCGCCGGCGGTGAGGATGTTTCCCTGCTCGTCCTTTTTCGTGCCGGCGTGGAAGACGGTGGCCCCCAGGGCCTCAGCCTCCGCCAGCCCGGAGATGGGGTAGCCGCTCTGGTAGCTGACGGGATACCCTCCCGAGGCCAGCACCAGACAGCAGGCAGCTCCGGACTTCCACTTGATGTCCACCTGATCCAGGGTGCCGTCCACGCAGGCCTGGAAAATGTCCATCAGGTCGGTGTCCAGCATGGACAGGAGGGGCTGCGTTTCCGGATCACCGAAGCGGGCGTTGTACTCCACCACCTTAGGGCCGTCCTCAGTTAACATAAGACCAAAGTAGATGACCCCCTTAAAGGGCCGTCCCTCCGCCTTCAAAGCGGCCACGGTGGGCTGGAAAATTTCCTTGACACAGCGCTCCGCAATCTCCGGGGTGTACTTGGGGGAGGGGCAGAAGGCTCCCATGCCGCCGGTGTTGGGTCCCTGGTTGCCGTCATAGGCCCGCTTGTGATCCTGGCTGGACAGCATGGGTACCAGGTGTTCCCCGTCGCAGAAGGCCAGGACGGTCACCTCCGGACCCACCATGCACTCCTCAATGACCACGGTGGAGCCGGATTCTCCAAACTTTTTGTCCTCCATCATCTCCCGGACGGCGGTTTCCGCCTCTTCCACGGTGGAGGCCACCACCACTCCTTTGCCCAGGGCCAGGCCGTCCGCCTTGACCACGATGGGCGCGCCCTGCTCCCGGATGTAGGCCAGAGCCTGGTCCAAGCCGGTGAAGGTTTCGTATTTGGCGGTGGGGATGTGGTATTGTTTCATCAGCTCCTTGGAAAACGCCTTGCTGGCCTCAATGATGGCGGCGTTTTTCCGGGGGCCGAAGGCGGGGATGCCCGCCGCCTCCAGGGCGTCCACCATGCCCAGGGCCAGAGGGTCATCCGGAGCCACCATGACAAAGTCCATGGCGTTTTCCCTGGCCCACTTCACCATGCCGTCCACGTCGGTGGCCTTGATGGGAACGCACTGGGCTACCTGGGCGATCCCCCCGTTGCCCGGGGCACAGTACAGCTTGGTTACCTTGGGCGACTGGGCCAGCTTCCAGCAGATGGCGTGCTCACGACCGCCTCCGCCCACGACTAAAACTTTCATGTATAAACAACCTTTCCTATAATTCTCCCCAATCAATACAGCCAGGTGCATTCTGAGATTGGAAAAATTCCAAAGCGCACTCCATAGCATCGGAGGCCGGTATTACCTGCCATGCGGCAATTTCATATTGGCCGTCGCAAAACGAGACGATGTCTTCCGCATCTTCATCGCCGAAGGAAACAAGCATCTCGCCGCCGTCCTCCACCTCAAAATAATTGACGACAGCCTGATCGCTTTTTACCAGAATAGACAGACAGGGATATTTGGACTCCTCACTTTGGGAACACCAGATTTCATTTTCCTGCTGAAAACAGGTTTCTAAATGAGCCTTATATTCCTCCAGGGAATTGCATGGAAAAGAACCAATATTACTGCTGATAAACATGAGCTTTCCTCCTCAGTGGTGGAACAGCCGCATTCCGGTAAAGGCCATCACCATGCCAAATTTGTCGGCGGTCTCGATGACCTG
The DNA here is from genome assembly GCF_036941135.1 of Lawsonibacter sp. JLR.KK007. Classification (NCBI taxonomy): domain Bacteria; kingdom Bacillati; phylum Bacillota; class Clostridia; order Eubacteriales; family Oscillospiraceae; genus Lawsonibacter; species Lawsonibacter sp. JLR.KK007. Next base: position 1,494,436 of record NZ_JAYWSY010000001.1, on the reverse strand, counting down.
GTCGTCCCGGATGGAGCCGCCGGGCTGGGCGATGTACTTCACCCCCGACTGGTGAGCCCGCTCCACATTGTCCCCAAAGGGGAAGAAGGCGTCGGAGCCAAGGGTGACACCCTCCAGTTTGCTGATCCAGTCCGCCTTCTCCTTTTGGGTGAGGACATCAGCGATAAAGGCGTCGATGGCGTTGTCCCGGTCGGGGCGGCGGACGTTCTCCGGGAAGGGGAGGGCGAGCACCTTGGGGTGCTGACGCAGCCACCAGATGTCCGCCTTGTTTCCCGCCAGACGGGTGCAGTGGATGCGGCTCTGCTGTCCGGCCCCTACGCCCAGGGTCTGGCCGTCCTTGACATAGCACACCGAGTTGGATTGGGTGTATTTCAGGGTAATCAGGGCCAGCAGCATGTCATTTTTGGCCCCCTGGGGCAGGTCCTTGTTTTGGGTGACGAGATTGGCCAGCATGGTTTCATCAATGGCCAGATCGTTGTACCCCTGCTCAAACGTGATGCCGAAGATGTTCCGCCGCTCAATGGGGGCGGGGGTGTAATCCGGGTCGATTTTCACCACGTTGTACCCGCCCTTGCGCTTGGCCTTCAGGATCTCCAAAGCTTCCGGGGTGTAGTCCGGGGCGATGACGCCGTCGGACACCTCCAGGGCCAGGAAGCGGGCGGCGTCCCCGTCGCAGGGGTCGGATAGAGCCGCCCAGTCCCCGAAAGAGCACAGACGGTCGGCCCCCCGGGCCCGGATGTAGGCGCAGGCGATGGGGGAGAGGTCCCCCTGGGGGGCGAAATAGACCTTCCGCTCAATATCGGACAGGGGCAGGCCCAGCGCAGCCCCGGCGGGGGAGACGTGCTTGAAGGAGGCCGCCGCCGGCAAGCCGGTGGCCTGCTTCAGGGCCTTCACCAGCTGCCAGGAGTTCAGCGCGTCCATAAAATTAATGTACCCCGGCTTTCCGTTGAGCACCTCCAGGGGCAGTTCGCCCTGCTCCATGAAGATGCGGGCGGGCTTCTGGTTGGGGTTGCAGCCGTATTTCAGTTCCAGCTCGGTCATGTTGTGCGCTCCTTTCATTCTTCTACAGAATCCTCGTCAATGAATGGGTAGTCCTGGTCGATGAGCATTTGCAGGTACTCGTCGAAGCTGTCCGCCGCCACCACCATCTCGTCCGGGTCGTGGAGGAAGCGCAGGACCTGACCCTTTTTGCCCTTGGCGGAGGGGGAGAAGTCGATGAACAGCTGGGAGGTGCCGCCGTTGTTGCAACAGTCGGAGAAGTGGAGCCAGTCCAGCTTGTCCAGGTCGTCGCAGACCCCTTCGTCCACCGGGATGTCGTCATACTCCCGAGTGACGAAGTAGTCGAAAAACTCCTTGGCCTGGTGGCGGGTCTCCACCATCTGCCGGGCGGACAGGAGATAGTAGGGGTAGCCCTCGTAGTCGGAGCCCAGGAAGTAGAAGACCACCTTGTCCGCCGGGTACTCCCGGTAGTAGGTGCCGTCCACCAGCTTGAGCAGCTCGATCAGACTCTCGGGGATGTCGGGGTAGAGGGTGGTGAGCCGGTCCAGGTCCCGCTGGTCCGCCCCGTGAACCACGGAGGCGAAGCGGTCCCACATCTCCTGGCCACCATAACGGTAATAGGCCGCTTTCAGGCCGTCGAAGTAAGCCCGGGCCAATTCCTTTCCGGTTAACATAATATTAATCCTCCGATGGCGTATACTGCTCCGCGTGGAAGTTCCCGTCCGGTCCCCGCATGTAGGCGGTGCCGGCAGGGGCGGTCAGCAGGGGGAGAATGTCCGGGTCGTAGTTGCAGATGGTGTTCAGGTCGTAGACCTCAGTATTTCGGGCGTCATTGACATAATCCTCGCTCTCCTCGCCGGAGAAGAACCGCCAGCCGCTGTCGGGGCGGCCCTCGGTGGGCTGTTCCCGGTAGCACCATCCCACCTTCTTGCCCAGGACGGTGATGTGGTCGGTGGCGAAGCAGCCGTTGGGCCCCTCCCAGTCGGTAAGGTACAGCTTGAACTCCGGGGCCCACAGCCCGAACTCCTTTTTCCGGGGCGGCACGTACCACAGGCCGCTGGCCCAGGCGGCGCCGTCGTTCAAAAGCATGCTTACCAGTTTGGTCCACAGCTCCAGTCCCTTGTTCAGCTCGGGCAGCTTGGAGCCGCCCCGGAAGTCCCAGTACAGCTCGCCGCACACCAGACTGACGGCAAAGTCGGTCCAGTCCTCAAAAATCTGGGCCTGGACGATCCAGTGCTCCGCCATCTCGTCAAATTCCTCCCGGGTGAGCAGGCCGCAGGCGTAGCCAGCCCGCAGATGGCCCACGCACTCGCTGATGTCCCAGGCCAGATAACCCTTGTGGCCCACGATGGAGTAGAACTGGGCGGAAAAGTCCCGAGCGGTCTTGAAAAACTCCAGGCCGCCGCCGTTGAGCTGGGACAGGTCGAAGGGGGGACGGCCCTCCCAGAAGCCCTCGAAGTCCAGATACTGGCTGTGACAGCGCAGCTCCTTGTTGCAGAACTCCACCATGGACGCCTTGTCCGTAATGCCGAAGATTTCCTTCAGGTGGGCCTGGCACGCCAGCTCCTCCACACGGGAGGCACACTTGGGCAGGGTGATGAAGTAGTTGGGGCCGGACTCGTTGGGACCGGGGATGCCGGGGGTCTTTCGCAGGGCGGCGATGCCCGCCAGCAGGGCGATGAATTCGTCCCGGCCGCAGGGCCGGCGTCCGTTGGTGTTCAGCTTTCGGAGGTCCGCCTCCAGCGCCCGGACGGACTCCGCCAGCCCGGTGTCGTAGGGGTGAAAGTCAATCAGTCCTGTCTCCGGAGTGGAGGGGGCAGAGGGCTTGGGCTCGGGGGCTTTCTTCTGTTTCTGAAAGCGGTCAAAAAGACCCATTGTGATACCCTTCTTTCAGCTGTGTTTGTTGATGATATAACTGTCCGGTCCGCCGCCTGCCAGGTCGATGAGCCGGACATAAAGAGACACCTTGTTGTCCTCGTTCAGGCTGTCCCACAGGGGCTCGGCCAGCTCGTGGGACTCGGTCAGCGCACCCAGTTCCACCGCCCGGGGCTCGCCCTGGAAGGAGGGCAGGGGGTCGCCGTCGCTCTGGTAGGTGTGGATGAAATGGCCCACGCCGGGAATGGGAGTGTCGTACTCGAAGAAGTACCGGCAGCAGCAGGAGGGGTCGCCGTCCAGGCTCTTGAGGATGGACAGATTATAGCTCCCGTCCGGCTTCATCACCCCAGAGATGCGGGGGGTCCAGTTGGGGCCGTCGGGCTCGAATTTCCGGGTATTCAGGGCGTGGCGGTAGCAGTGGCCTTGGGCGATGTGCTCGGCGATGGTGTCGGTTTGGTCGCCGTTGGTCACCACCAGCAGGCCGTTGGGCAGCAGCCGGACAGGGTGGTAGATAATCAGCGAGGGATCGGTCATTTTGCTCTCTTCAAAGGCCTTGGTACGGATGCCGTCCTCAGTACTCTCGAAGACCCGGTTACGGCTGTTTTCGCTGCGGCCCATAATGAAGTAGGCGATGACGGCCTTTTTGCCATCGGCGCTTCGGCCCGCAAGAATGCCGCGGCCAGGGTAGGGACGCTCAGAGAGATAGTTCATCAGATCGGTCAAGGTAACCGCCTCCTATGGTAAAATTTGTACGGTACGCCCCTCCACCCGCAGCCGGTCCTGACAGAATAGGCTGACGGCCTGGGGCAGGAGCTTCCACTCGCACTGCTCCATAATCCGGCGCTGGAGGGTCTCCGGGGTGTCGTTGGGGAGGACGTCCACCGCTTTCTGAAGGATGATGGGTCCGGCGTCGCACTCCTCGGTGACAAAGTGGACGGTGGCTCCGGACACCTTTACACCGTATTCCAGCGCCTTTTCGTGGACGTGGAGCCCATAGCATCCGGGACCGGCGAAGGAGGGAATCAGAGCGGGGTGGATGTTGATGACAGCATTATTGTAAACCTCGAAAAGGTCCTTGGTGACAATTGTCATAAAGCCCGCCATGACCACAACATCTATGGCCAGCTCCTTCAATTTCTCAACCAGTGCCACAGTCATGCCCTGGCTGGAGGGGTAATTTTTTCTGGGAAGGACGCAGGTGGGGATGCCGGCTTTTTTGGCCCGCTCCAAAGCGTAAACCTCTGGCGCGGAGGAGATGACAATAGAGAGCCTGCCGTTGACGATCTCCCCTCGGGCCTGGGCGTCGATGAGGGCCTGAAGATTGGTCCCGCCCCCGGAAACTAAAACGGCGATGTTTTTCATACTCATACGGGCAGGCTGACGGTGCCGAAGGAGACGCCTGTGTCTCCCTGCTGGACGCAGCCCATCACATCTGCATCGGGCTCACCGGCGTCATGCAGGATGGACAGAGCCTGTTCTGCCTGCTCCTGGGGGACGGCCAGCACCATGCCAACGCCCATGTTAAAGGTGTTGTACATGTCGTGTTCCGGGATGCCGCCCCGCTCTTGAATCAGTTCAAAGATGGGCAGCCGGGGCAGTGCGGCGGCGTTGAAGAAGGCCTCCAGCCCCTTGGGCAGCATCCGGGGGACGTTTTCATAGAAGCCGCCGCCGGTGATGTGGCTGGCGCCGTGGAGGTCTATGCCGCCGTCAATGAGGGCCAGGACGGGATTCACATAGATTTTGGTGGGAGCCAGCAGGGCCTCGCCCAGGGATTTGCCCTCCAGCTCATCCATGGGAGTATTCAGATCGGCGTGCTCAATGTCGAAGACCTTGCGCACCAGGGAAAAACCGTTGGAGTGGACCCCAGAGGAGGTCAGGCCGATGAGAACGTCGCCCTCCTGAATACGGTCGCTGTCGATAATCTTATCCCGGTCCACGATCCCCACCGTGAAGCCGGCCAGGTCGTAGTCGTCGGGGGCCATGATGCCGGGGTGCTCGGCGGTCTCGCCGCCGATGAGGGCGCAGCCCGCCTGGACGCAGCCCTGGGCCACACCGGAGACGATGGAGGCCACCTTCTCCGGCTCGTTCTTGCCGATGGCGATGTAGTCCAGGAAAAACAGGGGCCTGGCTCCGCAGCAGATGACGTCGTTGACGCACATGGCTACGCAGTCGATGCCGATGGTGTGGTGCTTGTCCAGCAGCTGGGCCAGACGGATCTTGGTGCCCACGCCGTCAGTGCCGGAGACCAGCACCGGCTCCTTGATCCCAGACAGGTTGGGGGCGAACAGGCCGCCGAAGCCGCCGATGCCGCTGACCACTCCGGGGATCATGGTGCGGGCCACGTGCTGTTTCATGAGCTGTACGCCTTTGTAGCCGGCCTCAATATCCACGCCGGCGGCAGCATAGGATGCGGAATGAGAGTTTTCCATGGGGAGAACCTCCAAAAATATTATTCTTTTCCCGACCAGCAGTAGGTGCACACCTTATCCCGGTCGAGGCCGATGGCCTCCAGCAGGCCGTCCAGGGACTGGTAGCCCAGGGAGTCGAAGCCGAATTTTTCGCAGATGGTTTTCAGCATGCACTGGCCCCGCTGGGTGGAGGAATCCGCGTACTCCTCCAGGTGTTGCTGACCCTCGTCGCCCTCCAGCTCCTGGATGGTGCGCCGGGCCAGCAGGTCCATGTCGGAATTTCCCCGGGAAAAGTTCAGATATTTGCAGCTGTACATGATGGGGGGACAGGCGGAGCGCATGTGGACCTCCTTGGCCCCGGATTCGTAGAGAAATTCCACCGTCTCCCGCAGCTGGGTGCCCCGGACGATGGAATCGTCCACAAAGAGCAGCTTTTTGCCCTGGATCAGCTCGGGGACAGGGATCTGCTTCATCTTGGCCACCTGGTTGCGCACATCCTGATTGGCAGGCATAAACGACCGGGGCCAGGTGGGGGTGTACTTGACGAAGGGCCGGGCGAAGTGGGTGCGGCTCTCGTTGGAGTAGCCGATGGCGTGGGGGAGGCCGGAGTCGGGAACACCGGCTACATAGTCCACGTCGGGGAGGGTTCCCCGAGCCCTCTCGTCCCGGGCCATGATGGCGCCGTTTTTGTAGCGCATGACCTCCACATTGACCCCCTCGTAGTTGGAGTTGGGGTAGCCGTAGTAGCTCCAGAGGAAGGCACAGATCTTCATCTCCTCCCCGGCGGGGGAGAGGACCTCAAAGCTGTCGGACCGGATGCGGACGATTTCCCGGGGACCCAGCTCGTAGGCGTCCTCGTAGCCCAGCTTGTGGTAGGCAAAGGATTCGAAGGAGACGCAGTGCCCCTTGTCGTTCCGGCCGATGAGGACGGGTAGGCGGCCCACCCGGTCCCGGGCGGCGATGATCTCGCCGTTGGCGGTGAGGATGAGCAGGGTGAGAGAACCGGCCACCGCCTTCTGGGCGTGGAGGATACCGTCAACCAGATTGTCCTTTTGGTTGATAAGGGCGGCGGCCAGCTCGGTGGCGTTGACCTTTCCCGAGCTCATGGCCATGAACTGGTGACCATGGTCGGAGAAATATTCGTCAACCAATTCCTCGGCATTGTTGATAATCCCTACGGTGGTGATGGCGTACAGCCCCAGGTGGGACCGGACCAGCAGGGGCTGGGGGTCGGTGTCACTGATGCAGCCGATGCCGGAGCAGCCGTGAAACTTGGCCAGGTCCTTTTCGAATTTGGTGCGAAAGGGGGTGTTCTCGATGGAGTGAATCTGGCGCTGAAAGCCGTCCTTGGCGTCATGGATGATCATGCCGCCCCGGCGGGTGCCCAAGTGAGAGTGGTAGTCCACCCCGAAAAAAATGTCCAGGGAGACGTCTTGTGTAGAGACGGCTCCAAAAAAGCCTCCCATGAATATTCCTCCTTATTTCTTACGTTTGCGCAGGAAAAACCAGATGGCCGCGCCAAGGATGACCACAGCGGCCAGCAGCATCCGCACAAGTCCGGCGGGGTCGCCGCTGACAAGGGTGGCGGTAGGACCGTCTGCCCCTCCGATGATTCCGACATCCATGGGTTATTTTCCCATCAGGCGCTTGCTCATCTCCTGATAAGCGCCCTCTACGTTGCCCAGGTCCCGGCGGAAGCGGTCCTTGTCCAGCTTTTCACCGGTCTTGGAGTCCCAGAAGCGGCAGGTGTCGGGGGAGATCTCGTCGGCCAGGACGATGGCGCCGTCGGAGGTTTTTCCAAACTCCAGCTTGAAGTCCACCAGAGTGACGCCGCACTCGGCCAGAGTTTTTTTCAGGAAATCGTTGACCTGGAAGGCGTATGTTTTGATCTGGTCGATCTCCTCCCAGGTGGCCAGCTTCAGGGCCACGGCGTGGTGGTCGTTGATGAGGGGGTCGTGAAGGTCGTCGTTCTTGTAGGAGAACTCCACAGTGGGAGCGTCAAACACGATGCCCTCCTCCACGCCGTACCGCTTGGAGAAGGAGCCGGCGGAGCGGTTGCGGACGATCACCTCCAGGGGGACGATGGTCACCTTTTTCACGGCGGTCTCCCGCTCGTTCAGCTCCTCTACAAAGTGGGTAGGCACTCCGGCCTTCTCCAGCTGCTGCATGAGGAAGTTGGTCATCTGGTTGTTGATGGCCCCCTTGCCCACAATGGTGCCCTTCTTGGTGCCGTCAAAGGCGGTGGCGTCGTCCTTGTAGGAGACGATTACCACGTTGGGGTCCTCGGTGGCGAATACTTTTTTGGCCTTGCCCTCGTAGAGCTGTTCCAGTTTGGTCATAATTGCAACATCCTTTCCGGTATTGTTAATTTGTGTGACACGTCAGCCCTTCAGCTCCGCCTGGAGCTTGGCCTCTTTTCCGGCGATCTGCTCCGCCATCTGGTCCCGGGCGGCATCCAGCTTGGCGGCCAGGGCGCCGTCAGAGACGGCCAGGATCTGAGCGGCCAGTACGGCAGCGTTTTTTGCTCCATTGATGGCCACGGTGGCCACCGGGATGCCGCTGGGCATCTGGACGGTGGCCAGCAGGGCGTCCAGGCCGTCCATAGCGCCCCCCTTCATCGGGATGCCGATGACGGGCAGGGTGGAGTTGCCCGCAAAGGCCCCGGCCAGGTGGGCGGCCATCCCGGCGGCACAGATGAGCACGCCGAAGCCGTTCTGGCGGGCGTTTTTAGCGAACTCCGCCGCAGCGGCGGGGGTGCGGTGGGCGCTGAGGATGTGGGCCTCGTAGGGGATGGCGAACTCCTCCAGCTGCCGGCAGGCCCCCTGGACCACGGGCCAATCGCTGTCGGAGCCCATGATGACGGCGACTTTTTTCATAAAAGCACTCCTTTTGTAAAAAAGTTTCAGGCCATCTGAGGATACAGACAGCCTGAGTGATGATGAATGGGCAATTTGGACAGATTGGGGCCATGGAAATTCTGAAACCGGACATTGGCAGAATCAAGCATGGCAGAGACCCCCCTTCAGTCGCCACCATTTTATAGGAAACCGGCGCATTTTGCAAGAGGGAGAAGCATTTTCGTATATTTGTACAAGAAAAAAGAGGAAAACCAGCTGGAAAGTGGGCAGAGGGAGAGGGGAGGTCACAGCAGCCCGGCGGTGGTGAGGATGCGCTCCACCTCCGCCACCCGCCGGGGCCAGGCGGCCTCCGCTGCCCGCTGCTGGCGGCGGAGGGCAAAGCCGGGGGCCTCCTCCATGGCGTGGCCGCACAGGGTGACGAACTCCTCCAGGTCGTGGGCTCCGTAGACCACGTCGGGGAACTGCTCCACCTGGTCGGGCCACAGCATGGACACCACCGGCTTCCCAGTAGCCAGATACTCGTACAGCCGGGGGGAGACGACCTCGTCAAAGGGCTGGTCGGTCCGGGGCAGATCCATCAGCACCTGACAGCGGTACAGCCAGTCGGGCACCTCGGAGACTGGGCGGGGGCCGGTGAGGAATACGTTGGACAGCTTGTTCAGCCGGTGCAGGAGGGGGTTGTTTTTGTCCACCGTGCCCAGCAGGAGAAAGCCCCAGTCGGGCTGGGCCTGGGCGGCGTAGAGCACCGGGGACAGGTCCAGCCCCTCCCGGATGGCCCCGGACCAGCCCAGAAGGGGGGCGGTCACCCCCGGCATGGGGTCGGGACGGCGGGCGGCGGCGTCGAACAGGGGCAGGTTGAAGCCGTTGGGCAGCAGGGCGATGTTGGAGCTGCAGGGGGACAGCCGCTCCCGCAGCAGGGGGGAGGCGGCGAAGACCACGTCGGCCGCCTGGGCCAGACTGCCCTCCCAGTGGGCGGGAGGACTGTCCCACACCCGGTCGCAGTCGTAGACCAGGGCGCTGTACTCCAGCTGGTCCACCAGGTGGACGTGGTGGGGCTGGGTGGTCCACAGCAGGGGCTCGGTGAAGCGCCTGCGGGCGGCCTCCTCCTGAATGAAGCGGCCGATCTTGTTCCAGGCCATCTGGAACAGGCGCTGGTACCGCTCGGAGATGGGGAAGAGGATGGGCGGCAGGGTGCAGGCCGTCACGTTGGGCCGGACCTTGCGCCCTCCCTTCCGATAGGACTTGTCCCTGGGGGAGCGGGCGGGGGAGAAGTAGAGTACCTGGCAGTCCCGCAGGCGGGAGATGATTTGCTGGGTGCGGCCGGGAAGCCGGCTGGACCAGGGCTCATTGGATAAACAGAGGATCTGCTTCAAGGAAATGGACCTCCGAAAAAATTAGTGTTGACTTGTGAAAAAAAAGCTCTATTATTATAGTATAGATTCCGGAAGGGGTCAAGGGAGGTTTTTATGTTCCATACACTGCTTCAGCTGGACGGCCAGCTGTTGGTGGCCATCCAGAGACTGCATATGGCCTGGCTGGACCCCATTGTGTCCATCTACACCAAGCTGGGGGACGCAGGAATTCTTTGGATCGCCTTGTCCCTGCTGATGCTGGCTTCCAAGCGCACCCGGAAGGCGGGGGCGCTGGCCCTGTGTGCCATGATCCTGGGGCTGCTGGTGACCAACGTCACCATCAAACCCCTGGTGGAGCGGGCCCGGCCCTGGCTGGACTGGCCCATCGTTCCCCTGGTATCGGAGAAGGACCCCAACTCCTTCCCCTCGGGCCACACCTGCGCCGCCTTTGCCGCGTCGATGATCTGGGTGCGGACCCTGCCCTGGAGCTGGGGCCGGACCTGCGGGGTGGTGCTGGCGGTGCTGATGGGGCTGTCCCGGTTGTATGTGGGGGTCCACTACCCCTCCGACGTGCTGGTGGGGGCGGTGATCGGGACCCTGTGCGCCTGGGCGGCATGGAAGCTGTATCAGCTCTGGGAGAACAAGCGGAACCGGGTGCTCTGAACCCGGACAACAAAAAATGGAGGAAGAAAGAATGAAAAATGTCGGCTATTACAACGGCGAGATCGGTCCGCTGGAGGAAATGAAGGTGCCCATGAACGACCGGGCCCTCTACTTCGGTGACGGCATCTACGAGGCCACCTGCGTGGCCAACCGGGTCCCCTTCGCCATTGAGGACCACCTGGACCGGATGTACAACAGCTTGCGCCTGCTGGAGATCCCCTTCAAGATGGAGCGGGGGCAGGTGAAGGCGGAGCTGCAGAGGGTCATCGACGCGGCGGAGGACTCCCCCATCCACTTCCTGTACTGGCAGGTCTCCCGGGGGGTGGCGCCCCGGAACCACGTGTTCCCGGGCGCCGGGACGGAGCCTGCGCTGATGGCCTATGTGAAGCCCCACACCATGAAGCCCATGGACAAGCCCTATAAGCTCATCTCCCTGGAGGACAACCGCTTCAAGCTGTGCAACATCAAAACGCTGAATCTGATCCCCAGCGTGCTGGCGAACCAGCGGGCGCTGGAGGCTGGCTGTGACGAGGCGGTGCTCCACCGGGGCAGCCGGGTCACCGAGTGCGCCCACAGCAATATCTCCATCCTGAAGGACGGCGTGCTGCGCACCGCCCCCACCGATGAGCTGATCCTCCCCGGCATCACCCGCAAGCATCTGCTGGCTCTGGCGAAGGAGAACGGGATTCCCACGCTGGAGGAGCCCTTCTCCATGGTGGAGCTGATGAACGCCGATGAGGTCATCGTCACCAGCTCCAGCGCCCTGTGCATGAAGGTGGAGTCCATCGACCACATCCCCGTGGGCGGAAAGGACCCCCAGCGCATCCAGCTGCTTCAGGACGCTTACCTGGCCAAGTTCCAGCGGGAGACCGCCCAATAAGGCCCGGTGATCTGAACGCTGCCAAAATCAAGGACTCCGCCGCATGGTTCGCGGCGGAGTCCTGTTTTATGGCTGGCTTTGGTGCGCCAGAATGGCCTGGAGAATTCCGTCTGCGGAGATGTTCGGAGCGACCAGGAAGGGCTTGGGGCAGACCTGCCGCAGGGCCTCCGCAGTGACCTCCCCGATGCAGACGCAGACCGCCTGCTCCGGGACCGCTCCGTGGACCTGTATGAACTGCCGGACCCCGCTTGCGCTGGCAAAGACCAGATAACCAGCCTGGTTCAGCTGAGGACGGGCCAGCCCGGCAGACTGCAGATCGGGGCGGAGGCTGTACAGGGGGATATCCGTCACAGCGTAGCGCTCCGCCAGCCTTTGGGCCAGCTCCTGGGAGCCGAGGCGGGAGCGGAACAGGAGGCAGTCCGCGCCGTCCGGCCCGGCGGCGCGGCAGAGGGCCTGAGCCAGATCCCGGCTGGTGTAGTGCTCCGGGCAGAGGTCGGCCCGGATGCCGTGTTCCCACAGCCGCGCGGCGGTAGACGCGCCAATAACCGCAAAGCGGCATCCGCTCAGCTCCCGCAGGTCGATGCCGGCCTGAGCCAGCCGGCGGAAGAACAGGCGGACGCCGTTGCCGCTGGTCAGCACCACCCAGTGGCGTCCGGAGCACAGGGTCCGCAGGTCGAATGCCAGGGGCAGCTCCACCACCTCCATGGGGAGGGCGTCAAAGACCTGAGCGCCCTGCTCCTCCAAATCCCGCCGCAGGGGCCGGGTGAGGGCCTCTGTTCCGGTCAGCCCGACGCAGACGCCTGACAGGGGCCGGTCCGCGGCGGGGGAGAGGTCCAAGGCGGATACGCCGCCTACCACGATCACCGCCGGGGACTGCACTCCGGCCTGCCGGACGCGCTCCGTTAGGTCCGCCAGCGTGCCCCGCACCGCAATGGGCCGGGGAGCGTTACCGCCGGAGACCACCGCCGCCGGAGTGTGTTCCGGCATTCCAGCGGACATGAGCCGCTGGGTCAGCGGTTCCAGGCGGCCCAGCCCCATCAGGAAGACCAGCGTCCCCGGCAGCCGGGCCAGGTCCTCCAGGCAGGGAGGGAGGCCGTCCCCGGCGCCGGCGGTGTGGGCGGTGATGATGTGGACGCTCTGGCTGAGGCCGCGGTGGGTCACGGGGATGCCCGCCTCCGCAGGGATGGCGATGGCGGAGGAGATGCCTGGGACCTCCTCGCAGGGGATGCCAGCGGCGCGCAGGGCGAGCATCTCCTCTCCGCCCCGGCCAAAGACAAAGGGGTCTCCGCCCTTCAGACGGACCACTCGCTTCCCGGCCTGCGCCCGGGCGATCAGCGCGGCGCAGATCTCCTCCTGGGAGGGGGAGGGCCTCCCGGCCCGCTTGCCCATGCAGAGCCGCTCCGCGTGCTCCGGGACCAGGGTCAGCAGCTCGTCCGCAATCAGCTCGTCGTAAATCACCGCGTCGCAGGCGCGCAGCAGTCCAGCGCCGCGCAGGGTCAGCAGCCCCAGACCTCCGCAGCCGGCGCCCACCAGATAGACGCGTCCAAGTTGTTTCATGTTGACACTCCCTTCCCGATGCAGTCCGGCGGCCCGGCGCACATTGACAAATATTGTCCGCTGGTTTATAATCAGGCATCGGTTTGCAGTTTGCATACAGGTTCAAGGTTTGCCGGAAAACAGTCCGGCAGCGGATGCTGTGAAATGGAGGCTTCTATGAACAAAAAACGAGACCTGCTGCTCCTGGGGGGACTGGCCGCGCTGGCGGTGCTCTTCGCAGTCCTCTATATGATGACCCGTCCCGCGGCTGTGGAGGGGAGCAAGACCATCACGGTGGAGGTGGTCCATCAGGATGCCAGCTCCAAGATGTTTACTTACACGACCTCTGCGGAGTATTTGGGAGAAGTCCTTCTGGAGGAGGGGCTGGTCCAGGTGGAACAGGGGTCCTACGGCGCGTACATTGTGGGGGTTGACGGTGAGATGGCCGTCTTTGAGACCGACGGGGCTTATTGGGCCCTCTATCAGGGGGACGTCTATGCCAGCACCGGGGTGGATCAGACGCCCATTGCGGATGGCGACGCCTTCTCCCTGGTCTACACCATGGGCTGACGGCCATGAGGCTGCGCACAAGAGAGCTGGTTTTGTTTGGACTGCTGGGTGGCATGACCTTTGGGGCCAAGGTGGCGATGATGGGGCTGCCCAACATCGAGCCGGTGTCTCTGATGGTCATGCTGTTCGCCGTTTCCTTTGGCCGGAAGGCAGTCTATCCAATCTACACCTACGTGCTGCTGGAATTTGCGCTGAATGGGATCAACCTGTGGTCGGTCAATTATCTGTATGTCTGGCTGCTCTTGGCGGCGGCGGCCTGGACGGTCCGGGACATGGCCTCTCCGGTGGGGTGGGCAGTGCTGTCCGGCCTGTTCGGCCTGCTGTTTGGGGCGCTGTGCGCGCCAGTCTACCTGTTTGCCGGCGGACCGGCCTTCGCGCTGAGCTGGTGGCTCAGCGGCATTCCCTACGACCTGCTCCATTGCGCCGGGAATTTTGTCCTGGCGCTGGTGCTGTTCGTGCCGCTGCGGAAGCGGATGTCCAGGCTGGGGTGACGCCGGCCCGCCTGGAAGAAAAACGCCTGGAATGATCACTTCCAGGCGTTTATGCGTTTTCCGCAATCATATGGTGGAGATAAGCGGGATCGAACCGCTGACCTCTTGAATGCCATTCAAGCGCTCTCCCAGCTGAGCTATACCCCCGAATACGCGGAAAACATATTGAGTTGTGTGGTGGAGATAAGCGGGATCGAACCGCTGACCTCTTGAATGCCATTCAAGCGCTCTCCCAGCTGAGCTATACCCCCAGATAACCGCAGAAACGGACCGCTCCGTTCAGCGCAAGTGATATCTTAGCAGAAATGAGCCCGTTTGTCAACGGCTAATTTACAAAAAATTTCTTTTTCTTTCCGCAGGGCGGTGCGGAGGGCGGAGCGGTGCGGGAGATCCGCTCAGGTTTTTGCGGAACGGAGCGGAGAAAAATGGTTGCGGGAGCTGAGATTCCGTGCTATAATGGAATAGACAGGAAACTGGAATCTTAGTCAGAAAGCATCTGCTTTTGACTTTTTTTGATCCATTTGGTGGTTAGGAGGAGTATCATATGAGGAAAAAGACGTTATCTGCACTGTTGGCGCTGGTCTTGGCGCTGGCGCCGTTCTCCGCGCTGGCGGATGGGGCCAATACCGGGACAGGATCTGATACGTCCACAGATCAGCCGGAGACTCAGGTTATCGTTGTGCGCGGAGACGGGGTAGAGGACGACACTCCGAATGCCGAATACGGTAAAGCTTACGAGAGAGCTGGCCTGACGCTGTCAGAGCAGCCGGCGGACGGCGCCTACACTCTGACCATTGATGAGGCCAAGCTGCAAGCGGTCGTGAAGGCAGGCGAGAGTGATGGGACCTACCAGATCTTAGAAAACGCAAACAATAAAGGCAAGCTTTGGTTTGGCATGGAATATTTAGCTCCAGAAGATGTTCCGGACATTGTGAAAGCCTCTGTTCAGTTTGATTCTGCGGGAGATTTTGTGGAGCTTGGTCTGGACAATGCAGGCCAGAACGGCTTTTACAATTACATTAAAGTATACGACAGCAGCACAGACAACAAGATCAGGCCGGTGGAGAGAGAGACCGCAGAGATCAAATGGCTGGCGGCGGATGATACGGTTCTGGCCGTCACCAAGGCGGATGTAAAGGTGGTGGTCAACACCCCAGAGACGAAGTATACGGTGACCTTCGACAGCAACGGGGGCTCCGAAGTCAGCAGTGCTTCGGTTGCCAGCGGCAGCAAGGTGACAAAGCCGGCAGACCCTACGAAAGCGGGATATACCTTCGTCAACTGGTACAAGGACGAGAACTGTACGGAGGCATGGAATTTCGACGACCCTGTGACAGGGGACATCACCCTCTACGCCAAGTGGGAGGCGAAGGACGACACCTCTGATGGCGATGACGACGGTCAGCCCTCTGAATTCACGATCACCTTCCACGCCAATGGCGGCACGGTGAGTCCGTCCAGCGGCACGACGAAGGACGGCAAGCTGACCACCCTTCCAACGCCCACGCGGGATGGCTACACCTTTGACGGCTGGTTCACGGCGGAAAGCGGAGGGACGCAGGTCACCACCAGTACTGTGTTTGAAGCGGCCGGGACCATCTATGCCCACTGGACGCAGAAGCCCGTCACCAATCCGGACGACACCCGGAAGGAGTACGCGATCTGGATCGCGCCCGACATCCGGCACGGCGACGTCTATGTAAACTATCAGTACGCGGAGCCGGGGACCAGGGTGACGGTCATCGTCTCCCCGGACACCGATTATGTGGCAAGCTGGGTGGAGGTGGAGCGGTCCAATGGCCGTCTGCTCTCCCTGTCTCAGAACGGAAGGCGGTATACCTTCACCATGCCCGCCTCTGACGTCACGGTCACCGCCAGCTTCCGGCTTCAGACCGTGTATTCGTATCATACCTACGTCAACTACTATGAGCCTGAGTCCCCCGCTTCAACCGCCGTTGTGCCCTATTTTGCGCCGCTCACCTGGCGTCCCGCCGCCGGGCTGTGGGATATCCCGGCGTACTCCTGGTCCTATGCGGCGGCCCAGTGGGCCTACCAGAACGGTTATCTGGACACTGATGCGGACGGAAACTTCTGGCTGACCGGGCCGGTGTCCCATCAGCAGATGTGGACGATCATGGCCAAATGGCTGGGCGCTCCGGTCACCGATGACAGGGGCATTGCCAGCTGGGCGCTTCAGGCCGGCGCGGCCAGAGGGACCTCTCCCGCCAGCTCGATGACCCGGCAGAACGTGGTGGAGTATCTGTACCGGTGCTGGTTCTTGATGGGCGGCGACACATCCGTCACCGGGAATCTGGGCGAGTACCGTGACAGCCAGCTGATCACCTCGGCCTCCGCGCAGAGCGCCTGGCTGTGGGCGGTCAACCGGGGCATTATCAGCGGAGACGCGGACGGATATTTAAACCCCAGCAGAACGGTGACCCGCGGCGAATTTGCAGTGATGCTGATGCGGGTCTGTCAGACCGGAATGTGGTAAACGGCTGCTGAACACACAGGCCGCCGGACTCTTTTGGAGTCCGGCGGCCTTTTTTGCCGGATAGAAGCGAATAGGGACGGGCTGGAACAGAATAAGGTAGGGTGGAGGTGTTTAACATGCTGTCGCCTGTGATTTACCTGATGATGAACGGATTGTTTTTTACGCTGCGCCTGTCCGGGGGAGGAGGGTCCTTTCCCCGTCCGCTGAAGGCAGAGGAGGAGAAAAAATACCTGGAGCGGTGCGCCCAGGGGGACCTGGAGGCCCGAAACGTCCTGGTGGAGCATAACCTGCGTCTGGTGGCGCACATTGTTAACAAGGAATAAAGCGGAAGGAGGACGTTGGCCGGTGAAAAACGACCCCCCAGGGGCCGCCGGATTTCAGGTGGACGTCTAAGTGAAGGTCCTCCTTGGTGCTGTCCTGTTTGACCACGATTTTTTCTAAAATCGTGGTGACCAGGGCAGAATTGACGCCGTTTTGGAACAAAAGCTCCTGCTCCAGGGCGGAGCGGATTTCCTCCAGCCGGTCTGCCGTCCGCCCTCCCTGTTCCGCCTCCGCCTGGAGCTGCCGCAGCCGTTCCTCCAACCCGTGGACCTGTTTGTTGAACCCGTCGTTGCGCTGCTTGAACTCCGCTGTGGAGACGGCCCCCTCGATGCTCATCTCCAGCAGGCGGTCTTTTTTTGCCCGAATGGCGGACAGGTCCTCCTCGATGCGCCGGATATCCTGGATGTAGTTGTGCTCGTCGGGAACGGACTGAAGGACCGCCACCACAGCGTCAATGACGGCCCGTTTGTTCTGGACCAGATGGTCAAATATTCGCGCCATGATCTGGTCCAGCTCGGCGGTGCAGAGCTGAGGCGCGGAGCAGGCCGCCCGCCCCCGGTTCCGGTACACCCGGCACTGCCAGACCTCCTTGCTGCCCCTGGCGCTTTTCAGCACCTGGCGGTGGAAGCTGGCGCTGTGCTCCTCACAGATGACCTTTCCGCTGTAGGGGTAGCGGTTGTGGAACTCGGCCCCGCTCTGATGGGCCATCATCTGCTGGCTGCGCCGTTTGTAAAGGGCGTTGGCCCGGTCCCACAGCTCCTCCGGCACGATGGCCGGGACAGACGGGTCCGGGTACATGATCCACTCGCTCTCGTCCAGGAGGATTTTCCGTTTGGTGCGGTAGTCCACGGTTTGGGATTTGTTGGCGCAGTACCAGCCCTTGTACTTGGGGTTGCAGAGAATGTGGCGGATGGTCAGCACATTGAAGGCGTTGCCCTGCCGGCTGGTGAAGCCCTCGTCATACAATGTCTGGGAGATGCGCCGGATGCCCATCTGCTGGTTGGCATAGAGGTCAAAGATCCGCCGCACCACCTGGGCCTCCTCTTCGTTGATGGTGAGCACGCAGTCCTTCTTGTCGTAGCCCCACAGCCTGTCGTTGCCCAGCACGTGGCCGTTCTTGATGGCCTGCCGGAAGCCGAACTTCAGCCGCTCAGACAGCTTGCGCACCTCGTCCTGGGCCACCCCGGCCATGAGCACCAGGCGGAACTCGCTGTCGCTGTCCAGGGTGTTGATGCTGTCGTTCTGAAACAGCACCCCCACGTCGTGCTCCAGCAGCTCTTGGGTGTACTGGATGCTGTCCAGGGTGGAACGGGAAAAGCGGGAGATCTCCTTGGTGATGATGAAGTCAAACCGCCCCGCTTTGGCGTCCTGTATCATCCGCAGGAAGCTGTCCCGCTTTTTGGTACTGGTTCCGCTGATGCCCTCATCGATGTATCCTGGTACAAAGGTCCAGTGCTGTTTGCTCTGGATCAGCTCGGTGTAATACTGCACCTGATTTTCCAGGCTGTTGATCTGCTCGTCCTTGTCGGTGGAGACCCGGGCGTAGAAGGTCACCCGCAGGGGCAGGTCGAAGATGGTCTTGCCGTCCCGCAGTTCACGGCGCACCTGAAGTACATTCATGCACCCCCGCCTCCTTTGCCGGGCACACAGGATACCGGAAAAACTCCGGAAAATCTGCTGCGGAATACACCCGGTCCATCGCCCCCAGGTAGACGGCATTGGATATCAGGCCAAGGGACCGGATATGGTCCAGCAGAACGCCGGCCAGCTCTCTCTGTGCGTGTTCCAAGCTGCATCACCTCGCTTCATGGATATGCTGCTGAACACAAAACATGCCGGGCGGACAAGCTCCGCCCGGCATTTGTTTGGGGATCGTTCCTCAAGGGTTAAGCGTTTGCGCTTGTTCGCCGGAAATATGCAGGCACTTCTGGGGACAGGCGTCCACACATTTGCCGCACCGGATGCACTCCGGAGAGCGGGAGATTTCCGGCCGGGAGAGTGCAGCTGGACAGGCCCGTTCACAGGCCATGCAGGAGACGCACCGGTCCTGCTCCCAGTGGATCTGCACCAGGCTGAACCGGTTGAACCAGCCGTAGATGGCCCCCAGCGGGCACAGATACTGGCAGAAGGGGCGGTAAACCTTCATGGACAGCAGTACAATGCCGAGCAAGAGTCCCAGCTTCCAGAAAAACAGGCCGCCGGCCTGGCTCCGAAGGGACTCATTTGCGCCCAACAGGGGCAGAGCGCCCAGCAGGGTACCGGACGGGCACAGATATTTGCAGAAGGCGGGAACCTTCACAAATCCCCCGAACAGAAACATGGAGCCGGCGCACACCAGAAGGACCAGTACCGCATATTTCCCGTACTTCAGGATATGGTGGCCGGGCAGGCGCTTTTTCTTTTGGAAGATGGGGATCTGATGCAAGAGATCCTGGACCAGCCCGAAGGGACACAGCCAGCCGCAGACAAAGCGTCCCAGCAGGCTGCCGAACAGGAAGAAAAAGCCCAGTGCGGCGAAGGGGACCTGAAATCCCCGCTGGTTCAGCAGGGCCTGCAGGGCTCCGATGGGACAGGAGGCGACGGCCCCCGGACAGGAGTAGCAGTTCAGCCCTGGGACACAGGCGTACTTCAGGGGGCCGCGGTAGATTTTTCCGTTGAGAAAGCCGTACAGATAGCCGTTTGTCACAATGGTAAACAGCAGCTGTACCACCAGTCGCAGTCGTTTCATAGGTCACCCGATCCCAATGCACTCCAGGCAGATCATCACTGCCTTTCTCCAAATGCTCTCGAGCTGTCCCTGAGCGGCCCCGATCAGGAGAAAAACCGCTCCGGCCAGCACACCCAAGGTCCAGCGATGTGGGTTACGCTTCTTCCAAAAGTTCATGGATCAGTTCCTCCCAGGTGGATTTGTCCGCAGCGCCGACGATGCCGCCCAGATAGGCCCCTTCTCCGTCAAAAAAGAAGGTGGTGGGCACGCCGCTCACCCCAGCCAGGAACGCCTGGTCGATGGAAGCGTTGGCCAGCAGATGGGGGTAGTCCGCGCCCGTCTGCTGGACCAGCTCCTCCACGAGGGACGGGTCCTCGCCCTCTCTCACATCGCTGACAATGCCGATGATCTGAAACTCCGCCCGGTCATGCTCCGCCGCCAGTTCCCCAAGCCCCGGCATCTCGTTCAGGCAGGGGCCGCAGTAGGTCGCCCACACGTTGACCATGGTGAGCTTGGACTGGAGGAATACATCCTCCGAGATGGTGTTTCCCTCCAGGTCCATCCCCTCAAAGGTGATGAAGATGGGGGCGGATTCCTCCTCGGACTGCGGCTCGCTTTGGGCGGGCGGTTCATTGGCCGTCCCCACAGCAGGACCGGCCAGATCAGGGGACTCGCCGTCTGTTTTGGCGCAGCCGCACAACAGGACCAGCAGCAGTATGAGCAGTCCTGACACTATGTGATAACGTTTATGCATGAAACATTCCTCCAATCATGGGAGTCTCTCAGCCCTCCCTGTGGCCAGTTCTGCAGATACCGCCCCCGTCAGCCTGGAGCCGAGAGGGGGGGCTACGTCATTGCTGCTCCGGACCGGCGTCTATTGCCGCCTGCAGCAGCCCCCTGCACCCGGCCAGCACATCCTGCCAGGTGGTTTCGAAGTCCCCTGTGTACCAGGGATCGTCCACCTCGCCGGGACGGCCGGTGAACTCCATCAGCAGGTGCATCCTGCCTGCGTGATCGCCGCCGCAGATGCGGTGCATATTCCGCAGGTTGGCATGGTCCATTCCGACCAGAAAATCGTACTGATTGTAATCCGCTTTTTTCAATTGGCGGGCCGTCTTGCCGGTGCAGTCGATGCCGTGCTCTGCCAGCTTGCGGCGGGCCGGGGGATAGACCGGGTTGCCAATCTCCTCGGTGCTGGTGGCGGCGGACTCAATATGGAACTGGTCCTCCAGCCCCGCCTTTTTGACCAGGTCCTTCATGACGAACTCAGCCATGGGACTTCTGCAAATGTTGCCGTGGCAGACGAAAAGTATTCTTGTCATATCCTGAAACCTCTTGAATGTATTGATATTCCGGGCCTTGCAGGTGTTTTGCGGCAGTTTCTTCTGCTCATTCTCTTGGCGTATCCCGGCATAAAATAGCACAGTTTTGCCCCCGAAAGCAGTAGGAACGTTCTTAAATCAAGGGGGCTTATCCCGTTTTGCTGCCTGCCGCCGGCAACCCGTTCCAGCTCCGCCTGCGCGTCCTCAAAGCCCGGGGAGGCAGCGGTTTGCGCTCACGTCCAGGCTCCTTTCTGCGAAAAGAGCCTCGGCAGGATATAATCATATTATACCATAGCCGAGGCATGATTTCCATATTAAAATGTCTTACCGAAACTTTTTGTAAAGCACGGCGCTTTTTACCAAAGTACCGCCGCCATGTGGAACCCATATAAAGCCGATGCGGAGCCTGTGTGAAACGGGAATTTTTTACTCCCTCGGCGTGACTACAATACCGTCCGCATGGTCCGGGTCGCGGAAGCTGTAGGTAAAGCCGTCGGGTAAGGCTGTATTGTCGGAACCGTCCGCAGTGTCCAGCCCCGGTTCGGTGTCGCTTGCAATATCTGTATCATCTATTTCCACGGAGTTTTCCAAATTTGTGTCCTGTTCGCCGCTTCCTTTCTGATTGGTACAGCCAGTGAACAACGAGAAGCAGACCAGAACGCAGACTACCATCATCATTAAATTTCTCATCACATTTCCCTCTCTTTCCAATGTCCCCGTTTGATTTCCAGCACCACATCTGCCTGCTTTGCCACCTCGCGGTCGTGGGTCACGACCACCACGCATTTCCCGAACGCATGGGCGCTCTCTTTCAGAACCGCCGTGATTTCCTCGGCAGTACCGGCGTCCAGGTTCCCGGTGGGCTCGTCCGCCAGAATGACCGGGGCATCGGAGGCCAGTGCCCGGGCAATCGCCACCCGCTGCTGCTGTCCGCCGGACAGTTTCAGCACATTCCGGATGATTTCGTCCTGCTTCAGCCCCAGCCGTTCCAGAATGGAGGCGGCGTCCAGCTTGGCAGTAAGCCGGACATTTTCAATGGGCGTCATGTAGTCGATCAGGTTGTAGCTCTGGAAAATCAGCGAGATATGGTTCCTGCGGTGGTGTTCCAGGCCCTTTGCCGCAATGTCCTCGCCGTCAAACAGGATTTTGCCCTGTGTCGGCACATCCAGCCCGCCCAGCAGGGACAGCAGCGTGGTCTTGCCCGACCCGGACGGGCCGAGGATGGCGTACAGCTTCCCGGTTTCCAGCGACCCGCTGACGTTCTGCAAAACCGCTTTGCCCTTTTCGTAGGCGTAAGAAACATGTTTCAATTCCAGCGTAGGCATGATCGTACCTCCTTCAGCTCATTTTCGACAGAATTTCACGGGGTTTCAGCCGCATGACCGTGATAGACGATGCGCTGACCGCCACAATGATGATGGCAAATCCGATCAAGTAGAGCTGGGCAAGGTTATCCAGCCCAACCGATACCTGGATGCCGTTTTCAGTGGGTAAGGGCTTTTGCACGAGATTATCCGCGCCTATCTCAACAGAGGCGGCAACGGAAACAACATCGTTATCGTCCTCCGGCCCGGTCTGCATACTCTGCTCCAACAGGTGGTTGCCAATCTGCCCCGCTATGGCGTTGCTGGTGAAGTAGGACAGGCCAAAGGCGAGGACGGCGATCAGCAGCACCTCGATCAAATACTGGCCGATGATGGCCGACTTTCTGATACCCACGGACAAGAACACGCCGATTTCGTGAATACGGGTCTTTGTCCAGAGGGTCAGGATCAAGGCCAGAATGATGGCGCTGACAACGATAATCACCACCAGCAGGGTCACGACCAATTCATTCAGCGTAGCCAGCGGTGCGGCGGCATTTTCATAGGTTTCATTGTCCACCTCCACGGTAAAGGCTTTCCAGTCAATTCCCGGCAGGGCCTTGACTTCGGCCACCACCCGCGCCATGTCCTGCGGGTCGTCTATGGTAACGTGGAGCGCGGAAAAGCCGTAGTTGATTTCTCCGCCGTCAAATTCTTTTGAGGACTGCAAATCCACAAATACTCGGTTCTGGATTTTGTCGTAGGTGGTGACAGTTTCCCCAAACTGCTCCACCGCATGAGGGGTAAACAGTCCAATAATCTGTACCCTGATTTCCGGCCCGGTAAAGCCCTGATCTTCCACGCTGTAACTGTGGGCGGTGAGATAGTCCCCGATCTTCAACTCGTTTCTTTCCGCCAAGTCCTGGCTGATGATCGTCACATGGGTATCGTCGGTGGTAATATGCCGTCCCTCTGCCAGCGTCAGTGTGCCGGTGGTGAAAAGTTCATCATCTTCCGTGTTGCAGACGCCCAGGGCCTTTGTATATCCCTGATATTTTGCATCGGTTGAGATCGTTCCGGGGAACAGGGAAAGCCCGTCAAATGGGAGAAGATTGCTCTGCCTTGCGCTGCAATACTTTACGCCGGGAACGCCTTTGATGGCGGCAATGTTCTCCGGGGTAAACTGTACGGTGGAGTACATGAGAAAGCTGTTTGATGTCTTTCCGGTTTCCTCGTCCACCTCGTCTTTGACGGGTTCTTTCACTACATAGGGGCTGCTGCTCCAATCCACAAAAACGTCAAATTTTCCGCCCAAGCTTTGCCGCAGGTCAAGCTGCGCGGCCTCCGACGCGTTCCAGATGGAGAGGCCCGTCAGGACAAAGGTTGCCATAATCAGCAGGATGGCGAACAGGAGAAGTGTTTTCCCCCGTTTTCGCGTGACGTATAAAAACGCCCTCTTGAAAATGCTCATGGTCGATACCTCCATATTGTTGTGCTGTTCTTCCGAACGCACCCGTAGAATAACACCCCAATGTGGAATGGGTATGAAACGTATATGGAATTCAGGCAGAAACGAAAAACTCCCCGGCCGGGGAGTTTTCCGCATTTATAGCTGAATGGTAAAACACATCCCAGGCGGGGATTTCATCGGCTTAAAAGAATAGGGAACGTCCATAGAGGTCAAAAGTGTGTCCACGATATAAAGGCCCAGGCCGTTGCCTCCACTCTCCCGGCTCCGGGAAAAGTCTGGACGGTAAAATGGTTCAAACAGACGGCGGATTTCATCGTCAGGGATAGGCTTGCACTCGTTTTCGACCACAAGGCTGCGCCCCTCCATGTAGACGGAAACACTTTTCCCGGCCTCTGTATAAGCGACAGCGTTTGCAAGAACGTTTGATACCGCCTTGCTGAACGGGCCGACAGGCAGCACAGCGGAAAACTGCTCCGGCAGGTCAAGAGAGAATGTAATTTGATGTGCCGCCGCAATCAGCTGGTAGGGTTCGCACAGTTCCGCCAGCAGTTCAGACACATCAACCTGCTTTGGCGGTTCGGCGGTCAAATTCAGCTTGGAGGTTTCCAAAATTTCATGTATCATCCCGGAAAGCTGCTCTACCATTTCCTTGCACTCCGGGAGATAGGCAGCGTAGTCCTGATACTTCCCAACGCCTAAAATCATATTTTCCAGAGTTGCGTTCAATGCGGTCACAGGGGTTTTCAGTTCATGGGACGCCGCCCGCAGGAAGTCAACCTTGGCCCGCTCCATATCCCGCACAGCGTCCTTTTCCCGCTCTAAATGTTCAATCGTGGATAGCAGATTGGAATACAGATCATTGACGTTCTGCGCCAGCGTACCAATTTCATCCTTTGTATGAATCGGACAGCTTGCCCCGTGGTCTAATTTCATCATCTGCCCGGTTGACGCAGAAATTTTCTTGATGGGGTCGGCAATCGCTTTGGAGAACAGGAGGGAGCAGACAATGGAGATCAGCAGGGAACAGCTTAACGAGATGGGCAGGGCTTTTTCTACTGCCTCAGTCACGAATTGCTCCTGCCGGATGCTGATAACGACATCATCTTGGGTACTCAATGCAAGCTGCATCTGTGGGGCAAGCAGGTAGATCAGCCCATGCGTGACAACAACGACAAGGAGCATGATGCTCATAGTGTAGAGAAATATCTTGGGAAACAGGTTTAGTCGTTTCATGGCTGTACCTCGTATTTATAACCGATACCCTTGACTGTCACGATACAGTCAAGCCGCAGCTTTTTCCGCAGATTTTTGATGTAGGTGTCCACGGTTCGGTCAATGATTGGATAGTCAGCGCCCCACAGCTCGTCCAAAATCTGTGAACGGGTCAGCACCAGCCCCCTATGCTCCACCAGCAGCCGGAGCAGATCAAGTTCCTTGGGCATGATGTCGATTTTCCCGGCGCTGTCGCTGGCGGTGTAGCCGGAGAAGTCAACCGTCACATCCCCAAAGGTTATCGTTTGGGGGAGCGGGGCCTGCCCGCTCCGCCGCAGGAGGGCGGTAATCCGCCTCCCCAGCAATACCATGGAAAAGGGCTTTGTCATGTAGTCGTCAGCCTGCTCGTCGAAACTTCTGACTTGGGTGTATTCGTCCTCGATAGCTGTAAGCATCAGAACGGGCGTTGTACTTGTCCGCCGTATCTCATGCAGGACGGACAGCCCGCTGACATGGGGCAGCATAATGTCCAGCACAACAAGGTCAATGCTGTTCTCACGAAAAAGCTGTAACGCCGCCCCGCCGTCGTAAGCCGGGATCACCTTGTGGCCTGCGGGCTTTAGGTATTCACAAATCGCATCGTTGGTCTTGCGGTCATCCTCAACAATTAGTAGTGTTGCCATCGTAGTCCCCCCTTTTCGGGGTAGTATAGCACTGGAATGTGGAATAGGTATGAAATGACAGTAAATTTTTGAGCTTTTGGGTGCGCAATATGGGGGAAACACTGCATGCGATTTTGCTTCCTGACTCTGGAAAAACCTCCGCCTGGAGGGCGTTCCAGAGTGTTTCCTTTTGCTTCCTCCGTTGAAAAAATACTACGCCCAAACCGGTGATCAGGATGATCTAATTTCCATTGGCACGATTGGACTGATCAAGGGGATCTCCACATTCAAGGCGGATAAAAATGTGCGCTTGGCCACCTACGCCAGCCGGTGCATTGAGAATGAGATTTTGATGCATTTCAGGTCCCAGCGGAAGCTTCAAGGGGAGGTATCCCTCACAGAGACTCTGGAGGCGGCGGGGGATGGAGGGACGCTGTCTCTTATGGATGTGATTGCAGTGGACGACCACATGCTGGAGGACTTGGATACTCGAGATGCCTGCGTCAAGGTCCGGCAGTGTGTCCATACCTGCCTGACGCCCCGGGAGCGGATGATCATCACCATGCGCTACGGTCTGGATGACAAACCGCCCCGCACCCAGCGGGAAATCGCTGGTCAGTGTGGTATCAGCCGGTCCTATGTATCCCGCCGCGCTTAATGTAAACGATGCCCGGAAAGCCTTGTCATGCAAGGGTTTATCCGGGCATTGGATATTTTGGGTAGCACCGCAGTTATTGTAAATGGTAGAAAATTTTAGGGAGATGGGCGGCCATTCATCAAAATATGTAACTCCAAAATACGATTTATCAAGATATGTAAAAATACCATTTTACCTAAATACTATATTGTTTTCTCTATCTTAAATTCTAAACACTAACTTGCTCAATTGGGTTGTATTGATTTCCCCTGTCCAAAGCCTTTCAAATTCCTTCATATAATCGATCTCTTCACAGTCAATAGCAAGTTCACCATTAAACCCAATTTCCTGTTTGTGATTTTGCAAGCCCTTGTTTATTTGCTGAATTATATAGATTAGGAATTTTTTCCGCAACATCGTAAATCTTGCAGCACGATAAAGCAAATAGCTTTCACCCATATATTGATTCTTACCATCTCTACCATACCAATATACACTTTTGGTCGCCTTTAAAAGTGCAAATTCACTTTTACTTTTGTATCTGCTAAAGTTGAAGCCGGTTTTCTGTGGATATAAACTCATTTCGCTGACATTGGTAAAATCACACTTGTTAATTTTTCGTAGGAAATTCCTAAACGAATGCCGAGAGTAACCCAGGTCCTTCAGCCGCAATATAATCAAATTTCGATTTTCAATATGGTATAGTTTAAACTTTTTATCAAATTGAATTGAAACAAACAGGGTTCTATTTATTCCTTTAAGTACACCAACAGGCTTTACTAATGCAAATGAAATACCCTTTATTATTCCTTCTGCATCCCGCCAAGTTATGATCTCGAGGTATGCTTTTCCAAAAGAAATCAAAGCTTGTGTAATATCGGTCAAAAGTTTATCCATATCATATTTCAGAAATTGATCATCTTCAAAACATAAAAGCGATTTTAATAAATCTCCTGACGGACTAATCCTGTAAAAATCTTGTCCTCGGCTTAACGGACGAGGAGCCAAGGCAATGGAAAAGCTTGAACAAAAATCCTCAAGAAACATATAGCTGTACATTCCAGTCTTAGGCTTCCTTAATTGCAACTGAATACAGGGAACTCTCGGACTTCTTTGGGATGAATTATAGTCGTCAAGTCTCTGATTCATTCAATTCATCCTCCCAACCGCTTTGACTTTTATATTTCTGATCATCCGGCAAATATCGATTAACACACGTCACAAAATAAACATCTTCAGAATTATTAAGTTGCACATGTGAATTAAAGAGCCTTCCAATGAAAGCTAATAAGAGTTTGCTATTTGTTTTTAGCACCTCGGCCCCAAACGGATGATACTCTATCTGAAACTTTCCATTTTGCCTCATAGAACTTGCGATGCGCATTTCCCAACCAGTTTGAAGTACATCTCTATTTCCAATCCCTATTATTCCGTGCCTGCGCATTTCCACGCATTTTGTAACTGATAGTATTATTTTCCTATGCTTCTCTGGTTCCTCATCAATAAAGTCCTTGAGTACATCTTTTATAAGAGTTTTCCAAGCAATATTTTCAGTAAACTCTCCCCAAATTATCGCTAAACCACTTATAATTCCATATTCAACAAAGGGAGCTGATAAAACGTGAAATATAATATTTTGCATATATTCTTCTTTGCGTTTAATCACACTGGTACGCACGTATTCTTGGTATAATAATACTACACCAAAAAATTCTGTGTATATTGCAGAAAATTTTTTAATATCATCATTTTCGATTGCTCTTAATAGATGCTCACATAAGTGATTATAACAGAAACCTAAGAAATCTGGACTTTTTTCTCGATTTTCCCAATGGTTTAAAGCAAATAATCCACAACATTTTGCTAAATAGGTTGGTACATCAGTTTCAATTGAATAAAGCTCTTCTTTTAAATGCTCCAAAGATACTTTTTCCCATACAATACTTGGTTCGAAGTGTTTCTTTTCCAATGTGGGAATAACACTTTGAAACCAAGATATAACGATTTGGCATTTTGAGTCCATTTCGACACAGCGAGAAAATATTACTGCAGCAGAATATATATATTTATCACCAAACAATTGTTTCCCCACTTTGAATATTTCGGCAAAAATCTTTTCCATTGTATCAATTAGTTCACCAAAACTTTTATAAATCTGATATGTAACAGTTTGCTCTATGAACCAGTCAGGAGTTATTTTTTTTCGTTCTATTGCATACTCTGCTTCAATATGTCGATACATCCTTTCGCAATCTATATTGTTGAGATATTTATTCTCCCTAAATTTGCAATTGGAATATTTTTTTATATCTTTGGCCTTCTGAAATTCTTTTTCTAAATCAAAGTTTGGAAAGTTGGTGATTATCCCAATGATGATGCTCATGAATGTGCAACACAAAGTATCTACTATTGATGAAACAATTTCTTCATTTTCTTTTTTCATATCGTCAGGAATTTTAACTATCGTTGCTAAAATTAAATTTTGGACTTTGGTAAGATGCCAAACCAAATAAGCAACTGCTCCAACATTAACAGAAAGCCTAGAAATTGAGGATAATTGAATCAAATATTCTCCAATAGATTCAAAATCGCAATCCTTAAGTAGTTTTTCAAGACACAGGTGATTAACTTGCAAAACTTCATCTTCGAACCACCAAATATCCCGTTCTGTACCTGCGGTCAAGAAGGTTCCAGTTTTTGTTGCCATCTCAATTTCAGAATCTGATGCGTAATGCCATTGTTTATAATTAGCTATAACCCTAAACCAATGTGAATTGTAATAAATGGATGGTTTTATTTTCCAATAGTAATTGACAAGTAATAGATTGTTTACCATGAATTCCCGCATTGCGGAGTTCTGCGTTTTTGGTATGTCACTACTATATTTTGCGATATCCAGTAACGCGGACAGATTGTATCCGCAAATCTTTTGAAAGTGATTTTGAAAGTTAATATCCTTTGAAAAGAGTTTCTGCCTTGACATTTTCTTTATGGAAGTCGTAATCTTTCTATAGTGCGAATTTGCCAATTGAAAAACATCTGATAGAGCATAAGTTCTATTTCCGGTAATACTAAAGGCAACAACCATACGAATTGTTAAGAACAATAATGCGAGAATCGAAAATAAACACAGTTTGATACCTATAATGCATTCAAATAACAAAATAATACAGATTACGATATATCCAATGATCTGCTTTATGCAACTATTGGTAATAATATCATTTCTAAAGGTATCCGATAAACTTTTAGGCACATTTGCATATTTTGCAGAGAAAATAGATGCAATATTGGCACAATAAAGGCCTAAGATAACACCCGCAATTCCCATTCCGCCTAAAACTATATCTTTAAACATGTCAGAATCGAGACTTTCAATATTAACTTTTTCCAACAAGATATGGTCTATCTTCATAATAAGCCATGTGATAATTAGG
This sequence comes from Lawsonibacter sp. JLR.KK007, assembly GCF_036941135.1. NCBI lineage: Bacteria > Bacillati > Bacillota > Clostridia > Eubacteriales > Oscillospiraceae > Lawsonibacter > Lawsonibacter sp. JLR.KK007. Next base: position 1,465,237 of record NZ_JAYWSY010000001.1, on the reverse strand, counting down.
CCATGGACTACTTGAACTAAAACTGTTTTCAAGATGCTTAAACGAAGCGACAGTGTTTGCCCGGCATAGTCTGTTCTCTCAAATATTTGGAAGAGGGTTTTCTTTATTCCAAAAATGAAGTTTAGTATATGTTGCCGTGCAATCCAGTATAGTCTTGTATTCATTTCATACCTCTTTATCCGAAGTTCTACCGTGATTGCAGAAAATCCAGTACTTTTAAAATTTTAATCCCATCCTGTGTCTGCGATAAATCACAATCCAGCGTAATTACCAATTTCTCATAGTTATCTCGAATTTTCCGCAACGGAGTTAATTCTCTCTCACGTGTCTCCGGCGCATTCATATTTTCAGTCACTTGGATATACTTCTTCTCATCTGCCTTGGTAGCGATAAAGTCCACTTCCTGGTTGTCGATTTTTCCAATAGCAACATCGTATCCTTGCCGCAACAACTCAAAATAGACGATATTCTCCAGAATGTGTCCACTGTCCCCATCGCGGTAACCCAGCAGATAGTTCCGCAGGCCCATATCCACGATATAATACTTGCCCAGCGTCCGCAGATACTCCCGACCTTTGATATCGAACCGCTTGATTTCGTAAAAGATATACGCCTCCAACAATGCCTCAATATAGGTTTGAATGGTATGCACCGCAGGTTTCCTGCGGCCTTTTTCTTCCAACAGACCCTCATTGACTAGCGTGTTGCCGATAGAGGTCGCGGACACGTTGTTACCAATGTTATCCGCCAGGAACATAATGATTTTCCGGAGCAGAATGGGGTCGGTGATGGTTCGACGCCCCTTGCGCTTTTCCCGCTCCAGAATGTCGTTGACGACAGCGGCGGAATACACGCCGTCCAAAGCGGCAGTTACGCGGTCGATTTCCAGTCCCACATCCGCCAGCATGGGCATCCCGCCGAACCGGGCATATTCGTTGAACAACTCCCGCTCATCATAAATATCACCGTCCTGATCGGTGATTCGGCGTTTCAGCGTTCCGGTGGGAGACTTCTTCTCCGTCACCGTGTACCCATGAAAATCCAGAAATTCTCTGAAAGAAAGGGGGAGCATCTTGATTTCAACATAGCGTCCTGAAAGATAGGTGGACAGTTCAGAGGACAGCAAATAAGCGTTGGAGCCGGTGATATAAATGTCACAATCAAAATCTACACGGAAAGAGTTGACTGCATTTTCCCACCCAGTGATTCGTTGCACCTCGTCAAAGAACAGGTACATCCGCTTGCCAGGCAGGATACGAACCTTTACATATTCGTAAAGACCCCTGACGTCCATATCAGGAAAGCTCATAGACTCAAAGTTCATTTCCAGTATCTGCTCTTGGCCAATACCGGTTTCTCGTAAGTGCTGGGCCATCAATTTCATGAGACTGGACTTACCACAGCGTCGAATACCGGTGATGACCTTAATCATCTCCGTATCCTGAAACGCAGTTATCCGCTTTAGATAAAGATCACGTTTTTTTAATGTGACTTTTTGCACTATGTCCACCACCTTTTGAGTTATCTTACCACAATTATTCCCAAAAATCAAGTTTATTACATCAATATTAAAAACTTTTCATTCTTGCTGATTTGTTACTTGAAAGAAATTATTCAATATATACTTGGGAACGGCTGTGCCATAATAGGGGTAAACCAGCAAGCCCTTGTCGCACAAGCGGTTACGCTGATTTAGTCCACCTATGACAGCTTTGATACGACAGGAGGTGACAGTCGAAAGACCATATATTCCGCCGCTGGTTGGGTTTTCACCGGACAAGCACCATATAGTATGCTCGAAAACCATTTACCACCCGAAAATTGACGATTGATGTCAGTTTTCGGGTGGCACTTTTTATTATGTCCATTTTTCTCGAAGCGAGCCCCCTGACGGATTTTTCATCCGTCAAGGGGGCTTTTTCGTTTTGAGACGAAAAGGAGAGGTCAACCATGTCACTGGAACTGGATTACTTTTACGGCAATGAAGCCGAGCAGTACAGTTTCTATCGGATTCCCAAGACTTTGTTCACAGACCGGCGGTTCAAGGGGGTTTCTATGGAAGCCAAGGTGCTGTATGGGCTGATGCTGGACCGTATGGGACTGTCTGTCCGTAACGGCTGGCTGGACAAGGACGGAAAGGTTTATATCTACTTTACTCTGGAGGATGCTGTTGAGATGCTGGACAGCGGCAAGGATAAAGTCATACGGCTGTTTAAGGAACTGGACAAGCCCAATGGGATCGGGCTGATCGAGCGCCGCAAGCAGGGGCAGGGAAAGCCCACGCGGATATACGTCATGAATTTTACTCTGCCACCAGAGCCGGAACAGTTATCTCCAGCTACTCCGTTGGCGCCGCCTGCCCAGACTTCTGAATTTCCGAAGTCTGGACTTCGGGGGGAAGCGGAATAAAGTGTACCCTTAGTCAAGGACAAAATAAGAAATAGACACCCCAAAATTTGGACAGACATCAAAAAGGACAGCAGGCTGAATGAATCTCAACTATTTGTCACCTAATTAAAGGATCAGAAACTATCTCTGGCTCCAAAGTGTGCGCACCAAGCTCATTGGGGGTTTTAGAGATTTCAGGCGGCGAGGGTTTGCTGGGGAGATCAAGAGGATAAATGCCGGTAGTGACAAAGGAGAAATATTCGTTGGGAGAGAGCTTTGCCAAATCCCATTGATACCTCTCGTTGTTGTAATACGACATATAATCGTCAATGATCGCCTTTACCTCATCAAAAGAGGGATCGCCCGTCAAGTCAATCAAATCTTTCATATGCCCGAAGAAGCTCTCCTGTGGCGCATTGTCCCAGCAGTTTCCTTTGCGGGACATAGAGCGGCGAAGCTCGTTGTGTTCAACGAGTTCAATAAATTTGCAGCTGGTATAATGGCAGCCCTGGTCGCTGTGGATCACGGTCTCTGCATGGAGCGAGACGCCATGTTCCCGCATCAAAATATCCACCGCGTCCAGCACAAAGTCAACATCCAAGGATGGACTGAGGGTATAGGAAAGCACCTGCTTTGTATAGGCGTCCATGATCACACAGAGGTAGAGGAACGACCCACCCCAGGGGATATAAGTAATGTCCGTGAGGAGCACAAGCCGGGGGCCATAGCTCTCAAATTCACGGTCTAAAAGGTTAGGCGCATAATGATTCGTTTTCATTGCGTTTTTCATTTTGCGGTAAGGGTTTGCCCTCCGAATCGGACATTGCAAGCCGTATTTTTTCATCAACCGGCGTATCTTTTTCAGGTTCATAACCACCGGCGGAGTATTGTGGATAAGGCACATATAGATGCCCCGCGCCCCTTTGGAATATCTCCGCCGGTTGTATGCCTCCAAAACCAGCTCAAAATCAGCGCGATCCTGTGCTTCCCGCACCTGCCTGGCCGAAGCGGCGTTTAACCACGCATAGTAGCCGGACCTGGAAACCCCCGCTGTCTGGCACATCATGGATACAGATAGTTCGTTCTCACTGTTGGATAACGTCTGGTGGATCAGGGAAAAGATGGTGGAAGCCTCGTTCATGGCCGCGGCCCTTGCTTTCGTCCACCTCTGGCAGAGGATATTTTTTTTAGAAATTCCACCTCCTGCTCCAGATATTTCAGCCGGTGCTGCATCTGCCGCAGCTGAGCCTGGGTAGTTGTGTCTCCGCCTTCAGCAGACCCCTCTCCGCGCCTGCGCTGCGGCCGCTCATGGAACCCTTTCGCTGAAACCGCCTGCTTGCACACTACGTTCTGGATGCCGCTGAGACGATTCCTCCCGAGTACCTCCGGATCATAGCCCAAATCGTACATAATCGTTCTGGGTGTATCCCCTTCCTGGTATCTCCGCCAGAATTCTTCCTTGAATGCGTTTGTGAAGGTGATCTGCGTGGTGGACACATGGAGCGTGTATGGATTTTCTGCCATAACCCGCACCTGCTCTTGGGTAAACATTTTCCGTGCCATGTGTGATGCCCCTTTCTATTGGCCTCATTTTATCACACAGCCCTACCCTTAGAACATACTCTTGTCCTATATCCCTTTTCTTTCATTACTTGTTTCGTCCACTTTTAGGGTACGTCCTTACTTTTTAACCTGTCCACCAACCTGGGTCGCCATTTTTCCTGCTGTCCATAATCTTGGGTACAGTTTAGAAGTCTTGACTTCTGAAAAACCGAAGTCAAGACTTCGGCAACAGCGAGGTCAAGACTTCGCAAAACCCGACACTAATAAGACTGATATGAATGATACTGAATTGAGTGATACTGAGTCTTCTATCTATCCCCCTGCCCCCTTATTGCCCTCGCACTCTCGGCGCACGCGGCCGCAGCGGGATAGGATGGGTCAGATGGATGCGTACAGGGAGTTGATCTGTGAAAACATCTCTTATGACCTGCTGCTCCAGGAGAACCCCTACGAGCGTGACCTGATCGATTGCTATGTGGAACTGATGGTGGAGACCTGCTGTACCGGGCGGGAAACCATCCGGGTCAATCAGGAGGACGTGCCAGCCGATGTTGTCCGCAGCCGGCTTCTGAAACTGGACAAGATGCACATCGAGTATGTGATGGAGTGTCTGCGAAACAACACCACGCAGGTCGGGAACATCCGGGCCTATACGCTGTCGGCGCTCTACAACGCCCCTGTAACCATCGGCCAGTATTACGCATCCCAGGTCGCTCACGATATGGCCCAGGAGGTGATGCCGTGAGAATTGGTTTGGTTGAGGTAGACGGACATGAGTTCCCGAACCTGGCCCTTATGCGGTTGTCCGCCTGGCACAAGGCGCGTGGGGATACCGTGGAGTGGTGGAGCGGCTTTGAACACTACGACCGGGTGTATCTGTCAAAGGTGTTCACATTTACGCCGGACTTTTCCACCGTAATCAACGCCGGTGAGGTCATCACCGGCGGGACGGGCTATAAGGACTACCGCTCCCTGCCTCCGGAAGTGGAGGCTACAGCCCCGGATTACAGCATTTATCCGAACTACACAAGGGCTATCGGCTTCTTGACCCGGGGTTGTATTCGCATCTGCCCCTGGTGCATAGTTCCCCGCAAAGAGGGATATATCCATCCAGCGTCTGCCTGGGAGCAAATCAAACGCCCGGACAGCCGGGAGATCATCTTTCTGGACAACAATGTGCTGGCCTCCGACTTCGGACTGGAGCAGATCGATCGCATGGGCGGTCAGAAAATTTGGGTGGACTTCAATCAGGGTTTAGACGCCCGATTGATTACACCGGAGACGGCCAAGCTACTGGCTAGACTCCGCTGGATTCGTTTTGTGCGGATGTCCTGTGATACCAACGCCATGCTCCCTGTGGTGGAACAGGCAGCGGCATATCTCAAAGAAGCCGGGGTTGCAAAATCCCGGCTATGGGCCTATGTGCTGGTTCAGGACGTAGCAGATGCTCACCAGCGGGTGGAGACCCTGCGAGGTATGGGCGTAACGCCTTTTGCACAGCCGTACCGGGACTATGACGGCGGGGAGCCGACAGAGGAACAGCGGCGGTTTGCCCGCTGGGTCAACAACAAGGCAGCGTTTAATAGCTGCTCGTGGAATGATTATTGTGAGGACAGGAGGACCAAAAATGGCATATAAGAAGTTGCAAAAGAGCGTGGAGCAGGATCCCCGCTATCATGATACTTGGCGGCTACTGAAGAAATACCGGGATGTGGTTTGGAGCATGGAGCTGTCCGTCCAGCAGTTGAAGAAAGAATTTGAGTGCGAGTACGGCAGCAGCGTGGATGACTTTCTGGAGTCCGTCTACATGGCCGGCGCCGATTTGAGCGGGACGCAGATTGAGAACCACGCCCGCTGCATCGAGCGGAGCCGGAAGATGCTGGCGCTGGTGAACAGCGCGGTGGAGCTCTTGCGGACGAAGCACAAGAATGGCGAGGCGTACTACTGGATTTTGTACTACACCTTTCTCTCCCCACAGCAGGTGGAGAATATCAACGCCATCATTGAGCAGCTCCAGCCCTACATCCGGGATATCGGCCGCACAACTTATTACCGCAAACGTGAGCAGGCGGTAGAGGCCCTCAGTTCCATCCTGTGGGGATATTCCTCTAAGGACTGCCTTGATTTGCTGTCGGAGGTGTTTCCGCACACAGAGGACGAGGCATAGGGGAAAGCACCAGCCCGTGCGGTTCATTTACGCCGCACGGGCTGTCCTTATTTTGTGAGAATGGCTTTACCATCTGCTGGTTAGTATGATATACTATGAAAAATAAAACATCCTGGAGGTGTATTCACAATGGCAGACAGCAAAGATGATGGCTTGATTCCTATTCCTGAACCTTACTCCCGGCGCAGGCTGAATGCGCTCTACCGTGAGATTCCCCTCCCGGATATAGTTTCACGGATGCTACGTAAATACTTCAACGCAATGGCGAATCTATATGGGATTATTCCGCTCCGAAAGGCCTTTGAAATCATCCAGGAGCAAAACCACAGTCGTTTCACGCAGGAAGAACTGTTAGCGTTTGCGGAAATTGCCCGCCATGAGGAAGAGGACTACTACATCCTGGGTCTGGACGAGTTATACACGGACGGCAAACTGGGTAGCCCCTTGGATCGAGAAATAATTGATGTATTCTTGCTGGATGGAGATATATCCGCTTACCACGAAACGCTGCGGTCACAACACAGCAAACCTTATTACATCCCGCCGAAAAAAGAATTGCTCAAATACGATGATATGTTCTACTGCGAGCCGACACCGGAGCATAAGGCTTTTATGGTGGTGATTTCCAGTAAAACAGGAAATCATAATTTAGATCAGGCAGTCTTTGCGGACTTTATTATGAAAATGCGCATTACATCCACATCCTTCCCCAATGTGATGGACGAAGCAACCCGGCTGGGGCTTCAGTTCAACGGCGAGGCAGACATTAACCGTTTTCTTTCGGTTTATAACAATTTCCAGAATAACTGCCGTATGCAGCGCAACCGGGGCCATACGCCCCGCGAAATCATGGAGATGGTTCCGCCAGAGGAGCGCATACCGAAATCTCTGTCCTTTGGCCCCAATATCCGCAAGGCATTGGCAGACAGGACAATGAATGTCGAGGAACTGCGGCAAGGCATCTTGACTATGGATAACATCCCCAGTGAGGAACTGCGTTTTGATATGCTCCGCCAAATTGCGGAGATCACCGGTAGCGCGCTGCCCCAACAGGCGCATAAGCAGAAAATCGGCCGCAACGATCCCTGCCCCTGCGGCAGCGGCAAGAAATATAAGAAGTGCTGTGGGCGATAGGGAGGCTGTACTATATGAAAATCAAGCTGGCGCAGGTCATCTTTGCGGTTGAATCGGCTTCGGAGGCATTCCAGGAATACTTTGATACCCAAACCGGGCAGAGCGTAGCTCTGGCAGACCCCGATATTACCGGGGAACGGGACGAAGAGCTTGCGGATTTAATCATAAATTTCCCGGGCCGGTTTCTTCCATTCCCCAGCAAGTACGAGATCCATGAATACCGCATTATGGCTGATTTTGTGGACGAACTACGCCCCGGCGCGGCTCGTGAAGAATTGGCCGGAGCTATCCGAGGCAAGGGCGCGTTCCGCAGGTTCAAGAACGGCATCCGCTATCATCGCCTGGAACAGCAATGGTACGATTATCTGGCCCAGGCCCAGCGGGAGATTGCCATTCGCTGGTGTAAGGAAAACAATCTGGAATATGAGGAAGACGACACCTAAAATAAAGGGGTCTATGCTTTCGGACAAACAGGAGGAAATTGTACATGGGACCGGGAGTGATTACAGCGGATCTCCACGGAAAGAATGCCTACCAGGCCAAGGTGACGGTGGAGGCACTGCTCCGCCGCGCTGACAGGGCTACTTACCGTCTCCGCCTGATTCACGGTTGCCATGGCGGAACCGCTCTGCGGGATTTTATCCGAGAAACCTATTCCCACCATCCGCAGGTGCAGAGACTCGTGTTCTCCCCTGATGGCGGGGTCACGGAATTGGTACTCAGAGAGTTTTAATTCATGGTAGTACAAAATTAGGACGGTTTTGGGACTGAATTAGGACGGCTTTGGAATTGACATGGGAATCTATATATGTTAAGATAATCATGCTCAAAACTGTAATCACAAACGAAAACGGCTATGGAGGGACGCTGAAAGGCGTCCTTTTTTCGTCCCTCCACAGCAGCCAGGCGGCGTCCAAAAGTTGGTCGCCGCTTTCGTTTTCGGCGGAAAAACGAAAAGGAGGCATCTATTTGAACCCCAAAAATGTTCCCCCCGTCAAAAAGCCGGAGAACAAGCTGAAGAGACACATTGACTGCGGACGCATCCTCTATACGGCGTTTCTCTGTATGTGCATGGCTTCTATGCTCTGCCTGCCGGCCTTTGCCGCCGGCACCACTATTTGGACTAAAGCCAGCGAAGTCATGAAAGACGTCTACACTCAGGTCCTTGGTATCTCTACCATCGCGGCTGTGGTTACGGCGGCTGTGGCCCTGCTGATGATGAACTTTTCCCGCTCTGGACGGACGGTGGATGAATCCCGTGCTTGGCTCAAACGCATCATCGTCACATGGATTATCCTGAACTCCCTCGGCTTCATCATGAGCTATGTCACTCCCTTCTTCTCCGGCGGCCAGTACACGCCGTAAGGGCTTATGGGTATCTTAGATGGCATAGTGGAGTGGATCGCGGAACAAATCATGTACGGCCTGGATATGATTAACACATCAGTTTTGGGCGCGCTGGGCTGCGACATGAGCGTGTTTCTGCGATACTTCCCTGCTGCCGAAACCATGTATGAGAGTTTTGTCGCTCTGGCTATCGGGCTGATTCTGCTGCTGTGGGTTTGGAACCTGTTCAAAAACTTTGGACTGGGTGCCGGCTCCGAGGCGGAGGACCCCATCAAACTGAGCATCCGCTCTATCCTGTTCATCCTGCTGGCCTATTATTCCGACCAAATCGTGGACATTGCGCTAACTATCGGCGGAACGCCCTACAACTGGATTATGACCGCATCCCTGCCCAGCCTGGACTTCGCCAGCTTTAACTCGGTGCTGCTCACCATCATCGGGGTCTGCGCCAACGGCGGCGTCGCTCTCATTGTACTGATCCTGCTTCTGGTGCTGGCATGGAACTACCTGAAACTGCTGTGTGAGGCGGCGGAGCGGTATGTGCTGTTAGGGGTGCTGGTCTTTACGGCTCCTGTCGCTTTCGCTATGGGTGCGTCTCAGGCCACCTCCAACATTTTCAAAAGTTGGTGCCGGATGTTCGCGGGACAGCTCTTTTTGTTGGTCATGAACGCCTGGTGCCTGCGGCTGTTCGTCAGCATGGTAGGCGCGTTTATCGCAAATCCACTATCCCTGTAAAGGAGGACTCAAAACGAAAAAGAGAATATTCTTCACGTTGCTGCTGGTATCTCTGCTGGCGGCTTTTTTATGTGTCCCGGCTTTCGCCGTTACAGAGGCAGAAGTGGAGGCGCAGGTGGCGGCCTCCAGCAAGTCGGAGGTTACCGGGAATGTGCTGATCTGGTTTCTGTGCGCCGTGGCTTTCCTCAAGGTATCACAGAAGATCGACAGCTTCATGGCAACCCTTGGTGTCAACGTGGGCCGCACAGGCGGCTCCCTGCTGGCTGAGGCTATGCTCACCATGCGGGCAGTTACAATGGTTGCAGGCGGCAAAGGCGGTGCCGGTACCAATCGGGCCGGAGCTGCCTCCAGCGGAAAGGCTGGAACAACCAGCGGATCCGGAATGTCAGGTTTTTTCAAGGGCGGATTGATTGGTATGGCTAGCCGCCATGTTACCAACAGCGCAATCAAGACCGCCACCTCTCAGACCTCCGCCGTCCACACCGCCCAGTCCAGTGTACGGCAGGCTACAGCGGCGGTCACGCCAGAGGCACCATCGGGGGTGGGACCTTCGGTCAACAACGATATTCACACTGGTGGGGTCAATCTCCAAACTGAAGGCAGTGCCACAGCCGGCTCATCCCCACAAGAAGGCGTTATTGTGACCGATGCCACTCCTCCACCCGTTGCTGCGCAGAGTGATGGTCAGGTTTCCGCCGCAGACCAGGCCAGCGGTACGGTGCTGAACATTCCTCTGGCAGACAGTTCTATCCCGGACAGCTCTATTCCCGATGGGTCCATCCCCGCCGAGGCGGCTCCCATCGTTTCTCCGGGTGAGAGCGTTTCCACTGCGGAAAGTATATCTATATCCGATAGCGGCGCTGCCTTTAGTGTTCCCCAGAGCGGCGGCACAATGCTGAACATTCCTCCGGCAGACGGTTCTATCCCATACGGCTCTACTCTTGATGGTTCCGTCCCAACCGAAGCGGCTCCCATTGTTTCTCCGAATGAGAGCGTTTCCGTTGCGGAAAATATATCTGTATCTGATGGCGGCATTGCCCTGAATGTTCCCCAGGGTGAGGGTGCGGCCCTTATCGGAGCAGGCAACGGTCCCGTTCAGGAGGGCGTAATCGTCACCGCCAGCGACCAGCAGACCAACACGCAGAGCTCCACGGATACGCAAAATGTGCAGAAGTCCTCCGTTGTAGAACGTTCCCACACCGTCCGCAACCACACAAAACCCGTACAAACCGGCATCCCCAGCTTGGGCGGCGCCATTTTCTCAAAATCTCTGGTTGCGGGGGGCAGTTTTGCCAATGATGTTATCGGCACAGTGGCCCGGGGCGAGGTAGCCGGCAGAATTACTGGCGATATGGCGGCCCAGTCTCTGCAATCTTACTTGGGGTATACCGCAGAAGGTAAAATTCCCCCCATTTTTTCCAATACAGAAATTGGAGGCGGGAGAATTTCAGGCTATGTATCCACACCTGAACATCCGCAGCCGATTGCGTTTGGTATGTATCATGCAGAGCAGTATATGGAACCAACAGGCACTTTTTCAAAGGTCCGCTCTGCGGATGGGACACTTTGGTATACACAGATGCCCCAGGATGTAGTGGAGCGCAAACCGTATATGGCTTCGGACGATAAAGTGGCTTACCAGGAGCGCATCATTAAAAAACTCCCCGACCCACCCAAGCGTAAGGATCGGGTATAAGGAGGTCCTATGCGTCAAGAAGAACGGGATACTTATCTAATCCCACCTAATTTCATTGAGGGAGGCACCCTGATGGGCGGGATGTTCAAGACCCGCAACGCCATTGAAGCGGGCATCCTAGGGGCGCTGACCGCCCTCCCGGTGCTTAATCTGGGAATCTCCCTCACTATGCGCATCATCATTCTCTGCCTGACTACTCTGCCTCTGGTGCTGCTGGCCCTCATTGGGGTGGGCGGCGGAAGCTTGTCTGAGTTCATCCTGCAATTTTTCAGTTTTCTTCGCAATCGCCGGGTGCTGGACAGGAAGGGCGAGAGTAAAAAGGGGCTTCTTCCCAGCTGGACGCAGAGGAAAGAAAAAACAAGGCTGGAAGATGTAGAAGAACTGCCCAAAAGCCGTAGCCGGTTGCAGGTAGACCTTAAAGGCCGGAAAGTGGATCAGTTCAAAACCTTTCTGGCCCCGGAGGTCAAGCCTCTCAACCCACTGGCGGATTATGTGCCTATCGAAAAGATAGAGCATGGGGTCATTTTCACCAAAGACCACCGTTATGTGAAAGTGGTTGAGGTTATCCCAGTAAACTTCCTCCTGCGTAGCGCCCAGGAGCAGCGGAACATCATCTACTCCTTTATCAGCTACCTGAAAATCGCTCCTGTAAAGGTACAGTTTAAGGTGCTGACCAAGCGGGCGGACATTGACCGCCATGTGCAGACCGTGCGGCAGGAACTGGCCCAGGAGACCAATGCGCACTGCCGGGAGTTGCAGGAGGACTATCTGCGGCTGATCCGACAGCTTGGCTCCCGTGAGGCCATCACCCGGCGGTTCTTCCTGATTTTCGAGCATGAACCGCTGCCCGGCGCCAAGCGGGGCCACGAGGAAGAGGAGGCCATCGCCTCCCTCCAGACCGCCGCCCGGACAGCGGCCAACTACCTCCGTCAATGCGGAAACACTGTGGTACTAAACCATGAGGATGAGAACGAGGCCACAGCGGAAATTCTGTACCATGTCCTCTGCCGCGCCGAGAGCAACGACAAGCCCTTTGCCGGGAAGATTAAGCAGGTGGCGGCGGAGTATATGGCCGCCGGCCGGTCGCTGGAGGAAATCCCAGTCAATGAGTTCTATGCCCCCTCCCAAATCGACCTGTCTCACGGGCGGCATATCTGTATTGACGGCATGTACTATGCCTATCTGCTGATTCCGTCTGGTGGCTACAAGGCCCAAGTGCCTGCCGGCTGGCTCAGCCTGCTGGTGAACGCCGGGGACGGCATCGACTTGGATATGTTCCTGACCCGTCAGCCCAAAGACCGCATGATCCGCAAACTGGGCCAGCAGCTCCGCATCAACCGCAGCAAAATCAAGGAGACCAGCGATACCAATACGGACTTCGACGACTTGGATGGGGCCATCCGTAGCGGCTACTTCCTAAAGGACGGCTTATCCAACAACGAGGACTTCTACTACCTCAATCTGCTGGTGACCATCACCGCCTCTAATGTAGAGGACCTGGAGTGGAAATGCGCGGAGATGAAAAAGCTGCTACTCAGTCAGGATATGGACGTTCAGCCCTGTTCTTTCTGTGAGGAGCAGGCTTTTTTATCCTCACTGCCGCTGGCATCTCTGGAAAAGCACCTCTATGAGCGATCTCGGCGTAATGTCCTGACCTTGGGTGCGGCCAGTTGCTACCCCTTCACCAGTTATGAAATGTGTGACGACAACGGTATTCTGCTGGGGGTCAACAAGCATAACAACTCTCTTATCATCGTGGACATCTTTGATTCCCGAGTCTACAAGAACGCCAACATCGCCATTTTGGGCACCAGCGGTGCGGGAAAGAGCTTTACCATGCAGTTGATGGCGACCCGGATGCGGCGCAAGGGCATCCAGGTATTCATCGTGGCTCCGTTAAAGGGCCATGAATTCCACCGGGCCTGCTCCAACATCGGCGGGGAGTTCATTCAGATATCTCCCGCCTCCAAAAACTGCATCAATGTCATGGAAATCCGTAAGGTGGACAAGTCAGTGGATGAACTGCTGGACGGCCCAGGCGTGGAGAAGTCTCTGCTGGCGGCAAAAATCCAACGGCTCCACATCTTTTTCTCCCTGCTGATTCCCGACATGACCCATGAGGAGCGGCAGCTTTTGGATGATGCTATGATCCGCACCTACGCCCTCAAAGGCATCACCCATGAGAACGGCACTCTGGATGACCCGAATGCCCCTGGCCACTATCGGTCAATGCCGGTATTGGGCGACCTCTATGAGGTGCTGAAGCAGTCCGCCGAGACCAAGCGGCTGGCGAATATCATCAACCGTCTGGTCAACGGCTCTGCCCGGACATTCAACCAGCAGACCAACGTATCTCTGGATAACAAATACACGGTGCTGGATATCTCTGAACTGACAGGCGACCTGTTGACAGTGGGGATGTTCGTGGCGCTGGATTACGTTTGGGACAAGGCCAAGGAGAACCGTACCGAGGAGAAGGCTATCTTCATCGACGAGTGCTGGCAGCTCATCGGGGCCAACAGCAACCGTTTGGCGGCGGAGTTTGTTTTGGAGATTTTCAAGATCATTCGCGGCTACGGCGGCTCCGCTATCTGCGCTACCCAGGACATCAACGACTTCTTCGCTTTGGAAGATGGCAAGTACGGCAAAGGCATCATCAACAACGCCAAGACCAAGATCCTGCTCAACCTGGAGGACGAGGAAGCCCGGCGTGTCCAATCCCTGCTCCACCTGTCTGAGGCGGAAGTCATGGAGATTACCCACTTTGAACGGGGCAGCGGCCTTATCAGCACCAACAATAACAATGTGACGGTGGAAATCAAGTGCAGCCAGATGGAGAAGGAGCTGATCACCACCGACCGGAGGGAGTTGCAAGAGCTGCTGGACAAGACCCAGGCCGCGCCGCCTGTGGCGTAAAGCGGAGCGTATACGGTGTTAATGCGAGGGCTATTTTTTAATGCGTTTTTTATACGGTCCGTATGCGGAAAACCGCCTCGGCAATAGCTGTGGCGGTTCCGCTGTGCGATTTTTATACGGCGCTAATACGATTTTACGAGGTGAATGATTATGATGAAAACCCGTGAACAGGTCTATGGCCGGGAGGCAGCGGCTATCCTGCGGGATATTTCCATGTACCGGGTGTTGACTGCGGAACAGATCCTGCGCCTGCATCCGGGGAAAGACGCCAAGGAGCGGAATAAGATCCGGAATCTGCTGACCTACCTGGTGAAGCAGCAGCGGGCTTGGCTCTCCGAAGATGAGCGGTTCTATCTCGCGGCCCCGGATGCCCTGGAGGACATGGACCGGGGCCTTTTCGCTGCGGTATGGGTGCTGGCGGACTTTGCGGATGAAGTGGAGTATCATTCCGTTGGCGATTTCCCGGCCAAAATTATCTTTTTCGCCGGCGGTGAAATCTACGAGATCGTCCACGCCGCCCAGGGCAAAGAAGTTCTGATGTCCCACGTGCTTTCCGATCCCGGCGAGCAGCCCTCCCGCTACCTTGTGCTGGTGGATGATGCTTCTCAGATTGCGGAGCTGCAAATCCCCCATGCCAGCGGCTACTGCACCGTATCCCCGGAAGGGCAGGTGCAATATTACCAGAAAGAATGAGGTGAACCATTGAACCGAAGCACCGTTTCCCGGCGGATATCGTCCATTCTGGATGATATTCAGCGTCTGACCAACGCACTGTACGCCATGAATACCACCGATCTTCAGCGATACCCGGACAATTACGAAGTATTGTCCATTGACGCCGCCCTCCGAGCGGAGGGCATCGCCTGTCGGCTGCGCCATCTCATCTACGCCAGCACGACCACACCAAAGACGGAGTATCTGACCTCCGCGGCCAACACGCAGGGCATCTCAGTGCGCTGTAAGGACGGCGTTTTTGAGGTTACGCTGCCTGCTCTGCTCCCAAAACGTAAAATGTGGCAGAGCGGCGAATATCTGTTGGAGCCGTTGGGGGCGGCTTTGACCCAGTACGCAAGGGGTCATCCCCTTCCCCGGTTCCGGCACTGCCTGATTGCTTTCTCCCATATCTACGACCAGGAGTTGCCGGAGCGCCGCATCAGAGACTACGACAATCTGGAGCTGAAGCAGATCCAGGATGTGGTTGCCGCTTTTGTTCTGACAGACGATACCGGAGGCCTCTGTGATACCTACCACACAACAGAGTTGGGCGCGGTAGATTGTACCCGAATTTCCATCATGGAGACGTCCCGTTTCCTGGCGTGGCTGGCCGAAAAAGAAATCCTCTGAAAGAGGCCGAAAGAGGGCAAAACAGGGGTCCCATTTAGGCCCTTTTGAGGTGTTCCGTTTTGGGACCCCAGGTCCACCGCCAAAAACGCTTGCAGCGCAAGGAGTTTTGGCCGCTTACGCTGAGTGCGGAAACGCCCAGGTTATACGGACCCTGGGCGTTGAGATTACTGAAATAGGAGGTGTCGCAACTTGCCAGACCAAGTGACAAAACTCCCTGCCCCGGATACGCTGCCCGACCTCCTTTTGACTCTCGTTGCCCTCTCTGGCGAGTTCCCAACCAATCTGGTGAACAGTCTCCCCAGTACGAAAGCATACCGGCAGAAAGTCATCAAGCGGTTAAAGAAACAGATGCTGATCTATGCCTATTCGCAAAACGGCCTTCGCGGTCTGCGCCTGACTGCCGATGCCAAAAGCCTTCTTTCCGCTGACAGGCCAGAGCGGTTTGCCTCTCTCTTTACCGGCGATACGGTAACAAACGCACCTAAATATTCCGTTCCCCATCGCCTGCGCCTCCATCGGATGGCTGAGGTGCTGGTTACGATGCACAATGCAGGAGTGTCGGTATTTCCATGGGAAAAGACAGCCGTGTTTCAACCCTCGCCGCCCCTGGGCCATACTCATATTACTCAGCCTGCCTATTACAGCTCCCGTGAGGTCAAAGAGGTCGGGCCGCAATCATCCATCATACGCGGTTCCCGTTCAACCGGCGTCTTGCTATCGGACGGCGGTATTTTTATTGCCTACAACACCGGCCCATTCCAGATGAAGTGGGAGTACAAGGCCGAGATGCGGATTAAGTTTCTGCTGCAAACGGAAGTCTGCCGACAGCGGCTCCCGGCGCAATTCATGGATGTTGGAGTGGACGCGGTTGTGTTTGGCACGGATATGGAGCGGCTGGGTGCGCTGATGGGTGTAGGCGATGGCCTGTCCCACAACAACTTTGTGCTGGATGGCGGCTTTGAGCATTTCTATTTCTTCCCAGGTGACCACAAAGGAAATGCGTTGGTGCGTCTGCTCTGCAACGGCGAACTTCGTGTCTCTTTGGACACTCTGCTTTTGAGCGGCCTTCATCCGCCGAACCCCGGCCTGCCGATGGAGAATGACGGATTGGAAGGCGATACCCCCGTCCTCTTTGGCTATCTCTGTGATATGCCTCGGCTCAGGCGCTTTGATAATGCGTTGTCTATCCACGAAAAGGACGGCATCGTCATTTGCTTTGACTTCCAGGAGGAGGCGTACCGCCGCTGCCTTGGCCCTCGTATCCAACTTCAATGTCTTGACCTTGAGGCAGTAGAAAGGAGTGTGTTTCCATCTCTCGAAAAGAAATGATCAAGCTCGCCATTATCCTGCCTGTCGCTCTGATTGCTCTGCTCTATGGCGGCGGCTACATCGGTCAGTTCATCTACAATTATCAGGTCTGGGAGGCGGCAGGTGGCGTGTTCGGTACCTCTCCCCAGTTCCCAAGCGGCAATTTTTTCGCCTGTATCGCCGCCGCCTTTCACTTTCCCTATGGCTTGTACGGCATAGGCTTCTGCGTGGGGGCGTTGGCTGTCCTGATTTTCATGGTCATGCGGATGGGATACAGCGAGACCGGCGAGTATGACCGAGACCGCAACCTGATCTACTCCAACAAAGGCACCTACGGCACAGCGGGCTTTATGTCCAAAAAGGAGCTGAAGGGTGTCTTGGATCTGGTTCCCAATATCCGCAAACACCCCGGCATCATCCTGGGGGAGTTGGACGGCCAGGTGGTATGTGTCCCGGAGAAGACCCGGTTCAATGGGAATCTGGCTGTGTACGGGGCCAGCGGCTCCAAAAAGACGCGGGCGTTCTGTATGAATATGATTCTCCAGACGGTCGCCCGGCGGCACTCTCTTATAATCTGTGACCCAAAATCGGAACTCTATGAAAAATCCAGCCAGTATCTTCGAGACAAGGGCTATACGGTGAAGGTGTTCAATCTGGTCACCCCCTCCTGCTCGGATTCCTGGAACTGTCTGGCGGAGATCAATGGTCAGGAACTGATGGCACAGCTTTTCTGTGATGTCATCATCAAAAATACTGGCAGTGCCAAGGGAGACCACTTCTGGGACAACGCTGAAATGAATCTGTTGAAAGCCTTGGTTCTCTATGTGGAGCGGGGCTACCCGGAAGAGAAAAAGAACATTGGTGAGGTCTACAAGCTATTGACGCAGAGCAGTGAGAAGGAGCTGAATGCCCTTTTTGATGTGCTGCCCGTCACCCACCCGGCTAAATCCCCCTACAGCATCTTCAAGCAGTCCGGCGAGAATGTCCGGGGCGGCGTCATCATCGGTCTGGGGTCCCGGCTCCAGGTATTTCAGAACAGCGATATTCGGGAAATCACCGGCCATACGGAGATTGACATGGAGCTGCCGGGTAAAGAACCCTGTGCCTATTTCTGTATCACCAGCGACCAGGACAGCACCTTTGACTTTTTGTCCTCGCTGTTTTTGTCCTTTGTTTTTATCCGGCTGGTACGCTATGCCGATCAGGAATGTCCCGGCGGGGCACTGCCTGTTCCCGTCCATGTACTGGGTGAGGAATTATGTGCCTGCGGCGTTATCCCTGACCTTTCCCGCAAAATCTCAGTCATCCGTTCCCGGAACATCTCTATGTCCTGTGTATTCCAGAACCTCGCGGGACTCCAGAACCGCTACCCACTGAACCAGTGGCAGGAGATACTGGGCAACTGCGATGTGACGCTGTTCCTTGGCTGCACCGATGCCCTGACAGCGGATTTCATCTCCCAGCGAACGGGTGAGGCAAGTATTTCCGTAACCAGCAAGGCCAAGCAGCTGGGGACCTGGCGCATTTCCAACTATACCCCGGAATACCGGGAGACCAGCGGCGTCGGCAAGCGCAGGCTGATGACGATGGATGAGGTGCTGCGCATGGATGTGGACCGCGCCCTGGTGATTATCCGGGGCAAAAATGTATTGGAGGTGGATAAGTACGACTACTCAAAGCATCCGGAAGCTAAGAAGCTGCGGCCCAGCAAGGCCTCCGCCCATGTCCCTGACTGGCGTGTAGCCCAGGAGAAGAACAAGCAGCCCAAGCCTCCCGCCAAGAAAGCCGCTCCGACAGGGAACCCGGCACAAGGGACGGTCCGGCAGGGCGAAGAGATGGTGGAGCCGTCTGCTCCTCCGGCAGGCAGAACGCAAAAGAAACCAGCAGTGCCCAAAACTCCAGCAAAGCGGCAGAGGCAATCACCGCAGGCAAAGAGGACAGCTTCTCATCCCAAAGAGGAAGAACAGCCCTCTGTTTCCTCTCAGCCGGCGGCGGATGAAGAACAGCCGGTGCCGGCTTCTACAGAAACAACAGGAACAACTCGGGTCGTGACTGCGACCAGAGATTCCATATTCGTTAGACCGAAATCAAAATGTGAAGAGGAGGAATAATTTCACAATGCCAAGGAAAAAAACTGTACCCATTCCTGAAGAGCAGGAACTGACTGAGCAGACTGGCCTTCCCGCTGATACCGGCGGAATGGAGGCCGAAGCCGCCCCGGAAACCGGGATGACTGATTTTTCCCCCAGCGATGATCCTTTCTCCGGCGGCGATGCCGGCGTTTGGGAGGAAGGCGGCGGCGATGTTCCGCACGATGACGCCGATGGTGGTATCGCCCCTGCTGACCCGGAGGCCGATGTAACCGAAAACGGGGCTGAGGAACCCGACGCTGGTTCCATGGGCGATGAAACCGACGGCGAAGCCCAGGACGGGGAATTTCCCGCAGAGGATGTGTCTTCTGATGGTGGGAGCGTCCCCCAGGATGATGTACCTTTCGACGGTGAACCGGAAGAGTCTGACCCTGAGTACGACTCTTTACTCCAGGAATGGGGTGAAGCGAGTGTCTCCCCGGACGGTGAGGCAGGAGTCGGCGATGACCCGCTGACGCTGGCACCGCCGCCCGGTGAGGAGCCGGATGTTCCTGCCCCAGAGGACACTTTTGCGGAGGATACGCCGCCCAGGGAGGCACGCCCCCGGAGACGCCGCGAGGCCGCCGCATCTCTCTCTGCCTCTCGCCGCACGGCTGACCGTGAGCGGGTGCTGACCATCGAGGCCCGGGATGAGGTGCAAACCGAGGCGGAGCGGGAGGCCATCATCTGGCATGAAATCCAGAACGCCGACTGGACGCGCCGCATCCTCACTGGTACGCTGGATGGAGTGGAGCAGACGGAATCCGGCCTGACCCTGGCGGTGGTCAACTACAAGGGCTTCCGGGTGGCGATTCCCCTTAAAGAGATGCTGCTCTACCCTGGCAAACTGCCCACCGGCCCGGAGTACATGGAGACCATGGCCCGTCTGCGCCGCATCCTCATGGTCCGGCTGGGTTCTGAGATTGACTTCGTGGTGAAGGGCCACGACAACAAGAGCCGCAGTGCTGTGGGCAGCCGCAAGGACGCCATGTACCGCAAACGGCAGAGTTTCTATCTGGACAGGGATGAGATGGGCGAGCCCATGATCTACGAGGGCCGGGTGGTGCAGGCCCGGGTGGTGGCGGTCTCCGAGAAGATCATCCGTGTGGAGGTCTTTGGCGTGGAGTGCGCTATCGTGGCCCGCGGGCTGTCCCGCTCTTGGATGGGCGACGCCACCGAGAAGTACAGCGTAGGCGACCGTATTCTGGTACGTGTCCTCAAGATCAGCGGCAGCACCGTGGAGAATCTGGCGATTACGGCGGATGTGCGCAGTGTGTCCAACGGCACCGACCATGATAATCTGAAAAAGTGCGTGGTCCAGGGCCGCTACGCTGGGCGGGTTACCGACATCCGGGGCGGCGTGGTGTTTATCCGGCTGAACAATGGGGTCAACGCCATCGCCCACTCCTGCTATGACCGCCGCACCCCCGGCAAGCGGGACGATGTGAGTTTTTCCGTCACCCGGCTGGACCCGGAGCAGGGCGTGGCGGTCGGCATCATCACAAGGATCATCAAACAAAATTTGTAAAGGAGAGGGCCTATGAAGCATTTGAAGCGTCTGGCGCTGTCTTTGCTGCTGGTACTGTCCATAACAGTCACCGCCATGGCCGCTGAGGTTCCGGTAAGTCTGGTAGTGGAAAACCTGAACGGCCAGCAGCGCATCGTCAAGACCTATGAGCTTCCCCCCGGGACAGACCCGGAGACACTGAAGGAGCCGTCGTTTGAGTACGACGGCTTCACTTATACCTGGGCCTACACCACCAAGGAGGAGCACACCTTCCTGGAGACCAAAGCGGTAACCGAGAAGGTCACAGTGGAGACGGTCAAAAAGGACCTGAACGTGGTCCTGGAGCAGCTGGCCCCCAGCATCCCCTATGACGATGGGGAGTTTAGCGGCGAGCTGACTTTGGATCACACCACCATCACCACCGAGGCGGCGGGCTATACCACCAAGAGCGGGAAGGTTACCGCCACCAAAACCATTGGGCCGCTGGACCGCAACGATATGTCCTACGTTCCGGCTACCACAGTCAAGGACGGCAGAACGCTCAATCTGGTCAATGTGGAGTGGCAGGTCATCGGGACGGACCTGGTTGGGGACGCTCTGGCCCCTGCCTCCTATCAGGCGGTAGCGACCTATTCCGCGTCCACCAGCAGTCAGGTAGCCACAGGCTATGTCTCCACCGCAGAGTATAAAGGAACGGTGACCGCCTCTGGCGTGAGCAGCATCACTTATACAGTGGTCTACACCGGAGCGGAGATCGTGCCCGAGACACCGCAGCCTACCGAACAGCCGGACAAAAAACCGGGCAGTCTGTTCGGCGGGAATGTGGCCGCTATCGGCGGTACGATCCTGCTGGTGCTGCTGCTTGCGGCGCTGGCTGGAGCGGGCGGCTATCTGTTCCTGCACAGGAAGAATGTCTATGTCTACATTCCGGGCGACAGGCCCCGGGATTACAAGCTGATCGCCAAGTTCCGGGCGGAACCTCAGCGGCCGGAGATAGACATTACCGGTCTGGACCCCTACCCGGAAAGCATCATCGCGGTGGAGATCAAGCGTCCCCTGGCAAAAAAGCTGCTGGGCCAGACCTTCACCGTCCATCATCGCGGAGCGGATTATGCCTACACCGTTCTTCAGGACCGTCCTGGGGACTGGCATGAGTTCGACCCTACCGAGGAAAAGGAGGAATCTATTTGAAGCACATCAAAATGTTTGCCGGGCTGATGCTGTCCGCTGTGGCGGCGCTGTGCATGAGCGTCCCGGCCTTTGCGTCGGACTACTCGTTCACCACAGACGCCCCCCAGGACTACTACAAGAGCACCAGCTATGAGGACGTCTACGGCTCCCAGTACAACTACGGGGGCCGGAATGTGGTGGACTACCAGGTGCCGGAGCTGGAGTACGGCGTTCAGAGCACCACCATGACCGGCGTGATGGAGCGCACCATGCTCCCCGGCCTCCAGCAGACGGTGGCGACTGGAGGCGGCGGCTACGGCGTGGCCGGGGGCGGCCCCATCACCGTACTCACCGAGGCCACCGGAACGGGCGGCTCCGGTTCCACTTCGACCACCACCCCCACGACGCCCACCCTGCCCACCACTCCCAGCTATCAGCAGCCGGCCTACACCAGCGTGGAGGGCATGGCCTACAAGGACGGCAGCATCGGCACTGTCAAAATTCCCTCGCTGAAAATCAACATGAAGGTCTGGGAGGGCGAGACCGACGCCAGCATGAAAAAGGGCCTGGGCCATTACAGCTCTACCTCCGCCTGGGATGGAAATGTGGCAATGTGTGGACACAACCGGGGGAGCAAGTATGTGATCGGTTCCATCAAGGACCTGGAGCAGGGCGACACCATCACCTACACCACGATCTACGGCACCCGCACCTATCAGGTCACCACCGTGAAGGTCATCTCCAACACGGATTGGAGCTACCTCCAGTCCACCGCCGACAACCGCATTACCCTCACCACCTGTCTGGCCGACCACCCGGAGAGCCGGGTGCTGGTCCAGGCCGTAGAAAAAAAGTAAAAAAACTTGTTGAAAAACCTCTGTGTATTTTCGTATAAAGTAGTATAATCATATGAACGGAGGTTTTCACAATGAGGAAAAAACTTTTTATGATCGGGCTGGCTGTCACACTCTGCCTGGGGCTGGTCATCCCTGCGGCGGCCGCAAGTCCGCCCTCCGACCAGGAGGCCGCAGCCGACTATGTGCGGGAGCGGGGCATCATGGTTGGGGACCAGAACGGGAACATGAATCTGGCCTCCAGCCTGAACCGCGCCGAGCTGGCCGTCCTGCTCACCCGGTTTCGCGGCGGAGTGGAGGAGTTGCAGGCCAATACCGCCTACTACGAGCGGGGCTGCAAATTCGTAGATGTCCCCGCCTGGGCCAAGCTTTATGTGGGCTACTGCGTCCGGAACAATCTGGTGGCCGGATATGACAAGCTCCATTATGGGGCGGCCGACCCGGTAACTCCCGCGGCGGCCTGCACGGTGATCCTGCGGGCCAGCGGCATTATGGACGGGGAAGGCAGCGTCTGGAGCTACGGAACCGCCTGTTCCTATGCCCTTGGCCTGGGCTGGATTGACGAACCCACCGCCCATGCGGAAAGCATCACCCGGGGCGAGATGGCGGTGCTGATCTACCGGGCGCTGACTGGTAGACATCCTGGGGATACGCCCTCTGCCAGTCAGAACACCGGGGACGGCTATCTAAGCAACGGAAAGCCTGTGACAGAAGAGAATGTGCTGGAGCTCCTGCGCCAGATCGAGAAGGAGTGGCCCCATGGCACGGTTTGGGGGACGCACAATACTCCGGGCACCCACAAAAACGAGGTGCCCAGCACCGCCGCCAACCGTATCATGGACGTCTACTGGGTGAGCGAGTATTACGGATGCAGCGGCTACGCCTCCATGGTCAGCTCTCTCATTTTTGGGGACAAGACCAACCCCGGCCGCAGAGTGGAGGACCTGTCACAGATTCGACCTGGAGACATCCTCTTCTGGGTGCGAAATAGTGACAACTCTATTTGGCACGTGTCGGTTGCACTGGAATCTCCTGATGAAATCCATGCATTTCATGAAACCGACGGCAACCACGGCGGGATCATCCGTTGGCCGAATCAGGAGAGCCAGTACAGCAAAAACAACTTAGATAGCTACCGGGGCGAAAACAGGGCCTACCGCCTTGAGGCATGGACCCGCTACCCGGAGGATGTGGCCTATACCGGAAACAGCGCGGGGGCGTGGTCCTCAGATGCCCTCAACTGACAGGTCTGACCGCCCAAGGGAGGGCAAACGCGCATCAAAAACCACCGATCCCCAAACCGAATCGTCCTGGCCGCAGAGCTGCGGCCAAAAGTCAAAGGACTGCACGATGATGTGCAGTCCTTCCTTTGTGCTCACAAATTGATTAAGGAGGAAACGCTTAATGTTGAAATCTCTCTCCCAGAGCATCAAAAACAAGTGGAGGCGAGCCCTTTCCGGCCTGTTGGCGGTGATCACCGTGGCTGGAATGCTCCCGGCCACCGCATTCGCCGCTGAGAGGACATCGGCTGGCTCAGCGGCCAGCACCCCCGTTTACGCCCCCACCGGTGATTTCGAGGTCAACATCGCCGGCGCCACTGGCTGGAACGGCACACACCAACCGCTGACCGTTTACAGCACTGAGAGCGGCAGCACGCAGACCACCACCATCCCTGCCTCGGGCGGGGCGGCCCCCCTCCCCTTCGCCCTGCTGGAGTACAGCGGCGGCGAGCGCGTCAAAGTCGGTCTGGCCGTTGATGACAGCGGCAGCGTGACCGGCTGGGAAGGCGGCAAACTTGGAAAGACCGGCTGGGTGGATAAGGAGGATATCCTTGTCAACCTGCCTGACATCCTGCCCGGCATCGCCTACAAGCGGGACGGCGGAAGGCAGTTTTCGTCCAGGCTGAGCCGGTATGAGTACGTCATTGCCGGCAACTTCGCTTTTGCTGAACAGCTGGCCCAGCTCCAGCGGGAGGCTATGTCGGACGGCGATACATTGGTCGTTCAGCAGTCCAGGCAGGATATCAGCATCCACCGGGCTAAGGGCGACGCCGGCCAGCTGTACCAGTACACGCTGGATGGCGCAGTCTATCCCAAGTATGAGGACTGGACGGAGTATGATGCCCCGGATGATACACTGGGGCTGCTCCGGTACGAGCTGTCCAACGCCATTGACCGGGCTTACAGCGTCATTCCCTATACGACGCTGACTGAGCTGTGCGCGAGCGGTATCAAGCGGGCTCCCATCAAAGCAAGCAGCTCCAATCCCACCGGCGGAACTGGCGGCCTCAATCCCGGCAGTCCCGGCGGTCAGAAGCCCACCACCAGCAATGTTGACTGGAGTACTGACCCTGAAAGAACCTTTTTGCGGTTTACCCTGATCGAGTTCCCCGAGGGCGTGGTAAAGGATATCGGCAACAACGATTACAGCACCTGGCACGTAGTCGGCACCCCCCTCAATGTCGTTTGGAGCGACGGCACCTATGAAAACTGGACTGCGGAACAGTGCCGGAGCAAAATCACATGGTTTAATTCCAGTGCCATGCAGTACAACGGCAGGGGCTCCAACGCGGCCCAGATGATGGCAGGTGGAACGGGCGGCGTTTATTCCTATGACGCCACCAGCGGCTACAATCAGCGTTGGGTCACCACGGCAGATGAATTTCAGAGGGAATCCGGGATCACCGACCAGCAGAAGGAGCAGATGTTCCACTGCAACAGCTCCAAGTGGTCTGCCAGCTGGATTGACGGCGACTACACCTCCATGTGGGGCACCGATCCCCAGCCTGTGACCCCTGGCAACCTATATAAAGTCTACAAGCCCAATGACGCTTTCCTGTACCTGCTGGGCCGGTTGAGTGAGAACAGCAGCGGAACCGGCTGGAGCAAGGATGACGCCATCGCCAAGTGGTCTGAGTACGTCCATGACGCCAGCGGCAACCTGCGGACCAAGTACCGGATCATCATTGAGACAGGCGGCGTGTTCGTTGACCCCGACGGTGTTCGCCGCGCCTATACCCTGCGGGAAATGATGGCCTATACGCTCTACAACAATGAAGCGGCCGTCAAGGGCAGCCTGATTCGGGACCAGTCCTCCACCATCCGCAACATGGCGCAGTGGATGCGGCAGTCCAAGGGCCAGTTCCTGGAGTATCCCCTGAACGGGGACGGCACTCCCACCGGCGAGGAGCTGTGCTCCACCAACGGCTATACCGAGGCGGACAGCTTTGTGGACAGCATCACGAAGGCCGCCAAGATCCGGGATACGATCTTTACCGAGCGGCGTTCCTATGGCCTGCACATCCTGTCCCCCTTCAACTTTGAGCGGCCGGAGCCCACAGGGACTTCCCTGGAAGTCACCAAGAAGTCTGGGGCATCTATTCCCGCTGGCAAGACATGGAGCTTCACTGTAACCTATACTGCGGGAAGTCCCTCCAACTATACAGCAAGGAAAAATAACACAGATTGTACGGATCAGGTGATTAACACTGGCAATGGTCTGAGATTTTCCCTGAAAGCCGATGAAACGATCCGTATTGTCTTTGATGCGGACGCCTCCTTCCGATTTGAGGTGCATGAGGATGACTCCTCCCAGCTGACCAATATTAGCGGCACCGGCGGCACCGCCGATATGTCCGCCAAAAAGTTTATCAGCAGCGGCGGCGCGTCCAAGGTGACATTCACCAATGGCACGACCATCACGGAGAAAAAGCCCGTCTATCTGAAGCTGAAGAAAATCGCGGCAAAAGATAAGCAGCCCCTCTCCGGCGCGGAGTTCTCCGTCTATGCGGACCCCTCCTGCACCGGGACCCCTCTGGCCGTGATGACCACCGGCTCCGACGGGACGGCGAGCACATCCGTCCCCAACATCGTCGAGGATGGCGGGAGCGTCACGCTGTATGTCAAGGAGACCAGAGCTCCCGCCGGCTGTACCCCGCTGGCCGCCCCCATTCCCGTGACCTGCAAGGCCCCGGAGAACTCCACTCAGGCAGGCGCGGCCCAGGTTGGCCCCGCCAGCGGCATTGAGAACGGCGGCATCCCTGAGCCCGGAAAGGCGCTCCTGTTTAAGCGGGACGCGCTGACCAACGCTGGGGTCGGCCCCGCCACCTTTAAGTTCTCCTCCGTCACCAACGGCGTCTATGAGTTTGACACCGATGAAGCCGGCGTGCTGGAGAGCGTCCAGTGGTGGGACCCCACCGAGGCGGCTGGTAAGTACATCAAGCCCGGAGAATATGCCGTGACAGAGCTGATTCCGCCCCCCAATTACGAGCCTACCACCGAAGTGCAGCAGATCAAGCTGGAGCTGGACGCCAACGGCAATCCCATTCCGGCTGGCCCGCTGGTGTTCAAAAATCTGGCGAAGGTCGGTTTGAAAATCCTGAAATATGACCGGCAGAGCCACAAGCCCATGAGCGGCGTCACCTTTGAGATTTTCCGCGACGGCGTTTCCCTGGGCCACTATGAGACGAACGGCAGCGGTGAGATCCTGCTGACCGGCATCGAACCCGGCACCTATCGGGCGGTCGAGGTAGACACCGGGGACGACAGCCATATCAAGGATACGGCTCCCCAGGAGATCGAGCTGACCGCCGGCTGCGGCGTCAAGGAGCTGTTTTTCTTCAACGATGTGCTGCCCGGCATGAAGCTGGTGAAGGTGGACAGCGCCGACCCCTCCAAGACCATCCCCGGCGTAAAATTCAGTATTCGGGCTGTGGATGGAAGCTACGGCCCCAAGGAGTTCGTCACAGACAGCAGGGGCGAGATCGACCTGAGCAAGCTGCCCGAGGGCTCCTACGAAGTGGTTGAACTGGAGTGTGCGGGCTATGTCATTGACAACGCCCAGCGCATCATCCATCTCCGGGCCAATGACACGGCGGAGTTCGTGTTCACCAACACAAAAAAGCCCGGCCTGCGGCTGGTAAAGACCAGCGCGGACGGGACGCCTCTGGACGGCGTTACCTTCAAAATCACCCCCATCGGGGACGCCAGCCACTCCATCGACCGCACCACCCAAAACGGCGGTGAGATTTTCGTGGAGGACCTGGAGCCTGGAATTTATTCTGTGGTAGAAACCTCCACGCTGCCGGATCACATCCTGGACAAGACCGAGTACCATGTGGAGCTGTCCCCCGGTAAGGTTTCCGAGCTGCGTCTGAGCAACGACAAGCGGCCCAGCTTGATTATCAGCAAACGGGACAAGGACACCGGTGATCCCATTCCCGGCGTTACCTTCACGCTGCGGGGCGCGGACGGCCCCACCATCACCACCAAGCCCACCGGGCCGGATGGGAAGGTGGTCATCACCGACCTCTTGCCCGGGGTGTTCACTGTAATTGAGCAGAGTGTTCCGGAGAATTACATCCTGGACACTACCCCTCAGACGGTGACGCTGTTCCCCAACAAGGAGGCCCAGGTGGAGTTCCAGAACTACCAGCGGCCCACCTTGAAAATCGTGAAGGTGGACATCAACGGCAAGCATCTGACCGGCGCGATCTTTGAGGTCAAGACCAAGGCCGGGGTAAAGATCGGGGACTTCCCGGTAAACGCAAACGGTGAGATTACGGTCCCTCAGAAGCACCTCACCGAAGGGTACTATATCATCACGGAAAAACAGGCCCCGGCCGGGTACATCCTGGATACCACGCCCCACGAGGTCTATCTGCGGCCCGGCAAGACCACTGAGGTCTCCATCGAGAATGAGAAGAAGCCCGGTCTCACCATCTATAAGGTGGATTCTATCGTCGGTGACGGAATTAAGGGCGCTAAATTTGAAATCTGGGTGTCCAAGGACAAGAACCAGAACGGCACCTATCAGCAGCTCACCAACAGCTTCTACTACTCGGACGAAAACGGGATCATCCACCTGGACAACTTGGATACTGGGTGGTACAAAATCGTCGAGGTGGAACCGCCCTCCGGCTTCATGCTCAAAGAGCCCTCCGAGCAGACCATCTATATCGAGCACGACACCTCGGTTGAGGTGACCTTTGAAAATATTCCCAAGTCCGCTCTCGTCATCCGGAAAATTGATTCCGACACTGGGGCCCCTCTGGCAAACGCCTGGTTCCGCGTCCGCTACCTGGGCGGGACCTCCGGCAGCGGCGGCACTATCATCGGGGAATATCAGACCTCCAGCAACGGGAACATCGTCATCACCGGGTTGGAGGCTGGAACATATGTTTGCGAGGAAATCTCGGCGCCCCATGGGTACGTCATGGACACCGCCCCGCAGACCGCCTACATCAGCGGCAAGGAGCAGGACTGCATCACTCTTACCTTTACCAACAGCAAGTACGGCTCCCTCCTGGTCAAGAAAATTGACAGCATCTCTCGTGAGCCGCTGAGCGACATTCAATTTTATATCACCACCAGCGACGGCAGTGTGGTAGGAAACGGCAACGGCTACTTTACCACTGACAGCGCGGGTACGATCCTGGTGTCCGACATCATGCCGGGCACGACGCTGGTCGTGAAGGAGACCCGTACCCGTCCCGGTTACATTTTAGACGATGTGCCGCAGACGGTCAAGATCGAGTCCAACGAGACCAAGACCCTGGAGTTCCGCAACCAGCCCACCGGCTCCCTTCTGATCCGGAAGGTGTGCAGTGTCAATCCCAGCGTGACCCTGGCGAACGCGGAGTTCAAGGTGACCTACTCCGATGGCAGCCTCATTGGCGATTCCAACGGGGTCTACCGCTCAGATGAAAACGGCGAGGTGCGCATCGAGGGCCTGACCCCCGGCAAGAGCGTTGTCATCACCGAAACCAAAGCCCCCGCTGGATTCCTGATCGACACCCAGTCCCAGACCGCTGTGATCCAGGCGGGAAAGACGGTCAGCGTGACCATGAAAAACCAGCCCAAGGGCCAGCTCATTGTCCAGAAACGGGACAGCCTGACCAACAAGCCGCTTCCCGGCGCGGAGTTCCGTATCACAACGGCGGCTGGCTGCGAGGTGGGCCTGGACGGTGTGATTGGCACCAGTACGCTCACCCAAAATGGGATTTTCACCACAGATAGCCAAGGTGAGATCCGCATCTCCAACCTCGCCCCAGGGGCGTATGTACTGTCCGAAATCAAGGCGCCGAACGGCGGATATGTGATCGACAATCCCTCCACAAACGTGGTGATTGGCCCCAACGGCGACACTCAAACGGTGATTGTGAAAAATTCCAAGGCTGGCGCACTGGTCATCGACAAACGGGATTCCGTCACCAATAAGCCCCTGGCCGGCGTGACCTTCAAGGTGACGACCGCCACCGGTGAGTTCGTCCCCGACGAAAACGGCCAGATCAGCAGCAACGGCATCTATATGACCGACCGGGACGGTAAAATCACCATCAACGGGGTGGTAGGCGCGCTGGTGGTAACCGAAGTCAAGACCATTCCCGGCTACACCATCGACCCCAACGAAAAAACGCAGACGGTAGTGGTCAACCCCAATGACGTTCAAACGCTCCATTTTTACAACACGCCCGGCACGACCCTCATTATCCGCAAGTTCATCGAGGGCACCGAGAATGAGCCTCTTTCCGGGGTCGCATTCAAGGTGATCGACGGCAGCGGCGCGGCGGTGGGTCCCGATGACGGAATCTACTACACAAACAAGGCTGGAGAGATCGTGCTGTCTGATGTGGAGCCCGGCACTACGGTGATCGCCCGCGAGATCAAAACGGTAGATGGGTTCGTGCTGGACGGCACTCCGCAGAAGATTCTGATTAAGGACGGTGAGGTGCAAAGTCTCACCTTCTGGAACAAGAGGGCTGGGACGCTGCTGATCGAGAAGCTGGATTCCGTTACCAAGGCCCCCCTGATGGGTGCTCAGTTCAAGGTCGTCTATGCGGACGGCCGGGTAGTGGATACTGAGGGCGGCAAGCTGTCGTCCAACGGTATCTATATTACGGACAGCAATGGTCAGATCAAGATTACCAATGTCACGGGGACCATTGTTGTGACTGAGGAAAAGTGTCCGGATGGCTATGTGCTCGGCTCCAATGACAAGAGCCAGACGGTTGTGGTCAATCCCCAGGATACGCAAACTCTCCGGTTTTACAACGACCCCCTGTGCAGTCTCACCCTGACGAAGCGGGATTCTGTCACCGGAAAGCCTGTCCCCAACACCGAGTTTACGGTCAGGGACGGGAATGGAAACCTGATTGGCCGCTACACCACTGGTAGGGACGGTACTGTGACCGTCACCGGCCTCGTGCCCGGAAGCACCGTCGTGGTGACGGAATCGAAGGTCCCCCAGGGCTATGTGCTCAATCCCACCCCGCAGACCATCACCCTGAAAAACGGCACAGGCAACAGCGTGGTCAGCGGCGGCTCCACCGGCAATACGGGCGGCTCGACGGGCAGCACCGGCACAGGCGGCGGCAACAATCTGGATTTTGAGAACGACCCCACCACGACCCTCACGATTCAGAAATTTGTGGAGGGCACAGACAACCAGCCCATGAAGGGCGTGGAGTTCCTGGTCACCGACAGCTCCGGTGCGGTGGTGGGCCCCAACAACGGCTACTACTACACCGATAAGGACGGCCGCATCACCATCTCCAACCTGGAGCCCGGAACGACCATCACCGCCCGGGAAACCAAAACTTTGGCGGGCTTCATCCTGGACGGCACCCCCCAGAGCATTAAAATCAAGGTGGGCGAGGGCCAGACGATGACCTTCTGGAACAAGAAGGCAGGCGGATTGGTCATCACAAAACTGGATGCCGTGTCCAAGGAGCCTTTGGCCGGAGTTCGCTTCAAGCTGACCTATTCCGACGGCACCAATGTGGACCAGGATGGCGGCAAGGTCTCCACCAACGGGATCTATGTGACCGACAGCAACGGCCAGATCAACGTCCAGGGTGTGACCGGCACCATCATCGCAACCGAAATTGAAACCATCCCCGGCTACATCATCGACCCCAACACCAAGTCCCAGACGGTGAAGGTCAACGCGGACGACACTCAGTACCTCACCTTTTACAACACCCCCACCCAGACTCTGGTGATTCAGAAGCTGGTGGAAGGGAGCAAGGACCAGGGTCTGGCCGGGGTAGAGTTCCTGGTTACGGACAGCAGCGGCGCTTTTGTGGGCCCGAACAACGGCATCTACAAGACCGACAAGTATGGCCGCATCACCATCTCTGACCTGAAGCCCGGCGCGGTCATCACCGCAAAGGAGACCAAGGCATTGGACGGCTATGTGCTGGACAGCACTCCGCAGAGCATTGAGATCAAGTCCGGTGAGGTACAGACTTTGATGTTCTACAACACCCCTGTCGGCGGTTTGGAGCTGATTAAGGTCTCCGAGAGCGACAAATCCCAGCGCATTAAGGGCGTGACCTTTGAGATTCGCAGGATGGACGGCGGGCTGGTGGACACCATTACTACCGGCGACAATGGCCGGGTGTTCCTGCCCATGGACGCCGGCGACTACTACGCTGTGGAAATCGAGGCGGCGGAGGGCTTCAAAATCGACAGCACGCCCCACTACTTCACCGTTCAGGACGGCAAGACTACCACCCTGACCGTGACCAACGCCCCCTTCTCTGGCATCATCATTCATAAGGTCAATTCTGTCACCGGCGAGGGAATTTACGATGTTAAATTCGCGCGCTTTGTTCCTTGACAATCTGCGTAGAAATACGCAATAAAACAAGGCAGATTTCGCAAGAAATCTGAACTCTATGCTTGATTCGGCAGGGGCAGAACCTGCCTGACCCGGTGTGACGGGTGACCAAAACTCTGATGCTCCGACGTGCGTCCATAGTGTCATATGGAACGTGCGAAGCTCGGTAAAGAGCGGAGGCGATATCTGAGACGGTATCGCGCCGCAGGAGGCTATAAATCGGTCATGTCCAGTATGTTTTGTTGCAACCGACATATGTCCTGAGAGTACGGCTCGTAAACGCCAGGATGATTATACAGCCATCCGCCCCCATGAGGGGTGCTGCCGCCGTTGAAATTTGAATTTGTGGAAAACGGCAGAAAACCATTAAGGTCGAATGTCTTTGGCAGAATATCACACAAGTCAAAGATGGCAGCCGGGTTAGAGGGACGGGCTAAAACCGATATGTAAAGCTAAAGCATAGGGAACAAAGGAACCATGGACGGCACTTCATCTTTTTGAAGTAAGTGGAGTGGCACCTCCGCCGCGCGGGTAGGAAATGACCCGCTAATCCATGGGGCAGCAGCCCGTAGTAGCGAGGATGTCCGCAATAATAAGGCGGACGGAGCGAAGGGGCATAGTCAGTGCAGATTCGTATGTGAACAGAAGGTCGAGGAAGCCGTAGGCATACCTGACTAAAACCAGAAACACCAATTCCGAAGGGAGGCGGTGCGTATGGCACAACAATTCGACTACCCGAAAACCGAAACGGAATTACGCAAGCTCCAAGATAAACTGTATCAGCACAGCAAAAAGGTCTATGACGAGGGCGGAAGGCCAGCGCTCAAGGGACTTCTGGAAATTATGTCAGCAGAAGCAACCATCATCACAGCAATTCACAACATCAAAAGTAACCACGGCAGTGAAACCCCCGGTGTGGACTCCAAAACCATGCGCGATTACCTGCAACACTCCCATTCGTGGGTCATTCGAGATATTCAAAGCGCGTTCAAGCACTTTGAGCCGCAGAAAATACGCCGGGTGTATATCGACAAACCAGGAAAAGCCGAAAAACGTCCGCTGGGCATTCCTACCATACGGGACAGAATCGTACAAGAGTGCATGAGGATTGTGTTAGAACCCATATTCGAAGCACAGTTCTTTGCCCATTCCTACGGTTTTCGGCCCATGCGGGACGCACCTATGGCATTGGAACGCGCAAAATTGCTTGTTCATCATACTGGCTACCATTGGATTGTCGAGGGTGATATCAGCAAATGCTTTGACCGTATTGACCACGCTATTCTCCTGAAACGTCTTTATCACATGGGGATAAGGGACAGACGGGTACTGCAAATCATCAAGGCAATGCTGAAAACCGGGGTCATGGATGAATGTGAGGTAAATGAGGAAGGTACGCCACAGGGAGGGTTAATTAGTCCCCTATTGGCAAATGTCTACTTGGACATCATGGATGAATGGATTACCAAGCAGTGGGAAATAAAGAAAACAGAATATCCATTCTCAAAACCCTACCGCAAGTACAAAGGTCTGCGTAGAACGGCCTTGATTCCAGGATTCCTCGTCCGATACGCAGACGACTTCATAATCATCACAGACACACGCGCTCATGCCGAGGACTGGAAAAAACGACTGCAAATATTTCTCCACAGCAAAATGAAGCTGACACTATCCCCAGAGAAAACGCTGATAACAGATATCCGAAAAAAGTACATCAAATTCCTTGGCTATGAATACAAGGTGGTTCCGGGAAAAGCGCGAAAAGGCTATATTCCAAGAACGATTCCAGAAAGAGACAGATTAAGGCGGAAAACTGACAAGATTGCTCATGACATCAAGAAAATCCCGCACTATTACAGCCGGGAACAAATGGTGGACGCAATCAATCGCATCAACAGCCAAATCAGGGGAATTATCCAATATGATCAATGCTGTACCTGGGTGAACATTTCCATGAAGAAGTATAGCAGGAGGCTACAATTCGTTGCCAGACGCCGCCTGACGCAGTACAAGGGAAAGTGGATTCCTGCAAATCAAACGCAAAATCTTCCCCGTGTTCATCAGCAGTATAAGCAAAAGATACCCTCCATGAAATATCGCGATATTTATATCGGTTTTACCGCACTTTCCTTTTGCAAATGGGAGAAAACTATCCCCAAAAAGGAGGAAGAGACGCCCTACACTGAAGCTGGCAGGCAACTTTTCTTTGAGCGCACGAAAAAGAAGCGTATACACGCTCGCCTTGATGAAATGTACTCGGAAAAATCGGCCAGAGCAACCAGATATGGGCAATGGGGAAAACTTAACAACTTTGAGTTTATTATGAATCGGGCCTACGCGCTCAACCGTGACAAACTCAAGTGCCGGGTTTGCGGCGGCTGGCTTATTTCCAGTATGCCATGGGCACACCGGGTCAACCCAAATCTCCCATTGAATAAGGTAAATCGTGTCAACAATCTGATATCCCTGCACAAGAAATGCCTCGACGCAGTTAATAACCCGAACTATGATATAAGCGAGTTTGATGCAAAAGCACAGAAGAAAATTATCGGTTATAGGGAAAAACTGGTTCCTTCACATACACGCAACAAATAATCTGCATTGATGGAGCGCCGTGTGCGGTGAAAGTCGCACGCACGGTGCGAAGCGGGGGAAAATCCGCTCTGACTGCTGTCCTCTTATGAGGGCAGTAAAAGCGGCGGATTACCTATCGCTATCTGGTCTATGACCAGAATAAGAACCCCATCGGGGAGTATTCCACCGATAATGAGGGGTACATTTACATCGACGACCTCACTGTGCAAGGCAAGGGCAAGCTGTTTATCCGCGAGCTGGAGGCCGCCCCCGGCTATGAACTGGACAAGGAATATAAGACCGTCTATGTCCAGCCGGGCAAGACCATTGAGATCGAGTGGAAGAATACTCCGATTACCGGCCAGTTCCAGATCCACAAGTATGCCGCCGAGTACAACGAGGTCACCGGCACACCCGCCGGCGCTCCCCTCCAGGGGGCTGTCTACGAAATCAGCGAGGCCCGCAGCGGAAAAGTAGTGGACTACATCACCACAGACGCCCGGGGTGTCGCCGCTTCCAAGCCCCTGCCTTTGGGTCGATACAAAATCGTCGAGGTGACCGCTCCCGCCTATTGGCAGGTCAGCGGCACGGTCTTCGACGAAACTCTGGAATATTCCGGCCAGATCATCAAAGTAAGTGACTACGATAAGCCCTCCAACCTGGGCGTGGTCATTACCAAGCGGGGCAACGCTGAGGCACTGGCGGGAAGTCAGATGCGCTACGACTTCACTGTGGCGAACACCAGCAACGTGCCGCTTGAGAACTATTATTGGCATGATCGCATTCCCACCGACGCGGCTCGGGCGACCATCTTCACCACCGGCACCTACAGCGCCCGGCTGAACTACCGTATCCTCTACAAGACAAACTACTCCGCCACCTATCAGGTGCTGGCGTCCAACCTGATCACCAGCAGCAACTATTCCTTCAGCCTGAACGCCATCCCCACCCAGGCCGGGGAGTATGTCACGGACATCTATCTGGATTTTGGCAAAGTGCCTGTGGGCTTCCAGTCGGTAGCCAATCCCACCCTGACGGTGCAGGTGCTGGGCACTGTCGCCAACGGCTACCAGATCGTGAACCGGGCCGATGTGGGCGGCAAGTACCAGGGCACCTGGCAGACTGCGCAGGCCACCTGGGTCACCATTGTGCGTAAGCTGACACCGAATATTCCTTTGCCCAAGACTGGCTACTAAACCAACAAGCGGGGCGGCTCTCTAAAATGGGAGCCGCCCTATTACACTCTCAGCTGTTACTGCTCGTTTTTTATCAACATAGCAATGAATTTAGACAACTGCTCCTCAAATGTCTCGCTTTCGTTCAGCGCAGCAAGGATTCGATTAGCCTGCTCCATAGGCGGTTCATTTTTTTGGACTGGCAAGTGGACGGAAGCGATAAATCCACTGATGACCGCCCCCACTTCCCTGGCCCATGCGTTGGCGATCAAGTCACTTGTATTGGTTGGATTCTCGCCGTATTCCACAACGATCTCCATAATTTTATTGCTGTCAATTCCCACTGCCGTGGCAGGCAGCCGGAATGACAGAGCATTGATTATGTTCAGATCAGTTTCTACGAAATCAGGGAACTTGGCAGACATCATAAGCATCTCCTAAATATGTATGTTAATGGCTATGATAACAGGAAAGTGACAGGTGATATAAAATTGAACGTAGAATCTACATTTGAAATCCTCCGCCGGGAGCAGCTTCTCATTGACCACGCGCCCCACAGCGTACAGTTTCAGGACCTGACCGGCAGCCTGCTCCGCGTTTTTTCCGCCGCCGCAGTCATTCCGCCGCTGACTGTATCGGAGATACGGATGTATGCGGCCTTGGCCCTGCTCCACGACGTCGGCAAGCGGGCCATCCCTTCGGAAATCCTCGACAAACCCGGTCCTCTGACCAAAGAAGAATTTGAGGTGATGAAAACCCATACCACACAGGGGTGTGACCTGCTGGAGCGGATGCCGGAGCTGCGGGAGTGCGAGGTGTTTTCCCAGATTTGCGACGTATGCCGCCACCACCATGAGCGGTGGGACGGCGGCGGTTATCCGGACGGGCTGGAGGGAGACAACATTACCCCATGGGTGCAGGCGGTGGGACTGGCAGACGCTTTTGACGCCCTGATTCACCGGCGGGTGTACAAACCGGCCTACCCGCCGGAGCAAGCTAGTGAGATGATATTGACCGGGGCCTGCGGCATCTTTAATCCGCTGCTTCTGGCCTGCTTCGCCCAGCACATCGGCGCAATCTCCAGAGCGGTCTATTCCTCTGCTGTTTGAGTGCGTCTCTTTTTATGTTTGGGCGCAACGCTGTCATAGCTCAGCTCCAGCAACGGGAATATCTGGTCATCTGAAACGGAGTCGTTAAGCAGAATCGAGATCCAGTGGTTCTTGTTCATATGGTAGGCGGGGCGAAATCCTTTCTCTGCCAACAGAGAACCGACCATAATTGTGCCGCATTTCACATTCATTACATCAACAAGGTCCTCACCTGAGAGACCGAGCTTGTTGGCGGGTACATCCATAATGATGGCATACCATTTTTTGCTCGCGGGGTGACGGAATACCGCGCTACCTGGGCTGTCCGCCCAAAGGTATTCCGCCTCTGTTCCATAGGTCTCCCGGATATACTGCGTGATCCGCTCACGCTGAGATATTTGGCTCATGGCTCTGCTCCTTAAATCTCCCGTGGCTCCTTCAGGCGTTCCTCATATTCCTGCCGCTCCGCTTCGTCTGCTAGCCGGACGGCATACTTCCCGCAGTCGGGACACTGCTCCGGCTGGCTGACGCGGCTGAAAATAAAGTGGCAGTTATCGCAAGTGTAAATCATTTCTATCACCTGCGACATTATAGCAGAATAATCACTATCATACAAGGTCAGGAGGTATCTAAGACTGAACAATCAAGAAAAAAGCAGCCTGTCTCAAATGGCCGGCACCGCCCACACCATCCACGGAGCCATCAAGACTGGCAAGGCCATCTCCGCCGCCGCAAAGGGGGCCGCAGTAGGCGGGCCATACGGGGCCGCGGCCGGGCTGGTCCTGGGAGCGGGGCGGCACGCCGGGAAGTTCCTTGCGGTCGCCGCTGTGCTGCTCATGCTCCCGATGCTGTTCCTGCTCATGCTGCCATCCCTGATTTTCGGTGGCCTGACCAGCAGCGGCAGCTCCAGCCAGCCCATCCTCAACGACAACACCGCCATTGTCCAGAACGTGAACGACATCGCCTTTGCGGTCAATGAGGTGCTGGGCGAAGGCATCACCGACACAGAGGCCCGGATCGCCCAGGACTTTGCAACGACGGGTGGCGACAACTACGAGATCGTCAACCCCTATGCCAGCGATATGACCAGCAACACCAACTCCTTTATCGCCCAATACTGCGCTGCCAAGGGAGAGAGCTGGGACACCATCTCCCTGGCCGATATGCAGGCCATTTTGCGGCAGGGCAAGAGCAATCTGTACTCCTACACCCGCACCAGCGAGACCCGGACGGTGGAGGACGACGACCCGGACACCTCGGACGTGGTGGAGACCAAAACAGAGACCTGGTACATCTATACTCTCTCCTACAATGGGGAGGGCTATTTTGCGGACAACGTGTTTCATCTCACCGAGGATCAGAAATCGCTGGCCGGCGACTATGCCCAGAACCTCAGCCTGTTCCTGGGCGATGGGCTGTTTCAGTACACAGAGTACGGCGGCACCACGATTGCCTCTCTGGGAGACGTCCGCTTTACAGACGGGGCCACAGAGGTGGTCTACTTCAACCAGCTGGACGAACGCTGGGCCAACAAGCCCTACGGCACCGACAACATCGGCGGCTACGGCTGCGGCCCCACTTCCATGTCCATTGTGGTGTCCTCACTGACAAGCGACATTGTGGATCCGGTTGAGATGTCGGAGTGGGCCTATAAAAACGGCGGTTGGTGCAGCAAGAGCGGTTCCTACCATTCCCTGATTCCCAGCGCGGCCAAGGCGTGGGGCCTGACTGTGGAGGGCTGTACGGCCTCCGAGCCCCAGCGCATCCTGGACGCCCTGAGCAGCGGTAAGCTGGTGGTCGCCATTATGACTAAGGGGCACTTTACCACCGGCGGACATTTCATCGTCCTCCGCGGGGTACAGGACGGGAAAATCCTGGTGGCTGACCCCGCCAGCTATAAGCGGAGCGGGAAGCTGTGGGACCTGTCCATCATACTCAACGAGGCCAGCAAAGGAGCGGCAGCGGGCGGGCCTTTCTGGATCATTGGTGCGCCATAAAAGCAGTCATTAAGCGATTTATCCCCCAAGGAGGTTGATGAAATGGGGCATAAAATCAATGAATCCCCCAAAACGATACGGCTTGTGTCAAAAGAATTCAAGCATTCCATACAATATGTGAATGAGGTGACCGAGGGCGGAAATGGAGCGGCCACATACGACCTGTCCGGCGATATCCTAAGACGGCGAAAAGCAGCTACTCTGGCCTATCTGGAGACAGCAAGATTCCGATATGCAGAGAAGTATCCTGAACTGGATATTGATGTCGAATGGGCAAGGCTGTGCGCTGCACCTGCTGACTCTGTAAATATGGTCGATGAGGAATGTCATATTTCTTTGGCTGCAGCTCTCTGGTTTCTGGATGTATTTTGCGAGTGCAGCAATAGCCGTGTCATCCATGAATATCTGCCCGAGGATAAAGGTAAGTACCTGTATGTCGAGGATTATACAGAGCCGCGCTACGATGAGGCGGTTATACGAAAAACACTCCAGTTGATTGTGGAGCGGAATGGCGGTCATAGCCAGAGTTATGGTCTGATCAGCGGTGCCGCAGCCCGGCGTCGCTGTTCTGGGGTGTGGACAGCATCTAAAAACCTTGTTACAGACAGGGAGCGTTTTGACACACTGATGTCGATGCTCCCGTCAGGTCTGGTCGAACAGATTTCCGCAAACTTTGAGGTCAGAATGTGGGACTATATCGACCGGTATTTTGCCTGCATGGCGGAGTATGCCCGTAAAGAGCGGCGCGCCAGGAGCGTGGTCAGGCAAATCTCGGACGAATGTAACCAGCAATACCGCGAGGCCGGAGGCATCTGTTTGGAAGATCTGACTCACAGAGGCTCTTCCCAATACCCGTTTGCATCTCCTCCGGAGAGCCAGCCCTCTGTCCACCCGGTCGTATTGTCCTTCCAGCGGGAAAAACGGCTGGAAGAAATCGAGACGCTGGCGAAAACGGGGTTGGAAAAGCAGGATGAGGCGGACAGGCTTACCTTTGACCACTATGATCTGCGGCTATATGCCTATCTGCTGCCGGTTATGGAGGGCGAGCTTATTGCGAATTGGGGAAAGCGGTATCCTCCGGAGATACGGCAGATTATGGAGGGGCTTACCGTAGATGACCCGTATGAAACCTGTTTTGCGTTCTTGTGTATGGTAGAAGCCGGGAGCGACCTGCCCTGGCTGTATTCGCCGGCTCTGGCTGTGCTGATGGCCGCTGTTGCGAAACTGCCTTGGTATATGGCGGCGCCCGGTATCCCTGGTCTGTATGAGATTTGCTATGGAGATGGAGAGGCGGATGTAAACGATGGCTCCTTTGATCTTGCGACCTCATGGGGGCCGTATGAGAAAAGAGCTGGTCTGTATGAACTGCAATACCGGCCGGATATTATGCCCCACCCTTTGGACCCGGAGGGGCCATACAGGGCTGTCAATCTACCGCAGTTGGTATTCGGATTGACCGGGCTGATTATGCCGCGCCACGTCTCCATATCCGACAAGGCGGCGGAGGCATTGACGCGGGCTGGCATCCCGGAGGCAGAAGTTCCCGTATGGGAGAAATATCTGCATCTTGTCGAAGAATTTCAGATGGGACGCTTTATAATTGAAAACAATCTGCTGACGGGCATGATGGAGGCCGCCGCAGAGAATGCCGAGGCTGAAGATTCAGCGGCCTTGCAAGAGATGTCCAAACGGGTACAGGAATTGGAAACACAGCTTGCCCAAACCTGGGACGCCCTGCATACGGCTGAGAAAGCTGTCAAGGCGGGGCAGGCGGAACTGGCGCAGGCCAAGGCCGAGGCCAGCAGTGAGCGTCAAGAACTGATTGACCTGCGGGAGCTGGTGTTTTACCAAACCTCCGGACAAGAGCCGGAGTCGGAAGTATCACAGGGGATTCAATTTCCCTATCAGGCCAGGCAGCGCACGGTGGTTTTCGGCGGCAGCGATAACTGGCTGAAGGCAATCCGCCCCCTGCTCCCAGGCGTCAACTTTATCAGGCGTGATATCAGTCCCAGCGCGGACTTGATCCGCCGGGCGGATATTGTTTGGATTCAGACCAACTACATTGCCCATTCCTACTACTACAAGGTGGCCGAGATTGCCCGAAACAGCGACGTCCCCATCCGGTACTTTACTTGCACAAACGCCGCCAGATGCGCGGAACGCCTTGCGGCGGCTGACCAGCAGACTGATAACATATAGGGGCTGTTGGTTACAGGCGGGACAATTTTCTGCGCCTGAATTTGTTTACAAAAAATTCACAATTTTTGATGCCCTTTTTTCCTTCGAGCGGTGCGTATTAAAGCAGTTGATAAATTTGGGGTAGTCTCTCAACCCCCGACAAAACTGAATCAGTCCATCCCATCTATGGGGGGAACTGACGAAACGCAGCGTGAAGAAAGGAAGTGCGCATATGAAACAAATCAACATCAGCTGCCCCTATTGCGGGGCGAACGCGGTTCGCCGTTCTGCTCAGGTAGTTCGGCAGGGTGCGGCTCCCGGCGAGGAGGTTTATGTCTGCGCCCGGTACCCGGTCTGCGACGCCTATGTGGCCGCCCATCGAGACAGCCGGCTGCCTATGGGAACGCTGGCGAACCGGAAACTCCGGCAGATGCGCCGGAACGCCCATCTTGTCCTGAACCGGCTGTGGGAGGATGGCTACATGAGTAAAAAGGAAGCCTATCGCTGGCTTCAGGTGCAGCTGGGCCTGCCGGAATCTGAGGCCCACATTGCCCGTTTCTCTGAGTACCGATGTATGCAGGTCATCCGCTTGTGTGACAGCTTCACCGGAGCAGCCTGCAAGGCGGCGTAAAGGAGGGAATGCAGAATGAAAGAAAATATTATACTGACCGCCGAACAGCAGACGCTTGTGGAAGAGCATATGCAGATAGTCCACTGGGTCATTCACCGGCATATTGATGTCAACGAAAGCGTCTGCGGTATGGGCTATGACGACCTCTACCAGGAGGGCTGCGTGGCCCTATGCCATGCGGCTATGTCCTATGACGCACAGGCTGGGGCGCGGTTTGACACATACGCTGGTACGGTTGTCCGCAATCATCTCCTGGATCACTGTCGCTCGCTTCAGGCAAAATGCAGGAAAGCCCCCGTGGTTTCCATTGATGAATGCGGGGAGGATGGTGCTCCAAAGGATTGCCTGATCTCCTGCGATGACGCAGACCGGCAAATGGACAGGATCTTCCTGGAACAGCTTTTAGAGCATGGCCGGCGCAGCTATACCGGCACGGCTCTGCTGGGCATTGAGGCGATGGAACTGAAGGTGAAAGGCTATACCGGAACTGACATTGCACGGCTCTATGGAGTCAAGCCGACTCTTGTGGGAGCATGGATTTCCCGAGCCGCCGAGAAATTAAGAAAGGACGCCGCTCTCATTGATGAGGGCGGCGTCCTTTTTGCTTTATCTGTGCAAAAAACGTGAGCATTGATTGACGAAATTGGTCTGAGGCTGTATAATCTGGAATATGTTTGCAAGCGGAAATGGGGTAAAGAAATCATGCCAATCAATAAAAATGCACTGAAAGCGGCGTTAACTTCAAAGGGCAATTTCATTTGCCATGATATAGCGAGCGTTGCTTTGGATCTGAATACTACGCTTGCGGACACGGAAATGCTGGTTGGCGCGTGTGTCAACCGACAGGCAATCCCTTTCATACTGTGGAATGATTTTTTTAACCAGTCCGGTACGCTTGCGCCAAAAAATGGGAAACGGCAATATCGCTATAAATGGGGCGATAAAGTTTTTGTGGATTTTGGATGCGCCAATATTCAGACAGAAATTTCTTTTCCCCACCCGGCTATTGTGCTTTACAATTTCTCTAATACTGTTATTGTTGCCCCAACTACCTCAGATGACAATCCGACTTTCTCTGATGACATTGAATCTGTGATTATCAAAGTGGAGAAAGACGGCAGGATATTCCCTAAAGATACTGTCATCAATCTCCACCAAATCAAGGCCGTACACAAGGAGCGCATCATCAGCAACCTGAAATGCAATGTGCGCGATTACACTGTCGGATCTTCTGAAATTCAGAGGCTGAATAGGGTTGAACAAAAGCCAATCTTTTCCGATGGCATTGACCTTTTGACCTGTATCCGTATAAAGCTGGCCGCCATGTTTGCCTCGCAGTATGTCCAAAGCATCCTCGCAGAAAACGAGGCAGCAAATGAGAAGGTCAAAGCACAGGCGGAGCAGCTTGTGGAGAAAGATGCCGAGATCGCCCGGCTTCAAGCCAAACTGGACGCTCTTATGAAGGATTCAGGCAATAAAGGCTGATTTCTGCATATACTGATGTAGGCAAATTGACCTTGACACGATGCGGGAAGTTTGCTATACTTTAAGCAGAGGGTGAAAGGCCCTATCTTGTCAGCTCGAACGAGTGAGACATTTAACTTTTTGCTTAAAGTGCGGATGGGGATTGTGCAAACAATCCCCATCCATCTTTTTTTGCAGCAAAGACACATGAAAAAATTTTGGACTATTTGTTGAAAACAGTGGCCTCCCAACGTAAAACAGTATATCACGATATTTTGGGAGGTTTCTTTATGAGAAAAACATATTACACCGCCGTGGGACACTTCCGGCGCAAGACGGATGACAATGGGCAGAGCTACCCGGTCATCCTGAATAACCAGGAGGAGTATCTGGTGGATATGCAGGAAATGACGGTGTGGACTGCTTTGAACTGGCGGATTGCGGAATTCCCGCAGTTAGAGAAGGAGTACGACCGGCTCTCCTGGGACTGCGGAGCGCCCGCATACCGCACCCTGCACGACTGTCTGAAGCGGTTGGTTACGCGGGGCCTTGTGGCATCTGGAGCTGGCGAAACGGACTTTGAGGCGCTTTATGACCTGATTGGCAGTCTGTATGTGGCCCCGCTTTCAGAGAGCCTGCCCCTCCGTGCGGCGGCTTTCCTGAAGCTGATTTTCCTTCGGGGCGTTCCCGTTTCCCGGGCCTTTTCGCTGTTCCGCAGAGACCGGCCCAGCGAGGCCGAGGCGCGGATCATCGCTCTGACCCGTCAGGAGCCGCTGTCTACGGCGGAGTTGATCAAATGTGAGGAACTGGGTGTCAAGGATGTTTCTACCGACGAAAAACTGATGACCGCCCTCTACGATGACGATGACACCACCAGCTACAATATCCCTGTGCGGATGCGGGAATCCAAGAGTGCGGAGAGAGTGACCATAGCGGTTGCAAACCTGTACCTCCGCAAGCAGATTATTTTTGAGAGCGTATGAAAAAGGCATCCCTGTGCTGAATAATAGGTACGGGCGTGAAGCTGCATCCATTACAATACAGGGTCCGGGTTTGCTATTTTAGCAAACCCGGACCCTGTATCATGTAATAAATTTGATTAGGCCTTTGAAAAAAGCATGGCCTTAGTCAAAGTAAGCAAATCATGTAGCGGCCATATACACAAAAACGAGAAAAGAGGCATCAAGTTTATCATACCTTGTAGTTCAATACAGTTCTAAAATATCTGTCCTTTTATCTATGCTTGTCAAAAATGCCTGCCAATCATTTATGTAGTTCTGGTGGGTAGAGTTGCTGCTGCGCGGGGAACGGCCTATTTTGGCAAGCAGCTCCTCTATCTCCCGTTCGGACCGCGTCTGTTTCCTGGGATCTGGCACTGTATAAAAGGTTTCCCAATACCGCTTCATAGGAGCACCCCAGCGTGCCGCTTTGGGGTTATTTGCATAGGCCTGCGTTGTCATGATCTCGCCCTGCTCAACACCAGCTCGAAGTGCCTCCGGGCCGCTGCCGCCATTCTTACAGTAT
Source organism: Lawsonibacter sp. JLR.KK007 (assembly GCF_036941135.1). Lineage (NCBI taxonomy): Bacteria > Bacillati > Bacillota > Clostridia > Eubacteriales > Oscillospiraceae > Lawsonibacter > Lawsonibacter sp. JLR.KK007. The sequence goes on along the minus strand of NZ_JAYWSY010000001.1, from coordinate 1,420,727 downwards.
GCGTTCAGTATCGCCTTATAAATGTCATGGAAGATAGCGTACTCAATGGCCACAGACGGGCGCTCAAGCTCGTCAGACGGCCTTGAAACCATCTGGCTGTCCAAGTACCTGCCCAGGGCCTCCAGGGCCACAGAATGGCCCCGGAAGCGTGATTTACGCAGGAGTTTCGCCATCTCCTCGCTGACAAGGTTTTTCTGAATCAGCGTTTCTGCTTTCATGTCTACAAAGGCGAGGTTCAAGGCAAGCTGGGCCTCATTCCGGCTGCCGGCACACGCACTCTCAATCTCAGATTGGTATGCCTGAGCAATCCGTCCGGCCACCGACAGATCCTGGATAGAGTATGTTCCCCTGGCCGGGAGACTCCCCGACTTGTTGGGCACCGCAGCCTCCCGGAGCTGGGTGGCCATATAAGCGTCATGATTGCAAAGCCAAAAGCTGTCCGGACCGGTTTGGGCCGCCGCCGCATTTGTCCGCTCTACCAGCGTATGGTATATGCGAACCCGCTGTTCGACAAGAGCATCTAGGCTGACTCGGATCACTTGTGCATCTCTGGCAGAAATCCCCAGGTTGCTCTGCAAAAGCCGGGTGTATCCATCAATCAAGCCAGTCATCCCAGCTACCCAGATGTTTTCCAGCATGGATTCCTGCTCTGCCAGCTCGGCCCCCGTGAAATTGCGCCTTAGCTTATCCAAAACTGAGACATAGCGGGAAGCCACATAGTTCAAACTCTCGGATAATTCCTCCGCCGGCATGTCCCGGAAGCTGCGGAACTCCGACTCAAGCCCATGCCAGTCAATCCGGCCATCAAGCCCATCTTTGCGGAGGCGGCACAAGTAGCCTGTTATCTCCTCCTGTGTGGGCGTCATCCTCAGATTGCCACTTCGCAGACGTGCCTGCAGGCGTGCTACTGAGGCGGCGTCATCCCTCTGAACAATCGTGTTTTCCCTTTGCCAGAGGCTTGTCGCCGCATCCATAACAGAATACCTGCTTTGGAAGCCTTTCAAGTCGAAGATATTGATTTGCGGCCGCAATCCAACATCTGTCACGACGGTTTTTTTCGGTGCCTTGCTCTGTGTGCGATGGGTTCTGGGCTGCTTGGCAGTGCCACCAGGCGAATGGAAAATCTTGTTCGTATCAATCTGCATACACACACCTCAATTCCGGTGAGAAAACCTTCCCTCTAAGACTGCTTTCTCTGTTCCAGTAGGGTAGATCAGTTTGGGGCTCTCTTCAAAATCAATCAGGCTTACCGCAGCCAGTTAAGGGCTGGCGCAGATAATTCCTGATGTCCAGGCTGGCCTTAAAGTGCGTGCTCCAGTTTAGGACGAAGATGGCATCCATACCATGTTTTAATTGAACCAGCAAGCATCTTCTTTTTATTATGTCGTTTTATTACCCAAATTCCTGTTCACTATATATAACGTTTGAGAATGGCAAAATAGGACACTATTTTTAAACTTTTATGCAAAATTCGGGGCAATGTCGATTGCCCCGAATTTTACGCTACGAATATGGACTTTTAGACATATGGAGATTATTTGCAGGTTCCGCTATCAGAAAACGATGATTGCGCCTTACCATTGACAGTATATTCTACTACCAATTCGTACGTTTTACCTTTTGTTACACTCACAGTTTCATAAAAGGACAAACTCCCGTCATCTGACACGTTCCATGTTCTGATGGTTTGATTTCCGCAACGCAATTCTATAGTAGCAGAAATTTTGTCGCTAGCCTTGTTTCCAGAAATCTCAGCATAACAATTGGCAGTAGTGCCAGAGAAAGTAATGTCAACGTAGCCGGAATTTATCCGAATCTCTTGAGCGTTTGCAGTATTTATGAGCAAAATCATCAAAAGAACGGCCAGAATTGAACCTCTCGTTTTCATTAAATCACCTCCTCCCGTAAAACACCTTATAAATATATAACGCAGATAATCCCTGATTTTGGACACTATTTTTATCAAATTTTAAGATTCGTGTTTTTCAACACTTTCAGCCATTTTAATGAGTTCATCTTCGTTAAAAGGTGCCAAAATACGGAATGCCGTGCCACTATCTTCGTCTAACCAAATGAGAACGTTTGTATTCCCATCATTTTGATCAAGATAAAGCTCAGCAGGAACTCCATTAACCGAAACCTGTTTATAAGTGCCTATACCATCCTGATGCATTTGTACTACGGGAGAAGAAGAATCCGGAAAATAGGTAAAGATTACCATGTTATCGGATTCATTCCTATATTTTATAGTTGAAGGGCCATCTGAAATGAATTCAGAGGTTATCTGATAATCAGATGGAATCCAAGTAGGACGGTAGACTATATCGTTCGAGGTTTCTCCACTGGGTTGAAAGAAGCGATAGATAATCTGAGTTTCATAGACTTCTCTCACCCAGCTCACAAACGCCGCCCGCGCCTCCATACTGAAGGTCAGCACACTGCCTCCGCCGACCAGAACAACCAGCAGGAAGCACGCCACGGCCTTCATGATCCGATGCCTGATCGGGTGTTTTGTACGGCGGATCAACTTCTCCATTTTGCGCTCAAACTCCGGTGAGAACGTAGCCTCACATTCCTCCGGCTCCGGGAGACTGGCGAGCAGGCTCTCTTCGGCCTTCCGAGCAGCTTCGCGCAGCCGTTCATCAGAGATCATAAATGCCCTCCTCTCGGCATATTTCCTCCAGCTTGGCCTTCGCCCGCTGATCCAGCTTCCTGACTGTAGCAGGTTTCATGCCGAACATATCGGCAATATCCTTTACGTTGTATCCATGATAGTACTTCAGCATGATGATATGCCGGTACCTCGGCGGCAGCTTTGAAATACATTTTGCCACATCATCGTCATCCGGCGGTGGAAAAGAGAGACCAATCTCGTTTTCGATGCTCTCCAAGCTCACAAAATGCCTGCGCATTCGATAAATATCAATCGCTTTCCGTTCTACAATAATCGTGACATAGCCTTTCGTTGCATGACTCAATGGATCGTAGACCTTCTCCATATGTTCAGAAATACTGACAAAGGCATTATGTACCGCATCTTCTGCGTCAAATTCGTTTTCCAGAATTTTATTCGCAATTTTAAGCATATATGACCGATAATGTTCATAAAGCAGTTCAAACTTTTCTCTATTCTCGGGATCTTCTATCGTTTGCAAGTAGATAATCATGCATCAATCACCCCGCTTTCAATCTGTGGTCACTGTGTTGGAGACGACCATTGCTCTGCTGCTGGCCGTCTGGATACGCCGCTGCCCATGGGATTTATCTAGGATTGTTGGTGCCAAGAAATATTGTAGAATTGCATCTGATTATGATTCTTCATGCTCCCGCAGCGGTACCGCTGCGGGAGGCCGCTTATAAGCGGCCTCATTAAACACTGCCTCGCAGAGATGACCGCCCACATAATGCCTGCTCCATACCTTCACACAGCCGCAGGTCAAAGCTTTTTTCGGATTGGTTTATATCTTGCTCTGTATGGGCCAATTTATCCGTGTCTACCACAAAATCGGTAAGCCAGCGCTCAACGCATCCATATCAGTAGGAGAAATGTCATTTACCTCTATGGTTACAAAGTCTTCAGGTTTACTCGCCTCATATGTGCCACGTTGGCTTTTTAACGAGGCATAGATCGTCCATATACCTGTCTCTGTGTGAATGCGATATAGGTTGTTTCTGTCAATGTTCGGGGTATGCACTACGCCGGAAGGGGCCTTTGCGTAGATGGTAATCTGCGAAACGTCACCGTCCTCCGGCTGAACATAGATATAGACGTAATTTTCTACTGCTGTGCGCTGTACTGAGATAGAGTACCCATTCATCGGATCTGTAACAGTAATAATACACTCTGCGCTCATTGTAGATTTCCGATTTGAAGCCTGCGCAGTGATCGTAGCGCTACCCGCGGACACAGCGGTAATTTGGCCGTTATCATCGACCTGGGCAACAGCTTTATTGCTCGATGCCCAATGAACCTCGCTGCTTTCTGTATTATTAGAATATAGAACCGTTGCGGACAGCGCCTCAACGTCCCCTGTGGTTATATTCAGAACGTCATCGCTGAGCATCACCCGGGTAATCGCAGGGGTGAACGCCCCGGTAAAGCCAGCCCAGATCAGGAAGACCGCACCCACTATTACAATCAAAAGCGCAGCAACCAGAATCTTTTGGCGTCTATGTAAGCCCCTGAATGCACGCACCAAATCTCCCGGATTCTTAAAGGCCGAAATGATCGTAATAAGATTTGCCCAAAAGCCGACCGGGTCACCCACTTGAAACCACCTCCTCCGTCCACACCGCAACTTTTCAGCTTCAGTATATCATACAAATGCGCATTTTGGTAGGTGAAATCTGTATGTTTGACATATTTTTTCCTCGCTGCATCAATGTGGCCGCCCATATTTTGGGTGACCACAGTCTTTTTATGGAATTTGTTCCTTGTCGCTATCACCTTTATCATTATTTGAAGTCTTAACGGCAGCAATGAAGCTGTTCACAATGCTTTTTAGGTATCGGTACTGCGCTGGAGGAAGGTCGGAGATGTTTTTCATCATCATTCCCAAATCCATGTCAGATATTTTCCCAAACAGCAGGAAGTCTGCGCTGGTGTCTAACGCCTCACACAGCCTTGCTATGTTCTCAGGCCGCAATGCCTTGGATCCCGTCTCAGCGGTGGAAATTGTCTGGCTTGTCAGCCCTGCTTTCTCCGCCAACTCTTCTTGCGTCAAGCGGAGCTCCTTCCTGCGTGCTGAGATGCGCTTCCCCATCTCTTGCACCAGCTTGTCCATTGAGCCCACCTCCTATGGCTTAATATTTTACCTGCCATAGCGTAAAAAATACATCGGTCATGGATGGAATTTCTTATCCATAGCATATATAATGAGAGTGCCCAGTAGAATTTCCTGCGATACATTGCCTTAACCCGCCATCCTGGTTGTCCAGCCAAGTTTATGCCTGTCGGGCTTGACATGATTGGTGTCAATCACTGTCATTACAAAAGCAATGTGCTTGGGATTTGCTGTGCCCACATTGAGAAAAGGACTGCCGCATCTACTCACATAGATACGGCAGTCCTATCAGGCAACTAACAATTTTATGAAGAAAGGTTTATGGTGTGTAATGGTACAGCAAATAAAACGGCTAAGGTTTTGGCTCTGCAAGTCCTGCTCCAAGCTGAGCATATTTTTGATAAAGCATTCACCTCAGTATAGGAAGAAAATCGACGCACAGATCGCCGCATTCGATAGCATGGAAGTATCGGAGGATCTCCGGCAACTGGCAGTGGAAGCGGTGGATGAGTATGAGGAGCATATGAACTCCGAACCAGTTTTGGTCCCGCAAGAAACGATCCTCTTTACCAGTGGATGCCACAGCCGCCGCTGCAACTTTTTGACTGCCAGGCGCTATCGCGCATATATCCGCAAGACCTGCATCTGGGCAAGGGAACAGGGCATCACCACCTTCATCGCCGACTATACTACCCCTTTTGGGCTGTTGGCCTTTGAAATACTCCTTGAACTTCGCAGCGCCGGTGCAAACTTCACGCTATACGCTGTCAGCAGCAGGCATATTGGCCGGAGACGGAGTTACCGCCTGGTTAAGGAGACCGACCTGGAGCTTGCCTGGAACTTGGCCAAGTGCGACTATCGCTATCAATGCCTCTACTCAGTTGATACCTTGTATAATATCTATTCAAACTCAGGTACACACTGCACTGAAGATGGCATCCGGCAGAAACGGCAGATGCCCAGGCCCTGCACCTGACAGAACCTGGACACCTGCGCCGTCCAGAATATAGCGAGCAGTAGCAACCCTGCGGCCCACCTCAATAGGGCGGCCAACACGCCTTATTGATGGAGATTATTATAAAATTCCCGCAGCTCCCTTATGTCATTTGTCCGATTGGAGATAGGGAGGGCATTCCACACGACATCACAGTATGGTTTCGGGTTGGAGTCCTTCAGACGCGGGTCAATGATAGATATGATCCCGGTATCCGTAAAATTACGGATTAGCCTGCCTACACCTTGTTTTAATTTCGCAAGAGACTTATTGCCGTAAGCAGCTCCATAGCGGTATCGCTATTCCGAAAGAAAAACCGGTCGGCATATTTCATGTCCTGAACCGACTCGATGATCTGCTGCTGTACCTGTTCCCCAAGCAGCCGGTAAAAGGCCCTGACCGCTGCTTCCGCCGGGCCCAAGCTTCTTTGCACATACTGCCGGTCCGTAGCGGAGACCTCTCTGACTGCGGATCGGATCGTGTTCATAATCACGCACTGGCTGAGATAGACCGTGGTTGCGTTGCGAACCTTGTTCTCCAAATTGTGTGCCTCATCTACAACAACGAGATCCACCCGCTCCGAGAGCAACCCGCGTTGCATCCGACTCATCTTCTGCAGGTGCGAAGTCAAGAAGTCCTGGTTGCACAGGATGATGCCGTCTATATACTGGAGCCGGTCACGGATATGGTAGTAGAGGCATTTGTCCGGGCAGGAAGCGCAAGCGTGCATACTAAACCGCGAGACATTGATTTTCTCCCAGATTTTCTGAGGGATCGAAAACCCGAAGTTTTTCCGCTCCTGGGCGCCAGACTTCAGGCCTGACTCTATCTCTTCGCACAGCGGGACCGCAGGATCCGCTATGTACTGGCTGGCCCGCTTGCCGCAGACATAGTGCGTCTGTCCCTTGGCTAGGATAACCTCAACGTGTGTTTTGACACGGTGATTGATGCGAACGGAAACGGGAAGATCCTGATGACCTACTCCATAGAGGGCGTGGAAAAACTGCTCCCAAACTCAGACCTGAGCGGTGAGCTGCAGTTAAAAACCGCCGTGGTCTCCACACTGAATCGGTTCATCGTAGGCAACGACACCAACGCCTATGAGTGGCACACGGAAAACGACACCCTGGTTCGGAAATACAACTGTGTCTACCACAACTGCACCGCATTCTTTACCAATACAGCAAAGGACCTGGCCATCCTCGTCCACCGCCATAAGGGAGTCTCCGTCTTCCGGGGATCGCCAGCCAAACTGTACGCACAATTCTGTTTCCATGACCCTGAGTACCTGATTGACTTGGTTGGCTATGATGACACCCACAATACCCTAACCCTTGGCTTTGCCCGACCCGGTGAGACGATTGCGAATATGTGTTTCCATGAGGATGGCAGCCGGCTTCTGATCACGACCCAGTATGAGTGCTATGAATGTGAGCTGGAGAGCGGGGCGCTGGCAACTGTGGTAAAGGCAGGCTCAAATGAGCGTTTGGCCGCCGGCCACTACAGGGGAGAGGAGGTATAGGTTGCTGTCGTGGAACACTCCGGGCAGGAGCAACCTTCGGTGAAACCGCACTGCACTTACTACCGGTGCGGTGCCGATGGGGCATATCTTCGCTCCTGGTACTACTTGATGCCAGAGCTGGATGAAACGCTGTTCCGCTACTTTGCTTCCTCTATGCCACCGGTGACTTCGGTTTTGGCGGCTCAAACGATGAAGAGGGCTTCCAGCAATACTGGTTGACCAAGGGCTTCTTCCTGGAACGGCTTCCAGAGCTGAAGCGGTTTTTCCGGCCGAAGTGCTATACCTGGCATGGGAACCGGAGGCTGAAGTTGGAGAAGGAGTTCCAACCCTTGGACGAAATCTTCGCCTGACACAAGGCAGCCATAACCAATCGGTACAGCGTGGACGACAGCGGGTTCAGCCATATGTATCTGGCGGATGATATGTCGGAGGCGATCATCACAGACAACAGGCAGCACCTGCTTTATCAGAGACCATTGAAGGGGTTTACATACCAGCAGATGAAAAATGCTTTCCAGAACTCTTTTGCTGGTGTGCATCAGGATACTTATTGGGATTTTTCAATTCCATGGTGCGATGGGACTTTGATTGGGTGTTTTGAATCCTATAACCTAAAGTATGTTGTTACAACGGATAATAAGCTACTGGGTGCGGTTGAATACAGGCCTGGCACCTCAATATTGAGATGCCAATTCAATGCTATTTGTATCAACTACAACAGCAACTACACCCATTGCAGCTCTAATGAAAACTGAAATAAGCAATCACCGATGGTAAAAATAATACAACTATTGGTTTTTCAGTTATGCAAGATTTTTCAATGGTCAACTACCTGGTATAATAATTGAAGAACCTATTTCTGGACATATCATCTTTTACCGCATTATTCAACCATTGAAAAAAATCAACATCTTTTTCTTGCGACCATACATCATAATCGACTAAGGTTGTAATTGAATAAACTTCATCGATTCGCACTTCATTATTTGTAATAAATAAAAATTCCCCAGTTTTATCATTCAATTTGTGGTGTTCCATTGAAAAGGCAATTTGCTTCAAATAAAATCTTTCGGCATTCTTAAAAAAAACTGGCCCATGATTTGATGAGCATACCCCAAAAATATCATGATTAACGTCAGCAAAGAAACCAATATCAGTTCTTACTTCCGCTGGAAGAGGTATACTATATTTTCTTATTTGATATTCCCCTGTTTCCAAGTTGTATAGACACAACAGGGAAACATCATCCATATTTCTGATATACTTTATTTCCACAATACCCCTCCCGCTAAAGTCCCAATTTGTTAATTAGCCAATCACGAAAGCCACTCAATAACTTATCCACATTTGGGTTTGGGTGTTTGGCCGACTCAATTATTTTTGAATAATCACCAAAGTACTTATCCACAAAGAATTCAAACGAGCCTCCTAAAGGATCGCCATACCGTTTTATATTAACTTCATATATGTATTCTCTTAACAACTCAGGAGTTAAATCTTTATATTCTATTCCAAGATTCCGTCTCGCTTCGTACATGAGCCTAGCTATCTCCTCATCTCCAAGGCCTTGACATCTCAATTGGTTCTCGTAACTGCTAAGATTTTGGACAGCGGTTTCATACTCTTGCCGTAATGGATTAGATTTTATGGACTCTCCCATACTAGCTATATAGTCATCTACTTCCTCCACGCTTTGTGGAAGATTATTTGCTGATTGTGCAGTTGATTCGCCTCTTATAGCTTGAGCCGCCTGCGCAGCTAAAAGCGCATCTTGTGATGTATTATATAAGTTAACCATCTCTTGAGATGGGAAAGCAGTTTTTAATAACCACCGATTGGCTGCAATTCCTAACCCACCACCTATAAGTCCATCTGCCAATACCCTTGTTGGATTAAAAGCATACCACAGCCGGTCAAACGTACCCATATGCTCCATTGCATTTGAAGTTGCAACACGCATGGTTGTACCCGACAGCATTCCAAATTTGACAAACGTGCCCATTGTTGCAACACCATGTGGCATAATGTAAGCACCAGTTGCACCAATAGCAGCCCCAGCAGTAGCACCAACTAAAATTTGGCCGACCGCAGCTTGCCAACCTCTAACTTCACCGTCCTGATAATCCTCAATGGCAATCGTAGCTGTAACTGCAAGAGCCCCCATGGCAGCACCGGCAAGAGCTGCTGCAACAAGGCCTCCTGTCGCAATAGATGCAAATATGCACACAGCTGCGACTGCAACTCCTATCGCAATATTGAGAAGCCAACCTCCAAGATTAAACGAAGTGGGCTCGTCATCAAAGGGAGGATACGTGCAAAATTCTGTTCCGCATAAAATACCCTGTTCGCCCAAAGCGTCAAATTGGTATTCCATGAACATGACGGTGTCCCCGCCGCCGGTGGGGGGATTCCCGCCTCCTGTTCCCTTGGGCACAATCAAGGCAATCCTGGCCGATGCTTGGATTGGCGAACGGCTTGTTCCCAACTGCTGTGGTGTGTTCAAGGTTACTCTGGGAGCTGTAACCTCGACTTGGAGTTTGGCGACTATTTGGATTGCCCGTGTACTTTCCAGGGACATACATTTTATATCATCAAACTTCATTTGTAAAGTCTCGCCCGGAATTCCACCAGAAAAGGTCATACTTTGCGGAAAGAGAAGCATCCTTTTCCCGTGCTCTGTTGTAAAAGCACGCATTTGAGGGTCAGTCATATCGCCGCAGATGTTTCCGTTCGTTCGCGGACTAGTGATTGCTACAGCTTCACCAGTGTTTGCTCATGTGAGATAAAGAAGTAAAAGAAGTGTAAAAAATTTTGCCGTTCCCTGTCCGGCTGACTGCCGGACGGGTCGGGCTTTAGTCGGGCAATTCTACCTTGCCGACAAAAGAGTAATAGATTTCGATTTCCTGTCTGCGGAGCTTCCCCCGCCGTTTCCCGTCAAGGGCTTCCGATTCGTGGATTACGATTTTCTCCACAAACTCCCGCAACAGGGTAGGGGTGAGTTCCTCAAAGCTGGTATACTTGCGGACTACTTTCATAAACTTTTCAGCGTTTGCCGTGGCTTCCAGCGTCTTGGAAAGCTCGCTCTGCAAGGCGGCGGCTTTCTCTTTCAGTTCCTTTTGCTCGGCTTCATAGTCTGCCGAAAGCTCCATGAAACGCTCGTCCGATATGCGCCCCGCCACGCTGTCCTCATACAGCCGCTTGAAGATAGCGGAGAGTTCCGCAATCCGCTTTTCTGCCGCTTCCAGCTCTTTCTTCTTGGCGGCGTTCCGGCGTTTGCTCCCGTCCTCGGTCTGGTCGGTCAACAGCTTCATAAACCGGGCTTCATGCTTGGCGGCGTAGCTGGTGACTTTCCGTAAATTCTCGGTCACTCCGGCAGTCAAGAGGTCGGTGCGGATAAAGTGCGCCGTACAGTCTGCCGTGCGCTTCTTGTAGCTGCCGCATATGTAGCAGTCCTGTTTCCGTTTATCCGTCTGATACCTCTGCTGGTACATGACGCTGCCGCAATCCGCACAAAACAGTATGCCAGAGAACAAGCCCACTTCATCATAGCGGTTAGGGCGTTTGCGCTGCTTGCGTAGCTCCTGCACACGCTCCCATGTGTCCTTATCGATTATCTGCTCGTGGTGGTTCTCGAAGATTGCCTGTTTGTCCTCGCTGTTGTAGATAATCTTGCTGCACTTGTAGGATTGGGTGGTGGTTTTGAAGTTCACAAGGCAGCCCGTGTATTCCCGGTTTTCAAGGATATGCACCACGGTGTTCGCCGCCCACTTGCACTCGTAGCCGGGGTGGTAGCGGCGGGTTCTCCCTGTCCGGCGGTATTCCAGCGTTCCCGGCGTGGGGATTTCCTGTTCCGTAAGCATACGGGCTATCTTGGTCGGTCCGTTCCCGGCAAGGCAAAGGCTGTAAATCTGCTTCACCACGGGGGCGGCTTCTTCGTCAATGATGAAATTTTCGTCCTCGTCCATGAGGTAGCCATACACGGGCTTGCTTGTGACAGGCTTCCCACTCATGCCTTTTGAGCGTTTTACCGCCCGGATTTTCTTGCTCGTATCCCTCACCAGCCATTCGTTAAAAATATTTCGCAAAGGCGCAAAATCATTTTCGCCCTGTGCGCTGTCAACGCCGTCATTGATTGCAATGAAACGGACGTTTTTCTGTGGGAAAATCATTTCCGTGTACATTCCCACTTGTAAGTAGTTTCGCCCTAACCTTGACATATCCTTTACGATAACCGTTCCCACAAGCCCCGCTTCAATGTCGGCAAGCATGGACTGGAAGCCGGGTCTTTGGAAATTTGCCCCGGAGAATCCGTCGTCCGTGTACCATTTCAGATTGCCGAAGCCGTTCTGTTTTGCGTAGTTTTCAAGGATTCGCTTCTGGTTGCTAATGGAATTGCTCTCGCCTTGCAGCTCGTCCTCATGGGATAACCTCGGATAAAGGGCGGTGATTTTTTGGGTGGTCTGTCTTAACATGGTTTCCTCCGTTTCCGACAGCCAGCCCACTATTCCGTATGTCTATTATACCATAGGGCGGGGCTGGCTGTACAGTCCTTTTTGTTACTTTATGGCACATAATGTCGGATAAATTTCAGCAAGGAATGTCACTTCACATGGCATGGGCGGCAGTTCCCCCGGCTGCGCTTTCCGCTTCCAGCACTTTCATCATCTTGTCGGCGGCGGTGGCGGTGGTGTCCTGTTTGAAATAGCCGGAAACCACAAGGACGGTATTCCCCCGGCGTACCTCGGTCACGCAATCCGGGCGGCGGGCGGTAGTGGCGGCGTTTCTGTTGGGGGTGTCGGTCATAGGCTCTCCTTTCTGTTCAGCAGCATTTTAAGGCGTTCCATTTTCGCCTGTGCTTTGGCTTTTCTGAAATTCTCCCCGGTAATGCGGACGGGGGTACACATTTCCGTAAGGCGGTCATATATCCGGGCGTGGGCGGTGTCCTCCGGGTTCTGCAATTCTTCCAGCGTCAAATTCGTTGTGACAATCAGCGGCTTTTGGCTGCGGTATCGGCTGTCAATCACGTTATAGACTTGCTCTAAACCGTATTCCGTGCCACGCTCCATGCCGAAATCGTCAAGGATAAGCAGGTGGAAGCTGCAAAGGCGGGAGATATATTCGTTCCTGTCCTTGTAGCTGGCGGCAAGGTCATTGAGGATAAGGGCAAAATTTGTCATGCAGACAGGCACTTCCAGTTTCATAAGGGCATTGGCGATACACCCGGCAAAAAAGCTCTTGCCCGTGCCGACATTCCCCCATAACAGCAGCCCGTGGTTCTCCGCTTTCATATGCCCCCATTGCTCCACATATTCACGGGCAAATTCCATTTGCGGGCATTTCCCGTTGTCATTGTCAAAATTCCATTCCCGCATAGCCGGGTCGGTGAAGCCTTTCCGTTTCAGCCGTTCAACCGTGTCAAAATGTCTGCGTATATCCTCGGCGGCTTGCTGTTCGTCAAGGATTTTCCGCTTGCAGTCACACGCCCGTGGGTGTCGGTCACGTCCGAAAAGGGTCTTGCCCTCCGGAAAGTAGGCTTCTTTGGGCTGGCGGCATTTCCCGCAGTATAAAAGCCCGTCCTCGCCTATGTAGTCCTCCGGCTCTGTTTCCTGTGCCGTGGCAAGCCGGAAAATAGCGTTATCATAATCACACATAAAATCGTTCCTCCTTGTTCATGGTCTTTTACGCCCTGTTTACGGGGCGTTGTGTCTATGCGGTCAAAGGCTCTCGCCCTCTTTGTAGGAATAATCGGGGATTCCCTTTTTCGGCTTCCCCTTTGCCCTGTCATCAGCCGCCCAACGCCGGATAGTGGCGGCATGGTTCTTGTATTTCTTCCCGCTGGAAGCGATATAGCCGGATAGGCGGTCTATGTAATACTCCCATTTGCCGGGAAGTTCCTCTTGCAGCTCCGCAAGCTCTTTTTCTGACAGGAATACATTTTCATATCTGCCAAAAGGGGCGGGGGCTGTCTGTCCTGTTTTTATCTCTCCCTCTCTCTTTATCTCTAACTCTATATCTATCTCTTTCTCTATCTCTATCTCTGGTGGACAAATGTCCGCCACATATGGTGGACGTTTGTCCGCCACGGCTTCCGGCAAGGCTTTCTGTTCCTGCAAAGCCCGCCTTGCCCGGCGTTTGCGCTCCCCCTCGGTAGAGGACTGACCGATTAAAAGCTCAATGTTGCTCATGTATAAAGCCCCGTTCTGCAACGGTTCTACAAGCCCCAGTTTCATAAAAATCTGCAAAGCCCTCTCCACTGTGCCGACTTGCTGGCGGGTGATTGTGGCTATCATCTGTGCGGTGTAGGGGATATTTTCGGCAAGCTGGAGCTTTCCCCCGTTTTTCAGTGATTTTAGGTACAGCTTCAAGAGAATGTTTGAGTAGAGCATACCGTCCTGCATACTTTCCAGCAGCACGATAGCGTCCTCGTCAAAATAGCTCTCTTTCAGCTTTAGGTAATAATATTTGCGGTTGTCTGCCATTCGTTCCTCCTTTGGTCTGTTCTGTGGCTTCTGTTACGCAATTAAAGCGGCTTTTGTGGGGGTAAAGGATAAATGTACCGCCTACCCGTTGAGGGCGGTCAAAAAAGCCTTGATTTACGGGGGTTTGGAATATCCTAAAGCGTGACATTTATCCCTCTGTTTCCGCTTGCGCTGTGTGGCTCTGATTCTTTTCATGCGTCCGGCGCAATCCGGGCAGTATTTCCCCCGGTTGGACTTAGGGAGAAAATACCCGCCGCACTCGGTACAGCGTTTCCTGTCTGCCCGGTGGAGCAGGGCGGCTTCCAGTTTCCCGTCCAGCGGCAGCACGGCGGCAATGAACCAGCGGCACAAGAGGGAATAGCTGATACTCTGTACACATACGCAAGGCTCGCCGTTATCCAGCAAGATACAGTTGCCGTTATCGTAGTTGCAGCACTCATGCACAAGCCGACACGCCGCCCGGTACTGGCGGTAGTCCATGTATGGTGTTTTTGCGCCCATGCCTTTAACGCTCCCTTTCCGGCTTCCTGTCCGGGTACAGCCTCCCGGCGGCTACGGCGGCATGGCTCTTTATCTTGATTTCTCCCCGCCCCTCGCTGGCTCTTGCGTTCTTATAGCCCTCATCAGAGAGGAAATAGCGGTGGCGTTCCCCCGGAAATCCCACGGGGCTGTCGCTGGTCTTTACGTCAAGGACAATCATGTGGCGGGTTTCGGGGAGAAAACGCTCCATGCCCGTCAAGTCATGCCCCTGCATTATCGGCTGTTTCGTCTGTGCCTTTGCTTCCGCAAGCCGCCGCCGGATAGAGTTTTCATGCCCCGCAAGGAAACGGGCTTTGTTGTCGGCTATGAACTGGCTGCACTCCGGCTCTGGTATCTTTTGCAGCTTTTCTATTGCGTTCTCCATGATTACCCTTGTCAAAAGGTCTTTAATCACGGGTACGGTTTCTTTCATGCCGCCTATGGTTTCCGCTTTGGTGGGTGCGGCGTACTGGTAAATCATTTCAAGCTCGCTGTTCGTAAATCTCATTGTGCTACCTCCTGTGGCTGTTTTATTATCGCTCCTGTTCATGCTTTTTCTGCTGGCTCGGTGCGCCCCTCAAAATCTGCTCGATATTTCCCTTGATTGTCTGTAATTCCTTTGTTTTTTCCCGCTTCTCCCGGTACTCGTTGTAAAGCGTGTTCTTCTCCCGTGTAAGCTGCTCAATCTCCGCTTGTAATGTCTTGGACGCTGGCAGCTTGGAGATTCCCTGTGCCTTGAAATACCGGGCGGCAGATTCAGAAATGATAAACTCGCTTTCATGCTGCTCACGGTAGGCTCTCCGGGCTTTCTCCGTTTTCTGCGCTTTAAGTCCGTCACGGGCTGGCTTGGTCTTGATGTACGCTAATAGCTGTTTCTGCAAGTCTTTTTTCTCCCGTAAAGTGCTTTCCACGGTTTTCAGTTCGGCGTGGACGCTGTTCAGTCCCGCACTGGCGGCGGTAAGGGCGGCTTCCAGTTCTTCCGGGGAAGAAAAGCCGGATTCCTCGTATACGCTCATGGTCGCCGCCATTTGCTTCAGATTGTGCAAAGTCGCCCACTTCTCGTAGCCTTTCCCCTTGCCCTCGGCTCTCTTGGCGGCTATGTCTACCATGCGCTGTACTCCGTCATTCTTCGGGGCATTTATAGCGGCTTTATTGCGCTGTAAGCGGTCTTTTATGCTGCGGGGGTATTCCTCTTTGGGTGCGGGTGTTTCGGCGGCTCTGGCGGCGTTCTGCGTGTTTATGGTGAGTGCTTCCAGTATGGCGGCACGGTCAAAATCATCACCTAATTTCCGGGCGGTGATTGGCTTTGTCCTGTCCGGGGTGAGATAGCTCAATCTTCCCCGGCTTTCCTTGACGGTCACGCCTTGCTGTAACAGTTTCCCGGAAAAGTCCTCAAAGGAAACGGCAGAGGACAGGGCGGTGCGGATTGTTTGTCGTAACTTCTCCTTGTCGGTTTCAAACTTGGTCTGTCTGGGCGGCTCTCCTGTGGCGGCAAGGGAAGCGTTCTCTTTATCCAGTGCGGCTTGTCCTTTCCGTTTCGCCCAATACTCACGCTCGGTGACACGGTTCTTGCTCCCATGCAATAAATCAATCTGATAGAGGTTTTCCCGGTGGCACATCTCCATGACTTCCGCTTTGAAATACTCCATAGCTGCGTCCGTACAGCGGTGCTTGCAGCCCTCCCTTGTGTCCGCTGGTCTTTCCATGTAGGGCAGTAGCGGCACTTCCGCAATCCGCAAAGAATTGATTACGATATGCACATGGATGTTGCCGCTGTGGTTATGCCCGTCCGGGTGGGTGCATACAAGGGCTTGGTGTCCGGGGAAATGCTCTTTACAGAACTGCTCGCCCAACTGTTGCGCCCGGTCTACGGATAGCCCATTGTCGGCAGCGTCACGGGGGTCAAAGCTGATGATATAGTGGTGGCTCTTTACGTCCTCCCGCTTTTGGTTCTTGCCGTATTTCAGATTGGAGCGCATACACGCTATGGCGAAATCTTCCCCGCCGCAATTCAGAGAGGAAATGCGGTAATCATCACGGAGAACAAGCCGCCCGTTTTCGTCCAGTGTAGGCTTCATGGTAAACTCGTCATGCTCAAAAGTTAGGTACTGCTCGGCAGCTCCATAGTCGGCATTTTTAGAGCTGATATGTTTGAACGTTGCCAACGGCTTCACCTACTTTCTGCAAGACTTCAAACTTCAAGGCGGCAAGTTCCGCTGTGGCGGCTCGCACTTCTTGGGAGAGGGCGTTATAAGGTGCGCCGTACTCGTTTAGACAGCGGGCTATCTGGTTCAAGTTGCCGCTGATTTTTCCGTATTCGGCTGTTAGCTTCCCAACGGCAGAAAGCAATTCATCATTGACCGTGGAAACGGTGATAACCGGGCGTATGCTTGACTTAATGAGGGCTTGCCGGATAAACTCGGCTTGGCTCATTTTGCAGAGGGTGACACGCTCGGAAAACTCGGCGTATTCTTCCTCGGTCAAGCGTGTCTTGATTACCCGGCGGCGGTGGGGCGTGTTGTATTTTTTCATGGCTGTAAACCTCCTTTCGTGGGTGGATTTTTTCAAGCGGCGCAAGCCGCAAAAAGGCGGGCTTGGGGTGGCAACCCCAACAAGATTCCCGCAGGACAAAATTGAGCGATTAGCGAAATTTGGTACTGTGGTAGAATCTTGCTCTTAAAAAGTGGCGGCTTCCTCTGTGTGGGCTTCCGTCAATACCTTTAGTGCCGCAAGCGGGAATTTCGCCAAAGCTGCGGCGATATTTCTCCCCCTACTACCTACAACACCATGTAAAGCAAAAATGATGCATACACCGGACCAGCAGCTCCATCTGCACGGAATTTTAGCCCCACCCTGCCGGAAGGGAGCCCCACTCCACGAAAGTAAAGAAAGGGACCTGTATAATTGGCGTAGCACAGGAAACTGTGACTATATCAATTGGAGGTCCCACCATGCCAAACTATCTGGAGATCTTGAGACTGGATAGCCTCAACCACAGCCAACGAACAATCGAATCAACGGTACATTGTTCGCGGCACACCGTCCGCAGCGTTCTGCAAGCAGCAAAGGAGAAGCAAATCGCGTGGCCGCTGGATGATGACATCACCAACGCAGAGCTGGAGGAGATTCTGTTCCCTGGTAAGTATAAGAGCGGGTGCCGGTATGTGGAGCCGGACTATCCGTACATTCACCGGGAGCTGGCGAAGCCTGGGGTGACCATGGCGCTTTTGTGGGAGGAATACTGCCGGAAGTGCCATGAGGCTGGGGAAACGCCGTACATGAGCACGCAGTTTGGGGACAAGTACCGGAGGTGGGCGCGGGTGACGAAGGCCACCATGCGCATCCAGCACAAGCCGGGAGACGCCATGCAGGTGGACTGGGCGGGCGATACCCTTCCGGTATATGATCTGGTAACCGGTAAACAGAGCCCGGCGTACTTGTTCATGGCCGTGCTGCCGTGCAGCTGCTACACCTATGCGGAGGTCTGTGAGGACATGAAGACAGAGAACTGGCTGTCCTGCCACGTCCATGCCTTCCAGTATTTTGGCGGTGTGACACGGCTGCTGATTCCGGACAACTGCAAGACAGCCACTACGGCTAACACCCGATACGAGACTGTGCTCAACCGCAGCTACCAGGAGCTGGCCGAATACTACGGCACGGCAATCGTTCCGGCTCGCGTCCGCAAGCCCCAGGACAAGAGCGCAGCGGAAGCATCTGTGCGTTTTGCCCAGACATGGATCATTGCGGCGCTGCGTGAGCGGAAGTTCTTCTCCATCCGCGAGATGAACGAGGCCATAGCGGAAAAGCTGGAGGAACTGAACAACCGCCCGTTCCAGCGGATGGCGGGCACACGCCGCAGCGCCTGGCTGGAGGAAGAGAAACCGTACATGCTGCCATTGCCTGCTGTGCCCTTTGAAGCGGCTGTCTGGTCCGTTGCCAAGGTCCCCAACGATTATCTGGTATCTGACGGCAGGAACAAGTACTCTGTGCCGTACAACCTGATTGGCGAAAAAGTGGATATTCGTGTGACAAAGACTGCGGTGGAGGTATTCTACCATGGCAGTCGTGTCGCCAGCCACCGCCGCTTGCAGACGATCCAGCGCGAGCCGCTGGTAAAGCTGGAGCATATGCCGCTGGCGCACCAGAAGTATCTGACATATAACGCCGGCGATTTCAGCCGCTGGGCCATGTCTGTGGGACCCATGACGGAGAAGGTGATCCAACACTTCCTGACCTCCGGGACAGCCCCGGAGCAGGGCTACAAAGCCTGTGCCAGCCTGACAAAGCTGGGAGAGCGCTATGGCAGAGAGCGTCTGGAAAACGCCTGTGGGCGGATCCTTGCGTACAGCGCAGCGCCCTCTGTCCGCAACATTAGCAGCCTCTTGAAAAACGGCCAGGACCGGCCCGCGAAAGCAGCCCCGCAGGACAAGCCCAACGATTCCAACCGCTTCGGCATTACACGCGGAGCCTCCTATTTCCGGAAGGGAGGCGAGGGCTGATGGTACTCCAGGCAACCATTGACATGCTGGTTGGAATGAAGATGACCGCCATGGCGGCGGAGCTGTCCAGCCAATTACAGGACTCCTCATTCAATGAACTCGGCTTTGAGGACCGGCTGGGGCTGCTGGTGACTGCCGAGTGGAACCGCCGCCAGACCAACACGGTGAAGCGGCTCATTCACAACGCCCACTTCGCCGCCCCGTTCGCTGCGGTGGAAGAGATTTCGTACTACGAGGACAGAAAGCTGGACAAGGCTCAGATGCTGCGCTTCTCCACCTGCAAATTTGTGGACGAGGGCCACCACATCATCCTCAAAGGCGCTTCCGGCAACGGCAAGACATACATTGCCTGCGCCTTGGGCAACGCCGCCTGCCGCCGGTTCAAGAAGGTCCGCTATGTCCGTATGCCGGAGCTCCTCGACGAGCTGAGCATTGCCCGCAGCGGCGGCGAATTGAAGAAGTGTCTGGCCTCCTACAAGAAGGTGGATCTACTCATTCTGGACGAGTGGCTCATCCGGCCGCTCTCCCCCCAGGAGTCCTATGACCTGCTGGAAATCGTGGAGGCCCGCTGCCAGCGCTCCATGATTTTCTGCACCCAGTACCAGTCTGAGGGCTGGTATACACGCATTGATCCCAATCCTGACTCCGGCAGCCCCGTTTCCGAGGCAATCATGGACCGCATCATCCACAACGCCTATGAGGTCCTGGTTGAAGGCCGCGTCTCCATGCGGGAACGTAATGGCCTGAAGTCTTCCCGCGCCAAAGGCGCTGAGCAGGATGCCTGACTGCCCCTTCAATCCCTCCGATTCCCCCTGTGACCTTGAATTGGATTTGATGATCCTGCGTGAAGCGGAACGGGAATCCTTGGAAATCTTCTATGCCATGCGGGAGGAATTACACTTTTACCTGAATCGCACTCAATTACTGGAGACTGTTTTGACTGCCAACGGTATCCCCATCCCCGACTGCGATCACTGATCCCTGGCTCTGCCCGCCGCCTCGGCTGGCAGGGCCTTTCCTCTAAAACTGCTCGTGGAATAGTGGGGCTCCTTTCCGGCAGGGTGGGGCTAATACTCCGTGCAGACGGGGCTCTCGGTCCGGTATATGCAAATGACGGAGATTTACGGAAATTTTCCTCTATTCCTTACAAAACCGCACAAGCCGGAATAGGCGGGAATTTTGAGAAATTTCTTTTTATCCCCCTTTGCACGGCATAATACTGGCGATTTCTGAAAATGCCAAAAATGGGCGCAAAAAAACAGGAAACCTTTTTTGATTTCCTGTCTTGGTGTGCCGTTTTATGTAGCGGCGGTTATTCAGTTTTTCGGTATGTCTGTTCATCAAAACGGAACTTGAACAGGGCAGCGACAAGCCGCTGTTTTATGTTGTCCTCGGTATCCCTGTCGATATGCCCGTTTTCAATGGCAGCGATTCGGATACGCTTGCTGTAATGCCTTAAAACCTCGTCCACGGCTTCCGGCTCGCCGCTGGTCGCCCGGACAATCGTTTCATAGGGCAAAAGGTTCGGATTCCCCATGTGAAAGCACCTCCATTTTCCTTTGCAGGAGTTTTAACGTCCTGCGGATTTGATACCCGGTCGTACTCCGGCAGCGTCCGTACATTTCCCCGATTTCCTGTTGTGTGTAATCTCCGAAAAAGTAAAAGAATATGATTTCCCGGTTTCTCTCCGGCAGAGATAACAGGGCGGCGGCAAGCTCCCCATTGGTGAGGATAATTGTCTGACCGCATATCGTTATGGGGTATTCTTCATAAGGTGCTTCAAAATATTTGTCTGTTGTGCCTAAAGGGTAAAATTTTTCTTCTGTGAGGTATTCAAGGGATATTTCTTTTTGCCGCCGTCTGCTCCTGTCACGCCATGCGTTGAGTGCCGCAAAGCGTATAACGGTCTTGCAAAAACCGTTGAACGTATACATGATATGTTCCCTATATGCTTCTGTGCAAGGCATAAATAATTCCCCCTTTCTCCCA
The DNA here is from genome assembly GCF_036941135.1 of Lawsonibacter sp. JLR.KK007. Classification (NCBI taxonomy): domain Bacteria; kingdom Bacillati; phylum Bacillota; class Clostridia; order Eubacteriales; family Oscillospiraceae; genus Lawsonibacter; species Lawsonibacter sp. JLR.KK007. Next base: position 1,399,938 of record NZ_JAYWSY010000001.1, on the reverse strand, counting down.
CATGGGGCGTTGCATGGTTTATAGTTGCTATTCAATATTGCTTAGATTTCCAAATGCTGTTTAGCTTTGCTGACACCTTTGATATAATAGACTAACAGTTTCCAGCACCCACGCCCAATAAGATACAGAACTACTCCCATGACAATACTGATGATAAAGACAGCTACCGGATTTTCAATCCCGGAAATACCGATATAGTTGGCATAGGGAATACCTAAATTCAGTAGTGAATCAATCAATTTGACAGAACCCATAATAGGAGTAGCTATTGCACAAATGATGAACACAGGGCTGCAAATCGCAAGAACTGGAATTACAATCAAGCCGGAAAGACTTGCAATACTATAATAGGCGCAAATAGCAAGGACTCTATTCCAACTAAAAGAATTGCTTTTTGCAATCAAATCCCCCAGATACGCTTTTGCCAACTCTTTGGGATTGCCCAGCCGTTCAGTAATTTGTTCTGCGGTTTTTCCATCGCCTTGCAATTCAAGGATTTCACTTTTGATTTCTTTCACAATATCAACACGTTCGGATATTGGCAAAGGTTTCAGATACTTTTCAATTTTTTCAAGATAGTCATTTAAAATTTTTTCCATAGTCTTATTCTCCTTTAATTTCATTGATTGCATTTAACAAGTTATTCCATTCTTGAGACATAGCAGAAATATATTCAAGCCCTTTGTCTGTAATGGAATAATATTTTCTCGGCGGCAAACCCTCGGCACTTTCCTGCCATGAGGACGAAACATATTCTTCTTTCATTAGCCGTCTGAGTAGCGGATAAATTGTATTCTCTTTTGCAGCTAAAATAGGATATTTTTCTAATGTGCTGATAATTTCATATCCATAAGATGGTCGCTGCCTTATCATTAACAGAATACAAAAATCAAGTGTCCCACGTTTGATTTGGGATTTCCAATCATCAATATTCATATACTGTACCTCCTTGCTATATATCGTACCACACAGTATATCTAATGTCAATGGTATATCTGAAAAAAATTAAGATTATACATGTTATAAGTAATGCGTAGGATTTCGCCGACGTAGGCACTGTGGGAATGTGCATAACTTGCTGTCTTATGGAGTTGTGGGAAAGTCTGTTTGCAGAATGTGGGAAAGCTGCACTTTAGCTTTTCCATGTTCTGTGAACGGACTTTTCCATGACGGAATAGCAAGTTATACACATTTCCACGGTGCTTATCTTTTGGTCTTTGGTTTCTTTGGTTCGGAATAGTGTGGTGCTGGCTGTCTATCTCTTGTTTTCGGTTACTTGCTTCTTTACCGTACATGAGCATTATGGCTAGGTATGTAGAGTGTTGCCCTTGTACCCCGCTTGGGCATACAATACATAATGTTCCCACTCTCTGGAATCCAGGAAAAAGGATAAGTTCCTGCGTTCCGCCCCTCATCAATATCCAGCTTCAAGCACACAATTTCATGATCTGTTTCAACAACTGTTCCAGGCAAACTCAGCCCAATAAGTTTCTTGTTTTTAATCTCATGCTGGCTAAACCAACCAGCATGACCCATTTTGTAAGAATAGAGTAATTCTCCATCTTGAAGAACTGCGTCTTGCTCGCATATGACCATAGATTGTTCCCTAAACTCCGCCTGTGCCCCCAATTGCACAAATTGATAGCTTGGAACCAAATAGCAAAAGAAGTCCGGTTTGTATACTCCTGCCAGTGAACTGCCCAACTCATAAAAGCGTTCGTCCATAATTAATGCGTATTCATCAGCAGCTAGTTCTTTTGAGGATTTGGAGATTTGTCCAAAACTGAATCTTGGAAACGGCGTAGTGGTGTCGGGAATCAACTGCGTCCCGAGCATACTGGCAAGACGCTTGATAAACGCCCAGTCGGTTTCTTCGTATTGAATCAGAGGTTTTCCTATAGTCTGATCTGCAATATCAGAAAAGTCAGCAGACGCATTTGGTGTATCACACAAAATCTCCTCTACTACTTGTCGGTATGTCATATCCACATTTTGAAAGGACCTGCTTTTCAATGTGATATCAAGTTCTGCTGTTGCACCGATAATCTTTCCTTTAGCAAGGAATACTTCTCCCCTACGCATAACTTGGAACTTATCTGCCGTCCCTCTGAATGTTGGTTTTCGCTCCCTTGCCGTTGGCTCATGCAATGTAAATAAACAAAAATCTTGACCCTCAAAATCTTGGAGACAGTCTGTAGCTGCAGAATCAGCATTTATGTACCCTTGCAAGTACATCACTCCATGTTGATTTGCACGCATTCTGAAAGACAGGTCCAAAATGTGAGTAAACTTTACTGGACCACATACCTGCATTTTTTCATGTGTTATTGCCACTGCCATATTCTCATGTCACCTCACTACGGATAAGGTTACTCTGGTCTTATGTACTGAATCCAGAGAATCACACCCTTGCCTTGATTTGTCAGAAATCCGCTCCTAAAAATTTGTGATATGCTGAACTGCCCTTGGAAGCCATCCCATGGATCGAATAGTTTTAACTTCGATGATGACATTGGGTACAGAACAACAGAATGAAATGTTCCATCTTGTCGCTGATAGTTACCTATAAACGGGGTTCCTGATCGTATTGCCTCATCAATTAAGGACGGCGAACTGTCCAGTAATCCCTGTTCGTCCCAATAATGCCCTATGGTTACTATTTCAGGGGATATACTGCTCGGGTTTCCCGTTATTATGTAGCGTAGCGCCCGGGCCTTGCCCTCATCATCTTCTGGCAAATTACCACTGGGATTTCGATAGGTATCTTTAGCGTGCTCAACAATATCTAATTGCATAGCATCTACTGTAAGCATCCCTTTGCATAATCCGCAGATTTGAGGCCGCAACCCTTGGCAATCCTTTCGAATCGTGTTCGCATGTTCAATATTTATACCAGCATGGATTGGAAGGCGATTCCGATGACAGTATTCTACGCCAACAATTTTTGCTGCAGTCGCCCAACACCAATTTATATGGTTTTGGACGTTGTGCAAGGGTTCTCTATCCATTTTCCTCTATCATACTCTTATCAGATACAATTTTCTTTACAACTGCAGGTTTACCAGGTTCCTCCGCTGGAATAGTAACAGAGTAATCAAAGCCATCTCGTTCCAACAAAATGGGTGATTCACAGCTTTCACCAGGGATATATACTCTCGTGCCGCACTCAGCAATTGCACCCAGAATTTCTGCCTGGCATCTAATACTTGGATCCAATGTCCCTTTCTCACTTTCACATGCGTAGTAATCCATCATGTTTGTCAGAATTTCGTTGGGAACTGCATATACATTGTCATCTTGCTGGCTGTCTCCAGAATCTGGGGCTATTGGCACAGTATAGCAAAGATTAATAAATTTTTGAAGGTCATCTATGGTGTGCATCTGACCAAACACATAGTTCAGTGCGTCATATTTGTCCGGATTCATACTCTTAGAATCACTAGCTAAAAGCTGTTCTATATTATGCCAGTCAAACTTCACGATTTTGCCATCCAGGCTAGTAGGGGCCAGTGCATCAATAATGTAGCCAGCGTTTTCACTCAATTGTTTCCCATTTAAAATCTTTGGCGTTTCCTGGATGGACTCACCATGAGGATCGCCCTCACCACCGACTTCCTGCATTGCGCTGTCCTGGGTATCCTGTAGATTATGCTCTTGTGCATATGCCAACTCTGCTGCATCGCTTATGTAATCCTGTCCCGAGTTGTATGGCTCAATCAATCCGCCATACCGACATACCAAAAAAGACAACGTTGTGACTGCACTATAGCCTTTTGGCAATTCCTCCCCGCTAGTAACAAGATCTCGGTCATGATGATCCAGATCACCATTGTCAACAATTCGAGTTTTGGGGTAAGTGTCTTTCCACAAACCAACAATTTCGGGCTGACATCTCCACCCACTCTCAAAACCACCAGGGGATTCTCCACAAGGGCATCCATTCTGATCCCTGGGACGGTCCTTGGTATAAGCAACTCTTTCCACAATAGGAGGTATTGGTGCTTTGCATACACCAAAAAAAGGTATGTTGTCTTTTTCTGGGCCAAACCCTGCTACACAATTTGCTTCATGAACGACAGGGTGAGTTGTAATATACACCCCATGACATTTCAGAAGGTTTAATCTGCGTGCATGGGTTCCATGCCTACAGCGGAGCAATGCTCCGCGCACCAAATACTCCATCTTTCCGTTTTCTGTATGCTCTTGCAGATAGTTTGCAATTTCTTCCTCCGTTTCAAAATCATGTTCCTTCAAAAATTGTTCTGCTGCATTTTCGTCTGGCTCACCTTTAACCAAATAATTTATCAAATAATCCTGATTCAGATAAATGGCCGCAGCACCAATACCGGTACTGGCAAGGCCGCCAATAAGTGCAAGCTTAGTGCTTGTCGGTATTGGCAACTTTACCAGTGACCGAAGTCCAAGAGTAAATTGCTCAATATAGGGATCAAGTGCTTTGGTTTGGTCTTCGGCGATGTCCCAGCCGGCCTGTCCGTCTACCGGCTCCTCCCCAGAAAGGGATTCTTGTAGTTTCTGCATGATAAGGAAGGCAACAGCCTCCCGCAACTCTGTATCCTCAATACTCAAGAGATCTTGTGATATGCGGCTAACAGTTTTGGATATAGGGCCAGGGGTGCCACGGTTTGCAAGATTGCCGTTATTCAGCATAGCTATGCTATAGTGATTAAGTTTAGCACTAAAACCAGCCCCAATTTCAGGGGTTTGCAAGAAAAGCGTTTGGTTAGGTAATGTAAGTCTGAAACCCAGTCCGTTCACATAATCGTTGTCCGCATTAATTCCTAAAATTTTACCGCGCCCTATACCATCCTTGTCTATGCGGTATAAATCGTCCAAAGTTTCTTTTGGAAAACTCTGTCCATCTAGGCTATATGTATTTTGGAAAAGATTGGGGAAAACCATGGTAGCTAACTGTATTAGATTGCCACCCTTTGAATGACCGCTCCCCATCCATGAGTGATCAGCGCTGTTTTCATCGTATATCTGCTTTGTATACCGTAAAGCGGCACATTGCATTGGAGATAAGTGCAAAATCGTGCCATCTGGTGCTTCGTACTCTTCCAAATAATCCGCATCTAAAACACCAGTGATTCCTTTCGCATTGTCAATCCAACTGCCACTAGGTGTACCACGAAAGCATATACTGTCCTGCCGTGTTTTTTCATTTTCAAAGGTACAGGCAACCATTCCATTTGGAGGAAAAATCTCCCTATTGGGATCATCAGACTGCCAACTGAGATGTCCAATTGTAGCTTTCCCAATTTCAGGGTGAGCATCAATAACATCCACCAGTTCTTTGATGTAATTTTGATATTCGCTAATCCTTTTTTCATAATCCTCAATGGATTCCCAAGTCTGGGTGGATTCATCGTATTCTCGTAGTGCTCCACTGTGAATTGCAGCCACAGTTTTATTAACGACGTTTTGTAGGGTGTCGTTTTCTTTTATTCCTGTAGATTGATCGGTCAAGGGAAGATATAGGGCTGACTGATATGTTACCTGCTCCAAAACTAGCATTTCATCTGACGCTTTTACACCTGGGATTAAATTCACTGCTTATTCACCCCTTCTCCTTCTGTCCAAATCTTTCCATAGTTCCCATAGTAACTAGGACCCATCTTATAATCTCCATGATATAAGATTTCTACTCTGTACTTGTACTTATCTGGAATACCATATCTCCAGTCTCGGGATACATCGGCATAGTGTTCCACTTCCACAAACATGAGATCAACATGAATCTTATATTTAAGCTTAACTATGGCATCTATCAACGCATCTGCAAGAGATTGGTAGTTTTCCGTATAGGGAACCCAAATAGCATACTTAACAAGATCAAACTCATAGGTGAAAAAAGTTTCTATTTCTGCATCCATGCCCAAAATTGAGGGATTACCATCAGCCACATAAACTTTACATTCCCCCAAAACTGGTTCTGCAATTTTCTGCATAAACAACTCCAGCTCATCCCGCCGTAACCGAATTGCAAAATTGTCTGCACCAGCATTACAGGCTAACTGCCAATCTTTATATTCAGAGTCTGTGCAGGTGACTGTCCCATATATATCCATTTCAAACATATCTCCATATCTTTCCAGCATACGATCCAGACGCGGCTTGTATTTGTTGTACTGGGCATCTTCCAGTCTCTGCCATAGCGGTTTTTGATTCACTTGACATCCTCCCATCGTAAATAGTAGTAACATTGCGAGTAGCAAATATAAAACGCTATCTCTCTTCATGAACCGTTTTCACCTCATTTAAGCTAAGGCCCTTTGCCCCTCGCCGCAAAAAACTCTCAACAATGTCCAGTCGCGCAACTGTGTATAAATTTCTGACCTCTGCAAGGTAGAAAATACTACGGTCATCAACTTTTCTTCTACTTATGATCCCCTCCAAAATTGTACTACGATCCCTTGTAAGTTTGCTGGCCGGATCCAAGCAATCCACATATTCTAAAATGGGCAGGTAATAGGTACATGTTTCGGCATACTTATGGCCCAATAGCACGATTTCTTTAAAGATTGTCTTGGGTTCATACATCCGAATCACATCCCTAAGGGCCTCTGTAACCATAAAAAAGGGGAATGACAGGACATCTGGAAACACTGTATGAGAGTTCTCCTTGATAAAAAACAACTGACGCTTTTCAATGTTATGAGATTTTCCAAGGCAAATATTTCTCCTATCAATTCTTTTAAACCAATCGATTATTTCAGGCGCAGTATCAAATTGAGGATCTGTCTTTAACAAGAAATATTTCACCTTTATGCACCCCTTTCCCATGTGTCTATCACGGCAAAGCGATCCATAAGACCACCAAAAATAAACTGTGTTTCCTGTATTAAATCTAGCTGTGCCAAGCCCCCATTGATTGCGGCTGTTTTCAAATTTTCAGCAAAAAACATGCCCGTTATACTATAATAGAAAGCATATATATATATCCTCCAAATGGTATCTAATTCAAAGGGACGAAGTCGGACATATTCCTTTCTTAGCTGATTCCATAGATTTGTTTTGTCATCTTCTGCAGGAGCAAATATCCACTTTGGACTCCAATATATGCAGCATTCAATGGGATCAAGGAAACTCAGGCTGTCCATAAGTGAAATTTTAAAATCAAAACTTCCAGTAATCGCACTGCTAAGCAAAAAGTTTGCCGCGACATATTGTATCGGTTGTTTGCCTTGTGTTTCTTGTTGTATTTTTGCTTGATTTATCATACAAGATATCTGCTGTGTGAGATCTGATAATATTTCTTCTTTGTGGTCACTATAATATGCAAAAATCTTGAAGTAGTTTTCCTGCATTCTGTCACGCAATACTTGACCCGCAGCTTTGTTAATTTCATCTTGCCGATTCATCCGCGCCCTCCAATCAATCCAGATGGACCTGAGCCCCCTTGAAAAATAGCTTATTCTGCATATCCATCTCGGTTCCTCCCTGCCGGAATGTTAACCGTTCTGGTGCTGTGACATTCAGAGTGGAGGTTGTGCTGGTAATATCTACCGAAGCCTCAGATTGGATTACAATGGCCTTATCGCTGACGATCTTAATTCCTTCCTGATCAGACAGTTCTATTGACATTCCCTTATTATTCGTCATAAGGAGCGTTCCCGGAGTAAACAAAATCTCCTTGCGCTGCTTATTCATAATAGACTTGAAATCAGGATTACTCCTCTCAGGTCCAGACAGAAGCGGCAGGTGAACTGCGCTGGCCACATAGACTTGCTCGTCGTGCTCGTTGGGTGCATACAGGCGGATAGAGTCTCCTACCTCGGGCATACAATACCAGCCAGTCCCGTCCGGTGTAGAGTACACCGTGGCATAGGGTAGCCACCGCACCCCGGCCTCTTCATTTTCATCCTTGTCGATTGACACCTGCACCACAGCCTTCTGCGTTGCGGTAATTTTCCCGGAAAGGGAGTTCCCGATCATCTCCAGGTTATACTGTTTGGGAACCTGCAGCCCGGCCTTGGGAGCCAGCGTATAGGTATGGTACAGTTCCGCCCCTTCAAGCTCTGTATCAATTGCGCTGATATAGAGTGGCTGATTATTGAAGCTGATACACTCGCCCAGAACATACACCTCGCGGGACTTATAGCGGTAATAGGTCATATCCATTTCGGACTGGCCCTCAACGCCATTGCGCTGGTTATAGAGATAGGTTCCGACATTCTTTGAGATGGCGTATGTTTTGCTCTCGATCCGCACCCGGGGAGCATGGTCATGCAGGCCAAAATCATAGAAGGGCCGCCCCGACAGGTTGTTCGCAACAAGCACAGCATTGAAGCGGCTGGCCATGCGCTTGGCAAAGGCCCAGTCCGTCTCATTGTACTGCAGGATCACGCCGGGGATCTTTTCATCCTTCCCCACGTTCATTGTTACAGAGGCACCCTGGTACCGCTTGTTCAGGACATTGATAACCTGGCTATAAGTAAGCGGCGGGGCCTGGAAGGACCGGATGTGGGGATTCAGATCCATCAAATAGCTGCCAGACCGAACGGTGGCGCTCAACAGCCGCAGCTGGTTCTCCACCTTGATGCTCATTTCCGTAAGCACGCCAGCAAAGATCAACAGCTGCTCGCCGTTCTCGCCCGTGATGGAGACCTGAATGATGGGGTTCTCCTGCTGGGCAATCGCAATACAGTTTTGCTCCTGCTCCTGGTCGATATGGCCGGAAAAAGAGATATACCCATGTTCGTTGACCTGCTGATGTCCCTTGACGGAGAGAATGTCCAACAGTTGGCATGGATTGACATGAATCAGATTGTCTCTCATACTTGCTCCTCCTCCTTTGTTTCAATCGACAGGATTGCCTGCCGGGCCGCTTCTTTCCATTCGTTCATATCGTTGTATTTGCAGTTGAAGGTGCCATGGATCAACTGCTTGTCCTTCCAAGGCAGGACATACATCATGTAATAGACCTGCTCGTCAATCGCAAAGCCTTTATAATCAAACCAGCAGACGGGTATCTGGCTGGCAGTTTGTTCGTCTTTCATGTCATAGAAGGTATTTGCCGGGTTCATGCGCTGGATGACGGCCTTGAGCTGGGAGGCGAGGGAGCGCAGCTGCTCAGGCCGCACCTGCTGGGGCACGATGCTGAAGGTAAAATTTACGCTGGTATCCAGACTGGTCTTGATGATCTGCGGCCGGTTCTCCGACTGGTACTTCACCCGCACCATAGACTGCGGCATGGTCACAAAGGTGGTAGGCAGCATGATCGAGAGGTCCATTGGCTCCAGCAGTACCCGTTCAAATTCCAACAGCTCGTCACGGATATAGAATCCCGTTTCCAAGCTCTGATACTTTTCTTTTTTCTGCTGACGCTTGAGCTCCAAGATTTGTTCATCTAAGTAGTCCATAAACGAACCTCCCGTAAATATTTCTTGTTCATTAAAGGCAGGGCAGGCCCCATCGCCGGGGACTGCCCTTTGTATGCAGCTACCATTAGCGATTCCCCAAATAGGTCATACATATATCACAGGGAAATATTTTAATGAGCCATGCTTCAATCAATAAACAGAACTCTGAATGAGCCCTTTTTCAACTTTACTTGTTGTAAAATTGAGTCCACAATTTGTTTAGCGTAGCAAACATTTTGACACAGAACGCTAACCAAGACTTCTGGACCATAAGACTGAATATAATTTATGCGGATTGCTAAGTTGGATGGTACATGAACCCCAACATAACGTGAAAAGGAATAGTTTATGCTGGTAATATCATCTTTAGCATCAAACAAATTGAATTCTTTATTTCCACTGAACCAGCACTCTTCAATCGAAAATTGTGTCTCTATCTCTGACAAGAAATTTACTAATGGGGCGTGTCCAGGAGCTAACCATTCTTTAGGACATTCTGCACGAAACCGTATTGAATAAGAACCTTCAGTCTCACACGGAAGAAAATCCATACTGTCTACGCCATATCCCAAAACTGTACTATGATTGTCTACATAATCTTCCACAAAAATATATGCACAATAAAACAGCAGTTTTGTAAATGTGTCGTGTGAGAAATAGAAACGATTGCCATGGGTTTCAACAATTTGATCGGGGGGAGTTCCTTCGGAAGAAAACCCCCATCCAACTCCAGTCAACATGGTGTAATAAAAATACCAGAACGGTGGTGCGACGGGTGAACTGTTTAAAATATGTTCTATATGCACTCGCATTTTAACATCATCAATCTTATGCTTTGCACCGCGGGCCATGTTGTACCCTTTAAAATAATTCCAATATTCTAAATCACAATCCATAACATGTGAGACTAAACCGCCATCTTCTTCCCCCATTCTTTCCAAATAAGCCTTATAAGAAGACGGGATCGCCTGTCCAAATTTGCTTATAACAATTTGTTCTAGTTGCTGAATATCTTTTGGGGGAGCAGGTTTTATTTTCAACTTCCCCATCGGTTCAAACAATGAAATATATCGATTAATATTGCTAAACAGCTCTCTCTCTGAATTTGGTGGATGTACAAATAGCGATGGAAAATCGTATTGCATGAGATTAAGTCACATCCTTTTTATTATACGATTAATAGTAAGTAAATAAATGCAAAGACAAACTGGCAACTAAGCTAGAAAAGAAAGAGGTGGGATTGTGCTAGATCATCTGTCTATGATTCCGTTGCGTATTCGTAATAGTTTGTTACATTATGTTGACATTGAGTACAAGGCTCCATTTGGGCATATACATAGATCAATCTAGGATCTCTAAATTCGTCAGTTGAATGTGGTATTTCCCCCTTTTCATTAGGACCCCCTCTCCAAACCGTATCGCCACCAGTAATTGCATACTTATTGGAATGTGCAGTCTCCATCGCTTTTGGTTCCGCGCATCGATTTAGTTGAAGAGCTGCTCCTGGACAGTTATCCAACCGATTTAAAGGCATACCTATGCCAGAAACAGCATATTCTTTGGAATAGTTAACACCTTGTGCGTGCCGTTCATTATTTAGGCGAATCAATTCTTTATGTAATACATATGCTACATTTGTGTTTTCCGCATATGCTTCCAGATGTTCTGTTGAAAATCCGACAGAAACAGAGCCGTCTGAATGTGTCAATACAGTCACAGCACCATACATTTTGGGTTCAATTTTGCCGTAATATTCTAGGCGGTTCATAACTGCAGCAACATATTGTGCTTCCATCTGCGCATTGAGTGTGCGATCTGGGAATTGACTTCCATCTTTCCAAACACTTCCACGCCTGTTTTCTTCCACTATGGCGTTAGCTGCTGTTCGAATTTCATCTTTGTGATTTTTCTTTGCAAGTTTTTTTGCTTTTTTTTCGGAATAGCCTTTGTCTATGTATTGTTGAGTTAGTATGTAAACATATTTTTCATAAGCATCTTTATAACATTTGCTCTTTCTAAATCCGCTAGGATCTTCATAAAAAACCGGATTATTTGCGCAATATACATACAGATTTAACCCATCACCCCGATAGGTATCCTCCTGTGTAAACTTCGCAATAACCGGGTTATAGAACCTAGCCCGCAGATAATACTGCTGTGTAACAGGGTCCCACTGCTGTCCTGTGAACTTGAACCGATTGGAAACGGCCTCCTCCTGGGCCGTGATGTTCCCCCATGCGTCATACTCATAGCGGTTCTGTACCGCACCGGCTTCATCGACAATATGGGTGGTTGACCCCATCTCATCGGAAACATAGTGGTAGTACGTCCGGGCGCTGTCGGCACTGGAGCTGGCCGCAATCAGCTCCGTGCCCCGAATCAGGCGGTTCAGGCTGCTGGTATCCTCTTCGGTCACGACCTCCCGGTTCTGGTTGAAGATAAACTGCACCAGATTGCCGTTCTCCTCCATCTCATACCGCAGCCCCTCGGCATCGTAGCGGTTAAGCTGGATATGGCCGTCAAAGGTCTCCACCTTCTCTGTGCGGTTGAAGGCGTCGTAGCTGTACCGGGCCTTGTCGTCCGCCAGCAGGTTGCCGGCGTGGTCATACTGGAACATGGTGGTGACGCCGCCCTTGGTGAAGGCGGTCAGCCGGTTCCGGGGGTCGTACTGGTACAGTTCCTCCACGCCGCTGGCGATCCTGCGTGTGCGGTTGCCCGCCTTGTCGTAGAACAGCTCCTCGGTGTAGGAGGGATACTCCACCTTTTTCAGTTGGTTCAGCGGGTCATAGTGATAGAGGGTATCACCTCCAAGCTGACGCTTCAGCGTCCGGTTGCCGTTGCCGTCATAGAGATACTGGTTCTCCGCCAGCAGCTCTCCGCCGGACTGGACAAGCAGGCCGGTGAGATTTTTGTCCAGGTCGTACTGGAACTGCCGTTGGATCGGACCGTGGGACTCCGCACGGATGGTGCCATCGGCGTTGTACTCATACGCCGCCAGCCTGTGCCCATCATCCCAAACTTCGGTCAGCAAATCAAGGGGAGAATAGACGAACTCCGTCACTTTCCCTGCCACGTCGGTCTGGCGGATCTTGTTCCCATTGCCGTCATAGGCCAGAGCCAGCAGCGTCCGGCCGCTGGCGGACTTGCGGATCATCCGGTCCAGTGCGTCATACTCATAGGCGTACCGCATTCCGGCGGAGATGGCGCACTTCAATAAGCCCTCCGGGGTGTATTCGTAAAAATCACCCAGAGCGCCGTCTTTTACTTTTTTGAACAGGGGAGCGCCATAGAGGTTGTAGCCAAACTCCACGGTCACGCCGTTGCGGTCGGTCTTACGCACCAGGCGGCCCTCGGCGTCATAGCCGTACAGCTCCCGCTCGCCGGTGGGGTCCTGGATAGCGGTAAGCTTGCCTGCCCGGCCATACTCATACAGCGTGGTGTGACCCTCGCCGTCGGTGGAGCTGACCATGTTCCCGGCGCAGTCATAGGAGTAGAACTCAGTGGAGCCATCGGCCTTGGCGATGCCGATGATACGGCCCCAGCTGTCCAGACGGTAGGTGGTGCGGTTCTGGTTGCCGTCCACCACGCCCACAATGTTGCCCCGTGCGTCGTACTCCAGCTCCTGGGCAGCGCCGCCGCGGGTCTGTATCTTGACCCGGTCGCCCGCCAGATCGTAGCAGAACTCCGCGCCGCTCTGAAGCCCGTCCAGATGCTGGAGCAGGCGGCCGTCCGCGTCGTAGGTGTTGGTCTGCAGCACATGGCCATCCGGGCCGACCACCGTCAGCACCTGGCCCCTGTGGTTATAGGTGTACTGGTAGCCCGCGCCGTCATCGGCCTGGGCATTGTACTGGTTGGGCCGTACCACCTTGGAGAGCCGCCCGTTGCCGTCGTAGAAGCTGCGGGTTACGCTGCCGTCTTTCTCAATGCGGCGGATCTCACGGTTGAGCAGGTCGTACTCGATCACCGTCCGCCGTCCCAAGCTGTCGGTGATGCCCACAAGGTTCCCCGCCTTGTCATAGGAGAACAGGGTGCGGTTGTGGATTCCGCTGGCCTTCTCACGATGGGTTTCGGCAATGAGGCGGTCTACTGCGTCATACTCGCGCAGAATCTCGCCGCCGGTGGCAGTCTGGATACGGGTGATGTTGCCGCTCTTATCATAGCTGTATGTGGTGGTGGCAAAGCCCTGGCCGCCGTCAGGGCGGTCAATGGAGCTGGACTGCTCCACCATACGGCCCGCGGCGTCATACTTCCAGAGGAAGATCTGATACAGCCCATCGCTCAGGCGGCGTTTTTCCTTTGTCCGCTGGTTGATGCTGTTGTAACCGTATTCCACCGCCGCACCGGTAGAGTCGCTGACCTGCACCAGACGGCTGTTTTCATCATAGGCAAAGAAGATACTGAGGACAGGGCCGGCTGCGCTCTCTACAGTCTGGCCATCCTGATAGCGCCGCTCCTCAATCACATTGCCGGCCTTGTCGTGGCGGTACTCGGTCAGCCGATAGCGGATGGAGCCGTCCGAACCCTTATCAACCGGTTCCCGCTTCTCCATCAGCCAGCCAGCAGAGTTATAGCGATACAGTGTGCCAATGCGCGTTTCATCTCTGTCCCCAGACAGATAGCCTGCGGCATCGATCAGCTTGACGATATCGCCGCGCAGGTTGTAGACATACCGCTTTTCTACCACGCCATTGGGCGCGGTGATCTGAACGAGGCGGTTGACCTCGTCATATTCATAGGCATACCCGGGGCCGTCATCCGCCGCAGGGTCATAGTCTGTAGGCTGGACCTTCTTGACGATATTGCCGTTGGCATCGTAGAAAATGCGCTCCACACCGCCATCCGGGTAACGGATGCGGATACGGCGGTCTTCCGCGTCGTAGTCATAGACAATGCCCTCACCATCCCTGGTGATCGGGTCATAGGTATTGGGATTGATCTCCTTGTGGATATTACCGTAGAGATCGCGGGGAGTAGCCAGCACGCTGCCCACAGCGTCCACAGTGGCCACCAGCTTGTCCATGGCGTCATAGTGGTAGTGCGTACCCATCTGGTCGTCTGCGGCGTGGTCGTATTGGTTGGGCCGCAGGAAGCGGATCAGGTTGCCCAGCCGGTCAAACTCCCAGGAGGTATGGTGGCCCATGGGGTCTATCATCAGGCACATGAAGTCCAGGTTGTTGTAGCTGTACCGGCGCTCTCCAAACTCATTGCGGACAGACATGCAGCGGCCAGCACGGTCATAGCTGTACTGGATCTTGCGTCCATCGGAGAGCGTTACAACCGCCGGATCGGGAGACATCCCCTCATAGCTGTACCGCAGAGTATTTCCGTTCGGGTCAATAATCTCAGATATACGCCCGTGCGTATCATAGAGGAACTGATATATACTGTACTGGTTTCCGCCCAGAACGACCCGCATCTCAGTGCGGTTGCCATACTTATCATAGCTGTAGCTGGTATCCCGACCGCTGTTATCCCACTGCCGGATCAGATTCCCGTTTTCATCGTAGGCGTAGTTGACCACCAAGCCATTGGGCAGACGCTCTTCCAAGAGCTGGCTGTCCTCATCATAGACACGATGAAGCTCCCCACCGTTTCGGTCCCGCTCCCAAATGACGTTTTGATTTTTGTCAAAGCGCACATCTTCAGAAGTTCCGTCGGGGTATACAGTCCGCTCCACCAGACCGTCCTTATTGTAGTGGAAGAAAGTGCGGTCATCCTTGCCAACCGTCTGGAAAATAGTTGTCCGGTTGCTGTCATCGTAGAGCACAACAAACTCTTCGCCGGTGGCCAGAAACTGGCGTGTCACGCGGCCCGAGAAGTCATACTCATTGCGGACATACTGGTGCCCATTCTGGTCAATGACCGATGTGAGCCAGCCCTCCGGTGTATAGGCGTAATGGATCGTGCCCTCGTCCGCAAGGCGGGTGCTGGTCAGCAGTTCACCGTCATAAGTATAGCAGATCTTTCGCCCGATCACGTCTGTGATGGACGCGAGCTTGCCCTGTTCATAGGCAAACTCCAGCACCTGGCCGCTGGAAAATTCCATGCGCTGCAGGGTGTTGCCCAAGTAGCGGAGCCACACCCGGTTATTGTTGCGGTCGGTAATCATGAGGAGGTTTCCAGCAGTATCATACTGGTACTGCTTTCTCTCCTTCACCATATGCAGGCAGAACCCGGCGTCCGTCTCTTTCAACTGATAGGTTCCGTTTCCTGTCTTGTTGTTGTGCCAGCGGCCATCCTCAGTACGGTCAAAGTGCTCCAGGTGCATATCCGGTAAAACCACCGTTGCCGTCTCGCCATTGACCCACACCCGTGTTTCGATACTCAAAAACCATCTGGAGCCAAGAATGCCGCCTTTGTTTTCATAGCAGGACTCATAGACACGTACTAGCTGGAAGTCTTCACCGATATCCTTTACAATGAAATCGGTATTCCTGATCCGCTGGCTGCCGGTCACCATGTCAATGGGGTCGCCGCAGGAACTCTGCTTTTCTTGAGGCACTTCAGGAGCATCGGTATCAGGGGGCTGCGGCTTTTTTGCACCTGTACCATCGCCGTCGCCATCATCAGTGGGCCGGTTCTCGGGGCCGTCGGGGGCATCCCCTGATTTGGGTTTAAGGGCGTCCGCCGCCTTCATCGCAGGACCAATATACCCCTTCATATTGTTGAGCATATTGTAAGTAGCATCCCACTTTTCCTGGCCAGAGGCGTTGCTGAACACAACAGAGAAGAACGTCCCTATCGAGTACAGTGCATCCTGTGCGCCCACAACGAGCTGGATATTATCAATGAAGTCGGATATCTTACCGAACCATTCCAGCGCCACAAGGATCTTTTTGAATTTCTGAGTCTTTCCCAGAACCTTCCCAGCAAAACCAAGAGCGGAACCGCCCGGAATGCAGCCCAGCAGATTAGCGGCAGCGCCGGCATAATCGCCGCGGCAGAAGGAGATGGCGGCGTTCGCCGCACTGGCCACGACATTGAGCGGAGCACATAGACTGCCGACAATACCGACAATATCCAATGCCAATTGGACACCATCCAACAGGTTATCCAGAAAAGTATTGGTATTCTCCTGCAGCAAATCATATGTACGGCCACGGAAAAAGCCCAATTGGTGAAATTCCGTACATTGAGCGAAAATATTGGCATTGTCAATCATCAGGTAGCATTCCTGCACCTGAAGCATACAGCAGTTCAGGCCAAAGATAGCAACTTCTTGTGTTTCAACATCTTTAAATTCAATGTCATTTTCGTCCTTGTCACCTTCACCACCACCACTGGGGGCAGGTGGTGCAAACCAAGACAGGAACGTGTTCACTGGAGAAGCAATTTCATTAAAAACTGCTCCGCCGACAGCTCCAATAGCCTCAATGCCAGCCTCCACCACAGAGGGATCGCTGGGTGCGCCGCCATGAGCGGCATGATAATTTGAGCCTGCAGTCTCAGCACTTAGGAAGTTATTCGCCTGCACGCCTTGCTCCTGAAGAATCTCCTGGGTCTTTTGCGGATTGTCGGCATCCTGAACCAGTCCTTGGATATAAATGCTCTTATCCGCCTTGAAATAGACATCCTTTGTCGCAGCGATCTCAATGCCTTCTTCGTCAGACAGGACGACTCTAAGCTGCATACCGCCCTTGCCGTCCATCTCACTCCGGCAGCCAGTGATATCCAGTTCAGCGCCTTTGAACTTGATCATCCGATTCTTGGAGGTCAACACCTTCTCTTCTGGGCGCAGGAAGTCGTCCCGGGTAATGTCAACGTGCTTACTGCCAAGGCAGACGAAGGTCCCATCATTTTCAAAGTAGCAAAAAACCGTGTCTCCAATATCCGGCATAACATATACGCAGTCACTCAGGTAACTGGCATATGGGATCCACCGAGTTCCGCCGCTGCTATCTTTATCAACGTCAAACTGCACCTTAACATAGCTGCCGGAAACATCCAGCACCTTGCCGCTGATCACATTGCTGCTATGTAATGCGGGAGTACGCCCTTGGGCAACATCTGTATTGCCAACAGGAGCCTCGTCCTCAGTAGGCGCCTGGGCCGGGACCGGCAATGCACCGGTCATCCCTGTATAGGTGACATTGTTGTATACCGTTCCAAACGCCGAAGTGATCGCGCTTTTGACTATAATAAAAGTGCGGCCATTTTTCTGGACACAGTGACCAACACCCAAGGACAAATTAGCCACTGGGCCGCCACGCCGCTCCATTTCAAACGCCATCAACTGCGGATTCGTTGTCTGCTGATGAAGCCGCAGCGCAGAAATATCTTTTTCGATAACATCATCCGGGATATCGCTGGAGCTGTCCATTGAGAAGGGGACAACCCCTACACTGATTTGGAAACCGCTCGTCTTTGCGTTGACAAACAGGCTCAGCCCAAACTGGTTCGCAATCCGTCGCGCGAATGCCCAGTCCGTCTCATTCTGCTGATAGATCATCTGGGAAACAGGCGGGTCCTGCTCAAACGTCAGCAACGCACCATACGGGCTTAGAACCGGCGTCAGAATATCCTTCAGTGTTTTGCCAGGATCCTGGAATGTACGGCACTTCGGCTCGATGTCCGCCAGGTAGGACTGTGTCTGTGCTGTTACCAGCAACTCGGCATACTGTGTAAATTGCTCCAACTTGAAATTGGTACAAATACCGCAGAAAACCTTCTTGCCCTCAAAGTCCAGAACCTCAATCGGCGACTGCTCCAATTTGCTGAAATCAGAGGGCTGTGAGCCGTCCAGCACCAAACGAAGCATCAACTGCCCATGCTCATTCACCAGCTCCGCAGTAGAGATGCTTTTTATGATATGGTATGAAAATGATGCCTGAACTAACAGATGGCCCAAATCAAGTACATCACTCATAACGCCGTACCTCCAAGAGTTTTGCTAGTCTGCGCTTAACTATCTTTTCTATGGCCAGGAAGGTAATTACAACTACAAAGGTGATAATCAGCCGCACCACCAAGTCAACCATCCATGAGGCCTTACCATAACGGTACATATCCAAAACATAGACAGGGTTTACATCATAGTCTTCGGACATCTGGTTCAGCATTCGCCGCTCTTCGGTCGTGGAGTATCGGATATAGCCGGTTGGATAATCAATTTCCCCGTTCAGCAGATTCTGATAAAGCAGGTAGTCGTCAAAATACACGCAGATATAGGAGCCATCCTCCAGCTCCAGAAGGTGGTAACTATTATAAAACGCACCAGTCAAAAACCAGCGGCTGACCGTATGGAACATATTGAGCGGGTATGAGAACACACAGTATTCCGGGACGTTTACGGTCTTCTTTATACCATGTCCACGGGTGTAATGCGTTCCTTCCTGTTTGAGATCCCTCAAACGTACCAATGGGCAAGGGATAATTTCACGACCTACTACCGTCGTGGGTTCCTGTTTCCAAAAAAGCTGCTCAACATCGTCTTGCTCCTGTAGCTGAGAAACGTCGCTGGTGGGTTTTTGCCCCTGTTCGGCGCCTGTCCCCACCCCAATATCATAGAGCCACCCGGTTGGAAAAGAACCCATGATAATCCAAAGGCAGGCAATCAAGCCAATCAGTGTCTGCGGATGAAAGCGCAGTGTGGACTGCTTATCTTTCCAGTTCATCGTAGGTGCTCCTTTACGTTGAAAAGTATTACTTAAAGCAGGGAACACCCAGCTGCGAAAGCCACCGCTGCAATTTCTTGGCGGGGAACCCGGTAAGTGTATACTGCTCACCGGCACGGCTGTGGATGGTCACCGCGGTAATGAACAATATCCGGCTGACAGAAAATCCTTTGACTTCAGGTAAAGCAACATCCATAAGGACTGTGCCAGACATGGACATATGGAAACATATTCTTCTATTTGTTACATAGATAGTACCCTGATACATCCGCGAAGAGAGCCCCCACTTCTGTTTAAGGGACATGGGGCCACTACCCACCAAAGTTTCATTTGATGCCAGTTGAAATCGTGCCATTGCGATTCTCCTTTACCGCATCCAGATCAAGGGAACCCATCGCTCCAATCAGTCAGTCATACCAGGTTGACTGGCACCAGGTCATATCCGGTCGTAACCCGCCGCAGCATACTTTCCGCGACAGGCAGAGAAACCAGTATCACATTTTCAACAGGCCCTGCAACCTGAAATATCTGGTGTGCTTGAACAGATCTGAGCCGAACGACCAGATTTTCAAGCATTCCATTGGAATAAAAGGTGGTTTCTTGATCCATGCAATCTACCGATTTGAGCATTGGACTCCAATATAATGGAGAAACATCTATCTCGGGGTCGTTTGCAAATACCTGGACGCTTTTAAACTTCATCTGCGATTCGTATAAGCCCCAAAGGCGCTTCATCTTATTTTCAATCAGGAGCGTTGGTTGGAAAAGCACATCGCAGATTTCCATCTGCGGAGAGTACTCGAAATATGCAACCTGATGTTTGGGAATTTTCTTAGGATCGATAACCATCCCCGTTGTTACAGGCCCCTCCACAGCAAAATGAAATATCTTAATTGGGTTGCTCAAAGATGCGTCCGGCTTCAGCCAAAAATATTCAAAAGACTTCATCGCTCACCCCTCCTCCGAGCTGATTTGATTTTGAAGGGTTGGGCAGAGTACACTGTTGTCTGCGGATAGTTCAATGAACTGACATGAACCAATTTGGGTACTGCCAAGATTTGAATCGTTAAACTGGACGCGCTCAAGCAGGCAATTTGTGAAGGTAGTTTGCCCACACGACACGCAATCCTTTTTTTCACGGCTCTGTCCAAGGTCAGACCATACGCAGCTGAATCTAACGTCCGTAAATCGCGTTGCGTAAAACTCAGCTCCCATTATGCTCAGGTCCGATAAGGTGCAGTTTTCAAATGTGCAATCAACGAAAAGCGCATCACAGAGCGCACATTGTTCAAAGACAACATTCCGAAATGTGCAATGATAGAATTTGCTATCTGTTAGAAACAGCTCCGTAAAGGTTTGCTCTGCAAAGGTGCAGTCTTTGAATTTGGAAAACCGTGCATCTGTTCCGTTTTCCAAGTAGGCCAAGTCGAGTTCTGGCCGTTCACCCAGCAACGGGAGTTGACGTTCCATATACTCACCCGCAGAAACAAAGAAAAATATTTGTTTCCGCACAGCAGCCCACTCCTCAGACTGCGGAAGCTGACGCAAATGCGCCTTCATCACCATGCAATAGGTAATCAAAATATTTTGCGCCGCTTCAAGCGCCTTTGCCCTGATTTCTGGAGGGCGGATATAAGTATTTAGCGCCAATTCACCGCACTTGCGTTCGAGCGCATCAATGAAGTCGGCCCAACCATAAAAAAGCCAGGGGGCGGGAATTTTTTCGCTCAGAACAGGATCAGAACCAAAAGGAATGTCTTCGTATGCCTCGATCAATATAGCAGGCTTACCCTGCAGCAGAGAGGTCCACAGTACTGAGAATGTCAGAATACATATTTGGCAATCCATCCGTTCCTGCATTTTGGCAAGTGCTGCCAAGAAGCTTTTCCCGTGGGCCAGCAGCAGCTTTTCCGCCCGTTCATAGTCTTTGCCGTATTGCTCAGTCACAGTTTGCGTCCACTCAGTGAACAACGGCACAAAGCATTGTTCTTGGAACTTCTGTGTGGCTTTTTCTCGCTCCATTCAGCTGCGCACCTTTCCTGCTTTTCTATTGCTATGTCAAAATAACATTGGGCGAGGTCATCGTAATTCCCTCGTTGCGAATATCCACATAGGAAGCCTGGGTTCCCAATAGGATATGGTTCTCTGCCACTATATTCACCGTATCGCCGGCCTGTATATTGACATTACAGGCCGAGGTAATGGTGATATTCTTATCCGAAATAATCTCGATCCCTGTTGCGTCCATGAGGTTGATGAAGAGTTTTGCCTCTTTGCCGATAATCATCAGCCCATCCTCAGTTAAAAGGATCTTTTTCCCATTAGGGCCGCTCCAGATCTTGTCCGTAACTCTTTCGCCGGGATTGACCTGGATGGAGCAGGCTGCAAACGCCTCCCCCTCGTTGCCAGACGGGAAGAACACCCGCACCTCGTCACCAGCAGCCGGCATACTGTACCACCCGCTGCCATCCTGCGATGAGTAGGAGGTTGAGTAGGGGAACCACCAGTCGCCGCCGCCATCATACGAAGCGTCAATGGAGTTGAAAAAGACCTGCACCTTGTCCATCTCCACATTCTGCACGATTCCAGTCATGATTTTGCCGGCCGCCTGCGCGTTGGCTATGGGCGCAGCCGCGAAACTGGTCTTGCGACCGACTGTGTATTTGCATACCAGAGTTCCATCCTCCAGATAGGCCTGCACACCGCGTACATAAAGCGTGCTGCCATTGAGAGATATGGCATCTCCCATATAGGCATAGTCAAAGGATGTTACGACATCACCGCCAAAGTCGGAAGACATTGCTCCGCCGCCTGCCACAGCGGAAAAGCGGCTGTATTCGCTGACTTCCTTACCGGTATCGTACTCCACCGCCGTGATCGTTCTTGATTTGCTGGCGGGCGGCGGGCCCACATAGATAAACGGCTTTTTTGCGGTAATACTGGCGCAGGCGGGCGATTTCAGCGCCGACGCCATGCGGATGGTGAATTGCCAGTCTGTTTCATTGCACTGGATGATAAAGGCGCCCGTCTGCTTATCTGTAGCGGTTACTGTGATCGTGCCTCGTCCGCCAATCATTTTGCTCAAGACCTGTCCGTAGGTCATGGTTGTACGCTGATAGGTCTTATTTGCGGGCGCAACATCCAGGGAAACACTGGTGGTTTTCGCCTCAATGGTGACGAAAGCATAATCGTTTTGCCGTTCATGAACCAAGTTCGTTACCAGGCCATAGAACAGCTGCGACGGCTGCCCTCGGCGGAGGTAGTAATATCAATGGCGAATGTCTCATCGACCCTCTGCGTAAATTCCATTGCGTCAGCATAGGGAATCAAGCCTGTCATTTTGGCTGTGCCGTGCTGATTGGGGAAATGGGTGATTTCCAGACTTAACAGCTTGGAGTAGGGAACCCCTACGATTTTTATCGTGTCATATGTAATTGCACTCATTCTGACGCTCCTTCTTCAACAGGGGAAAAAGAACCGACGATTTCCTCTGCTATTGGTAACAACCGCTCCTTATATTTTCGGTCGAACATAACGGTTCCAATCAAGAGCCGTCCCTCCAGAATGGTGTAGAAGATATATGAATAGCTAACACCCTGTAAAGCGTTCGCTATTACCTCCATTACACCGATGTTGCCATTCTCACGCTGCTTAATATCGCTTTTGATCACACGGGCTTTCGGGCCCATGCGTTCCATAAGTTGCTTTGCAAACGGGAGCAGTTCCGGGATGCCCTCAACGGACATCTCATGGGCCGTCCAATTGAATGCCACAATGAAATAAGAATAGCTATTCCCATACAATTCCTGGGGCGGATTGCCGGAGGGAAACATGATCTTAATTTCCGCTTCCGGGCGTAGTTCAAAATCCACGGGCATACGAATCACAGCATGTCCGTCAAGGACTTTTAAATCGTCAAACTTGGTGGGGATACGGAAAATCTCGACATGATCGTCGTATATCGACTGCTTCTTTTCCTCCTCCACGGTTTTTGCTGAGTGTCGGGCCTTCTCCACACTTTCGGCTTTTTTTTGAGCCTTCAGAATTTCTTCATCGTAGTGTTCCATTTTAACCCTCCAACTGCTGCGGCATGACTGCGAGTGCGAACTGAGACATTGGTTCCTGGCTACCGTTGAGCCCAACAGCATCATAGTTCATCATGGATTGATTTAGCGACATACCTATAACACTGCTGTTCTGAACTGCAGGGGCCGTTTCACCTGGCATCAAATATTGTACGCTGCATCCCTGTTTCACAAGGAAATCCGAAATGCCTGGAGAGAATACACCATTGGGCGACTGGACCGCGCCATATTCTTCCATTCCAAAAATGATATCCGCAAAGGATGGAGCGGTTTGTGGAGAAACAGCCTTCATCGCATTATATGCAGCGACCGCACCACCTGCGGACAGGTTTGCAGGCTGCTGGAACATCTGAAATGCACCCAACTGGGACATATCTGTGATAAAGCCCTGCTCATTTAACGCATCCGGCGGCATTGAAGCGGTCTGGTTCTGCACAAATTCCTCTGCCCTCTGGGCGGCTGTCATTTGCAATGGCGCCATGGGGGCATCCGTCAGACCAAGGGCAGGCATAACGCGGCTTGCTGTGATAGCCGAGTATGTAGACATTGTCGCCATGGCCAGCATATTCACAGCTGCAGCAGGCGTTTGGGTAGTAGCCGCAGGACCTTCGCCACTGCTTGAGACCGTACCAGAACTATCGGTAGCCTCTGATGGAGGAACCGCAGCGTTAATTTTCGCCATTGCTGCTGTCAATGCCTCCTGTGCCCGGTTGTCTACCACATTTTTGTCTTCCTCTGTCTCAGCCGGAGCTTCCCCCTCTGAGGCTTGTGCCCCATCAGGAGTACCTTCTTCCTCCATGATGGTAATTGTGCCGCCATTTCTGCAGGATAGGAAACTGTCCTTTGTGAGTACAGGCGCACCATCCAAAATGTGCTCTTCATCGCAGTTTTGCCAAACCTGGGGAGTATCTGGTTCACATTTGCAGCTGATCAGGCCAATATCCGCCAAAATATCCCCCATACCCTTGCCTGTTACAGCAGTTACGACCATAGCCAGGGGATTTCCGCCAAGCAGGAAAGACATAACACCCTTTTGCAGTTGGATTTTAGGATTCGTGCCTGATTTACAGTTTCCAAACCCAATTACAGTGTCCGTTGTATGGTCATTCGCATTAAGAAGCGGCTGCTGTTCTGGACCAACGATAACGCCATGATCCACTACGATATTCAGATAATTGCCTTTTGGCGCGGTGCCGCAATCGCACATTGCCTTCATTCCACGGGTAATATATATTGGCCCATGAGAAGTTCCTTCTTCAGGCATACCAGCACCTCCTACTCTACGATAATGGTCCTGCGCCCAGACCTGCGGTTCCTTTGCGGTGCATTTCCACCTTCCTTCAACTGCTCCAGCCGGGTCAACAGGCCCTGATACAGTTCCTGATTACCGGTGGTTTCATCATCCATGCAGTCACAGCGTTTTAAATAGCTTTGGACTACCTTTGCAGGCAGCGCATACTGCTGTGCCAGCCAGTTTATGCAGACGGCCGCATCCAATGCCGGAACATCGGCAATTCCCAGCACTTCTTCCGCATAGGCTTTTGTGATGGCAGGAGATAGCCCGTTGCTCTCCAGGGCAGCATAGGTACTGTGAATGATATTGAGGGTGTCGTACAGGGTATCCCTGTCCCGGAAATCGGTATAGGTACACCGCAAATAGGCTCCAGGCTGCAAGCGGAACCGGCAAAGCTCAAATTCACCGGAGCCCAGAGCGCCCTGATCCGCAAGCTTCAGGGAAAATCGCCTTACAATGCAGTTGCTGTTGCCCTCATTGCTGCCGATATACAGTTTCAGATATTTGATCTCATCTGTGGGCAGGTATTTTACCGAAAGCGGCTCGTGTATCCCATAGAGGACGCCTTCATAGCTGATTACGCCAGGCCCCATCATGATGGTATCCGAGGTCGTGCTCAGCTCGCAGCCCGACAGAATCCCGTTTCCATAGCCTCTGAACAAAAGGCCCGGGAAGTCGAAGCTCTGTTGTTCGAGAGCAACCAGATATTCATTTCTCAATATCGCACCAGAGGAGAATTTAGGACGTCTATGATATGTACTCATGTCTGTTACCGCCTACTCAATTCATTTTGTCCCATCAAAGAAGTTGGTCACCCAGCCCTCCGTCTCAAAGCGGAAGAACTGGTCGGGGCCAAGCCGCAGCTGGCCATGCTCACGGAGCACCGGCACCACGGTAAAGCCCCACCGGCTCTCGTCCGCCAGCACGAAGAATTTGAGCTCCCGGTCCACGATGTCGTCCAGGTCATCCTGCCGGATTTGCCGGTTGTACTTGGCGACAATGTCTTCCGGCTGTTGGTTGGTAAATTTCTGCGGATCGCAGGAGCAGTTGTAGACATACCGCTGCCGCCCCTCCAGGTCCTTCAGGTAGAGCTTCAGAGTCAGATCCGCCATGTTGCGGGAGATGAAGCCCCGGATATTCTCCCGGTCCAGGCTGTGGATCAGCGTCTTTTCCTCGTTGGTATGGGTAAAGGCCGTGACCACATAGGGGAATGCCGCCTGGTCATGAGTGATTTGCACATCCGCATAGCCAAATTTGCAGTCCTTGAGGTACTTGATGGCGCCGTTCAGACAAATCAGCTTCAACTCGTGCAGCTGGTTGCCCGCGCCTTTCCGGCGGGAGGACTCAATGATCTTCCCAGGGATAAACTCCTTTAGGGCCTCGCGGAAAATGTCAATCCGGCAGGATTGGCCAGTAAGCCGAAGGATGGCATAGTCCTGGAGTTCGTCCTTTTCATAGGGGCCCTCAATAAACTGCCGGACAATGCCGTAGATGTCCGCACGCAGCAGAAGATTCAGCTCATAGCTGTTGATATAGGCTGTAGGGATATCCTTCAGTGTCTGAATCTGCCCATCCTGCCGGTAGGAGAGCTTCCAGCGGTCCACCAGAAGGCATTCCGTCACATTTTCTTTGAGCGGTACGCTGGAAACCGCCATGCGCAGAATATTGGTTCGGCTGTAGAAGGCCTTCTTAACCCGCTCCGCAATCTCAAACAGGAAATAGAAATTGTTCTTGACGGCGTAGTAGTCCACCCGGCTGCTGTGCTCATAGTCCCGGAACCGGGTGGGCAGAATCTGCTCTGCCTGCGCGTAAGCGTTGTCCAGGCCGGCGTAGACCGCGTCCACACCATCCTGATCCACATTCCGAAACACATCCACATCGAAGGAGCGAATCAGGTCTGCCGGGTCGGGCAGGTCATCACCGCCCAGCTGGCGGGCCAGCGTGAGCTTGAGCAGCTGCATCACCCGATAGGTCAGGTTGTTGCCGCCAAAGTCGGTATTACCGTTCTCATATGCGGTGGCAATGTCTATCTTATAGGCCACCCGGCGGTCAGTAATACGGAAACGGCAGGAGGACAGGTCGGTGGTGCCGCCGCCGCAGTCGATGATAAGCGCCTGGTAGAGCTGGCCGTCCTTATACCGTTTGCTCTCAATCATCTCGGAGATGGTGTTGTAGAGGACCGCCACGCCTTCGTCCAGCATGTTGTCGCTCTCCAACTGGTAATCGGGCAGGATCTCTTGGAACAGTTGGATGAAGAGCGGCTTTTGCTTCACCGGGGCGGAGATATGCAGGCTGCTGAAATTGCACTTAAACCGCTGCCTGGCGCAGCCAATCACATATTCCAGATACGCTTTGATGATGTCCTTGCGGGGGGTGAATACCCGGTGTCCTTGGCGGTCCACCAGTTCCTCAACCCGGTCCGCGTCTCCCACCCAGCGCTTGAGGTCATAGAATACGCAGAAGCCCTCGTCAATGTAGCTCAGGTGGAACAGCCGGTTGGCCTCATGGCCGAACGCATAGCGGATCTCCCCACTGTCAATGCCGATGACCGCCGCCACCGTGGGGAGGATCAGCGTCTCGGCATCGTTATGCTCCACATCCAGATACGGCACATAGTTGATCTGGTCCCGCTTTAGAATCTGGGTAATGGGGTCGCCGTTCAGCCCCTCAAAATAGGTGTTGTCCAGGTAAATGCCCGCAGTGGTATTGGAGGAGCCGAAGTCGATGGCCAGCGGCATCCGGCTTTCCAGCAGGGGCCGCACCTCAAAATTGAGGACGGGAACCGCATGGAAACGCAGATGCTCCGGCACAATGGCGGAATCCTCCATATAAAGCCGGTAGAGGAGGTCGGACTGCGTCCTGTCCATGCAGTAGAGGGTATAGTTCCTGACCTTGGACTCCTTACAGTCCAGCCCCGCCGCCTTGGTGATAAATAGGCTGTCGGGATCGCTGCCGTAGGCCCGGAGGTTGAAGATGGCGCACAGCTCGCCGCCGCTGACCAGCAGGGCGTTGGTATCCGCCAGCTCTGGGAGATAGCCGATGGTGAAGTGGTCGAAATACTCAATGGAGATCCCGTTGTAGGCGGTGATCTTAGCGCAGCCCCGGAGGGAGTTGGTCTGGTGCAGATTCAGGCGTGCGGAAGAGAGGAGTTCCTCCAGCCGCTCCCAGCCGCCGTCTATCGGTTTTGTGATGAACAGCCGGTCCTCCCGGCCGCGGAACCGCATGATCTGCCGGATCAGCACATCCTGGTCCAGCGGGGCGTGGATGCCGTTGATCAGCCGCTCCTGGCGGCAGATCTCCCGGAGCTGGTAGGTGGTCATCAGCTCCAGTTCTTCCCGGCTGTAGTAGTGCAGGGTCTCTTTCGGGATTGCGCCGCGGTTGAGCGTATAGCTGTACCGGCTCAAATGGATCGCCGCCTTTCCTGCTAGTAGATT
The DNA here is from genome assembly GCF_036941135.1 of Lawsonibacter sp. JLR.KK007. Taxonomy (NCBI): domain Bacteria; kingdom Bacillati; phylum Bacillota; class Clostridia; order Eubacteriales; family Oscillospiraceae; genus Lawsonibacter; species Lawsonibacter sp. JLR.KK007. Next base: position 1,372,128 of record NZ_JAYWSY010000001.1, on the reverse strand, counting down.
TCGATATCATCGGTGTGCATAGTGGCTTCAACGCCAATCACGCCGAAGTGGTGTTCCCAGAATACGCGCAGCCTGTGGTTGATAGGGAGAAATAATTCCTCAATCAGCTGCGTGTGGTGCTCCAGCCGTTCGTCCTTTTTGTCCGCGATAAAGAGAAGCAGCTGCTTTGGTTCGTAACGCTCCTGGTAAAGCAGCGCGTCCGGGAACAGCAAAACCGCCGCTTTGCGGAACAGCAGCAGAGAGGAGCCAGTCTGCAGCTGTGTCAGGGCCAGGGAGGACAGCCGCTCCCGTTTATCCAAATCAACGGCCTGGAGGTGGGCGGCGATGGATGGGCCGAACCCGCCGCTCTCCATTTCCCGCATCAGGCAGCGCACATAGAAAGCGCGTTTCGTCAGCCCATGGTGGAGGTCCACCTGAACAAGGAAGTGTGAAACCGCATCGAAAAAGTACTCCTGGAATAGGGGAGACTCCGTAAGATCCTCCCGCAGCAGGTCATGAAACATCGCGTCAAACCGGTACAGGGGATTGTACTCGATCTCCGGCCCCTCGGCCCGGGTTTCGTTCAGAATGGGGAATGCCTGCTCATACCAGGGGCTGCGGTCCTTTGCCGGTCGGAAAAAGAGCTCCGATTCATCTGTGCCATGCCGTTTGGCGTTTAGTACAATGTCCCAAGTGAAGTTCATAAGCTCCCCCCTATACCAGCTTTCCCTGACAAATATACTCGGGGAATAGGCTCTGCACCTGCGAAACCAGGAAACTCATGATGTCCATGGTGAGGAAATGGTCCGGCTGCTGGGACGAGAAGGTGAGGGTCATGGCCATACCCGCCTTTTCGGTTCGCAGCTCGTCTAAAATAAAGTCGTCCATGGGGTAGGTCTGGCTATATACATCGGTGGAAGGCTCCAGCTCGATGTTTTGGAACACAACATACTCTTCATAACTGTACGCGGCCAGAATGCGGGAGATCTCCGCTTTGGTCTTGATCCCGCGCCGGTAGCGGTCGGACAGGTTCCCGGCGAAACTCTCCCGGCTGAGGTTGGACAGGACCGGATAGGAGGTGCGGGACTGCTTGCTGGGACGGTCCACCCGGTAGAGCATCCACTGATGGGGATTTTCCTCCGGGCAGGTGATGAACAGGTCACCCTCCAGGCGCCGGACGTTGGTGATTTCCACATCGGTGTTGGCCACCAGGTATTGGCGGTCCTGCATCAGCCGGTGGGCAAAGATGCGGTGGTCGTAATTCGTCCGGTCCATGCAGGGCTCCGGGTAGGTGCTGGTCTTTTCAGAGACCGGCGCCAGGTTCCAAAGAGGGAAGCAGTCATACCGGACATGGGAGGAATACCCTTCAAAATCCACCCGGATCTCCTGTATGGTCTCCTTTGGATCAATATCCTCCACCGCAATCAGCTCCACCCGGAAAAATTTATGGAGATAGGCGGCGCACACGGTAGACCAGGGCAGGTAATTGGATGTGAAGATGTGATACAGATGCTCAACCTGTTTCATATAGGCCGTATCCATCTGGACCTTACACTTCGCCCGGTACTGTCCGTGCTCGGTAAAGACTGTGCCATGATAAATGTGGCCCGGGACCGCAAACTCCTGGATGGTATGATAATCGGTTTCAAGGAACACAGAGTAGAGCGGATAGGACTGGTTGGTACGCAGGCTCTCCTGCAGTTCTTCAACGGAGTGGACGGGTTTTTCTGTATCCGAGGGGATAATGGGATGCAGGAAGGGGTCTGTGGCGTCGTAGTGCGCCCGGTCCGCCAAGCCGATATAGACGGCGTAATCGCTTTGCACAGACTGGAGTTCGCCGAACACCCGCGATTCCAGCGCCGTGTATTCCTCCGTTGTGTAGTGGTACAGCTCTATCAGCATCTTTTCCACTACATCCTTAAACAGCTTCCGTTCATGCAGGTCTGGGATCTCCAAGGCGCGCTTTGCCAGATATTCCTCCATATCCAGGCCTGCTTCAAATACACTTTCAGCCATAAACCCTCCAAGAAGTCTCATATCATGGAACAGCGGCCTCCCACAGAAGCCCTTATCAGCACTGAGACGGCCGCTTTCCCGGCAAGCGGCAGCCGAATTTTACGTTTGGCAGCGGACGGATCATCCCTGCCCCAGAACGCTGTTTGGGATGGACTGCTCTCAGCCCACAGATTCTGGAGGAGGAGATTGGGACAGCTCCTGCCCATCCTGCGCCGCGTTCTTTGCGGCCTCCTCCTGTTCCAGACGCTCCTGCTCAAGACGCGCCTGCTCTTCCGCAGCCTTCCGGGCGGCCTCCTCCTCAGCGCTGATACCCATTTCCACCAGCTCCATCTTGCGGGAGACCTCAGCGACCTTATCATCGTTCTGCATACTGGAATAGACATCCTTGGCCAGCAGATAATACTTTTTGGCCTGGACATAGTTCTTTTCCTCATAGGCGGCTTCCGCCAGGGCCATGTATTCGGCCGCCTCGTCAGCCAGCGCCTGCTGGGCGGCCAGCTTTTCCTCCGTCGCAGCGATCTTGATCAGCAGGGCGGCCACTTGCACTTCGTCCTCCAACTCCGTGTACTTTTGGAGGGCGGTGGTGTAGTAGGTGAGGGCGGAGGTATAATCCCCCTTGGCGAAGGCGGTATCGCCTTCAGACAGTACCCCGGCTGCGGCAGACTGCGCCTCGGAAGTCTGCTGCGCCGCCGCCGCGTTATCCGCCTGCTCCTGCTTCATGGACTCATACAGACGCTCCAAGGCGGCGATAGCGCTGTCCCGGCCTTCGGTGAAATAGATACTCCCGGCCAGGAGCTGGGCGGCGGAATACTGCTCCTCTGCCTTGTCATACTGGAGGTTCGTCACCAGCGTGTCGCCAAGGGCGATCAGGTCATATACCGTGATATACTGGCCCGTCTGCTCCAGGCGGTCCTGAATATAGTCCAGACCGAGGTTGTCGGCGTAACGGGAGCGGTTTTGGGCGTTGAGATAGTTGCGCTGCGCATCCCGGTACTCCCCATCATTGAGGTCGGTATCGCCGGCGATAACACTCTCAATTAGCTTCATGTAGTTGGAAGCGTCATCTTGAATCTCTTTGTTTTTCAGCTTGTTAGCGAGATCCAGCGCGTTCTGGCACTCGGTTTTGGCCCGGGGATAGTTGTCGGCTTGAATATACTCTATCGCGTCATAGAAGCTCTGCTCCATAGCCGCGATATCCTTTTTTCGGTTATTGTGCATGACCAGCAGCACAACGGTCAGGATCACCAGCACCAGGAGAATGGGGATGGCGATCATCAGAATCTTGCGGATCTTCCGTTTCCGGTTCGGGTCAATAAAAACCTTGTTGAAGAAGATGGTGGCGAAGGTGTATTTCTCCAGGCCCTCCGGTTGGCGGGACAGGAGCATTTCCTCCACCGAGTCCACAATCGGCTGGGGCTCGTCCGAGGCCTCCGCAAATACGTCCTTCAGCTCGCCCTCATCTACGTTTTCCCAGATGCCTCTGGTATAGAGGGCAACAGCGTCGGCGTTGGCCAGCTTGAATTTTTTGGATATGTAGGGGGAGAACCCCTTTTCCTGGCCCAAGTAGCAGAAAAGGTTATGACGCTCCTCGTGTTGGGCCAGCTTATCCTGCTCCAGTTTCTCCTCCCGGACCATATCCATGCTCAGGGAGCTGTCCTGGCTCTGCATCCGCAGGAAGCCGTCCCGGTAGAGCCGGAACCGGGTGTTACCCGCCTGTCCATAACGCAGCTTCACATAGTTTGTAACCAGTACTGTTACGGAGGCCTTCAGCTTCATCTTGCTGCGGGCCGTGAGCAGGGCGCGGTTGGCGGTCCGCAGGTACCGGCGCACAGCCCGTTTGCTCATGGACGGGGATTCCATAAACGCCGAAACAACGGTATCCACTGCCAGTTTGGCGCTGATGGCGTCCACATCGTCGTCAATGCCGTCCGCAATGACATAGCAGGCGAACTTATCAAGTTCTACAAAACCGAAGAAATCGGTGTTCTTGATTTTCCGGCTGGCCTCTGATGTAAAGGCGGTCAGAAATTCTGAGTTTTGCTTTCTCATCGCCCGCCTCCGTTCCAGCGTACCAGAATCACGCTGGCGTTGTCCTTGTGTTCGGCCGCCGTGGTGTTGACCCGTTCGGTGATCTCAAAGGCCATCCGCTGGCAGTCCTGCCCATGGGCGAGGATGTCTTCAATATCCCGCCAGGGGAGGAGGTCATATACGCCGTCGCTCATCAGTACAACGATATCGCCCCTGCGCAGGGCCACCGGCCGGTCGATGAATTCTACATCCTTAAAACCGTCCTGTCCCACATAGTTGTACAAGCGGTGGGTCTCCAGCAGAACCAGGGCGTCCTCACGGGAGAGTCGGCCGATGCGGAACTTTTCCTCCGCCAGTACGTCCAGCGTGTGGCCGGCGGACATGGGAACCAGGTCACCGTTGCGGTAGACGCAGACTTTCACATTCCCAACCACCGCATAGTACAGCCAGCCGTCCCGGACCATGGCCGCGCCTACACTGGCGGAGCCCCGGCGCTCGTTGTCCAAGATCCGCAGAATCGCACGGTTGGCGGCAGCAAAGGCCTTGCGGAAGTAGTACTGCGGATTATCGAAAGCGTTATAGTCCTTGAACAGGTCCAGGAATGTTTCCACAGCCGCCCGGCTGGCGATCCGGCCGCCATATTCCTTCCCCATACCGTCGGCCAGGACGGTCAGCAGCCCGGAGTTGGTGTAGAGCGTACCTACCTGGTCCTCCTGCACCTCGCGGCTTCCAATCGTCATGGAGGAGCCGACATCCGGCCCGCCGGATATCCGGGGCGCTTTCAGAACGATGAACCGGATCAGCAGCAGGATCACCGCTAATCCGCCCAGGCCCCATAAAATTGTTTCAGGAGTCACGCGGTTCGCCCCCTTTTATTTGGTGTCACTCGGTCTTTTGTCCCCACATGAAATGATCGCCGCAGAAGGGAACAAACAGAAACTTGGATTTGCCCAGTTCAATTTCGTCATAGGGATTGAGCGGCGTGGGGGCATAGAGCGCGTTGCCGTTGAGATAGACGATGCCGTTGGCATCCCCCGGCAACAGGACGGTTTCACGCTTTTTCGGGTCAAATACGATGACCGCATGGTTCCGGCGGGAAATCTCATTGTCACCCAAAATCTGGATGTCCATATCATCAGCCCGGCCCACGAAGTTTTTGCCCTGGACGACCTGGTAATCTTTGCCCTGGCGGGGGCCGTCGATGCAGACGATCCAACCGCATACCGGCTTCACATCCTCGCGGAACAGATCCTCCTCGATCTCAACCTCCGTGCGCTGGGTCTCTTTTTTCTCTTTGGTCGCAGTTTCGATGTTGCAGTAGGGGCATACCGTCCCATGCCGCCGCTTGCTGAACATATGTCCGTTCTGGCAACGGATCAGATTGGATTCAGACATAACTCTATCTCCCTTTACTTTATTTTTTGTTGTCACCGAATCAGCAGCCGTGCCAGCCCAATATAGATAATATCGCCGGCATCCAGCTTGCAGGGCTGGTCAGGAGCCAATTTATATTTTCGGCCGTCCTTACTGGACTGGACGCTTATACCGTTTTTGGAGGCCAGATCCTCCACATACCAGGAGCCGCCGGTGTAGTTCAGCACCGCGTGCTCCACATCTACCATACTGGCATAGGTGGAGGAGGCGAGGTTGATATCCACCTGGTTTTCCCTCACATCCCTGCCGATCACCATGCTGACCTTTCCATACAGGGGCCAGGTGGCCAGCGTCTGACCTTCCTCATTCAGCAGCTGGACTTCGGTAACTTTGGCGGCGGGGGGCATATCAAGGATCGGGGCCCCGGCCTGCAGCGGATGCCAATGTCTCTCCCGGACCGCTAAAATCAGGAATATGAGTATCATGGCGCAGCCCAGGGCAACGAGCCACCAGCGGATGTCACCTTCCAGATAGAAGTAGCTGACCAGGGCGATTGCTCCGCCAGTCAAGATCAGGAGCAGATCGACAAATCTTCTGTTCTTCATTACACAGCCCCTTTTCCAGCTTTTGATTCATGCCTTGCTTTAAAAAAGGTATCCAAAATTATAAATAGGAGCATCGCTTCTTTGAATGGGATGATATAAAATCTTAGAGTAAACTCTGTGTCTATTTTTGTCAGCAAGCTGCTTGCAATCCCCCAATTTTCGGCCCATTCCCAGACCACGAACAGGCCATATGCGAGCGCATAAGCCCCATACTGCAGTTGTTTTGGGTCTCGGAAAACACTGAATACAACAATATAGAAGATGAAGGGGATAGCTTGTAAGGCAAATTCTACATTCTTGATTTCATCAATGTGGAATGTCCATACGAACTTTTCCAGCAATACGACTGTTAGATATAGGGTTAAGAGATAGCTTATACCATATAGGACAAACGAGGCCATCTTGGGGTCAAATAAGTCTTTCTTCTTCAAGATGGAGTAGATGTACGAGATGCCTGGCAACATCGCTAGGCTTACAGCAATGGCGGCAATAGGGGAGATGATCAGAGCGAAACCGTCTGATACGAAGGGGCTGATGACCCATATAAGCAGCAACCATAACGCCTCAAAAAGCACGAAGATACTCCTGCGATGTATGTATATGCTGCTCAGAAATCCTTTGAATGTGTTTTTCACCATCATCTCTTACTTAAACCCCATAAATTTCTCAAACATATCGGACATGTCCAGCGGGTTCTTTTTCTGGCTCTGACCGGACACTTTGGATTCGTCAGTGATCTCACCGGTCTGAGGATCGAACCCAAAGAAACTGGCAAAGCCGCCGGCCATCTGAGAGAAATCTATCGGCCCTCCGGTCGGCGCCCGCGGGGCGGTCCGTGCAGCCCCTGGGCGTTTAGCGGACTGCTCCCTCTGGGTCGGCTGCTGGGCCGCATCGTAGGATTTCCGCTTATCCGGGTCGCTCAGAGTTTCGTAGGCCTCATTAACATCCTTGAACTTGGCCTCTGCCTGCGGATCGTCTGGGTGCAGATCCGGGTGCAGCTGCTTGGCCAGCTTTCGGTACGCTTTTTTTATCTCGGCATCTGTAGCGGTAGGCGCCACGCCCAGTCGCTTATATAATTCATTCATTCCATTTCCCTCCCATTACATGGCCCTCGCGCAAAGACCGCTGAACCGGCAGCGGCCCTTGCGCGGCGGTCATAAAAACAGGTGTTCTTTCAAAAAAGGGCGCGCCCAACTAAGAGTCGGACGCGCCCCCTGCTTTACGCGAATTGCCGCGTCGCACTATGCTTGATTGGATGTACGCTTCGCTTACGCGGCGGGATAGCCGCCCTCGATGGCGATGTTGGCCAGCTTGTCCTTCTTCTGCTTCACATTCAGGTGGAAGGTGCCCACGCCCTCAGTGTTGCCGAAGTGCTCGGTGTAGTTGACCACAAAGGCGTTGGGGAAGGTGTACTTCCGCTCCACGATGCCGGCCTGGATGATCTCCACCGTCACCTTGCGGTAGCAGTTGGAAGTCTCGGCGGGGACCATGGACCACAGGCCCATCTGGCGGGTGGAATCCTCGGGATCGCCGTCCACGGCGGTCAGGATCTTGCCGGAAATGTCCAGGGTGCAGCCAACGTCCTTGGTGCGGGCGTTGGAGTCCAGAGGAATGTCCGTCTTGTAGATGACCTTTTCAACGCACTCCTTGGCAACTTCGAAGCTGCCCTGGCCTTCGATTGTAACTCTCAAAGACATCGTTCATTCGCTCCTTTCGTTTATTCGCCGCCGAACCCGCCCTCGATGGCGGTATCCGTCGTCTTATCCTTCTTCTGTTTCACATGCAGATAGAACTCGCCCACGCCGGTCTTGTCATCCAGGACCTCGGAGTACTCCATGACGAAGGCGTTGGGCAGGGTGATCTGCCGAACCACCTGGGAGGCGGAGATCACATCCACCTTCACCTTCCGGTAGCTGTCCGCAGACTCGCTGGGCACCACGCTCCACTTGGCCATGTTGAGCGTAGCGTCCTGCTCTTCGCCGCCCAGGGAGAAGAGCATTTTGCCCCAGATCTTCAGCGAAGCGCCGTTGTCGGTAGCACGAGCGTTGGAGTCCTCGGGGATCTCGCTGCGGAACTCCACGTTCTTAATGCACCGTTCACTGAGTTTGACGGGGCCGGATCCATCAATTTCCAGTCTGAATCCCATGGTTACATTACCTCCTGATCATTTATGATTTTTTAGAAGAAAGGCGGTTGATCAAGACTTCCAGATTGCGTGCGTTACCATCGAAATAGATGGCCAGATCGCACATGCCGGTGGATTCATCAATCGAATAGCCAAGGTCGTCGCCTTCATCTAACACAGCATTGATGCAGTCCTGCTTGGCCACCCACTGGCTCTTCTGGCTGGCGGGATTGTTCGAGAAGAACATCTTGATCCGGTCCTCCTTGAAGTCCCCGGTAGCGTGGCGCAGGATGCGCATGATATAGGTCGTCACCTGCGTCTTGTAAGCGGGCTCATAGGTGGCGCGCTCAGGATCATAGAGCAGGTTGCGGGCCTTGTAGATGGTAATATCTGTGATGTTTTTGCCTTCCAGGGCAGCGCTCTCCGACGCAAAGACCCAGCCGAAGTTCCGGCGGTTGATCTGGTCCTTGATCGTGTTGGTAAAGCCGGTGATCTCCTTGGGCATGGTGGTGCGGGTCCACAGGGCGTGATCCCCGGACTCCACATCATAGCGCACACCGGGCAGCTCGGAGTCATACTTCTTGCGCCGGTAATGGTCATGCAGATAATCGGGGCACTGGCAGGCGGCCCGGAAGCCGGCGGCAACGTAGGATGCGCCGATGTAGACGCCCTCGATCCAGAGCCGCATGATGTCCTCCTTGGCGTCGGAGAGCTGGGCCACATTGTCGTCGTTGATGGTCATCAGCTTATCCAAGGTCACCCCAGACTTGTTCTTGGGAATGACCGTGAAGTTGGGGATACAGGGGATGGCGTACTCGCTGTAGGGACGCCCCACCAGCGGCTCACAGCGGTCAATGTACTTCTGGATGCCTTCGGCCGCCACATTGTCAAAGGTGGTGTCGTCCCGTCCCTCAAAGGAGAAGAAGGTTTCCACCTGGTAATCCTTGAGCACATCCAGCAGGGTGGCCAGGGTCTCCATGCTGTTCACTTCATCATTCTGCTTGTGGATGTTGCCGGCAAACCGCTCTCGGCGCAGCTTGGCGCCCTCCTTGGGATTGATGGACACATTGGGGAAGATGGCGTACCAAACGGTGTCGGAGAAGTTGTTTTTCCCGTTGGTGCTGTTCAGGTAGGCGTGGAGGGTGGGAAGATTGGTGCTCTTCGCCAGCATCTCCGGGCGGATATTGGCCACCAGCAGGGTGGGGACCATGCCCTTCACCCGGCACTTGTACTGGTCGAAGAACATCTTCACGCCCAGCATCTTCTCCACCAGGGGCTTGACCACCTTGATGAAGCCGTCCTTGGCCTCCTTATAGAACTGGAGGTAGGAGTTGTAGTTGGCAACCTCCCGCTCTACATCGATCTGGGTCTGGATGGTGGAGGGCAGCGGGCAGAAGGTGCGTACCACCAGATCCTTCACGTAGTCGGTGGGGCACTCGTTGACCTGCTGATAGTCCTCTGCCAGAGCTTCGATCAGGCCGGTGTTGATATGGTCGTCGATGGTGGCCAGGGCGGTGGTCTCCTGCTTGGGGGCCTCCAGAACCTTCAGCTCGCCGTTGTCGCCCATGGTCAGCATACCCAGCGCGATCTGGTTAGGATTGATTCCCTGATCGCCGGCCCCCAGGAGCAGTCGGGTCTTGATATCCTCAATGGCCAGGGGCAGCATAGCCAGGACGTTGTTGTAGTTGTCGCTGGCGGACTCGAACAGGACGTTCAGCTTGTCGCCCACATCCAGACGGGCGGGGTCGCCCTCCTCCAGGGCTGCGTACTTCCCGTAGTTGTACCGGATCTCCTTACGGACCTGCCGGATATCCTCCATCACCTTCTTGGGAGAGATCATGTCCAGCAGATGTTCGAACCCGAAATCAACATTGAGAACGCCCTGAGACTTCTTGGCCTCCATGAGGGAGAACAGCATCTTCAGGAAGTCGTTCTGCTGGTTCAGCGGGATCTCGGTGAGCATATTCTCCGGGATGCTCTCCGGCTTCTTGAGGGTGTAGCGGACCGTCTGTGTGTTGGCGTCGTAGAAGCTGTAGATGCAGGGGGCGAATTTCTCCTGGAACTCCTCATAGCTCCGGCACAGCAGGGCCTCATTGATCTCCTTGATTTTGTCGTCGCTGAGGCTGTCAACGCCTCTCACATCGCCAATCATGGTGAGCAGGTCCAGCTTTTCCGGGTTGAACTCTTCCAGAAGAAGGGTGCGGTTGGTCTGGCTGATGATCTTCAAGTAATCACATCCCTTTGTTTAATAATTATGTAGACCATAGCAGGCAGAGCATCACTGAGGTTCCGCCGCCAGAAGTCTCATGTCACTGGGCTTTACATCCCGGTATTGGAGCGCAATTTCACTGCGTTCATCCTCGAACGTAATATCCACCTTTGAATTGAGGCTGATCTCATAACTGTGACCCTTCATCAGGATCTCACGGTTCTGCATCAGTGTGCAGTCGGACTCATTGGTCAGCAGCAGGCAATGGCCCGCTGCGGGCTGGAAGAAAATCTTATCCGCGCCTTCAAAGGGCTCGTCCACCTCGCAGCTTTCCAAAATTTCCTGCAGCGAAAGCTTTTTGCCGCCGGGAATACGGAACAGATTATAGGTAAGGGGCGGGAAGTCGTGGCCGGAAAGTGTGTTGGTAATGTAGATGTTCAGACGCCCCACATACCCATATCGGCTTGTTTCCTCTGTTCGGGCCGTTGGTGCAGTCGCTGCGCCGCCTGCTGCTGTTGTCGCCGGCGGCTGAGGCACCACCTTTGCCCGTTTTCTGCGGGACGCAAGCCAGATAATCAGCATTGAAATCAGCGCCAGCAGGATCAGAGATCCAACGATTATCTGGGGGCGGTAATCCTCCAGAGGCGGCTTCGGCAGTGCGGCTGGGCCTTCCAATTCCATGGAAATGGGCTGCTCCAGAATCAAATTTGTGTCCAGCCTTGTGAAATCAAACTGGATAGAGGCTTTCACACCCGCCGGAACAGTGCGCTGGAAGGTGACAGCCCCATCCTTCAGATAGCAGGGAGTCACGTCTCCGTCCACCATTACCGGAATCAGCATACCTTGGAAAACAGGATCTGTCAGCATCTGCCTGTCCGAGTCGCCCGCATCATAGAACGCGGCGGTAATATCCGCCATCCGGTCAGGATATTCCGCCTCCGGCTCCGTCGGATTGGAGTCGGTATAGGAAACCTGAAGCTGTGTGACCAGTACATACTCTGAGATAACGTCAACCTTTATCTGTCCCCCGGCCCGGCCCTGGAATGTGATATGTACTGCGGTATCCGTCGGATGATCCAGTTCCAGCAGCGTGTACCGAGACCCGCTGTACTGCCAGCCATTCACCGCGCTGAAATCCGCCTTCAGATTTTGAATAGGATTTTCACTGGTCAGAAGAACGCGGGTTCTGCTGGTATTGATCGAGGGAATGTTGACGGTGATATCCTCTGTGCCGCCGTCCGTATCCACAATGGCGGCCCTGGTCTTCTTAACGCCCAGCTGCTCTTGCAGGATGGAGTCAATCACGGCCTGAATATCCGCAGACTGGGGTGCGTGGTAATTGACGCCGTTGGTCTGTGCGGAAGCGGAAAAGATCGTATTGTCTTCGTCTGCCATATCTGCGCCCAAGCCAATCACATGGATACGGACGCCCTGTGTACGGGCGGCTTCCACGGCGGCCTGAAACTGGCGGGAGGATTCCGCTGTGGCGTCATCACTGTTCATGATGATCTCGCCGTCCGACAGGATCACCACGGTCTTTTCACTGGCGCTCACCGTATCCAGCAGCTCCATGGCTGTTGTCAGGCCCGCCCCGGCGTTGGTATAGCCGATATAGGTTACGGTGTCAACCGCATCCATAACCGGCTCCCGATCCCCGCTGTCCTGCATCCCAACGCTGGAAACAACGCTGGTGTTATATGCGGCAAAGCCGACATAGTAATTGGACGGCAGACTGTATATCAGCTGGGCAATGCTGTCCTTAGCCAGCCGTTCCCGGTCGTTGGTGTTCATGCTGTTGCTTGCGTCCAGCAGGAACACAACAGCCTTTGATGTACCCGGAGGCAGATTGGCGGCAGCGGCCTGCGTTGGTATGCAGGCCAGCAGCATGAACCAGGCTAAGATGAAAGAATATAGACGTGAACGTTTCCTTTTCACTGCGATATCCTCCCTGGGGCTGTTCAGATAGTTTGCCCGGTCACAAGACCCGGCGAGATTGTTGACAGTTCAGCGCTCCCTCACAATGTCCTCTATAAGTAATAACGTGGGAGGCCGTCGATTTTGGACACTTGGTTTTGGAGAAAATAAAAATTTTGGCTCATCGGTAGAATGAGTGGGTGGTAAAAACTGAACAAGCCCTTGGCAACACAGAGGAAACGACTATGATTAAGTTGCGAAACAAAAATCATGGAAGAAGGCCCCCCAAGTGCGAGCCAAGAAGCTTGTTCAGACCATCATCGGAAGCGCCGGTTTTGTCCTGGAGGACATCACCGTCAATCCCGAGATGAACGAAATAAATATCGCCGTGCGGCCAACTGAGCACGAGCAGTGCCGGTGCGGAATCTGTCATCGCAAGGCGGCGCGGTACGACAAGGGGCGCGGACGTCGGCGTTGGCGCGCCCTGGACATAGGCGGAAGCAAAGTATATATTGAGGCATACGAGCCGCGGGTACGCTGCCGGAAACATGGCGTGGTGACAGCATCGGTTCCCTGGGCACGGCACAACAGCCGTTTCACCAAAAGTTTTGAGGAAACCTGTGCATGGCTGAGCGTACACGCATCCCGTAGCACGGTCTCGGAATATCTGCGGGTGGAATGGCACACAGTGGGCGGCATCTGCCATCGGGTATATCAAGAGCTGGAAACAGCCAATCCCTCTCGCTTTGACAGCTTGGAAAATATCGGCATTGACGAAACCAGCTACAAGAAAGGGCACAAGTATATGACCGTAGTCATCAACCACGACACAGCCAGCGTGGTCTGGTGTGCAAAGGGATACGGGAAAGAAGTTCTCTCCCAATTCTTTGAACGGCTGACACCGGAGCAGCGGGCCTCTATCCGTTGTGCCTCAGCGGATGGGGCCAAATGGATCGCATCCTGTGTCGAGGAATACTGCCCCCATGCACAGCGGTGCGTAGACCCGTTTCATGTGGTTTCCTGGGCCACAGACGCCCTAGATCAGGTGCGTCGGGAAGCCAGGTCTGAGGCTCGCCAGCAGGCCAAAACTCTGCCCAAGCGCAAGCCCGGTCGTCCGGCCAAGGGCGAGGCTGCTCCTGAAAAGAACCAGGCAAAATCAGTGAAGAATCTACGCTATGTCCTGCTCAAAAACCCGGAGCATCTCTCTGAAAATCAGCAAGCACAGCTGCAATTCCTGACCAGGGCCAATCCTAAGCTCTACCGTGCCTACCTGCTCAAAGAGAATCTTCGTCTGGCTCTCAAGGCCGGGCCTGATGAGATCGCCGCTGCGCTCACCAAGTGGATGGCCTGGGCCCAGCGGTGCAGGATCCTCGTGTTCCGCGAGCTGCGCAAGAAAATCAAACGCCACTTTGACGCCATTGTTGCTGCCGCCAGATTCAGGCTTTCTAATGCCCGCTCCGAGGCCATCAACAACAAAATCAAACTCATCATCCGTACCGCTTTTGGCTTTCGCAACGTGGATAATCTTCTCGCTATGGTTATGCTCTCCTGCTCCAATCTTCATCCCACTCTCCCTAACCGCTGACCCGACCACTCTTTCTACCGAAGCCTCAAAATTTTTTGCAATTTTTTCTCGATTGGTGTCGCTTTATATGCTCTCGCATATTTTCACTAATGCCATGGCATATGAAAAAGTTCGTTTTTCAATCCCTTTAGAGGTGACCAAACAGTCTAGGACAATTACGAAAGGAATATGATAAAAGAAAGATAGCCTGGGATCAGAGTGGTCGCAAGGGATATGAGGTTGAATCCTGGAATCAACATCTTCTCTTTAAGCGCAAGAGCAGCGCATATTTTATTTCCCGGCAGATATTAAGGTCATCGTCAACGACCAACTATTTAGCGGCAGTTTCAAAAATCTGTGGAGAGGGCCGCTTGCACCGGTAGGGATATGTGTTGAATTTTTTATGCAAGAAAGCCGTAATATGTAGTAATTATCGAAAAATAATACGCATGTCTTCCAAAAACCGACTTGACTAATACAACAACCCATGCTATACTATTTATCGTTAATTGATTGTTTGTGCGTTCTTCGCTGAAAGCGCGGAGCCGGTTTCCTATGAAACCGGGAACGAGAGGCACTCGTATTGCACACGTTGTTAGGATTGTACGCAAGTACCGATTGGATGGGCTGCGCTGTTTAAGGAGCAGTCTGCCTATCGGTACTTTTTGTTATATATGATTTTTAGCCCATTGGGCAGAGAGGATGATGCTTTTGAGCGGACAACGGCCCTTTGCGTATGGGGCACAACGAAAGACCTGGCCGGAAAAAGGTTTCCGGCAAAATGAAGAGGCTTGATACCCCATAATCCAGAAACGGGAGTGGGTATCATGCCTCTTTTTTGTTTCCAGCAAAAATATATAAAATTGACGGGAGGCTGAGCATGGTATATTGGCTTGAAACGTGCGTATCCCAAAACAGAGGAGTATCTTCCCGAATCATCTGGAAACGCTGTGCCGCCTGTGGCAGTCCAAAACTGCTGGAGCGTGTACGCGCAGGCCAGCAGCACCCGGAACACTGGCGGGTATCTTCAAAGAGTGCCTGCGCCGCTTGGCCACTCCCTATGCGGAAAGCGGGGTGATGAAATACCGGAGCATGAGATCAGGCCGTCCGATATGCACTGCAGTGGATGCGGCCTCTATTTGGGATTGGGAGTCTGTGTGCTCCCTCCTGGATGCTGTGTCCTGGCAGACCCAGACGGTTTTGAGGCTGTTCCCAGCAGTTGGGACAGCATAGAGCAGATAATCGGAATGGAAGGAGAAACACCATGACTGACGCTGAGATCGCCCGTCCGCTGGAGCTGGAACTGCAAACGCTGTTTGGAGAGGACTCCTATCAGCTGGAGCAGAGACCCTGCACCGGCAAATATCGCGGGCACACAGACTACACACTGGTATTTGGCAGCGGACGGAGGCTGTATATCGGGCTGGACCAGCGCAACTATCTCAACAGCCTGTGGGACCAGCTGCGGGCCATCCGCCATTTCCGGGCGCACCAGACAGAGAACACCCGGCGGATCAACGCCGTGCTGTCCGCCCATGACACGCCCTTTTGCCGCGCAGAGGTGAGATCGTCCCCTATGACGGCGCCTCCAACCTGACGCTCTATGCGGTGGTGATACTTCATGCCAGCTGTGGTGTGCGTTTTGTGTACCGCACCAGCAATATGCACGGTTTCCTTGTGGGTTATGACGGACCATGCTTTGACTTTGAGAAATGTATGGCCCATCTGCTCCAGGACGCCTGTGGGAAGATGGCTTATATCAGTGTTCTGCCTATGCAGGACGCCGCTTAGATGGAAGAAATATAGATTGGAGGGAAACCTTTGGCGGCCATGTTCTTGGTGTTTATCCTATCGACCGGAGAAACGACGAAAGCTGCTATGATTTCAGCTACGAGGAGCAGTGGCCGGTGTTCGGACGCTGAAACAGCAGGCACGGGCAACGTTTTCAAGAATTGTCAGCGGTTTTGCAACACAATTCGTTGACAATCGTGTTACAGTTGGTGTATACTGTTTGTGGAGGTGATCGTATGGACTTTTATACGGTACGAGATATGCGGACAACACCCAAATCTCTTTGGGACAGCCTGACAGCAGACGGGGAAGTAGTCATTACAAACAATGGCAAGCCCACAACGCTGATGCTGGATATTTCTGACGGCAGTCTGGAGGAAACACTGAAGGCTGTCCGGCAGGCAAAGGCGATGATTGCGTTCAATACCATGCGGGAACGTGCGGCTGTGAACGGATTTATGACGGACGCTGAAATTGAGGCCGAGATTGCCGCCGCCCGTTCCGGGGAATAGGGGCCTGCTATGCTGGTTGTGATCGACACAAACATTCTGGTCTCAGCCCTGTGGTCGAGAAGCGGCGCACCCGCCAGAGCGGTAGGGCTGGTTCTCAGCGGGCATCTGATCCCATGCTATGACCACCGGATCATGCTAGAATACCGGCAGGTACTCCAGCGTCCCAAATTCCGGTTTCGTCCCAGCGAAATCAATGCGCTGCTGGATTGGTTCAAGCAGACAGGCCGCTCTGTAATCCCTGCCCCGGTGGACATTTCTTTTGTGGACGAAGCCGATCGAAAGTTTTATGAGGTCGCAAAATACTGCGGCGCTGTTTTGATCACAGGGAATTTGAAGCATTTTCCCAACGATGATGCGGTCATGTCTGTTTCCGATTTTTTGGAACGGAACCACTGGGCCGTAATAGAATGACAGTTCCCGCAACCCTGCGGGACAAATGAACGAAGGAACCGACAGACTATGTGATGAAGTCTGCCGGTTCCTTTATTTTAATGAAAGAGGTGTTGGACGGCACATTGTTGCATGAGAGAAAGCCAAAAGTCATGCTCATCTGGAAGCGGATGGGTATGACTTCCCTTCCACAGCAGAAAGCAATAAAAAATGACTGGATACAACCAGAGAAAAGGAAGTATGCAATATGAACATGATGTCAAACGATATTCGCTATACGCAGCAGACTGAGGCTCTGAATGAGATTGCCGGTAAGTTCGGGGTTGTTACCTGCCGGCCGGATCGCTCCGGCAGCAGGAACACAGTGCTGTTCTACACCGAGGAAGATGTTGAACACAACCACTTGGTGGACCAGCAGCCGACCAGATACAGATGGAAAGAGGCGGATGACATCCGGCGGCGCGATGGCACTCAAATCCCGGCGGAGTGTATCTATCGGGACTGTTTTTGGAGCTTTGAAAACAGTGATACGGACGACCGGTTCAATCTGGACTACGCCAACAAAGGAAAGCTGGATTTGCGCTGCCCAGACTGGAAGGAACGGCTGGAGGGCCATATCGGCGTAGCCCTTTTGAGAAAACGCCAATTCCAGTATGTGCGAATGAGCGGCGGATGGGGTGCGTTGAGAGAGGCTGATGAGCAGTACAACAGCTTTAACCGGTCGATTATTGCCTACATGAAAAAAGCCCATGGACATCTGTACCTTGGAAACGTCAACTACTATGATGAGCAAAGGGAACAGATCCTTGCAGGAAGAGGGAGTGTGTATGAGGAGTACACAGGCCAGGAAATTTATGACTTTTCCTACACGTTTGCTGTCCCTACGAAGGACGCCTCTCTGGAGGAGATGATTCGTAGCTGGAACAAAGGCACATTGCCTCTGAGTACAAAGCAGGTTGATCAGATAACGCACCGGATTGACGAAATCGGCGGCGAAAACTTTATTTGGTTTTAAGGGATAAACAGAGATGGAAAAGAAAACGATCACCCACAGAGGCCATACGTTCGAGCAGGTAGACCACATTCCGCAAGGATACACCATCTGGAATATCGGCAAGAACATGATTGGCGGATACTTGCCGTTATGCAGGCTGGCTCACTTCCAGCCGTTTCCCGGCGCAAGAAGAATCGAAGTGGATACGCTGAAAGCCATCAAATGCGATGGGGCACAGGTTATCCTCGCGGCGATTGGCTGGGGCCCGGAGACGGTGGAAGAAATGGAACGGTACATTGAAAAATACTCTAGAACCGGAAAACACGCTATGGAAGTCGAGCGCATGAAAAAGGCCCTGCCGCTTATGCGCAAAATTATGTGAGAGGAGTTCAGTATGACGGAACAGAAGATTAAGCAGGACGGACATATCCATCTGGCCGATGGACGCTCCGCAACGCTGACCGCCGTTCAATTTCCAGACGGCGCATGTCAGGTAACGCTTTTGACGAACGACATCAAAAGGGAAAGGATCGCTTTCTGCCGCTGCTCCAGCGTTGATGACGCGCTTTATTTCTTTGATGCCATCAAGGAAGAGTACCATATTCCTGAACTGACCGGGAAATATCAAAAGCTGGCAGACGATTTGAAAGCCGCTCTTGCCTATGGACTGAACCACAAAGGGACGGATGACGGCGGAACCAGCAATTTAGACGTGCCCACGATCAGCCTACCTGGATGGGATCAGGCTTTGGTGATGGCGGCGGCTAAATTAGCGGGCCTTAGATTCTTCGAGTGGGAGTTTGGCTCCAGCAAAGCCTATGTCTTTTCTGTACCCGGCGTTGGTCAGGGCTACACCCGGACTTATGCCGCCGAGGCAATGAGCCATTACTTGAAGGAACAGGGCTATGCTGCCGGAATGTATTATCAGATGGATTGATGGAGGTATGACGATGGACCGGACAACCGAACTACAATACATATTTTCGTTTATTGACGAAAGCGGTTTTGATGCCGAAATCGCCTGCATCCAGCTCCGCAGCCTGTGGACGGCATACTGCCTGCACCACAACTTTGATGCGGACACTGGCAGCTACGACAACGATTTAATGAAGCTTTGGGCACATGTGGCCGTTTCCGAGGGCGATACCGCCTATTGGAGTGACTATGACAGCTTTGGCAGCTTTATGTGTGCCAATCTCGTGTAGGAGACACCAGGATGATGAAAAAATATTTTTCCGTCTGCTATAATTTTACTGTATGAGGAGTGTGTACGATGATTTTTGAGCGATTTGACAAACTGGCCCGCACCGACCGCGTGCTTCTACTCACGGCGCTGGAGCTGCTGTGGCAGAATGGTCGTGGGATGATCCAGTCCGAGGATGTATCCAGGCTGACCGCATCCTGTGTGTCCAGCCTGGGTACATTTTACACCGGGGAAAAGCTCCATGAGGCCGTGACGGTCTGCAAGGAACTGGCCTGCTTGGAAACAGCGGAACTGATCCGCTGCATCCGGGGCACCAGCACGGAGACGAAAGACCCAGACGTAGATGAAGAAGGAATCTGCCCCATCTGTGGCGGCGAACTGGAGTACGGGGACGATGAACCCTTGGACGATGGGGGCGTCTATGATTGGACGTGTCCCAGCTGCAGAGCCATCGGAAAAGAGGGCTACAGCAAGGTGTTCGACCGGCACTACGATGTGCGGGACGGGGACGGCAATCCGTATCCATCCCAGTCAAGCAGCGCAGAGAAGCTTATGGAGCCTGCGCCTGCCCCCTGCGCGGAAAAACCATCGGTGGCAGGCCAAAAGAGCGTCAATGCGTTGCCACCGGAGGATGTGGAGCGGCTGAGTGTCTATTTCCCCAAGGAGGACTGGGAAGCCCTTTTCTGGGGCTTTACCTGCTTTTCCCGTCAGAACTACGCTGCGGTTGTCCCCATAGAGGGCGTAAATGAGATTCTGCTGAGTCTCCAGTGTACGGAGGGCGGCACCCTGGGCGAGCTGGCTGTCCGCTGGTATATGCTCGGCGATAAGCCAGCTCTCCGGCTGGAGGTGTTCGATGAAGCGTGGCCTATTACTCAGACGCCCACCTTTGTGGCGTTTATGGAGGAACTGACCCAAATGAGCCGGCACCACGCCCCTACCCCGAATGAAGTGTCCGCGCTGCTGATCGCCCACGGCTTTACGGATCAGTCAGACCGGCCCCTGGGAGCGAACAATGGCTGAGTATTCTGATCGCGCCAGGCTGCGCTGGTATCCAGACATCTGCTGCCCCGCCTGTGGCGGAGAGGTGAACTCCTGGGACAAGCGGTGCAGCCGGGCCCTGGCCTACAAAGCGATTGTCTGCGAGGCGTGCATCGCAAAAGAATATGGGATCAATGTGGAGGAGTTGAGAGACACCATGAAGAACCATTTCGGACTGATTCCGTGTCCTGGAATATGAAAGAACTCAATGAGCTGACCCGTCGGCTGTTGGCGGAGGGCTGGAGCCCGGAAGATACGCCGCCCGGAACACACCCATACAAAGATTATTACGGTGGATGGACCTATACCGGTGACGCGATCCGCGCCATGGTATGGGAAACGCCCTGCGGACTGCTGGCGGGAGGCAGCCATTTTCTGAATGGGTATATGTCTTACAACGGCATTGACTGGAGGCCGGAAAACGGGAATCCGGTAATTACCTGTCCTGTTTTTCCCTCTGAACCCTGCCCGCTCCGCGATCCCTGTTTGAACCGCGAGCGTTACGATCTGCATTCTGATGATGTTATCTATCAGTGCTCCTGCCATCAGACCGACCGCCCATATACCTATGCGGGCAGTGTCGATGAAGCGCATGATCGGGTTTGGAAAGAGGCCGACGAACTCTGGGAGGTGTTCAAGGCTCAACACAAGGGGCGGGTATGCCGCCATCAGAGCCACTATGGTCGGACAACCAAAACCTGGCAGGCTTTCTACGATCCAACGGATTGCGCCCGCATGGGCTGTACCTACTGTGATGTGCTGGCAAAGGAAACAGACCAGCACAAAGGAAATGTGTTCTATGACATACGCAAATCCTGGACCTTGAAGGGCGAGGGCCTTTTCCCCGACCAGCCAAGGACAGTCATAGAAAAGGGCATCAAGCTGCTGAAGCGAAAGGCGTCTATGACCATCTGCGAGGCCATTGTCAAATATGGCCGACACACCATTGAGGATCGTGTCCGGTTGAACCATCACCATGAACTGTTTTTCGATAAGACGCTGAAAATTGAGGTAATCAATCTCCGTGCCGCCAAGGTCAATACCAGGGACATCAAGCAGGATCTTCAGGATATCGCCAATGGCATAGAAGTAATCCATACAATAGACAGCGAGAAGGCAGCCAAGGAGCAAAAACGGGCAAGACGGAAAGCGGCCAAGGAGCAGCGGATTCGGAAGGTGGAAAAAATGATCCTCACCCAGGGTTGGGAGGAACTGGACGATATTTGGAAACACCGGGCAACAAAGCTGTTGGATGAAGATAGGATCAGCGAGCTGATTCAAGCCTATGCTGCCGGACCACAGGCGTCTGCTCAGCCGCCTGTGGCGCAGATTTCTATTTTTGCGGAAGACGCTGTGCCCTCAACGCCAGAAAAGGAAACGCACGCCGCATGACATAGGTGTCATCGACTTCGACACCGCCGGTGGCTATGACTACGATGTGTGGGAAGAGACTTCCCGAAAATAATTTTGACGAAGGAGGACGGCTGCTCATGCGGCTGTCCTCCGTACTGTTAAGGAGGACAACATGGAAAACAGCAAATTGATGACCCCGCTCTTTTATGATGGGATGTTCAACCGCGACGGCCGCAGGATGCGGGCAGTGCTGGAACGGGAAATTTCCGATGGCACACAGACTTACCGGCTGTGGCGTTCCGCCGGAGCACCGGACCTGGACTACCCCCGCGCCGAGAATGACAAGTACATCCTCCATGTGGAGGTCAACGGCTATCTTGCACCCCTCGACATGACAGATTTTGCCCTGACCGACATCTGCGGACTGGAGCCTGCCGCAAAAGCTCTATACGGCGGAAAAGAAAAACGCGAAGAGTGGTTCGACCGTCTGCGGAAATCCGGCGGCTATGATGCGGTCAGCGCGGCGATAGCGGAGGAACAAAACGAAATTGAGCGGTACGGCAGCGACCCCGCCCGTCAGACGGAGTACATTCAGAACGTACTTAATGGACATATCAGCACTTATCAAAAGGCAAAGGAGAACGGTGGCCAGTCATTCCCCGATTTCATTGGGGCGCTGGCGCTCAATGACCTTGCCAAATGTGTGGAGCTGTCTGCGGCATATCGGGCCAAACGGCAGGCGGAGAATGAAGCCCGCCGGACCCGCGCCGCGGAGGAAGAAAAGGCGTACTGCGTGGAACAAAACCAACTGGCGGAGCAGGAGGTCTCGTCGGCCCTTCAAGTTATCCGGGACGGCGGTATTCTGCAAAACACCACCGTCAAATTTTATGACAGCAAATACAGTGTCAGAAACTATTCCATTGTCAACTACCTGATGCGTCAGTACCGCATTGACGTCCCGCTCCGCACCCAGGGCTGGATCAATGACAGACTGTCCAGCGTAACCATCCAGGATGGAAGGTGTGTGAGTCTGCAATTCTTTCGCTCCAGAAACGGCCGGGGTTCGCAGAAATTTTTCGAGTGTATGGACGCTCTGATCCGGGCTGCTGCGGTATCCGCGCCGGAACAGGCGGCATGAGGAGGAGAGATTATGAGAATTGCGGTTTATTATCCTGGCCGATGCCAGAACTGTGGGAAATCGGTGCCATTAGAAGAGACTAAGAGCCTATCCCGAAATTAGGAGATGTGTGGTATACTGAGTCTGGGTGATAGAAAATGAGGAAAGTATACAAATCGTGGACGATATCTGATGAGTTGTGGGAAGCAGTGAAAGACGAAATACCGCCCAGGAGACGAGATCCGGAGAAAGTCTACCAACACAAGCCGGGGCAGGGCCGACCGCCTCTTCCAGCCCGAAGCGTGCTGGAGGGAATCTTCTACGTTCTACGCACAGGATGTCAGTGGAAAGCGGTTCCAAAGGAGTATGGGAGCGGAAGTACAATCCATCGGAGATTTCAGGAATGGCAAAGAGCCGGATTCTTTGAGCGGATCTGGGCCAAGGGATTGGAGCGGTACGATGAACTGGAAGGAATCGGCTGGGAATGGCAGAGTGTGGACGGCTGTATGGTCAAAGCGCCGTTGGCGCAGGAGTCTGTAGGGAAGAATCCCACAGACCGAGGAAAAAATGGGCACAAAACGCTCGGTTCTCACCGATGAGAAGGGACTTCCCTTAGCTGTGATCCTCTCCGGAGCAAACACACATGACGTAAAACTGTTGGCGGATACGCTGGACGGCGTGATCATTTCACGCCCGGAACCCAATGAAGAGGCTCCTCAAAATCTCTGCCTGGACGCCGGCTATACAGGCCACCAGGACGAAGTGGATGCAAGAGGATATATTGCCCGAATTCGCCCCAGGGGTGAGGAGAAAAAAGAACGGGAGAGAAATCCGCATTTTCGGGCCCGCCGCTGGGTTGTTGAAGCCCTTCATTCCTTCCTCAACCGTTTCCGTAAGCTACTGGTTCGCTTTGAGAAAAAGGCCGTTAACTACCTTGCTCTCATCCACTTTGCCTGCGCTGTTATTGTTTGGCGCAGACTACTTCCCGTTCATCTTTAATTTCGGGATAAGCTCTAAGTACGGAGAAGAAACCATTTTTGATGGCTATCGTATTTTCCACGTCTGTCCGTATTGCGGGCATGAGATTAACAACAAGGTGGGGCCCGTGGATGACAACGGAAACCCCATCCCTTTGAAACAGTAAAGGAGACTGACGCAATATGAACGAGTACATCTATCTTCGAGCGTGGTGCCGGTTACTTGGGTCGTTCTTCAACTTTATCGAAGGTAAGGGCAAAACGGAAGACCTCCAGGCGACAGGGTACCTCGTAGATGTGTACGCCCCCCATGGCCGGAATCGCCGCAGAGCTGTCG
Source organism: Lawsonibacter sp. JLR.KK007 (assembly GCF_036941135.1). NCBI lineage: Bacteria > Bacillati > Bacillota > Clostridia > Eubacteriales > Oscillospiraceae > Lawsonibacter > Lawsonibacter sp. JLR.KK007. The sequence goes on along the minus strand of NZ_JAYWSY010000001.1, from coordinate 1,348,601 downwards.
TGCTCCAGGCCGGTCGCCGGGCAGAAAGCACCGCCGCTGAGCAGGCCACTGCCGAAAGAAAAAACTGTGTTGCTTTTCAGGTAGATACCAGTACCGTCAAGGACAGCCAGATTGTGGACGGCTTTTTTGTCCGGGGCCAAAGGGCAATCGATCTTAATTGGCCGCTGCTGTCCGAGTTGGAAAACATGGAGGCCGCTAAAACCTATATCCGGGGGTATCCGCACCAATCCAGTCTGTCAACCGGTTTACGGTCCTGACGGGTACGGGATGGCGGTGTAGGCAAAATCTCCCGCTCCGGCGGTACCGGGGTGGAGCTGATATAAAAAGAAATAGAGGTATCTAAAATGGTTAAATGGTTTGTATATTTCTTTGGGCGTCATGGTGAGAAACGTTGCCATTGCTTTGAAGATGGTGAACAACAAGCGAGGCACTTTGCATCCCTGGTTGGCGGGGAGATTGTCCTTGAGATTGACGGACATATCGTCTTTAAGAGTGGGAATTAAAACCGAAAGCCCCCGCCACCCTGTGGGGGCGGGGGCGAATAAAGAAAGGGTATCACAATGAAAGAGCCTTGTTTAGTGTTCTGGTATAAAGACCGGGAGCTACTGGCCTACAGCATCCGGGAGACATTCCCCAGTGAGCAGGAGGCCACTGGGGAGCTGCTGGCCGCTGAAAGCAACATCCCGCCAGAGGCTATCCGGTGGACAGTTGAAAATCGGTAGCAAATCGGTAGCAAAGTGGGTGTCAGGTTTCTTTTTGTTTGGAATCTTGCCAGTATTCCCTCATTGTGATATCCACCGATGAAACGCTGGCAAGAAATACACAAGTGGAATGGAGGCATTATGAACGTCTATGCAGATAACGCCGCAACCACAAAAATGTGCGCGGCGGCAATCAAGGAAATGCTGCCCTATATGATGGAGACCTACGGAAATCCCTCCAGCCTGCACTCGGAGGGGCAGAAAGCTGCCATGGCCTTGCAGGATGCAAGAGAGCGGATCGCTGCAAGGCTGGGCTGCCAGCCTGATGAAATCATCTTTACCTCCGGCGGCAGTGAGGCGGATAATCAAGCCGTCCTCAGTGCCGCAAAGTTTGGAATGGAGCATGGGAAAAAGCATATCATCACCACTGCCTTTGAACACCACGCCGTACTTCATACGGTGGAAGCCCTGCGAGCGGATGGCTTTGAAGTGACGTTTCTGAATGTTCACAGCGATGGGTTGGTTGTGCCGGAAGAAGTAAAAGCAGCAATCCGACCAGACACCTGCCTTGTAACCGTTATGTACGCCAACAACGAAATTGGTACCATCCAGCCCATTTTCCCAATCGGACAGATTTGCCGGGAGGCCGGCGTACTGCTTCACACGGACGCAGTACAGGCAGTAGGGCATCTTCCCATTGATGTCAAACTGGAAAACATTGATATGCTGTCTCTGTCGGCCCATAAATTTCACGGTCCCAAGGGTATCGGGGCTCTTTATGTCAGGAGAGGAATACCGCTCCACCCCTTGATTCACGGCGGCGCACAGGAACGTGGGAAACGGGCCGGCACGGAAAATGTCTCAGCCATTATGGGCATGGCGGCGGCGTTGGAAGAAGCCTGCGACAGTATGAACAGAACATCCGTTTATCTTACAGAGCTGCGGGAACGGCTGATTGACGGTCTTTCTCCAATTCCCTCTTCCATGCTGAACGGCTCTCCGCTCTACCGTTTACCCAACAATGTGAATTTCAGCTTTGCGGGAATTGAAGGGGAGTCCCTTGTCCTGTTGTTGGATAAATTGGGCATCTGTGCCTCAACAGGTTCCGCCTGTAATTCCAGTTCTATGATGCCAAGCCATGTCCTTTTGGCGCTGGGGCGTCCGCCCGAACTCGCGTATGGCTCTCTGCGGCTTACCTTGTGTGCAGAGAACACACAGGCTGAAATCGACTATTTGATTCACGCGGTCAGCGAAGCCGTTGCAGAGCTGCGGCATAAACTAGCTGGCAGTACCCAAATACACCTTTAATTGTGGAGGTAGATTCTATGGCGTCTTATGAAAATGCAAAGCGGCTTATCTGGTACGATGGGGTTCCCTGCCCGGTCTGTGGAGCGGAACGAACAGTTGGGAGAAGCGAATCTCCCGCGCCCTGAGTTACAAGGCTACCAGAGAAAGCGCAGTTAAGCATATATGATGTAGCTTGACTTGTAAAGTTGATTTTGCTTTACAATCCCTATACCCACTTTTGTTATCAAAAAGAGCGTGCCGCAGATTTCACTTCTGCGGTACACTCTTTTTAGCAGAGCAAAAAACATTTTAGCATGGCTCTGCTCTAAATGTCGAATTATAGGAGAACATATCGAAACATTTTCGTTGACAAACGCCGGCTTTTGAAGTAAACTGACCATGTAATTGATTGTTTGTGCGTTCTCCGCTGAAAGCGCGGAGCCGGTTTCCTGTGGAGCCGGGAACGAGAGGCACTCGTATTGCACACGTTGTTAGGATTGTACGCAAGTACCGATTGGATGGACTGCGCTGTTTAGGGAGCAGTCTGCCTATCGGTACTTTTTATTATATATAATTTTAGCCCAGTGGGCGGAGAGGATGATGCTTTTGAGCAGACAGCGGCCCTTTACGTATGGGCCACAACGAAAGACCTGCCGGAAAAAGATTCCGGCGAAATGAAGAGGCTTGATACCCCATAATCCAGTGACGGAGTGGGTATCAGGCCTCTTTTTTGCGTTTTCAGAGAAAAAATCAAAAAAAGGTGGCTACAGAAATGAAGAAGAACACTCCCCTTTGGGGCAGCATCTCCATCCTGATTGGCGTGGTGATCGTCATCCTGGCCCTCACCCGCGGCACTCTCTGCACTGTGCTGCTGACCGCCGTGTTTGTCGCATGGGGCCTCTGGATTATTCTGACGCAGGTGCTCCCCAACCGGCGCGCCGCACGGGCTATCCAGCAGATACAGCCAAACGCTTACCCTGACCAGGCGCTCATGCAGACGCTGCTCCGCCACGTCAACTACCGCATCTCCGGCTGCTTGAAATCGGCCTACCCGGACGCACAGTGGGAGTGGGTCATGCGAGACCCCGCCGGCTTTGTAGCGCAGGGCGGCACCGGGCGTATCCGCGTCAGCGGTATCCCGGAGTACGACTACGCGGATGTGACATTGGATCGGAACGGCAAGCTGTCCTGTTCCCTCGTCAAGGTGGCCCCTATCGGCGGCAGTAGCGGCGAGAAGCCCGGCGCCCCGGCACAGGACACACTGGACCCTCGTATCTGGTATGAAACGCAGGGCCGCGAGGTGCTGGAGCGGCTGGTAGCCGACCTGGAATCCCGGGGCCACCACAGCCTGACGCTGAAGGAGGATGGGACGATCTGCACACAGTCCACGGACGGCGGCACAGAGACCTCGCAGGGAGCTTTCACCAGCTTCCCCGAGCGTGTCTACTGGCCGGGTCTGGTAAAGGTATTGGAGCAGAACGGCCTTGCCGCCACCACCCAAGACAATGGCATCATCGTTGCCTGGTAAAAAAGGAGGACAAATGTGAAAGCAGGACGAACCATTCAGGAGATGGCGCGGGAGATCCTGCGTCAGAGCGAGGCCAAGCAGGACTACTCGGTGAACACCGCCAACATCCTCATGGAGGCTGGCGGCGGGGCTCCGATGCTGCGGCTTCTGGACAACACGGGTATCGACCGGGTCGAGCCGCTGGACATCCAGCAGACGGCCCACCGGCAGCTCGGCACCTATCTGGGCATCCCCCAGAAATACTATGACAAGATGCTCACGGAGAATGTGGGACTGCTGGCGGATAACGTCAACAGTTGGCTGAGCCGCGCTTCCGAGTACCGTCTGCTCCGTACCATCGACGGGCGGGCTAGGGCGTTTCTCAGCGACCGCTACCGCCGCATCGACAACCTGGACATCGCCAACATCACCCTCCCCATCATCGAGGAGATGCCGGGTGCTTACTATGAGAGCTGTGAGTTGACTGAGGACTATATGTATATCAAGGTAGTCAATCCCCGGCTCACCGCTGAGGTGACTCCCGGCGACATTGTGCAGGCCGGCGTGGTGATCTCCAACAGCGAGACCGGGTTGGGCGCTGTGAGCATCCAGCCGCTGGTTTTCCGACTGGTGTGCAAGAACGGCATGGTGGTCAACGAGGCCAGGACGCGTCGGACCCATATCGGCCGCGTCAACACCACAGATAAGAACTTCTTCCTCTACTCCAAAGAGACGCTGGCTGCCGACGATCAGGCTTTTGTCCTGAAGATTCGGGACACAGTGCGGGCGGCGGTGGATGAGGCACGCTTTGCCCAGGTGCTGGGGAAGATGCGGGAGAGCACCCATCTGCGGCTGAACACCGCCGACATCCCCGGTGTGGTCAAGCTGGCGAGTTCCAGTTTCGGCATTACGGAGGCGGAGAGCGGCGGCGTACTCCAGCGTCTGATTGAGGACGCCGACTACACCGTCTACGGTTTGGCGAACGCCGTCACCCGGTACAGCCAGGACGTAGAGAACTATGACCGCGCCTCTCAGCTGGAGAGCATCGGCTACACGGTCATGACCATGAACCCGGAGATTTTCCGACGTATCAACCAGGTTAGCAGTATGGCCGCCTGACGGCCCTGCAAAATATTTTTATAGGAGGAATTTCTACATGAGCAACCAGAATAACACGACTTTGGCGGAGCGCACCCCTTTCCTGCTGCCTGATATGGTGGCTGGCGACGGTTTCTCTCAGGAGGAGTTGGCGGAGGATATGGACGGCCTGAATCTGGGCTTCCAGCGGGTCAAGATCCCCGGCAGCGGGATGCTGGTCTTCGAGATGCCCGGCGACAACCCGGACAACCCGGAGTATGTGCAGACCCTGGAGGGGGTCATCCTCCACAGCCACAACGCCAACGTCTACTGGCCCGAGGGGAGCGAGTACGATGACAACACCCCGCCCCAGTGCCAGTCGGACGACGGTAAGCTGGGCGTTGGCTGCCCCGGCGGCCTGTGCGCCAGCTGCGGGTACAACATCTTCGGCTCCGGCCCCAACGGAAAAGGCAAGGCCTGCAAGAATATGCGGGTTCTGTATCTGCTGCAGAGCGGTGGGTTCATGCCCATCCAGCTGTCCCTGCCCCCCACGAGCATTAAGCCCTACACGAACTTTTTGAACTCGGCCTTTTTGGCCCGGCGCCGCGGCCTGTGCGGCAGTGTGGTTCGGATCAGCCTGAAAAAGGAAAACAACGGCAAAGATGACTACAGCGTCGCCCGGTTTGAGCGGCTCTATGACTTCACCGGCGAGGAGCTGGCCCGGGTGAAAGCCTGTGCGGAGAGCTTCAAAGAGCAGCTGAAGCTGATCCAGGAGCAGCGGGCCGCCGCGCGGGAGACCAACGCCGGCAGTGAGGTCGAGATGGGCCGTCCCGCCCGTGTCATGCCTGACAATGAGGGGCACTTCTCCGTGGGCGCCACCATCGTGAGCGGCGAGTACGGGGGACTGCCGGACTGATTTGTCCGAGAGCGGATCACCGGCGCTGACAGAGGATCAGCGCCGGTTCGCGGCGGAAAACCACAATCTGATCTACCGTTACCTGTATGAGCAGGGCCGTGCTGTGGATGACTACTATGACATCGCCGCCCTCGGCTTTCTCTCCGCCGTCAGGCGGTATATGACAAAGCCAGAACTGCGGCGGTACGCTTTCTCTACCATAGCGTGGCGCTCCATGAAGCAGAGCATCGCGTCTTTCCACCGTGCGGAGACACGGAGAGAGGCGGCGGAGCGGCGTTACAAGGAAACTGTCCAGGTGACTGCACCAGACCCGATGTCGGAGTTGGAGGCCAGACTGATTCTTCATGATCTGGTCTCCACCGCCAGCCGGCCGCAGTATGAGATGATGACCTTGCGGTCGCAGGGCTACTCCATTGCGGAGACTGCCCGCTCACTGGGAATCGAACCCAGGCGGGTGCGCAGTCTACTGCGGGAATTGTACCGTGTGTATCTGAAACTATACATGAATTGAAATGGAGGTTTTGAACGTGAACGACAAGAAAACCACCACCTTGAGCGGTGTTTTGATGTACCCTTTGGAGGTCGGAAGCTGCGCCCTGATACTGAATCAGGGGCGTGTCCTGCGCACCTCCTGTGTGGTGGCGATCCATCGGAAAAAGCGCGATGAGATCCGCTTTGAGACCATGAACACCAACTACCGGCTGCTGCTGGACCCTTTCCCGCAGGCGGCTGAGGAGATGCTGTGCATGGCCGCCTGAGCAGATCAGGGCATGAGAGGCGCACTGCGGGTTTTAACCTGCGGTGCGCCCCTTGCGTTTCATAGGAGATGCCAATGAATGAAAACATGAAAATCAAACCTGTAAAAGGCAAAGAGCGCATTCCCTTTCACTGTCAGCTCTGTGGGGCTTGCTGCCGCCAGGTGGAGGACAGCATCATGCTGGAGCCGATGGACATCTACCTCCTTTCCCGTTTCCTGCGGGATAGAGGTGAGCCTATTGAGGGCCCGGAGGATCTGCTGGCCCAATATACCCACCCTGATGTACTGGCGGAGCGCCTGCCTATCTTCCTATTGAACACGGAGGGGCCGGAGAATGCCTGTGTATTTCTGAAGGATGGCCGGTGCAGCGTCTATGAGGCCCGGCCACGGGTCTGCCGTATGTATCCCTTTACGGTGGCGCCGGGAGAACGGGGCCGGGACTTCCTGTACTGTCTCTGCACAGAACGGTCCCACCACTTCATGGGAGGCACGGTATTCGTAAAGGATTGGTTCTATGAGAACTTTCCTTTAGAGGCCCGTAGCTTCCTGAAGGAGGATTTTGAGGCGCTCCCTATCCTGGGCAAAAACGCGGTGTCTATGGGGGAGCGGCGGCTCAAGGGCCTGATGTTTCAGTTCCTCTTTTACCGTTACTACAACTATGACCTGGACAAGCCATTTTTGCCACAGTTCCACGCCAACACCAAGGAACTCAAGCGGCTGACGGCTGTGCCGGAAGGAGGCTGACCAATGTACTACGCATTGGAGCGCCGCACACGGAAAGGCCGGTTTCTTCGGTACGGTGTCTGCGGAAACCGACATTTGCTGGAGCGTATCCGCAGCGGCCAGAAGTCCCCAGGAGAATGGCGGGTGATCTGTCTCGGCTGTGCCGGTGCGGAGGGTCCATCCACAACGCAAAAAAAGGCCGGATAATAGGAAAGGATGATTTGATGGATTTTTACGAGACCAGAATGGGACAGGAGTTCTATACGAATACGGTTCCAAGGATCACCAAGGCGTTGGAGGATATTGCAAAGTCTCTCAATGCGCCGGCTCCTGTGATTCAGTTGCCCCAGGACATCCCCAAGGACTTTCTGACTGACCTGTACCTCGGTAACTACGACCCCAGCGATGAACCGGAACCGGAGGAAATTGCGGACTGCACTGCCGAGATCATCGCAAACGAGGCCGCGCTCCACAAGGCCGTTTCTCCGGACATTTGGAGCCTGATTGACCGCACGTCCACCTTGCTCCATAAAAAGGGGGATATCTTGCAGGCGCAGGCGTTCGCCGCCGGGTTCCGCTGTGCCATGACCATGCTTGTGGTAGGGCTTGCAAAGCCTGGCAGCGGCGAGGCAGCGTGATGCTGGAGGGAAGAATCCGCCGGTTCCGATGCGCCGAATGCCCGGATTATCTGCTGTGTACGGAAACTGCCCCCCAGCCAGTCAAGGGCCTGACCCTGCGTTTCGGGTGCAGATACTGCATGGGCGGCAAACGGCCTCGGGAGATGAAAAAGCGTGACCCGAAGGTATATCCACCGTCCTGGTGTCCCAAACGGAAAGAGCCCGCAGAACTGCGGCTCTACGCCTATAAGGATACCAACACCTGGTATTACCGGGAGCTGATGAAGCGGCAGGGCCTTGAAATTACTCCCAGCGGCCCGGAATATGCCTTAAAACATGAGGGACACATCAATATGACTGCCGCAGAATTTCAGCGTGAGGCGAAAGGACGGCTATTATCGGATATTCTCGGCTTTTTGCCTATGACCGGTGAGGTTATCGAGATCAATGACGGCCTGAAAGCATGGTTTTTTCTTGTGAAGAAACGGGGCGTTACGCTGTTGTTCCGGTTTGATCGTGACGCCGCCCTGCGAAATCAGTACGAGGATAGCTTGAAAACCAGTTCAAAAGATGCCTGAACGTTATCGCCAGGCAAAACAACACAGAAAGGCGATTATCATGGAAAAGGAAAACAACTATACCTGTGCGTATTGCCAGCGGCCGTTCCCCATCTGGGATATGCGCCCCATCAATCGCAGTATTGAGGGGAAAAAGTTCCGTGTCTGCGATACCTGCGCGGACGCCGCCCAAGACAGCAGCAAGATTGTCCAGTGTGACGCCTGCGGTGAGTATTTTACCTCGGATGTGCTCCACGATGAGGAGATTTGCGGCCACACTTTTACCGCCTGCCCCAACTGCGGCAAGGATATGGTGGACTGCATGACGCGGGAGGAGTTCGAGAAGGAACACCAGCCCTGCCGCTATGCTGTGATCGTGCGGAGCGTTGACGGCAGCCAGCGGGGATATACCGTGTCTGTGGATGGCAACGCCGGCATCGGTGCCGCATTCAAGAAGCTGGCCGATAAGGTGAAGCTGAATTGTGCGGCGTCTGTCACCATTGCCGAAATCCTTATGGATGAGGATGAATTTTGATGCGGAGCAAACCGCGATTTAAGAAAGAGGGTGCTTATTGTGGACGGGAGATTTGAAACCTTTCTCACCGCCAAGAACGACCTTATCGACAATGCAGCTTATCAGCTGGCCTGTGCGATTGCCGCAAAGGAGGCCGATCCGGGTGAAAAGGCTCTTGAATGGGATATGTCCTACATCGGCGAGATCATTGACGCGGCCGAGCAGATTCTGAAAGGACATGGACTGCGCCATTGCTACCCCTTTTATGAGGGAGGCGACAGAACGCCGTGTTACCGCGGCAAGGACTGCGCGGCTGCGGACTGTCCCCTCAAAAGCAACTTTGATATCTCTACCGCACAGCGGGGACAGGAGATCACTGCGGAGCAGTATGAGAGCTATCTGAGTGTTCTCCCACCTATCAGTTTGAACGGCGGACAGGACTGCTGGGCCGGTTTCCAACTGGGTGAACCCTACTGTCATGAGCGGGATACCCGTACAGGACAGTTTCGGCCCACCTATGCCACCTTTACCAACCGTGGAAACCGGTGTTTTTATCAGGGGATCAACTTTGCCGGAGAGGTGGACAGCCGCCCATATATGGAGAACTATCCCAAAGCTGGGGAGGTGTTGGAATGAGGCTTGTCAACCTCTGCCGCCACAAAACCGCCGGCTGGGATGGGTTCATTTTCGTGGATGACAACGGCGCGGTTCAGATTACCAACGGCGTTTATACCTGGTCTCCAACGCCGCAGCGAATGGAGGCTCTGGAAATGGTGGCTGCAGTCGATACGCAGCGTATCCTTGCGTACATGGCCGACCGCCCCGAACTGGAACCTGTTGCCGCTTTGCTGCAAAGGGAACTTCCCGATTCCCGACAGGATGTGGAGTACCTCAGCATGATTGTACTTTGACTGCTGCCGGGGGACCGCCAGCGATATGACAAGCAGAGGGTGGCCGTCGCGTCCATCCTCTGCCTATCTTTGGGAGGAATGATAATGAGCAAGATTGTCGTATGTCGCCCTGTGGGCGGCATCACCATCAACAGCGAAATGGAATTTGTGCTGGACAACGAGGGCGGAGTCTGCGTCTTTGACAACATGGAATACGCCAAAAAGGTTCTATGGGACGCTGGTTGCACGAATGAAGAGATGGAACACATGAAGTTTCTGGAAAGCTGTGGAACCTGCGTGCGCTGCAAGAGTCCGCTGTTTCCCAGCCTGCTCCCGGGCTACAAATATCAGTGTTTCACCTGTGATGAAGATTTCTGTCAATTTGAGCAAGAAGGCAATTCCATCAAAAGTGATGAATGATGTGAGTAGTCTTTGATTGGCAATTTACCGAAACGAAGGAGGAAACCTTTTGGAGATCATACAAGTTGAGCACTGCAATTTCGAGAGTGATGCGATCACTTTTTGGGTAGATATTTCCGGTGTACCTCAGTCAATACAAGAGGAAGCGCAGCAGATAGACGGAAACAACTTCGATCCGGATTGTTTTGGCATCTGTGTGACCTATGTTCTTGAGGAAAGAAGATTTTACGTGGTTGTTGATACAGAGCTGTCTGTGAAACATCCAGGCAATATCTATTATGCTGGCATAGATGGAGAGAAATATTGGTTTGCCGCTGAACTGCCTGAGTCATTTGTAAAACAGCTATTTTTGGCGTGTACGGAAGCAACTGCCAACGAGAGCTACAATATAAAACCTACAAAACAGGATGCGGAGCAAAGTGTAGCGCAAATGCTGGCGGAAATGGGATAGGCAAAAATGTAAAGGCCAACAGCATTCAATGTAAAACCTGTGTGAACAGGGATTCAGAGTGGTGTAAGGGATACGGATATAACTTTCCTGGCCTGAATCAGTTTGACTTTTACCAGAAAATTCAATAAAGGAAGGTGAGAGACCAGAATGGATAGCCATATGTTTCTGGCGCAAATAGACAGGTGCTCCTATCGCTGTTCCGCAATTTTGGACGATACTGCCTTTGAGCACCTGATGGATATGATGCAGTGGAGGATGCCCTATCGTCTGCGTGCCTTTCATTGCAGCCATCCCAAATGGGCGACGGAAAACCCGGTGCTGAAAGCGGCCCCTGAACTGCCGGTTAGCATTGACAGTATCTTAGCCTCCCAGCCGCCCCGAGCTATGCGCCTGAAGGATAAGCGGAGACAGCAGACCCTTCCGGTACGACACAAATGTGGGGATTATGTACTTACAGACACCGAGGACGGCTACGGCCGGCTCTATCGGGTAGACGGGACTTCCTTCACCCTGATTGCCAAGCTGGAGGCGGAACCGATCACGCTGAAAGAGGCCAGCACCTACATTGACCGACACCACCGGCACAACGCGGGGCCGAGTATTCACAAGTTTTCCGTCTGCCTGCGTGCAGCCGGGGAACCGGAGCCGGTGGGCGTGGCCGTGGCGAGCATACCGAAGGCGCGGCATCAGATGGACGGCGAGACCCTGGAGATCAATCGCTGCTGTACCGACCCGCGTTACGCCGATGTGTGCAGCAATCTCTACGCCCGGGCCATCCGCATTGGGCGTGAGATGGGATATCGCCGCTTTCTGACCTACACCCTGCCGGATGAAAGCGGGAGCAGCCTGCGGGCTGTTGGCTTTCAGCCGGACGGTGTTGTGAAAGGTTCAGACAGCGGGTGGGATTCCCCATCCAGGCCAAGAGGCACGGAGCGGTATCCGGCGGGCAATAAGCTGCGCTGGGTACTGTACGCGCCATGAAGATCCTGTCTTTCGGGGCGGGGATGCAGTCCACGGCGCTGGCCCTGATGTCTTGTGAGAACTCTTTATCCCTGAAGAAAGGTCAACCCATGCCGCATCCAGATGTCCCCATTTATGACCTGGTGATCTTCTGCGATTTGGGTATGGAGCCGTCATGGGTGATGGATCAGGTGATGTTCACGCAAGATGCCTGTGAGCAGGTTAAGATTTCCTTCAAAATTCTTGACTCCCCGCTCCATGAGGACTTCATGCGGAATTTTGGAGAACGGCGCACAGTCAGTATTCCATGGTGGACACTGCGAGGTGACGGGCACAAGGCCAAAATGCCTCGAAACTGCACCATCGATTATAAGATCGAGGTGATTGCAAAGTATGTGCGCTGGGAAGTCCTTGGCTATCGAAAAGGCCAGCGTCTCCGGCCGGAGGACCGCAAAGCCCATGAGATGCACATGGGCTTCAGCTACGAGGAGCAAAAACGATGCAAGGAGAGCACTAACCCGATGTTTGTCAATCATTACCCTCTGGTGGAAATGAAACTGGTTCGGGCGGACAACTACGCCTATATACGGGATGTATGGGGTCTGGAGACAAGGGCTTCGGCCTGCACCTTTTGCCCGTTTCATCGGAACTATTTCTTCCGCTATCTGCGGGAGAACCTGCCCGAGGAGTATGCGCAGCTGGTCATGGTCGATGAATTGCTGCGGGATAAGACACCAAAGCCACCAATGGATTCAGACCTGTTTATTTCCCGAAGCCGGAAGCGGATCAAGGATCTGACGCCTGCGGACTGTGATGATGCCGAGTGTTTTGTCTACCGGGAGCAGAAAATCTGGAATGGATTTTAACTGTGTCCTGCTGACAGTGAGAAATCAAAAACTTACAGAATAGGAGAGCTCAAAATGCTGTTGACCAATGAAGATAAGTTGGAGGCCAGTATAGCGATGTGCCAGGGTGATACGTTCAGACGCGGCAACGTAATTTTATTCCCGCTTGACAGCGAATACTGCGTACAGAAGACCATTGGACCGGTGAGCGACAAGAACCGGGTCATCACCCGGAGTTGGGCCGAGGCACTTAACACCTTTGAGATGTTTGCTGAGGTGTGATATGGAGAGACATTTATGGATGCGCTTGGGTGTAGGTCTCCGCATTACTGAAGCCGAGGAGACTGTTATCTTTGCCAACGATGGCATGGCCGAGGAGTTGCTCCGGAAGATTATCGCGGAGGGCCGGTTTATGCCGGACGGCGACACTTACATTCCCGAGACGACTGTCGAGGAGTACAACCGGGAGCATGGTACGGCGTACGAAACCGGCGATATCGAATTTAACCTGTAGAACAGTGTTGTGGAAGGGTGAACTTACATGGAATACACAGATTTTGATGGAAAGTACCTGAAAATCAGGAAGGCTATCCATGAGGCTGGGTTTGATGATTTCTGCCAGGCCGGAAGCATCAGCCGGTTCCACAAAATGAACATCGTTGCAGAGAGTGCGGCGCTGGGCAAACGGTTCTGGTTTTGTGTAGATGGTGGGTATGGCGTGAAGGATACATACCACATTTCCATCCGTGATCTTTCCGCAAATCAGCAGGATCAGCGGGATGAGTGTGTGAACTGCGCGACCCAGGAGGAAATGGTTGCACGAATCTATGAGATCCGTAATCAGATTTTGGCCGCCAAAGCGAAAAAAACAGGAGGACAAGCATGAACAGTGATATCAAAATCGAGGCGCTCAACCATCTCAATGCTTTGCATCAGGCGGATCGTATCGACAACGGCGACTACTCCACCATCTATGACGGACTCACCGAAATTGAAACGCTGCGTGACCGTGATGAGGCGCTGGAGGAGCTGTGGAGCCAGTTGGCAGATGTTACGATGGATCCAGAGACCGAGCGGCTTTTGGAGCCGTTCATGGGCTGGGGCGTGGGCGTCAGCCGGGATGAGATCTGGCATTGGTTTGACCGCCGGCACAGCAAGGGCATCGGTCATCTGCTGTACTCTGACGGTATCGACCGGACGGAGGGGGTAGCCAAACTCGTCTATCTGAAGCAGCTCTGCATTGAGTGCGAATCCCGTACCTGCCAATTCAATCGTGGTGGTGAATGCCGGTTCGCCATGGTGCATGAGCGCAAGCCCCGTATCACAGATGACGATGGGTGCATCGACTATGACTATCAGGAAGGAGAGTGCTGACTATGAGCTATATCTCATGGCACAACTATGGCTACGGGATCTGTACGGATGACATAACCGAGCGAAGTATTGAACGGCTGAAGAATTTGTTGGCGCTGGCACCGGAGTTTAACGCCCAGATGCAAAAATGGCTGGCAGATTCAGAAATTGAGGACCCTGTCTGGGACGATTATATGGGCTTCGATCAGGACTGCTGTATGGAACTTGCTGCGCTGTTGAAAGAAGTGATCCTGGAAGTGGAAGGCCTCGATCTGCTGGCCTGCGATAGTGAGGATGGCGACAAGTATCTGATCTATGAGCCGTCCTATCCGTGGAAGCTTTCAGAGGTTGAGCGCAGCTTGACTGAGGAGCGGCTTCAGGAAATGTTCAAGCGATATATTGGGGTTCTTACTGATAAGCCCATTGACATCACATATCAGGAAGTCGAAAATGGCGGCTGATTTTAGCTGAAAAAGGAGCGATAAGTATGGACGCTGAGAAACAAAATAATGCGCTGTATGAAAAGATGTCTGCTGAACAGCGCATCTATCGGGAGTGGCTGCTATCCCTGCCGGCGCAAGAAATTCTGGATCATGCCTACGAATATACCATCCGGGAAGACATTCTGATTGCTATGGAAGAGGACATTCTTTCCGAGGAAGAGGTGCAGGCGCTTTTGCAGTCCCCCTGCCCTCTGGCTGATGTGTATAAGGACTGGCAGAAACGGGACAACTGCGGCCACATGGACACCATCAGGGATGTGATCGAGTGCTGTGCGGACTATGCACTTCAGAGCGGAGACGGTAGGTTGTGAGCGAATTCAAATCCGTCTTAATATAGCAATACCACAATGAACCGTGCTGTTCAGGGAATCAGTTGAGAATACTGATTCCCTGAACAGCTATTTTTAGGAGGACATTATGGATTTATTGGAAAAATTCGCGGCGGTGGAGGTCAAGGCCGATAATCGTATTTCAGAAAAGGATAAATTTTATTGCGAGCAGCATCAGGCTGCCTATAAAGCGGCCGTCAGTATGTTCAAAGAACTGATATTTGTTTGGGCGGATATGCAGAAACAGCAGGATGAACTGCTGGGAGATAAGCAGGGCACTTTTTATCACAATTATCTGGTTGCGAGGGATGGTCTCTCTATTTCGGAGGACGCAATCAAAAAACACATTGAGGCGCTCCACAGTGACTTCATCGGAACGGTTGTCCACTACTTCAATGCAACCTACCATGTGACGGTCAGTGTCTCGGACGTGAAAGAAGCCCTTCTGCCGAAAGAGCCGGATCGCTGGCGGGACAGCAAGGAAGCCATGAGGGAATATCATAAGCAGATGCAGAGTTTGTCTGTGCGGTATTCGGATATTGTCGATCAGATCATCCTCCGGCTGGATGGCCGGAGCTTTGCCGAGCAGGCATTTCAGGAACTGTACGAAAAGTGCCACAACGCAGCCTGGAACACCTATAAGCAAGAGCCGGAATTTGAACGCAAAAAGGACACCATTCGTTTTTCCGGGTATTTCTGCAAGCATGAGTGTTGGATGCGCGATCAATGGACCGTTCAGGACAGTATGAAGAATATCCTGTGTGGCCTCGCCCATTATGAGACTGGCGTCCATAATTTGTTCCCGCTGGGTTTTTCCGATTTGATCGGCTATCGAGATTCGGAAAGCGATTTGGTGGAGTTTACCACCTGTGAGAAAGTCAAGCATTTGAAGATGTTCAAAAATGGACGGGTGGATTTGAAGTTTACCAGTGAGCGGTACGCCGAGGAATTTATCGAAAAATACCTTGGGACAGTATGCTGACGGAGGCACAATATGAAATATCAATATCAGGAAAAAGCGTTTAGCCGAGAGCAACGGAAAATGCTGAATGAGAAAGTCTTGTACCTGATTGACAGCGGCACAGCTCAAGAGTCCGGTATTACTGGCGAGGATATCTACAGCGCCTATACCGGCGATGGCGGGCTGCACGGATTAGAGCGGAGCGGCTATGATGATTACCACAGCTATAGTGAGGCGAAAAAGGAGATCGAGAACGGTCAGTTCTTTACTCCGTCGAAACTCTGCCAGCTGGTGGCCGCCGCACTGAGTCCGTCAAACTACGATCTGGTAGCCGATCTCACCTGTGGTAAGGGCAGCTTTTTCAACTTCTTCCCGGCGGAATCCAATCTGTACGGCTGTGAGCTTGACCCCAAGGCATACAAAGTGGCGCGATTCCTGTTCCCTGCGGCGAACCTGACCTTGGGGGATATCCGCACTTACCAGCCGGAACTGCGCTTTGACTATGTGGTCGGCAATCCTCCGTTTCACCTGCGCTGGCGGATAGAGAACGGAGAGGAACTGCTGTCTCAGATGTTCTACTGTATCAAGGCCGCTGAATTGCTGAAACCGTTGGGTATCCTGGCTCTAATCACGCCAAAATCCTTTCTGGCCGATGCCTTTATGGACAAGAAGATGATCCATGATATGGAAGCGCGGTTCAGTTTTTGGGGACAGGTAAATTTGCCGGAGGACGCCTTTTCCTACCTCGGCGTGGAGAAATTTGCAACCAAGCTCCAGTTCTGGCAGAAGAAGAGTATAGCGGATGGATGGACGGCCAAGCACTATGAAACAGAGACAATAAGAATACTGGAATCCGACTTCGCTGTGGAGCGGGAGGCGCAGTGGATTTACCAACATATCCTGATGCTTCCCAAAGCCGATTTAGAGAAAAACAAGTCCCATGTACTGCTGGAGCTGGCGAAGGAGCACGACACCTCTAAAAATTTTACGTATGAAACGCAGAAACTGCTGTATCAGATCAAGGCCCATCCCGCTGTCCGGGACAAATACATGAAGTGCTGCGAGTATATTCACCGTTTTTATACCCAGGTACAACCAAAGGATATGTCCTATGAGAAGTGGCTCCAAACCAGGCTCACAGAGGCAAAGGTGCTGGCCTACTTGCGGTTAGCCCTGCGGAAACAGAACAAACCTCCTGAGCGCGATGTCATTACTCTGGTAAAGCAGGAGGGAAACCTTGTTTATAAGGGCTACAGCGCCAAGGTGCGGCGGCAGATGACAGAGACCATGCGCAAGCCAGTACCGATTTATCAGGCGGTGATCGACAACAGGCCGGAGGACTACCCACCATTTTCCAAACTGCTGCAAAGGAAACGCAAGGAGTATGATGTCCAAAATCAGCCTTTTGCCGAGATGGACGAGGACGCGGAAATCGGCGCATGGCTGAAAAATTTCAACCTGTGGGATGCGGAGAATGAGGAGATTATCCAACTCAACGATATCCAGCAGCACGACATCAATCTCATGCTGCAAAAGCGGTACGGGATGCTCCAGTGGGAGCAGGGCAGTGGAAAGACACTGGCCGGGATCGCCATAGGGATGTACCGTATGGAGCGGCAGCACATTCATTCAACCTGGGTAGTATCCACAGCTATTTCTATCCGAAATAACTGGGATGTCGTTTTGAAGAACTATGGCCTCAGCTATGTGTTTGTGGAGCGGTTGGCCGATTTGGAGCGCATCCAGCCCGGCGACTTTGTGCTGCTGACACTCAACAAGCTGGGTCAGATCCAACGGCACATCAAACGGTGGATCAAACGGCACAATCAAAAGGTCTGCCTGGTGCTGGACGAGAGCGACGAGATATCCAATCCTGATACGGTACGGGCAAAATCTGCGTTGGGCTGCTTTCGGCGCTGTCGGACTAAGCTGCTCACCACCGGCACCAGCACCCGCAACAACATTTCGGAGTTTGCCCCGCAGATGGAGCTGCTCTATAATAACTCCATTAACATGATCTCGTGGTGCGAGCGGCTTTACCACTACGATAAGGAATCCGATGCGTTGGAGTCCAAACCAAATGACTATTATGGAGAACCCATTCCCGCATATAAGAGGGGGTATAGGCTATTCTCCGCCAGCCATCTGCCGGAAAAGACCACAGTGTTTGGGATTGGCGAGCGGACACAGGACATCTTCAATTCTGATGTGCTCAGCGATATCCTGGGGAAAACGGTCATCACTCGTACATTCGAGGAGGTAACCGGGAAAGAGATCCGGCGCATCCATCAGGTTCCCGTAGAGTTCGCCCCGGAGGAGCGGGAGGTCTACGGGAAAGTCATGAGGGAGTTTCACGCTGTTCAAAGGAACTACTTTGCCTCTACTGGAAACCATCGTAAGGATGCCATGCTCCGCCTGATGCAGCAGATCACCTTGCTGCTCCGGGTCAGTGCCGCCCCCAATTCTCTGAGCGAGTACACGGGTGATACGCCGGTAAAGATCCTGACCGCTGTAGAAATGGCCGCCCAATGGCCGAACGAGATCGTGGCGATTGGTGTCCGTCACAAAGTCGTGCTGGATCGCTACGCTGAAGCCTTTCGGGAACTGTTGCCGGACAGGCCGCTGTTTATTGTTACCGGTGCAACCGTCTCTTTCGCAAAGCGCCGCACGCTCCGTAAAACGCTCAGGGACAGCGGAAATGGCATACTGCTTTGCACACAGCAGAGCTTACCCAGCAGCGTCAATTTCGAGTATGTCAACCGCATTATCATCCCGGAACTGCACTACAACAACGCCGCAATGAGCCAATTTTATATGCGCTTTATTCGTTACAACTCCACGGCATACAAGGATATTTATTTCCTTACCTACGCTGGCAGTCTGGAATCTAATCTCATGCAGATGGTGCTGGTCAAGGAGAAACTGAACCTGTTTATGAAGGGGCAAGATACTGACTTGGACGAAATCTACGAGAAGTTCGGAATCAATTATGACTTGCTGTCTCTGTTGATGCGCCGGGAGTTAGACGAAGACGGCCATTTCCAGATTCGCTGGGGTGAACAGAAAATTGCGTGATAACGGCGACAGGTATTGATACTGTATTTTATGGCTAAAATACTTGTAATTTAGTGCCTAGTATGCTATCATTCAGTCATACTTTATATGGGGAGGCCAAGAAAATGGCTGAAAACGAGACCAGACGTGTCCGCCGCACTCCACAGCAACTGGCTGAGGCTGTCGATGAGCAAATCAGCAAACAGGAGGCTGTGATTGCCGGCTATGAGGAGAAGAAACAAACCGTCATAGCGGAGTACGACCAGAAGATCGAGGCAGTTCGCTCCAAGATCAAGAAGCTGGAGGAAAAGAAAAAAGCCATCCTTGCTCCCAAACCTGCTCGTAAGCCCCGCATGACAAAGAAGCAGAAGCTGGAGGCCATTTTGAAGCAGGCACAGAAGTCCGGGAAAACCCCGGAGGAGATTGCAGAGGCTCTGGGCATTTCTCTTGGTGAATAACTCTGTCTGCCCTATATCAAATTTACGCAAAACCCCGGGTCATGGCTGTCGCCGTGACCCGGGGTTTTCATTTCTGCCGGAATGCCGCCAGTGTATTGGACATCGCGGCAAAGGCGCTATCTGCTGCGGAGGCGTCCCACTCGTTCGGAACCTGTCCCGGTTCTGGTGGCGAATCTTCTGGTATACGCTGCGTTGCACCGGGCTGTTGACTGCTATCCCGTAGTACCTCCTGCACCACCCGTTTCAGGGTTTCCATATCAATACCGGCTGAAACGGCACTGCCTGGACTTTGCGTGTAGAGCATGACTGCGCTGGTGAGGAATTGTGCTTTCCGGCGGCCCTGCCGGTACAACTCCTCGGCCACTTGCCGCTGCTGGGGATCCTCCATGTTGAACTGGACCGTGAAACGGCCTGGCTGCTTTCTCTCCCCCATAGTCATCACCCGCTGTGTTTGGACAGCTTATAGAGCAGCTCGTAGCCCCTGGCGTTGGCCCGGATATCATCCACAAATAGGGGGCGAGCCACCTTGCCGGAGGCTTCGATCTGCTTGCGTAGGAGAATAGAGCCTCCGCCGGCAAACACCACCGGCCAAGCCCGCAGCTCCAACTGCCGCTCCCGCATGGCACTGAGCAGGTCCGCCACAAACTCCTTTGCCATTTGACGCACCAGCGGAGCCACAGAATCCAATCCGTGAGAGGGCCGCTCCAGCAAAATCGCGTCAATGGCCTCCTCGGACAGCAGAAGATCCTGCTCGGCCCGGACCTTGGCAATGATCTTGTTGTAGAGCATGATGACCCCGTTCTCCATGGAGTCGCAGACGGACAGGTCGCCTTCGCCGTTTTTGATCCGCAAATAGTCGGCCGTCATGCCGCCGATATCCAGAATGAGCGCCATGGGGATGGATGTAAGCGCCGGCATGATCGTCACCGCCGCCGCGTAGGACTGCGGGAAGCAGGCCACATCATCAATGCAGATGGCATAGGGCTTGTCCTGGTAAGTAAAGCTGATAGCGCCCCGACCAGTGAAGAATCGGGTAAATGATTCATACTGCGCTCCGTAGTGTGCCGGGGGCAGCCCTACCGCCAGTTGGATGTGCGTGAAGTCGGAAGTGTATGCGCCCAGAGCCTCGATCTCCTTGGCGATACCGAACAGGGTCAGGACAAAGAAACGGGGGTCCTCCGACTTGTCCCGGTGATAGGGAATGCGCTGATCTGAGAGCTGATAGTATTTTCCCCGGTATTTCAGCACGTCCTTACCGAAAGGCTGCACCTCGCTCTCTGTCAGCCCGGAGATGAAGGGCTCGAAATGGATCCCTTTCACCAGCCGGTTGCCATTGTCAATTGCGATTAACATGAGTTGTACTCCTCCTTTTTTGCTTATATCACTTTATACGGAAATAGTACGATTTCTTCAACAGAGAAAACAAAAAAATTCCTCCAGGCATTGCCCGGAGGAATCCGCTGCTATCATCTTTTCCCTGTGGTCACTGTAAATACCGCTCGCAAAATTCTTTTGCTGTGATAATCTCAATATTCTCATATCGCCCCAAAACAAGCAAATCCGCATCGCCGCTGACGATATAGAGTGCCTTGGCATCATTGGCGCAGGAAATGAATTTGTCATCATCCGGATCTCGACTGACATGGATATCTGAATGTGGCTCTATCAGCTGCAACTTTTCCATAAACGGAAAAAGGATCTCCTTCCTAATTCGTCCTTGCCCACGCTGCAACATCCTTTCTGTAATCTCCATATACTCGTCTACGATTTCAGTGGTTGCGGAGGCCAAGACCTTTCCTTCTACAACAGCACGGAGGATGCTTTGCGGGTATCCGCCAAAGAATGTGCCTGAAATCACTACATTTGTGTCAATGACAATCTTCATGCCTGTCCACGCTTCTCTTTCCTGTAGCTTTTGATAATGTCGTTGACATCCTCCTCTTTATATCCGACAGAGGCCGCCCAACTCTGGGCCTCCTTTAACATAGCATCAAACTCATCGACCGTCGGCAGTTTCAATGTCTTCAGCATGATCGTGTCACCGTGGGCGTAGGCCACGAGCCGATCCCCTGTGTTGATGGATAATTGGCGGCGCATTTCTACTGGGAGCGATATTTGCCCTTTGGTGGAAACCGTTAAAACCTGTGCATCCATAAAAAGACCCTCCTGTAAGATTTTCTTACCACTATTATATGTGAAAAACCTCTTTCCGTCAATAATAATTTGAGTCAATAGAAACCGGGGCGCCGCAGAAAAATCTGCAACGCCCCGGTTATTCTTGCGATAAATTTTGATTCAGCCCTGGCGGTCAGCGATGGCGTCCCTACTGGTAAATCTGGTACAGGGAATCGTTGCACATGACCCATTCCACGCCCTTGCAACGAAACTGGATGAAGTGCCAGTCTGTCGCATCATAGTAGGGCGTACCGATGATCTCAACGAGGGCGGTCTCAAATCCCCACTCGCGGTTGATGATCTGCTGCGCCCGCTCCATGTCGATTGCCTCACCACAGTTGTTGACCACCCAGCGGTTCCGTCCGACTTCACAGGCGATGACCGCCTCCGGGTGGCGGAAACACCACTTGAAGCGCGCATACTGATAGAGGTCCCCCGCTTTCAGAGCGCCCTGCTCCACCAATTCACAGAGTCGGTTGTAGAGCTGCTTGCCCAAATCGGACGCATTCCCCGGCTCCAACTCCAAAAGAAACTCTTCCTCGGTGAGAACTTCGCCAGCAGAGGCTTTTTTCATCCTCGCATAGGCGGCCTTGACCTCTGCCTCGGTTTCAAATTCCCAGCCACGGTCGCAGAGAAACTTTTTGTACTTTTCGTCCGTGGTGCTGTGGAACAGGGTATTCAATTTATCTTGATCCATATATAACCTCCTGATTATTGTCCTGTCCGTTCCTCATAGAAGCACTCGAATAGACGGTAGAAGTATGTATTGCACTCATACTCATACGCCCCGTCAAGGTGCTGCTGCCATGTGAGGCCGGTCAGCTCCTCAAACTTCCTGATGGCGCTTTCTTCGCGCCGGAACACCATACATTCGTCCTGGATGCCGTTGTACTCGCCTGTGATTACATAGACCAGATGATCCTCCAATGCCGGAAGCGGCTTAACCTCCCGTGTCTCAAACTGCTCATAGGAACCGAAGACGCACTCATCACCGTCATGCCACTCGTAATTGGGGCAGTAGGCCAGCGCATAGTCAATATCGAACTGCATATCGGTTGGGCGAGGATAACCGGGACACTCGCCGGCGCAACACCAGTCTCTTGTTTTTCTATCCTCGGTCAGCGGCGTCCCCGGCGGGGCTACCACGCACAAATGCAGAATGACGTCTCCGTAGACTTTGTAGAGCACATCTTCCACAGCCTCGATGAGCCCTGCATCGTGGCACAGATTCGTTCCGAACCGTTTGTCCAGCTCGTCAAGCCGAAAGCACCAGTTTCCCTCGCTGGTCTCCTTCACGCCGGTCTCCATCATGTATTTGGCAATTCCTTTGACGTCAACCATCTTATCAACCTCCATCAAGTATGCGTGGCGTAGTATGCTTTTTCCATGTTACTCCGGTTGTGCAGGATCAGTCCGCCGGCAATTCCAGGCGCACCGTATCGAATCTCCCGGAAGAAAAAGCTGTATGGGTCGAAATCCGGATAGAACCCAACCTCGTCCACATCCGGCCAGTGGAAGTTATCCCGGAGGAAACGGATCAGCTTTCTGCGTACCTTGACATTTTCAAGACACCTGCGAAGGCCGGCAGTGTCATAGAATACCAGTCTTGGGAGCCTGTTCTCCATGATGGAAAGCGCGGCCCACTTGGTGGGGCCACCCTCTTGGGTGCTGGCGTGGACAAAGGTCATCAGCTCATCATAGCGGATGGTCACATCCTCTTTGTAACCTGTGACCTCGTTTTTGCCGCCGCTGCGGAGCCAGGTAAACTCCATGCGGAGCGTCCCGGCAGGGATATTCCTTGACAGAGCAACAAAACCGTGGATATCCTGGGCAATCACGATTCCTTCGCGCTCCAGCTTTTCCAACTCGCTCCGGCAGACCAAAAACTCCCAGGGAGACTTCTTCTTGCGGCTGACGGTGCGAAAACTGATGCAATGCTCACCGGCAGATGCTTTGATAAGCGTTCTCTCGCTCAATGAATTTCCTCCTCTCTCCGAATCTCAGCCACGCTGGAAATGGGATCACCGGCAGTGCTGGTATTGAGGTGCTCCCTGTCAAACGCAGCCTGACACTCATCGTAATAGATAGCATTTGCAAGGTCATCTTCCATGATGTAACCAAGGAGCTGCCAGTTGATCTCATCCAACTCGCTGATAATGCGGTCCAGCGCAGCCCCAAACCTGTCCAGTCCGGTGTCCGTGAAGAAAAAGGCCGGAAGACTGGGGCCTTCCAATGTCTGAGCAGGAAGTAAATCAAATTCATGATAGATATCATCGGTAGTGGACTTTGGGAGACCGGTATCCTCTAATCCCTGCAAAAAACCGACTCCTTGGGGCTGACCGTCAAAGGCCAGCTCAAAGCGATAAAACTTGCTCATAGATCATCCTCCAGTAACTGCTGATCGCAGTATTCATCCACCTCGTCCATAGTTGGGCAAAACAGCGGCTTGGCCTCAGCCTCGCCTGTCTGGATGGGGATCAGCGTCTTTTTTATCTCCTCCAGCAGCTCCTGATCGGGGCAGCGGTTAATAAAGCCGCCAACTGTATCCAGGATCATCTGATCCAGGCTGTCGGTCACGACCATCCTGCTGGCCTTCGGCCGGCTGCCCAGAAAGTATGCGATGTTCTCCGGAGTATTATAAAACATGTATTCGGCATATTGATTGCCCATATAGACATATCCAATCGCCATGTTTTCTGATTCCAGAAGCTCTTTGATGGTTTGGGGCTCCTGTACCTTATCGTTCAAAGAGCCAATAATCTGGCCCGGTGGGACCTCCGCCCAAATGGCCTCTACAGTCTCTGGGGCCAGCGTATGGGTCTCCAGCTCGTCATACAGCTTGCTCAGTCCAAGAGCGCGGACCTTTTGTTTTGCGTCATAGGCGGACGACGCTGTATAGCCAAACAACTCGAAATTGGGCTTTTCCCCGTTGAGAGGAACCTTAGTAAGCGAAGCCGGATCCCGCAGAGCGTTCATGTAAACCTCTTTCCCGCGGGAGATGAGCCAGTAGCGGAAGTCTATAAAGCCGTCGTCAGTATCGTGGGCGCCAATCCATGAACTGGCGCGCCACAGGTTATCCCGGTAGGCCGCGCGGGTATATTCCCGTATGATCAGATGCCAGTCCATAATATCCGGCGTTGGATATTGGCCCAATACTTCCGTTATGCGCCGAAGGCGTGTTTCCTGATCTGCGGCGGGGGATGCCTGATTTACACTGTCAATGATCTGCCAGAATTGCTCTTTATTCATAAAAAATCCCCTTTCTATTTGTGAACACAACAGATACTGCGATCTGCCGCTAAAGTCCAGAGAGTGTCTTATATCATTACCAGTCCAATCTCCGCTTCGGGAGATGAGGTGCCCTGATTGCAATACTGCTCCATTTCATCAAGGGTGGGGCAGAAAAAGGATTCAGCCTCAGCCTCGCCTGTCTGGATGGGGGTTAGTGCCTTTTTTATCTCTGTCAACAATTCCTGGTCCGGGCATTGGTCAATGAAGTTTCCAACCGTATCCAGGATCAGCCGATCCAGAGCATCAGTCACGACCATTTTGGTGGCCATCGGTCGGCTGCCCAGGAAGTACGCGATGTTCTTCGGGGTATTATGGAACACATACTGCGCACACTGATCCCCCTTGTAAACATAGCCGCAGGCCAGATTGTTCGTTTGCAGCAGTTCAGCCATCGTCTACGGCTCCTTGACATCGCTTGCACCTGGATTTAGCCGTCTCTGCCAACTCTGGGCAAAGACGGAGCAGGGGGGTATCTCTTGACGGATGGCTTCTACAGTCTGGGGTGCCAATGTGTGGTCCGCCATTGCCTTGAACAGATTTCCTGACATCATTGGATCTGTATGAAACAGCTTTGCGTCATAGGCGTTGTAAGCGGTGAAGCGGAACTGCTTGAAGTTGGGGCTCTCACCGTTGAGAGGGATCGCAAACATGGTGGCTGGGTCTCGCAGGGCGTCCATGTACGCCTCTTTCCCTCGGGAGACAAGCCAGCAGGCAAAATCAATGAAACCTTCGCCGGTATAGTCCGCTCCCAGCACTTGGCCGGCAGACCAGACCTCGGGCCGGTAGGCTGCGTTGCAATATTCCTCCAGCATCATCTGCCAGTCCACAATGTCGTCCAGCGAGTAGTTAAGAAGTTTTTCTATTATTATGTTCATGTGAGACTCCCGATCATGGTCGGGATATGCCACGATAACGGTGTCAATACTCTCCCAGAATTGATCCTTATTCATAATTTTTCTCCTTTCATTCCACGATTGCTTCTCCAATGCTGGAAATGGAATCTTCCAGACTGCTGACCGCATCAGAGAGGTTCTCACTCGCTTCCTCAGAACGCTCATACCGTTCTGTACCTTGAAGATTTTCCGGCATATTCTCCCGGCTTTCGTCCTCATCCTCCTGAATCTCTTCGACGCTGGATTTCAGTTCTTCCAACTGCTCCATAATGTCCGACAGCGCTTTTCTGCGTTCTTTGTTCATCACACACCTCCTTCAGCCAACTAGGCGGGAGAGATAGTCCTTGTCCACAAGGGAAATCTGTTTCTCCCGCAGCTCCTTTTCCTGCGCAGTACGGATACCAATCCCGCTTCTCGTCTTGGCGGTAATCAGCCGACCGTCCTCAATCATGGCCTCCACCAGCTGGCCGACATACAGATTGGCCTTGTTCCGATGCCCCTCTTTATCACATAAGCGGTGTACGCTGAACCGCTGGGCGATACCTAGTGCGACTTCGCCTACTTTGTAAAGATTCCGGCGTTTGGTGCGGTAGGCATCTAGGATAGCGGCGGTGATCTCGTCTTTTTTAGATTCCAGCAGGATCCAGTAGTCCTCATCGCTCAAATCCAGGTATGTCTCGTAGAAATCCACGCCACGGCAGCGGAACGTTTTTGCCTGTGCCAGCATCGCTTCGATTTTCGGCACATTCTCCACTGCCACCACGCCGCTGAAATTCATGGGGTGCAGATACAGATCCTGCTGGTCCAATGTTACGACATCGCAGCCGCCATTGTAGCCCAGCCGCAAAGCCCAGCCGGCGTTCTGAAATAGCCGCTGGGTTTCATCCCGAAAGGCGACTTTGGCGTCATCATCCGGCCAGGCCGTATCATATTGGTAGCGGCTATCAATGCGGAAATATACGTTTCGATATTCCATACTCTTATCCTCCATCAAAAATTTGATTGCGGTTTCTCCTTACACAGGCACGGGTCTAGGTTGCTTTACTCATGCCGCATCCGCCTTTTTGGGCTTTATCGGACACACAAGCGCATAGTCACTCCGTCCCTCTGCATCTATGATCAAAGGGGCGATACAACTGCTGACTTTTACCCGCACACGCTCCTCACCTTCAAACTGCCTAATGGCATCTATCATATGGTGGAGATTGAACAGGATCGGTGTCTTGCTCTCACCCTCCAGCGCCACAGCAGTGCGGCACTTTTGGATGCTGTCTGCCATGGACATTTCTCCATTGATAAAGTCCACGTAGGGGAGCTTGATTTTTGCTACACACTCTTTCATGTAGCGCAATTCCGCCAGAAAAGCTTTCGGCTGAACATAAAACTCCTCCGTGATTTGGCTGGGGACAGCACTTTGCATATGAAAGGGCTCTTTCCCAACCAACGGGCAGATGATAGACACTTGGCCGTCCGCAACACAGAGATTCCTCTTTCCAAAACGGAACGATACCAGTCTGTCTCCAAACAGTTTCAGATACCGCACAGATTCAAACGGGGACAGGAATGCCCTGGGAAATACCAGCGTTTCATCCGTGTCACAGGCGGCGCGAGCACCATCCAGCGCATAGACTTGGGTTCCGTTGAACTGAATACAGGCTTGAATGGGGTAAGTATCTGTCCAGCTGGCTTTCTTGTCTACTGCGTAGCACACACGCGACACCCGTTTCAAAAGAATACCAGCGTTGGTGGTGAAGACATCCTCATCCGCAGTCTGCGGCGCAGGCGGGTAATCGTCGCCTGGATAAGCATCGTATTCCACCGCTCGGTATCCGCAAGTCAGCGTGATGCGCGGGGATTCTTTTTTCGCACCGCCGAGTTCCCGCAGTTCCACCACCAAGTTCCCATCAAAGAAACGGCTGACTTTTACCACATCGCGGGTTTTGGTAAATGCGAAAGAGAACACATCGCCCTGAGCGGGGAGTTCTACGCTCACCCAGGTAATCAGGTCCGTTGCTGTGCAGATACAGCGGTCCCCCTCAAAACGAACACAAATCTGCTCAATGATAGGGACAGCGGATTTCCGCAGCACCTTGCTAACTTTGTCCAGTGCCGCCGAAAATGCTTTTGCGTCAACAGTACTTTTCATGTGGTCATTTCCTCCAATTTATTTTCCGGCCGACTTTTGCTGTAAATCAGGCCGACAGCTTTTGGGAGTTTTATTTTCTGTCAGTTTCCGTCCGCAATTAGGACAATACTGGGGCTGATACCACCCAATCAAACGCCATCCCGATTTTTCATCCCATTTTTCAAACAGTAATTCTGTAGGCCTGCCAGCGCCAGAGCGAAAAAGTATCCGATATCCTTTGCCGGATTCTCCAATACCCACATAGGATAAATCGTTGTCGCTATCCAATTCTGGGGCAGTGTGCGCATTGGCACAAAACCGGCACGCTGTAGTTTTTTCCATGACGTACCTCCTGCAATATGCGCTGGGGAGAGGACAGATGTCCTCTCCCCAACAATTTCTTATGCTACTCCGGCCATGCGGTAAAATTCGGCGGGAGACAGGACGGTGATGCCCAGTTTGCGGGCCTTGTCCAGCTTGCTCCCGGCGTTCTCGCCGCAGACCAGATAGTTGGTCTTTCCGCTCACTGAGCTGCCGGCGTGGCCCCCCAGGGATTCGATCAACGAGTTGATTCCCTCCCGAGTGTAGGGCTCCACCTTGCCGGTCACCACAATGGTCTGCCCGATGAAAGGATTGTCCGCCGGCTGGGTGGTCTCCGTAGCCGCAGGTTCTTGAATGTTCACCAGCGTCCGAAGTTCCTCCCAGATGTACCAGTTCTCCTCGCTGCGGAACCACTGATAGATGTTGCTGTGCAGCGTCTCTCCGAAGTCCGGGAGCTGGGTGAAGTCATAGCCGCCCATGAGGGCCGCCTCAAACTCCTCCAGACTGCTGTGGAACTGCTTGGCGAGGGCGCGGCTGGCGGTGTTGCCAATCATAGGGATATCCATGGCGATGAGATATCGTTCAAAGGTGGTGTCCCGGCTACGCTGGATAGCGTCCCACAGGTTCTGCCAGGACTTTTCTCCAAAGCCCTCCATCTTCACGAGCTCGGATCGGTGTTGATCCAGCCGGTAGAGGTCCATGTAGCTATGGAGCCATCCTCGGCCAATCAGCTTTTCCAACGTCCCCTCGGACAGTCCCTCGATGTTCATGGCTTTCTGGCCGGCGAAGTGGACAAACTGCCGCAGCCTCCGGGTCTCACAGGCAGGGTTGTCACAAAACAGCGTCTTGGTTCCATCATTTACATGGACACGGGTAGGCTCTCCGCAGCAGGGGCATTGAGCGGGGATAACGGCGTTCATATCGAATGTTCCCCGGTTCAGATTCTCCTCCACTTGGGGGATAATCATGTTCCGCTTGCTCACCAGCACCCGATTCCCGGGCATCAGCTCCAGTTTCTCAATGAAGGAGAGGTTATGGAGGCTGGCCCGTGCTACCTGGCACCCATCGATCTCCACCGGGTCAAACACCGCGACCGGGGCGATCTCCCCGGTGCGGGTAGGTGTCCATTCGATGGATTGCAGATTCGTTTCATACAGGTCATCCGCGAACTTGAAGGCGATGCCATCCTTATAGTGGTGGCCTGTGCGCCCGCAGGACTCCGCATAAGCGATGTCATTGTAGCGCATGACGATACCGTCGATGGGAACATCGCACGTCTCCGCATACTTCCGCAGGGCTTGCACCGCACCGTCCACCTCCTCCTGGCTCAACACAGATTTGCTGACCAAGAACTTGCAGGATTGGAAGCCAATCGTCCGAAGATAAGACAGCTTTTGCGACCGGAACGTGAACTCGTCCAGGCCCTCCACTACGTTAAAGGGCATAAAGGTGATTTTGCGGTCCTTGCAGATAGCGCAGTCCAACAGCCGGATAGACCCGGCGGCCAGATTACGGCTGTTCTTCGGTTTCTCCTCACCCTCTGGCCAGGAGCCCAGAAGTGCTTGAAAGTCACTGGGGCGGATGAACGCCTCACCAGCCACCACCAGCCGCCCTTTATAGGGGATCAGGTCGGGGATGCCGGTGATGCCATGCACATTGTGGGAGATAACCTCCCCCTCGCTGCCATCGCCGCGGGTGGCTGCCTCCATCAGCATACCGCCCTCGTAGGTCAGCTTGACCGTCAGGCCGTCCAGCTTCAGCATCATCAGAATCTGCTGATCCTTTTGAAACGCTGTCAGTTCCTCCACCGATTTCGTTTTATCCAGCGAAAGCAGCGGGATATTGTGGGTGGTCTTCATCAGCGAACTAACCGCCGGGTAACCCACCGTCTGCGTGGGCGAATTGGTCATGCGGATGCCGGTGGACTGCTCCAGTTTTTGTAGTATGTCAAAGAGCCTGTCATACACCTCATCGTCCACCGTGGGAGCGTTCAGATTGTAGTATTCGTGCCGGTATTGATTGAGCAGGGCCGTCAGCGTTGCCACTTTCTCAACCGGTTTTTGATTGTTCTGATCCATTACGCTGCCTCCTCCAAAATACGGAAAGAAATGGCGACATTCTCTGCGGTATGTGCCTCGTGGGTAAAATACTGGGTACACAGACCGTCCCGGAACTCCCAAGAGCCGGCCTTTTCCCATGTGAGAATAGCGCCCCGCCCGTCATTCCCTTTGCTGATCGCGTGGTCAGGCTGGCCGTCCACAACGCTGTAAAGGCCCTGAGTATTCGCCAATGTGACCCGGCGAATCTCGCCGATGCACTCAATCCGGCAGTGGTCGATGATTTCAAACCTCACGCCGGCTTTGATTGCCTTCTTCAACTGGCTCAAATTTTGGATCATGGTTCAGGAGCTCCTTTCCGAAGCATACTTGCCGAAATTCAGTTCGCGGATGATGCTGTTGATCTCCGCATCGTTGTCCCAGGCGGTGGAGAGTGCGGCCTCTTCGGTGGCTGTGTTCACATAGACTGCCACCCGTCCATTGTGGATTGTCATTAACGTCTCTGGGCGCTGGGCGCAGACCATTGCCAAGTTGCCAAGCTGTTTCATAAGCATTTCCTCCAAGTCATTATTTTCGCAGGCAGGGCATAGAGACCCCCCATGCCCTGCCGTTTGCCCTACTGTGCGAAACGGAATGCGGGTTTATCCCTGCGTTCCTTACAGTGTTTCAGCCATTCACGTACCCGCTCCGAAGCGTACTTCTGTCCGCAGGTCAGTTTCCCATCTGAGAAAACAATTCCGTCGTTGGACTGAATCATATAGATCCAAAAGGTTGCCCCGCCGCGTGCGGGATGGAATTCGATTCTGCTGGGCTGATCATCCTGCGGAAAGTACATCGCCAGGTTATCACCCCGGTAATCCCGCTGCATCTGCCCAAATATCCACTCCTCAATGTCGCTGAGGGATGCAAAGGTCTTCTAGTGCTGCTTGCGGAAAAAGTCGTTCCAGTATTCCTCGTAATCAATCCAATACATACCCGCTTGCCTCCATTACGCCGCAATACGGCATTCCCAGTTGGGATCGTCCTCCGCCAGCGATTCCATGGAAATCACAGCCCCGCGCAGGTGATAGGGCGCGTCCCGGAAGCCGTACTTGGCCTGGGGACTGCTGCAATTCAACAGTTCATACTTCAACTGGGTGAAGATGTGGAACTTCAGATCGCTGCACTTGGCAGGGTCATAGCGGTCAATTGCCCGGATGAGCCGCACGGCCAGGGACTGATAGACGTCATCCCGGTCCAAATGCGCACCAACCACCAGGGTCTCATTCTGCCAGATCACGCTGTCGATACACCAAAGGTATTCCTCTACAAGAGCATTGCGCTGCGCTACTGTCATTTTGAACAGTCCTTTCTTTTTATAATGGGGCGGGGTGAGCCGCAGCCCACCCCGCCGGTTCATATTTCGGCTTACGCCGCTTCCATCAAATCTGCGGTGAGAACGTCCACCAGCAGCTTTCCGGCCAGGTCTCCCGTATGGATGATGACCTGATCCTTCCGCATTTGGATAAACTCCCGCTCCCGCATTTCCTTGCTGGCCTTTGCCAGCATACGATCCTCCTCGTTGAGCCGCTTGGCGACAGTTTTCTGCCAAGTCAAAAGGAATTTCCGGGCCTTGTCAATGTCCTTGTTTTGACGATCATAGAACGTCCGAAGCTGTCTGACTGTGCCGTTGGGTTCCACCTCCATGGTGTAGTAGGGCTTGTCAGGTTTGGACGCCTTTCGGAGAAACAGAAGATAGCTCTCCCGCTGCTCCATGCGATCCCAATAACGCTCTGCATTGGAGATACAGTGGCAAAGCGCATCCCCCTCAGCGAGAACATCCTCGATGCAGGAGGGGGCTACGATCACATAGTCCTCTCCAACGTACTCGAACTTTTTCTTGACCGACTGCATGATCTCCTCCACATGGGGAAATTTCAGTAGCAGCCGGCCGGCGCGAAGGGACATATCTTTCCCGGAACCCCGGCGGGCCAGCTCGTCATGACGCTTTTTCAGCTTGCGGACACGGTAAATAATTGCGTCATTGATATCCATGCCGAACCGCGCCGCCATAGAGAGGTAGTCCTCCCAAGTGGTCAGGATTTCTTTGCTGGTCATGTCGTTTTCCGACATCTGAAGCCGAATGTAATTGCGGATCTGAACAGGTTTCATCTTGCCCTGGATAAACCGCAGATCGTTTGCCTCAATCTTCTCGGCACAAAACCACGCAGCAACATCATCCGGGATATTTGCGTTGGCGGCCTGCTCAAAAAGGAGCCAATCCAGAAAACGGAGACCGCCGTTTTGCGCACGCAGGCGTTTCAGCTTTTCCTGATTGATGCCCAGGATACCGGTAAGGCTGGTGGCAGCAGAGCCGCCAAAGCGTTCCTTGAACGTGTAGTAGTTATTGGTACACTCTCTGGCAAGCCGGGGAAGCTTTGCTTTGGAGATCTTCTCCAACAGAGGGACTTCACGGAGAACAACAAGATAGTGCTCCGGGTCTGCGGGCACTCGCCGGATCAACTCAGGAAGGCCCGTGCGGGCCAATTCATGCTTGGCGAGGCTGGGGATCGTCCTGCCATAGACTCTTCCAATCTCGCTCCCGCCATAACCGTAGTGGGCATAGTAACTGGGCGAACAAATGCAGCTGGAAATCCAACGAAAGGCTTTGTGCTTGTAGTCGCCCCAGTAATAGGCCCGGAGCGGCAAAGCCGCCTTGTCACAGATGACCCGCCGGATTTCATGAATGCTAAGCGATGGCGTTTGATACGATTCCTTTCTGTAAAACCGTTCTGCGGTGAATTCGCGAATCACAAAACCGTCTTTACAACGCTGCAAGAGATAAACATACGATCTGCCCGTCCAGAGCCGGCCAAACTTGCCAATAGATTTATAAGTGACCTTGTGGCGGCAGCAGGGACAGCGGCCCGGCTTGTTGTAGTGAGGGTGTTTGATAGGAACCTCTTTATCGCAGTAGGTGCAGTAGCCGGAGTGGACACCCTTCTTATCATACTGATAAAAGATGTAGTTCTGCGGGATACCCACTTTGCTGACCCAATGTTCCCAATCCTTTGGGAGGGGGGGAACCTGGGCAAGATCCACGTCCCACGGATCGGTCTGCTTCCTGTGCCGCGCCAGCAGCTCCTGGTCACGAACATCCCTTTGATAGGACAGGATATCCGTGATACTACCTTCCTTTGTGCCAAGGTAACTCTGGACGGTTTTCATGTCAGCCGGGGACATCCAGCTTTCCCATGCCTCATACGAGGGGACGGGCCAGTCCAGCCGGTCCAGCTTGGCCGTCAGCCACCTTTTCCCAACAGGGTCGTAGGTGAGGAATCTGGAGGCGCTTTTGTCGATATACAATTCGTAGACCGGCATACGCCCACCCAACCGCATCGCCTCCGGGGAGAAAAGGGCAACCTTCAGGATACTGTTTTCCACCGCGCACCGGGCAAACAGCCGGTATTGCCGCCGCACTCTCTCATAAGAATAAGTGTCTGTGCAGCGAATCACCTCTGCTTTGGGAGTATCGGCCGCCGCCAGTTGCAGCATTTTGGGCGTGGCCTTCAGTAGACGCATTTGCAGCAGTTCTTTTTTGACCATGCTCACGCTACCCTCCTTTGTTTCAAATCAACGCCATACCAGACATCCGGCAGTACATTTTTGCCATCTACCTCTGTCAGTGCAATTTGAAGGATTTTTGTTCCGTCCGGGGACTCTTTGGCAAAAGCAAGAATATCGCCCAAAGTCCCCTTCGCAATCGGGTTGACCCCGCGCACAACAGCAAAGCCCTGGCTCGCCTCCGCGTATTCCTTTCGGACGTGTCCGTTCCATGTCCTGCCTGGATGGTCTACCATGTAGGCCAGAGCGTGGAGAAACAGATCCGACCGGCTCAGTTCCCGGATGATGGTGAGTTCCGTGCAAGAAATCTTGGAATCATGGCTGTCCTCGTCCACATCCCCGCCGGCCTCAACCAGACAGTACACGGAATTTTCCATGTCACTGTAATAGGTCAGGCAGTCCAACGGATTTTCTGCGCAGTGGAAGCCATTGTGTGTGCAGTTGGCCTCGTCTGTTACGTTCAGTCCCATGCGGAACTGATAGTCCCGGCAAGTCAGGCCCTTTTCAAATCCTTTGTAGGCGATCATGACGCTGCCTCCAAAAGGCTGAATTGGCCGTCATCCTCTTTGGGCTTGGGCTTTGCCGGCTTCTTTTCCGCCTTTTTCTTCTCTTTGGACTTGCTCTTGGAGGTCCCGCCGCCGTAGTAAGGCTTCGGGACAAACTTCTCATCGTCTCTGTGGTCCTCTTCGGCATCCGGGTCGCGGAAGTAGTCCTCGGCCCACTGATAGACGATATCATCGGGAACATCGCCCCCATAGACACCGTTGACGCCCTGTTGGGGCGCCTCATCGTTGAGTTTCATCTCCTCCTGAAGATACTCCCTGGCCTTGCGGTTGATATACCAGAAGCAGTGGATCATGCTCTTGGCGGGGTGCATGGTCAGCCGGGCGAAGGCTGGGTCCTCCACACACCTGGTCTGGATATACTCAGCCACGCACAGTTTCATATTGCGCCGGGTCAGCTTTTCCGTGTCTGTTCCGACCCGCTGCATGGAAGCCGCCATCACCTCGTCATCGCTCATGGCCTGCACCTTGGCAAGCTGCTCCTGTTCGGCGGCCTTTTTCGCCGCCTGCTTGGCGTCAAACTCAGCTTTCCGCTTGGCCTCGGCCTCTTCGTGGGCCTTTTTCTTGGCGTCCTCGTCCTCCTTGGCTTTCGTGCTGTCCGCATCAGAGACGGCAGGCGCCGCGTCAGCGGAGACAGGGGCCTCAGCAGGAGCGGGAGCCGGTGCAGCCGCTTCCGGCACTCCGCATACGGAGGGGTCAAAAACGGTGGGGCCATCGCCGTCCGCAAAGCCGGGCAGCGCAAAGCCCTCCTGGGGTTCGGAATACTGGCGTTCCATGTCGAGCTGGGAATATGCACCCATTGTCGTTTCCTCCTCATTCATATTGAATTAAAAATCATTGTCAGTTTTTCGCCGGATAACAACCCTTGCGGGAATGGCTGAGCCATTCTGTCCCTGGTGCGCCGACAGGTCATACTCGACTTTCAGGGCGATATAGGTCATTCCGTTGATAATCATGTGGTCATCTGCTCTGGGTAAAAAGGGCAGCGTGGTATGATGTACCTCACGACCCTTTAACGCAAAAGTGACATAAAACATTTTTCTTTTCTCCATTGTTCAAATTGATCACTCATTGCCTCACCAGGTGTCCCGGCAAGGGACGAATTCGATCTCCGCCTTAACTGGGTCACAGGGTTCTCCGTCAAAGGCGTTTCTGTACTTGGTGCAGATATTCGGCTGGCGGTACTCTACCGGATCAACGTCAACATAGAGATTGCCTCTGGCATCCTGATACACCGGCCTGCTCCAGCTGTCGCGTCCGATAAATGTAAGCACTAACTTCTCCATAGTCTTTTTCCTTTCTCTTTATCCGCCGTGCTTTGCCAGCATGGGCGAAAAGCGTACGGGGGCAAAGCCAACGTGGTCGCAGTAAAAGTATCTGCGGCCAGTTTCATCGTACAGTTCGATCACATCTGACATGGACACGCTGCGCCCATGATAGCCCTGCGGCAAGGTGTCATTGAAACAGCTATAGACGCGCTCCAGAACCTCCGCGTCCGTCTGCTCCACAGGGGCCATAAAGTACCCATCGTAGATCAGGCGGTATTCGGAGGCCGGCGGCTGGTCATAGCCGGCGGCGTGCAGTTTCTCAATGCCCTGAAAGGCAAAGGGGAGTATCCGGTCGTTCCGCAGCTCCAGCTGATAGATACGGAAATGCCGCTCCTTGCGCTGGCTGTTCAGCAGATGCTCAAAGGAAATGCTGACATCCTGCTGCAAATAGACCTCGTACTCATGCTCCGTCAGACCCAGATATTCCCGCAGACTGACGCCATCCTCCTGGATGCCGTGCCACTGCTCTACACAGGTGTCCATGTACTCCATGCCGCACAGGCCGGAGAGGTACATCTCTTTGAAGTTCACTTGTTTCACTTCTTTCTTTGTCATTTTTTTGCGCCGCTGTGCCAGCAGCCAATCGTCCATCCCTTTGTAGTTGGGATTCCAGATAAGCCTCCGGCACGCAATGCCATGCTCTTTCGCCATCCGGCAAATTTTCATCGCGCCGTTATGGACCGCCGCATTATGGAACTTGTCCATATCGTCCGCCTCCACGATCTCCTGAACGCCGTTTTGCTTTAAGAGGTAAAACAGGTTGTTCAGAGGGGCCACGTTATTCGCCCCGATGGTGGCAACGAACGTCCGGCCTGTCAGCGCGTGGCAGATATCCGCCTTCAGAGCGCCCTCGGTCACGTAGACCGCATGAGCGCACGGGTCGCCTACAAAGTGGACAGGACTTCCCGAGCCGGTCCCCATTTGCTTGCCGGAAGAGGTCAGCGGGAGATACTTCGCTCCCACTTTTTCCGGTGGGTCATCCTTATCCTTGATAGGCGTATCCAGACGAATCTGCAAGCCGTGGATCAGGCCGTCAATCTCCCGAAGGGGGATGATGATGCCCGATGTACGCTGGTAGAACTTGACCGTCCACTTCCCATAGTCATTGATGTAAAAACCGGGTATGCCCTGTACGGTATAGCCCCACTGTATCAGCTGTTGCGTCAACGCGCGGCACATCCGGGGCGGCGGCGTGCTCTTGAAACCATAGCCCTTGATCTGTTCATCCGTCAGTCCCCGTACCGTGCGCAGATGCTCCCTGTGGGCGCTGTTTAGCGTCAGCATGGACAGCAGCGCGGAGAATGTCCGGTGAATTTCATCCGCGCTTGCTTTTTCGGCCTGGGATACCTCCTGCACGGTGGCTGGCGCAGTCTGCCCGGCGG
This sequence comes from Lawsonibacter sp. JLR.KK007, assembly GCF_036941135.1. Lineage (NCBI taxonomy): Bacteria > Bacillati > Bacillota > Clostridia > Eubacteriales > Oscillospiraceae > Lawsonibacter > Lawsonibacter sp. JLR.KK007. The sequence goes on along the minus strand of NZ_JAYWSY010000001.1, from coordinate 1,311,983 downwards.
TTTGATACGCCGGCGCAAAGCCGCTGTCCAGCAGCGTGTCGCAGATTTCCCGGTATGCCGTAGAGTTGTCCACACTGAAAACCTTACCGTAGAGGGCCAGCATACCGCCATGCTCTCCGCAATGATGGCAGCGCCACACATTTTCCGATGGGAGGATACTCAGCCTGCCCCGGCGGTCACCGCACAAAGGGCAGTCCGCATAGACCCGGCCGCCCCCGCTCCGCCTGATATTCAGGCGGAGCAGGGAAACGATATCCATGATGGTAAACGGGAAATCCGATGAACGGATGGGGATTCACTCCTTTCTCACAGGTCGGGAGGCCGCTGCTTATCCGGCCTTTTCCTGTTCCAGTTCCCGGAACAAAAGGGTGGCGGCAGCCTTGATGGTGTTACGGAACTCACAGAAGGGGGAGGTAAAGAACTTCAGGCTGCCCCTTCTCCGCTCCAGCACCTGCCCCAAGGTCCAGCCCTTGCAGATGCCATCCTCCACAACCACCGCCATGGCCTCGTCTACGGTCATACACTGGCAGATCTCCTCCACGGACATATCATCCGTGTAACTGGGGGTATTCTGGACGGGAGCAGGAGCGGGGACAGCCGCATTCTCCTGAGCAGCTTTTTGCGCCGCAAAATCCAGAACTACCGTTACACCCTTTTCCTGGGCAGCGGAAGGCTCCGGGGTTTCAGTGGAGGGAGTTTCGTTCGGCTGGGGTACGGGTTCAGCTACTGCTGCCGAGGATTCCGCCTGTACCGTCTCACCAACGACTGCTGGTTCCGCCTGGGCATTCACTTCCACCGTGGTCTCCGTCTGAGTTGACGTCTGGGCAGGCTGCACATTGGGCACCGGCGCCTCCGTGGGCTGAACGGTTCCGGAAGGCTGGACCTCCTGAACAGGGGACTGCGTTTCCGCTGCTTGCTTTGCGGGTTTAGACGCAGAGGCTGCCGCAGGCTGTACTGTCCGAGGGGACGGAGCAGGGCTCGGTTTCTCCGCCGGAGCGGGAGCCGTCTTCGTCACGCTCGTTTTGGACATCAGCGTGGGGGCGGCGTCCCCGCTGTTCGGGGCCACATCGCACAACTGGATGCCAAAGCCGGCATTGTCCAGCGCGATGCTGAGCGCCTCATCCTGGGCGCTGCGGATATAGCGCCGGTCCTCCTGCACCGTCTTGGTGGAGGTGAAGCTGCTGGCGGGGGTGGTATCCTCCCGCTGGAAGAACACCTGCGCCTCGAAGATCGCCATCTGGTCGGTAATCCGCAGCGGGTTCAGCAGCAGCCGGCCGTTGGGGCAGGCCAGGCGGAACCACAGCCGCTTGTAGGGCAGGTCCAGCTTCATCACCGGCTCCCCCTTGTCATTGACGCTCCGTTTCAGGTGTTTCAGAGGATCAAAGCCGGGAACCTGATGCAGGGACCCGGCAGCAGGGACAGTGCGGATGATTGCGTTGTCGTTCATGTGGATTGCTCCTTTCAAAAAGTTTCAAATAACGGCACAAAACCGCTAAATGGCAACAAAAAAGACGCCAGCACACAATAGTGCTCGCATCTCTCGATTTGACGCTCTCGCGTCAGCTTGCCTTTTTCAGTGGCACACGCTTCGGAGCCTGGCTGGTCAGGGCCTGATGGTACAGGCGTATACGTTCCGCCAAAAGGGTGTTGCGTTTGCCTTTCCGCGTCTTGGCGACAGCCATATACAGAGCCTTTTTCTGCCCTACCAGCAGTACCCGGTGCTTGGCACGGGTCACGGCGGTATAGAGCAGATTTCGAGACAATAAAACTTTATGAGCCGCCAGCATGGGGATAATGACGGTATCGCATTCAGAGCCCTGGGATTTGTGGATCGTCATGGCGTAGGCCAAATCCAGCTCGTCCACATTTTCCAGTGGGTAGTCGGCATAGCGCCCGTCATAATTGACGGTAACCGTGCCGTGCTGGATTCCGATAACAAACCCGGTCTCGCCGTTAAATACTCCGGTCGAGAGCTGCTTGCCCCCGCTGTCATGCAGTACGATGTCGTAATTATTTTTGATCTGCATGACCCGATCCCGCAGACGGAACACTTTTCCGCCCCGCGTGACCTCCGGTTTTTCCGGTTTTGATGGGTTGATTGCCTCCTGAATGGCATTGTTCAGATTGACGGCGGATGCCTCACCCTCCGAACGGTAGGGAGAGAGGATCTGCACCTGGCTCATGCCGACCTTGGCCGCCTCCTTTTTGTAGAGGCTGCGGACCAGTTCTGCAGTTGATTCTTGGTCATCTGCCCGGATAAAGGCAAAATCCAGACCATAATTCAATTCGCCGTTTCCTTCGTTGATCGATCTGGCGTTATAGGCAATCAGACTGCCCTTGGCCTGCCGGAAAATCTCATCCAGTACGGTAACAGGCACAAGGCCGCTGTCGATCAGCTCCAGGAATACACCGCCCGCGCCTACACTCTCCAACTGGTCGGCGTCGCCTACCAGCAGAACCTTGGTGCCAGGGCCTATCCGGGAAAAGAGCTGATGCGCCAGCCACATATCCATCATAGAACACTCGTCCACAATGAGCAGGTCAGCCTTTAGCGGCTCCCTTTTCCGTCCTCCGCTGTCCTCGCCATGAATACGCAGCAAGCTGTGGATGGTCTGGGCGTTGTCGATGCCGGTGGTCTCCGCCATACGGCGACTGGCCTTTCCTGTAGGTGCGGCTAGGGCAATGATGCTATTGGGGTACAGGAGACGGTACGCTTCCACCACCGCTTTCAGGATGGTGCTTTTGCCTGTGCCGGGTCCTCCGGTAATAATGGAGAGATTGTGGCGGAAAGTCATCTCTACACCCTCCGTCTGCCGTTTGGACAAGCTGATCCCCAGCTTGCCTTTGACCTGCTCCATGACCGGGGTCAGATTGACAGGTGCGGGAATTTCCAGAGCCATTTGCGCAATTTTCAGCGCCGTTTCGCACTCCTGCTTATACACATGAGGCAGATAAATGTTGCCCTTGTTGGATACCACCACGTTGGTCTGGATCATAGTCTCCAGTTCCCGCTCCGCCTCAGCCTGCTTCAGACGTTCCTCCGGCAGAGGGATGCCGTCATTGAGCAGCTGTAAGGTGGAGCGAAGTAAGGACCCTATCTCCATATACAGGTGGCCACCCTCGCTGCGCGATTTCTCCAGCGCATAGAAAAGAGCGCCCTGCACCCGCATGGGATCATGGGGATTGCCGCCGGACTTCTGCACGATGGCGTCTACCCGTTTGAACCCAAAGCCGGGAACCTGGCACAGGCAGAAGAAACTTTCCCGCAGAAGCGACACGCCAGCCGCGCCAAAGTGCTGGTAAATTGCCATAGCCGTCTTGGGCGTAACTTTGAACGGCGCCAAAATGGTCATCAGCTCCCGCATAGTCTTGCTCTCGGCATAGCCGGTCTTGATCTCCTCCAGCCGCTCCTCGGTAATACCCCTGATTTCCAGCAGCTTTTCCGGGTGCTGCTCGATGACGTTTAGGGAATCCACGCCAAACCGCTGAACGATAGCGTCCGCCGTCTTTTCCCCGATGCCCTTCAAAAGGCCGGAGGCGAGGTAGCCGCGGATACCCTCCAGAGTGGGCGGGACGATTTCACGCCAGTGCTCCACTTGAAGCTGGAGACCATATTTCCCCTTGACCCAGCTGCCTTCCAGCTCCATCTTCACCGCATCCGTCCGGGGCAGGTCATACCCTACGGCGGTAAAGCGGGTCAGATGGTCGTGATAGTGATAGGGTTTTCTGGCCTCCTGTGGGATCATAATGTCAGCCGTTTTCAGCTGTAAAACAGCGTACCGGCTGGCCTCGTTGTAAAAGAGCGTTCTGTCAAACGCCGCTACGATGCTCACGGTATCTTCCTCCTTTACGCAGCCTCCGGTTTGGCCCGTTTGATGCTGAAACGCCGGCTCTCGGAGACCGTGATGTACTCTGCGTAGATGTCAGGATGCACCTCTTTCAGTCGTTCCAGGCCATTCTTGTCGATGGTGGCCCGGTGGGATGGATTCCATGTGACGGTGTATCCGCCGTTCTCGCAGACGGCGGTGCAACTCACGCCCATGTCCGCAACGATGAGGGCCTTCAGGCGTTGCATCTCGGCCTCTACCGTTTTCACATCGGTATCCCGCAGACGCTTTTCTTCTTGAAGCTCCAGATAACGGGCAACCCGCGCTTCCTGGGTCTTTGAGAAAACAACAGCTGGCGCGTCCTTAGTTGCGGGGCCAAGGGAACGGCGCAGGCTCTCCAGGATAAGGTCTCCGTCCTCTGTATAAGGGGGAGGGATTCGGGCCAGCACGTTTTCGTGCCAGAAGTCCCGCTCCAAGGCAATCAGTTCCGCCTCATAGGCCATATCCCGGTCAATGTGGCGGACAATGGCCTCGTCCTCGTTGTTGCCGTACAGACAGCAGTAGTAGACCCGATCCAGATTCATGACCGACATATAGTGACGGCCTTGGGATTCGTAGTACACAGGCACGATCTCGCCGCCGTTGTACCACCATTTGTCCTTGGCGTTGTAGTTGGTGGTCTTGATCTCCACGATGGCGGTGGTACCGTCCGGCAGATCCACCAGGTAGTCCAGGTCAGCCAGCATCCAGGGGTAGAGCGGGTGTTGGAACATACACTTTCGCTGGTACACCTTCAGGCCGGTCTTTGCCTCGAAGATACGGGCCACCAGGGGCTCCAGCAGAGTTCCGACCTCCAGGGCGACCCAGTTTGCCTGATCGTCCGTTGTGACGATGCCCAGTTTGTCGTAGTAGAGGTCCCGCGCTGTCCGGAAGGGCGAAATGCCCAGGACTGCCGCGGCGTCACTGCCGCCCAGCCCCTTTTTCCGCAGCTCCAGCCAATCAGGCCGCGCGAGCTGTTCCGTATCCGCCAAAATCAGCGGTTCGTACTGCTGCCTCGTCACACAGGGTATCCTCCTCTCCGGGCATCATACCTTTGATCTGAGCCTTCCACATCTGCCGGTACTTGCCTCTGGTGGGGCCGGTACGGGGCTTGGGGCGCTTCTTGTGCTTCCACTTCTTGGTCATGTTGTGTGCTCCTTCCATAAAATAATATTCCTCAAAGCCTTTTGGCATTTGGGCATAAAAAAAGAACAGGCATGACAGTCCTGCGGCACAGTAACCGCATCCGCCCTCCCGATGGAGAGCCTCTGTCATTCCCGCTCAACGGCGTTGGGGCAGACTGCCCCCTATAAACCTCCGGCTGTCGTCCGCCTATCCGCGTAACAACCCTGCCGACACAACGTACAATCCTGACAACGTGTGCAATACGGGTGCCTCCCGTTCCCGAACCTCTGGGATTCGGCCTCGCGCTTTCAGCGAGGAACGCACAAACAATCAATTACTCCTTTACCATATCACAAAGCATGGTCGCTGTCAACAAAAAATAACTGCATATTCTGTCTATTTTTGTCGAATGTCTTGCTTTGTTTACACTATACAGCTTGCATTTCAGGTAAGATATACAACCATATAACGGTAGAAAAAGGTGAATACCATGTATTTTGTGCATGGTATTCACCTTTTTCGTTTATATCGGGTCATCTTCTTCAAAAACAGACAGAAAATCGGCAACAATTTTTGAGAGTGCTTCTCGTTGCTTGGGGGTCAGGGTATTCAACTTTTCTTGTTCGCCCATGGTCGCAAGAGCTGGAGATTCTCCTCGAAGAAGATAATCGGTAGAAATGGAGAGGCTATTACATATCTTCACGATGTTTTCAGGTCTCATAGCTTTATGTCCGTTTTCTGCAGCAGAAATCATTTTAATGGAAAGTCCTGTCATATCTGACAAATCCCCTTGTGTAAAGCCTTTCTCTGTGCGTGCTTTCGAAAGCCGCCGTCCAATCTGAACAAGGACCTCGTTTTTCATTTTGTGGTTCTCCATAATGGAATCGTCTCCCCTCATGGGGGCATGATATACCATATGAGGGGAATTTATAATCCCTCATAGTGGCTATTATTCCCCTATGGTGGTATAATAGGCGTGATTATTTTCAAAACGGAAAAAGGAGGCTGTTATGACAATAAGAGATAAGACTTGTTGCTTTACAGGCCATAGGGATATTCCGCAGGCTCAGATCCCCGTCCTGACAAAAAAAGTGACGGCCACTATCCAGATGCTGGCCGCGCAGGGGATCATCTACTATGGTGCGGGTGGGGCTCTCGGCTTTGATACAATATCGGCAACGGCAGTTCTTATTTATAACAACCTTGATTATCTCTGCAAAGCCTTGAAAAACAGGCACTTTCGCGGATATGGGCAACCGAATTTACTACCGATTTACTACTTTTGGGGAAAGAGCCTTGATATGCGCAGCACCGCGAGAGCCAGCCGCCCGGACGGGGCAGCACACAGATAACCCCCTACAATGACAATTTCATATACCGACCATGACGGCGTTTCTTCACTCCCCACGCGGGGAGAAAAGGGACGCCGCTTTTTTATGCCCTTTGTTACGCAGTAGGGGCATAAGGAGCCTTGCGCCATGCGGCTTTTCGGGCGCGGTTTTGGCGGGGCAGGGTGTTTATACCTTACCCCTCAAAATCGCGCTTCTACTGCGTAACAAAATCTACCGCAAAGGAGTATCGGAGCTATGGCAGTTTTCCGCGTGGAGCGCAACCGTGGCTACACCGTCATGTCAAACCACCATCTGCGCAATAAAGAGCTGTCCCTAAAGGCAAAGGGGCTGCTGTCACAAATGCTTTCACTCCCCGAAGATTGGGACTATACCCTTGCTGGCCTGTCCCTTATCAACCGGGAGAAAATCGACGCTATCCGTGAAGCGGTGCGGGAGTTGGAACGCGCCGGGTATATCGTGCGGTCAAGGGAGCGTGACGCGAAAGGCCGCTTGCGGGGCGCGGAGTATGTGATCTACGAACAGCCGCAGCCGCCTACATCAGATTTACCTACGTTGGAAAATCCAACATTGGATAATCCAACGCAGGAAAAACCTACATTGGATAAACCTACGTTGGAAAATCCAACGCAATTAAATAAAGATATATCAAGAACTGACTTACCAAAAAAAGAACAATCAATTACGGATTTACCAAGTACCGATTCCATTCCTATCCTTTCCCCTGACCCCTCACCTTACGGGGACGCTGCGGCAGAGCCGCCGGAACGGAAGCGAAAGGAAGCGGTAACACAGAGCGCGGTTGAGCTTTATCGGGAGATCATTAAGGAGAATATCGAGTACGAACATCTCCTGCGCTACTCCAAGATTGACCCGGTGGAATTGGACGGCATTGTGGAACTGCTGGTGGAAACCGTCTGCACGGCCCGCAAAACTATCCGGGTGGCCGGGGACGACTACCCCGCCGAGCTGGTAAAGTCCAAGCTGCTGAAACTCAATAGCAGTCACATTGAGTTTGTCATGGACTGTATGCGGGAGAACACTACGAAAATCCGCAATATCAAAAAATATCTGCTGGCGGTGCTGTTCAATGCCCCCAGCACAATGGGAAGCTACTACACCGCCCTTGTCGCCCATGATATGGCGACGGGACAAATCTGAAAGGAGCGTACAACATGAAACAGGGAGCCTTGATTTTCGACGAGCGAACCGACCGCTACGATATTCGCTTTGGGCTGGGGGACTACTATGGCGGGCTGCATTGCGGCGACGCGCTGGAAGTGTTCACAGGCCGCAAGTGGAAGCCCACCCGCATTGAGTACGGCGCAAACTGGTATCTTGTCGGAATCCGCGCCGAGGATTTGAGCGGTCTGCGGGTACGGATTTGACGAGCTGTACCCCACAGGGCACAGAACATCAAAAAATCTGAACATTTTGACTGACATCGGGGAACGTGGCAGATAAATCCTGCCCCATTCCCACCTAAAAGCGAGGTGGTTATTTGCAAGATGAAGTCAACGAAAAAGTAGTGGCCCTGTCCATCAAGGGGGCGAAGCTCACCGCCGAAATGCTGCAAAAGGCCATGAAAGAGGTACTTTCACAAGTAAAAAAAGAGGTTGATAAACAGGCAATCCCCCACGGAAAACAGACCTTGCGCCAGCTTATGAAGCAGAACGCGGGCGTTTCCAATATCGAGATCACCGACGGCAATATCAAAGCCTTTGAGAGTACGGCGAAAAAGTACGGCATTGATTACGCGCTGAAAAAGGACGCCACGGAAACCCCGCCCCGCTACCTTGTGTTTTTCAAAGGGCGGGACGCCGACGTGCTGACCGCCGCTTTTAAGGAGTTTTCCGCAAGGAAGCTGACACAGGAGCAAAGGCCGTCTATCCGTAAGGTGCTGGCAGCGTTCCGGGACAAGGCAAAGCAGCTCAACACCAACCGTCAAAAGGTGAAAAACAAGGTGCAGGAGGAATCCCTATGAAGCCGGAAATCAAGAAGCAGCTTATCCTAAACGCCCCCTATCTTCTCTTTGTCTACCTCTTTGACAAGCTGGGCGAAGCGGTGCGCCTTGCCCCCGGTGCGGACGCAAGCCAAAAGCTGCTGCACATGGGCGAGGGCTTTACCGCCGCCTTTTCCAGCGCAGCCCCCAGCTTCCACCCGACAGACCTTTTAATCGGGATTGCGGGTGCGCTCCTTATCCGGCTTGCCGTCTATGTAAAAGGCAAGAACGCGAAGAAGTACAGGAAAGGCATGGAGTACGGTTCGGCGCGTTGGGGCGGGCCAAAAGACATAGCCCCTTATGTCGATTCCGTATTTGAGAACAATATCCCCTTAACCCAGACAGAACGGCTCACCATGAACAGCCGCCCGAAGCAGCCGAAGTACGCGAGGAATAAAAATATCCTTGTGATCGGCGGGAGCGGCAGCGGCAAGACCCGCTTTTTCGTCAAGCCGTCGCTTATGCAAATGCACAGCAGCTATGTTGTCACAGACCCGAAAGGCACAGTCTTAATCGAATGTGGAAAGCTGCTTGCCCGTGGTGCGCCGAAGCTGGGAAAAGACGGAAAACCCATTATGCGGAACGGGAAGCCCGTTTATGAGCCGTACCGTATCAAGGTACTGAATACGATTAACTTCAAAAAATCTATGAAGTACAATCCCTTTGCGTATCTGCGGAGTGAAAAAGATATTTTGAAGCTGGTAAATACCATAATCGCCAACACCAAAGGCGACGGCGAGAAATCTACCGAGGATTTTTGGGTGAAGTCAGAGCGGCTTTTTTACTGCGCCCTGATTGGCTATATCCACTACGAAGCCCCGGAGGACGAAAAGAACTTTACCACGCTGCTTGAAATGATTAACGCCAGCGAAGCCCGCGAGGACGACCCGGAGTTTCAAAGCCCCGTTGACCTGATGTTTGAACGGCTGGAAGAAAAAGACCCGGAGCATTTTGCCGTCCGGCAGTACAAGAAGTTTCTGCTTTCCGCTGGCAAGACCCGAAGCTCTATCCTCATTTCCTGCGGTGCGCGGCTGGCCCCCTTTGACATTCGGGAGCTACGCGAGCTGATGGAGAGCGACGAAATGGAGCTGGACACGCTGGGGGATAGGAAAACCGCCCTTTTCGTCATTATCAGCGACACGGACGACACTTTTAACTTTGTCGTATCTATCCTCTACACACAGCTTTTCAATCTCCTGTGCGACAAGGCCGATGATGTGTACGGCGGACGGCTTCCCGTTCATGTGCGCTGCTTGCTTGACGAGTTTGCGAACATCGGGCAGATTCCGAAGTTTGAAAAGCTCATTGCCACTATCCGAAGCCGGGAAATCTCCGCGTCGATTATCCTGCAAAGCCAGTCGCAGCTAAAGGCCATTTACAAGGACAACGCCGATACCATAGTCGGTAACTGCGACACCACCCTTTTCTTGGGTGGCAAGGAGAAATCCACGCTAAAGGAAATCTCGGAAATACTCGGCAAGGAAACGATTGACAGCTTCAACACGTCCGAAACGCGGGGACGGGAGCTGTCCCACGGGCTGAACTATCAAAAGCTGGGGAAAGAGCTTATGACACAGGACGAAATCGCTGTCATGGACGGCGGCAAGTGCATTTTACAGGTGCGCGGGGTGCGCCCGTTCTTCTCGGATAAGTTTGATATAACGAAGCACCCGCAGTATAGGCACCTGTCCGACGCTGACCCGAAAAACGCCTTTGACATGGAGAAGCACCTAAGACGACGCCCCGCCATCGTCAAGCCCGATGAAGTGTTTGACTACTACGAGATCGACGCCGACGAATTACAGGAGGACACAGGCCATGAATAAGCGTATCAGTAAGAAGCAGCAAAACCGGGAAATGGCAAGGACGGTCAACGGGCTTGTCCTCTGCTATCAGGAAATGGTTTCGGAGCGTGAAAAACGCTGCAAGGAGCTTTCCGCAAAGTACGGAGTGCGTGTTGAGCTGGACAAGGACAATCCGCTTGGTATGCCGCTGATTCTCCCCCTGACGGAAGCCCAGCGGCAGGCTGAAATGCGGCGGTTTATCGCCGCTTGCGAAAGGCTCTATGAACAACAGCAGGCGCAGCGCGGTTAAATCCGTCTGCGCCTTTCCCATATCCGGCAGATTTTGAGGAGGTGGTAACACAATCAGAAACGTAAACATCGGCTACATGATACGTGCCCCCACCGGGCGCGGTTTTCCATACCCACGCAGCCGCCGGAAGCAATGGCGGCTTTTTTGGCGGCAAGACCGCCCTTTGCCCCCTTTGTGGGGCAGCCGCGAATCGCGGCAGGAAAGGAGTTTTCTATGGCATTTTTCAATTCTGCGGTTGGTGTTCTTCAGACCCTTGTTATCGCGCTGGGCGCGGGCCTCGGCATTTGGGGCGTTATCAATCTGCTTGAGGGCTACGGCAACGACAATCCCGGTGCCAAAAGCCAGGGCATGAAGCAGCTCATGGCGGGCGGCGGTGTCGCCCTGATCGGTGGCACCCTCGTACCCCTGCTGTCCGGCCTGTTCGGTTAAGCGGCAGGGTAAGAACCTATGCAGAGCATACTTGACGCGATTAACGAATGGATAAAGGAAATCCTGATAGGAGCCATCAACGGTAATCTGTCAACTATGTTCGGGGACGTAAACGAAAAAGTCGGCACAATCGCCGCAGAGGTAGGGCAGACCCCGCAAGGGTGGAACGCTGGCATATTCTCCATGATACGGACGCTATCGGAGAGTGTCATAGTCCCCATTGCGGGGCTTGTCATTACCTATGTCCTGTGCTACGAGCTAATCAGCATGGTAACGGAAAAGAACAATATGCACGACATTGATACGTTCATGTTCTTCAAGTGGATTTTCAAGGCGTGGGTGGCGGTGTATCTCGTCACCCACACCTTTGATATTACTATGGCTGTGTTCGATATGGCGCAGCACGTCGTTTCCGGCGCGGCGGGCGTGATTGGCGGCAACACAAATATAGACGTGGACGCCGCCCTATCGTCCATGCAGGCCGGGCTTGACGCTATGGAAATCCCCGAACTCTTATTGCTTGTCATGGAAACAAGCCTTGTCAGCCTGTGCATGAAAATCATGTCGGTGCTGATAACGGTTATCCTGTACGGCAGAATGATAGAAATATACCTGTATTGCTCGGTTGCGCCTATTCCATTCGCAACAATGACAAACCGGGAGTGGGGGCAGATTGGAAACAACTACCTCAAATCCCTTATCGCCCTCGGATTTCAGGGCTTCCTGATTATGATATGCGTCGGCGTTTACGCGGTTTTGGTAAACAGCATGATAATAGCGGACAATTTGCACAGCGCGATTTTCTCCCTTGCAGCCTACACCGTTATCCTCTGCTTCTCCCTGTTCAAGTCCGGCGCGTTGGCAAAATCCATCTTTAGTGCCCATTAGGGCGGGAAAGGAGGTTATCGCTTGGCGTATGTACCCGTACCCAAAGACCTGACGAAAGTAAAAACGAAAGTCGCACTCAGCCTGACGAAGCGGCAGATCGTTTGCTTTGCGGCAGCCCTCGCTATGGGATTGCCGCTTTTCTTTTTGCTCAAAGGAAGCACCGGGACGACCGTTGCGGCGGCGTTGATGTGCGCCGTCATGCTCCCCTGTTTCCTCTTTGCCATGTACGAAAAACACGGGCAGCCCCTTGAAACGGTAATCCGAAACATTGCGGAAACAAAGTTTATCCGTCCAAAGGAGCGGCCCTATCAGACCGAAAACCTGTACGCTGTCTTGGAAAAGCAGCGGAAACTTGAAAAGGAGGTATCAGCGATTGCCAAAGGCACAAAACACAGCAGCCGCCCCCGCAGGGGCTAAAAGGAAGCTGACCCGCGCAGAGAAGAAAGAGATTGCAGCCGTTATCCAGAGGGCAAAGGGCGACGGCAAGCCCCATACCGCCCAGCAGACTATCCCCTATATCCAGATGTACCCGGACGGTATCTGCCATGTTTCGGACAAGCGGTATTCAAAGAGTATCGCGTTTGAGGATATAAACTACCAGCTTGCGCAGGCCGACGACAAGACCGCCATTTTTGAAAACTGGTGCGATTTCCTCAACTACTTTGACGCTTCCGTATCGGTACAGCTCTCTTTCATCAATCAGGGGGCGCAGCAGGAAAAGGCGCAGCAGACTATCGACATTCCCCCGCAGGCCGACGCTTTCAATTCTATCCGCAGCGAGTACGCCGATATGCTGAAAAATCAGCTTGAAAAGGGCAACAACGGCCTTGTGAAGCAGAAGTATATCACGTTCTCCATTGAAACGGATAACCTTGCGGCGGCAAAGGCGCGGCTTTCCCGTATTGAAACCGATGTGCTGAACAATTTTAAGGTGCTGGGCGTGACCGCCCGCCCGCAGACAGGCTATGAACGCTTGCAGACCCTACACGGCGTTTTCCACCCGGAGGGCGAACCGTTCCGCTTCTCGTGGGATTGGCTGGCCCCGTCCGGGCTTTCCACAAAGGACTTTATCGCCCCGTCCTCGTTCCGCTTTGGCGAGGGACGCTATTTCCGCATGGGGCGCAAGCTGGGGGCGGTGAGCTTCCTTGAAATCCTTGCGCCGGAACTGAATGACCGTATGCTTGCGGACATTCTCGACCTTGAAACGGGTGTGATCGTCAATCTGCATATCCGCAGTATCGACCAGATCGAAGCCATCAAGACCATCAAGCGCAAGATCACCGACCTTGACAAAATGAAGATTGAGGAACAGAAAAAAGCTGTCCGAAGCGGCTACGACATGGACATTATTCCGTCCGACCTTGCCACGTTCGGCAGCGAAGCGAAAAATCTCTTGCAGGATTTACAGAGCAGGAATGAAAGAATGTTTTTGCTCACGTTCCTTGTGGTGAATATGGCGGACACAAAGCGGAAGCTGAACAATGACGTGTTCGCGGCGGCGGGTATCGCGCAGAAATACAACTGTGCGCTGACCCGCCTTGACTATATGCAGGAAGCGGGGCTTGTGTCCTCTATCCCCCTTGGGGAGAACCTTATCCCCATTCAAAGAGGACTTACCACCAGCAGCACCGCTATCTTTATCCCCTTTATCACGCAAGAGCTGTTCCAGACAGGGGCAAGCCTGTACTACGGGCTAAACGCCCTGTCTAACAACATGATTTTGTGTGACCGCAAGCAACTTAAAAACCCCAACGGGTTAATCCTCGGAACCCCCGGAAGCGGCAAATCCTTTGCGGCAAAGCGGGAAATGGCAAACGCTTTCCTAATTACAGACGACGACATAATCATCTGCGACCCCGAAGCGGAGTATTACCCCCTTGTGCAGCGGCTTCACGGACAGGTGGTGCGCATTTCCCCCACCAGCAGCCAGTATGTGAACCCGATGGATATAAACCTCAATTACAGCGAGGACGACAACCCCCTTGCGCTGAAATCCGACTTCATTCTTTCCCTGTGTGAGCTGGTGGTAGGCGGCAAGGAGGGCTTGCAGCCTGTGGAAAAGACCGTCATTGACCGGGCTGTGCGCAACGTCTACCGCCCGTTCCTTGCAGACCCCGACCCGGAGAAAATGCCGATTCTGGGCGACCTGTACGACGAGCTTTTGAAGCAGCCGGAGCCGGAAGCGGCGCGTATCGCGGCGGCGTTGGAGCTGTATGTTTCCGGGAGCTTGAACGTCTTTAACCACCGTACCAACGTGGAGCTTTCCAACCGCCTTGTCTGCTTTGATATTAAACAGTTAGGCAAACAGCTTAAAAAGCTGGGTATGCTCATTGTCCAAGACCAGGTATGGAACCGCGTCACCGTCAACCGCGCCGAACAGAAGTCCACCCGCTACTACATGGACGAGTTTCATTTGCTGCTGAAAGAGGAACAGACCGCCGCTTACAGTGTTGAAATCTGGAAGCGTTTTCGCAAATGGGGCGGGATTCCCACCGCCATTACGCAGAACGTGAAAGACCTTTTGAGCAGCCGGGAAGTGGAAAATATCTTTGAGAACAGCGATTTTGTCCTCATGCTCAATCAGGCGGCGGGCGACAGGGCTATCCTTGCAAAGCAGCTCAATATCTCCCCCCAGCAGATGAAGTACGTTACCCACACCGAAGCGGGCGAGGGGCTTTTGTTCTACGGCAACGTCATTCTCCCCTTTGTAGACCGCTTCCCGAAAGATACGGAGCTGTACCGGGTAATGACGACGAAGCCGGAGGAAGTGAGCGGCGCATGACAGCGGACACCATCATCAACCGGGACGCGCTGTGCGCCCTGCGGGAGCTTCCCGCCGAAAGCGTCCATTGCGCGGTAACGTCGCCGCCCTACTACGCCCTGCGGGACTATGGGCTTGACGCGCAGATCGGGCGGGAGGACACGCCGGAGCAGTACATAGAACGGCTGACGGCGGTTTTCCATGAGCTAAAGCGCGTCCTGCGTCCTGACGGCACTTTCTGGCTGAATATCTCGGACACCTACTGCGGCACAGGCAGCAAAGGCGGCTACACCGACCCCAAATATCCCAAAGGCCGCAACGGACAGGGCTTTTCCCTTGCCCGGACAGCGGCAGGCTGCAAGCACAAGGACATGATCGGGATTCCTTGGCTTCTGGCGTTCTCCTTACGCGCTGACGGCTGGTATCTGCGCAGCGATATTATCTGGCAGAAAGAAAACCCCATGCCGGAGAGCGTGAAAGACCGCCCCACCCGCTGCTATGAACACGTCTTTCTGCTTACGAAGTCAAAGCAGTATTACTATGACGCCGCCGCAGTTGCGGAGCCGACCGCCCCCAAAACGGCGGCAAGGTACAAATCCAGCCGCAGCGCAAGCAGCAAATATGCCGCAGAGGTACCGGGACAGGGCAAGGTGCAGGGCTTGAACAAGGCAAGGAGCGGCGGCTACTACGACCCCGCCCTTATCCCCACCATGCGCAACAGGCGGGACGTGTGGCTGATAAACACCGTCCCGTATAGGGGCGGGCATTTCGCCGCGTTCCCGCCGAAGCTGGCGGAAACCTGTATCTTGGCAGGCTGTCCCAAAGGCGGCGTTGTCCTTGACCCCTTTTTCGGCAGCGGCACGACGGGGCTTGCGGCAAAGACCCTTGACCGCCATTATATCGGCATTGAGCTGAACAGCGAATACTGCGCCCTTGCAAGGGCGCGAATTGGAGGTGAAGCACCATAAAACAGTATAAACCCCGCGATAAGATCACGCAGAAAATGACCCGCGACGGGGCTATCGAAGTCAACGAAACCCAGCAGACAGCCCAGCGTATCAGCCAGCGGGAGCAGGACGCGGATTTTCAGAAAACGCCGGAGCAGCAGGCCTCACAGGACGCGGCGGCGCAACTTGACCCCACAGCCACCGACGCTGCCCCGCTGCCCCGTCTGCCTGTTACCCCCGCAAAGGAGGACGCCGCCACCGCCGAGCGCGTCATGGAGCATATCGGCGGCGCACAGACCCGGAAAGCGTCTAAAAAGGCGGTGCGGAAAGCCCAGCGGGAGGGCGCGGCGGGGGCGAGATCGTCACGTCTGCAATTCACCGAGGAAGAACGGGCGACGCCGGAGCTTGGCAAGTATATTGAGAAATCCGACAGAGCCGCCGACCGTCTGGACGCTGCAAGGGCGGCTATCCCCAAAGAAAAGAAGCTGGTGCGGGAGCGTACCTTTGACGAAGCCACAGGCAAGGGCAAGACCCGCCTGCGCTTTGAGGAACACGACAGGCCCCCCGGCTTTAAGGACAAGCACAGCCCTCTTTCCCGCCCCGCACAGGAGGCGGGTATTTTCGTCCACAACAAGGTACATTCCGTTGAAAAGGACAATTCCGGCGTGGAGGGTGCGCACAAATCCGAGGAAGCAGCGGAAAAGGGCTTGAAATACGGGGCGCGGAAAGTCAGGGAGGGCTACCGCAGCCACAAGCTCAAACCCTACCGGGCGGCGGCGAAAGCGGAACGGGCGGCAGAAAAGGCCAACGTCAACTACCTGTACCAAAAGGCATTGCAGGATAACCCGCAGATCGCCGCGTCCAACCCCGCTTCCCGCTTTATGCAGAAGCAGCGTATCAAGCGGCAGTATGCAAAGGCCATGAAAAAGGGCGGCGCGGCTGCGGCGGCAAAGGCAGCGGAGAACACCCGCAAGGCAGCGAAAAAGACCGCAGAGGAAACGAAAAAAACCGTTTCCTTTGTGGCGCGGCACCCGGTAGGCGTGATAATCGCCGTCGCCGCGCTTCTGCTGTCTGTGATGATTTTCTCCGGCCTGTCGTCCTGTTCCTCTATTTTCTCCGGCACCATAAACGGGGTGCTGGGTACGTCCTATACGTCGGAGGACAGCGACCTTGTGGCGGTGGAAAACAGTTATGCCGGAAAGGAAGCTGCGCTGCAAAGCCAGATAGACAACATCGAAAGCACCTATCCGGGCTATGACGAATACCGCTATGACCTTGACGACATTTTCCACAATCCCCACGAGCTGGCTTCCTACCTGACCGCCCTTTTGCAGAGCTATACCCTCGCAAGCGCACAGGCAGAATTGCAGCGCGTCTTTGATAAGCAATACACCCTGACTGTGACGCCCACCGTCGAAGTGCGCTACCGCACAGAAACCCGGACGGACAGCGAGGGCAACAGCTATACCGTCCAAGTACCCTATAACTACTATATCCTCAATGTGTCCCTGACGAACACGCCCATATCGTCGCTGGCCCCCAGCCTTTTAACGCCGGAGCAGCTTGATATGTTCCGGGTGTATCTGGAAACAAGCGGCAACAAGCCCCTTATCTTTGGCGGCGGTTCTGCGAACAGTACCCCGTCCGAGGATTTGAGCGGCGTTCATTTCATCAATGGGACGCGCCCCGGCAATACGGCTGTGGTGGACATTGCAAAGTCACAGGTGGGGAACGTGGGCGGCTATCCCTATTGGAGCTGGTACGGCTTTAATGGGCGTGTCGAGTGGTGCGCCTGTTTCGTTTCGTGGTGCTACAATCAGATGGGCTTATCCGAACCGCGCTTTGCTGGCTGCACGTCCGGCGGTATGGCGTGGTTTACCTCTCATGGACAATGGGGCGACAGGAACTATACCAACATTGCCCCCGGCGACGCGATTTTCTTTGACTGGGACAACTCCGGCGACGCCGACCATGTAGGCATTGTGATCGGCACCGACGGGGAGCGCGTCTACACCGTCGAGGGCAATTCCGGCGACGCCTGTAAAATCAAGAGCTATCCGCTGGGAAGCAGCGTCATTCGCGGCTACGGTCTGATGAATTGGGATTGACGGGAGGGACAGCCAATGCTTACCCTGACCCCCGTTTCCCTTGCGGAAGCCAACGCCTTTGTCGCCCAGCACCACCGCCACCATAAGCCCGTTACCGGGCATAAGTTTTCCATCGGCTGCACCGCAGACGGGCGGCTTGTGGGCGTTGCCATCGTGGGGCGGCCCGTCAGCCGCTATCTGGACAACGGCCTGACGCTGGAAGTCAACCGCCTTTGTACGGACGGCACGAAAAACGCTTGCAGTATGCTCTATGCCGCAGCGTGGCGGGCGGCGCGGGCTATGGGCTACGAGAAGATCATCACCTACACGCTGGACACCGAGAGCGGCGCAAGTCTACGCGCTGCCGGGTGGACGTGCGCGGGGCTGGCTGGCGGCAAGCGTTGGACAGGAAGCCGACGCCCAGCCGCCGACCTGTACCCCGCGCAAATGAAATACCGATATGAAAAAACATCAAAAATGGAGGTGCGATAAATCAATATAGTTTCCTTTGGGGGCGGCACGAATAGTGCCGCCTTACTTGTTGGCCTTTACAATCACCATATCCCCGTTGACCTTATCACCTTTGCGGACACAGGCGCGGAGCAGCCCCACACCTATCAATTCGTTGTGACGATGAATGAGTGGCTTGCCGCCCACGGTATGCCGCAGATTACCGTTGTGGAGAATGTAGACCGCTACGGCAACCGCCTGACCCTTGAAATGGAGTGCTTGCGTTCCCATACGTTGCCCTCTATCGCCTATGGCTATAAGCGGTGTTCCCAAAAGCACAAGATTGGGCCGCAGGAGAAGTTTTGCAACAACTATGCCCCATGCCGGGAGGTATGGGCGCGGGGCGAAAGGGTAAACCGCTATATCGGCTATGACGCTGGCGAAGTGAAGCGGTATGAACATTCCCGCGAGTACAACGAAGCCGATAAGAAATATCACAACATCTATCCCCTGATTGAACAATGGGGGTGGAGCCGGAGCGATTGCGTCCGGGAAATCTGGGCGGCGGGCTTGCCGCAGCCGGGAAAATCCTCTTGCTTTTTCTGCACCAGCATGAAGCGGCAGGAGGTTGAAGCCTTGAAAGAGCAGTACCCCGCGCTGTACCAGCGGGCGATTGCCATTGAAGAAAACGCCATGCCCCACCTTATCAAAGTGAAAGGCTTGGGGCGCAGCTACGCTTGGAAAGAGCGTTACGGAAAGGAGTAATGACAGTATGGCAAACAAAATTGACCGCATTGACAAGGAGATCGAAAAGACCCGCGAGAAGATCACCGAGTATCAAAACAGGCTGAAAGGGCTGGAAGCGCAGAAAACCGAAGCGGAAAATCTGCAAATCGTCCAGGTCGTGCGCTCTATGCGCCTGACCCCGCAGGAGCTTACGGCTATGCTTTCCGGGGGCGGTATTCCTGGCATTGCCGCCGCCCCCGCAGACTATGACGGACAGGAGGAAAAAGAGAATGAGGAATAAGAAAATCGTGCGCAGCTTCCTTGTGCTGCTGGCCCTCGTTATGTGCTTTGGCAGCGTTTCCGTCACCGCCTACGCACAGGGCGACGACACCCCCACCGACGACAGCAACGTAAAGGTGGAAACACCCGACCCGCAGCCCTTGACCCCGGAGGGCAACATGACCCTTGTGGACGACATTAGCGGCGACGCCGCCGGGGATAAGCAGTTTATCGTGGTGCAGAGCAAGGGCGGCAACTATTTTTACATCGTCATTGACAACGCCGCCGACGGAAATAACACCGTCCATTTTCTGAATCAGGTGGACGAAGCCGACCTTTTGGCTATTATCGACGAGGACGGCGGCAGCGCGACGCCCGCCCCCGCCGTTTGTAGCTGTACCGACAAATGCGAAGCCGGAAAGGTGAATACGGCTTGCCCCGTATGTGCTACGAACATGACCACTTGCAGCGGCAAGGCAGCGGAGCCGGAGGAACCCACCGAGCAGCCGAAAGAGAAAAGCGGCATGGGCGGGCTTGTCCTGTTCCTTGTTGTCGCCCTGATCGGCGGCGGTGGTGCGCTCTACTACTTCAAGTTTATGAAGCCGAAGCAGGCCGTCAAAGGCAGCACAGACCTTGACGATTTCGACTTTGACGAGTACGACGAGGACGAGCCGGAGGAACAGGAGGGCGAGGAAGAATGAGCTATGCGTTAGTCATTGCGGAGAAGCCCAGCGTCGGGGCGGCGATTGCCGCCGCCCTTGGCGTTTCCGGCAAAAAGGACGGATATATCGAGGGCGGGGGCTACCTCATTTCATGGTGCGTCGGGCATTTGGTGGAGCTTGCGGAAGCCGCCGCCTACGGGGAACAGTACAGGAAGTGGCAGCTTGACAGCTTGCCGATTCTGCCGCAGGAATGGCAGTACACCGTTTCCCCGGACAAGGGAAAGCAATTCAAGACCCTTAAAGAGCTTATGCACCGCGCCGACGTGACCGAGGTTGTCAATGCCTGTGACGCTGGGCGCGAGGGTGAATTGATTTTTCGCTTTGTCTACGATATGGCGGGCTGCAAGAAGCCCATGCGCCGCCTTTGGATTTCCTCAATGGAAACGGCGGCAATCCGGCAAGGCTTTGACAATCTGAAAGACGGGAGCGAGTACGAAGCCCTCTACGCTTCCGCGCTGTGCCGCGCAAAGGCCGACTGGCTTATCGGTATCAACGCCACCCGGCTTTTCTCCTGCCTGTATGGAAAGACCTTGAACGTGGGGCGCGTCCAGACCCCGACGCTGAAAATGCTGGTTGACCGGGACGCGGCTATTTCCCATTTCCAGAAAGAGAAATACTACCATGTGCGCCTTGGCCTTTCCGGCGCGGAAGCGGCAAGCGCGAAGATCCCCGACGCCGCCGAAGCGGAAGCACTTAAAACGGCTTGCGAAGCGTCGCGGGCCGTTTGTACTTCCGTTCTGCGGGAGAAGAAAACCGCAGCCCCGCCGAAGCTCTTTGACCTGACTTCCTTACAGCGGGAAGCCAACCGCATTTTCGGCTACACCGCGAAGCAGACCCTTGACCTGGCGCAAGCCCTGTATGAAAAGAAGCTGCTGACTTATCCGAGGACGGACAGCACCTATCTAACCGACGACATGGGGGAAACGGCGGCAAGCACCGCCGCTATGCTGTGCGGCAAGCTGGCCTTTATGGAGGGCGCGGAGTTTTCCCCCGATGTTTCCCGCATCCTTGACAGCAGACAGGTTTCCGACCACCACGCCATTATCCCCACGATGGAGCTTGCAAAGGCCGACCTTGCCGCGCTGCCCGAAAGCGAAAGGAATATCCTGACCCTTGCCGGGGCGCGGCTGCTGTTCGCCGCCGCCGAGCCGCACACCTACGAAGTGGTTACGGCGGTTTTCCAATGCGCCGGCGGCGAGTTTACGGCAAAGGGAAAGACGGTGCTTTGCATGGGCTGGAAAGAGCTTGAACGCCGCTATCGGGCGACGCTGAAAAAGAAGCCTGATACCGACGGCGAGGAAAACGCCCTTGCGCTGGACGCGCCGCCCTTTGCCGAGGGGCAGAGCTTTGACCGCCCCGCCGTTAAGGTGACGGCCCACGACACCACGCCCCCGAAGCAGCACACGGAAGCAAGCCTTTTATCCGCTATGGAACGGGCCGGGAACGAGGACACTGACCCGGATGCGGAACGGCGCGGGCTTGGCACTCCCGCCACACGCGCCGCCGTCATTGAAAAGCTGGTGAAATCCGGCTTTGTGGAGCGCAAGGGCAAGCAGCTTATCCCCACAGGGGACGGCAACGGCCTTGTGGCTGTTCTCCCCGACGTGCTGACCTCTCCCCAGCTTACCGCTGAATGGGAAAACACCCTGACGCAGATCGCAAAGGGCAAGGCCGACGCGGACGGCTTCATGCGCGGCATTGAAGCTATGGCGCGGGAGCTGGTGCAGGCCCACCCGAATATCTCCGACGCGGATAAGGCGCGTTTCAAGGAGGACAAGCCCGTTATCGGCAAATGCCCCCGCTGCGGCGGCAGCGTCTACGAGGGCAGGAAGAACTACTATTGCGGGAACCGGGATTGCGCTTTTACCATGTGGAAAAATGACCGCTTTTTCGAGGAACGCAAAACCGCCTTTACCCCGAAAATCGCCGCCGCGCTGCTGAAAGACGGCAAGGCGAAAGTGAAAAAGCTGTACTCCCCGAAAACGGGTAAAACCTACGACGGGCTGGTGCTTTTAGCCGACACTGGCGGGAAGTACGTCAACTACCGGGCTACGGTTTCGAGGGACAGAGAACTTACGCAGCAAGCATAGGAAGCGGGTACCCACTTCCGTAAAATCCCCGCCTTGCGCTACGGTGCAGGACGGGGATTTTGCTTGTTGGGATAGTCCCAAACCCTTATGCGGAAAGGAGGAACGCTATGGCGAGTTTACGGGACGCCGTAAAGGTTTATCAGGACGAATTGCGGGCGGGCATTGCGTGGATAGCGTTCTGGCGGGAGGGGCGTTCATGGAGCAGCGACTATCTCTATCTTGAAATGGACGACACCCTTACGCCGGAGGACAGGAGCCGCTTGCAGGAAATCCAGCAGACCGACCCCGCCGCCGTTGTTTTGAACGGCTATTACTGCGGCTACTTGGGCGAGGACATGAACCTTACCGAGCTGACCGCCGGAGTGCGCCGCCACTATGAGAACGGCTATAACAATATCGCTGACTTTATCGAAGCCCACGACAACGCATTATCGCCGGAGCAGATCGAGGAAGCGAGGGAAGCCGCCCACGCCGCAGGACTTCCGTTTTCGGAAAAGCCCTACCGGGAGGGGGACTTTGACCCCTATGTATTTGACGGCAGCATGAGCGCGGAGGATTACGAGCTTATGCACCGCATGATGAGCGAAGAAAGGAGCGAACGATTGAGCGAAATTTTTTCTATCTTAATTGACAACCGCAGCCGCTTTGAAGCGGGAGAATTAAGTAGCGCGTGGCTCTCCATGCCAGCGACGGTGGAGCAGCTTCACGCGGCTATGCAGAGCGTCGGTATCACCGCCGACAATCCGCAGGATTTTTTCATCAACGGGTATTCTTACCCCATAGATAAGCCCCTTGCGCTACCCTATGACATGGTACGCGCCGCCGGGATTGACGAGCTGAATTTCCTTGCGGCGCGTCTGGAAGCCCTTACCCCCGCTGACCTTGACGCGCTGAACGCCGCAGCCCAGCGGAAAAAGGGCTTTGAGAACATCGGGCAGATCATCGACTACACCTATAACCCTGACTTTTTCGTGCATATCCCCGGAGTACAGACGGTGCGGGATTTGGGTGACTACTACTTGAACAAATCCGGCATGGTGGATATGCCCGAAGAATGGAAAAAGGGCATTGACCTTGCGGCCTTTGGGCGCAATGCCGCCGAGCAGGAGCGCGGCAGCTTCACCCCCTATGGCTATATCGTGGAAAGCGGCGACAAATGGGAGCGTCACTACGAGGGACGGGACGTGCCGGAGGAATACCGCATTATGAGCTATCCCCAGCCCCCGGCGCGTCCTGACCCGGAGAAAGCGGACTTTGACGCTATCAGCACAGGGCAGGCCGCGACGCTGACCGCCGAACCCCCGCAGCCGCGCCCCGTCGTCCCTATCGTCCTGACTTCCGAGAAGCCCACCGAGAAGATAAAGGAGATTACCGACCGTCTGGAACAGGGCATTGCGGAGCTGTTCGACAGTGAACGCTATAAGGACTATCTGCGCGTTATGTCGAAGTTCCATAATTACAGCTTTCGGAATACGCTCTTGATTGCCATGCAAGCCCCCGACGCTTCCCTTGTGGCGGGCTTCAATACATGGAAGAACACCCACGGGCGCAATGTCAAGCGGGGTGAAAAGGGCATTAAAATCTTTGCGCCGTCCCCCTACAAGGTCAAGCGGGAAGTGGAGAAGTTAGACCCGCAGATGCGGAAACCCATCATCGGCAAGGACGGGAAGCCCGTCACCGAGGAACAGGAAATCACCGTCCCCGCCTACAAGGTGGTATCTGTCTTTGATGTTTCGCAGACCGAGGGGCGGGAGCTGCCCGACATTGCGGTGGACGAGCTGACGGGGGACGTTGACCGCTACAATGATTTTTTCGCCGCGCTGGAACAGACCTCACCCGTCCCCGTTGGCTTTGAAAACATCGAGGGCAAATCTCACGGCTATTACCATCTGGAAGAAAAACGGATTGCCATTCAAGAGGGCATGAGCGAATTACAGACCCTTAAAACCGCTATCCATGAGATCGCTCACGCAAAGCTGCATGACATTGACTTGAACGCCCCGAAAGAGGATTTAGCGGACAGGCCAGACCGCCGCACAAGGGAGGTACAGGCCGAAAGCGTGGCGTACACCGTCTGCCAGCACTACGGGCTTGATACGTCGGACTATTCCTTTGGCTACGTCGCCGGGTGGAGCAGCGGGCGGGAGCTTGCGGAGCTGAAAGCGTCCCTTGAAACAATCCGCACCACCGCCGCCGAGATCATAGACAGCATTGACGGACACTTTGCGGAGCTGCAACAGGCGCGGGAGCAGGCCGCCCAGCAGGAGCAGCCGCAGCCCGGTTTTGAGCAATGGAGTGAGCCAGCCACCCCGGACAATTTGCCGGATAATCCGGGGGAGCCGTCCGACGATGTAGCCGCGTATTTGCCGGAGCAGGACAAACCGCCGCAGGAAGCGGCCCCCGACCTTGCCGCCGAGCCTACCGTTACGATTATTTGGAGCGAGAGCGCGGGGCTGCGGGAGGGAGAAACCATGCCCCTTTCCCGCGCAAACGCCCTTTTTGCTTCCCTTGACGAAGCGGAGCTTGCAAGCCCCGGCTATGACAAGACGAAGTTTGCCATTGATTGCGTCTTTGACGGCGAAGCCGACCACTACGAGGGGCGGCAGGATTTGGGCGACGGCGACGGGAGCCTGATAGACCATATCGAAAAATACCACGCCCACTATGAGAACAACGCGGATTGGGAAAACCACTTGCTGCACACCGAGGGCAAGGAAGCCTTGGAAGCGGACAAGGAACAGCGGGCTATGCTGCTGCATGAGTTTGTCCCCTATCTGAAACTCCATTGCGCCCTTTCCGAGATGGAGCAGGCCGCTACCGCCGCAATGCAAAGCGGCGATAGCCTGACCCCGCCCGAAACGGCCTATCACACCGCCGTACAAGCCTATGTTGCCGAGTGCCGGGGGAAGCTCAACAGCGGCGACTATGAATTGCCGCCCGCGCCACGGCTTGCCGACTTTGACCCGGAGCTTCAGGCGTACAAGGAACACGTCAGGGAGGAAATCGCGCAGGAAGCCGCCGCCGCAGGAATGACCGTCGAGGAATACGCCGCCAAAGGCTACGAGCCTTACCCCGCCGCCGAGGGACAGCCGCAGGAGCCGGAAACCCCTGTCTTTGATAAACTGCCCCCTGAACAGCAGCAGGAGCTTTCCAGCGAGGTAAAGGCCACGCTACAAATGCTGATCGACGCGGACATACAGACCGCCGGAGAGGTTACGGCTGAAACGCTGGAAACGATTGCTACACAGGGCTACGCTTACCGGGACGGAAATCTTGTGAAACAGGACGCCCCTGCCGCCGAAGCCCCCACGCCGGAGCAGGCCGCAGCGAAGCCGGAAGCGTCCGTTACCTATTATCCCATTAACGAAGCCGCCGCCCGACGCGCAAAGGAAATGAATAGCTTTGATAGCTACAAACCGGGCAGCGCGACGGCAGCTTACCGCAGTTACATTGACGAAGCCATACAGATCGCGGAGCGTCAAAAAGCGCGGGTAGACCCGATGTACCATGAGAAAATAGACAGTCTGCTTGATACCTATGCCCGGAAGCTGGCGGCAAACTTAAATGCCAGCTATGCCATTGAAGCCCGCGTACCCTCTATTCTGATTACTGGCGGTTCTAATTTCCCGGTTAGGCAGAAAGAAAAGCAGAACGCGGCGCGGGATAGGAATATGGAGGAATGGCGGGATATTCAAGGCTTACTTGATAAAATCCGCAGTACGGGTATGGGCGGTATCAGCGCGGACGACCCGCAGGCTGTCCCCAAACTGGAAAGCAAACTGGTGGGCTTGGAAAAGTTGCAGGAGAAAATGAAAGCGGTAAACGCCTATTTCCGCAAGCACAAGACACTTGACGGCTGCCCCGGCCTTTCGCCGGAACAGGGGCAAAAACTGGTGGCTGGCATGGCTTCCTATGACCGCGTACCCTACCCCTCGTGGGCTTTATCCAACAACAGCGCAGAAATACGCCGCTTGAAAACCCGCATTGCTTCCCTCACACAGCAAAAGACAATCGGCTTTGTAGGCTGGGAGTTTGACGGCGGCAAGGTGGAAGCGAATACCGACGCTAACCGTCTGCAAATCTTCTTTGACGGCAAGCCCGACGAAGCAACAAGGGAAGAACTGAAACACAACGGCTTCCGCTGGTCGCCCAAAGAGGGGGCATGGCAGCGGCAGCTTACCACAAACGCCTACTACGCAGCGGATTATGTGAAAGCCATTGCGCCCATTACTGGCGAGAAGCCCACCGAGTTACAGCGGGCGCATATCCGGGCGCAGAAGCAACAGGCGGTACAGACCCCGCAGGAGCAGCCCGCCGCCGAAGCCCCCGCGCCGGAGCAGGCCCAGCCGCAAACGCAGGACACCTTTTCCATCTACCAGCTAAAGCGCGGGGACGAAACGCGGGATTTCCGTTTTGAGCCTTACGACCGCTTGCAGGCGGCGGGGCTTGCCGTTGACCCGGCGAATTATGACCTGATCTATACCGCGCCCCTTGCGCCGGATATGTCGCTGGACGATATTTTCACCTGCTTCAACATCGACCACCCCGCAGACTTTAAGGGACACAGCCTTTCCGTTTCCGACGTGGTAGTGCTTCATCAGGCCGGACAGGACACCGCCCACTATGTTGACAGTATCGGCTATCAGCAGGTGCCGGAGTTTTTGCGGGAGCAGCAGGAGCTTACCCCCGACGCCCGTATGACGGGGGAGCAAATCAGGACGCCCCGGGGCAGCTTCCATGTTACCGATATGACCCGCGAACAGATGGAAGCCGCCGGATATGGCTTTCACCACCAATCGGAGGACGGAAAGTATTTCATCATGGGGAATGGCACACGGGCGTTTGCCGTTGCCGCCACGCAGCCGGAAAGCCCCATAAAGCACATTGAGGACGCCGTAGAGCAGAACGACAACAGCTTTGACGGTATCATCAACAATACCCCGCCCCCGCCCACCGTTGACGAGTTGGAAGCAAAGGTACAGGCTGGGGAACAGATTTCCTTGCTTGACCTTGCCGACGCAATCAAGGCCGATTCGGAGCGCGGCGGCAGGATGCCGGAAAAGAAGCCCTCTATCCGGGCGCAGCTCAAAGCCGATAAGGAACGGGCGGCGCAGAAAAAGACGGCGGCAAAAACGAAGTCGCAGGACTTGGAAAGGAGTTGACCCATGCAAAGGTTTGATAATGTGGACGTGTTCGCGTCCCTCAATGCCCTTATGCGGCAAAATACAGGCTTTTACCAAAGCGATTTGGAGATTGACAAGGAGGTTATCGCAAAGGCGGCGGCAAGCCCTGACGCAGCGGACAAAACGCTTCTCTGGCTCTCCCGCCCGTCGGGGACGTATTGCTTTAGGGAGCGCGACGTTTTCCTAAAGGACACAGGGCCGCACAATACCTGGCGTTTCCACAAGGAGCAGACCCGCGACAGGATTCTGGCCTATGCCATTGAGCTTACAGGCGTGGAGGACGGGAAAATCCGGGGCAATCTGTATGAGCTGGACTATGCGCAGCACTACCAGCGCGTCAAGGAGCAGGCGGTTCCCGCCGACATGGTGCGCCTGACCTATGCCTACGGGGACAGGGAGCAGCCCGCAAGGGAGTTTTTCGACGCTTCCCCCGACCCGCGCCTTGGAAAGTATCTGCGCTATGAAACGCTGCCGAACGACCCCGCAGCACTCCGCGAAGTGCTGCAAGCGGAGAAGCACAGCCGGGACGCCCTGACGCCGGGGGACTTCAAAGCCCACGTCGCCGCGCTGCACGATGGTTTGATTGAGCATGAAGCGCGGCGCATTGTGGAGCGCATGAAAGGGCTGGACAGGCTGAACAGCCCCAACAAGACGCATTTCATGGTGGAGATCGCCCCGGCGTTTATGCAGCTTGCGTCTACAAAGGACACCGACCGTCTTTTCTCCATGCTGCCTTATAAGACCCTTTCCTTTTCCAAAATTGAGGGCAGACATGGGACGTATGCGCTGATCGGCAAGGACGAGAACCGGGACAGGGAAATCCGTAAGCCCCGCCCCTCTATCCGGGCGCAGCTTGCCGCAGACAAGAAAACAGCCGCCCCGAAAAAGGCGGCGGCGAAATCGAAGAAACACGAAATGGAGGTATGAACATGATTCGATTGACCGTTGAGGAAGAAAACCTTTTGAGCATTTACAATACAGGCAACAAGCGGGAGCTGTTCGAGCGCGTCAACGCCGCCCTGCCGTTCATGGACGGGGATATGCAAGAGCTGGCGGTACGCGCCTTGCAGAAGATCGACGCCCTGACCGAAGCGGAGTTTGCGGGGCTTGCCGTTTTCGCCGCAAACGACGAATGAACGGGCTGAAACGGCTGACGCCGCAGCAAAGCCGGAAAGTCAACGCCCTTGTGAAAAAATCCTGCTGTAACTACGACAACGGGAATTGCCTGTTGTTGGACGACGGGGAAACGTGCGTCTGTCCGCAGCTTATTTCCTATTCGCTGCTGTGCAAGTGGTTTCGTGCCGCCGTCCTGCCGGACGATAGGGAGCTGCAAGCCGAGCTGTACCAGCGGGAGGACTTGCGCCGCTGTACCGTATGCGGCGCGGCCTTTGCTTCCAGCTCCAACAGCGTGAAATACTGCCCCGATTGCCGGAAGCGTATCACCCGGAAGCAAGCCGCCGAGCGCATGAGGAAACGACGCTCCCATGTTACGCGGTAGGGGCAAAATAAGCCCCATTTTATGCGGCTTTCCGGGCGTGTTTTTTAGGAAGCAAGGGAATTACATTCAAGCCCTCTAAAATGGGCTTCTACTGCGTAACAGGCACATAAGAGCTGCACCCACATATAAGGCGGGGCGCGGTGGCCATACTTGGCTGCCGCGCCCCGCCTTTGTTATTTCTCGTTCGGGTTGTACGATAATTCTTTAAGGGCAACGACAGAGTTACCTATAATATAGCCTTGCTCTGCATAATATTTGCATAGCCCTTTTTCAAAATATGCTATTGAACAAGTGCATTTTGATTCTTTTTCAAATGTTTCAAGAAGGCGTTTTCCTATTTTTTGACCACGATAATTAGTGTCAACATATAGGTATTGCGGAAGTAGCGTTTTATTGGGTAAGACAAAGCCGTATATAAACCCTACTATCATTCCATCTATAAATGCCCCGTATGTATAGCTAATTCCGTCAAATCCGGCTTTTATGGCTGCGGCAACACTTAAAAACATTGAAGTCATAATTTCATCATCAGGTGCCAGTTCCATAATCAGCAAGTAATCATCTGGTGTTAAAATCCTAATATCCATTTTGAAAGCTCCTTTTCTTTTTTCACAAGAGAGCTACGCCCTCTTGTGGCACTTGTGGAAAAGATACACCCGCTTCGCGTCTGTATCTTTTCCACAAGTCGGCATTTCCATTGATGGCAAAGCTGCGTCTACTTGCCCTCAATGGGGAATTGCGGGATTGCTTCAAGCAATTTTAGGATAAGCTGCTGCCGCATATCTTCATCGACAACGACTTTCATGCTCCCATCCGACTGACGCTCCTTTACCGTCGCAAGGCGGTTAATTTCGTCGTCGTAACAGGCAAGCACCTTTTCCAATGCCCACGCTTCCCCAGCAACGGCGGCACGTATCGTTTCAATATCTGGCGTGTTCTGCATTCCCATGCCAAAGCCCCCGTATGTATTGATAGCCCTATTATACCACGCCTTTCCCGTACTTTCTACTGGCAAAAGGGATATTATTCACGCTCTGTCTGCCGCTCCTTTTCCGGCTGGCGTTCCCGCTGCAAAATGCTGTCTATGTTCTGCCGGATAACATCGTACTCCCTGACCTGTTTTTTCAGCTTGCCATAGTCGGCGTAAAGGGCTTCTTTCTGGACTTGCAGCTTTTCATACTCCGCTTGGAGGGCGGCGACACTGGGGAGCTTCCTGCCGATCTGCGCGGCCTGTAACGCCCTTGCCGCCGCTTCATGGAGGATAATGCCGCGCTCGTGGTCTGCCTTAAACTGCCCCTTGTCCTTTGCCCTGCGGTATGCGTCGTAGAGGGGCTTTGTCTTTTGATAGGTGGTAACATTCTTGATAAGCACCGCCATATCTGCAAGCCGCCTTTCCACGTCCTTTAGGCTGGCTGCGGCCTGTTCGCTGGCGGCTGTCACTTCATCTATCCGGCTGACTAAATCCGCGTACTGTTCTATCCTGTGTTCCGTCAGGAAGTTCATCGTCTTTGCGGCCTGTTTCAGATTATGGATTTTCGCCCACTGTTCATAGCCCCGGCTCTGCTGCGCCTTGATACTGTTCTCAATGTCGATAAGCAGGCTGACGCCGCCCTGCTGCTGCTTGGGGGCTTTGGCGGCGCGGGTGCGCTTTCCGGCTATCCGTTCCCTGATAGCTTCCTCTGTGTAGTCCGTGCCGAGGGTTTTAAGGCGGGTGAAACGCTCCTGCCCCGGTGCGCGGCACGACACATATTTTCCCGGCTTTATCTCATAGCCCGCCGCCTGTAACCGCTGCAACAATTCTTCAAAACTGGACACTTGGGGGATAAGCGCGTCAACAGCGGTTTTCAGCTTGCCTTTCCAGCTCGTTCCCGTTTTCTCCGCTTGGTACTCCGCGTAGCTCTTTCCCTTGCTGCCCTTGCCGGGGACGACGACGGACAGGCCGTTTTCCCGGCACAGCTTATCGCTGTCAACGCCGATATGAAATTGTAAGAAAACGCCGAAGAAATTTTGTTGTTTTTCGGCGGAGGGGGGGGTAACAAAACTAAGCGTTTCCTTGTTCAAAAAGAGTGTTCACGATTTGCTGTTTCTGGCGCATAAATTCCTTGCGCTCCTTCAGGCGGTAAGATTCGCCCTTGATGTTAATGACGGTGCAGTGATGCAGGACACGGTCCAGGATGGCGGAGGCGATGGTGACGTCGGCAAAGACCTCGTTCCACTGGGAGAAGGTCTTGTTGGAGGTAAAGACGGTGGACGTCTTCTCATATCGCCTGGCAATCAACTGGAAGAACAGGTTTGCGCCCTGGATGTCCATGGGGAGGTAGCCGATCTCGTCGATGATAAGCATCCTGTACTTGGCGAGAACCTTGAGCTTGTCCGGCAGATGGTTCTCAAAGTGGGCCTTCTTGAGCTGCTCAATAAGCTGATGGCAGTTGATGTAGTAGGTAGAAAAGCGATGCTGTGCCGCCACAAGGCCCAGGGCGGAGGCCAGATGGGTCTTGCCCACGCCGGGCGGGCCAAGGAAGACCACATTCTCCCCGTTTTCCAGGAAGCGCATGGTGGCCAGTTCGTCGATCTGGCGCTTGTCGATGGAGGGCTGGAAAGAGAAATCGAAGTCGTCCAAGGTCTTCTTGATGGGGAAGCCGGACATCTCCCCGCAAGGGGGACGCGATAGCTCTAAGCGGCAAAGCCGCTAAGAGCTATCCAGTGGATCTGCTTCTCATAGGCCCGTCTCCGCTTGGATTTGGCTTCTTCTGAGAAAATGTGATCCAAAACCTCCACAATGTTGAGCTTGTCCGCCACCGCCCGTTCCAGGTAATTGTCCAGAATCTCCAGGGTGTTTTTCATCTTAAGGGCTTCCAGGTTTTCCCTCAGCCTGTCCATAGTAAATTCAGTCATACAGCACCTCGTCATATCTGGATAAATCCGATGGTTTCAAGGGAAAATCTATTACTTTGCCCTGTTCCAGCAGAACATTTTCCGCATCCATCGTCTGCTTCAACGTAAGCCTTCGGTAATGCTGAGGATTGACAACCATGTCCTTCCTTTGGTACGATACTCGGTGCAGAGCGATCTGCTTCCCCTCGTAATACGCAGCCAGCATACTGTCGAGGGCCACGACTGCCACATCTTTGCCGACATACTCCGCTGGCACGGAGTACTGATTGCCGGCGTAGGAGATGAGGCAGTCTTTTTGTACTCGCCTCAGGTTGATTTTGTCGATAATGTACTCGCGGGAGAGAGGGCTCAGTCCTTCTTTTTTCAACCGCTCAAAGGGAATTTCGTTGGTGGTGGCGTGTACTTTCCCGTTCACCTTGTTGCACCAGGCCAGGGCCTGTCCGTTCAAGTCCGCCAGACTGTTGTACTTGATCCCCACCATAAAATTATCTCTGACAAACTGCACCGTCCGCTCTACTTTCCCCTTCGTCTGACCCCGATATGGCCGGCACAGAATGGGCTTGAATCCATAGAATCCCGCGAAGTCCTCAAACTGCCGGTTCATCGTGGAATCCTCCTGCTTCAGCAGCCGCTTGATGACTACCTGCTTCATGTTATCGTACAGAATCTCCTCCGGGTATCCTCCAAAGTACCGAAATGCGTTTTGATGGCACCGTATCAACGTGTACCAGGTGATCCTCGAAGAATCCCCAGTCCATCTGCCCCTGCTTCCCGGGCATCGTCTCAAACCGTACCGTCGCTTTCTCATTCAAGTCCATTTTCCGGCTGCTCACATACGCCTTGACAATACTGTAACCTCCGTTGAATCCCATCTCCCGCAGCTTCTCCAGGATCCGCAGCGCTGAATACGGCGCCTCTTCCAGCCACTCGTCCACGATCTGCTTGTACGAGTCCATCTTTGTTGGCTTGGGTTCGCTCAATGTGTACTCCGGCTTCTGCGGCGATTCCGCGTACCGCTTTGCTGTTCGCGGGTCCATGTGGTACTTCCGGCCCAGCTCCACATAGCTCAGCCCTTTTTGTCTGTCGCTTCGGATTTCCATCCACTGTGCTCCTTTCATTTCCTGACTCCCTTTCCGGGCTCTTTTTCGCCCTGATTGGGAGTCTATCTTTTTTCCCTCCTCTCCGCCACAAAACTACATTTTTTCCTCGGCGTTTTCTTTCATTTTATCATTGGCGCTGACACTTCCGTTCCGTTCCTTTCCGGCGGCGAAGCCGCAACAGCCCTAGCGGGAGGGGGCGAAAGGGAGGGAAGGGAATGGGTAATTGATGGGTCAGTAATAGCTTGGTCTTTAGTTACTCTATCTTTATTTATTTGCGTTGGATTTTCCGACGGCGGTTTTTCCGTTGTCGGGTTTTCCGACGACGGTTTATCCAACGACGGCGGCAAAGAAATGGGCTGTTCGTGGATGATGTACTCGTTGCTGCTGAACTTGCCGCCCTCGTCCGTGGTCTGGTGGCGCTCGATGTACCCGGCCCGCTCCAATTCGTTGACGGCGGAACGAATAGCGTCCTTGCTCTCCCGGTTGATATAGCACAGGCCGGTCAAGGTATAATCCCAATCTTCCGGGAGTGACAAAATCTGCGACAGCAGGCCCTTGGCTTTCAGGGACAGGGACTTGTCCCGCAGGTGATGGTTCGACATCACCGTGTAGCCCTTACTCTTTTCCACGCGGAATACTGGCATGGCTTTCCGCTCCTTTCGGTGTCTGGACATAAAAAAGCGGCGTTCCATCTCCCCGGCAGGGAATATGAACGCCGCTCATGCGCCGATATTCGATTTTTTAGTACATATCATGCTTGTCCGCCGCTCGAAAACCTTGATTTTCCTATACTTTCAGAAGTTACGTTATCTAACCTCAGCTTTTATTGATCCTGCATTACAGGAAAACCCGAAATTGAGAGATTGCAGGAGTGATATATACTCCATAGGTGCAATCTGGTATTGGTTGCTTTGCGGGAGAGCGCCCCATGGAAGCGACATGAGGTCATATTTATCCAATGCCGCTCCGAACTTGTCAGATAGACAGATAGGTATTGTGATGAAGTGCCTGGCGGGGAATTTGGATGACCGGTATAGGAATTGTGGAGAGTTGTTGGAAATAATTGGTTAATGAAAGATGTTTAGAAAGGAAATTGCAATATGTATCAATATTCTATGATAGGAAACCACTTTCAAACTCATATGCGTACAAAGTTTGATCTTGACGTCACTTCGGCATCAGCAAATATGTCAAATGTCAGGGGCAGAGAAAACTTGGTATATGAATACATAAGAGATATAGCATCTCTTTTCCAGCCGGTACGTTACGGTCTGCAGGATAATCCAATGGGGCTTTATTCTGACTATGAATCTTTTAAAAAGCATTTTGTAAGGTATTGGAGAAATGCATTAGATATTTCCAGAGCAGATTCGGATAAGATTAGTGAGATGTTTGATGATGAATTAACCACACAGGAAAGTTGTAAAAACCGGAGCATTACAGCGGTGTTTTTTGAAAATGGTAAAGCGCTTACAATAGAGGATTGTCTATATGCGATATATGAAGTGTTGAAAATCGCATAAGTTATTCACACAAACTTGCACGCGTGTGAAATTTTGTTGACATACTTACACCGTTGTGCTAATGTTGTACAAAGGGGTGATAAGATGGAGCGTATAATTCCTGAACATGAAACAATAGAGATAGAATTTAAGAGTGATGTCAAGAAACTGTCAGACTCGGATTTGATTGATGCTATTGTTGCGTTTGCGAATACCCACGGCGGAGATTTATATCTGGGTGTAGAGGACGACGGTACCGTTACGGGACTGCACGAACAGCACCAGGATGCAACACAGCTTTCAGCCTTTATTGCCAACCGGACAGTCCCACCCATTTCGGTTCGAATAGAGTATCTTCATGGGGAGCGTCCGGCGCTGGTGATCCATGTGCCAAGGAGCCGCAGCATTGTGGCTTCTTCTGCGGGGAAGATTCAACGCCGGCGACTGAAAGCGGACGGCACGCCGGAAAATGTTCCGATGTACCCCCATGAGATTAATTCAAGACTGAGCGCGCTTTCTCTGCTTGACTTTTCGGCGCAGCCTGTTCCAGGAGCCCAATACCAGGATTTAGACTCGCTGGAACGGGAACGGCTTCGCAAGATCATCCTTGCGTATCATGGAGAAAAAGTCCTGCTGGAACTGCCGGATGACGAGCTGGACAAGGCGCTGAGACTTGTGACAATAAGCGGCGAACGATATGTTCCCACTTACGCAGGCTTGCTTTTACTTGGGAAGCAGGAAAAGCTGAGGGAACTGATGCCGACGGCGGAGAGCGCTTTTTTGATGCGCCGTGGAACGCAGGTAACGGTAAACGAGACTTTTTTCTTACCATTGTTGGCGGCAATTGAGAAAGTATTTGATTTCATTGATGCCAGAAACCCCGTACAGGAAATGGAATCGGGGCTGTTTCGGATCTCTGTTCCTGCGTATGACCAGCGGGCTGTGCGGGAAGCAGTCGTAAATGCTTTTTCCCATCGGGATTATACACAGCTTGGAAGAGTACTAGTGCAGCTGGACGAGGACGGCCTCACAGTGAGTAATCCTGGTGGATTTATAGAAGGCGTGACGGTTCAAAATATTTTGAGCGCGGAACCGTATGGTCGCAATCCTGTGCTTGCAGACGCATTGAAACGTATTGGTCTTGCGGAACGATCCGGGCGGGGAGTGGATCGGATCTATGAGGGCTCCCTACGCTATGGACGGGATGTTCCAGACTATTCAGAGACGACTTCAAATGTGGTCAGACTCTTTATTCCCAGCGGGGCTCCGGATGAGCGGTTGATTTCTCTCATCACAGAGGAGCAGAGACGTACAGGGGAACCGATGCCGTTGAACGCATTGTTCGTGTTGAACGTTTTGAAGCGGGGACGGCGGGTGTCGCTGGCGGAGATTGTTCAAAATATCAATATTCCAGAGACGAAAATACGCGGCACGCTGGAACGCCTGATAGAGGCGGGCATAATTGAAGCAGTCGGAAGTGGGAAGGGCCGCGTATATATCTTAGACGCGAAAGCATATCGAAACCCGGCACAGTACGTGCGGCAAAGAGGGATTGATCAGCTTAGATATCGGGAATTAGTTATCAGCTTGGCGAAGAAACAACAAAGTATTACGAGGAGGGATGTAATAGAATTACTGCGTGTCACGCCGCCACAGGCATACCGTATATTGAATAAGCTGGTCCAGGATGGCATCCTGGAGCGGAAAGGTACTACCAGTGCGGCTGTATATCGTCTGACTGTGGGAGAATAGCTTTTCTGCGCATGGACAGACAGAGGAGATTCACTTTACAGAAACCCATACAAAACCCATACGGGCATTGAAAAAGCTCATACACAAGCAAAATGTAGGGAGCATGAAGCTACAACAAAGAATCACCGGAAACCATTGCAGTACAACGGTTTCCGGTGCTAAAACAAAACAGGAGACAACAAGAGAAAACAACCTGGGAAGAATTGGTAAGGATGAGGTCCCGGAGACATACAGTTAATGATATTAGTCAATCTTGCCGACGAAGCGGTAAAAAATCTCAATTTCCTGGGTGCGCTTGCCGTCTGCGTCCTTGGTGGCCTCGTGGACAACGACCTTTTCAATCAAGGTATTGAGCATTTCGGCGGTCAATTCGGTGGGGCTGGAAAACTGCTTGATTAAATCAATCCACCTGTTTATGCCGTCCTCCTGCTCCTTGGTGCTGGCAAGCTGGGCCGTCAATGCTTCAATCCTCGTTTCAAGCTCGCCCTGCTCCTGCTGGTATTTCTGAGACAGCATAGAGAAATTGCGTTCCGTGATTTTCTCGTTCAGCCGGTCCTCGTAAATCTTAGCTAACAGGTTGTCAAGCTCGGTCAACCGCTTTTCTGCCCGTCTCTTTTCTTGTGCGGCCCGCTTGCTTGTGGCGGCTTGCTCCGTCATGGTGGACTTGGAAAGCCGCTCTATTATGGCCTGCTCGTCCTGATGGACGGCGTTTATCCAGTATTGCAGACGGGAGAGAACAAAACTGTAAAGCACATCATACCGGACATAGTGCATAGAGCATTGACTAAGGCCCTGCCCGTTTTTAACACAGTGATAGTAACCATAGGGGACCTTGTTCTGCTTGTTTTCACAGTATCCCATTGTCCACCCACAATCAGCGCATTTGACTAACCCGGCGAAAATCTGCGTTGTGCCGTTCTTCCTCTGTCTGCGGCGGCTGGCTATGTTCTCCTGTACCTGGTCAAAGTCGGCCTTGCTGATTATAGCCTCGTGGGTATCTTCCACGGTCCACCATTCATCCTTAGGCCTGTTTACCCGTTTCTTGCTCTTGAAGGATACCGTACCTTGTTTGTTGTGGACGCTATGGCCGATATACGTTTCATCCCGCAGGATTTTCCGCACTTGGGAAATGGTCCATTCATACCGTCTGCTTTCCGGCTGGCCCTCGTAGATATGGGCGAAGGTGCCGTATCGCTGGAAGTTCAGCCATCCGGGAGTTGGTATCTGCTCGGCGGCAAGTATGTGGGTGATCCTGGCGGCTCCCGCCCCATGGATGGCCAGAGCAAAGATTTTCTCTACTATCCACTTTGTCCCATCGTCCACCAGTAAATGCCCGGTCTGCTCCGGGTCTTTCTGATAGCCCAGCGGGGCGTATGCTCCATAGTGCGCCCCGTTTTCGTGACGTGTACGAAATGCCTTGGTGACCTTGCGGCTGATGTCTCGTGCATACCATTCATTTATCACATTCAAAAATGGGGTAAATTCGGTTGATTGCTGGTTGTTGCTGTCTACTCCGCTGTCAACGGCGATAAAGCGGACACCTAACTCAGGGAAACGCATTTCCGTATACATTCCCATTTCAAGATAATTCCGACCAAATCGGGAGAGGTCTTTTACCACCACGCAATTTATACGCCCCGCTTCAATATCGCCTATCATGCGCTGAAAATTCGGACGGTTGAAATTTGTACCGGAATACCCATCGTCGATATATTCATCTACAACGAATAAGCTATTTTGTTCTGCGTACCGGCGTAACATCATGCGTTGCGTGGCTATGCTGTTGCTTTCCCCGGCTCCTTCATCGTCTCGGCTCAAGCGGAGATACAAAGCTGTGTTGTAAATGGGCTGTTTCA
Organism: Lawsonibacter sp. JLR.KK007; assembly: GCF_036941135.1. Lineage (NCBI taxonomy): Bacteria > Bacillati > Bacillota > Clostridia > Eubacteriales > Oscillospiraceae > Lawsonibacter > Lawsonibacter sp. JLR.KK007. Next base: position 1,274,382 of record NZ_JAYWSY010000001.1, on the reverse strand, counting down.
TTATAAAAATCCTCCTTTGAGGAAACAGCCCCCACACTTACGATACACTTTCTAACAAGAATAGTATACCATAAATGTGAGGGAATTTCAATCTTTTTATGATGTTTTCGCTACTTTTTCCTTGATTTTATCGGCTATCAAATCTGTTATGAGGTCCTCTATCCGTTTCCCATTGACGGGAAAATGTTCTGTTATTTTTATTCGGTTTTTCCCGATGATGTAATATTGTTCTCCGGTTGTAGCTGTTACCAGTTCCCCCATCGTGCTCTGGGGGACCCCTCTGCTCATGTGCTGACCCCCTTCCTATGCTATTTTATTTCCGGTTTTCAAAGGTGCGGCCCTGCGGGGCCGTTATTTTGTAGGGGATCGCCCCCCTGTTACCCTCTGCGATCTTTCAGCTTGTCCTACCCATCCACAAAGTACGCTATCGCCTCGTCAAAGCTCTGTAACATCTTTATCTTCACATATTCGTTGCTGTAATCTTCGTCTAACGCTTTTGTTAACTGACCTGTATAAATCAGCTCTGTCCGTTTTAATCCTTGTGAGCAGTAATATAGATGGTCGTTCAGTCCTATCCTTGTTTTCACTATATCCTTCGTGATGTACTTCGTTATATATTTTGATACACTCTCTAGGTGTCTTATTTCCGATATTGTTATATATCCAAATGTTTTTTCGTAGGCTTCCCACGTATATATTTTATTTCCACGTTTTAGTTCTATCAGTATTTTTATTGGCAATTTCTCTTGCTCTGTAAATTTTCTCAAATGTTCTTTTGGTATTTTCATCATTAGGCCGTGTATATGCCAGCTTCCGTCTTGATGGTTTTCTGGTATCAACAAATATTTTATATCCGTTTTGTGTATCCGATTATAATTTTTTATCCATGTTGATAGCCTCTTTTTATAACTTTTCAAGTCTTTTCGGTCGTGATATTCTGGATTGAGTGTTAGAGTAACAAACCACTCCCAATCGTTACATAACGCCAATTCAAATATTACTGCTCTCGTTCGGGATAAACTGGCCGACAATTTCTCTTCATTTTCCGCTGTGTTCTTTTTTCCTGTCTTGTACTTATCCCCGTCACCTTCGATTGCCTCATACCCTGCCCGGCGTATTTGCTTATGAAGCGTAATTTTATAATAGTCCTCACGGTATTTTTTCAGCGTCGCTATGTCCCTTTGGTAAACCTCGCTCCCGCTGACGTGCAATCCATTCATAGGCATCACCCCTTTCAGGTATCCAAATATGTTAATTAGTCAAGTATACCGGCGGGGCCTCTGGCCCCGCCGGGGGCTGGGCGGCTACCGCTCCGCTTCGCCGCCCGCCCCAGCTTCTGCATAATACTCTTTCAAATAACGGCCCAACTCCTTGTAGATCGGGAAATTCATCTGGGGAAATCGTACAAAACTTACTTCGTCATGCTTCCCATCTGTACTGGAAAACCATGCATCTCCGGGCTGGTATGCCTTGTCTGGTAAGTTCTCCAGTTTCTCAGCACTCCATAATAGCCGGGCCTCCGGCATTGTTGGGCGAAACAGGATTTTTGTTGACATGGCTGACCGGAGCATAGCGGGCAAGCCTCCTTCCTCTACTGACGCTTCCGCTATGCTGATTATCACATAACAGCCAGCAGAGGCGCCCATCGTCACTATGCGTTTTAAGAGTGCGTCAAATGTTGCTATGCAATATTCCGGGTCCTCCTTCTCCGCCCGTTTTGGAAATAAGGTTCTTAGTGATACAAACTCGTCTAAAAATAAGAAACTTGGGTGCATTACGGCTTCCCACCAGTGGACCGCATTGCCGTCTACCTCCGATAAACCGTTGAGCACGTCCTGCCGCTTGGTTATGCTGCCAGCAAACCGCTTGATCGCCGCTAATATCGCTCGGCCTCCTCCATCTTCATCCACAGTGACCGTGTACGGCAATCGGCTTAACTCCGCCCGCTTCGGGTCTACTATTAGGCACTCCGACCAGTATTGGTCCGGGCCGTATGGAACCACTTGCAATAATTGGGAAATTATTCCGGTTGTCTTGCCGCTCCGGGTTTTGCCGGCACAGATCATAGACCCTGATGTAGTCAAATCAATGGTAGTGCGTTTATCAATAAGCAGTCTCGTTATGGGCGAAGAAAGCATTTTCTCCTCGGATGAAAATACAAGCCTATGATCCATCGTCATATCCTCAATGATAAAATCAATATATTTTTTTGCCAGATTTTCCCTTGTCCTTGTCACAGCATAATCTTTGACATCACCCACCAGAGCGGAAGATATAACAGGAGCAAGCCCCCTAATCTGCTCTGGCGTAAATCCTTCTGTTGTGACCTTTAACGCAAAGTGTTCTTGCTCTAGACCGCACTTCGTACAACGGATTGTTGGAAGGTATTGACCTTCCTTTAAGTGCAAGGGATTACCACGGGCCGGGTCAAGAAGCGCACGATTTACCAGCAAACTGATATAAAGCTCCAGGGGGAGCTTTATGGAAAAAATTTCGCTGATTAGTAAAACCATGCCGCTCCCCCTAGACTTCAAGATTGGAAACTTGCGGAACCCGGAAATAATCAATTTCCACAACTCCTTGCTTAGTGCTCTTTTCCTCTTTTTGTGGGTTGACTTGGTTTTTGCCTGTGCCTTTTCTCTTTGACATGCGTCAAGGACTACCCATAGACAGAGAAACGCAAAAAAGATTTTGTCGAAATGGAGACGCAAAAAGTGAGTAAGTGCTACAAGACCCTTGAGGATAAAAACGATTGCCAGACCGAAAATTAAAAGTGGAATTACACGGCCAGTAGTGGCCACGATAGGTTTCCTATCCTCCCATAGTCTCCCAAACTTATTTTGGCTGTATAGCCTGTCAACGCCGATATGAAATTGTAAGAAAACGCCGAAGAAATTTTGTCATTTTTCGGCGGTGGTGGGTAACAAAATCAGCAGCTGCCTTGCTCAAAAAGAGTGTTCACGATTTGCTGCTTCTGGCGCATAAATTCCTTGCGTTCTTTCAGGCGGTAAGACTCGCCCTTGATGTTGATAACGGTGCAGTGATGCAGGACACGGTCCAGGATGGCGGAGGCGATGGTGACGTCGGCAAAGACCTCGTTCCACTGGGAGAAAGTCTTGTTGGAGGTAAAAACGGTGGATGTTTTCTCATACCGTCTGGCAATGAGCTGGAAGAACAGGTTTGCACCTTGGATATCCATAGGGAGATAGCCGATTTCGTCGATGATGAGCATCCTGTACTTGGCGAGAACCTTGAGCTTGTCCGGCAGACGGTTCTCAAAATGAGCCTTTTTCAGTTGCTCAATGAGCTGGTGGCAGTTGATGTAGTAGGTGGAGAAACGGTGCTGTGCTGCCACCAGGCCCAGAGCGGAGGCCAGATGGGTCTTGCCCACGCCGGGCGGGCCAAGGAAGACCACATTCTCCCCGTTTTCCAGGAAGCGCATGGTGGCCAGTTCGTCGATCTGGCGCTTGTCGATGGAGGGTTGGAAAGAGAAGTCGAAGTCGTCCAGGGTCTTCTTAATGGGGAAGCCGGACATCTCCCCGCAAGGGGGACGCGATAGCTCTAAGCGGCAAAGCCGCTAAGAGCTATCCAGTGGATCTGCTTCTCATAGGCCCGTCTCCGCTTGGATTTGGCTTCTTCTGAGAAAATGTGATCCAAAACCTCCACAATGTTGAGCTTGTCCGCCACGGCCCGTTCCAGGTAATTGTCCAGAATCTCCAGGGTGTTTTTCATCTTAAGGCTTTCCAGGTTTTCCCTCAGCCTGTCCATAGTAAATTCACTCATACAGCACCTCGTCATATCTGGATAAATCGGAGGGCTTCAAGGGGAAATCTATTACTTTGCCCTGTTCCAGCAGAACATTTTCCGCATCTATTGTCTGTTTCAGCGTAAGCCCTCTATAATGCTGAGGATTGACAACCATGTCCTTCCTTTGGTACGATATTCGGTGCAGCGCGATCTGCTTCCCCTCGTAATACGCAGCCAGCATACTGTCGAGGGCTACGACTGCCACATCTTTGCCGATGTACTCCGCTGGCACGGAGTACTGATTGCCGGCGTACGAGATGAGGCAGTCTTTTTGTACTCGCCTCAGGTTGATTTTGTCGATAATGTACTCGCGGGTAAGAGGACTCAGTCTCTCTTTTTTCAACCTCTCAAAGAGGATTTCGTTGGTGGTGGCGTGGACTTTCCCGTTCACCTTATTGCACCAGGCCAGGGCCTGCCCGTTCAAGTCCGCCAGACTGTTGTACTGGATCCCCACCATAAAATTATCTCTGACAAACTGCACCGTCCGCTCTACTTTCCCCTTCGTCTGACCCCGGTAGGGGCGGCACAGGATGGGCTTGAATCCATAGAAGCCCGCGAAGTCCTCAAACTGCCGGTTTAGCGTGGAGTCCTCCTGCTTCAGCAATCGCTTGATGACCACCTGCTTTTGGATGGCTCTTAGCGGCTTTGCCGCTTAGAGCCATCGCATCCCCCTTGCGGGGACATGTTATCGTACAGAATCTCCTCCGGGTAGCCTCCGAAATACCGAAACGCGTTCTGATGGCACCGTATCAACGTATTTGTGCTCATATCTGTGACAAATTCGATGTACCGCATCCTTGAGTACCCCAGAATCATGAGAAAGCAGTACAGCTTCTTCCACTTTCCGTCCTCGTATACCAGGTGATCCTCGAAGAATCCCCAGTCCATCTGCCCTTGCTTTCCTGGCATCGTCTCAAACCGCACCGTCGCCTTCTCATTCAAGTCCATCTTCCGGCTGCTCACATACGCCTTGACAATACTGTAACCTCCGTCAAACCCCATCTCCCGCAGCTTCTCCAGGATCCGCAGCGCTGAATACGGCGCCTCTTCCAGCCACTCGTCCACGATCTGCTTGTACGGGTCCATCTTTGTGGGCTTGGGTTCGCTCAATGTGTACTCCGGCTTCTGCGGCGATTCCGCGTACCGCTTTGCTGTTCGCGGGTCCATGTGGTACTTCCGGCCCAGCTCCACATAGCTCAGCCCTTTTTGTCTGTCGCTTCGGATTTCCATCCACTGTGCTCCTTTCATTTCCTGACTCCCTTTCCGGGCTCTTTTTCGCCCTGATTGGGAGTCTATCTTTTTTCCCTCCTCTCCGCCACAAAACTACATTTTTTCCTCGGCGTTTTCTTTCATTTTATCATTGGCGCTGACAATCGCTCATGTTCCGTATGCCGTAGTACGTCCGCTTGTTGGAAACGTACTTGCGGTGGTCTACGAAATTGACGGCGCAGAAAATAATGTGGTTATGGACGTGGCCTTTATCAATGTGCGTCGTCAAAACATATTCATGCTGGCCTTTGGTAACAGCGTCGGCAAGCTGCCGCCCGATCTCATGGGCGGTCTGCGCGTCCGTTTCCCCCGGTTCAAAGGACTGTATCAGGTGAAAGGCTAAATTGTTGCCCTTTTGGATTGCTTGCGACAGGGTAAAGCCAAACTCTATGTCTGCCGTTTCATAGGAGCAGCCGAAAGAGGACACCAGCATTTTCCCGTCCGTCTTGTCCGGGTTTTCGATGTAGTCAAGGGCCTTGCTTAGAGTGCTTTTAATAGGCTTAATCTTTGTAACCGCCATATTTCATCTAACGCCCCCTTTAGCTCGTCTATGTCCTCTTGGTACACGCTGCCCGTACTGTTCACCCGCCGCGCAATCTGATTGATATTCACACCGATTTTCTGTATCTCCGCTGTCATGGCCTTTATGTCGCTGTGGTCTACTTGCACGATATAGCCGTCTATGGCGATCTTCCGCAGATACGCCGCCATGTTCTTTGTCGGTATGAGCTTCATTTTTTCCAGAATCAAATCCCGTTCCGCTTCCGTCACGCGAAACTTGACTTGCACCGTCCTTTTCCGTCCGTCCATGCGCCGCCGCTCCTTTCCGTTTAGAGGGTTTGGGACACTTCCCAACAAGCAATTTTCAACCGACGCGCCGCAGCGCGGGAGGGCGAAAATACGGAAGTGGGTACCCGCTTCCTATGCTTGCTACGAAACTTCTTCCCTAATCCCTACTACAACGAAAAGTCCCTATCTGCCAAAACAGCGCAAAAGAAAAGACGCTGCGGCCTGTAATGGCTGCAACGCTTCTCAAAGCCTGTTCAGTTTTCCTTTTCGACTTCCAAAATCTCTTTTGCCGCTGCTATCAGTATTCGCAATCCCTGTTCGCTCATATTATCCAGCAGCGCGTCGAGCTGCCGACGCTGTGTGCCTTTCTCTGCGGACTGCTCCGGGAAAAAGAGCTGGTCTACGGACACCCCGTAACGGGTGACAAGCTCATAAAAGACTTGCAGGCTGGGATGCTGCCCCTTATTTTCAACATTCACAAGGTAGCGCGGGGACAGGAACATTTCGTCGCTGGCTTTCTTGCGGCTGTCCCCATGTGCCTTTCGCGCTTCCTTGATGGCCTGTCCAGCAGGCTTGAAATCAAACTTTGGTACTGGTCTTTTTGCCATGTTAATTCACCCTATTACATTTTACTGTTCCCTTTCTTGCTTGGATATGTCTACACAGTTCTCTTAGATGGTTAGAATAATTCATAATTTTAGTCTTGCGATTATTCGGCGCTCCGCATATAATTATACTGATAGACTGAAAAGAAAGGGCGGGCGAATGATGGAATATATGTCTTGTGCTGAAGCTGCGGGCAAATGGGGCATTTCAGAAAGGCGGGTACAAAAGCTGTGCGAGGAAAATCGCATACCGGGCGTGGCAAAGTTTAGCTTTGTGTGGTTGATACCAAAGGACGCAGAAAAGCCAGCAGATAAGCGAAAAAAAAGCAAATCTACACAATAGATTCAAATTAGGCTGCTACAATCACCATAAGGAGGTGCGCTATGAGCAAAATCTTAATTGTGGAGGACGATTTATCCATACAGGCATTACTACACGACTTCATAGAGGAAGCAGGCCACAGCGTCGCATTAGCGTCTGATGGGGTGGAAGCACTTGCAAAGTATTCTGAACAATCCTTTGACCTGATACTGCTTGACATTATGCTGCCCAAAATTGACGGTTACGGTGTTTGTGAGGTTATCCGGCAAAAGTCAGATGTGCCTATTATCATGCTTACGGCATTGGACGGAGAAGAAAACCAAATTAAAGGTTTGGATATGCAGGCGGACGACTATATTACAAAGCCTTTTTCAATGCCTATATTGCTGCGGAAAATCGCCGCTGTCCTGCGTCGCTCCGCAAAACAGTCTGGCGAACCGCAGACGATCACTTACAAAGACCTCACCTTGGATTTAGAGGGGTATCGGGTAAATACCCAGCAGGAAAACATCGACCTCACACCCCGCGAGTTTGAAATCCTGCGGGAGCTGATAATGCACCAAGGCAGGATTTTGACGCGGCAAAACCTTTTGCAAACACTTTGGAAGTATGAGTTTTTCGGAGAAGAACGGATTATTGACACGCATATCAAAAACTTACGAAAAAAACTCGGTGCCGCAGACTACATAGAAACGATTAGAGGGGTGGGATATAGAATTGATAAGGAAAATTAGAAGCAAGCTGTCGGTCAAGGTGTTTTTTATCACTCTGCTACTTGTGGCTGCTTGTTGCAGCGTAACTTACTTATGTATCGCCCGTTTTGCTCCCTATGTGTACTCTCACGAATTAGCCGAAGCAGAGGAATTAGCGGAATTATTTGCTACGGAGCTGTCCAATATTCCGCAAGATGAAGTACCGTTTTTTCTTCCAAACTACGATGATATGCTTGCAGACCGATTTGACGGCGAATTTATCATTCGGATTTTCAACAGCTCTGGCGAAGAAGTGACTTTACCACATCTTGATACCATTACAGGCAGAAAGGTTGAAGATTTTAAGAGCGGTGATCTATCCAAGCCATACGCTGTTTCTTTACTCGATGGAGGAGAGGAATATAGCCTGTTGATTGCTAAAAACGCAGGCAAAGAAAGTCAAGTAGTAGAAGCACTCCAAAAGTCACTTCCCATACTGGGAATTGTTGTCTTGGTGGTATCGGTAATCGCTGCCTTTTTCTATTCATGGTATATGACAGCGCCAATCAAGAAAGTAAGTAGGCTATCAAAGCAAATGGCCGATATGGATTTTAGCGGCCTATGCAGCACGACCCGTACTGATGAAATAGGCGTTCTGTCGATCAGTCTGAATACACTTTCCCAAAAGCTCGGCGCTGCGCTCTCGGATTTGCAGGAAGCCAACCAAAAACTGCAAGCGGATATTGATATGGAGCGGCAGCTTGAACGCCAGCGGGTAGAGTTTTTTTCGGCGGCTTCCCACGAACTAAAAACACCTATTACTATTATCAAAGGCCAGCTACAAGGTATGCTTTATCAGGTGGGACGCTATAAGGACAGGGAAACCTATCTTGCACAATCTCTGGAAGTAACGGATAACTTGGAGAAAATGGTACAGGAGCTTTTGACAATATCCCGTCTGGACACACCGGGGTATGCGTTCAATCCCTCGCCCATTCATTTTGACAAACTAATCCAAGACCGTCTGATAGCAAATGAAGATTTGTTTATGCAGCGGGAATTAACGGTTGAAAAAGATATATCCCCGGAGGTCTGCATTTCAGGCGATTTGCAGCTTCTTCAAAAAGTGGTGGACAACCTTTTGGGGAACGCCGCCGCATATTCCCCAGCGGGGGAACGAATAATGGTTAATGTATGGCAGGCCGATGAAAAAGCGCATTTGACGATTGAGAATACAGGGGTACATATCCCTGACGAGGATATTCCAAAATTGTTTGAGGCGTTTTATCGTGTAGATCAGTCAAGAAACCGACAGACAGGCGGCACGGGTTTGGGCCTATATATTGTCAAGACAATCCTTGATCTTCATGGAGCGGCAATCAAAATCGAAAACACAGCACAGGGCGTAAAGGTATCAGTACAATTTTAGAAATATCAGACCTCAACGGGCGGTGAGCGAAAGGCTTGCCGCCCTTTTCCATCTCCACATAAAAAACATATTCAATACAAACTCAATTCAAGCTGGGTCGGTATGATAAAGCTGTACCCGGAAAGGGTAACAGAAAGGAGCATTTATCAATGAAAAAATACCTATCACTCGTTCTCGCTGCTCTGCTGATCGTGGGTGTGCTGGCAGGCTGTGGAGAACAGGGAAACACCCAGGCCCCTGACAATTCCAGCGCACCCATTCGCGCACAGGCAACGCTCCCGGCTGACGGTTCCTTTACCAGCGAGGAATACGAAAAGTTGCTGGCACTCCGATTTGACGGTTACGAGGAAATGACCGTAGCCGAGTTTCGGGACAGGGTTGGCGCTACAACAGACACAAAGGAATATACCTCTCTCTTTGAACGGCTTTCCCAAAGCGTCGCGCTCCAAGACATGAAAGATACCGATGAAGCCGCCGCGTTCCTTTTCTACACATTGATGCCGCTTACCGATGAAAACTGGCAGACAAAGGCTTTTAATGGTGCTGCCATAACGGAAGCCGATACCAGCGCAATTTTGGAATACGGTTATACGCTCACGATTGCAGATGAAAATACTCTCACGATCCGCGAGTATAACGCCGCGCAAAAGGGAATTACCGATGGGCTCCAAGCCTTTTTGAGCGGCAAAGCTGCCGCCGAGCTGCAAGACGAGGCCGCAATGCAAACGGCAATCGGGAATGAGATTGCAACGCTTACGAAATCGTGGGGGAGCGAAAAACTGGAAATTACGATTGAGTATGTTTTTCGCTGCGAAAATCCGCCGGATGGGACCCCGAACGACAACGACACACCAGCCCCCAATACGGAAACCCGACAATCCGAATATGGTACAAAAGAGGACTACCAATCCCTGCTGGCTTTGAAAACGCCAGACTATGCCAGCATGAGCGTTGCAGATTTCAACGCAAAGTTGCTGGCATGGGCTAACGAGGATTTTAGCCGAATGGAACGGATTGACGCTGATATGCTATGTAATGATTTTCAAGTGAGTTTCAGCGAAGAAGAACTTGCGTTTATTCGACTGACAGTATTTCTGTCTGGAACTGAAAATGGTGAGTTTGTGCAAAGCAATTACACAGGCGACCCTATGGTAGCCCCGGCCTATCAAGAGAGCTTGCCGCAGAAAGTGGATAAGTCCAACGAAAAAGCCCCTATGTGGTGCGACTTTGGCTATCGCTTCTTGTACCACATAGCAAATCAGGAAACGCTGACGGTTGGAGAGCGAGATCGTTGTATCGGCGGCATGATTACCGCCGTAGAGAAGTTTTGGAATGACACAACGCTTGATGATCTGCTCACTATGACGAAAGATGATGTGATTTCCTGCCTTAATTCTTTGGCTGCTGAATACAGCACCGACGACATTGTGATTACCATAAGCGCAGAGCACGTCCATTTCGACCATACGGAGGAACGGCCCGAACTGCCATAACAAGAAAACACCAATCATCTATCTAACAAATATGAAGTTATCTGCCGCACGACGGCAAAAGAAAAAAAGCCGTCGTACAGCAGCCATATCCGCATACCCAAACGCGGCGGCTTTGAGAAATCAAAGCCGCCGTTTTTACCTTGTCGGAATACAAAGTATAACGTCACCCCATCAAACCTACGGCGGCTAAAGGAGGTAGCCGCCATGAAGCGCAACATATATCGCTGGGGTACAATGTTCTTTGACTTATCAAAAAAAGCCCGGCCACCGCCAGGGGACAGCACACCCCAAAGGGTGAACTGTCAGACTACATCTATGCTGCGCACAATTCCTTTGCCCTCGTCTGCATTTTGCGGACGAGGGCATTTTTGTGTTTTCCCGAAAAGATTTTGAGAAATCCGGCCTTTGTTTCCGGCGTATTCAAAACGCTTGGTGTTGAGGGCTTACGAAAGGGGAAGTCATCACCCGCTTTCGCGGTTGCGAAAGGAGGTGAAACCATGAACGAGCCTATTCGTACCCAATGGCAAATCCGTTGCGCCTTTAACGGCTTTTGCAAGCGGACGTTGAAAAACGAAGCCATCAACGCCCACAGGGACACGAAGCGTCAGCAGCTCCGCGAGGTTAGTTTTTCTGACTTGTCCCCGCAAGAGGAAAAACAGCTTTACACCTATGATACCTACTTTGCAGATGATGAAGCTGAAAAGTCCTTTTGCGTGGCGGGAAAGGAGATTACCGCGAAGCTGCTTGCCGAAGCCCTGCGCAGCTTGCCGGAAGAAAAGCGGGACGCCGTATTGCTCTACTACTTCTTTGACATGAGCGACGTGGAGATCGGAAAGCTCCGCGACGTTCCGAGAAGCACAGTCCAGTATCGGCGGACAAGCTCTTTTGAACTGTTAAAACGCTATTTGGAGGAACGCGCCTATGACACAAGCGACTGGTAACACCGAACAGGACGAGCGCGGCTTGTTGCCTTACCCGGTAATCATAGCCGCAACAAAGGGCGACCCGGAAGCTATGGAGATCGTCGTACATCATTACGACAGCTACATAGCGTCCCTGTCTATGCGGAAGCTCCGCGACGAGCGCGGTAACAGCTACTACGGCATAGACGAGGACATACGCGACCGCTTGAGGTCAAAGCTCATGCGGGCTGTCCTGTCATTCAAGGCCTGATTTGAAAAGCAGCGTCCCCCTTTCCGCTGCTCCCAGCTCTGGCCTTGCTGCTGCACCTTGAAAAAGAAAGCGGCGCAAGATAACGGCGGCGCAGCATAGGGCAAATCGGATACGTTCCTTTTGCGCCGAGCCACGCGGCGGGTGCGCCATGACGCTTTTCCCTATGGGAAAAAGCCGAGCGACCAACACCGACGCCGGAAAACAGGCATAGCAGCTTGTAGGCCGCGACGCGCAAAATACATAATGATACTCCTGTATAGCCACAGTCCGAGCGTTAAAAGCGTCGCAGGCAATGGGTACAGCTCCGGCAGACCGTCGGAGGGGTGAAACTCCCGTGAGGTTGCCGCTAACAGCCGTCCGATGATAGCCCCTTTTTTTCGATTCCAACCTTTTAACAGTTTTGAAAGGGGATTATCTATGTGCAATAACGATGTTCCCATTTGGGAAAAGTACACGCTTACCATTGAAGAAGCGTCAAAATATTTTCGTATCGGGGAAAACAAGCTGCGCAAGCTGGCAGAGGAAAACCCCGCTTCTGGCTGGGTGATTATGAACGGCAACCGTATTCAGATCAAGCGGAAGCAGTTTGAAAAAATCATCGACACGCTGGACGTGATTTAAGAAAAAGAACGTGCAAAAGAGCCTTGAATATGCTATAATAAGTGTAGCATATCAAGGCTCTTTCCGTCTTTGGAAAGGAGCAGCGCATTATGTCAGAGAAAAGACGGGACAGCAAAAACCGTATTTTGCGTTCAGGAGAGAGCCAGAGGAAAGACGGGCGATATGCTTACAAATACGTTGATACCTTTGGAAAACCGCAATTCGTCTACGCATGGAAGTTAGTGCCTACGGACAAGACCCCAGCCGGAAAACGGGAGGACATATCCCTACGGGAAAAGGAAAAGGAAATCCAGAAAGACCTTGACGACGGGATAGACCCTATCGGCAAAAAAATGACGGTCTGCCAGCTCTATGCGAAGCAGAACCGCCACCGGGGAAATGTGCGGCACAACACCGTAAAGAGCCAGGAACGGCTGATGAAGCTATTGGAGAGCGACCCGCTGGGCGCGTGTTCGATTGAGAGCGTAAAAATGTCCGACGCGAAAGAATGGGCTTTACGCATGAGAGATCGGGGCATAGCTTACCGAACTATCAGCAATGACAAGCGTTCTCTGAAAGCAGCCTTTTATACGGCGATACAGGACGATTGCATACGCAAGAATCCGTTTGACTTCCAGCTTAACACCGTTCTGGAAGATACGACGGTGCCAAAGGTACCTCTCACGCCAGCGCAGGAAGAAAGCCTACTGGCCTTTGTGGAGAGCGATAGCGTCTATGAGAAATACTATGACGAGATCGTGATACTGCTGGGGACGGGGCTGCGGATTTCCGAGCTTTGCGGGCTGACCGACGCCGACCTTGACTTTGAGGACAGGACAATCAATGTAGACCACCAGCTTCTTAGGAGCAAGGAAACGGGCTACTACATCGAGAAGCCTAAAACGGGAAGCGGTGTCCGGCAAATCCCCATGAGCGAGAAAGTCTATGAAGCATTGAAGCGTGTGCTTGCCAATCGCAAAGGAGCAAAGGATATAGTCGTGGACGGTTACAGCGGTTTCCTATTCCTTAACCGGGACGGCAATCCGAAAACGGCACCGAACTACGACACCATGTTCCGGCTTCTTGTGAAGAAGTACAACAAGTGCCATGAAGAAGCCTTGCCAAAGGTAATGACGCCGCACACGCTCCGGCACACGTTCTGCACCGACTTAGCCAATGCGGGCATGAACCCCAAAGCGTTGCAGTACATCATGGGACACTCCAACATTACCATGACGCTGAACTATTACGCACACGCAACCTACGCTTCCGCAAGGGCTGAAATGGAACGGCTGGCAGCATAGGCAGGACGAGGTTTTACTACTTTCGTACTACCTTTGAGAGCAAAAACCTAAAAACTTTTGAGAGTATATGTGAGCTTCCCCCGACAGCAAAAATGCCGCGAACCCTTGAAAAATCAAGACTTAGCGGCATTTAAGAACTTATAAAGAGATAGTCAAAAATCCCTTTGGATTTTAAACTGCAACATACGATTTCCCAAATCAAATTGATTCTTGTTCTGCCCTGCCTTTCACAGGCGCAGCGATGGAGTAAAAGAGATCAGGAAGTTTATGAGTCAATCAAGGCACAAGCCAATAAAGTGGTCTATACATCTCAGGACTATACCCGGGACTGTATGTTCAGGCGAAACCGCCATCTAGTAGATCACAGCGGAACGTGTATCTGCTATTTGTCAAAGCCGCAGGGCGGGACAGCCTACACTGTGGATTATGCCAAAAAGAAGGGACTTAAAATCACCAACCTCGCGGATTAATACGGCACCGTAAGAAACACTCTTATAGAAAGTCCTCTTTATAGATCTGTGCCTTTGCCACATAAATTCGCATGATTTTGAGACGATACCTATGTGTGATATAATTCAGGTGAATGCTATGACCAGCATAGCAATAATCGCTTTACGGAGGTGTCAGGATGAAGATTATTTCCTGGAATGTCAACGGACTGCGAGCCTGCATAAAAAACAATGCCGTTCGATTCTTTGAAAAGGCGGATGCTGATGTGTATTGCCTTCAGGAAACGAAGGGCATGGCCGACTTCGAGCTTTCTGGTTATTATTCTTTTTGGAATCCAGCCAAACGGCCGGGTTACTCTGGCACGCTCACTCTGTCAAAAGTTGCTCCCTGTTCAGTGCGATATGGTTTTGGAAATGAGAGATTCGATGATGAAGGGCGGCTGATAACGGTTGAATATCCTGGCTTTTATTTGGTCAATGCCTATTTTCCCAACTCACAGCACCGTTTTGACAGGCAAGAATATCGAATGGAGTGGGATGCCGAACTGCTGGTTTTTCTCCAGCAGCTGACAAAGCCTGTTATTCTCTGCGGTGATATGAACGTTGCCAGGGACTATATCGATATTTATCCGGAGAATTTGCGGAATGAAGAAAACCCTCCGGGCTTTTGTTCTGCGGAACGCGAAGGACTTGAAACATTGTTGAATGCCGGATTTGTTGATGTATTTCGTCAATGGTATCCGAAAAGAACAGGAGCTTATACATGGTGGTCTAACCGATTGAACAAAAGGCTTGAAAATCGTGGGTGGCGGTTGGACTACTTTTTAATCTCGAAAAGTATACTCAGCGATGTATGCGGCATTCGGCACTTGACAGATGTGCTTGGCTCCGATCACTGTCCGATTGAATTGACCATCCAAGCCCGTGCTCCACAACGGATAACCTCACAGGATGAGTTGGCGAGAGAATGGAGGGAGATGGACTGGGACCGTGCAGAACGGGAACTGCTTAGATACCAGCAGAGCATTTCCCGGCTGGCATACGTTCGGAATATGGCGGAGGTCACAGAGGTCCAGAAAGTGCTTGTTCGCTCCCGGTGGGCTAAAGCTCTGGCTGTACGTCATGTGATTAAGACAGACTCAGAACCAGGCATTGACGGTGTTAAGTGGACAACAGATGCTGAAAAAATGGAGGCTGTTCTTTCACTAACGTCAAAAGGATATCACGCGCGGCCATATCGCAAAATCATTATAAAGGCTGATGAAAAAGAGCGAGGAATCAACATTCCTGTCTGCTATGACAAAGCTATGCAGGTTCTTTATGCTTACTCCATAGACCCTGCGTCTGAGTCTCTGGCAGATCGGCAATCCTATGCTTTTCGGCAAGGCCGTTCAATTTTTGATGCACACTGTTACATACAGCGCAATTTCAGTGGCGAGAGAGCACCGCGCTTTGCTGTCCGGGCAGATGTACGGAAGTGCTATGACACAATCTCACACAACTGGCTTATAAGAAATATCCCTATTGATAAAAAAGTGCTGGAAGAAACACTTGGAGCGGGTTCAATATATGGGAGTGAGTTGTTCCCTCCCTTAGAGTATGGAATTTCCCAGGGAGCATCTCTATCCCCAATTTTGGGCAATATGACGCTGGACGGTCTTCAAGCTGCTGTATTTGACAGGCTCTACGGAGACAGCCGCATAGATTATGGCGATGGCAGTATGGTAAGGTTCGCTGACGACATCATATTCAGTGCAAGGAGCCGGGAATCTGCCGAGATTATTATGGAGGCCATACAAGAGTTTCTTGCAGTTCGTGGTCTTGAGTTGAACTGGAGCAAAAGCTATATTGTTGATATGGAGGAAGGGTTTGAATTTCTTTCCCGCTGGTATCAGCGTAAGTTCCACGGTTCTTTATTGGTGTGTGAGCCATCAGAGAGAGCAGTTGACAATTTCCAAGCGCGGCTACAACGCTATATTGCCAACTTTAAGGGGTCACAAGTCAAGCTCATAGACGGATTAAATCGCAAACTGGCTGGATGGGGGAATTATCATAGAATTACTGATGCAAGAGAAACGTTTCGCACGATTGATAGCAGCGTGCAAACTTTCCTGCTGGAAAAGGTGCGAAATCTCTACCCAGCTCGTCAAATGGGCCATCTGGTTAATAAGTATTGGGTAGTGGATTGTCAGCATCGCCATGTATTTGCCCTTCCGGATGCGCCCAGCCATTCTGTCTTATTCCTCGCCGATATGAATATTGCTGAGCATATCCCTATAAAGACTGGCTACCAGCCATACTTGGATATAGCCTACTATGAACAGCTAAAGCGACGGCGTGACAATCAGAAGGTGAGCGGACCAGAGCGGAAAGGAATTTGGACACGGCAGGACGGCCGGTGTTTTTACTGTGAGCATCGTATGCTTACAGATCAGGACGTTACACTTGTTGAGGTAAATCCCAAAGCACCGAGCAGAGTATTGAGGTATGCCTATGTCCATGTGGGCTGTGCAGGGTTTGCTCAAGACGAAGCAGAAGAGGAACCGGTTCCGATCCTCGAAAAATTGGAACACGTATCAGAGCTTATTTCTGTTTTGGAACAGCCATACGACGATTTGCGAGATTTTTTCAGACTTTCAACAAAGAACATTATAGTTTTGAAATTCAAAGAAATCGAAAAGATGCTTGGGGAAGAACTGCCTTTGGAGGCTGACGGTGAAGCGTTCTGGACAGACAAGGCGTTGATGACCGAAAGTAGCAATTCTTTATCCGCAGATGACGTTTCTTCGCAAAGTCGGCCAATTTCTGATTGTTGGGAATTCCAGGGATACACTATTCAACATCTTGATCTCGAAAAGAAAAAAATCGTCTTTCGCAGGAAGCAAGAAAACATATCCGGCCTGATAGTTCCTAAATATCTTGTAGAACGTCCTTTGCCAGATGCCGCAATCAGAGAGGCCAATGAGTTTTTCAAAAGGCTAAAGAAAAAATACGGCCTTTGATAGAGGCTCTCCTAATATTTTTTGAACAACATTGAATAGCCCCTCTTATACTCGATACAATAAGCGTTGAACGCATTTTGAATATAAGGGGGACTATTTATATGTACCAAACAAAGGAAGGTCGCAGTTTGACCGCAGAAGCGATCAATGATTATTCTGTTGCTTTACAAGAGGACGAAAAAAGCGTTAGAACCATCCAAAAGTATATCCATGACCTCAATATGGCAGCGGAATATTTTGAGGGAGCTGAATTGACAAAGGCCACTCTGATTGAGTGGAAGAATATGCTGGTAGAGAGGTATGCAGCAGCGACAGTCAACACTGTCTTGGCCGCAATCAACGGGTTCTTGAAGTTTATGGGGTGGAACGACCTGACGATAAAGCCACTGAAAATCCAGCAGTCATTGTTTAGCGTTGAAGAACAGGAACTGACATACGTTGAGTATAAGCAACTGGTTCATGCAGCTGAGAATGCGTGTAACAGACGGCTTTCTTTAGTGATCCAAACAATATGCGCAACTGGTATTCGGGTATCAGAATTGCAATTCATCACTGTTGAGGCCGTGCGAACGGGGCGTACCGAGATTGCTAATAAGGGGAAACGGCGTACTATTTTTTTGCCCGAAAAGCTTAGACGAATTCTGAACAAGTATATTAAAGAAATTGGCATCAAGAATGGGGTGGTGTTTACCACGCGGACAGGAAAGCCTCTGGATCGCTCTAACATCTGGCGCGAAATGAAAGCATTGTGTGAACGTGCAGGGGTTGATCCCCGCAAGGTTTTCCCCCACAACCTTCGGCACTTGTTTGCCAGAACGTATTATAGCATTGAGAAGGATCTGTCCCGTTTGGCTGATATTCTGGGGCACTCAAATATCAATACCACTCGTATTTATACGATGGAAAGTGGTGCTGTCCATGCCTGCCAAATTGAACGGTTGGGGCTAACTATCACATAATTCTTGTTCTGTTGTAACAAGCATCAGCACAGCGGACAATTTTTCCTTTATTATAGCATTGTTTTTTGCAAATTGTGATGAATTTTGGAAAAGGGTATAACAAATCGAGCGAGATAGCTTGTAAATTTTTATCTCGCCATGTTTATTGCGCTATTTAGACTCTATCCGATATATTTTTCTTTTTTCATTTGCAGTATGTAGCGTTCACCTTGCGTAGATTACAACAGAACAAGAATTATGTTGTAGAGCGATGTCAGCAGGCGATATTTATCACCATACAGGAAGGATGCTGTCGCTATGTTGTCAATCAAACGGATATACAGCAAAAGAAGAACCAGCAAAAGGCCACTGCCCGCATAAAAGGCAGTGGCCTCTTCATTGTTTCGACAAAATATGTTTAATCATTCGCTTATACCCTATATCCAGACACGTTTTTATTGCTGCCGGTCGGCACAGGCACATCTGTCAGATGCGCCTGTGCGGGGTGGTAGTGATTACCTACATACTCCGCTGCACCTTGAAAAACAGGGGCTATGATCCCTTATCGTCAGTATGTGAGTCTGGTTCTGTTATGGTATGGCTACAGACGCGAAGACTGCCTGCGGAGTGGGTGTAAGGCGCAAGCCTATTCCCATCCGTAAAAACGATTGTATCAAAGGTACGAGCGGGACCCTTAGCTGTTAAAACGCAAGGCAAAGCGGGAACATACAGAACGTGCGCGAAACCTTATCAATGGGATAAGGTGGGGAAGAACTGTGGGATTGGCATGGGCAGCCTCGTCAACTGCCAAATCACCATCCGTCGGTTCGTGCCGGGTGCCGTCGGCGGCTCACAATATACTCCTGTGCCGGGGCCGGAAGCAAGCGGGCGATCCCGTCGTCTGTGAATACGGCACATATCCTTATAACAACATTATTGATTATGGTATGGCGTGGGTGGCGGTTACTGGAATTGGTTCAAACTAGCAAGTTGAACACAGCAAGGTCCAGTAGTGCCACCCACCTATTCCTATATCAAAAAGAGGAGGTGCGCTGAATGCGTATCCCAATCAACCAAATTAGGGTAAACCCTGGCCGTCGGAAAGCGTTGCCGGAACACATAGAAGAACTTGCAAAAAGCATAGCGGAAATAGGGCTTTTGAACCCTATCACTGTTGACCATGACTTCAACCTGATTGCGGGACTGCATCGTCTGGAAGCCGTGAGGATTCTTGGTTGGTCAGAGATTGAATGTATGGTCAGCAGTTTGGAAGGTTTGCAGGCAGAATTAGCCGAGATTGATGAAAATTTTGTCCGGCGTGGGCTGTCCACGGTGGAGTTTGGAGAACTGCTGCTGCGTCGGAAGGAAATCTATGAGGCGTTGCACCCTGAAACCAAATATAGAATTTCACAAGTAGTTGCCATGAACCGCATCATCGGTAATAACGTGGGCGAAAATTTGTCGTCTACGTCAAAGCCTTTTACTGAAGATACAGCGGATAAGTTGGGCGTAGTCCGTCGAACAGTCGAACGGCAAATTCAAACGGCCAAAAATTTAACACCAGAGGCGAAAGAAATTCTTCGTCATATCGATGTGTCGCGGGAGAATGCTCTGAAAATCTCACGCTTCACGCCTGAGCAACAACGAGAGGCCGCCTGTCTGTTGGCATCTGGAGAAATCAAATCCGCAAATGATTATCTCTTATTAAAAAACGCAACACCAGCAGGCAGTTCACAGCAAGGCAAGGAAAATGTGCCTATAACAAAGGATAGCTCCATGTCAGCGCAGCAAGAACAGACCTCTCCTGCATCCCAAAAGCCGAAATTAGAGGATACGCCCATGACTAATGAGCGGACCAACGTGCTGAAAGCGTGTAAGTCACCTCACCAAGAAAAAGGTGACTGTGCAGAAAAAGCAGAAGATAAGCCAGATGGCTTGGACAAAATTAAGAATAATACCAGGGAACAGGAAATGTCTTCGTCCCAGCCACCGTATTCTCTTGGTGGTGTGAAATATGCAGCATCTATATTTTTTTGTGTGGTATTTTTTGTCATATGCTGCATTGGTTTTTTAATTGTGCCGCTATATTAGGGCCTGCTTCGTAACCTCAAACCGCTTGAAAGACAAGCAATATGGGTTGAAATATGGTAGAATAGGTGCAAGGGAATTGGGGAAAGGCAAGGAAAAAGCTTGCAGTTATGGGGGCGGAGCGGATGTATAAAGACAACAGCCAGATGCGGATTGAGGACTTTGTGTTCCCGTATGGGAAACTGGACCCGGAAAACGATTGGGTAAAACTGGCGGCGCTGGTTCCGTGGGAAGTGGCGGAGGAACGGTATGCAGCCCGCTTCGTGAACAATGGACACCCGGCGCATCCGGCACGGATGGCATTGGGGGCGCTGCTGATCCAGCGGCGGCTGAAATGCAGCGACCAGTGGCTGGTGAAACATGTCGGAGAAAACCCGTATCTGCAATATTTCATCGGCATGAAGGAGTACGGGCCGTGTCCATTCGGGGCGTCCACGCTGGTGGCGTTTCGGAAACGGTTCAGCGGGGAGGACCTGGCAGCAATTCTGGAGGCATCTGTACCAAAAGCGGAGATTGGGAAACAGGATAACTCGGATGACGGGAACGATCCGCCTAACAGCGGGACACTGATTCTGGACGCCACATGCTGCCCCGCAGACATCGCCTATCCTCAGGACATTGATTTACTCAACCAAGCGCGGGAGAAAGCGGAGAAAACGGTGGACGAGCTGTGTAAAGCGGCAGGACAGAAGAAGCCCCGGATGTACCGCCAGTGCGCCCGGAAGGACTACCTGCGTCTGTCCAAAAGCAAGAAGCGCAGTGGGAAAGCGATCCGTTCAGGGATACGCAAACAGCTGCAATACATCCGCCGGGATATGGGTTATATCGCTCAATTGGTTCAAACTGGCGCAAAATTGTCTTCAAAGCAGGCAGACCGTTTGAATATCGTCACTACTGTCTACGAGCAGCAGCGCCTCATGTTTGAATCCAGGACCCACAGTATTCCCCAGCGCATCGTCAGTCTGGCCCAGCCCTGGGTCCGGCCCATCGTGCGGGGAAAAGCCCACGCCAACACCGAGTTTGGCTCAAAACTGCATATCAGCCTGGTGAATGGCTATGCCAGGATCGAACGGCTGGACTTCGAGCCCTTCAACGAATCGGAAGGTCTCTGGCGGGCGGTAGCCCGGTATCGGGAACGCTATGGCTGTTATCCGGAACGCATTCTGGCGGATAAAATCTACCGCAGCCGCCAGACATTGGCCTTTTGCAAAGAGCATGGCATCCGGTTGTCCGGTCCGGCCCTGGGAAAGCCGCCAAAAACTCCCGGCCTGTCCCGCCTAGCGAAGAAATTGGAATATCAGGACAACTGCGACCGCAATACTGTGGAGGGTGTTTTCGGGACGGTCAAGACCGTTTACGGCCTGGACCGCGTCATGGCACACCTACAGGAAACCGCTGTCTGTATGATTGGCGTTGCCCTGCTGCTCTCGAACCTTTCCAGGTCGCTGAGGGTCTCTCTCGCTCTGCTTTGTCTCTTATTTCTGCTTTATTGTTTGCCGAAGTTGCGGAGCAGGCCCTATATTACAATAGAGAACAACAATTCCACTACACCCCCGACCAAGTAGAGTCTTATACTGTCGGTGATTTTGACCAGATGCAAATTCGGAAGATTTACCAGCTTAGTTCCACAGATGATCCGGCCTATATTTCCACAAGGGATTTTGAATTAAACGGTTGGAGCTATCATATGGTGGAAATGGACAAGGAAGAGCAAGACGGCCAGATTACCTATACAGTAATTTTTAACGGAACGAAAATTCGATGATAGGAGGTGCATTGAATGGAGCAGTCTTTGCCCACGGAGCGGGATCTTGAGGCCATGCGGACTGTGGATGTTCATAAGGTTGATCCAGAAACCCTGCATGATATTAGGGATGTGCAGATAAAAACAGAACTTCCCAAGCAAGAGAGGATGCTGGACTTTCTTCGGCAGATTGGAAACCCTTACTGTTACCGGCACGGAAAGTATATCGTAAAAATCAGCTTTTCGGAAACAGATGTTACACTGGAAGACCGGCTGCTTAGCTACATACGGTCTAAATGCTGAAAATTTTTCTGGACAAACGGGGGACGGGCTGATATAATAGAAACACATAGGTGAATTGAATCAGTACCTCCCGCTTGTCCAAGGGCTTACTGTGCCTTTAGACAGGGAGGTTTTCTTATGCCTGAAAACACAATGAAAGTATGGAATACCTACGGGTATGTCCGGCTCTCCCGCGAGGACGGTGATAAAGAGGAGAGCAACAGCGTCAGGGGTCAGAAAGAGTTAATCCGTGACTATCTGCGCCGCGCCCCGGATCTCCGGGAATGCGGAATGAAAGTGGATGACGGTTATACCGGCTCGAATTTCGAGCGGCCCGCGTTCCAGGAGATGATGGCAGACATTAAGGCGGGAAAGATTAACTGCATCGTCGTTAAAGATTTATCCCGTTTTGGCCGTGACCATTTGGAAGCAGGAACGTACATTGAGAAAATTTTTCCCGTCCTCGGTGTGCGGTTTATTGCTATCAATGACCACTACGACAGTCTGCATCGCAATCCAGAGTCGGATGAACTGATTGTTCCTTTCAAAAACCTCGTGAATGAGGCATACTGCCGGGATATTTCCATCAAGACACGTAGCCATTTGGATATCAAACGCCGGAATGGGGATTTTATCGGAGCTTTCCCTATGTATGGATATAGGAAGGACCCGGAAGACCACAACCGCCTGCTGATTGACGAAGAAGCTGCCAGTGTGGTACAGGATATTTTTCAGTGGAAACTGGATGGAATTAGCACACAGGATATTGCCGATAGGCTGAACGCCGCCGGTGTTCCAACGCCGATGGATTACAAAACCTCTCAGGGTATGCGTTACCAGACGAAATTTCGTAAAAAAGCAGACTCCGCCTGGTGTGCCAAGACAATCCTGCGGATATTAAAAAATCCTATTTACATCGGGACACTGGAGCAGGGGCGTGTGACGACCCCAACTTATCGGGTCAAACGTCAGGTCAACCGTCCACGGTCAGAGTGGGCTATCGTGGAGAATAACCATGACGCAATTATTGAGCGCAACGACTTTGAAACTATCCAAAGAGTGCTGGCTCTGGATACACGTACCAGCGTTGGTGGAGCGGCGGTTGAGTTTTTCTCCGGCCTCTTGTTCTGTGGGGAGTGCGGTGCCTCTATGGTACGAAAAACCGTGTCATCGGGAAAGAAAAAATATGTGTACTATATCTGCTCTGCCCATAAACAGGACAAGACCTGCTGCTCAGCCCATCGCCTGCGGGACATTACCCTGAACGAGATCGTGCTGGATTCTTTGAAACAGCAAATCAGTAACGTAATTGACTTGTCTGACCTGCTGAAGATGACCGATACGGCGCAGCTCCGACAGGCTGGTATGCAACGGCTACAAAAGCGGCTCGACCAGAAACGCAAGGAAATTGATCGAGCCCAGTTACTTTTGCAGTCTCTTTATGAGAATCTGGCTGATGGCATCATTGATCGAGACGATTACAAGGACTTGAAAGCGAAGTACACCCGCCGCCGGCAAGAGGCCGAGAATCAGGCGGATGGCATCCGAGAGGAAATGCGTCAAGAACTGGCCGGTTCTTCTGAGAACCGCGAATGGATGAAACAGTTTCGTAAGTACCAGAATGTTACAGAACTGGACAGGGCCGTCGTTGTGACATTGATTGAGCGCATTATGCTGTGCAAAGATCATACCGTTGAAATCGTATTCCGCTGGCAGAACGAGTACCATTGGCTGGTTGACTTGGCTACCCGTCAGGCACATTCCGAACAGGAGGTGGGCTGACGTGGCACGGACGAAACGCAAGGTCAACTATGTGCAGCCTGCAATAGAAGAACCCTCCGCTTCTGCGGCCCGGGTCTATCGGACTGGCGGCTATATCCGCCTTTCCGTGGAAGACAGCGGCAAGCCGGGAGCAGATACAATCTACGCACAGAGAGACCTTGTTTTGAAGTACATTGAAAGCCAGTCGGATATGACCTACTGCGGTATGTACTGCGATAACGGACGGACTGGTACAAATTTTGAAAGGCCGGAATTTGAACGGTTGATGCTTGATATTCGGGAGGGCCGGATTGACTGTGTGGTTGTCAAGGATTTATCCCGATTCGGGAGAAACTATTTAGAAACCGGCAACTATCTGGAACGGATTTTCCCCTTTTTGAATGTAAGATTTGTCGCAGTCAACGATGGTTTTGACACTCTGACCGCTGAACGGAATGCCGATGGCTATATTGTACCGCTGAAAAATATCATCAACGGTGCTTACAGCCGGGACATCTCCAGAAAGTCCAGCTCAGCTTTGGCAACGAAACAGCGTAAAGGGGAGTTCATTGGGTCCTGGGCACCATACGGATACCAGAAGTCCGCCGCAGACAATCATAAGCTGGAATTAAACGCAGAAACCGCCCCTATCGTCCGGATGATTTTCCAATGGCGGGCATCCGGCGTCAGCTATCTGCAAATCGCTCGCAAGCTAAATGAGATGGGGATACCATCCCCATCTCGATACCACTACATGAGAGGGGAGGTTAAGGCAGAACGCTATGCCAATTCAGTTTGGCACGTTCCTATCATTAAGATAATCCTTCAAAGTGAGACCTATCTTGGACATATGGTGCAGGGGCGTACCTACAACAGCCTTCCCGAAGGGAAAAAGCTGTGTAAGCGTCCAAAGTCCGAGTGGGTCATTGTCCCCAATACGCACGAACCGCTTATTGATGAAGAAACCTTCCGCATTGTTCAAGAGATGGCTGAGCAATGCCGTGCTACTCACCAGGAGCGAATTGGTCGCTTTGATAATCTGGGACATATTCCCCACATCCTCCGGGGACTGGTTTTTTGTGCGGACTGCAAAAAACCGATGATCCGTTACAAGAACGTGTCAGAACGGTGTGGGCATCGGTACTACTCCTACATCTGTCTGACGCATTCGGAAAACCCGGCCTCATGCCCCAAAAAGTACCTCAGAGAAACAACTCTGCTGGAAATTCTGTGGGACACTTTACAGCGAGAGATTGCGTTAGCTGGGAATTTGAAGATGGCAACGGAAAAGTATAGCTGTTCCTCCAAAGCGGTTGACCATGAAGATGCGGTCAAACGGGAAATTACTGACGCGAACAGTGCGCTGGAGCGGGCTAAAATGCTCTACGAAAGCCTCTACCAAAACTATGTAGATCACCTGATGTCGGAAGAAGAGTATATGGAACTTCGGTGCCGTTATAAACGGGATATAGAAAACGCAAAAGTCCGCTTGGCTGCCGCCGAACAGCAAAAGCAAAATGAACGGAAGAAAGCCGCAGAAAATCCATGGCTGATTACCTGTGAACGGTATGCGTGTGAGCTGGAGCTGACGAAGGAAATGGCCCATGCACTGATCGAGCGGATAGAGATTGATAGGGACAGCCACGTTTTTATTACACTGCGTTTCCGGGATGAATATGGTGCTTTGCTTCGTCTTTTGAAGGAAGATGGAGAGGCGGTGCTGGAATGAGCATTTATGTGATTGCGGAATATCTGCGGCTGTCCTCTGAGGACGTGGATTTGAAGAACACTCAAAAAACAGAATCCAACAGCATATCAAACCAGCGGGATCTCCTGAATGCACATCTTAAAAAAATCCCGGAGTTTGCGGATGCGGAGGTGGTAGAGTTTTGCGATGACGGCTGGAGCGGAAAAAACTTTGAGCGTCCGGCTGTCCAAGATATGCTTGCCCAAGTACGGCAGGGTAAAATTCAATGCGTGATTGTCAAAGATTTATCTCGTTTGGGGAGAGACTATCTGACCGTTGAGAACTATATCTCCCGTATTTTCCCTTTTCTCGGGGTGCGCTTTATCTCGGTCAATGACGGTATCGACAGCATACGGCCTATGGACGTGGACAATCTGGATACTTCTTTCCGGGCATTGCTGTACGACCTCTATAGCCGGGATTTATCTCGCAAGGTGCGGAGCGCGCAGCGACAGCGGGCGCAGAGAGGCGATTTTGTGTCTCGTTATGCACCGTATGGGTATGTCAAAGATCCGCAGAATAAAAACCACCTGCTCATTGACCCTCCTGCTGCTGAAGTTGTGCACCGCATCTTCCTGATGGTAGGGGATGGACACTCCGCAAGGCAGACAGCGAAAGCACTGAATCGGGATTGCGTGTTGACGCCCATGCTTTATAAAATTGCCGCAGGTTGTACGCAAAAGTCATGGAATAACGTGCAGGCAGAAAACTCCTGGACAGACGCTGCTATTATCCGAGTTGTTCGAGATGAACGATATTTGGGTAAAGTCATTTTTGGGAAACGCTATTATGATATCATAGGTCAAAAACACAGCGTTAAGGTCAGCAAAAAGGACTGGATCATCACGGAACACACCCATGAGGCCATTGTCACGCAAGAAGAATTTGATCGGGCGCAGGCCGCTCTGAAAGAGTATGTGGAGCGGAACGTCTCTTCTGCCTACCGGCCTTTGCGAAAAAAAGTTCGGTGTGGTATCTGTGGCCTTGCCATGATGCGGGTAGAAACAAAGAACCCTTACTTTTTTTGCCGCGCTTCAAAGTGGACGGATGCAAGTCCCTGTGCAGAGGTACAAATATCAGAGCATGATCTTTGGGAAATTATTCTGAATGGCATCCATCTGCGGGCGGCTCTTGCGGTCGATGCTTCGTTGGTTTGGGATGCACAGCATCACCAGGATAAAAGAGATCCCCATGCTATCCTCAAACAGATAAGTAATCTCCGGGATGCACTTGACCAGCAAAAGCATCTGACAGACCAAATTTATGAGTCGTTTGCTTTGGGAGAGATTGACAAGACAAAGTATATCTCTCAAAGGGCCAGTATCAAAGAAGTCATCAATGGTTTGTCCGATAAGATTGCTTTATTGAAAGCAGAGTTAGAATCCAGCAGTGATGGAGTTCGGTTGCAGAACCCCTTTGTAGATGCTTTTAAGAAGTACACTGCCGTTCAGGAACTCACGGATGAAGTTGTTGCAGATGTCTTGACTGTGATTCACATTTTCCCGGATCATAGAGTAGAAATTGAGTGGAACTATCAGGATGAGCTACAGGCACTTATTACTGCTGGGTATTTAGGAGGTGATTGGAATGGAGCAGAAAAGAGCGTGGATTTATTGCAGAGTTGCGTACCCTGATGCCCATGCACTGGCAGTTCAGCAGACCACTTTAGAGGATTATGCTGAACAGCATGGCTTTGAGATTGTGGGAACTACCGCTGAACAGGCCAGTGGGTTTGACTTTTTCCGTAGGGGGCTGTCCGAAGTTTCCAACGCAGTAGCTACTGGTAAAGTTGATGTTCTGCTGATGGCAGACCTCTCCCGCCTTGGGCGAGATGTTGTAAAGGGAGACGCTTATCTGCGCTGGCTCGAAGATCAATTTGTGGAAGTGATTTGTGCTGATGGTACAGTCGCACAGACCACGACAGAGATACTGTACCAACTAATGAGAGCAAGCAGAGAATGAGATAACTCCTCATTATTAGGATGTAGACAGTTGGCGCGCTCAAAACACTGTATATCTCCTTCGACATTACTCCATGTAAAAGCTCCCCAATTCTTGCTTATTCACAAAATGTTTACAAAAAACTATGGGTCCATGCTTGACAGGAGCGAATGAGAAGTATATAGGTGATGGTCAAATAAAGTATCTGGCCATTTAAGCTTTGCCAGAAAATCAAAGAGTTAGCACTAAATCAATAAAATCGAGATGGAAACCAAGTAGACAAGGGAGAAAAAACATCAACATATTATATCTGGTGGCAATTCTGCTGTATTTTCCCCATTTTTGTACTCGTATCTGCTTTGTGCAATATTTATTTTTCAACCAGTACCCAACCAAAAATTTTACAAAGGAGAATACCCATGAATAAAGAAAACAGCTTAAAGAATTTGGTAACTGATCATTATGATGACTTGATTTTTTCACTCAACGCTTGTGGAATTGATTTTCACACTGCAAATTGGAACGCCGAAATCATTAACCAGAACGCATACAAAAGTGCGGGAATCTTGATTGAGGTGGCATCACGGTACATGAAATACGGCGACGATTTTTTACAAACTATCATAGCGGGTTGCCGCAGAGAATCCACAATGATGGACACGATGGAGATGATCTGTGCGGTTTTTGAACATATCAACGCAATGCCGCCGTTGGGGATCATTCAACACATCCTTCACCCGGAATTGCTGAAAATCTATTGTGCAGACTTGGTGAAGTGGCTGAAAAAATATTTGAGAAATGCGTCGGACTGTATTTCCCTGCATCCAGGCTTTATGGTAAAATCCTTAAAATAGAGAACGATGGGAGAATACAAATGAAACGCTGGAAGGCTGCCGCTTATTTGAGAACATCCAGAGGTGTTCAAGAGGACCCAAGCAATACGATCCACACTCAACTGTCAATTATTATGGATCATATCAGCCGGTTTGAAAACATTGAATTGTGCTCCGTCAAGGTCGACAACGGCCGGACTGGTTTGAATTTTAACCGTCCGGCCTACCAAGAGATGATGCAGGAGATCGAAGCTAGCAAGATAAACTGCGTTATCGTAAAAGACCTGTCCCGATTCAGCCGAAATTATTTGGATGCTGGCGATATGCTGTTCCGGGAATTCACTGAAAAGAATGTGCGGTTTATTGCCATCCAGGATGATATTGACATGCTGTATCTGCGCCAAAACCAGCAGGACTTTTTTATCCCGGTCCGCACCCTGATCAATCAGGCCTACAGCATGGATTTGTCAAAGAAGATTTCCAGCCAGCTCAAGGTCAAACGGGAACGGGGAGAATATATGGGTAGCAATCCGGTGTATGGGTATAAACGGAACCCGCTGAACCGGTATCAACTTATTGTGGATGAACCTGCGGCGGCGGTCATCTGGGACATTTTTCAGTGGAGACTGGAGGGTATGAGTGCCGACCGAATTGCGGGCAGGCTCAACCAATTAGGGATTCTGAGCCCTGCGGAGCACAAGCGAAAATCTGGGTCAAATTGCACATATGCATTTCAGAAGAAGGATATTCCGCTCTGGTCTGCCGGGCCTGTGATACGGATATTGAAAAACCGCGTCTATACAGGCACATTGGAGCAGGGAAAAACAAAATCAAATCCATTTTGCCACAAATTTTCAAAACAACTTCCAGAAGGTGAGTGGGCCGTCAAAGCAAAAGCCCATGAGGCGATCATATCAGAGGAGTGTTTCCGTGCGGTAGAACGCCTCCTCAAAACGGACAGCAGAATTTCACCGCGTGCAAAAAGGACCTATTTGCTCTCCGGACTTGTCCGATGTGCGGCTTGTCACAATGCGCTGACCAGGCAGCCGGTGGGGAAATATACCTATTACCGCTGCTCTCTGGAGAAGGACGGGACTGGAAGCTGTGCTGGCTGTCGTATGCCGGCTGAGAAATTGGAAGCAGCCGTACAGCAGAAGGTTCAAGAACATATCGAACAGGTCGTATCGTTATGTAACATGATCACTACCAATGACTTGGGGGACAAGCTCCACCGGCAGATCCTACAGTTGCAGACTCAAATTGAAGAAGTTGACCGGGCGGCGGAAAGACAGCAATTTTTGATTGCAAGTCTGGAGCCGAATATAGCGGACGGCATCATTACATCGGAAGAGGCGGATAAACTGTGCAGCAGTTTTCAGGACGAACTGGACATATTGGGACAGCAGAAACAGAAAATTCGGGAGGAGATCCAAAGAATTGAGGACAGAACGATCCTTGAATGTGAGTGGGCGAAACAATTTACGCCTTATGCGGGCCAGACGGAGTTCTCGCGAAAAGATGTGGCAATGTTGGTAGAGTCGATTTTTCTGCACAAGGACAAGCGGATCGAGCTCCATTTTGTCCATGACCACGAATTTGAATATATCCGGCAAATGCTGGAGTGATTTGAGAAAAGCGATGGGCTGAGTGCTCATCGCTTTTGTTTTGCGCAAGCGGAGATTACTGCCCGCATATAGTTTACCAATCTGAATCAGGAGGTGTTCCATTGAAGACGCAGGAAATCATGTTGACGTGCCGCTATGCCGAGGAAGAAATCAGTATTGCTCAAATCATTCAAAAGTCCTTTGAAATTTTTCTCAAAAAAGAGTTGAGAATTGTTGAAAAACACCTGTGTGTTACCGTATAACAAGTATGATGAATGGCCGCTTATCTCAGGAGGCATAACATGTACTTAGAGATAAGCAATCCCATGGACTACCATGCGGCATTGTACATCAGATTATCAAAGGAGGATGAGAGCGAAGGCCCATCCGAGAGCGTCAACAACCAGCAGTCTCTGCTCAATGAGTTTGTCCAGCAACACCGCCTCAGCGTCTACGATACCTACATCGACGACGGCTGGAGCGGGACCAACTTCGACCGCCCGAATTTCCAGCGCATGATCGCCGACATTGAGGCCCGGAAAGTCAATATGGTCATTACAAAGGATCTGAGCCGCCTGGGCCGCGACTACATCCTCACTGGCCACTACATGGAGCGGTACTTCCCGGAGCACCGGGTGCGTTACATCTCCCTGCTGGATGGCATCGACACCGGAGTGGATTCCACCGCCAACGACATCACGCCCTTCCGTGCCATCATGAACGATATGTACGCCAAGGACATCTCCAAAAAGATTTCCAGCGTCAAACACGACAAGCAGCGCAAGGGCCTGTTCATCGGTGGCAAACCGGTCTACGGCTACAAGATGCACCCCACCGAGAAGAACAAAATTGTTATCGACGAGGATGCGGCTCCCATGGTTCAGCGAATTTTCGGTATGGCCCTGGAGGGAATCAGCTGCCGCCAGATCGCCACCCAACTCAACGCGGAGGGCCTCCCCACCCCGGCCACCTATGCAGGATTGCCTGTGCCAAACTCCGGTCCTTACACTGGCCTGTGGAGCAGTGAGCGCATCTCCGATATGCTGCAAAATGAGACCTACATTGGCAGCATGGTCCAGGGCCGCACCCGGAAGATCAACTACAAGTCCAAGAAGTGCATCAAGCAGGACCGCCGGGACTGGGTAGTGGTGGAGGGCACCCACGAGCCTATCATTGACCGGGAGACCTTCGACAAGGTACGGGCCCTGGTCAACAGCCGCAGACATACCCGCAGCCGGACTTATGATTTTCTGCTGAAGGGTCTGATCTTCTGCCACGAGTGTGGCTACCCGCTGGCGGTGCTCAACCGCAAGAATGCGGCAGGGGAGGATAAGCTGTATTTCGTCTGCCGAACCTACCAGCGTTTCACCAAGGCGGGCGTCTGTACCAGCCACACGATCAAAGAGCAGACGGTGACCCAGGCAGTAATCAAGAAGGTACAGGAGGTTTGCCGGGACTATTTGCGTGCTGACCAACTGCTGCCCGCGGCCAAGCGGGAAGTAGCAAAGGCTCTGGCAGAGGCGGACAATGAGAAGGAGATCAACTCCCTCAAGGCCAAAATTGACAGCCTGACCATCCATCTGGACAAGGTTTACATGGATAAGCTCGGCGGCATCCTGGACGAAGCCGACTTCCAACGCATCTACACCAAGGTCAAGGCTGACCGCGCCGCCCTGGAGCAACGCCTCAGCCAGCTGGACCGTCCAGACTACTCTCCAGCGGAGCAGGTGGACTTGGCAAAAAAACTGGTGGAACGGTTCCTGGAAACCGCATCCACCAATCGGGAGCTGCTGGTCAGCCTGATCGAACGGGTGGAGCTGACCGCCGCCAAGCAAATCATCATCAAGTTCCGCTTCCGTCAGTTGGAGGCGAATTCTTAGGGGCATTCGCTTACAATAAGTGGGGCGCGATGTATCCCGCATTGAGAAAAAGGCGCTGGAAAAGCTGCAGGCAGGGATGGAGGGCTGGTCCCCTTAAGCCGGCTGGGGGAGACATAAATGATATAAAGATACTGATAAGATTTCGGAGAAAACGCGCCCAAACAGGGGAGCGGGGAGGCGGAGCAAAAAAATAGCTTGCTTTCCGGACCAAGATGTAATATAATAACCCTGCAAATTGTTTTTCAGTTTGCGTCTATTCTGGCAAAAGCCCAATTGGGCTTTTTGCTCTTCCTCCGTGGAAGAGCAATGCCAAGTTTGAAAAATGGAGGAACGAAACATGAGAAAGAAAATTGCCATTGCCCTGTCTCTTGCTATGATGATGAGCATGGCCCTGACTGCTTGCGGCGGCGGCAGCGGAGCTGGCAGCAGCAAGCCTGCTTCCAGCACTCCCGCTTCCAGCACTCCCGCTGGCAGCAATCCTTCCGCATCCGGCAGCCAGCCGGCCAGCGGCCTGGCTCCCAAGGACGGCGGCACGAACCTGACCTTCACCACCGGCGGCGAGACCGGCACCTACTACGGCTTCGGCAACGTCATCGGCGGCAAGGTGGGCGACCTGACCAGCACCACCATCAACACCATCTCCTCCGGCGGCTCTCAGGCCAACATCGAGAACATGGACATGAATGACGCTCAGCTGGGCTTCGTGCAGTCCGACGTTATGGCCTATGCCTACAACGGCGAGCGCACCTTCGCGGAGACCGGCGCGGTGACCAACTTCTCCACCGTGGCCAACCTGTACATGGAGCAGGTCCAGATCGTGACCGTCGACCCCAGCATCAAGACTGTGGACGACCTGAAGGGCAAGCGCGTCTCCATCGGCGCTCCCGGTTCCGGCGTGTTCTACAACGCGGTTGACGTTCTGGGCATCTATGGCCTGGACGTGGAGAAGGACATCACCCCCACCTACCAGAACTTCAACGATTCTGCCGAGGCCCTGAAGGACGCTCAGATTGACGCCGCCTTCGTGGTTGCCGGCGCTCCCACCGTTGCGGTCACCGACCTGGCCTCCGCCCGTGAGATTTCCCTGGTCAGCCTGGATCAGGAGCACATTGACGCCCTGATCGCCTCCTCCCCCTACTACAGCGCGAACACCATCTCCGCCGAGACCTACAACCTGGCTGAGGACACCACCACCGTGGCTGTGGGCGCTGTTGTCATTGCCCGCAATGACGTGAGCGAGGCTGACGTGTACAACTTCCTGTACGGCACCTTCGAGGACATCGCCAATCTGTCCCACGGCAAGGCTGCTGAGTTGGACCTGGACTTTGCCGCTTCCGTCACCGCCGTTCCCTATCATCCCGGCGCTGTGGCCTACTTCGCTGACAAGGGCATCACCGTCCCCGGCAAGTAATTTGGAGCGTAGCCGTTCAAACAACCCCTTAGCGTGAGCCAGGCGGCTGCGGCGGGCTGGTCCCGCCGCAGCCGCTTTCTCTGTCCCCAGGGCGCTGCGAGGCGGATCTATCTCTATTCCAAGCAGTGGCGGTATATCTGCTCCGCAGCCTGCGCGGGGAGAACCCAAAAGGAGAAAGGAGAATTCTATGGACCCGAAAGACAAGAATCTGAACACAGAGCCTCTTGCGGCGGACCTTGACGTCGGCACCGCGGCCGATGTTGAGGAGATCATGAAAAAGTACGACAAGGAATCCAATACGCGGATCTGGGAAGGGAAGTGGGGACTTTTTGTCAAAGTTCTCGGCATTGCCTTTTCGGTGTACTGCATCATCTCCACCCTGACCGGCAAGCCCACCCTGACAGAGCAGAAGCTGAACATTTTTATCGGCCTGATCCTGATCATGGGTTATCTGCACTATCCCATCAAAAAGGGAGTCACCCGGGCCAACTACATCCCCTGGTATGACTGGATCATCATGATTGTTGGCGTCACCCCCTTCTTTTATTTTGCTGCCAACGCGAAGTCCATCATTAAGCTGGCCACCCGCGTGACCCAGGACAACAAGATGGTGATCCTGGCCATCATCGGTGTGCTGGCGCTGATGGAGCTGTGCCGCCGCAGTGTAGGCGTGCCCATTCTGTGTGTGCTGGGCGTCCTGCTGGTGTACACCTTCGTCAACGTCCGCTTCCAGAAGGTGATCTACGACCTCTTCTACACCACCAGCGGCGTGATGGGCACCCCTGTCAACACCTGCCAGAAGTACATCGTTGTGTTCATCATCTTCGGCGCCTTCCTGGAGCGCACCGGCATCTCCAACTTCTTCATCAACCTGGCCAACTGCATTGCCGGCTCCTCCGCCGGCGGCCCGGCCAAGGTGGCCGTGATTTCCTCCGCCCTGTGCGGCATGGTGTCCGGTTCCTCCGTGGGCAACACGGTGACCACC
Source organism: Lawsonibacter sp. JLR.KK007 (assembly GCF_036941135.1). Lineage (NCBI taxonomy): Bacteria > Bacillati > Bacillota > Clostridia > Eubacteriales > Oscillospiraceae > Lawsonibacter > Lawsonibacter sp. JLR.KK007. The sequence continues at coordinate 1,240,234 of NZ_JAYWSY010000001.1, read as the reverse complement.
GGCTCCGTTACCATCCCCATGATGAAGCGGACCGGCTACAAGGGCGAGTTCGCCGGCGCAGTGGAGGCGGCTGCCTCCACCGGCGGACAGATCATGCCCCCCATTATGGGCGCCGCCGCCTTCCTGATGTCGGAGTACATGGGCATCCCCTACCGTGAGGTGGCCCTGAAGGCCATCCTGCCCGCCGTGCTCTACTTCACGGGCATCTACATCGCCGTCCATTTGGAGGCCAAGAAGCTGGGCCTGAAGGGGATTCCTCGTGAGGAGCTGCCCAAGCTGAGCAAGCTGCTGCCCAAGGTCTATCTGCTGCTGCCCCTGGTGGTGCTGGTGGTCCTAGTTTCCACCCAGGCCCGCACCATGCAGAACTCTGCGGCCATTGCCATTGGGGTGACCATCGTGGTAGGCATCATCAACAACGTGGTCAACAAGGCCGCCGGGATTGACGATCCCGCTGAGAAATTCACCGTCGGCAAGTTTTTCGACGCCCTGGAGGGCGGCGGCAAGAGCACCGTCACCGTGGCTGTGGCCTGCGCCATGGCCGGTCTGGTGGCCGGCTGCATCACCACCACCGGTCTGGCCTCCAAGCTGATCACCGCCATCGTAAAGATTTCCGGCGGCATGCCCATCATCGCCCTGTTCCTCACCATGATCTGCTGCATCATCCTGGGCATGGGCGTTCCCACCACCGCCAACTTCTGCATCATGGCCTCCACCTGCGCCCCCATCCTGATGGATAAGCGCATCGGCATTGTGCCGGTGGCCGCCTACTTCTTCGTGTTCTACTTCGGCATCGTGGCCGACATCACCCCGCCTGTGGCCCTGGCCGCCTACGCAGGCTCCGCCATTGCCAAGGCGCCCCCCATGAAGACGGCCTTCAACGCCACCCGGCTGGCCATCGCCGCCTTTGTGGTGCCCTATATCTTCGCCTTCAGCCCGGTGATGCTCTTTGAGTTCGAACAGGGGACTACGATGGCGGTCATGATCGTGGAGTCCGTCCTCATCGTGCTCACCTCGCTCATCGGCCTGTTCGGCATCGCCGCGGCCCTGAACGGATTCCTGTACTGGCCCATCAACCCGCTGTTCCGTATTTTGATGGTGGCGGGCGGTCTGTGCATGATGATCCCCGATCACATCAGCGACGTAGTCGGCCTGGTAGTGGTAGGCGGCGTGGTGATCTTCCAGCGCATGGGCGCGAAGAAGAATGCCGCGGCCTGAGCCGGAGACCAGAACGGAAATTTGACCAACTTAAACAACCGGCGGGGTGAAAAGCTCCCGCCGGTTGTGATACTTTTGCACAGCTTTTGCTTGTAAAGAGAAAAATCCTATGATAAAATAACAGAATACCATGGAATCGGACTGCTCCCCTCAGAGGGCGGGCAGTCGGGAACGGGAGGCTGACATGAAAGGTATCGTCCTGGCGGCGGGGAAGGGGACCCGTCTGTATCCCATGACCAAGCCGGTGTGCAAACCCCTGCTGCCGGTGTATGATAAGCCGCTGATTTATTACCCCATCGCCATCCTGATGCAGGCTGGCATCTCTGAGATCCTGATCATCGTCCCGCCAGGGGAGACTCCCACCTTCCAGGCTCTGCTGGGGGACGGCAGCCAGTATGGCCTGCAGGTCCAGTACGCCGAGCAGCCGGTGGCCCGGGGCATCGCGGACGCTCTGCTCATTGGCGAGAAGTTCGTGGGTAACGACCGGGTGTGTCTGGTGCTTGGGGACAACATTTTCTACGCCCCCACCCTGGCTGTCACCCTGAAACGAGCCGCCGCTTACGACCGGGGCGCCACCGTCTTCGGCTACTGGGTGGAGGACCCCCGTCCCTTTGGCGTGGTGGAGTTCGATAAGGACGGAAAAGCCATCTCCATCGAGGAGAAGCCCCGCTATCCCAAGTCCAACTACATTATTCCCGGCCTGTACTTCTATGACCATCAGGTCATGGAAATTGCCCACCACCTGAAGCCCTCTGCCCGGGGGGAGCTGGAGATCACCGACGTCAACCTGGAATATATGCGCCGGGGGGAGCTCCAGGTCATGCCGCTGGAGAAGAACTTCACCTGGCTGGATGCCGGCACCGCCGACAGCCTGCTGGAGGCGGGGGAGTCCATCAAGCATATCCAGTACACCACCGGCCGGTATGTGGGCTGTCTGGAGGAGCTGGCCCTCTACGAGGGCTGGATCACCGAGGAGCAGGTCCACGCCATCGGGGACGAGCTGTCCATGACCCTATATGGGAAATATTTGCAGTGCCTGTAAAGGAGCAGACATGAAACGAATTTTGATGCTGGCCACCGGAGGCACCATTGCCTCCATGGAGAGCGGCCATGGGCTCAGTCCCGCCATCACCTCGGAAGAAATTTTGAGCCACGTCCCCTCCGTAGGGGAGCTGTGCCAGGTGGAGGCAGTTCAGCTGATGAACCTGGACAGCACCAACGTAGGTCCGGAGCACTGGCTGAACATTGCAAACGCTGTCCGGGAGCGGTATGACAGCTATGACGGCTTTGTCATTACCCATGGCACCGACACTATGGCATACACCGCTGCCGCCCTGTCCTACCTGATCCAGGATTCCCCCAAACCCATTGTCATTACCGGGTCCCAGAAGTCCATCGCCCTGGACGATACCGACGCCCGGCGGAACCTGTATGACAGCTTTCGCTATGCGGTGGACCGAGATTCCCACGACGTGAGCCTGGTCTTTGACGGCCGGGTGATCCTGGGCACCCGGGCCCGGAAGGAGCGGAGCAAGAGCTTTAACGCCTTTTCCAGTGTGGATTACCCCGAGCGGGCGGTCATCCGGGACGGCAAGCTGATCCGCTATCTGGCTCCCCGTCCTTACGCCTATGGGGCGGAGCCGGTCTTCTATGACCGGCTGGAGGATCGGGTCCTGCTGCTCACCCTGATCCCCGGTATGGGGGCGGAGGCCCTGGGCCTGCTGAAGGACCGCTATCAGGCGGTGATCCTTCAGTCCTTCGGGGTGGGCGGACTGCCCGGCGGGGAGAACGGTCCGCTGGCCCAGGCCATGGAGGAGTGGCTGTTGGCGGGGAAGACCATTGTCATGATGACCCAGGTGCCCTATGAGGGCAGTGATATGTCCGTGTATCAGGTAGGCCAGCAGGTAAAGGAACGCTTCCAGCTGATGGAGGCGTACAACATGACCCTGGAAGCCGCCGCCACCAAGCTGATGTGGGTGCTGGGCCAGACCGGCGACCCCAGAGAGATCCGGGAGCTGTTTTACCGCCCCGTTCAGTTTGACGTGATTCAGTAATCGGAGGAGGTGTTTCCGTGAAGCGCCGCGTTTCCGCCTGTCTGCTGGCGGTTTTGCTGCTGTGTTCCCTTCTGCCCGCGCTGGCGGCATCCCCTGAGCGCCACAGCACTACGGTGCTCTTTACCCACGACCTCCACTCCCACTTTCTGCCCCAGTCCGACGGGCAGGGGAACGAATCGGGGGGCTACGCCCGCCTGAAAACCGCCCTGGACCGGGAGCGCCGGGCCCATCCCGACGCTTTGACCGTAGACGGCGGCGACTTCTCCATTGGCTCGCTGATCCAGACCCTGTACACCACCCAGGGGGCGGAGCTGCGCACCATGGGCGCCATGGGCTATGACGCCGCCGCCGTTGGCAACCACGAGTTTGACCACACCGGGACCGGCTTTGCCGATATGCTCAACGCCGTGGTGGAAAGCGGCGATCCGGCTCCCGCCCTCCTTATGGCCAACTACAAGCCAGCCGCCAGCAATCCGGACCAGCTGGACATCCTGCGCTCCATGGCGGCCTACGGGGTTCAGGACTACATGCTCCTGGAGCGGGGCGGAGTCACCTACGGCCTGTTCGGCCTGATGGGGGTGGACTCCGACGCCTGCGCGCCCTCCTCCGGCTTTGAGCTGGGGGATATGGTGTCCGAAGCACAACGGTGCGTGGACGCTCTGAAGGCGGAGGGAGCTCAGTTTATCATCTGCCTGTCCCACTCGGGGACCAACGAGAAGAAAAAGCTTTCCGAGGACGAGCAGCTGGCCGAAAAGGTGAGCGGCATCGACCTGATTATCTCCGGCCACACCCACACCACCCTGGCCCAGCCCATCCTGGCGGGGGACACCTATATCGTCTCCGCCGGGCCCTACTGCGAAAATCTGGGCTCCATCACCATCGAATGGACCGAGGGCGGGGGCAAGACCCTGTCCGACTACCACTTGACGCCCATCGACCAGACCCTGCCCAGCGACCAGACAATCACTACCATGGTGGAGCGTTGGAAGGGACTGGTAGGGGGGACCTACTTGGCCCCCTACGGCCTGACCTATGACGAGGTGCTCACTGTGTCTGGCTTTGACCTGCTCACGCCGGAGTCCGGGGTGCAGAAGGGCAATCCTCTGGGCGAGCTGGTGGCCGATGCCTTTCTCTGGGCGGTCAACAACCTGGAGGCGGACGCCCCGGATGTGCCCACCGTCGCCATCACCGCCGACGGGGTGCTCCGCGCCTCGCTGTATCCGGGGGAGATCACCACCGCTATGGCGTTCGATGTGCTGTCCATGGGGGTGGGGAGCGACGGGACCTCCGGTTTCCCGCTGGTGGCCTGCTACCTGACGGGCGCGGAGCTGAAGGCCGCCGCCGAGGTGGACGCCTCCGTTACCCCCCTCATGCCCGCCGCCCAGCTGTATATAGCGGGGATGGAGTACTCCTTCAACACCCACAGGATGTTTTTCAACCGGGTGACAGACATCCGGCTTGTGCAGGAGAACAGGAGGACAGAGCCTGCTCCAATTTTAGGGGATAGTTCCCAGCATGAGAGTTCCGGCTACCAGTATATGGTGACCCAAACCGACCGGACCTACAGCGAGCTTGAGGACGGCCAGCTCTACCGGGTGGTGACCGGGATGTACTCCGCCCAGATGCTGGGGACGGTAAAGAGCAAGTCCCTGGGCCTGCTGTCTCTGGAACCCAAACTGGCGGACGGCACCCCGGTCACCGACTTTGAAGCCTGCATCCTCCGGGATGAGAACGGCAGCGAGATCAAGGAGTGGTACGCCCTGGCCGCCTACCTCAAGAGCTTCGGGGAGGATGGTCTCCCCTTGCGCTACACCGCTCCGGACGGGCGGAAGGACGTCAGCCGCAGCTGGAACCCGGTGGAGCTGATCAAGGCCCCCAACTGGATCACCATTGTGACTTTGATCGTGCTGGCGGCGGCGGCCGTTCTGGCCTATTTCCTCATCCGGGCCCTGCGCTACGCCCACCGGCGGCGGCGCTATGGAAAAAAGAAGACCTTGTGATCTGAGCGGCACGTGCCGCTGGCAATATTGCGATGAAAAAAGGAACCACACTGACAGGAGGAGAGACAGTGAAAAAGTATGAAATCGCGAAGAAGAAGACGCTGACGCCTGAGATCAGCCAGATCTCGGTGTATGCGCCGCTGGTAGCTGCCAAGGCCAAGGCGGGCCAGTTCATCATTCTGCGGGTGGACGAGGAGGGTGAGCGGATCCCCCTCACCATCTCCAGCGCGGAGGACGGCCTGGTGACAGTGATTTTCCAAAAGATCGGCGGCACCACCCTGGCTCTGGACCGGTTGAACGAGGGCGACTGCCTCCAGGACTTCGTGGGCCCCTTGGGACTGCCCACCGAGGTGGAGGACCTGGGGCGGGTGGCCGTTCTGGGCGGCGGCCTGGGCTGTGCCATTGCTCTGCCCGTGGCCCGCGCCCTGCATCAGGCCGGCAACCAGGTAGACCTGATCGGCGGCTTCAAGACCAAGGACATCGTCATTCTGGAGGAGGAGATGAGCCAGGCGTGCACCGACCTGCACATCTGCACCGACGACGGTACCTACGGCTACCACGGCTTTGTCACCGGCAAGCTGGAGAAGCTGATCGAGAGCGGGGTCAAGTTTGATCATGTGTTTGCCATCGGCCCGCTGATGATGATGAAGTTCGCCTGCAAGCTGACGGAGAAGTATAACATCCCCACCACCGTGAGCATGAACCCCATCATGATCGACGGCACGGGCATGTGCGGCTGCTGCCGCCTCACCGTGGACGGCGAGGTGAAGTTCGCCTGCGTGGACGGCCCCGACTTTGACGGCCACAAGGTGGACTTTGACGAGGTCATCGCCCGCAACGCGACCTATTTGGAACAGGAGATCAAGGCGAGGGACAATCATATCTGCCGCCTGGGAGGAGGTGCCATGAATGGCTAATATGCAAAATGTGAGGACCCTGATGGGGGACCAGGACCCGGCCAATCGTGTCAAGAATTTTAAGGAGGTGGCCCTGGGCTACTCCACCGGCGCGGCCATGAACGAGGCCGACCGCTGCCTAAACTGCAAGAACAGGCCCTGCGTCAGCGGGTGCCCGGTGGGCATCCCCATCCCTGACTTCCTGCGCAAGGTGGCGGACGGCGACATCGCCGGAGCCTATGAGATCCTCTCCGCCGCCAACGCCCTGCCTGCCATCTCGGGCCGCGTCTGTCCCCAGGAGACCCAGTGCGAGGGCATGTGCGTCCGGGGCATCAAAGGCGAGCCCATCGCCATCGGCCGCATCGAGCGGTTCGTGGCCGACTGGGCCGCCTTCCGGGGCATCATCAACAATGTGGAGCCTGTCCCCAGCAACGGCCACAAGGTGGCGGTGATCGGCTCCGGCCCCGCCGGCCTGACCTGCGCCGGCGAGCTGGCCCGCATGGGCTATGAGGTCACCATCTTTGAGGCTTTCCACGTGGCGGGCGGCGTGCTGAGCTACGGCATCCCCGAGTTCCGTCTGCCCAAGTCGGTGGTCAAGCGTGAGGTGGAGAAGCTGGAGAAAATGGGGGTGAAGATTGAGCTGAACATGGTCATCGGCAAGGTGCTCACCATCACCGAGCTCTTTGAGCAGGAGGGCTTTGAGGCGGTCTTCATCGGCTCTGGCGCGGGCCTGCCCATGTTCATGAAGATCCCCGGCGAGTCCCTGATCGGCGTGTACTCTGCCAACGAGTATCTGACCCGCATCAACCTGATGAAGGCATACAAGGAGGACTCCGCCACCCCCGTGCTGCACAATAAGAAGGTGGCGGTCGTGGGCGGCGGCAACGTGGCCATGGATGCCGCCCGCTGCGCCAAGCGCCTGGGCGCGGACGTCCACATCGTCTACCGCCGCTCCGAGGCGGAGCTTCCCGCCCGTGTGGAGGAGGTTCACCACGCCAAGCAGGAGGGTATCGTCTTCGATCTGCTCACCAATCCCGTGTCCATCGAAGGGGACGAGAAGGGCCAGGTCCAGTCCATCACCTGCGTGAAGATGGAGCTGGGCGAACCGGACGCCTCTGGCCGCCGCCGTCCGGTGGTCATCCCGGACAGCGAGTTCAAGATGGAGGTGGACGCGGTCATCATGTCTCTGGGCACCCAGCCCAACCCCATGAGCTACGAGGGCACCCCCGGCCTGGAGAAAAACAAGAAGGGCTGCGTGGCTGCCGACGAGAACGGCTGCACCTCCTGCCCGGCCATCTTCGCCGGCGGTGACGCTGCCACCGGCGCCGCCACCGTCATCCTGGCCATGGGCGCAGGCAAGTCCGCCGCCAAGTCCATCGATGAGTATATTAAGAGCAAGCAGTAACGGAAAAAGGACCTCTCCCGAGGGGAGAGGTCCTTTTGTTACCCATTTTGTTCCTTGGCCTGTCCGGCCAGCTGGCGGATCGTGTTGTCAGCTTCCTGTTTGGCGATTTTGGAGGTCTCCTCAACCGTGGGGATGGAGATATCCTTTAAGGCGAAGGGGTCATTGAGCCGCAGGCCGGTGCCAGTGAGCATGGCCCGTACCTGGGTGTATGTCCACTGCCGCTGGTCTGCCGGTATGCTGGCGTCAAAGAAGTCCGACCAGGAGCACTGATACTTGGCGGCGATGAAGTTCAACTGCTGAGGGAGGGAGGAACCTAGAGGGTTGTTCAGCGCCTCCTGATAGGGGGCGGCGTAGTAGTCCTGGATGGCGTTCTCGGCGGTGTCCCGGAACTGGACGGCCTGGGTGGTGTAGGAGTCGAAATAGGCTTTACACCAGATCTGTCCGTCCGGGTCCACTGAGGCGTTCCAGTTGATCTCCAGCCGCTGTTCCTCCAGCTGTTCTTGAGCCATGGACATGATGTCCTCTTTGGTCATGTCCAGCAGGGCGGCTTTCTCTGCCTGGGCGGACACCTGACGGCCCTCCTGAGATAGTTCCAGCTGGTCCTGGGACTGGCCTGCGGCGGTGTGCTCCTGGGACGGGGCAGAGCGGGCGTTCCGGATCAGGGCGAGCTGGCCGGTGTTGTAGATGGGTGTGACGTTCATGGCGGTTTTCTCCTTTGCGAAAGCTGGTATACTGAAGTATCGGCAAAATTGAGATAAAATTAAGCGGCGAGATCCGCCGCTTAACGTATTTATTTGACCCTCAGCCGCTTGGCCAGTTCCCCGTCGGGGGTGACCTGAGCGGTCTCGTAGGTGGTGTAGACTACCATCCCGGGCCGGGCGCCCCCCGGCTTCTTTACATAACGCACCGGAGTATAGTCTACCGGGACCTTGCCGCTGTCCCGGGCCTGGGAGAACCAGGCGGCCAGACAGGCGGCCTCGTTCAGGCTCTGGAGGTCGGGCTGGCCGCCCTTGGTCCACAAAATGACGTGGGAGCCGTGGATTTTCTGGGTGTGGAACCAGATATCCCCCTTGCCCGCCAGCTTGCAGGTGAGCAGATCGTTCTGGCTGTTGTTCTTGCCTACGGAGATGCGCAGGCCGTTGGTTGACATAAACTCCATAGGCTTGGAGGTCACCCGCCGTCCCCGGTCCTTGGCCTTGGCGGGGCGGCGGAGGTAGCCGGTGTCGGCCAGCTCCTGACGGATCTCGGCCAGGTCCCGCTCCCCCTCGGCCAGAGAGATGTTTTCCAGCACGCTGTTGAGATAGTCCAGCTCGCCGCGGCCCTTCTCCAGCTGGATGGTGAGCATCTCCTCCGCCTTTTTGGCCCGGTTGTAGTCCTTGTAATATCTGGCGGCGTTCTGCTGGGGGGTGAGGAGGGGGTCCAGCTTGATTTCGATCTCCCCGCCCTCTGGATCGTAGAAGTCCGCTGTCCGGAGGCGGGCCATGCCCTTCTCCATCTGGTAAAAATTGCTGGTGAGGATGTCCCCCAGCTGGCGCAGCCGGTCCCGGTCCCTGGTGGCGGCCAGCTCCTTCTCCTGGTTGGCGATCTTCCGCCTGACCCGGTCACGGGCATTGGTGACCAATTTGATCAGGTCCTGGCCCTTCTGCCTCACCCGGTCCTGGCGCTCCCGCTGCTCGAAGAAGGCGTCCAGCAGGGGGGAGAAGGCGGGCCATTTCTCCACCTGGGCAGCGTCCTCGTACTGGCCTGCTGGGAGGAAGGTGAAATCCCGGGGGCGGCCGTCCATGGAGATCATGGTGGGAGTGAAGCGCCCCGCCTTGACCGTCTCCCTCAGTTGTTCCAGCTGGTCCAGCAGCCTGTTCCGGCCCTCCGGACCCAGGAGGTTCAGCCGCACGTCGGCGGCCCCGCCCGCCCGGTGGGCCAGCTCCCGGCAGATCAGCGGGGACAGTCCCCCGAAGGTGTCCAGCAGCCAGCGGTCAGCCTGGGCCTCCTCTGGGGCGGCGGCCAGCAGTTCCTCCAGCCGCGCCCGGTCCGCAGTGAGGGGATCTTCCTTGTCCACGCCGGGAGGGAGACGGTAGAACATCCCCGGCTGGAGCACCCGGTACTGCACGCCGGAGGGCTGTCCCTCCCGCTGGAGGAGCAGCTTGTCCGCGCCATCCAGCCCCACGTGGCGGATGCAGTCCAGGATGCGGCCGTCGCCGTCCAGCAGGATCAGGTTGGTCTTGTGGCTGATGGCCTCCAGCACCAGCCGGCGCTCCACCCGGTCGCCCAGCTCGTTGAGCGCCTCAAAGCGGAGGGCGGCCACCCGCTCCAGGGGAGTCTGGACGATCTCCAGCAGCCGGGCCCCGGACATGTGCTTGCGCAGCAGCATACAGAACATGGGGGGCTTCTCCGGATTCTCCAGGGGCAGGGTGGTAAGATGGAGCCTGGGGTGGGCCGGGTTGGCGGACAGCAGCAGCCGCACGTTCCCCGCCGCCGGGGAGCGCAGGGCCAGAATCACCTCGTCCCGCCCAGGCTGGTAGATTTTGTCCACCCGAGCCCCGGACAAGGCGGTATTCAGTTCGTTGATTACGCCGGACAGGCACAGCGCGTCTAAAGGCATGGGAAATCACGCTCCAATGTTCAATAGGGGAATTCCGCAAAATAGTCCACATCGTCCCCGTCGGTGAGCCAGCGTTCGAACCAGCCTAAAAAGTTCTGGCGCTGGCAGCAGGGCTGGACGCCCAGTTCACAAAAATGCCAGACCTCGCCCCGGCAGGGGCCGGTGATGACCAGCTCAAAGGTTTGACCATCGCCGATATCGATCAGTTCCAGCGTCCCGCTGGTAAAGGGGTTGCCGAAGGGCGGCTCCTCGCCCTCCTCCAGGTTGTCCCAATCCACCCAATACTCCTGATAGCGGAAGGGTTCCCTGTAGTTTTCCACCTCCCGCTTTGCTCCGAGGGGCAGAACGTCGTAGCCGTCGAACATGTCACAGCCGTCGCCCACCTCCAGCAGGAAACGGCGGTAGCCCTCGGGAAGCACAATCCCGTGCTTCTGCTCAAAGGCGCGGATTTCTTCCTCAGACAGGACAGGCCCCATTTGGATGTTCTGTTCCTTGATTGCCGTTTTGATTCGTTCCAAAACGGCGTCGTATTCTTCCGGTTTGTAGATTGGCATGGTTTATTCCTCCATCATAGCGGCAAATAATTCGTTCAGCCGTTCCGTCCGCCCCTGGAGGTAGAGCCAGCCGAACAGGGCCTCCAGGCCGGTGGCGGTCTGATACTGGACCCGGCTGGCGGCCTTGGGGATGGAGTGGGGGGCGGTGTTGCGGCCCCGGCGGAAGACGTCTCCCTCTTCCTCTGAGAGGAGGGGCTGAATTTTTTCAAACCGCTCCGCCTGGGCGGGGGCGGCCACATATTGGACGGTAGCCTTGTGCAGGTCTTTGGCCTTGGCCCGGCCGTGGAGCACCAGCCAGGAGCGGACCATCAGCTCATACACGCCGTCCCCCAGGTGGGCCAGCCCCAGGGTGGACAGAGACAGCAGGCCGTCCCGATCCAGATTCAGATGAAAATAGTCGGTCATAGCAGGGCGCTCCTTTTTGGAAAGTGGGATGATTTTATCATACTTTGCCAAGGATGGCAAGGGGGACTCCTTTCGGCGGACGGAGGGAGTTCGCCCTTGCAATTTTCCTGCAAACATGATACCCTTTAGAAAACACTGGGAGAGGGGGGAGGACTGTGCGCATACTGGCCGCCTTTGCCTTCTCCTTTGCCGCCGCTATTTTCCTCACCATCTACGGCGGCCTGGACGCCCTTCTGCTGCCGCTGGGCGGGGCGCTGGTTGTCATAACATTGCTGCTGGGGCTGCTGGTCCGGCGGAAGAGCCGGGCCCGGACCCGGACGATGCTCATTCTGTCCGGCCTGGCGGCGGGCTTCCTGTGGACGGCGCTGTACATGGCGGTGTTCTTCCAGCCCGCCCAACAGCTGGACGACCGCACCGTCCGCCTCACCGCCGCGGTGACCGACTGGCCCCAGGAGGGGACCTACGGCGGCTATACCGTCCTGGTCCGGGCGGACACGGAGCAATGGGCGAAGGTGTCCGCCATCCTCTATGTGGACGAGCAGGGGGCGGACCTGCGTCCCGGCGACCGAGTGGAGACCATCGCCCACTGTACCCTGGGGGACCGCACCTTTGCCGGGGAGGCCATTACCTACTACACCGCCAAGGGCATTTTCCTCCGGGCCACGGCCTATGGCCGGCTGGAGGTGGAGCGTCCGGACCACATCGCGCCCCAGTATTTCGCCGCCTGGGCGGCCAGGGCGCTGAAGGAGGGCATCGACGCCGCCTTCCCGGAGGACGTTGCCGGCTTTGTCAAGGCCCTGGTGACGGGCAACCGGGACAGCCTCACCGACGAGTTCACCACCTCCCTGGAGCGGGCGGGGCTGAGCCACACGGTGGCGGTGTCCGGGATGCACCTGGCCTTTCTGGCCGGACTGCTCACCACCCTGCTGGGGCGGGGCAGACGGAGCGCCGCCGTCCTCACCATCTTCTGGGTGGTGCTGTTCTGCGGCATCGCGGGCAATACCCCTTCGGTGCTCCGGGCGGCGGTGATGATCCTGCTGCTCCAGTTCGCGCCCCTGCTGGACCGGGAACGGGACGGTCCCACCGCCCTGGCGCTGGCTCTGCTTCTGCTGCTTTGGACCAACCCCTTTTCCGCCGCCCACATCGGGCTTCAGCTGTCCTTCACGGCGGTGGCTGGCATCCTGCTGGTGTCCGACCGGGTGCAGGACTGGCTGCTGCGGAAGCTCCACATGGACGGCCTCCGGAAGCCCAAGGGCTGGGGAGAGCGGCTGCTGCGGACAGCCCCGTATTTTGTGGTGTCCTGCCTGTCCGCCACGCTGGGAGCCTCGGTGCTCACCATACCGCTGGTGGCCCTCCATTTCAACATGGTTTCCCTCATCGCCCCTCTGTCCAACCTGCTCACCCTGTGGGCCATCGGCTTTCTGTTCCTGGGGGGACTGGGGGTGGGGACGCTGGCTGTCTTCCTGCCCGGTCCGGCGGCGGCGCTGGCCCTCCCCTTTGTCTGGCTGGCCCGCTACCTCCAATGGGTGGTAGACTGGCTGTCCAAGCCCGCCTTGGCGGCCCTGCCGCTGGAATCGGTGTATTACCGGGCCTGGCTGGTGCTGGTTTACGCCCTGCTGCTGGTGTTTGTCCGCACGAAGGGACGGCGTCCGGTGTGGATGCCCCTGGCCGCCGGATTGGCGGCGCTGGTGCTGGCGGTGGCCCTCACCCGGGCCTCCTTCTACACCGGAGGGCTGGCAGTGGCCGTGCTGGACGTGGGTCAGGGCCAGAGCGTGCTGGTTCGGACGGGGAACTTTTTCACCCTGGTGGACTGCGGCGGGGACAGCCGGGACGACCCCGGCGACGTGGCTGCCGGCTACCTCCAGTCCCTGGGCCGCAATCAGATCGACCTGCTGGTGGTGTCCCACTACCACTCCGATCACGCCAACGGCATCCCTCAGCTGCTGAACCGGGTCCGGGTGGGGGAGATCGCCCTGCCCGACGTGGAGGAGGACGCCCCGCTCCGGGCGGCCATTCTGTCTGCGGCGGCGGAGAAGGGCATCCCGGTGCGGCTGGTCCGGGAGGACACCCGCTTCGCACTGGCGGAGGACCGGACGGTGTCGGTGTTCGCCCCCGTGACGGAGGCGGGGACCACCAACGAGCTGGGGCTGACGGTGCTGGCTGCCGTTGGACAGACCGAGGTCCTCATCACCGGCGACATGGAGCAGGAGGGGGAGCTGCGTCTGGTGGAGAGCATCCCCTTGCCGGAGGTGGAGATCCTGGTGGCGGGCCACCACGGCTCAGAAACCTCCACCACCCCTGAGTTGCTGGAGACGGTCCAGCCCCGGCTGGCCCTCATCTCTGTGGGACAGAACAATTCCTATGGCCACCCCTCTTATGACACCCTGGTCCGCCTGGATGAGGCGGGGGCCGCCATTTACCGCACCGATCTGTACGGCACCATAGAAGTGCAGTGGAAGGAGAACTGATATGCCGCCAAAACGAAGCAAAGACAAGGAAAAGCCGGATATATCCGGCTTTCTCAAGCTGAAGAAGGAGCTGTCCGCCGGGAAGCCGGGGCAGCTGTACATTTTCCACGGGGAGGAGACCTACCTGCGGGAGTACTACCTGGACCGCCTGCGGGAGGCCGTCCTCACCGGGGGGCTGGGGGAGTTCAACCGCCATGAGATCAACGCCCGGGAGATGAGCCCCCACGCCCTGGAGGAGGCGGTGGACTGCCTGCCCATGATGGCGGAGCGGACCCTGGTCCAGGTCACCGACTTCGACCTGTTCAAGGCGGCGGACAAGGAGGCCTATATCCGCATCCTGTCCAGTCTGCCAGAATACTGCTGTCTGGTGTTCCTCTACGACGTCATCGACTACAAGCCAGACGCCCGCACCAAGCTGGCGGCGGCCCTGAAGGAGCACGGCACGGCGGTGAACTTCGCCCGGCAGGAGACGTCGGAGCTGGTGAACTGGATCCGCCGCCACTTCCGGTCCATGGGCAAGGATATCGAGCCCCGCCTGTGCCAGGAGCTCATTGAGCTGTGCGGCGACCTGATGCAGAACCTGAAGCAGGAGATCGAGAAAATCGGCGCCTACGCCAGAGGACCCGCCATCACCCTGGCGGACATCCAGGCGGTGGCGACCCCTCAGCTCAGCGCCGTGGTCTTCCGCATCGCTGACGCCATCGGGGAGAAGCGGTTTGACGAGGCCGCCGGGGTGCTGGGGGACCTGTACCGGATGCAGGTGAAGCCCGGGGAGATCATCGGGGCCTTTGGCGGCCAGATGCGGCAGATCTACTCCGCCCGGCTGGCCCTGCAGCAGGGGCGGGACGCCAACTACGTGGCCCGCCTGTGGGGGATGCGGTACCCGGCCAACCGGCTGATGAACAGCGCCCGGCGGTTTTCCCTGTCCTGGTGCCGCCGGGCGGTGATCCGCTGCGCCCAGACCCACGCGGCCATGCGTTCGGACAGCGGCCAGACCCCGGAGGAGCTGATGACCACCCTGCTGCTGGAGCTGACCAACACGGCGTAGGGAGGTGGACCGCCTTGATTGAGGCGCTGATGACAGCGTTTGAGACGGCAGAGAAGGGAGGGAAGGACCCATGCTGTGCATTCGGGAGGCCATCGTGGTGGAGGGCCGTTACGACAAAAACACCCTGTCCCAGGTGGTGGACACGCTGATTCTGGAGACAGGGGGCTTTCAGCTCTTCCAGGACCCGGAGCGGATGGCCCTGCTGGACCGGGCCGCCCGGCGGCGGGGGCTGGTAGTGCTCACCGACTCCGACGGGGCGGGGTTCGTCATCCGGAACCGGATCAAGGGGGCCATCCCGGCCCAATTTTTGAAGCACGCCTACATCCCCGACATCTACGGTAAGGAGCGCCGCAAGCGCCGGCCGGGGAAGGAGGGCAAGCTTGGGGTGGAGGGGATGCCGCCCCAGGTGCTGGAGCAGGTCCTCCGCCGGGCGGGGGCCACCTTCCTGGAGGAGGAGGCTCAGGCAGCCCTCTCCGGTCCGCCGCTGACCAAGGGGGACCTGTTCGCCGCCGGACTGGCCGGGGGACCGGGGAGCGGAGAAAAGCGGCAGGCCCTGCTGAAGCGGCTGGAGCTGCCCGAGCACATGTCCGCCAACGCCCTGCTGGCCGTCCTTAACGGCTGCTACAGCCGGGAGGAGGCGGAGGCATTTATCAGCGGCTAGAGGAGCGCAAAAAGGACCCTTTGCGAAGGGAGGCTTTTTTTGCGCTAACGGACCATATCCACGATCTCGTCCAGACAGCCGGTGAGGTCGCCGCTGCCCCTATACCGCACCACCACGACCTTATCCTCCAATGCGGCGGCAGCGGTGTGGTAGACGCCGTTCTCGCTGTCGGCCACAGACAGCCAGTCCGCCCCCGCGTCGGGGTAGTCCCGGATGGTCCAGGCCACGGCACTCTTATCCAGCCAGGGGAACTGGCCGTCCAGCTTCATGGAATCGGTGAGGAGGTCCTTTGCCGCTGGGACGGCCAGAAAGGACAACCAGCCGGGGAAGTCGGACCAGGATACCTCCAGATAGAGCATCCGTTCGTCTATAGCTTCGAAATCCCAGGACTGCCGCTGATTCCAGCACAAGAGGGAGCCTCGCCAGCTGCCCGAATCCGTCCCCAGAGTGATCCCCGTTTCCTGATCGGTTACATACAGCGGAGGGAATTCAGTCACAGGTCCGGGGAGGCTCATGCTGCGTCCGATGGTGTTCAGGAAGCACAGGAGGAACAGCAGAAGGGCGACATAGGCGGCCCCCGCCCAGGAGAAGAACTGCCGGCTGGGGAACCAGAGCCGGAAGCGTTTGGGTGGAGCGCCCTCAAGCTCCCGGATGACGGCGGCCAGCTCCCGGACCCGGGAGTATTGGACCGCAAGATTCAGGAGCGGGCGGAGAAAAAGGAACAGCAGAACCTCCCAGACAATGATGTTGGAGGACAGCAGCTTGGTCAGTGGTGTTCCGCCCCAGAACAGGGCGGTGGTGCAGATGGTCAGGCAGGCCAGCACAATGAGAGCCATCTGAACGCACTCCTTCCGGGCCTTCCGGTACAGCTTGTTCCACTGCTCCAGCCGGATATCCGGATCAGTGTGGGGTTCCGGGGCGCGGGGGTCGGCGGAGGAGAAGATGAGCATCTCGTGATTGACAGTACCTACATGCCGCCAGCTGCACTCCTGAAACAGGTCCACCATGCCGTCGGGGAAGTCCGCTGCCAGAGAGAAGGCGTAGGGCTCCAGCCGGTAGCGGACCTGTTTTGCTTCCCCTTTTTCAAAGGTACACACCAGAGGGCGGTACTTTTTCAGGAAAAGCCCCCTGGCGGCCATATGTTCCAGCCATTGTTCCAGTCCCCGTACGTCATACATGGACACGGGGGTCAGTTTCCAAACGTGGTTCATAGCATTACCTCCTTGTCAAATGCCTCCAGAAACAGCCCCTGAAGAACCATCTCGTCCAGCCACTCTTGGACGCCCTGGATGTCCAGCAGGGAACAAGGGATCGCTTTTTTTACCATCATCGCAATTCCTCCTCTCCGTCCGTCACGCAGGTGCGCAGGCGGTCCAATTCCTCCTGAAAAGCGTCCCGGCCCTTATCTGTGATCTGATAGGTCCGCTTGCGGCCGTCCACCGAGATTTCGGCAATCAGCCCCTCGTCCTGGAATTTGGCCAGCAGGGTATACAGCGTCCCCGGCCCCAGCTTCACCCGGCCCGTGGTTTTGCGGGCGACAAATTCGGTGATCTCGGTGCCGCACATCTCCCGGCTCAGGAAGGACATAAGCACATAGTACATGGGTTCGGTGAGCGGTCCCTTTTCCCGTCCCGCCATCGACGGACCTCCTCTCTCTTGTCGTGTTATAATATCGTCTAACGATATTATAACACGAGATAACCGCCCGGTCAAGAGGAGCCTGACAAAATCCGCCCGAAACCCCTATCAAAATTCTGACCGCTTTTTTCCGGCCAAGCCCCTATAATAGGACGTGCTGAAGGGGGGAGAGACTGTGACGGTCATCTATGTGGATACGCTGTTTCTCCTCAACGCCCTGGTGGACTATCTGCTCCTTTTGGCCGCCGCCCGTCTGGCGGGGGAGCCTCTGCGCCGGGTGCGCTTCGCCCTGGGAGCCATCCTGGGGGGCGGGTACGCGGTAGCCATTTTCCTGCCGGGACTGGGCTTTCTGGCCCATCCTCTGTGCCGCCTGGCCTCCGCCGCCCTGATGCTGCTGGTATCCTATGGGGGGAGCCGCCGCCTGCTGCGCCAGGGAATTTTGTTTGTAGCCCTGACCTGCGCCTTTGGGGGAGGAGTGGTGGCCATTGGTCTGCTGGGGGGGACAGGACTGTCTCTGGGCGGCGGGGTGTTTTACTCCGCGCTGGATCTGAAGGTGGTGCTGCTGTCGGCGGCGGTGTGCTACGGGGTGCTTACCCTGGTGTTTCAGCGTCTGGCGCGGCACAGTGCGGCGGACGGGGAGCTGGTCAACATAACGCTGCGTCTGGGGGAGCGGTCCGTGGCCCTCACCGCCTTGGTGGACACCGGGAACACCCTTACCGACCCGGTGTCCGGCCGTCCGGCAATCGTGGCGGAGGGGGAGCGGGTGGGGCCGCTGTTCCCCCGGGAGCACCGCCCCGGCCCCGCCGACCTGCGGGACCCCGCCGCTGCCCTGACCCGCCTGGGGACGGGGGCGTGGCGGTCCCGATTCCGCCTGCTGCCTTACCGCAGCGTGGGGGTGGACAGGGGGCTGCTGCTGGCCCTTCGGGTGGACGGGCTGGAGTGGAAGGGGCAGCCGCGGGGACCGGCGCTGGTGGCCCTTTCCCCCACGCCGGTGTCCGACGGGGGCGGCTATCAGGCGCTGGCCGGACCAATGGATGAAAGAGGTGTTTGAGATGAAAACAGTTTACATAAAGCTGAAGGAAGGGCTGACGGCCCTCCTCACCCGGCTGGGACTGCTCCTGCCCGGAAAGGTCATGTACATCGGTGGGAGCGATACCCTGCCGGTCCCGCTGAAGCGGGAGGAGGAGGCCGCCCTTATCGCCCGCCTGAAGGAGGGGGACGCCGAGGCCCGGAACCAGCTCATTGAGCATAACCTGCGGCTGGTGGCCTACATCGCCCGGCGGTTTGAGAACACCGGCATCAACATTGAGGACCTGATCTCCATCGGCACCATCGGGCTGATCAAGGCGGTGGGCACCTACCAGCCGGAGAAGGCCATCAAGCTGGCCACCTACGCCAGCCGGTGTATTGAGAACGAGATTTTGATGTACCTGCGAAAAACCGCCAACCAGAAGACGGAGCTGTCCTTCGACGAGCCGCTGAACACCGACTGGGACGGCAACGAGCTGCTGCTGTCCGACATCCTGGGTACCGACGAGGACCTGGTGGTCCAGCCCCTGGAGGCCGACGTGGACCGGCAGCTCCTCCGTCAGGCCATGGAGCGGCTGGACAACCGGGAGCGGCACATCATTACCCTCCGCTTCGGCCTGGACGGACGGCGGGAGTGCACCCAGAAGGAGGTTGCCGATCAGTTGGGCATCTCCCAGTCCTATATCTCCCGGCTGGAGAAGCGGATCATCGCCCGGCTGAAAAAGGAGATCGTGAAGATGATGTGAAAAGGGGCCCCCTCGGCGAGGGGGCCCGGTGTGAGTCTTACAGCCTTCGGCACAGGAGTTCAAATGTGCTCCCGTCTGTGGTGTTGACGGTGAACAGGCCACGCCTGTCATCCGTCACAATGTCAGCGATGTTCAGGCCATCACTGTCATTCAGCAGATCGAAAAGCTTATCTTTAAAATAATTGAGATCCATTTCCGTCACCTCCTTCTCTGTCTGTGTTGGTGTCAGTAACGTGTGGAGATAATAGCACACAGAATGACCTTTGTCAACGTCGTTACGACGTTTTCGGCATGTTTAACTAAGGCCCATTCACCTCTAAACTATTGGTGAGGTGATCATGAATGAAAGAAGAGTATCGCGAGCAGTATCGGAAGTTCGGTTTGAATGTGGTTTACTATAGAAAAAGTCTGCGGGCAACTCAACTTCAGCTTGCAGAAATGCTGGATATCGAAAGGAGCCACATCAGCGCCATCGAGCTGGGGAATGTGGGGGTGTCCATGGACCTGATCTTCAAAATGTGCGAGGTGTTCAAGATCAAGCCCAAGGATCTGTTCGATTTCCGGGACTAAGGCGTGGGACCTTCCGGTCCTGTTTTTCCCTGTGGATTTGGATTGACCGTCAAAGGGCTGGATGCTATAATATATGCAGGAAGCTGTGCCCATGTCAGGAAAGGAGCGGATCAGATGAACAGCAATTTAGCCTATCAGGAGGAAGCGTGGGAGGAGCTGACCGGCGGCGAGATCGTGGCCATGCCTCCCCGGTCCATGTTTAACCATAATCGGGCAGCCGTTCGAATTGCCCGTCTTTTGCCCTGACGTGTGCCGGATGAAACGAAACGCAAAGGTATCTACCGCGGTGATCCGCCGCCTGCCCCGGTATTACCGGCAGCTGTCTGAGCTGCAGGAGGCGGGGGTGGTGCGCATCTCCTCCAGCGCTCTGGGCAAGTCCATAGGGCTGACCGCCTCCCAGATTCGCCAGGACCTGTGCTGCTTTGGCGGCTTTGGCCAGCAGGGCTACGGCTACAAGGTGGACGGCCTGAAGGAGGAGATCGGGGAGATTTTGGGCATCAGCCGGGGCCACACCCTGATTGTGCTGGGCACGGGCAACCTGGGCCGAGCCATCATCCGGAACTTCCGCTTCTCGGCCAACGGCTTCCGCCTGCTGGCCGCGTTCGACACCGATCCGGCGGTGGTGGGCACAGAGGTGGCCGGGGTGCCCGTCCGCCACGCCGATGGACTGGAGGACTTCCTGGCCGCCCACCGGGTGGACGTGGGGCTGCTGACGGTGCCCATCGCCGCCGCCCAGCGGATGGGGGACCGGCTGATGGAGGCCGGCGTGAAGGGCATCTGGAATTTTACCAACTATGAGCTCACCTGCACCAGACAGGACGTGGTGGTGGAGTCGGTCCATTTTTCCGACAGCCTACTCACCCTGAGCTACCTGATCTCCCAGCGGGAGGATATGGAGGAACACCAATGAAACAGTACCTGCGCCCTCTTGGGCTTGTTCTGACCTTGCTGCTGCTGGCGGCGGGCGCCTATGCCGCCACCTCCGGGGACAGCCTTGTGTCCCTGAGCTACCTGCGGGACACCTTTTCCGCCAAAGGCGTTCAGGCCGGGGAGGAGGCGGGGAACCGCCTTTTGCAGAAGACCTATGACGAGGCCAAGGCCAAGCTGGACGCCGCCTTCCGGGGGAGCGGAGGGGCCGCCTCCGGAAGCTCCAGTGAGACCCTCCAGCGCCGGGAGTGGCCGGACGGCCAGATCATTACCCTGTCCACCGGGAGCGTCTTTGTTCTGCTGGATGGCTCCGCCAATGTGGTCCACACCGGCGCGGTGGTGGACGTCACCACCGGGGTGGAGGCTGCCTCCGGCTCGTCACTGATCCAGAACCACCGCTACATCGTGGGGGAGAGCACCGATGCGGCGGTGACCATCCGCTCGGGTCAGGCGGCCATCGGCCTGCAGGGGGGCTATACCCTGTCGGCTGGGAAGACGGAGCACACTCCCTTCTACGACGTGACCCAGAGCGACTGGTTCTACGCCCCTGTGGGCTACGCCTATGAGAAGGGGCTGTTTTCCGGCATGGACGCCAACCACTTTGCCCCCAACGAGTCGATGAACCGGGCCATGCTCATGTCGGTGCTTCACCGGCTGGCCGGGTCCCCCGCCCTGGTGACCCAGCTGGCCTTCCAGGACGTGGCGGGAAACAGCTGGTACGCCCAGGCGGTGCTGTGGGGGGCCTCCCAGGGGATCACCTCGGGGACGGGAAATGGCAATTTCAGCCCCGACGGCCTGGTCACCCGGGAGCAGGCCGTGGCCATGATGTATAACTATGCCACCCAGTACATGCACCTCGCTCCAGGGGCGGGGGCCGACCTGTCCCGCTACGCCGACCTGAGCCGGCTGAGCAGCTGGGCCCGGCCCGCCATGGCCTGGGCGGTGGAGAAGGGGATTGTCAGCGGAGTGGCCAACGGCTCCACCCTGACCCTGGACCCCCAGCGCAGCGCTACCCGGGCGGAGATGGCCACCATGCTCCGGGCCTTCTGCGAAAATATTTTGTAAGGCTCCGCACCCATCGCCTCCCCGGACCATATGATGGTATCGAGAGCGGCAGACAGCCCTCTTAATACTTTCATAAAATCAGGAGGTACTCATTATGGGGTGCTGCAATAACAGCTGGGGCGGCAGTAGCTGCCTGTGGATCATCCTTCTCATCATCATCCTGTTCAGCTGCGGCGGCTGGGGCAATAACGGCTGCTGCAACAACAATGGCTGCTGCAACAACGGCTGCGGCTGCTGAGAGGTCCGGTCCGGGGCGCGGGGGGATGTTCCCTCCGCGCCTGTTTTATACTCCGGTTTTGAACTATACTCTTCGGAAGGGAAAAATTTTGCCGAAAAATGGGACAAGGCTCCAGGAAAAAAACTTGCAATCCTGTCAAGACTGGTGTATCATTAAGCATACGTAGCAAGACCGGCGGTTTCAGCAAAAACAGAGGAAGGGACCGGCGGGTTTTGTCGTGTGTCCGGCTTGGTCGGACACGGCAGCCGCAGCCCGGCACTGGAGAGGGCAACGCAGAAGCGGGCGGCGGTATCCCAGCAAGTTATTAGGGAGGTCGAAAACTTACATGAGCAAATTTCTCAAACGATCTGCGCAGGGCGCGCAGGTCCCGCACGAAAAGCGGACTTCCAATCAGGAGACCGTGAAGATGCCTCTGCCCTCTAAGATCGTCCTGTCCATGGGACAGCACATCGGCGCCCCCGCCGCACCCCAGGTGGCCAAGGGCGACCAGGTCTTTGTGGGCTCTGTGGTGGGCAAGGCGGGCGGCTTTGTCTCCTCTGACATCCACTCCGGCGTGTCCGGCACAGTGGACGGCATCATCACCATCACCGCCCCCAACGGCGCGCCGCAGACCGCTGTGGTCATCATCCCAGACGGCAAGCAGACGGTGGACCCGGCCATCGCGCCCCCTGCTGTCACCGATCTCAAGTCCTTCCAGGATGCCGTCCGGGCCAGCGGCCTGGTGGGTCTGGGCGGCGCGGGCTTCCCCGCGGCGGTGAAGCTGGCCCCCAAGAATCTGGACGAGATCGACACCCTCCTCATCAACGGCGCCGAGTGCGAGCCCTACATCACCTCGGACAACCGCTGCTTCCTGGAGGACACCCAGTACATCCTGGACGGCATCCAGGCGGTGATGAAGTATTTGGAGATTCCCAAGTGCGTCATCGGCATCGAGGGCAACAAGCCCGAGGCCATCGCCAAGATGAAGTCCGCAGCCACTGCCGGCATCGAGGTAAAGGAGCTGCCCTGCCGTTACCCCCAGGGTGCGGAAAAAGTTCTCATCGAGAACTGCACCGGCCGGGAGGTCCCCTTCCCCGGCCTGCCCTCTGATGTGGGCGTGATTGTGATGAACGTCACCTCGGTGGCCTTTGTGGGCAAGTACCTGGCGACAGGCATGCCCCTGACCACCAAGCGCCTCACCGTGGACGGCGACGTGATCAAGGAACCCAAGAACGTGGAGGTCATCATCGGCACTCCCGTGCAGGAGCTGATGGACTTCTGCGGCGGCTTCACCGAGGAGCCGGGCAAGGTGCTCTACGGCGGTCCCATGATGGGCAACTGCATTGCCAACCTGGACCAGCCCATTTTGAAGAACAACAACGCGGTGCTGGCCTTCTCCAAGAAAATGGCCCAGATCCCCAAGGCTACCAACTGCATCCACTGCGGCCGGTGTACCAACGCCTGCCCTCTGGGCCTGTCCGCCAAGGAGATCGTTCAGGCCTACAATGACGGCAACGTGGAGCTGCTCATTGAGCTCAACGCCGACCTGTGTATGAGCTGCGGCACCTGCTCCTTCGTCTGCCCGGCCAAGCGGCCTCTGGCTCCCTCCATCGCCCTGGCCAAGATTATGATGAAGAATGGAGGTAAGAAGTAATGGACAATAAGCTGATTGTCACTGCCGCGCCCCATATTACCGGCGCGGACAGCACCCAGAAGATCATGGGCCGGGTGTGCCTGGCTCTGTGTCCGGCTCTGGTCGCCTCCGTGATCATCTTCGGGGTGAACGCCCTGATCCTCACTGCGGTCACAGTGGCCGCCTGCGTCTTCTTCGAGTGGGGCTACTGCAAGCTGATGGGCCGTGAGGTCCCCGTTGCCGACCTGTCTGCCGTGGTCACCGGCATGCTGCTGGCCTTCAATATGCCCGCCTCCATGCCCTGGTGGATGGCCATTGTGGGCGCGTTCATCGCCATCGTCATCATCAAGCAGCTCTTCGGCGGTCTGGGCTTCAACTTCGCCAACCCCGCTATCGTGGGCCGCATCGCCTTGGCGGTGGGCTTTGCCAGCCGCATGGCCAACTACCCCAAGCCGGAAAACGGCATCGACGCCCTGGCCTCCGCCACTCCGCTGGCGGTGGAGAAGGGGGTGCTGGGCGCCGGTGAGTACGTCACCCTGCTGCTGGGCAACCACGGCGGCGTGCTGGGCGAGACCTGCGCCATCGCCATCCTGGTGGGTGGCATCTACCTGATTGCCACCAAGGTGATCAGCCCCATGATCCCGGTCACCTATCTGGCCACCGTGGCCGTGCTGTCCCTGATCGGCGGCTATGACCCCATTGTGCAGCTGCTCTCCGGCGGCCTGATGCTGGGCGCCTTCTTTATGGCCACCGACTATGTCACCTCTCCCACCACCGATAAGGGCAAGCTGATCGCCGGTATCTTTATGGGGGTTGTGACCTGCGCCATCCGGTTCTTCGGCACCATGAGCGAGGGTGTGTCCTTCGCCATCCTGCTGATGAATCTGGTGACCCCCTATATCGACGCGCTGACCCGGCAGGATAAGCTGGGTATCGCCAAGAAGAAGAAGGAGGCGGCAGCGAAATGAGTAATTGGAATAAGGTATTTAAGCCTATCGTGGTGCTGTGCGTCATCTGCGTCGTCATTACCGGGGCGCTGGCCGCAACCAACTCTGTCACCGCCCCTATCATCGCGGAGGCCACCCGCCTGGCCCAGGAGCAGGCCCGTGCCGAGCTTCTCCCGGAGGCGGACAGCTTTGAGAAGGTGGAGAACGTTGCCGTGGAAAACGTCTCCGACGTCTACGCCGCCACCAATGGCGCCGGCTATGTCATCACCAGCACCGCCAAGGGCTACGGCGGTACCATGACCGTTATGGTCGCGTATACTCCTGATGGCACCATCAAGCAAATCAAAGTGACAGAGCAGGGCGAAACCCAGGGCATCGGCAGCAAGGTAGCCGGTACCGCCTCCTATTGGGAGCGTTATCAGGGCCAGCCTGCTGCTGAGCTGAAAATCAACAAAGACGGCGGCACCATTGACGCTGAGAGCGGCGCGACAATTTCCAGCCGTGCGCTGGCCAAAGCGGTCAGCTCCGCCAATGAGGCGTATAACGCTGTGAATTCTTGAAAGGCAGGTGAGTCAAGATGAGTGAAAACAGTAAAATAAAAATTCTTACCAACGGCATTCTGAACGAGAACCCGGTCCTGCGGCTTGTCCTGGGCACCTGTCCCACCCTGGCCGTCACCACCATGGCTTCTAACGGCATCGGCATGGGGCTGGCCGCCACCTTTGTGCTGCTGTGCTCCAACATTGTAATTTCCGCCCTGCGGAACATCATCCCCAACCAGGTCCGTATCCCCTGCTACATCACCGTGATCGCCGGCTTTGTGTCGGTGGTGCAGATGGTGGTCAAGGCCTATGTCCCCGACCTGGACAAGGCCCTGGGCGTGTACCTGCCTCTGATCGTGGTGAACTGCATCATCCTGGGCCGCGCTGAGATGTTCGCCTCCAAGAACAACATCCTGAACTCCGCCCTGGACGGTATCGGCATGGGCATTGGCTTCACCATCACCCTGACCATTATGGGCTCCATCCGTGAGATCATCGGTTCCGGCACCTGGATGGCCGGCCTGGGCGGACTGATCCCCTCCCTGGGGGCCGACTTCGCCATCCGGGTCATCCCCGAGGGTGTGGACACCTTCTCCCTGATGACCAGCGCCCCCGGCGGCTTCTTCGTCTTCGGTATCCTGATGGCCGGGGCCACCTGGCTGACCAGCCGTCCTAAGAAGGAAGCTCCCGCTGTGGAAGGAGGTAATGCGTAATGGTAAAACTGGCCGCGATCTTCTTTACCATGATTCTGGTGGACAACTACGTCCTGGCCAAATTCCTGGGTATCTGTCCCTTCTTGGGCGTGTCCAAAAAGCTGGACAGCGCCGTGGGCATGTCCCTGGCCGTTACCTTCGTCATGGTTATGGCCACCGCCGCCACCTGGCCCATCTACAAGCTGATCCTGGTGCCCGAGGGCGCTGAAAATACTGCCCGGGATATGGGCTACCTCCAGACGATTGTGTTCATCCTGATTATTGCCATCCTGGTCCAGCTGCTGGAGAACTTCCTCAAAAAGTTTATTCCCGCTCTGTACAAGGCCCTGGGCGTGTACCTGCCCCTGATCACCACCAACTGCACCATCCTGGGCGTGACCATCCTGAATCTGGACAACGGCTACAACTTCCTGGAGTCCATCGTCTGCGCCGCCGGCGCGGGCATCGGCTTCCTGGTGGCCATGGTGCTGTTCTCCGGCGTGCGCCGCCGGGTGGAGCAGGCCGTCACCCCCAAGTGCTTCGAGGGCCTGCCCATCACCTTGGTGGCCGCCGCCGTTACCTCCCTGTCCTTCATGGGCTTCGGCGGTATCGTGGACGCCATCTTCAAAGTCTGACAGGGGGGAGAGTAAGTTATGAATCCGATTTTACTGGCAATTATTGTCGTCACCGTCATCGGCCTGATCGGCGCGGTGATCCTGGTGGCCGCCTCCATCTTCATGTATGTCCCTGTGGATGAGCGGGTGGAGCAGATCACCGCCGTGCTGGCGGGAGCCAACTGCGGCGCCTGTGGCTGTGCAGGCTGCGCAGACTACGCAAAGAGCATCGTGGAGGACGGCAACGCCGTCAACAAGTGTACCCCCGGCGGCGCGGCCTGCGCCGCTAAGGTGGCCGCCATCATGGGCGTGGAGGCGGGCGCTTCCGTCCCCATGAAGGCCGTGGTGGCCTGCTCCGGCACCTGCGGGAAGACGGGCAAGAAGTACGAGTTCCAGGGCATCCAGAGCTGCCAGGCCGTCAAGGGCTTCTACGGCGGCGACGGTATGTGCAAGTTCGGCTGCCTGGGCTACGGCGACTGTACCCGGGCCTGCGCCTTTGACGCCATCCACATCGTGGACGGCATCGCCAAGGTGGACCGGGAAAAATGTACCGGCTGCGGCGCCTGTGCCGCAGCCTGCCCCAACGCCGTCATCTCCATCGTGCCCGAGCACAAGCGCAAGCCCGTGGTGCTCTGCCAGAACAAGGACAAGGGCGCGGACACCCGGAAGGCCTGCACCGCAGGGTGTATCGGTTGCATGAAGTGCGCCAAGGCCTGTCCCAAGGAGGCCATCACCGTGGAGAACTTCCTGGCCAAGATCGACCAGGACAAGTGCGTCGGCTGTCAGCTGTGCGTGAAAGAGTGCCCCATGGGGGTCATCCACGTCCCCGCCAACGAGTGAGCCTGTACATGAAAAAGCCCCGCCAGCAGGCGGGGCTTTTTTGTGCTTATCTGTTAACCTCCCGCTTATCCGTGCGGCCGGTGAGGTAGTCGAGGGAGACATCGAAGATGTCGGCAATCTTGATTAAGTTTGCATAATTCGGAGTGTTGCCATCCGCTTCGAAACGCTGATAGTTCCGCAGGGTGACCGATAACTGTTCCGCAACCTGTGTTTGTGTTAGTTTGTGTTCTTTTCGGAGAAGTTTTAGCCGTTCATTGAAAATCATTCTCTCGCCCCTATTGACATGTAGACTCTTGTCGTATATAATTGCGTCAAAGTAATTCATATTATAGGAGGTAAATACTATGCGACCCGAGATCCCTTTTATTGTACAAGTCCTGTATCCCTATTTTGTCACAGAGCCGAACCCTGCCTTTTGGCCGGACGATTTGAAAGATGATCCTGTTCAGGGTCATGCGCTGTGGGCGTTTTACCAGGGCTTGCGGCTGGGCGTGCAGCTCACCGATGCCTGTCTGGAGAAGATTTAAACCTTACTCCGATCCCTGAGCCAACTGGGCATAGGCCGGGCCTTGACGCTGGACACCAGTCCCATAGCGGCGAACAGGGTGATGATGGACGACCCTCCGGAGCTGACGAAGGGGAGGGTGAGGCCCATAACGGGCAGGACGTACAGGCACATGCCCACGTTGAAGGTGATCTGGCTGAGGAGCATCCCCGCCATCCCCATACACACATAGGCGGAGAAGGGGGAGCTGGCGTGGCGGCCGACCCAGATGCACCGCAGGACGATGGCGGACAGCAGTAGCAGCAGGGCCATACAGCCCACCATGCCCAGTTCCTCACCGCAGACGGCAAAAATCAGGTCGCTGTCCCGGACGGGGAGGGCGGAGCTGTTGGAGGCGTGGGTCTGGATGCCCTTCAGGTAGCCCTGTCCGAACAGCTTGCCCGAGCCGATGGCCAGGATAGCCCTGGTCTGCTGGAAGCCGTAGTTGCTGGGGTCCAGGTCGTGGTCAAAGACCACCCGGAAACGCATGATGCGGTAATCGGTCCAAAAGCGGGTCTCAGGCAGAAAGAACAGCCAGAAAATCACCGCCGCCAGCACCGCTCCGCCCCCCACCAGTACGAACCACCGCAGCTTCACTCCAGCAGTCCAGGCCATGAAGGCAAAGATCATGATATAGACGCAGCAGGTTCCCATGTCTCCGCAGATAGCCGCGATGAGGCCCAACGTGAACACGGTGAAGCCGCCGATCTGCATCACCGAGGGGATGGAGCTGATGCTGTAGCCCCGGTCCTGGATTGTGATGATCAGCAGGGCCAGAATCAGGATAAAAGGGATTTTAACGATCTCGTTGGGCTGAATCATCATCGGAAAATGGGGGATCTGAATCCAGTTCCGGTTGCCGTAGCGTTCCACTCCCCAGGGGGTGAGGATCATGAGCAGCAGGAAGATGCTGCCGAGGAGCATCAGCTTCCACCGTTTTTCGGTGAACAGCTGAAAGTCCACAAAGGTGAGCAGCACGTAGGCGATGACCCCCAGGCCGATGGCGATGGCCTGGACGATTACCGACCGGTTGAGAAGCTGGCCCGGCGCATTCTGGTACTGGGTAGCGGAGAAAATGAGGGCCAAGCCAAAGGTACTGGCAGCCAGACACAGCCCCAGCAGAATGATGTCGCCTTTTTTCCAAAATTCCTTGATAGGGGAGAAGAGCAGGGACAGAAAGGACATGGCCTCACCTCCGCTTCCGATGATCAGCCTCCCTCTCAGAGGGAGGCAAAATTGACCTCTATATTTTATCACATTTTGGTGGAAACGCAAACCCCAACTGTGTTATAATGTTTAAGAACGTGAAAATTTTCTGTGAACGGGGGAGCGGCAGTGAGATACGTCACCAACAGCGAGGAAGAGACCGAGGCTCTGGGAGCCCGGCTGGCCGCAGTGCTGACGCCGGGGACGGTGGTGGCCTTTACCGGCGACCTGGGGGCGGGGAAGACCGCCTTCACCCGTGGCCTGGCCCGCGGGCTGGGGGTGACGGACCGGGTGACCAGTCCCACCTTCACCATCGTCAACGAGTACGAGGGGGGCCGCCTGCCCCTGTTCCACTTCGATATGTACCGCCTGGCCTCCTCCGAGGAGCTGTTCGACATTGGCTGGGAGGACTACCTTCAGCGGGGCGGTGTGTGCGCCGTGGAGTGGAGCGAGAACGTGTCCGATGCCCTGGAGGAGGACGCCCTGTCGGTGGAGATCAGCCGGGGAGAGCAGGACGGCCAGCGGGTGATCGTCATAGAGGGGGTGGAGCTGTGAACATTTTAGCCTTGGAGTCGTCGGCAACGGCCTGCTCCGCCGCCCTTTACCGGGACGGGACGCTGACGGCCCAGTCCTTCCAGTGCAGCGGCCTGACCCACAGCCGAACCCTCCTGCCTATGGTCCACGACATGCTGGACAACTGCGGCCAGCCCCTGGAAGCGGTGGACGTGATCGCCGTAGCTGCCGGGCCGGGTTCCTTCACCGGGCTGCGCATCGGGGTGGCGGCCGCCAAGGGTCTGGCCTGGGCGGCGGAAAAGCCCTGTGCCCCCTGCTCCACACTGGAATCCATGGCCTGGCCCCTGGCCCATATGGAGGACAGGCTCATCGTCTGCGCCATGGACGCCCGGCGCAAGCAGGTGTATAACGCCCTGTTCCTGGCCCGGGGGGATCATCTGGAGCGGCTCAGTCCCGACCGGGCCATCTCCCTGGAGGAGCTGGGAGAGGAGCTGAAAAAATTCCAATTTTTGAAAATAGCCGTTGGCGACGGGGCTCAGCTGTGTTAT
Source organism: Lawsonibacter sp. JLR.KK007 (assembly GCF_036941135.1). NCBI lineage: Bacteria > Bacillati > Bacillota > Clostridia > Eubacteriales > Oscillospiraceae > Lawsonibacter > Lawsonibacter sp. JLR.KK007. The sequence goes on along the minus strand of NZ_JAYWSY010000001.1, from coordinate 1,210,658 downwards.
AATACCCTAAATGAGCAAATTCCCATGACCCTGGCCCCGGTCCATCTGCGGATGCAGAGCGCCTGGGGGGTCGCCCGGGCCGCAGAGGAGCTGGTGAAGACCGGCGGCCTGGTGTCCGGAGCGGAGCTGGCTCCCGTCTATCACCGCTTGTCCCAGGCGGAGCGGGAGCGGCTGGAGCGCGAGCAGAACACAAAATTTACAAGAGAAGGGGATCAGAAACATGTATAACGAAAAGGTACACATCCTGGACCACCCGCTGCTGCAGCACAAGCTGACCATCCTCCGGGACGAGAACACCGGCGTGAAGGAGTTCCGGGAGATCGTGTCGGAGATCGCTGCCCTGGAGTGCTACGAAGCCACCCGGGATCTGCCCCTGGCGGATATCGAGGTAAAAACCCCCATCACCACCGGCGCCTTCAAGACACTGGCGGGCAAGAAGCTGGCGGTTGTTCCGATCCTCCGGGCGGGTCTGGGCATGGTGGACGGCATCATCAAAATGATCCCCTCCGCCAAGGTGGGCCACATCGGCCTGTACCGGGACCCGGAGACCCATCGCCCGGTGGAGTATTACTGCAAGATGCCCGCCGATATCGCAGAGCGGGACGTGATCGTCCTGGACCCCATGCTGGCCACCGGCGGCTCCGCCTCCGCCGCCATCACCTTCATCAAGGGCTACGGCTGCAAGCACATCAAGCTGATGAACGTCCTGGCCGCCCCCGAGGGCATCGCGTGCATCCAGAAGGACCACCCCGATGTGGACATCTACGTGGCGGGTGTGGACGAGAAGCTGAACGAGCACGCCTATATCGTCCCCGGCCTGGGCGATGCGGGCGACCGTATCTTTGGCACCAAATAAACCAATGCGTCCCGGCCCTCAGGGAATGGGCCGGGACACTTGACAAAGCCCGCTTGGTTTGCCGTAACCAAACTGAGCGGGCGGTCAACCGGGTCCTATGCGGTTGGCGGTCAGTCTTTCAACAAGTTTACAGCTTGAGACAATGCCGTGTCCTTTGCAGCGCTGGGGGCAGCCACGCAAGGGAAGGGGCGGTGAACGTCCTGCGGGATATCATCCGGCGGACGTAGGTTGTGCGGGGGCTTGACAACGGGAGGGCCCCTTGCTATAATGTGTGCAAGAAACAGATGGGAGGCGGGAAGATGCGCAAGACCACTTGCTGATTCTGTGACAGAAACGTTGTTCAGAGCCGCTGTGACGGCTCCGTTCTGTCATGGGTCCGCGAGAGGAAACGCGCAGCCTTCCCCTTCCGGCTCATCCTGGGTGCAGTGCGCCCTTCTGCCGCCGCGAGAGGAAGGACCCTCTTGCGGCTTTTTCGCGCGCATGACAGGAGGGCTGAAGATGTCTCAAATTACCATACAAAACCTGCATTTCACCTACGACGGGGACCACACCCCTGTGTTTGAAGGACTGGACCTCCAGCTGGATACCAACTGGAAGCTGGGCCTGGTGGGCCGCAATGGCCGGGGGAAGACCACCCTTCTCCGTCTGCTGGCGGGGGAGCTGGAGGGTCAGGGGACCGTCTCCCTCCGGCAGCCCTGCATCCGCTGGCCCCGTCCGGTGGCCGATCCCTCCCGAAGGACGCTGGATATCCTGCTGGAGGGCGTTCCGCCGGAGGAGGAGTGGCGGCTGAGCTGGGAGCTGTCCAAGCTTGGGCTGGGGGAGACGGCCCTGGACCGGCCTTTCGCCACCCTCAGCGGCGGGGAGCAGACCCGTGCTCTGCTGGCGGTCCTCTTCCTGGACGAGGGGGCTTACCCCATGATCGACGAGCCCACCAACCATCTGGACGGTCCCGGCCGGGCGCTGGTGGCGGACTATCTGCGGGGACTGGATCGGGGCTTTTTGCTGGTGTCCCACGACCGGGCCTTTCTGGACGGCTGTGTGGACCACATCCTGGCCCTGAACCCCACCGGCCCGGAGCTGGTGCGGGGAACATTTTCCAGCTGGTTTCGGGACAAAGAGGACCGGGACCGGGGGGAGGCCGCCCGGAACGAGAAGCTGAAGAGGGAGATCCGGCGTCTGGAGCGGGCCGCCGCCGACCGGAGGCAGAAGGCGGACGCAGTGGAGCGGGCTAAAACCGGCATCTCCAAAGATGGAATTGTCAAACATGGGCTGCGGCCCTACCTGGGGGAGAAGTCCAGAAAGGGCCAGCAGCAGCGGAAGAATATTGAGCGCAGGGCGGACCGGGCTGTCCAGGAGAAGTCCGGCCTGCTGAAGGACATCGAGCGGTCGGACAGTCTGAAGCTGACCCCCCTGACCTACCACAGCGCCCGTTTGCTGGAGGGGAGGGATTTGGCTGTCACCTACCCGGGAATGGCTGGCAAGCCGGTCTGCTTTACACTGGATCAGGGGACCGCCTCTGTCTGGACGGAGGCAACGGTTCCGGCAAGAGCAGCCTTCTGCGTATGCTTCTGGGGGAGGAGGTCCCCCACATCGGGACCCTGTGGCAGGCGTCGGGGCTGAGCATCTCCTACGTGCCTCAGAGGGCAGACTACCTGCGGGGGGACCTGACCGCCTGGGCGGAGGGACAGGGGGTCGACCGGACGCAATTCCTCACCGTCCTGCGCAAGCTGGATTTTTCCAGGGAGCTCTTTTCCCGGGACATGGGGGAGTACAGCGCCGGACAGCAGAAAAAGGTGCTGATCGCGGCCAGCCTGTGCCAGAGCGCCCACCTGTATGTCTGGGATGAGCCGCTGAACTATATCGACCTGTTCTCCCGGATGCAGATTGAGGAGCTGCTGCTGGAGTACCGGCCCACCCTCCTCTTTGTGGAGCACGACCGGGTTTTTCGGGAAAATATCGCCACCGGGGGCGTGGAGCTGTAAAAGACGGGCTTCTCCATTTCTGGAGAAGCCCGTGAACCTTATGTCTCCTGCCAGCCCTTGCACACGTCCACCCAGCCCAGGGAGTGGGAATACTCCGCCAGCTCGTCACAGGTGAGCTGGATGGCGGAATTCCCGCTCCCGGCGGCGGGGAAGACGGTGTCGAACCGCTGGAGGGACACGTCCAGATAGGTGCGTACCCCCTCCGGGTTGGCGAAGGGGCACACCCCGCCGACTGCGTGGCCGGTGAAGGCGGACACCTGCTCCGGGGTGAGCATTTTGGCCTTGGTGTGAAACAGCGACTTGTACTTGCTGTTGTCGATCTTGGCGTCTCCGGCGGCCACAACGAGGACGCAGCCCTCTTCCACCAGAAAGGACAGGGTCTTGGCAATGCGGGCGGGGATCACCCCCACCGCCTGGGCGGCCAGCTCCACCGTAGCGCTGGAGACGGGGAACTCCAAAATGTCCCCCTCCCGGCCCAGAGGACGGAAGTAGTCCCGAACTGTTTCGATAGACATCCCTCAGCCCTCCCGTTTTTGGGCGGCCTTAGCCAGGAAGCGGTCGTTGGTGATGATAAACCGCTCGTGGGTCCCCTGGCCGATGAGGCCCTTTTCGTCGTAGGCGGCCACCTTGAGGACGATGCGCTTGCCGTCCACCTGGGTGACTTCGCTCTCCGCCCACACTTTCATGCCCACGGGGGTGGCGCTGTCGTGGCTGACGTTCAGCTTGGTGCCCACGGTGCCCTGGCCCTCCTCCAGGTGTGGGGCGATGGATTTCCAGGAAGCCTCTTCCATCAGGGCGCACAGGAAGGGGGTGCCAAACACGGGCAGCGCCCCAGAGCAGGCCGCTTGAGCGGTGTTGGAATTGTTGACAATGGTCTCGGCGCGGCCCTTTAAACCGGTGGTAACAGACATAGGGATGTCCTCCTTTTGTAAAATTGGCGGACTTATTATAGCACGGGAAACTGGAAAAAGCTACATCCCGCTGCGGATCTGTGCCATGGAATTTAAGACCACCCAGTTCTGGGGGAAGGGCCGGTCCAGGTTCCAGTAGCCCACCCCGTACAGGCCGTACTCCAGCGCCAGGTTCAGCTTGGCCTGGATGGACCGGGCGTCCTCAAACCAGACCTCGTGCTCTGCCCCCTGTTCATCCACATACCGGAGCCAGGGGGCCTGAGCCGTCTCGTCGTAGCGGATGGCGGCGTGGCGGTTCCAGGCCAGCCGGACGGCCTCCACATTGTTGACCGAGACGGCCCGGTTCCCCTCCCGGAAGGGCAGAGGCCAGTTGTAGCCGTAGTTGGGGATGCCAAGGTAGAGCTGCTCGGGAGAAAACTCGGTAAGGGCGTACTCCACCACCTTCCGCACCTGGGGCAGGGGGGCCACCGCCATAGGCGGGCCGCTGAGGTAGCCCCAGTCGTAGGTCATCAGCAGGGCGAAGTCCACCGCCTGGGCGATCAGATGGTAGTCGATGCCCTCATACAGCCGGCCGGGCTGATTGGCGGAGGTCTTGGCGGCCAGGGCGGCGCTCAGGGGCAGCCTGCGGGAGCGGAGCACCTGGCGGAGCTGAGCGAGGAACCTGGCGTAGGCCCTGGCGTCCTCCGCCGGGACGTATTCGAAGTCCACGTCGATTCCCTGATAGCCCCGGCGGTCGACGGCCTCCATCAGCTCCGCGATGAGGGACTGCTGTTGGATCTCGCTGGACAGCAGCTGGTGGACCAGCTCGCTGGAAAACTGCTCCTGGGCGTCCAGGTTGGCCAGGCAGAGGAGGGGAGCGGTGCGGCTTTGGAGGGCGGCGCTGACCAGTGCCTCGTCCTGGAGGGGGATCAGGCGGCTCCCTTCAAAGCGGTAGGAGAAGGGGGTGAGCTGGGACAGATAGGGGAGTATAGACCGGAGCAGGTCCCGTTGGATGTAGGGGTAGGCGTAGCCGTTTACGGCGAGACAGCCGCTGGGCCGGACGTCGTACCGCACGACGATGCTTTGACCGGGGAAGAGCAGGTCCCGGCCCTGGAGGGCGGGGTTGTTCCGCAGCAGCTGGGCCACGGTGGTGTTGTGCATCTGGGCGATGGAATACAGCGAGTCTCCAGTCCGGACCGTGTGGGTCAGCGCGGGGTACTGGACCACGATGGTCTGTCCCACAACCAGCTGGGCGGGCTGTTCCAGCTGGTTGTCCTGGATCAGCCGCTCCATGGGGACGCCGTACTGCTGGGCCAGCCGGTACATGGTGTCGCCGGGCTGAACGACATGGATGTCCACGAAAAAGCCTCCTTTCAGGTCACCGTCACAAACTCGGCGCTGACATAGCCGATGGTTCCATTGTAGTTTACCAGATGCCAGCCGTTGGCGGTGTTGAGGATGGTGATGGGGGCCCCGTCGGGGGCCTGGGCGAGGACGGCGGCGGATGTGTTGGGCCGGGCCCGGACGTTCAGACTGCCCCACTCCACATCTACCACCCCGGCGCGGCGGTGTTCCGTCTCGAAGAAGGGGATGCCGAAATACTCGGTCAGGGCCAGCACGATGACCCGGGCGGCGCTGTCCAGGTTGGCTTTGATCCAGTTGGCATCCTCCACATTGTCGTGGAAGGCCAGCTCGATGAGGACGGAGGGGGCGGTGACCTGAGCGATCTCCCCCAAAGTGGTGGTGGCCTCGGTGCGCACCAGATTGGGATCGGGGTAGATGGTCTTCAGGCCATCTGCGATGAGTTCTGCCGCCCGCTGGCCGTTGGCGCTGCCAGGGTAGTAGAAGACGATGGACCCTCTGGCCCTGCCCGCCATGTCCCCGGCGGCGGCGTTGGAGTGGAGGGCCAGATGGAGGTCGTAGCTCCCGGCGTTGGAGGCGGTGATGGACGATCCGGCGGTCATATCCGGGGTATTCCGGCTGTACCGGATGCCGGAGGCGTCCAGCATGGGGACCATCTTGTCGGCCAGGAGGTTCATCCACTCCTCCTCGGTTCCGCCGTTGACGTATGGGTTCCAGTCCTGAGTACTGGGAGATAAATAAATTATGGGCATGGCGATGCACCTCCAAAAATTTACCCATCCTATGAATTTTTTTTGAAAAGTGTGAAACCTTTCCCAGCGGTCTGCGTCTATAGGGGTAGAAGCCGCAACGAAAGGGAGGATTTTTTATGAAACAGAAGCTGTTTGTCCTGTGTATGTCGGCGGCCCTGCTGCTGGCGGGATGCGGAGGCGGCGCGATGGCCGGCAGCACGGCTGCGTCCAGCGCCCCCAGCACCCCCGGCGCGCCCTCGGGGGAGTTCCAGGAGAGCTGGGGCGGCGAAAACTATTGGGACATGGGCGGGGCCGATTTCGCGCCCGCAGAGCCGGACATACCTCTGGGAGAGGCTGAGAGCGGTTCCGTTTACCAAAACACCCGGGCCAAGCTGATCCGCCGGGCGGAGCTGTCCATCCAGACGGAGCAGTTTGACCAGAGCGAGGCCGCCCTGAACCAGCTGGTGGACAGCTGCGGCGGCTACTTTGAGACGTCCAGCCGTTACGGCGGCAGCTGGCGGGACGTCAACGCCAACCGCAATGGGGAGTACACGGTCCGGGTGCCGGCGGAGAAATACAGCCAATTTGTAACCAGCGCCGGGGATCTGGGCTATGTGACCAGCATAAACGAGACCAGCGAGGACGTAGGCGAGGCGTACTACGACACCGAGGCCCGGCTGAAAACCCAGCGCACCAAGCAGGAGCGCCTGCTGGCTCTGCTGGAGCGGGCGGAGACCATGGAGGATATCATCGCCCTGGAGAACGCTCTCAGCGATGTGGAGTACCAGATCGAGCAGTATTCCTCCACCCTGAACCGGTACGACGCCCTCATCGGCTTTGCCACCTTCAACATCTACCTCAACGAGGTGAACCGAGTCACCCAGGAGGTGGGTGAGACCGCCTCCCTGGGCGCGCGGATGGCGGCGGGCTTCCAGGCCAGCTTCCGGGGCCTGGGTCAGGGCTTCCAGAACTTCCTGATCTGGGCGTCCTACAACATTTTCCTGCTGGTGATCCTGGCTGCGGCGGCGGTTGTGGCCGTGATCGTTGGCAAGCGGGAGCTGGACAAGCGGAACGGAAAGGGGGATAAAAAGGGTGAACAGGAGCATCCATAAACGGGCCGGGATCGGGCTGGCCGCCGCCGCGCTGGCGCTCCTGCTGCTTGTAAACGGCTGCAGCGGGCTGTCCCGCTCCCCGCACAGCGGCCCGCCCTCCGAGGACATTGCCTGCCTGACCGAACAGCATCAGTATCCAGAGGGAACCAGAAGTATTACCATTCAGGTCGTGGAGCAGGGAGACTTTCGGGGGGAACTCGACAAGCCCTATTTGGAGGTGGAGCGGTCCGGCCAGTGGTATGTGCTCCCCAAGCAGCCTTCCGAGAACGAGCCGGCCAATCTGCTCTTTGTGTCTGGACGGACGGAGTGGGAGATCGGTCTGGCGGCTTACGATTTGGGCCCCGGCCAATACCGGGCGGTATTCGACTATTGGGGCGGTGACGGCTATTTTGCCTTCCCCTTTGAGATTGTGGAGGCGGAATAAAACCGCTCTGTCACACTTGACAGAGCGACGGAGTTGGGTATAATAAAAATAAAAGGGCGCTGTTACTGACGGTTAGCCCATACAGCTAGTCCAAACAAAATGTTGACCGCTTGGGTACCGGCCGAGCGGTCAACATGTGTTTATGGCAGACCGGTAAAAGAGGATTGCTCTATGCAGCAGCGCGTTCTTCTGTCCCGCCTGACTGGCGGGTATTTTTGATGATACAGCCGCGTGTCTAAGATGGTCAAATTTTTTTGAAAAGATCCCTTGACTCTGCCGCAGCGTCAACTGTTACTATGATGTTCGGGAGGTGACCGGAATGGAATACACCATTCAAGCACTGTCGCGCCTGTCGGGGGTGACCACCCGCGCCCTGCGCTGGTACGACAAGATCGGTCTGCTGACGCCCTCCGGCCGGACAGAGGGCAACTACCGCCTCTACGGCCCGGCGGAGGTGGACCGGCTCCAGGACATCCTGTACTACCGGGCCCTCGGGGTGGAGCTGGCCCAGGTGAAACGAATCCTGGACGATCCCTCCTACAACCGCCTGGCCGTCCTGCGAAGCCATCTGGCCGCCCTGGAGGCGGAGCGGGAGCGGGTTCAGGGACTTATCAACTCTGTAAAGGAAACTATCTTGACACAGGAAAGGGATGAAATTATGATTGACGAAAAGAAATTTGAGGCATTCAAGCGGGGCGCACTGGAGGAGTACAGGAAGACCTATGAGGCCGAGAGCCGGGAACAGTACGGCGATGTTGAGGTGGACGCAATGCTTACCTGGCTCCAGGGCGTGACTCAGGAGCAGTACGCCGAGTGGGAAAGCCTGGGCAGGGAAATTTTGGAGAAGCTGTCTGCGGCTGTAACCGCCGGGACCGACCCGGCAGGAGAGGTGGGGAAAGAGCTCGCCGCTCTCCACCAACGCTGGCTCACCGTCACTGGGAACCAGTATGACGTGCAGCGCCACCGGGGCCTGGCGGAGCTGTATGTACAGGATGAACGCTTTACAGCCTACTACGACCGGGAGGTCCCCGGCTGCGCCCGCTTCCTCCGGGACGCGGTGCTCCACTGGATCGCCTGAGCACTGACCCCTCTGCCGCCCCTGCGGGACCGCCGCAGGGGCGGCAGTATGTTTACCATGTTAAGAAAGCGTATAAATGCTTTTTTTGGCGATTTGCAGAAAAGGAGCTCCCTTGACTTTGGGAAGAGAGTTGCTATAATATAGGAGGTACCGAGGCGTCCGCTGGGACGCCGCTCAGTTCTAATAAGAGAAGGGATGTTATGAAGCAACACAAGAAAGCTCTGGCGCTGTTTGGCGGCGTGGCTCTGGTCCTGCTGCTGGGGGCGCTGCTGGCCGGATCGCCCGGCCGGTCAGAGAGCGTGCAGGAGACGATGCGTGACGCCGTCCTGCATGACGTCAATCAGATCAGCCTTTTCGGACTGAAGGCGGTAAATCCGGGCTTGATCTCCTCGTTTTTGGTCACAGCGGTCCTGCTGCTGGCTGCGGTCGTGATCCGGGCCTTCGTCATTCCCCGGTTCCAATACCGTCCGGGCAGGCTCCAGCTGGCGCTGGAGGAGGCGGTTGGCCTCTTTGACGGCATGGCCAGGGGGGACAGCCCGCACCGCTTCAAGTTCCTGGGGGCCTACATCTTTGCCGCCGGCGCCTATATCTTCGTGGGCACGCTGTTCGAGCTGCTGGGCCTTCAAGCCATGACGGTCCATGGACAGCCCATCACCCTGCCCGCCCCGCTGTCCGACGTCAACGCCGCCATCGCCATGGGGACCCTGTCCTATCTGGTGATCCTGTCCGGCGGCGTGGCCCAAAACGGGATCAAGGGGGTCGGCAAGACTCTGAAGGAGTTCTCCCTGCCCATCTCCATGAGCTTCCGTCTCTTTGGCGCTCTGCTCAGCGGCCTGCTGGTGACAGAGCTGGTCTACTACTACATCAGCCTGAGCTTTGTCCTGCCGGTTCTGGTAGGGGTGCTGTTCACCCTGCTCCACGCTCTGGTCCAGACCTACGTGCTCACCATGCTGGTTTCCATGTACTACGGCGAGGTATCCGAGCCCAGCGGACACAAAGAAAACGAAGGCGCGCACGCCGCGCAGACATAAATTGAGGGGGTTTTTATAATGAAGCATCTGTTGAAACGCATCCTGATCCTTGGCGGGGTTCTGGTCCTGAGCCTGGCCCTGATGGCGCCCGCCCTGGCTGCGGCGCCCGCCGGAGACGAGACGTCCGCCGCAGAGACTCAGGTGGTGGACAACACCACCGGCCTGAAGGCCATCGCCGTCGCTCTGGCCATCGGCATCGCCGCCGGCGGCGGCGGCATCGGCATGGGTCTGGCCGCGGCCAAGTCGGCGGAGGGCATCTCCCGCCAGCCTGCGGCGGAGGGCAAGATCCGCACCATGATGATGCTGGGTCTGGTCTTTATTGAAACGGCCATCATCTACGCATTGCTGGTGGTTATTCTCATTATCTTCGTATTGTAAGGCAGGTGGGAACGATGCCGCTGAATATTGATTGGCAGCAGATCTTGCTGCATTGGATGAATCTGGCCATCCTGACCGGCGGGCTGTACATCCTGCTCTACAAGCCGGTGAAGGGGTTTATCGCCAAGCGGGAGGAGCACTACCGCCAGCTGGATGAGCAGGCGGCCCAGAAGCTGGCCGAGGCGGAGCGGGTCCACGCAGAGTATCAGGCCAAGCTGGACGGGGCGGATGAAGAGATCCATCAGGCCCGGGCCAAGGCCCAGCAGGCCATTCAGCAGTCCACCGAGGACCAGCTGGCCCAGGCGAAGGAGCAGGCCCGGCAGATCGTGGCCCACGCCCAGACCGAGGCGGAGCAGAGTCGGGAGCGGGTGCTGCGGGAGTCCCAGCGGGAGCTGCGGAAGCTGGCGGCTCAGGCCACCAAGAAGCTGGCATTCCAGGCTGATCCCTTCGACCAGTTCTTAGACCTGGCGGAGGAGGGAGAAGAGTATGAGGAGTGACAGAAGCCGTCTGACGGCGGAGCTGCGCAGCGCCCAGGAGCCCACCGCAGACCAAAAGCGCCGCTTTACCGAATTCCTCGCCAAAAAGTATAAGCGCAAGGTCCCTCTGCACTGGGAACAGGACGACTCCCTGCGCTCCGGCTTTCGCCTTCAGGTGGGTTCCGATGTATACGACTGGAGTCTGAAGGGCCGGGTGCGCCAGTTTACCGACTACCTGCGGACCCTCCAGCCGGGCCAGGACGACTTGGTCCCCCTGATGCGCCAGGCCGTGGAGGACTGGTCCCTGGCCTTGGTGCCGGAGGAGATCGGCCACGTGCTGACGGTGGACAGCGAGATCGCCACCGTAGACGGCCTGGAGCACGCCCAGTATGGCGAGATCCTGTTGTTTACCGGCGGAATCCGGGGGATGGTCCAGGACCTGCGCCGGGGCGAGGTGAGCTGCGTCATCTTTGGCGACGCGGAGGAGATCAGCGCGGGCAGCATTGTCCGCCGTACCAAGAAGACCGCCGGTATGCCGGTAGGCGAGGAGTTCCTGGGCCGGGTGGTGGACGCTCTTGGCGTCCCCATCGATGGCAAGGGACGCATCCAGGCGGAGGGCCGCCGCCCCATTGAGGCGCCCGCCCCCGGCATTCTGGAGCGCCAGCCCGTCAACACCCCTATGGAGACCGGCCTGCTGGCCATCGACTCCATGTTCCCCATCGGCCGGGGCCAGCGTGAGCTGATCATTGGCGACCGCCAGACCGGCAAGACCGCCATCGCTTTGGACACCATTCTGAACCAGAAGGGGAAGGACGTGGTGTGCATCTATGTGGCCATCGGCCAGAAGACCAGCTCCATTGCCCAGATGGTGGAGAATCTGTCCCGCCGGGGAGCCATGGACTATACCACCGTCATCAGCGCCCCGGCCGGGGCGTCGGCGGCCATGCAGTATATCGCCCCCTACGCCGGCTGCGCCCTGGGGGAGCACTTCATGTACCATGGCCGGGATGTGCTCATCATTTACGACGACCTGTCCAAGCACGCCGTGGCCTACCGGGCCCTGTCCCTGCTGATGGGCCGGTCCCCGGGCCGCGAGGCCTTCCCCGGCGATGTGTTTTACCTCCACTCCCGCCTGCTGGAGCGGGCCGCCCACCTCAGCGACGAGCTGGGGGGCGGCAGCATGACCGCCCTGCCCATTGCCGAGACTCAGGCGGGGGACGTGTCCGCCTATATCCCTACCAACATCATCTCCATCACCGACGGACAGATCTTTTTGGAGAGCGACCTGTTCTTCTCCGGCCAGCGGCCCGCCGTCAACGTGGGCCTGTCCGTCTCCCGTGTGGGCGGCGACGCCCAGACCAAGGCCATGAAAAAGGCGGCGGGCACCCTGCGCCTGGATCTGGCCCAGTACCGGGAGATGGAGGTCTTCACCCAGTTCTCCAGTGACCTGGACGAGGCCACCAAGCGCCAGCTGGCCTATGGCCAGGGCCTGATGCGGCTGCTGCGCCAGCCCCAGTATGCGCCTCTGGCCCAGCACCAGCAGGTAATCCTGCTGGTCAGCGCCCTGGGCCATATGATGCAGGACATTCCTCTGGATGACATCGACCAGTTTGAGAACGGTCTGCTGGCCTTTCTGGAGGAGGGGGTCCCCGACCTGTGCCGGAGGATCGACATGAGCGGCCAGCTGTCCCAGGAGGACCGGGAGGAGATCCTGAACCAGGCCAGGGAGTTCCTGGAGGACTGGAAGTCCAACGGAAAGCGCGGTGGCTGAGGTGGCAGGGACAAAAGAGATCAAGACCCGCATCCAGAGCGTCCAGGAGACGAAAAAGATCACCAGCGCCATGTACCTGATCGCCTCCACCAAGCTGCGGAAGGCCAGGCTGGAGCTGGAGCATACCCGTCCCTACTTCAGGGCGCTCCGCCGGGAGATCAAGCGGATCTTCCGCACCGCCAATGAGATCGACAGCCACTATTTCTACCCCAGCGACGACGACACCCCCCGGGAGGGGACCTACGGCTGTCTGGTCATCACCGCCGACAAGGGGCTGGCGGGCTCCTATAACCAGAACGCTATCCGCCGGGCCCAGGAGCTGCTGGAGCAGCACCCGGACACCAAGCTCTTTGTGGTGGGGGAGTACGGGCGGCGGTTTTTCTCCCAGCGGAACATCCCCATTGAGCGCAGCTTCCTCTATACCGCTCAGAACCCCACCATGGCCCGGGCCCGGGAGATCGGCGCCCAGCTGGTGGACGGCTTTGACCGGGGGGAGCTGAAGGAAATTTACATCATCTACACCGACATGGCCAGCGCCATGTCCTTCGAGGCCCGGTCCGTCCGGCTGCTGCCCTTCCACCGCACCTACTTCGGCGCTCCGGCCGGGGAGCAGGCGGTGACCGAGCCCTTTGAGTTTTTCCCCAGTGTGCGCCCGGTGCTGGACAATCTGATCCCCAGCTATGTGTCCGGCTACATTTACAGCGCCCTGATCGACAGCTTCTGCTGCGAGCAGAACGCCCGCATGACGGCCATGGACAGCGCCAACCAGAATGCGGAGGAGCTGCTGGGGGAGCTTTCGCTGAAATATAACCGGGTGCGTCAGTCGGCCATTACCCAGGAGATTACCGAAATTTCCGCCGGGGCCAGGGCCCAGCGCCAGAGGAAGGAGTGACAGGGGTTTGGAACGTGGAATTATTGTGCAGATCTCCGGCCCTGTTGTAGACGTGGAGATTACCGAGGGCGAGCTGCCCAAGCTCCGGGAGGAACTCACGGTTGAGATCGATGGGACCGTGCGGGTGATGGAGGTGGCCCAGCATGTGGGCCGGGGCGTGGTACGCTGCGTCATGCTCTCCCCCAGCGAAGGGCTGGCCCGGGGCCTGGCGGTGGATGTCCCTGGCCGCACCATTGAGGTGCCCGTAGGCCAGGCCACCCTGGGACGGATGTTCAACGTGCTGGGCCAGCCCATCGACGGCGAGGGTCCGGTGCCCGAGGGCACCCCCACCAAGCCCATCTACCGCAAGCCCCCCTCCTTTGAGGAGCAGAGTCCGGCGGTGGAGATTCTGGAGACGGGCATCAAGGTCATCGACCTGCTGGAGCCCTACCCCCGCGGGGGCAAGATCGGCCTGTTCGGCGGCGCCGGCGTGGGCAAGACGGTGCTGATTCAGGAGCTGATCCACAACGTGGCCATGGAGCACGGCGGCTACTCCATCTTTACCGGCGTGGGCGAACGTTCCCGTGAGGGCAACGACCTGTGGCGGGAGATGCGGGAGAGCGGCGTGTCCGACAAGACCGCCCTGGTCTTTGGACAGATGAACGAGTCCCCTGGCGTGCGTATGCGGGTGGCTCTGTCGGGACTGACCATGGCGGAGCACTTCCGGGACGCGGAGCACAAGGACGTGCTGCTGTTTATCGACAACATCTTCCGCTTTGTTCAGGCGGGCAGTGAGGTATCCACCCTGCTGGGGCGGATGCCCTCCGCCGTGGGCTACCAGCCCACCCTGGCCAACGAGATGGGGGAGCTGCAGGAGCGCATCGCTTCCACCAAGGCGGGTTCTGTCACGTCGGTGCAGGCAGTGTACGTCCCCGCCGACGACCTGACCGACCCGGCCACCGCCACCACCTTTGCCCATCTGGACGCCACCACCGTGCTCAGCCGCCGGATCTCTGAGCAGGGCATCTATCCGGCGGTGGACCCCCTGGGTTCCTCCTCCCGCATTCTGGAGGCGGACATCGTGGGGGAGAAGCACTACCGCGTGGCCCGGACGGTGCAGGAAATTTTGCAGAAATACCGGGAGCTTCAGGACATCATCGCCATCCTGGGCATGGACGAGCTCAGCGAGGAGGACCGGAAGACCGTGGCCCGGGCCCGGCGCATCCAGCGTTTCCTGGCTCAGCCCACCCACGTGGCGGAAAAGTTCACCGGACTGCCCGGCGTGTACGTTTCCCTGCGGGACACCCTGGAGAGCTTCGAGGCCATCATCTCTGGCGAGCTGGACCAGTACCCCGAGGCGGCCTTTTACAATGTGGGCACCTGGCGGGACGTGCCTGTCAAGGCGAAGAAGCTGGAAGCGGGTGAGGTCTGATGGAGACCTTTCAGGTACACATCTTGGCCGCGGACAAGACCTTTTATGAGGGCCCCTGCGTCAGTCTGACGGTTCCCACCAGCGACGGGGAGTTCAGTATCCTGGCCCACCACAGCAATATGATCGCCGCCATCCAGCCCGGCACCCTGCTCTATCAGGCGCCGGGGGAGGAGTCCTGCCGGGCCGCTGTCTCGCCGGGGATGGTGAAGGTGGAGCAGAATGACGTGCTGGTGCTGGTGGACTCGGTGGAGCGCCCGGAGGAGATCGACGCGGTGCGGGCCCAGAGGGAGATCGACGAGGCCAAGGAGATCCTGCTCCAGAAGCGGAGCCGCCAGGAGCACCGGATCGCGGAGGCATCCATGGCCCGGGCGCTGAACCGCCTGCGGGTGAAGAATATGGGCATCGGACGATAGCAGAAGGGAGGCCCTATGGACCACCAGGGCAGAAGCATCCTCTACCACTACACCGACTTTCAGGCTGTGGACGGGATCCTGCGTCAGGCCCAGCTGCGGGTCAACAATGTCCTCCGCATGAACGATTCGGCGGAGATGCGCCACTTTATGAACGGGCTGTGCACCGCCGTGACCCAGCGGCTGGAGGACGGCGGCGACAAGGTGTGCGCGTGGCAGGTGCAGCAGCTGTTCCGGGAGGAATTGGAAAAGGAGTACTCCGCCTTTGCGGCCTGCTTCTCCTTCCACCGGGACGACGCCGCCCAGTGGGAGCGGTATGGCAACCGGGGCCGGGGAGTGTGCATCGCCTTCCGGCGGGAGTACCTGGAGCGGATGGCCGTCGGGGCGCTGTCCCTGCAGATGGTGTTCTACCAGAGCGACATGGCCGGCCACCCCATGGTGGAGACCTTTTACCGTTTGGTGCGGGAGGGCGCGGACCTGGCCGGGGAGGAGATCCGCCGGGCCATGCACGACGCCTGGGCCTGCTCTGTATCCTTTAAGCATCCCTCCTTCCGTTCCGAGTATGAGATGCGTCTGGTGGTCTCCCCCTTCGGGAAGGAGGACCTGGACGTTCAGCCCTGCTACCACGTGTCCAAGGAGCGGATCAAAAAGTATTACCCGCTGGACCTGAACAGCATGTGCGAAAAAGCCGGGATCGGGCTGGAGGATCTGGTCACGGAGCTGATCATCGGCCCGGACTCCACCCAGTCGGCGGTCATTTTCCAGGACTACCTGCGGGACCACGGTCTGAACCGGCTGGCGGAGCGGGTGTCTCTGTCGGACTGCCCGCTGCGGGTGTCTATCTGATCCTGTCTCGGAACACCGGCGGGCCCCTGACGGTCCGCCGGTTCTTGTTCTTGACTTTTTTTCCATTCCGCCATAAACTAGTGTCAGAGAAAATGAGGGAGGCGGAACCGATGGAGCTGCAGCAGACACAGACGCAGCGATTGAGCCAGCGGCAGCTGTACAGCGTGGAGCTGCTGCGGCTGAGCACCCTGGAGCTGGAGGCTTATGTCCGGGAGCTGGCCCAGGAGAACCCCCTGGTGGAGCTGGACGAGACCCCCGGCCCGCCGCCGCAGGCGGAGGACCGGGACGATATCCTGAGCCGCCTGCGCTGGCTGGAGGACAATGACCGGCAGAATTGGTTCTACCAGCAGTTCACCGATGAGGAGCTGGACCCGCTGGCCCGGGTCGGCACCAGCGGGGGGCTGGAAGAGACGCTGGCCGGCTTCCTGTGCCGGCAGCTGGACCGGCTCAAGCTGGAGGAGGGGAGCGCCCGTCTGGTGCGCTATCTGATCTACAGCCTGGACGACGACGGCTACCTGCGCACCCCCCTGGAGGAGCTGGCCAGCCATGGAGGCGTCCCCCTGTCCAGGCTGGAGGAGGCGCTGGCCCTGCTGAAAACCATGGAACCGGCGGGGGTCGGGGCGGCGGAGCTGTCCGAGTGCCTGGCCCTGCAGCTGGAGCGGATCGGGGAGACGGGCCCCGCCCTGACCATCGTCAGGGAGCACCTGGAGTCCCTGGCCAGACGCCATGACCGGGCGCTGGCCGCCAAACTTGGCATTCCCTCCGCCCAGGTGGAGGAGGCCCGCCGGACCATCCGGGAGCTGGACCCCCGCCCTGGCGCGGTGTTCCAGCGGACCGAGCAGGTGTGCTATATCCAGCCCGATCTGGTGGTGGAGGAGAAGGAGGGCCGGTTAACGGTCCGGTCCGCCCGGGGGGAGCGCCCGCCCTTCCGGATGAACCGCTACTACCGAAAAATGCTGGAGACGACCGACGTCAAGGAGGCCCGGGAGTACCTCCAGGAAAAGCTGCGTCAGGCGGAGAACGTGCTGTGGGCGGCGGAGCAGCGGGGGAGTACCCTGCTGCGGTGCGCTCAGATCGTCGTGGAGCGGCAGAGCGAATTTTTCCACTCCGGCCCCGAGGCCCTGCGCCCCCTGCGGATGGGGGAGGTGGCCCAGGAGCTGGGCCTCCACGAATCCACGGTGAGCCGTGCGGTACGGGAAAAGTATCTTCAGTGTCCCCAGGGCCTCTATCCGCTGAGCTGGTTCTTCAGCCGCTCCGCCGGGGCGGGGGAGAGCCTGAGCGGCACGGCGGCCCGAAAGCTGCTGGTGCGGCTTATCGACGGGGAAGATAAGGACAGGCCGCTGTCGGATCAGCAGCTGTCCGAGCGTATGGCCCGGGAGGGTTGTCCCATCTCCCGGCGGACGGTGACCAAATACCGGGAGGAGCTGGGGCTTCCCAGCGCCTCGGGACGAAAGAGCTGAAAAAAGAGGCGAGCGTTGTGGAGCGGACGATGAATACGGCCATCCAGCGGCAGACGGACCGCCGGAAGGTTTACCGGTATATTTACGACCACCCTCAGCCGGTGACGGCCTGGGAAATTGGAGAGGAGCTGTCCTTGGAAGCGCCGGTCGTGTCCAGCAGTCTGGCCGGACTGCTGGAGGAGGGGATGGTCACCCGGTTGGAGGATGAGACCTACGTTTTGGACCCTCTGGCGCGGGTGGCGGCCGGCCTGTGCATGCTGGATGACCGTGTGCAGCTGCTGGCCATCGACTTGCGCGGGGAGGAGCTGGGCAGCCGGGAGCTGTCCATGCCCTTTTCCCACACCCCCGCCTACTATGAGACGACGGCCCAGTGCCTGGAGGAGTTTTTGGACGACTGCGGCCTGGACCGGGAGCGCCTGCTGGGGGTGGGCATCGCCATGCCGGCCATTATGGACCAGGCGGAGGGCCGGCTGGTGATTTCTCCCACGCTGGAACTGCAGGACATCCCTCTGGAGGAGATATACTGCCATTTCTCCCGCTATCCCGTCTTTATTGAAAACACCCCCAACGCCAGCGGCTACGCGGAGCGCTGGGCAGGAGGAGTAAGGACCAATGCGGTTTATCTCTCCCTGGACCGGGGGGTGGGCGGCGCCATCCTGCTGGGGAACGAACACTATATGGGGGACCATGGCCGGGGCGGCGAATTCGGCCACGTTTGCCTGGTCCCCAATGGACGGCCCTGTCACTGCGGCCGGCGGGGCTGTGTGGAGGCGTACTGCTCCACCTCCCGGCTCAGCGACGACCTGGGGCTGACCCTGGAGGAATTTTTTGACCGCCTCCAAAAGGGAGACGAGCAGGCTGCCGCCGTTTGGGAGGAGTACCAGGGCTATCTGGTGGACGCCTTGGTGGACCTGCGCACCTGCTTTGACTGTGACATCATCCTGGGCGGCGCCCTGTCTCCCTACCTGGAGGGACTGCTTCCGGAGCTGCGCTGGGAGGTGGGGGAGAAGACCCTCTTCAACGGGGAGGACTTTTTCCTGTATCTGGACCACTTCGGCTCCCGCAGTGCCTGTACCGGCACGGCCCTGCGGTTTATCGACGATTTTCTCCTGACCTATTGAAAAAGCCCCCTGCAGTGTGGTGTTGATAAGAACATTTCTTTATCAAACGCTGTACCGCATGATGTGAAAACGTTATTATGCAAGGGATGGCCTACATCTTCACAGTCCAGCAGGAGCCAGTACAGGAGCGCCGGGTGCCGGTCTCCTGCCCTGGCTTTTTTGCGTCTATCTGTACGCTGTTCGAAGCCCCTTTTGAAAGGAAGTGAAGCCATGAGGCTTTTAGTCGTTGAAGATGACCGTCTGTTGAACCATACACTTTACTACAATCTTTCGGCGGCGGGCTACACTGTGGACGCCGCTATGTCAAAATCAGCGGCGGTCAATTTCTGCGAAGCACAGGACTATGATTTGATTGTGCTGGATGTCAACTTGCCGGATGGCAGCGGGTTTGACTTCTGCATGGAGATTAAAGAGCGCCGTCCAGATACCGCCGTGATTTTCCTGACCGCAAACGATATGGAGAGCGACCAGCTGCGTGGCTTTGAGTTGGGAGCAGACGATTATGTGACGAAGCCGTTCCCGATCAGTGTATTCCGAAAAAAAGTATCAGCTCTGCTGGGCCGCATCCAGAAGCAGACAGGCGGCGATTGCTACACAGACGGCACACTATTCATCAATTTCTCAGAATTGACCGCCACACTCGCAGGGGAGCCGGTTGTCTTCACGCCGTTGGAATACCGCTTGCTAAAGGTGCTGGTTAGAAATCCGCAAATCGTTCTAACCCGGCAGGCGCTTTTTGAAAAGCTATGGGATGCAGATGAAAACTTTGTGGACGAACACGCGTTGACCGTTGCGATCAGCCGCATCCGGGGCAAAATCGAAGGAGACGGCCTGCAATATATCAAGACCGTCTATGGCATGGGCTATATGTGGATTGGGGGGATAAAAAAGTGAGTGGGGACCAACTTTCCATCAACCGCGCCTGTGCGGTAGGGGCAGCCATTTTAGCTTTGCTCTCCATTATGACCATTACAGCGGCTTTCCTCTTTACCAGAAATCCGGCAATCGTATGGCTGGGCCTGCTGTTTGTCCTGCTGATGTTCACCTGCGCGGCCCTTTTCGTAGCTTTTCTGCGGCGGAAACTGGTGCTGTTTTCGGACAGGCTGTGCGAAACAATCGACAATATGCTGAACGGGGCGTCAGCCCCGCCGCAAGTCTATGAAGAAGAAAACCTGTTTTACAAGATCAATCACCGGCTTGTCCGTCTATATGAAGTGATGAGGGAAAATCGGGAGAGCGCAGCAAAGGAGCGGGCCGATTTGCAGGGATTGATTTCCGATATTTCCCATCAGGTGAAAACACCCATTTCAAATCTCCAGATGGTAAACGCCACCTTACTGGAACAACCTATGACAGCAGAAAAACGTCAGGAATTTTTACAGGCATCCAGCGGCCAGCTTGAAAAGCTGGACTTTCTCATGCAGGCCATGATAAAGACCTCTCGGCTGGAAACCGGCGTGATTTCGCTGGACAAAAAGACGCAGCCGATCTACGATACCCTGGCGGCGGCGCTGGGCGGTATTCTGCTGAACGCCGAAAAGAAAGCGATTCAGGTCAGCGTAGATTGCCCATCTGATATACTGCTGGCCCATGATAAGAAATGGACCAGTGAAGCCCTGTTCAATATTTTGGATAACGCTGTCAAGTACACGCCAGCGGGCGGCACTATTCGGGTGTCCGTCCAAAGCTGGGAGCTGTATGTAAACATTGACGTTACGGACAGCGGCAAGGGCATAGCGGAGAGCAGACAGGGGATGATCTTCAAACGATTCTACCGGGAAGAAGAAGTACACGACGTTGAGGGCATCGGTATAGGGCTGTATCTTGCCCGTGAGATCATTTCCATGCAGGGCGGATATATCAAGGTGACTTCGGCATTGGGCGGCGGCTCCACATTTTCTGTATTTCTTCCTCGTGGATAATCATTTGTAGTTCAATCAAGATTGGGGGCTTTGAGCATGATCGAAACGGAGAGTCTTATTTTGGATAAAGCAAAGTGTTCGGACTGGATAGAAATGTACCGCAATGTCTGGTCACAGCCGGAAAGCGCACGGTATATGGAGTGGACGATTACCACAAGCGAAGAAGCCGCCAAAATAAGAATCGCGAAGACCATCGCGTTTCAGAAGGAGCATGACACTTATTTGGTTTATGAAAAAACATGCGGTAAGGCGATTGGATTTGCGGGTGTAGAGAAAATCGAGCCTTTCATATATCAGGAGGCCGGAATATGTTTGGGGCCGAACTATGTGGGGAAAGGATTTGGCAGGCAGATTCTTCAAGGTCTGATTCAATATTGCAGAGAACAATTTGGCGCAAAAGAGTTTATCTATTCAGCGAGAGATGAAAACACAGCTTCCAACCGATTAGCAAAGTCATTCGGCTTTTCATTGATTTCTTCAGCAGCTAAAACAGACAGCAAAGACGGCCATCAATACAATCTTTTGCGATATAGTTTGAAACTATAAGTTTGGGTGGCTATTTTGCTTCAAAAACCTTATTTGCTTTCAAGTGTGGCCATTAAAAAGGAGGATACCAAAATGTCAGAATTACACAGCATTCCACTCATTTACAAAGCAGGCGCATACAGCCTTGCCAGTTTCAGCAGGGACATTGACGATGACGACGCAGTTTCCTTTGACTATGACGGGCAGTATCAAATGCTCACCTATGACATTCCTGTCGGGAAGGACTGGCGTGGGATGACGCTGTACAATGTGCCGGAGGACGATCTCATTCGGACACTCCGTGCCGTCTATGGTAAAGATGGAGCACTCCAGAACATCACCGCCATATTGGGCGGCCATGAGACGCTTTTGTACATCCGCTATGAAAATGAGGAACACGCCAGACAGGAAATCCGGAGATTTGCTATCCAGAATGCAGATGCCATTATTGAACAGATTCGACAATGCACAGATGTTGTGGCAAGGCTTTTCATTGAGTATTATTGTGATTCCGATAACATGGATTACCACGCCGTGATTGGCACAGCGGATCAAATGGAAGCGATAAGGCAGAAATACCGTGACGAGGATTCCTGCGACTGTGCCGGCAACTATCCGTCTGAAAACATCGAAGGTGATAACAGGATGCTGATTACAATGGTGCGCTGTGCTCCAGGTCATCCAGGCGAGAATTTCCGATATGCAGAGGAGATCATGTCAAAATATATTGAGGAACACGCATTATCAGCGATAAACAGGACGGCGGATTTCAAATATATCTGTGCGGAATATGATTAAGAAAAAATGCGGTCTGTGACATTTCTGTGAGAATTGGCTGTTATGATAGCGGTATCACAGAAAGGATGGTGCAGCCCATGAGCATTTTGCAGACAAGTGACCTCAAAAAATACTACGGCACAGAGCCAAATATCACAAAGGCGCTGGACGGTGTGACCCTCTCCATTGAGCAGGGGGAATTTGCCGCCATCGTCGGAACCTCCGGCAGCGGCAAGTCTACTCTGCTGAACATGATGGGCGGTCTGGATGTACCCACCTCCGGCAGCGTTCAGATCAAAGGAAAAGAGCTGGCCGAGCTGAACGACGAGCAGCTTACCATCTTCCGCCGGCGCAACATCGGCTTTATCTTCCAGAACTACAACCTTGTCCCTGTCCTGAATGTCTATGAAAACATCGTCCTGCCCGTAGAGCTGGACGGGGATACGGTGGACAAAACATTCATGGACGAAGTCGTGCGCCTGCTGGCCCTGGAGGACAAGCTGAGCAATATGCCCAACAATCTGTCCGGGGGACAGCAGCAGCGTGTCGCCATCGCCCGCGCCCTCATTTCCAAGCCCGCTATCGTCCTGGCTGACGAACCCACCGGCAACCTGGACAGCCGGACCAGCGGCGATGTGCTGGGCCTGTTGAAAGCGACCAGCAGCAAATTCCATCAGACCCTGGTGATGATCACCCACAACAACGAGATCGCCCAGCTTGCCGACCGCATTATCCGCATAGAGGACGGAAGGATTTTTGAGCAAGGGGGCGCTGGCGATGAATGACATTTTATTCGGCAACAACAACGGAGCGGTGATCAAAAAGCTGTCAGGCCGCTACTTCAAGGCCAGCAAAAGCAGGAATATCATTGCGATTATCGCAATCGTTCTGACAACCATACTCTTTACCACGATTTTTACCCTTGGGTCTGGCCTGATGGACACTGTTCACGATCAGAACATCCGCAAGGCTGGCGGCGACGGGCAGGCGGTCTTAAATTATATCAGCGATGAAGTTTACAACGATATAGCGGGAAGTCCCCTGATTGACCGTATCGCCTATACCAAAGCGGTGTCCTACCGGCTGAAAAATCCGGGCTTGGAGCGTTGGCGGTCTGACCTGTGGTATATGGACGACACCGCTTTGGAATTTGCCCGCTACACCCCCACAACAGGCCGCCGGCCCGAAGGGGTAAACGAGATCATCGCGGACACAAAGACGCTGGACGCCCTGGGCGTACCGGCGCGGATCGGGGAAACCGTTTCTCTGACCTATGAAGTAAAGGGAAAGTTATATACCACCGATTTTACCCTCTGCGGCTTTTGGGAAACGGACAGCTTGAGCAACATCGGGAGGCTGGTCGTGTCGAAAGCCTTTGTGGACGCCCATTCGGACATTTTGACCTATACATATCCCGTGGACAATGATTATTCCGGCGTTGTCTCCGCCTATGTGATGTTCAGAGGGAACGGCGACATAGAAGCCCGGCTCCACCAGCTTCTTTCCGAAACCGGCTATACCTGTGACACGATGGGCGGCAGCAAGGAGGACAGCAATTATGTGATTGCCCGTGTCAGTCCGGCCTATCAGAGCGGCGCATTAACGGACAATCCTGCCATGCTGATTTCCGGCCTTGTTGGCGTCGCGTTGATTGTCGTAACAGGGTATTTGATTATCTACAACATTTTCCAGATTTCCGTTATTCAGGATATTCAGTCCTACGGACAGCTAAAAACGCTGGGTACAACAAAGCGGCAGATTAAGCGTCTAATCAACCGGCAGGCGCTTCGGCTGTCCTTGGTTGGGATTCCCATCGGCCTGCTGGCAGGTTTCTTCATTGGTCGGGCCTTGGTGCCCTTCCTGATGAACGGAACAAGTTATACCGCGGACGCCGGTGTTAAAGTAACAATAAATCCTCTGATTTTCATTGGTTCCGCCGCTTTCGCCCTTTTTACCGTCTTTGTCAGCGTCCGCAAGCCCGCAAAGATCGCCGGTACGGTTTCTGCAATCGAGGCCATCCGCTATACGGAGAATGATACAGCGGCGTTTGGAACGCGCAGGGCCAAGGACAAAAAATCAACCCACGGCGCGAAGCTCCACTTCATGGCGCTGGCGAACCTGGGCCGCAACCGCAAGCGTACTGTGCTGGTGATCGTGTCCATGACATTGAGCTTGGTATTGTTCAACACAGTATTCACCCTGTCTGGCGGCTTTGATATTGACAAGTATATTGCAAAATTTATGGATACGGACTTTGTGATTTCCAACGCAGAGTTTTTCCAATACCAGGTTGAAAAAAGCGAACATGATCTGTCCGATACCTTCATTGAGGCCGTCAGACAAAACAGCAGTTTTGAGGACGGCGGCAGGCTCTATTCCTCCTGGATGCTGGAAGAACCGTTTTCCACGGAACACAACGCTTTTTTCAGCTATAACAAAGACCTGAACGGAAATCCTTTTGTAAGACTGTATGGCGCGGACGATTTTCTGTTGAATGGCATGGAAGTCATAGAGGGAACCATCGACCTGGAAAAGCTGAAAACGGGAGAGTATATTCTTCTGAGCGTGGATTGTAACGATGATGGAACGGTCATAGAGAACCCCAATATCAGCGTGGGGGATACAGTACGGCTCAACCATCTGAAAGCTGAGGAACTTTCCACCACCATTACTGACAGCTATGATTTTATCATCATGGCAAAAGTCCGGGCCAACGAGAACACGGCCACCACCCGCAACACAGGCGAAGCTCGCTTCTATCTCCCGACAGAAATCTTCCTGCCGCTGTGTAAGAACCCCCATCTGGTCAATTTCACCTTTGACGTAAAAGAGGGAACAGAAGCAGAAATGGCAGAGTTTTTGAACAGCTATATCGACAGTGTGGAGCCAAGTATGGACTTTGAATCCAAGGCGACCTATACCAGCTCCTTTGACGATCTCACTTCCCTTATCATCACTATCGGCGGGGCACTGAGTATCATCATCGGAATTATCGGCATCGCAAACTTTGTCAACTCCGTCCTGACAAGCGTTATCACCCGCAAAAAAGAATTTGCCATGCTGCAAAGCATTGGCATGACCGGGCAGCAGTTAAAGCGTATGCTCTCCTTTGAAGGACTGTATTATGCGGTTGGGACGATGCTTGCGTCTGCTGTTTTTGGAATGCTGTTTTCCGTCGTGGTGGTGAGGGGGATTTCCAGTGGAATTTGGTTCTTCACCTATCAATTTGTCATGTGGCCTATGCTGGTGATTTACCCGTTTCTGATCCTCCTGACCGTGGCAATACCGGCGCTGCTGTACCGCCAGATTGCCCGGGCCAGCATTATTGAGCGGCTGCGTCAGGGATAAAAAAGCCAGTTGCTCTGGAAATCGAATCGTTCAACAAAAGGAGAGAATGTAACATGAGAAAACGATTGACCTGGGCGGCGTTATTGGCCGCGCTGCTGATCCTTGCCGGCTGCGCAGGGAAGGAACCGCCGGAACCCAAGTGGGAAGACCCCCTGTACCGCACGGTGGTTTATAACAGCGGAGAAGATGAAAGCGATGCAAAGTATTTGGAAATCGCGCAGCGCAGCCAAAAACTGCTGGCTCTGCTGGAGGAAAAAGCAGGGGCGTTTGTCATGGACGCATACAATTATCAGACTATGGATGATGAGGGCACGCCCCTATATGCCATGAACAATCCTGAAGTTCCCATTGAGATTGCTCCCGCAGGGATGTCTATACAGGTGAGCCGGGGATATTTCAAATGGAATCCCATCGAAACAGCGGATGGTTCGGAGCTGGAAAAACAGATCGTGTTGGATGACTTGACGCTGAATCTGCTTGTACCGGAGCAGTACCGCGACATGGAGCAGGAAATATTAGCCGCTTGGAGGGAGTATTTCTATTTTGAAAAGGTGGAAGCCGAGAACGATTACAATGAATTAGCTGGCAGAACAGAACGGCTGGACATCGCAGAAAATCAACTGACTGTGAACATTATATATGTGAAAGATGGTCAGAGGTACTTTACTTATCGGAGTGATTGTGCATCTGCTGACGGAAGTTGGATCACTGATCCTCTGGTACAGATTTATACTGGGAATATTCACTGCAACTATGCTCACAGCTTTCTGACGCAGTGGACATATCTCCCTTCGGAAGCAGGTTCGCCAGAAAAGGCTTACGAGGAAATAGCTCCCTATATTTTGGAGTGTGGCGCGCAGGAGAGCTTGAAAGAACTGCGCCCTTTGCGGAATCAGTAAGGTAATATAGGGGGTACTCCGCAACCCCGTTCAAAAGGAAGTTGAGGGCAAAAGCTTGGAAAAGAGCCAAAAACAGGCTTTATAGCCTTATCGAAACAAGGAAATATGGGGAAAGCATGGTCCATTCCTGCCCGCATATAGAGGTGACAATTTGTCAAGTGCAAGGGTTTTGAGATACTTTCTGCAAAAAACCTTGCACTTTAAACTCCCATTTTTGCCTCCTAACCCTTGCAGGGCAATGGCTTTGAGGTTGCGGAGTACCCCCTAAGTAGGGGGTACTCCGCAACCCCGTTCAAAAGGAAGTTGAGGGCAAAAGCGTGGAAAAGAGCCAAAAACAGGTTTTATAGCCTTATCGAAACAAGGAAATATGGGGAAAGCATGGTCCATTCCTGCCCGCATATAGAGGTGACTATAAGTCAAGTGCAAGGGTTTTGATATACTTTCTGCAAAAAACCTTGCACTTTAAACTCCCATTTTTGCCTCCTAACCCTTGCAGGGCAATGGCTTTGAGGTTGCGGAGTACCCCCTAAGTACGGCTTTGATGAAACACCAGAGCAGGTGGCAAAACATATTACCGAGTATTTGATAGAATAACACGACGCCGCTGTAATTGAGCAGCGGGTAAGAGCCAATTGGGGCTGTGAGCATGGTTAGCGCTATGCTTGCAGCCTCTTTTTGACTATATGTACCTGGAAGTTTCACCAAATGTGGTGTAAAGTCCAGGGCTTTAGCCGCGGGAGTGTCAATTTTTGAGAGGAGTTTATGAGGTAAAATCGGTGCAAGGGAATTCAGAAACATTGCGGAAAAAGCTGGGGCTTAAGGGGGGAATATCGATCTTATAGCAGTTCACTCTTGCATAATCTCTTTTCGTGTGCTAAAATAAGGTTAAAATAATAAATTTGTCTTTATTCTGCGTAAGGGGGCGACAAGGTGCCAAAAGTGGCGTATTCTGAGGAAGATAAAGAGCGCATCAGACATGCGCTCATTACAGTTGGGCTGGAACTGATAGCAAGACAAGGCATGCAGCATACCACGGTGGAACAAATATATAAAAGAGTTGGCATTTCGAGGACATTCTTCTATACGTTTTTCTCAACGAAAGAAGATTTGGTCGTTGAAACGCTGTATCTGCAGCAGCCGAAAATCATTGAGTATGTGCAAAAGCTTATGGCCAGCCCCGCTCTAAGCTGGCGTGACGCAGTAAAGCAATTTCTGTATGCCTGCTGCCATGGGGAGAACAACGGAATTGCCATTTTAACGATTGAAGAGCAACAGCTTCTGTTCAAAAGCCTCTCAAAGGAAAGCTATCAGGTGTTCCGCAAGAAACAGCTTCACCTTTTTGGAGAGATTTTAGAAAACTTTGGGATAAAGGCAGATCCGGCAAAGATCAATCTATTTACGAATTTAAGCCTGACGGCAATGGTGATACGCAGGGCTATTCCGGATACCCTCCCTTTCTTTGTTCCCGAAGCGGCGGAGGAGACGATGGAATTTCAGCTTAATGCAATTGTGGACGCCCTGGAGAAATTAAAGGAGGCACCGGCACTCTGAAAAACAGAAATAAGCGAGTCCGTCCGAATATGCGTTTCGGCGTTATATTCAGGCGGACATTGCTTCACTCAAAATAAAAACAAATTTGAAAATTTGAATTTATTTTTAAGAAATACAGCCAACTCCGCAGGAGAACGCACAATGAATCTGTTTGTTGCTTTGGGAGCATGTTGCACCTGAAGTGATATATAGCTCTGTTATGGAGTCAATATTAAAAATCAGGGAGGAAAAGATTATGGGATTTTTTAGCAAGCTGTTTCAGGGCCCCAAAATTGACATGGAAAAGAGCGCTGCAAACGCGAATAAAATGCGCCTGTTGTTTAACCAGGTCGTAGAGAACGGGGACGATTACAGGCTGCTCTTCGGATATACCGAGGATGTGAGCCGGTTCAACTATGGGTTTGTTCATGGCAGCAAAACGAAAATCGGGAATTTGATTGTCGGCTGGAATGAGAGCAGCCAAACGATTGTGGTTGTGCCTACCGTTCCTGATCTTTCTGGCTGCGGTGATCCGGCCTATTATCGCCGTTCTGAAATTTTGAAAGCCTACCGGAATCGATATCCTACGGACGCCTTTATCATTTACCCGGACAAAAAAGGGTATATCGGCATCAATGCCTATGACTGGCTGGAAGATGAAACGTTGTATGTTTATGTGTCCCAGGAGGATGAGCTGGCCGCTTTTACCGACTTCTTTATGAATCGGTTCGCAATAAAGTGAGGCAGGGATGCCTTGGGGAAACGTTGGAGCGTTTCTGTTGTTCCTGGCGGCTGTGTTTATATTTGGAAATCTATGGTTTCGTTTCATAGAAGCAATCCTGAGCCGGATCAAACAGATATTTACACGTCACAAAAAACCTCTTTTCTTGCTTAATTTGGCCCTGGGGTATATAATGACGGTCAGTGAGTGCGTTTCCTGTGAAAGGAGTCAAGATACCGATGGAAGAAACCCTTGCGGCCCTGCACCGGTTTTTGCAGACCCGCCCTGGCTTTGAGGCGGTGCTGGTCGCCCCCACCATGTCCATGGGCCGCCAGCTTCTGGCTGCCAGTGCCGCCCGCTGCCTGTCTGCGCTTCGTCAAGGGCTACGGGCAGGAAAACGAGGTGCTGTTTCCGTTTTACGACCTGCTGGAGCGTCAGATCCCCTTTGGGCAGGCGGCCATCCTCTGCACCAAGCCGAAGGATCTGCTCCTGCTCCAGGAACAGGCAGCTCGCCTGGGCGTCCCTTTGACCTTGGAGGGCGGCGTTCCCCTGGAGAAGGGGACGCTGCTGCCGCTGCTCCGGGCGCTGGCGTTGTGGTACGGCAGCGGCTGTCCGGTGGAGGGCCTGCCCGGCCTGATGGCGGGCGGGCTGGTCGTGCCTCACGGGGCGGCGTTTTTGAAGTATTTGCGGGACAAGCATGTAGGAGGCCAGCTCTCCCGCTATTTGAGCTGTCTGGAGCGGACCCAACGTGACAGCCTGGCGGAACAGCTTTTGGAAAGGTGCGGCGACTGGATCGCGTTTTGCGGGACGATCCAAGCGCTGTTTGATGAGGACACCAGGGTGGAGGAGGGGTTGGCTCTTCTGCGGCCCTTTCTGCAGGAGTGGTATGTGAAGCGGCTGCCCCAGGCTCGGGCGCCGGAGTGTGCCGCACTTCTCTCCGCGTTGGAAAACATGGCGGGGAATGCCCCAGGCGGGAGTTTTTTCGCGCTGCTTCCGGAGCTGCTGGATGCCGCCGGTCGAACCCCCTGGCAGTCCGCCGCCCCCCGGGACGGTGCGGTTCATGCCGCGCCCCTGTCCAAAGGCGCATTCCTGGACCGGCCCTATACCTATGTCCTGGGCCTGGGACGGGACGCCCTCACCGCTTCGGGCCGGGGGTCCCCTCTGCTGCGGGACGAGGAACGCGCGGCCCTGGGGGTCCCAAGCTCCAATTCCGGGGCAGAGCTGCCGGTGTATTACCTTGGCACCGTCCTGGCCGCTGCCAAGGGGGAGGTCACCCTCTCCTACAGCTGCTTCGATACGGAGAAAATACTTGCCATGCATCCCTCGCCCGTCTACAAAAAGCTGCGGGAGACAGCCGGCCCTGTCCTCTTCGGCTACCACCGGCCGGTGTCGCTCACCGGGGCGGATCGCTGGCTGAAGGGGCATGGAAGGACCGCCCCGACCATCCCGACCGTGGAGAAGACGGAAATGCCGGAGGACTTTGTCTTCTCCGCCTCCTCCCTGGAGTTGGCGATGAAATGTCCCCGGCAGTTCTACTTCCAATACATGCTCAAGGTCCCCCAGGTGGAAAAGACCGGCCTTTCCAAGCGCAGCTGGCTGCCCAACGGCAGGGATTTGGCGATCCTGGACTATAAGACTGGGAGGATCGGGACGTTCTTCCGGGAGTCCGACAGCAAGCTGCAATACTATCTCTACACTAAGGCCGCGGAACAGCTGGGGTTTGGGCAGCTGGAACAGGCAATTTCCTTCTGGTTCGACGAACATTCCCCCCTCCGCCGCCTGACCGGGGCGGGGACCTGTTACTGCGAGCTGCCCTTCCACCTGGTGCTGTCCCGGGAGGACGAGAACTGGCAATTTCTCCGGGACCGGCTGGACTGCCGGGAAGATTTTGCAGGGAGCATCAGCGTCTCCGGTATCCTGGATCTGGCCATTCTCACAGAGGAGGGCTGGTACATTGTAGACTATAAGACTGACCAGCTCCGGCCCGGAGAGGGTGACGAAGCCTACCGCCGCCGCCTTGCCGGGGAGTATGAGGCCCAATTGAACGCCTGCACTCGGATTCTCTCTAAGCTGTCCGGAAAGGCGGTCCTGGATGCCCGTCTGTGCGCCATCCCTTTGTGGGGCCAGTGGGTCTCCCTTTCATTCGCTTCACCAGGATAAAAAAATCCCGCCGCAATCTGCGAAATGCAGTTGCGGCGGGTCTGTTGTCTGATTGGCTCCGGGATGTGCGTCAATGCCCTTTGCGGTGCGCTTCTCTTTGCTTGACCGGAGAGGCATGCCCAGCTCGCATCGTCCTGACCAGCTTCCGCGCAGATCCGAGCAGAAGCTGTTAAGAGGTCCGCCTTTGGGAGTCTGCTTTGAGGAATACCTTATGCTTCTCGGTTGACAGGGAAGGCTGGAACTGGTAATCCAGCCGGTCGAAGGTCTGAATATCGGCGGCATCGGTGATATTGTGTTCCGCCAGCCAGCGCACCATCTCGCCCCGAGCCATCTTGCACTGGGTACCCTTTTCGATGACCTTGCCATCCTTTTGTTCCCCAAAGACGCAGGTGATGAACCGGACAGCCTTCGGCAAATGCGGCTCCACCGCCTTGCTGTACTCCTTGGAGGCTAGATTCAGCACCAGGTCTGATTCCGAGGCCAGCTGCCGGGCCAGACAGTCCCCCCAGAACTGATACAGGTCCAGGCAGCCGTTTACCGGCAGCTTGGCCTGCATCTCCAGCCGGTAGGGGGTCACGCCGTCGAAGGGCCGCAGCAGACCGTAGAAGCCGGAGAGGATGCGCAGATGCTCTCGGAGGTAGTTCAGGTGGGCCGCCGCCATCACACCGGGGGCCATGTAGCGGTACTGGATGCCCTCGTAGGCCATGACCGCCGGGGTGAGATTGCGGCGCAGATCCATCTGCTCCAGACGCTCCACGTTCAGCCTGGCGATGGCATCGCTGCACCTCCAGAGGGCCTGCAGCTCCTTGGGGGACATGCCCTGAAGGACAGCATTCAGCCGTTCCGTCTGCTCCAGAAACTGAGGCAGGCCGTCCACGGCAAAGCTGTCTGTATCGGTTACCATTTTCTTCGCCGGGGCGATGATGATGCGCATGAGCAGGCCCTCCTGATGTTCTGACTGGCGCCGGTAGTATCTTAACATACCACATACCGTCAAAAAACGCAAATCCTCTTAGTAGATGCTGGGGTGGTTTTCCGGCAGGGGACTGGGAGGCCGTCCGATTTTACGATTTTGAGTTCGGGTGTGTTACGAAATACAGGTTGCAAAAACGAACTGGCACGTGTATAATAATATGGAGTTTATGCAGATTATGATTTGTCATCTGGTTCATCATCGAAAGAATCATTTCGTCAAAATGAAGAAGTTCTGCATCGAACTCCGGCAGCTGAGAGGTCAGCACTTTTTTTCGCCGCAAGCCGTCGGAAGTCAGCAAGGAACAGCACATGAATACTGTAAGGGGAGATACATATGAAGTGTCTAAAAAAGCCTGTCAGCTTGCTTTTAGTCCTTGTTTTTTTGTTGGGCCTGCTGCCGGGGACGGCCCTGGCGGTCAGTTCTACCACAGTGTATTTCGATGCCACAGGCGGGACGGTAGACCCTGCCAGCAAAGAGACGACGGATAGTACTTACGGCACGCTGCCCACGCCCACCCGGTACGGGTATGTCTTCGCCGGGTGGTATGATGCGGAGAAGGATGGAAATCAAGTCTCCTCATCCACGGAGGTCCCTACCGAAGAGTTTGTCACTCTGTACGCCTACTGGACCCCGGTGCAGTGTACCGTGAGTTTTGACACCGCTGGAGGTACAGTTGCAACTTCCAGCGTGCTGGCCACCTACGGGTCCGTCTACAGTATTTTGCCTGTGCCTGTACGGGAGGGGTACTCCTTCGCCGGCTGGTATACCTCCGCCGGCGGAAACGTACAGGTTACAGAGGGCACCCTGTGCCAGTGGCCGTTCGACCACACTCTCTACGCCCGCTGGGTAGAAAACGCTGATGAAAAGGGCCGTGTATCCGAGCTGACCTACCGCTTTGACAACAGCGCCCAGGGCTTCGGCTACGACCAGGACTACACCATCCCCCTGGAACGTTACCAGGCGGTCTTTGGGGCCACCCCTCTGGCCCATACCCTCTACACGATGCAGGGCAGCTGGAGCGGGAACTGCTTTGGCATGTCTACCACCAGCGGCCTGGTCTTCCAGCACAGCAACGGTATTACCCCCTCTGATTTTAACCCCCGTGCCGCACGTTTGTCTGACCTGGGACTGACTGATAAGGACAGCGGCCTGGACATGACAGTACAGGAGTTCGTGGAGACCATGCAGATCAGCCAGCTGTCCGGGAAATTTAACGATGCCCGAGTGCACTACATGAACAATTTAGACGGTATCTGCCAGGCCGTGGAGCAGTTTGCCGGCAGCGGGAATTTTGCCCCCGTCATCCTGATCTACGGCCAGGACCGCAGCGGCGGCCCCGGCGGACATGCGGTGGTGGGCTATAAGCTGGTGGAAAAGAGCGCCACTGAGAGCTGGCTGATGATCTACGACTGCAACTACCCTGGGAACGAGCAGCGCCATATCACCTTGACGAAGGACATCGATGGGGCGTACACCGGCTGGGAGTATGAGCTTGTTGGACTGACGGCCAGCTCTGGTCAGGAGCTTCCGCCGCTGGTGTGGGGCAGCGGTCAGCCGAACAGCTCCATTACCTGCGTCACATACGCTGATTATAATCGGGTGTGGAGCGAGCGGGGGACCGCTGAGAATTCTCTATACAGCGAAGAAGATGTTGCGATGATGTGGATCAACACCTATAACGCTGAAATCCGGGATGAGCACAACGAGGTGATCGCGGTGGTGCGCAACGGCTGGCTGTCTACCAACCGCCCGGATAAAATCCAGCAGATCATCACGGTGGGCATGACTCTGACCGGTGCGACGGCAGAAGCCGGCGCTTCACAGATGCAGCAGGACACTTATTTAACTCTGCCTGTGGGATTTTACACCATCACCAACACTGACTCCGCCGCTCGAAACCTCGCCGTTGAAATTTTTACTGCTACTGCGGACACAATCGATGCGGCCGCGTCGATCGACGAGATCTACGACTATGACTTTATCGACGCGACAAGCACCGGGGGCAGAATCTCTCTGTATCTTCAAACGGAGCCAGAAAACCGCGCCGCCTACGTGGCCGCCTACGGCGCTGGCGCAGAATATTCGTTCTATATTGTGACCCCGTGGGATTTTGGGCGGGCACAGCAGGTTACGGAGCTTAGCGGTACTTGCGCGGGGCAGAAGGCCGCCTTGGCCCGGGTGGCTGGCCGGACGTTTTTCAGCGAGATCAATGAGGATCAGGAGGCAAGCGCGCAGCCTGATATCGACACCTACCGTGTCGTGATGGACAGCGTTTCAGGCTTTGAGGACTGGCCTCTTGAGACTTTGCGTCCTTTGGAAGAGTTTCTCCGCCTTCTCCCACCCGGCACAATAGCGGATTATTCCTTCCCGTCCCACCCCTTTGAGGATATGCCGCTGAATACCCCGCTGCTCAACTGGGCCTACCAGATCGGGATTGCCAGCGGCACCGGGGATGGGAAGTTTTCTCCGGCACGCATATGCACCCATACCGAGGCGATCACCTTTTTGTGGCGTGCTGCGGGTTGTCCCCAGGCCAAGAGGACCGCAGAGATCCCCGGCGTTCAGGCGGGCGATTACTTCTACCCCGCCGCGCAGTGGGCTTTGAATTTGGGACTCATCGACCGTGACAGCTTCCAGGCTGGCGCCCCTTTCACCTCGATGCATTGGTTCGATCTCTGCTGGAGCATCATGGGCCGTCCGGAACCCTCCAGGATATACACAGTTCCGGGAGTACCCTCTGACTCCCCCTATATCAAGGCTATCTCCTGGTTCCATGAGTTCGTTGGCATCTCCTTGGATGATCTAGCCGATTACCCAATGACCCGGTTGGACTGTCTGCTTTCCGTATACAGTGTGTATTGGGGTATGCATTATAATGATTTGTACGCGGGAGATCATGACGATGATCGCTTTCTTAATCTAATCTGGCAGACCTTTTCTTAATATGCGGCGTCCATTTGTAATATTTTGGTCTTTGACTAAAACAAATAAAAAGGAGAGATTCATATGAAAAACCTGCGTAAGACACTGGCCCTCCTGTTGGCTATAGTACTGCTGGCAGGTGCGTTGCCCCTCACCGTTCTAGCCGCCAGCTTTACAGATGTGCCGAACGATGTGTACTACGCCGAGCCGGTGCGCTGGTCGGTCGAGAAGGGCATTGTCTATGGGACCAGCTCCAGCACCTTCTCCCCGAATGCGAAGTGTACCATTGAACAGATCATCACGTTCCTTTGGCGGGCCGCCGGTTCTCCGGAGCCATCCTCTGACGAGCTTCCCTACCCCGATGTGAAGGCGGACGACTACTTCTGCAAGGCGGCCCAGTGGGCGAAGGAGAAGCAAATCATCCGCTGGGACAAGCTCTATACCGGCTACACCTGTACC
Organism: Lawsonibacter sp. JLR.KK007; assembly: GCF_036941135.1. Lineage (NCBI taxonomy): Bacteria > Bacillati > Bacillota > Clostridia > Eubacteriales > Oscillospiraceae > Lawsonibacter > Lawsonibacter sp. JLR.KK007. The sequence continues at coordinate 1,176,188 of NZ_JAYWSY010000001.1, read as the reverse complement.
CGAGCGTTTGCGGTACGATTCATCTGGCGGGCCTTTGGCTCCCCGCAGCCTAAGGCGGCCTGCCCCTTCGAAGATATGGCGGACCATGGGGATCGGGACGCTGCCACCTGGGCGATGGAGCAAGGGATCACCAGCGGCACCTCTCCCACCGTCTTCTCTCCGGATGAATCCTGTACCCGGGGGCAGATCGCGTCTTTCCTCTACCGGGCCTACGTCGGCGCGGCCCCTTCCACCCCTCCCGCTTCCCCGACGGCCAAGACCCCTGACGACCCCTTCAGTTTCAATAATTCCTCTAAAAATTTTGGAAGCACTTACGCAATCAGCAATGATTCCCTCAATTTCCTGTTGAGCAATGAGCCCGCCTACTCCGCCCAGTGGATCCGGGACAAGATGGCCAAAACATGGGGCGGCTCCTGTTTCGGTATGTCCGCCGTCTACGTGTTGTATAGAAATGGGGCGGTAACACCGGTCCGCTACCAGAGCGGCGCATCCAAGCTGCTCGATCTCAATCCTCCCCGGTCTAATGGGAGCGTCAACGACCTGGTCAACTTCTATCATCTCTCCCAGATGACCGCGGAGGTCAACAGCCTGCGAGCTAAGTCGTCCGATTATAAGGATTCCGCACTGGAGGAACAGAATCTGCGTACCCTGATTCAACGCCTGGATGAAAATAAAGGTCCTCTGCTGATGGGCGTCAAGCTCCTGAAATCTGATACCGAGTTGGGCGGCGGGCACGCCATTGTGGCTATTGGCTACACAAAAGACAGCGCCGGAAATTACGTGGTTCAGATCTGGGACCCCAACCGGCCCGCGCAGTTCAATAGTTTGACGATTTCCCCGGACTATAAGAGCCACTCTTTTGCCGAAAAAATGTGCGGTTACGACAAGGTATTCATTTCCTATGCCCTGCCCACCGACATGTTTAACCTGAAGGACTTTGAACGCCATGTATCCTCTGCCGCCAATCCTGTCTACTGCTCCAGCGTAACAGTGGGCAGCTCCGACTTCCGGGTGGCCTGCTCCGACGGCACGTTCGCAGAGTATAGAGGCGGAACGCAGACAGGCGGCACCCTGAATCTGGTAGATATCACCCCCGAATGTATGGCTGAGGATGTCGAGTTCAGCGGCGAGAAAGTCTATGCCTTCACCGCCCCTGCGGACAGCTCCATCACGGTAACCTCCTCTGGTATGGATGAGATAACGGTTTGTCACAGCGGGCTCTATGCGAAAGCGGAGGCCGGCAGCCTGAGCTCCATGACCGTTTCCATGGCCAAGGTCAGCGTCAATTGCGCCTCCTCCGTCGACCAGACCGTCACCATTGCCTCCGATATCCTGGGCGACGCCTGGAACGCTTTGAGCGTCACCGGTACGGACACGTCCTTCTCCCTGGATATTTCCGCCGGGATGGTGAACATCTCCGGAGCGAACCAGACCGGGATGACCGTCTCGGGCAGCAACGCCTTCACCGGCAACACCTGCCAGTCCGTTGAAATTGCCCCAGGCACTAACGCCTCCATCGGCATTGGTTCCGCTGGACTGACCAGCTATCCGGTGAACTGAGTAGACGTTTGTTAAAGCAAAATCGCCGCAAATGAAGTTCATTGTTTGGCTTCTCGTGGTACTGCAGCCACCATTCAACACCCAACAGCAGCCCCAAAAGCCAACCAATCGAACGTGATCGCTTTATCCATGTTCTGATAATCCGAACACCGTCCTCAAAACGGGGGCGGGTTCGGATTTTTAATCTAAAAGGGCCGGTTAGCCCATATTTACCCAAAAAAACAGGGCCAAACAAGGCCAAAATCAGACAAAGGCTTCAGAAAATTTCAAAAGAAAAGCCCCGGAAAATCGAATTTTCCGGGGCTTTTGAGCGTTTTCGGATATAAAATCAGCGCTTGGAGAACTGAGGCGCGCGGCGGGCGGCTTTGAGGCCGTACTTCTTGCGCTCCTTCATACGAGGGTCGCGGGTGAGGAAACCGGCGGCTTTCAGGGCAGGGCGGTACTCCTCGTTGACCAGCAGCAGAGCGCGGGCGATCCCGTGACGAATCGCGCCGGCCTGACCGGTGACGCCGCCGCCAGAGACGGTGGCCACGATGTCCACCTTGTTCATCAGCTCGGTGGTGACCAGGGGCTGGCGGACGATGAGCTTCAGGGTCTCCAGACCGAAGTAATCATCAATGTCACGACCGTTGATGGTGATGGCGCCGGTGCCGTTCTCGAACAGATGGACGCGGGCCACGGAGGACTTCCGGCGGCCGGTGCCATAAAAATAAGGCTTCTTGCTCTTATACATACTCTAAATCCTCCTTACTCGGCGTCCCAGAGCTCGGGCTTCTGGGCGGCGTGGTTGTGCTCGCCGCCGCGGTAGATGTGCAGGCGAGTCAGGGCATCCCGGGACAGGCTGTTCTTGGGCATCATGCCCTTGACGGCCAGCTTCATTGCCAGCTCGGGCTTGGTCTGCATCAGGGTGCGGTACTTGGTCTCCTTCAGGCCGCCCACCCAGCCGGAGTGGGTGCGGTAGTACTTCTGGTCCAGCTTCTTGCCGGTGAGCACCGCCTTCTCGGCATTGATGATGATGACGCAGTCGCCGCAGTCGGCGTTGGGAGTAAACTCGGGCTTGCGCTTGCCCCGCAGCAGGTCGGCGGCGATGACAGCGGTCTTGCCCATGGGCTTGCCGGCGGCGTCGACAACGTACCACTTCCGCTGGGTGCTGCCCATTTTAGCCATGAACGTGGACATAGGTGAAACCTCCAATTTCTTTCCATTTATGTGAAAAATGCTTTTTTCCAAGCATTTTGCCCCGAACAGTGTACAAATGGAGCGTTTTGTATTATAGTACGGAGACCGCCAGGTGTCAACGGATTTTTGGAAAAATTTTTGAAAAAACTTCAATATCTCTGGATATCTCTTGTTTTCTCGAAAATACTCCTGATATCTCTCGTTTGATTTTTGTTTTTGGCTTGCGGAAAAGCGGCGTTTTATGGTAAAATGACTTATCCAAAGGGAGGTTTGCACGATGAATAAGATCCTTTCCCTCACCCGCCGGTGTGTGGAGGACTACAATATGATCCAGTCCGGCGACCGGATCGCAGTGGGGGTGTCTGGAGGGAAGGATTCCCTGATACTGCTGATGGCCTTGGCCAAGCTGCGGGCGTTTTACCCGGTCCCCTTTACTGTAGAGGCCATAACCGTGGACCTTGGCACGTCCAACTTCGCCCAGGGGAACGATTTCCGGCCGGTGGCTCAGTTGTGCCAGGAACTGGACGTACCCTACACCGTACTCCCCACCCAGATACGCTGGGTCATTTTTAACAGCCGGGAGGAGAAGAATCCCTGTTCCTTGTGTTCCAAAATGCGCCGGGGTGCTCTTCATGAGGCACTTCAAGAGCGGGGAATTGCAAAAATCGCCCTGGGCCACCACTACGACGACGCCGTAGAAACCTTTTTTATGTCCTTGATCTTTGAGGGGCGGCTGTCCTGCTTCCAGCCGGTCACCTATCTGGACCGGACGGGGATCACCCAGATTCGCCCCCTGCTCTACTGCGGGGAGAGCCTGATCCGCCACACAGCCCAGCGGCTGGAGCTGCCTGTGGTCCACAGCACCTGTCCGGTTGACGGCAGCACCAAGCGCCAGGAGATCAAGGAGCTGATCTATGAACTCCAGGGCCGGTACCCTGGTCTGAAGGCCCGGACCTTTGGCGCCATGCAGCGGCTGCCTCTGCCTGAGTGGGGCCCTGTGGAGCACCGGCGCCGTCCGCTGCCCGAGGAATTGGAGGAGTAAGAGATGAGAAAACGATTAACAGGCGCACTGCTCGCTATCCTGCTGTTGTGCGCGCTTGCCGGCTGCGATCAGCTTACCGGAGAGCGCACTGTGGCTTCTCCCACGGAGGGAAGCCGCTTTCAGGTCCACTTTATTGACGTAGGCCAGGCGGACTCCGCTCTGGTGATCTGCGACGGCCATTACATGCTCATTGACGGCGGCAACGCTGAGGATTCCGATTTGATATATGCCTACCTGGAGCGCCATGGGGCGGACCACTTGGACTACATGGTTGCGACCCACGCCCATGAGGACCACATCGGCGGTCTGTCCGGCGCGTTGAATTATGCCGCCGTGGACGTGGCTTACTGTCCGGTAACAGAATACAGCACCAAGGTGTTTCAGAACATGGTGAAGTATTTGGGTGAACAGGGAAAATCCCTTACAGTGCCTGAGCCGGGCGAACAATTTTCTCTAGGCTCTGCTCAGGTGGAGATTTTGGGGCCAGTGAAGGAGTACAGCGACACCAACAATACCTCCATCGTCCTGCGTATCGATTATGGGGAAACCTCCTTTCTCTTTACCGGAGATATGGAGACGGCGGCTGAAACGGATCTGATCGATTCTGGAGCCGATTTGAGGGCTACCGTCTTGAAAGCGGGGCATCACGGCAGCGATACCTCCAGCAGCTACCAGTTCCTGCGGGAGGTTATGCCGCAGTATACCGTCATTTCGGTGGGGGAGGGCAACAGCTATGGTCACCCCTCAGAGGAGGTGCTCAGCCGGTTCCGTGACGCGGGAACGGAGGTCTACCGCACCGATATGCAGGGCCACGTGATTGCCGAGAGCGACGGTAAAACCGTCACCTTCCGCACAGAGAAGGAGGCGGACACCGCGACAAATCCGACAGGCAATTCCGCTTTACAGACATACATTGGCAACACGAACTCGAAAAAATTCCATTTGCCTGACTGTACCTCGGTCAAGAGCATCCAGGATGCGAACCGGGTGGACTTCGAGATCCGGCTGGATGCTGTTTTGGCGGGTTATGAACCCTGCGGGCGGTGCAAGCCATAAATACAACGATCCCCCGGCACAGGCCGGGGGATTTGTTTACCCATTCGCTACCGCTGCGGCGATGGAGAGCTTTGGGGAGAGATAGGGGATCAAGGTGGCTTGAAAGGCGTGATACAGGTCCGATTTGCCTGGCCAGACAGTCCCGATCACCTGGTTGTTCCGGTCTAACTGGTGGAACCAGGATCCGTTTTTGTGGTCCAGCACCTGGCCGTCCAGGTAGGCCATGAACTGAGCATAGTCCTCAGCGTATCGTTTGCTGCCAGTGACTCGGTACAGAATGGCGGAGGTATTGATGGCCTCGGCCATGGTCCAGTGCATCCGGTCGTGGACCACCGGCTGGCCCGTCCAGTCTGTGGTGTAGACCAGTCCCGGCGCGCCATCGGCGTTCCAGGCGTCCCTTATTGCTGTGCCATATAGATGCTCCGCCGCCTCCAGATAGGGGGCGGTTTTTTCGGGATCAGAGTGGGTGGACAGCGCCCACTGAACGATGAGCCGGGCCCATTCGATGCCATGTCCGGGGGTCGCGCCGTAGGGCTTGAAGGGATCGTCCGGACGGTCCCGGTTCTGCTCCAGCTGCGGGACCCAGCCGCTGGAAAAATGCTCCGGGATGCGCCAGCTGTTGTGTTTGGCCCAGCCGGTCACCCGGTCGATGATGCGGCCTGCGCGGATGCGGTATGGTTCTGCTCCAAGGGCGTCAGCGACGGCCAAAAACGCCTCCACAGAGTGCATATTGGCGTTAAGGCCCCGGTAGGGGTCCAGAATGGTGAATTCTGTGTTCCAGGTGTCCCGAGCGAGTCCCTCCGCCTCATCCCAGAAGCGCAGGTCATAGAGGGCCAGCGCCTCGTTCAGCAGCTCTTCCGCGCCGTCCCGGCCGGCCAGCAGGGCGGAGGAGGCGGCCAGGATCACAAATGCATGGGCATAGCACTGCTTGGCGGGCATAATGGAGCCATCCAGATTGCGCCCGGCGTACCAGCCGCCGTGTGTACGGTCATGGAGCTCGCCCTGCAGTCCCTTCAGCGCCGCATCGGCCAGCGCGCCGTATTCGGAGCCGCCCAGCATGTGTCCGATGCTGTAAACATGGGCCATGCGGCTGGTAATCCAGGTTTCCCGGCCCTTTTCCGGCCAGGGAGTGCCGTCGTCGCCCAAATAGTAGGCCCCGCCGCCGGGAGAGGGAAATTTTCTCCCAAAGGACAGAAGGTTTTGCCGTATGTTTTCCAAAAAGGTCCGGTTTTCTTCCGTGTCCAACAAATAGTTCGGTTCCATAAGAAATCCTCCCTGATCAAAGTGAAGGAATGGCGTCATGGCGCTGTGCTTAAACATGTGCTGATCTTGTATCCACCGACGCTCAGGTTGTCCAGCACCGAGGTGCGGGTTTTCAAATCGTTAAAGTGCCACCACTCGGAGGCCAGCGGGGTGAGGCCCGCATCTGTGCAGTACCGCTGGAGGGCCAGAGCGGGGGAACAGTTGGCCATGGTGTCCGTCATGGTCGCGGACTTCCAAGCGGTAGGGGAGTGGCTGGCGACCGGAGCGGTGTAGGTGGCGGCGGCCTTGCTCAGCTCATGGATGGGGGTGGGCATGGTGTACTCCTCATACTCCCGTACCCGGAGCACCTGGTGTCCGCCAATGGTCTGGATTTCGGCCCGGTTGATCCTGGCCAGTGTCACATCCATGGCAAACCCCCGCTGATGGTTGGAGTACCCTCCGGCAATAAACCAGGAAATGTTCCAGGGGGCGCTGGCCACAGCATCCTTTATATTGGAGTCGTTCCGGCTGAGAGCTGTGAGGGCTTTATACACCGTGGTCTGGACCTCGTGAGGGCGGTAACCCTCATAGAGCACCAGGGTGTTTCCCTGAGCCAGAGCGGCCTGCTGGGCCTGACAGATGTGCTTGGACATGGTGTAGAGCACCGGCATCATGAACTCGTTGCGTTCCAGGCGGTAGTTGTAGCTGCCCCTGGGGTAGAAGGACTGGCCGGTGACATTGGGGATTTTCCTGCCAAGAGTTCTGAACTGGGAATCATAGGAATTTGTGGCATTATACACCATGGAGGGGATCACATCGGGCAGATTGATGAGGCAGTACCGGTTCTCAATCCAGCCGGTTCCGTCCCTGCACTCCACCAACCACCAGCTGCCCTCCTCGTCCTCCTCCAGAACGGTGAAGGCGGTCCCAGGGTCCAGCACCGCTAAGGCTCCTTCAAAGGGGTCCTCCTCTGGCTCGGACTCTACCTCGGGGAGGGGCTCCTCACCGGGGGCGTAGATAATCTCATCGTCAGGGGTGTAGATGATCTCATCGCCGGTGGGATCTGTGGCGGGCTGAGAGGAGTCGGCTCCGTCCTGTGCGAGGTCGGGCAAAAGGGGAGAGACTGGAGCTGCTTCCTGCTCGCTGAAGGCGGAGGGGTCCTCTTCCGGATTGGAAGCGCCATCGGGCAGAGAGGGATCGTCCCCCTGGGAGGAACCGTCCGGTTGAGAAGGGGCGTCAGGCTGGGTGGTGTCCTCTGTTCCTGGATCAGAGTCCGTTCCAGTTTGATTTTCGGGCTCAGTAGGAGCTTCCGGCTCCGGTTCGGTCTCCGGCTTCGGTTCCGGGATGCTCTCCCAGAGGGGCAGCTGGACGGAGGCGTACCCCGTCGCGCCCCGGACGGGCAGCTCCAGAGCCCCCTTAGCTACCTTGGGATAGTCAATGTCCAGGGCATAGCCAGGGTCAAATTCCAGGACCGGCTCGCGCTCCGGCTCTGCGGCGGGCTGTTCGCTGGAATCCGCTGATCCGCTGCCGCTGAAATCGGGCCCCAAATATGCGGAAGGCGGGGAGGATGACGTTTCGTTCCGTTTGGGATCAGACTGGGAAGCCGGTCCGCTTTGACAGGCGGCCAGCGTGCCGAGCAGCAGTGCCGCCAGTAGCAGGATGGACAGTTTTTCTCGCATTGGGTTCCCCCTTTTACAGCACATCCTGAACGGTCTCCGTTCCGTTGACACGGTAGGTGTAGACGGTGAAGCCATCATAGAACAGCTCACCGTCCTCACCATCCCCCAGGCAGCTTGGGGCGTAATCACTGCCCTTGGGCTGTCCAATGGCGGCGATCAGGCTGGATACGCTTTTTCCGATGTAGGCAGCGGCTGTCTCCCTGGTGGCCGCGGGTTTGGCCTCCGGCTCCTCCAGCTGTTCCGGCTCGGCGGGGGAGTCATCCACTGCGGTCGAGAGGCTGCCGGCGTCCCCGGAGGGGTCCGGCTCCTGTGTCTTAGGTTCAGACTTGGGCTTTGAAACCGAAGAATCGCCTGTTTGCGGGGGATTGGTGGGCAATACTATCACCGCAGGGGCTTCGGGAATCTGACTGCTGTCCGCCTCGCCCTGGGAAGAGATGTCTGGGCTGTCGACGGGGTCCTCCTTTGCGTGCTCCGAGGTGTCTGGCAGGGCCGGCAGAGGGACCATTGCACTCTGGTCCGGCTCCGAGACTGCGCTCCGGGAGGAGGATTCCGAGGAGCTGGCTCCCCCCGAAGCGGGGGAAGCGCCGCCGCAGGCGGTGAGCGCCATCGCACCTGCCAGGAGCCAGGGGAGGATATGTGTTTTGTTCATGTTGACCGGTCCTTTCCAATGTGTTACAAATTTCCAAGCGGCAGGGCACACAGCACGCCCTGCTGCAGGCAAAGCACAGACATGTTTTCCCGGGAAATGCTTTGGGGAACATAGAGTGTAAAAGGAATCCCCTTGTCCCATCCGCTCCCCGCTGGGCTGGCCTCATAGAGGGCCGTCCCCAGCTGAACATAGATGGGGGAATTTGTGTCCGCGTCCGAGATCCAGCCCTCCAGACGGACGAAGCCCTCCAGTGGATAAGAATCGGAGACCGCGCACTGTGCCCCGCCCTGCCCCTGGGGCGGACTGCCGGTGAGCAGACGCTTCGGAGCAGGAAGCATAGGGGCGTAGGCCGTCAAATAGGCCAGATTGCGCTCCACCAGCTCAATGACCACCGTGTCCGCTCCCGTCTGCTCCAGCAGATTCAACTGCCAGGGCATAGACCGGGAGAACAGCGCCTGAGAAAATTCCTCCGCCATAAAAGGGTAGAGCGCGTTTCCAAAGGAGTCCCGGAACATGAGCAGTGAGCCGGTCTTAGAAGGATTTTCGGTCTCAATACGCTGGTCGTCAGGGCCTCGGGGCTGACGAATATGTGTAAAGGCAAATTCCCTGTCATAGACTGCGTCCCAGTCCAGTTCGGTTCCAGTGGGGTAGACCATCTCGTACAGGTCCCCCAGGTGACTGTCCGTCACCACCTGGGCGTGGGAGAGCCAGAACGGCTTGAAGTGTTTGCCCAGGGTCTGAAGCAGGGTCTGCTGGGCCAGTGCCGCACCCAGGGTGTTCCAGTGGGAGTCCTGCCGGTAGTACAAAAACACGGATTGCCCCTGAAGGGACTCACGCAGGTCGGCATAGGGCACAGCCTCCGCCTCCAGCAGAGGGACCAGGCGGTCCAAGTCACTGCTGGAGGAGAGCGGCGTCCCCACATAGGGGAGGTATTCGGGATAGATGGTGGCTTTGTTGGGGGCTGCGGTGAACAGAAGCTCCGCGCCCTGGTTCTGGACGTACTCCCGGACCAGAGCCAACGTGTGGGCCCCAGCCCACAGCCGCCGGTCTGAGAGGGGAGCGGTGCGCAGATGGCCGTCCACCGTTTCAGCGTAAAACAGCCAGCCGTCCCGGCCCAGCACCACGTCCTCCTCGGCGGACACCTGGAAGACCTTTGCATTCAGGACAGCGTCCGCCGTGATCAGCTCCTGCCGGAAGGCGAAGTGGTCCGCAATATAGTCGGCAGTGTCCTGGAGGACTTCCCGGTTGAAGGAGCCGTCCTCGTTGACCAGCGCGGGGGGAGGGGACAGCTGCTGGTTGGCGGCAGCGGATTGTTCCGGAACTGCCAGCATGCCAACCGAGGGAACCATGCAGACGGTGAGGAAAGCCCCCATAGCCAATCTGGCCTTTGTTTTTGCTTCCATCCTATCACCGCCTAAAATTGGAAGTAGATAAAGGGGTTGAAGGTCGCTTTGGACAGATTCAGCACACACAGGGCAAAGATCCCGGCGTAGATCAGGATCTGTCCGCCCTGGGTCAGGGCGGGACCGGCCACCTCCGAGATCCGCCTGGCCGCCCGCTGAGGCAGGCCGAAGGCCAGCAGGATGGCCGCAATCAACACACATACGGTCCGGAGGTCCAGCAGGGCGATCAGCGTCAGGGTGTTGGCGGGGAGAGGGGCAAAGCCGGCAAACATTTGTTGGAACATGATCCAAGCTGCCTCAAGGCTGTCCGCCCGGAAGAGGGTGAAGCCCAGCAGGACCACCAGCATCGTGTAAATATGCCCTAAAAAGCTGTCCCGCAGGCGTTTTGGGATCACACCCAGATCCTCCAGCGTGGAAAACAGTCCATGCCACAATCCCCACAGCACAAAGGTCCAGTTGGCCCCATGCCAGAGGCCGGTGGTGAAGAAGACCATGAACTTGTTCCGTCCGGTCCGAAATGCTCCCATGCGGCTGCCGCCCAGCGGGATATAGAGGTAGTCCCGGAACCAGGAACTGAGGGAGATGTGCCACCGCCGCCAGAATTCCTTGATGGATGCTGCAGTATAGGGCAGGGAAAAATTCTCCCGGAAGGTGAAGCCAAACATGGCGCCCAGCCCGATGGCCATATCGCTGTAGCCGCTGAAGTCGAAGTAGATCTGCAGGGTGTAGCACACTGCGCCCAGCCAGGCCAGCCGGGCGTCCAGCTGAACGGCGGTGAGGGCAAAGACCGCGTCCGCCACCTGTCCCGCTGTGTTGGCCAGCAGGAGTTTTTTGCCCAGACCTGTGATGAAGCGTCTCAGGCCGAAGAGGGTTTGCTCCGGCGTGAGGCTCCGCCCGTCGATCTGACGGGAGACGTCATGATATTTGATGATGGGACCGGCGATGAGCTGGGGAAAGAAGGAGATGTACAAAATCAGCTTGCCCAGGCTGCGGGTGCCCGCACCGGGGTCTCGATAGACGTCGATGACGTAGCTCATCCCCTGAAAGGTGTAGAAGGAGATGCCGATGGGCAGTGTGATGCCCAGCAGAGGCAGCTCCAGCCCGGCCAGACTGTTGACGGTCCGGAGGAAAAAGTCCAGGTACTTGAACGAGCACAGGGCCAGCAGATTGCAGACTACCGCTCCGGCTATTGCCAGCTTCCGGCCCCGGCCGGACATGAGCCACAGGCCGAAGAGGTAATTTCCCAAAACGCTGGCCAGCAGCAGAAGGGTATACTCCAGCTGGCCGAAGGCGTAGAAGACCACGCTGGCCAGCGCCAGCCAGACGTTGCGGCTGCGGATTCCGGGCAGCAGCTGGTAGATCAGATAGACTGCGGGCAGGAAGACGAACAGGAAAATCGGGGAACTGAATACCATCGTGTCACTCCTAACTGTTTATGATATGGTATTCGTTCAGGGAACGCCCCCGCTCAGCTTTGTGTAAGTGTGGCCGGTATTCTGCGGAAAAACTTTAAAGAGATTGTGGCTCTTATAGCCGTAATCGTGGACATAGCGCCACTCCAGCTGGGGGTCGAACAGATAGACTGTTCCGTCCAGCTTGATTTCTACCCAGCCGTGGGCAGAGGCGTTTTTGCCCAGACCACCGATCACCGTGTATGCGGGCTGGCCGATTTCCCGGGCCAGCAGGCAGAACAGGGAGGCGAAGCTGTAGCAGTTGCCCTTTCCCATGGACAGGAAGCTGGCGGCATACTCCGGCTCCCAGCCGGTGGTTCCGGCTTCCAATAGCGGCCGCTTTAGATAGGAAAAATTGTCCCGGCAGTAGTTGTAGAGAGCACGAAGCTGCTGGTCCCGGGTCATGGAGCTGTTGGTGTATTGGTCTGCCAGGGCGTTGAGCCGGTCGTCCAGGGCGGAGTCGCCGGTGGTGTACCGGCCCTCGGCGTCGAAGGAGAAGCACTCGTAGGTCTCAGAGCGCAGGAACCGGCCGTTGGAGACGCAGTACAGCCGCCCGTTCAGACGATAGCAGCCGTCCGCCAGGGGGACGGGCTCCGATTGAACCTCCCGCCACAGCTCGCCGCTTCCGGAGGGGATGTGGCTGTGGGTGGTGACGGCCTCCATGACCGCGCCGTAGGCCCAGTGGGTGGTGGGGACGTCGGGGAAGTAGCGCAGGTCAGACGCATATATGGCGGTGGAGTCGGGGGAGCGGCCCAGCAGGCGGTTGAACACCACGGCGGTCTCGGCCCGCTGCAGGCTGGCGTCGGGGTTGAAGTTCCCGCTGGTGTCGCCGCTGAACAGGCCGTAGCCGCCGGCTGCGGAAATTGCGGCATAGGCGGGGTGGCTGGCGGGAACGTCCGGGAAGGATCGGGTATGGACGTTGGCGGGGATCAGAAGCGCCAGCGCCTGAGCAGCTTCTGCGCGGGTGACAGGCTGCAGGGGGCGGAAGAAGCCGTCGCTGTAACCGGGCAGGATGCCCAGCCCTGCCATAGCGCTGACCGCCGGAGCGTACCAGCTGTCGGAGGGCACGTCGGAAAAGCCGGGGCTCTGACTGGGACGCTCCACCACAATATTATAGAGCAGCTGGGCCATCTCTCCACGGGACAGCGCCTGAGAGGGGTGGAACAGGCCGTCGTCCGCGCCGCTCATGTACCGGGTGTGGGAGCCGGTGCGGATGGTAAAGGCGGCGGTCTTCTGCTGAGAGGTTGGGGACGGCTGACCAGAGGAGGTATCCGGAGGTGTTTGGGTGAATACCGCATAGAGGTCGATGCTGCGAGTCAGGTAGATGGCTTCACCGGGCAGATACTGCGGCGCGGAGGCGGAAATATCCTCGGACCAGCCCGCAAAATACCAGCCCTGGACTCCTATAGGGCTGGACAGCTTGGTCTGCGGCAGGATCACTTGGCCGCCCTGCCCGATGGCTATGGGGTCAGGGGCCGCGCTGGCAGAGCCGCTGTTATGAAAATGGACCGTAATTTGAGCCGCGATGGACAGATCCGGCGCCAGCGCCAGGACAGGCAGCACGCAGCACAAAAGGACCGCCATCAGCAGCGTGGTGGTCAAACGTCGTATTTTTTTCTTCATGACGATTCTCCCTCTCTGAGATAAGCTCTCTGGCTGTGGGGCGAAACACACACAGATCCGCCCAGCAGTTGTAGTAAGAATACCACATTATCCCAGGATATGCAATCTTTTTCGTAGTTTTTCGTAAAAAAACAAAAAATCAGGGTCCGCTGCCGGCAGACCCTGGAGAAATTTTATTTCAGCTTTTTCTCAAGCCGCCACACCTTGACGGCCAGAACGATGCAGACAGCCAGCAGAATGAGGAGGATTCCAACCATCCAAAACAGACTCGTACTGCTGGGGGCAGAAGCGGTTATGATTGCGGTGGGACCGTCCGCGCCGCCAATGACCCCCAGATCCCCGGATGGAGTGGCGCCAAACAGGAAATCTGCACTGGTCAGTACCACACAGGCGAAGGTCAAAAAGGGCCATCCGATCAGCAGGCAGAGTCCACAGATGGCCGTCAAAAACCACCGGAACAGCCGCAGATACCGCCGGGCGGTTGTCCGCTCCGACTGCCCGATGGCCTGGGACACGACTGCGCCCGCCTCGGCCATGGTCAGTGTTTCGCTCTCCTGCCGCCTGCCCTGCATCAGCTCCACCAGGGATACCCCAAGGGCCTGCGCCAGCGGTTCCAGCAGCTTCACGTCGGGAAATCCCTTGCCGGAGTAACATAGTTAAAGACATCAATCAATTTTGCCGACAAAGCGGTAAAAGATTTCGATTTCCTGGGTTCGGTTGCCGCCTGCATCCTTAGTGGCTTCATGAACAAGGATTTTTTCAATCAAGGTATTAAGTAGTTCGGCGGTCAACTCCGTGGGGCTGGAAAACTGCTTGATTAACTCCACCCACTTGTTTACGCTGTCCTCTTGCTCCTTGGTGCTGGCAAGCTGGGCCGTCAACGCTTCTATCTTGGTTTCAAGTTCGCCTTGTTCCTGCTGGTATTTCTGGGACAGCATAGAGAAATTGCGCTCGTTGATTTTCTCGTTTAGTCTGTCCTCGTAAATCTTGGCTAACAGGTTATCAAGTTCATTGAGCCGCTTTTCTGCCCGTTTCTTTTCCTGCGTGGCCCGTTTCATGGCGGCGGCTTGCTCCGTGATAGTGGACTTGGACAGCCTATCTAGTATGGCTTGCTCGTCCTGCTGTACGGCTTCAATCCAGTATTGCAGACGGGAGAGAACGAAGTTATACAACACATCATAGCGGATATAGTGCATGGAGCATTGACGAAGCCCTTGCCCGTTCTTGCTACAATGATAGTAACCATACGGTTTTTTATTCTGCTTGTTCATCCCGTAGGCCAGCGACCACCCGCAATCAGCACACTTTACAAGCCCGGCGAATATCTGCGTTGTGCCGTTCTTTTGTTTCCTGCGGCGGCTGGCTATCTGCGTTTGCACCCGGTCAAAATCTTCCTTGCTTATAATGGCTTCATGGGTGCCCTCTACCTTCCACCATTCACTTTTTGGCTTGCGGATTTTCTTCTTGCTCTTAAATGACACATTGGTCTGCTTGTTGTGTACGCTGTTCCCGATATAGTTTTCATCCTGCAAGATTTTCTTTACCTGGGCTATCGTCCACTCGTAACGTTTGCCCTCGGGCTGGCCCTCGTAGACGTGGGCAAATGTGCCGTATCTCTGGAAGTTCAACCATGACGGGGTGGGTATTTGCTCCGCCGCTAATATGTGCGTTATCTTGGCGGCTCCTGCCCCATGAACAGCTAGAGCAAAGATTTTTTCAATAATCCACTTGGTATCATCGTCTATTACCAGATGCCCGACTTGCTCCGGGTCTTTCCGATAGCCTAACGGGGCATAGGCTCCATAGTGGGCTCCGTTCTCGTGGCGGGTCCGCATCGCCTTTGTTACCTTGCGGGAAATATCCCGGGCGTACCATTCATTTATGACGTTCAAAAACGGGGTAAACTCGGTAGATTGCTGGTTGTTGCTGTCCACTCCACTATCAACGGCGATAAAGCGAACGCCCAACTCAGGGAATCGCATTTCTGTATACATTCCCATTTCAAGGTAATTACGGCCAAACCGGGAAAGGTCTTTTACCACCACGCAATTTATCCGCTTGGCTTCTATATCGTCTATCATACGCTGAAAATTCGGGCGGTTGAAATTCGTGCCGCTATAGCCATCGTCTATATATTCATCGACCACAAACAGGTGATTTTGTTCAGCATAGCGGCGCAACATCATGCGTTGAGTGGCAATAGAATTGCTTTCCCCGGTTCCTTCATCATCTCGGGACAAACGAAGATACAAAGCGGTGTTATATATGGGCTGTTTCATGATAAATTATCCTCCTTCCAGAAACAGCCCCCGCACTTGTGATACGCTTTCTAACAAAGCTATTATATCACAAATACAGGGGCTTTTCAATCTTTTTGTGCTGTTTACACCGCTTTTCCTTTGATTTTATGTATAATTAAATCCGTTATTAGTTCCTCTATCGGTTTCCCATCGCCGGGAAAATGCTCTGTAATTTTGATTCGATTCTTGCCCATGACAAAATACTGTGTTCCGTTCTCTGTTGTTATAGTCTTTTGCTCCTGCATATAACCTCCATCCGCTGGCGGAGGTTACGCCCGTTTGGGCTTCTTGTGCTGAATGGGTTTCTTTGTGGCGTTTTGCCAGCTTTAATTTTTTCTTTTTCAAAGGTGTGCCCTGCGGGGCACTCGTGGGATTTATGGGGGGCCCCTCTCTGGAGCCCCCACTTCTATTATCCCAGCATATTACTGTAAATTGCGTCTAAGTGCATATACAATGCCTCAAACGTGGCGGGGTCTTTTACTGTTGCCGTTGCCGCTGTGACTATCTCCAACAGTATCGCCGGGGCCGGGTCCTTCTTTCGATATACCAGCTTTTTCGCCGCCGTTACCATTCCCATGGCGCAATTTTTCTGTGCCCCGTATGGTGTCTTTTTCTTCCTTAACCCCTTTCCCTCTCGCAAAAAGCTACTATAAAATGTTGATGCTGGCAACCCTTCCAGTGCGCTTGCTATCTCCTCCGCATACCTGCCGATGTACTCGCCACACATTATACCTTCTTCATCCAATAGCCTCCCATCCTCAATATACCCACTTGGCAACATCTTTTCAGCCGGGGCCTTGCTGGCGGCGGCGCTGGCGGGGGTCTGTTCCTCCACAGGTTCCACGCTGGCTGTGGTCTGCTTTACCTTCTGCTCATTCATTTTTTACTTCCTCCATCTTTTATTTAATTTAGTGTCAATGTTTCCTGCTCCGCTTCTTCTGCCGCTTTCACCCACTCTGGAAGGTCTGGCTTTTTTTGCGGCGGCTGGTCCGGGTCTGTGGGGGCGGCCTGAGCCTTGTTATTTTTATAGCTGTTCAATTGAGATATAATTTGATGATATTCTTTAGAACCTACCTTGATATATTGAACATACTCGTTTAAAAGTTTTTTGATTTTTTCCCGGGTCTTTCTGCCTAGTTGGTTAATCGTGCCGCAACCTTGCAGAATAGCATTTAAGATAAACCGCTCAGTCTCCGTCGTTTTAATCCGTTCATCTAAACCTATCTGCAAATTGTCCAGATAGTAGACGGTTGGGAAATTCGTCTGCTCATAGGGTGTTGACGGGTCCAGCGTCATTTCCAGCCGCGTCAAGGGATAACACAAACCAGCCTCAACCGTTTTATTATACAGCTTGACCCGTCCCACAGTGGAGGACTTCGCCCCTAGATATTGGGTCCATTCCTGCCCGTGGCGGCGCTCTATGTATGCCCGGTTGTCCTTGACCAAGAACACGTCTTGACGCTGTACCGGAATATCGACCGCTAAGTCAAACCGCCTCACAGTCCGGTGCATTGGCCGGGTGTTACTGACGAGATAATCCAAAAGCAACTGGAAAACCTCATGCTCCGCCACTTTGTTTGGGTTGAAGTCCAGCCGAACACGTCCCCATTCGGGTTTGCGGCCATTAAGAACAGCACCCAGCCAAAAGCTGTTGCCATCCTGAAAGCGGATTGTGAACTGTTCTCTGAAACTGCCCGGACGGAAACTGTTCCAGTGATTTACCTCTACGGCATGGCTAATGGGTAGCTTGTCCAGCAGAAGCATAAGCTGGTCCCTTGCTGGTGGTACTGATATGTAGAGGTCCATCACCATGTTATCTATTGACAATGTTAAATTGTCTTTAGTCATGATTGAATTATGATACTTTAGAAATTGAATCACCCCTTGTTCTATAGTACATGAAGTAGCTCCTACTAGATAGGGGAGCTACTTGTGGAGGTCAAGCCATACGACGGTGCCGCCGCTCCGCTCGGCGTTTCGCTCCGCTTCTCGCTCTCGCTTCCGCTGGCGATCCCCGTCGGCGGCGGTCTGTAGACCGCCGCTCAACGGGGGTTATGGCTTGCTTTATGGAGGCATAAAACAAGACCCCTGTTTGGGGGCCTTGTTCTATGCGGTGTGGCTGATGGACACATAAAGGAATGTTTTGCAACCACAGGGGCACACATACGCTTGGACGTTGTACGCCTCAAAACGTACTGCGCCGGGGAGGGCATTGTGGTGCGTTACATATTGCACCAATTTTTCCAACGTCTCAGCCGGGTCTATGCCCCCGGTTTGGGCCACTTTGGTATAAACATGGTGCGGCCCATAACTTTGAACCTCCATTGTGTCCTCGCTGTCGTTGGGGGGTATCCCCAACGACAGCAGAAACCCCTCAAGGATGTTGGCGGCGACTTGTTTCAATCTCTTTGTCACTCAATATCCCCCCTGAATTCCATTTCGTAATGTACATAGGTTTTGCTGAATTTCTCCTATGGTGAAAGGTGCTATAGAAAAAAAATACCTGTCCCTGTGCTAAGTTCCCATGGGCTACAATTTGCAAATTGCGATACCCTAGCTGAGTCGTATAGTTTCCGAGAGATTGGTTCAATACAGACACCATTCTACTCGTATCTGTGGTTGAGTACAAAATCTCCATCCCGATTTTTCCGGCAATGGTTCGGGAAAAAACGTATGTGAACATAACACCTCGTTGGGGGTCATATGTAACACGCTTTCCAAATGGAGGTAGGTGTGATGGCAGTTTCGTTGGTTGTTCTAAATTACAGCGGTGATAACAACCTGAAACACAAGCCACCATAGCATGACCCAAAGAATAGTAATCAGGACTATTCTCTAAGAGATCTATATCTTGCGCTGTTAGTTCAAATGTATTGGTTGTTGCTACCGGGGATTTTTCCCGGCGAAAAAATATACACGCTAATACGAATAAAACTACTAAACTTAGAAATTCCGTTAAACCCATAGTTACCTCCTTTTTATCGGCCGGGCCTTGGGGGCTGGTAGGCCCCCAAAAGCCGTTTTTGTTAATCTTTACTCAATTACAAGGTCAATAGTATCGGCTGTGACAATATGAACACTGTCCGCCTTGGCAGATACATCAACTCTACCGTTCATGGTGTAGATTCGAGCGGTGAACCCCTCAAAGTCCACATAAACGGGTGCCTCCGCCTTTTCAAGAACAGCGGACAAAGTGTCCACGGGGTTTGCCACGGTGACAGTAAGTGTGTCATAGGCGTTCTTCTCAAGAACCGTTGCCACCTTGAGGCCAACAACCTTATCTGTACGCTTTCCGTCCTTGTACTCGTAGGCGGGACGGACATCCGTTAGAATCATCCCTCCGCCGTTCGTCAGGTTCTCCTTGTTCAGCCTGATGTTCTTAATGTTCACTTTCTATGTTCCTCCTGTTTAATATAATTGTCTGGCAGGGCGCCTCTGTCAGACAAGGACATTCAAGCTTGTTGCTCTCCTGTCCTCACTTATAAGTAAGGTTGAACGACAGTTTTTTTAACCATTTTCCAAAATTTTTTAAAAAATTTTTTATGAAAAAAAGGAGGCCCGAAAGCCTCCTTGATTCTCTGATTATTTGCCGTCTATTATATTACACTTCGTACAATGTTCCTGATTTTCTCCACCCGTTTTGATACTGCCGCACTAGACATACCCAATTCTTTTGCAGTTTCTTTTTGACTAACTTCCGCTATTTTATCGTCAAGTATTTTTTTGCTTCTTTCATCTAGCCGCTTTTTGGCACGCTCAATACAATCCAACATGACCAATTCATCCTCAACTAAAAGGCCGTGTTTCGTTTTATCTTCAATCTCAAGCACAAGACCTTCTTCACTGGTATCTGCTTCAAGGGAAACGTTTTGTGAAGCCTTTTGCTGTTTTTTGTATGAACTTTCCATCTTATTTTGGGCTGGTCTGCGGAGCAATAGCCGCAAGGAAGGATAACCTAGTGATGTTGTTTCATAAAATCTCTTTTTTATCTTCAGAAGTTCCGCACAACGTCTCTCACAGTCAGCGTCCAAATCTTCCAGCAGTTCTTTCGGTAACTTTTCTTCCGCTTCTTTATCCTTATCTTTCTTCTTGCCTAAACGCTTATCTATGGTTTCGTTCCACTCTTTTTCTGCACGTTTTATAAAATTATCCACCATCTTATCGAATAGTAATTGACAGCGTTGAGCATAATCCTCCTTTGACATATTCCTGTCGAAATTCTTTTGCAAATACTCTGCGAATCGGTCAATATCACTGCACCATTCCAAAAAGTTAACCCAAACTGTATTAACGTAATCCTCAAAGTTTTCCCCATACATGGTTGTAAAGCCTTTTCTAAACGAAAATTGGGAATAGTCTTCATCCAGCCTATACGTACTGTGCAATCTGGCGGCATTATTAACACTTCGCTCAACTAAAGCCCTTTGCTCAGCTTCATCCTGTCCCGCCCACTCTAAGTAAATACGAAGAAATGCGGCGTATGCTTCGGGCGGCGCTTGTTTTTTCTTCTCTTTCTCCGTACTCGTTAGCCTTGATTTTTTGCTTTTTACCCAGTCTCTTGTAAAGTCATTTGCCGGCTTATTAAAGTCTGCTTGATATTCTTCAAATAATGCTATTTGTCCGTCCCGGTCCATATCTGCGGGCGCTCCGCATAAACGAGCAAATTCAGCGTATATGTCACGCGGTTCCTCCGACGAGGTGTCGTCCGTTTCCTCCGCACCCCTTAGCCTTAATCTTTTTCTTTTTATCCAGCGCCTTCTAAAATCGTCTTCCAGCATATCGAAGTATACTTGATATTCTTCAAATAACGCTATTTGTCCGTCCCGGTCCATATCTGCGGGCGCTCCGCATAAACGAGCAAATTCAGCGTATAAGTCAAGCGATTCCTCCGGCGAGATGTTTTTCTCTTTCTCCATGTTCTCTGTGTCAACGGTTGATTTTCCGCCGACTTGCCTCCTTTTATGTTTTGTTGGTCTCGCTTCTCTATAATACCACACTTTTACTGCATTAGCTATAACAATTCATAATTTTCTACTTTTTTGTTCATTCCATTTACCTCCATGTAATAACTTATTTGGTGTTTGAATGTTTAATTGACGCTGTTTTTCCCATCTCCACTTTATAAAATTTTATCTTCTTTAATAGTAAGTAATAAAATAGGATTTTGATATTATTATTGGGTGCTGTATTTACTTCGTAATTGACTTTTTAATCATATAATAAAATACAAGGTGCACCCTACCTGAATTAGGAGAGTGCACCTTGTATTTTTATATGTATGTAATTATTGTCCTAGTGCGTTTAGTAAGGCTTGCTTTTCTTCTTCTGTCCATTCATGATCTTCTCCTTCTGTGGTCAGACCATGATCTTTAAATGCTTGTTCCATATCTTTTAAGAATTGCTCATAATCTCCAGCTGAATTGATTATCTCTTCTCCATTTGCATCTACTCCAACTTCCCCTGGTGCTAAATCACTACCCCAGTTGTTATCTGAATCGTTGTCCCTTTTACCTACCGTGTTGATAATGCTTGAAAACCAATTCCAGAGATTTCCAGTTCGTCGAAATGCACAGGACTGGTTGGGATGCTGATGGATTGGAGCATTTTGAATCATAAAGCCAGTCAGATAAACCTGACTGGCTTTACTGGATGTAGTATCTTTAACCCTGAACTCTTACAGATGGATCTGTAACATTACCATTTTCATCAATGGTAGCTCCTTCAGGAAGCCCTTCATAGAATCCATTTCCAGTACCTTGGTGCTGTTCTCCCCACTGTTTAAGTCCTGCTAAACCCTGGCCCGCTGCTTCGTTGTCTGCTTTGTTTTTATCTTCTTGTGATTGACCACCACTAGGCTGTGGTTGCTGTTGACTATCGCTTTGAGTTGGCTGTTGTGTTTGTTGCTGACCACCACCGCTCGTCTGCTGTTGCTGAACTACGGGCTTTGTTGTAGAAAGGTACTGATTTGAAATATATGCGGTGGTGCCGTCACTTAATTGGATGCGGCTCCAGCCTTCTGCTTCAGTGCCTGCTATTGCTGTGCCTGTACGGGTTGTGCTATCACCTTTGTTTAGGCTACCTAGCTTTTCGCTGTCTGCTGTATAGCTGGCCCGGATGTTGACGGTGCCTGTAGCGTATACGGTTTCGTTACAATCGGTGAATAACTGCACCTGCTCCACTTGGGATTCTGTTTCTTCCGGGAGCTGGGTGTCCTCGGTTTCAACGGGGGCCGCTGGGGTCTGCTCGGGTTCAGGCTCCGGGGTTGTGTCCTTGATTGGTTCAGGGGTTGCGATTGGCTCCGGGGCTGATGTGCTGGGGGCGGGGTCTGTGGGTTGTTCTGCCTTGGGTTGGCCGCAAGATGTCAACGATAACGCAAGGGCCAGCGCAAGGGCATATATGAGGGCTTTTTTCATCGTGTGTTCTCCTTCCACATTATTTTTCGTTCTGTCTCAACGGTCCGGCCCTTGGGGGTGGGTTCTTCCCGTCCCCCGTGGGCTTTGCTCGGGACCGCCGAGACAACAAAAGCGGCGCAGGGTTTGCAATTTATCCCTACACCGCCGAAAGCTAAACACACATTCCCATTTTTCACGCTTGAATAAACCGTGATTATTTGATAAAATGGGGACGGCGCAGAAATCTGCTGTGTGGGAGGTACTGGCTCCTGCATAGGGACGTGGGGTGTTCCAGCACTTCACGTCCTGCCTTTATTTGCTTTTGCTGTCTCTTGCTTCATTATAGCCGATAGTGGAAAATTGTGCAAGGGCTTTTTGATGTTGTTGTTGACAAAGTGGCGTGGTGAGTGTGTCGGCGGCTGGGTGGCCCGCCACGGCTGGCGGCTGGGTGGTTGTCGGCGGCTGGACGCAAGGCGGGGTCAAATGTTGGTTCCGCTCCATGCAATCCCCCGCCGATAGGTTGCGGGATGCTGAAAGCTGGACCCCGTGGGGATTGCGTCGCTCTGATGCGACCCGCTGACGCTCTCGCATTTCCTTGCGGGGCGTGGTGCGGTTATCGGAAACACAAAAAAACAGGGGGCCGGGTTCGACTCCCTGTTTCTTGCGTTCTGGCTATGTTCTCCGGGCTGGTGTTAGAAAGTGCCGTGTGGGGGCTGTCCCGGTTTCAGTATCTTTAAGTAAGGGAATCCCCGGTTTCCCATTTGGACACCGCTTTGTCGGTGACGTTCAGCCGGTCGGCCAGTTCCTTCTGGGTGAGTTCCTGCTCCTTTCGCAGCTGGGCCACAAAGGCCCCGAATTGTATGTTGTCCATATGACACGCTCCTTTCTGTCCGTTATTGTAAGGCCCGTTGGAGAAAAAGGCAACCTACGAAAAGTAGAGCGGCAATTTGAGTGTAAAAGCCTCCTGTTTGGCAAAGACTAAGCCAAAAGGAGGGAACATCCATGGACGAAAACCAGGACCAGCTGCCCCAGGAGGGGGATGTCCAGCCGATCATTGACCTGGGCTCCTCGCTGATCCGCACGGAGCGCGGGACCATCTATGTTTTGACCATTGTAGGGCAGATCGAGGGCCATCAGCTGCTGCCCCCCACCAGCAAGAGCACCAAGTATGAGCACGTCCTGCCCCTGCTGGCCATGATCGAGGAGAGCGAGCAGATCGACGGCCTGCTCATCCTGCTGAACAACGGCGGGGGAGATGTGGAGGCTGGGCTGGCAATCTCGGAGGTGATTGCCTCCATGTCCAAGCCTACCGTCTCCCTGGTGTTGGGCGGAAGCCACTCCATCGGGGTGCCGCTGGCGGTATCGGCCAAGCGGTCCTTCATCGCGCCCTCGGCGGCCATGACCATCCACCCGGTCCGGCTCAACGGCCTGGTGATCGGCGTGCCTCAAACGTTTTATTACTTTGAACGCATCCAGGAGCGCATTCTGCAGTTTGTGACGGCCAACAGCGGTATCAAGCGGGAAGCTTTTACAAAGCTGATGCTCCAGACCGGAGAGCTGGCCGCTGACGTGGGCAGCGTCATATACGGGGAGGAAGCGGTGGAGCTGGGACTCATCGACCGGATCGGTGGGCTGTCCGACGCGCTGTGCAGCCTCCACGAGATGATCGAAGCAAGAGGGGCGGAACAGGACTGAACCGGCGGGGAATCTCCCCCTCCGGTTCAGCCCTTCCTGGCCGCAGCAGATCTGTGATAAAAACACTGGAATTTTCCCCCGCCTTGTGCTAATATAATATTCAGTGACTTTATGGGCTTTTGCCCATTTTTTGGGGGGTACATTATTTTGACCTATTTCATGTCCGTCATCTTGGGCTTTGTCCAGGGCGTAGCTGAATTTCTGCCCATCTCCAGCTCGGGACACCTGACACTGTTCCAACACTTTTTCGGCATGCCGGAGCCGGACCAGCTCTTTAACGTCCTGCTCCATTTTGCCACACTGCTGGCGGTGTGCGTAGTCTACTGGCGTGACATCTGGGAGATGATCGTGGAGTTTTTCTGCTTCATCGGCGACCTGTTTTCCCACCGGTCCTACCGGGGCAACCCGCCTGAGGCCCGGCGGATGGTGCTGCTGATCATTGTGGGCACCCTGCCCCTGTTTCTGGTGCTCCCCATCAAGGACCGGGTGGAAGCCTTTGGAACCAATCCCTTTTTTGTCTGCGGCGCCCTGCTGGTCACCGGCTGCATCCTGTTCCTGTCCGATCAGATGGGATCGGGGCGCAAGACCGCGCGAAACGCCACTCTGCTGGATGTGCTGCTGGTCGGCGCGGCCCAGGGGGTGGCCACCATTCCGGGGCTGTCCCGGTCAGGCTGTACCATCTCTGCGGGCATGGTCCGGGGCTTTGACCGGAGATTTGCGGTGCGGTATTCCTTCCTGATGTCTCTGCCAGCCGTCTTGGGCGCCACTCTGCTGGAGGTGCTGGACGTGATGGAGTTGGAGGGGGGCGTTCCTCCGGAAAATATCCCCAAATATCTGGTGGGTATGATTGTGGCTGCTGTGGTGGGCTATTTCTCCATCCAGTTGGTGAAGCTGCTGGCCAGCCGGGGCCGGTTTGGGGCATTCGCCTTCTACTGCTGGGGCGCGGGTGCGCTGTTCATCCTGCTGACCGTTATGGGATGGACCTTCGTACCAGTGGCAGCATAAGGCCTGAGTTTACCATCCGAAAGGAACGATTTACATATGGCAACACAAAAGAAAACAGGGGGGAGCCGCTCCGCGTCCAGCGGAGGGAGGAGCGGCTCCTCCAGCGGGAGCCGGGCCAAAAGCGGCTCCAAGAGCCGTCAGGCGTCTGCGCAGAAGCCTGTCCGCCGGGAGGTAGGGGCGGTGGTCTGCCTTCTGCTGGCCATTTTCTCCGCCCTGGGCTATTTTAATATGGAGGCCATTTTTATCAGCTGGTTCTGCTCTCTGCTCAAGGGCCTGCTGGGCTACGGCTTTCTGCTCACCCCTCCGGCCCTGTTGCTGGGGGCTTACATCCTGGGCTTCCACCGGGGACGCCCGGTTCAGCTGCGGCTGACCTGCGCCCTGGTCCTGCCGCTGATCTTCTCCTGTATGCTCCACGCCATCCTGATCGAGCCTATGGAGTGGAACGGAGATCTGTGGGGAAGCCTGCTGGACAGCGGAAAGGCGCTGCAGTCTGGAGGAGTCCTGGGCGGTCTTCTGGCTCAGGTATGCGTCTCTCTGTTTACCGCTCTTGGAGCCACCATCGTCTTCGTGATCGTTGGGGTGTTTGTGGGACTGGCCGCCTTTGACCGCTCCATCGTGGATGTGGCCGACTGGGTCTTCAACCGCCCGGAGTACGAGCCGGAGCCCGAACCGGTCCGCCGGAGCCGGGCCCAGAGCCGCGGGAGCCAGGAGCGGTATGAGGAGCCGGTCTCCTCCCGCAGGACCGCCCGCGCCGCCATTGACATCCCAATGGAGGACGGCCCTCGGGTGGACAGAGAGACGCCTCTGCCCAAGAAAAAGGGATTTTTCAACCGAAGCCCCCGGGTGCCTACGCCGGACCAGATTCTTCGTCCCAGGGAGGAGCCTCCGGTGGAGGCGGAGGAAGAGGAGATGGTGCTGCCCCAGGAGGAGCCAGCATCCAAAATCATGGAGGTGGAGTTCCCCGCCATCTCCAAACCGGAGCCTATTACGCCGCCCTCCCACATGGCTCCGGTGGAGCCCATTGCCTCGGAGCCGGTGCGGCCTGTGAGTCCGGTGATGGAGGAGCCGTCTGCCGCTCCGGCGTCTCCGGTCCGGCCTGTGCCGCCTGCTGTGACGCCTCCCCCTGCGGCCCCTGTCCTGGAGCGTCCCCATACCGCGGCCCCTGCGGCGGAGCCCGCGCTGGCGAAGGTGACGGCTCAGGAGGCTGCCAGCGAGGCTGCTCAGCTGGGAGCGGAGATCCAGCAGGCCATGAACCAGGAGACGCTGCCCTACCAATATCCGCCTCTGTCCCTCCTGAAGGAGAGCGCAGGGGACATTGGCGGCGAGGCCCTCAGCGAGCTGAACGCCAACCGCCAGCGGCTGGGGGATACGATCCACTCCTTCGGCATCAACGCCAACATTATCAACGTGGTCCGGGGCCCCTCGGTGACCAGGTATGAGCTGTCTATGGAGCAGGGAGTCAAGCTGACCAAGCTGACCAACCTGGCCGATGACATCGCCCTGGCCTTGGGGGCTGCCGGTGTACGCATCGCTCCCATTCCCGACAAAATTTCAGTGGTTGGCATCGAAGTGCCCAACAAGGTGGTCTCTCCGGTGAGTATCCGGTCCGTGATCGGCTCTTCCGCCTTTGCCGCCAGCCGGTCCAACACCTCCTTTGCTGTGGGCAAGGATATCAGCGGTCAGGCCATCATTGGCGACATCGGCAAGCTGCCCCATCTGCTCATCGCCGGTACCACCGGCTCCGGCAAATCGGTGTGTACCAACACCATCATTACCTCTCTGCTCTACAAATCTACCCCGGAGGAGGTCCGGCTGATTATGGTGGACCCCAAAATGGTGGAGTTGGGCATCTATAACGGCATCCCTCACCTGCTGATTCCCGTGGTCACCGACCCCAAAAAGGCGGCGGGCGCCCTTCAGTGGGCCGTCACCGAGATGATGAAGCGGTACCGCACCTTCTCAGAGGTCGGAGTGCGCAAGCTGGAGGAGTACAACGCCTACACGGAGCGCACCGAAGGCGTGGACAAAATGCCCTCCATCGTGGTCATCATCGACGAGCTGGCCGACCTGATGCTGGTCGCTGCCAAGGAGGTGGAGGAGTCGATCTGCCGGGTGGCCCAGATGGGCCGTGCCGCCGGCATGCACCTGGTCATTGCCACCCAGCGGCCCTCCGCCGATGTGATCACCGGCCTGATGAAGGCCAACATTCCCTCAAGAATTGCTTTTGCCGTGGCGTCCGCCATGGAATCCCGCATTATCTTGGACACCCAGGGTGCGGAAAAGCTGGTGGGCCGGGGCGACATGCTGTTTGCTCCGCTTGGCGTGGGCAAGCCGACCCGGGTTCAGGGCTGCTTTATCTCCGACCCGGAGGTGGCCGCTGTGGTAAACTTTGTCAAGCAGAACAGCGGCGCCGCTCAGTATGACGACTCCGTCATGCAGGAGATCGAGCACAACGCCGCAGAGAAGGAGAAGGGCTCCAAGGGGGTGGGAGGCTCCGTCCCGGAGGATGTGGACAGCGAGTACGACGAGCTCATCGATGCTGCCGCCGAGGTGGTGGTGGAGACCGGGCAGGCGTCTGTCTCCATGCTCCAGCGCCGGCTGAAGCTGGGCTACGCCCGGGCCGCCCGGCTGGTGGACCAGTTGGAGGAGAAGGGCATTGTAGGTCCCTTTGAGGGCAGCAAGCCCCGGCAGCTGCTGATCACCAAGGAGCAGTGGCAGGAGATGAAGTACCGCCAAGGCATCACCACCCCAGGTGACTCCTTTGCGCCCGCCGCTCCCGCTTCGGAACCCGTCCCTGCCCCGGCGGAGGATGCGCCCCCCTTCGATGTGGACGACGCTCTGGACCGGGCGGAGGAGGATACGCTGTGATGATCGATCAAGTGTTTGGAGAACTGGACTTTGACGGTTTTTACTGGAATGGTCATATAAATCTGGACTTTTTCGGGGAGGAGAGACAGCTGAACCTGATAGTCGATTCCAGTTTCGGAGAGCAGACAGAGGTTTCGGAGTTGCAGCATGCAGCTTATCATTCTTTCCTGGAAAAATGGCCGGGCCTGCAGGAGGCTGTGATGCAGGAAGTCATCCGTTACTACAACGAGGAGGAGCGCTTCGCTTACGGCCCCGACGACCCGGAGGAGTTCGCCGCCTGGTGGCCCGAGATCGAGACGGTGGAGGAGATGCGCAAATGGGTAACCCTGGAGATGGTGGCGCTCCCGTCGGACGGCATTATGCGGAACGTTTACGATGGAAAGCGCTGTCTCTACCTGCTGTTCAGCCGAGACTGGGCCGAGGACCCGAATAATAACGGAGTGGGTATTCAGCTTTTAGACGAGGAGATCGCCGGGATCGGATATCAGAGCATCGCGTTTTAGGGAACCATAAAGGAGAGAGCGTACAAAACATGACCGAACAGAAGCGACAGTGGGCCGTAAAAATGTTCTTGGCGGTGCTGGCCCTCACCGCTCTGGCCAACGGCCTGGGCAACAACATCTTTTCCAACTATTTTAACGAGGCTTTTCATATTAATTCCGTCCAACGGGGGTTTATTGAGATTCCGCGGGAGAGCCCCGGCATCCTGTGCATGGTGCTGGTAGCCGCGCTGGGTCTGCTGGGCAACCTTTGGATGTCTGTGGCGGCTCAGATCCTGGTCCTGACCGGCTTTATCGTCCTGGGCTGGTTTTCCCCAGAATACGGGACGATGCTGCTATTTCTGTTCATCCATTCGCTGGGTATGCACCTGTTTATGCCCCTCAACGATGCAATTTCCATGGATCTGGCGGAGAAGGGCCGGGTAGGGACCACTCTGGGAGCCTTCAAGGGGGTCAACACCCTGTTCAATATGGTGGCGGCGGTGATGGTCTTCTTTGGCTTCCGGACCGGCTTTTTCCGCTTTGAGACCCGGATGATCCTGCCCTTTGCCCTTGGAGCCGCCGCCACCGCCGGAGCCATACTTCTGCTGGCGGCAATGGCGGTCTCCCTTCCGCAAAAGGATACGGTCAAAAACCATAAGCTGCTGTTCCGCAAGCGGTACATGCCCTACTATATGGTGACACTGGCCTATGGCTGTCAGAAGCGCATCAAAATTGTGTTTGCGCCCTGGGTCATCATCAATCTGTTGGGGCAGGGGGCGGATACGGTGGCTCTGCTCACCATTGTCGTCCATTTTGCGGGGACGCTGGTTGCGCCGGTCATTGGCAACATGCTGGACAAGCTGGGCGTAAGGAGGATGCTGCTGGTGGAGGCGGCCTATATCGCGGTCACCTTCTCGTTAATGGGACTGCTGGCCGGGATGCTGGCCAACGGTTCCTTCCATCTGGGGGACTGGCAGACCTGGCTGGTTTTTGGAGCCTACGTGCTGTGCGTCCTGTTTGAGCAGTTCAACATGGTCCATTCCTACATGATGCGTTCCATCGCTCTAGACCCCAGCGAGGTCACCCGGACCCTCTCTGTAGGCTTGAGCGTGGACCACATTATGGCCATTATTGCGTCCCCTGTGATGGGTTTGATCTGGAACGCCTGGGGAGTACAGTACGTGTTTATCCTGGCGATGGCGTCGGCGCTGTTTCAGCTGGCGGCCGCCGCAATGACGGAGCGCTAGAAATATTTCATTTATATTAAATTTTTGCAAATCTCTTTACATTGACAAGGTTTTGGAGTACACTATGTGAAAAGCGGCCCTTTTGCCTGCAGCAGAAGGGAAACTGTCCATATGGGAGGTGCTACTATGGAGGATATGGACTTTACCCGTAAATTCAGCTTGGGCGATCAGCGGGACCTGGAGATCAAGGCGATTTTGACCACGGTCTATCAGGCTCTGCAGGAGAAGGGATACAACCCCATCAATCAGATTGTGGGCTATATCCTGTCCGAGGATCCCACCTATATCACCAACCATAACAATGCCCGGGCTTTGATCCGCAAGGTGGATCGGGATGAACTGCTCCAGACTGTGGTTCGGTACTACCTAAACAACTGAGTTTCATGTGCCTATAAGCGGTCCGCTCAGCAGCGGGCCGTTTTTTTGCGGAAGGAGGTTATGAAGGATTTTTACAGAGCACATCCCCAGTTTTCTCAATGCGGCTTGAATTATCTGTGAAGGAAAAAACCTTGCCAGCTGCTGCTATTCTGAAGTCCGCCAGACAGGAGCAGGGGATTTCCCTGAAGCTGAACAAAAACGAAGGAGAACTAGCATGAACATTTTAGTCAGCCATTGCTTTTTAGGCGAGCCCTGCCGGTACGACGGGGCCAGCCGTCTGGACCGGCAGATCATTGAGCTGCACCGGGCGGGACACAACTTGATCCCGGTCTGTCCCGAGGTGCTGGGAGGGCTGTCGGTCCCTCGAACGCCCGCCGAGATCCAGCCGGACGGCCGGGTCCTGACGGAGGATGGGGTGGACGTCACCGCTGCCTACCAGGCCGGGGCGGAGCGGGCGCTGGCCATCGCCAGGGAGAACGGCTGTACGGTGGCCATTTTGAAGTCCAGGTCTCCCTCCTGCGGCTGCGGGGAGGTCTATGACGGCACCTTCACCCACACCGTCAAGCCAGGCTGGGGAGTGACCGCCAGACTGCTGGAGGAGGCCGGTTTTGAAGTCATGGACGAGGAACACCTGCAGGCCAGCCTGTATGATCTCTGAGAAGGCCGCCGCGTGGGGGTGGGCCTTTCAAAACCGCGGAAACCATCTGGCTGCTCAGACGTCTACACACCTGTATCTCTGGCCCTCTGACCCACTGCGGCCCTTTGTGGCCCACTACACCTTCTGCCTGGGAAGCGGCTTTGCCTCTGCAGCGCAGGAGTTTTCTCCGCTGACCATCCTGCCCGACGCCAGCGGCTGTCTGACCTTTACGCTGAGGGGAGACGGGCTGGACGGGGTGCTCTACGGCCCCTCCAGCCGGGCGGTGCAGGTACAGAACGACCTGGGCGTGTGTCCGCTGCGTTTTTTTGTGGAGTTTCGTCCCGGCGGACTGTCCGCCTTTTCCAGGATACCGTTGTGGGAGCTGGAGGACCAGATCCTTCCTCTGGCCGATGGGGAACAGGGTTTGGATCAGCTGGTGCGGGACTGCTGGCGCGCCGCAGAGGATCTGGACGGATTTGTGGAGGCGGTGGATGAAGGGCTCTGCGCCCGGCTGAGGAGCGGCCACTCGTTTACCGGCCTGCTGGCCCGGTTTTTGGATGGGCGGCAGAGTCCGGAGGCACTGGCGGCTGAGACCGGGTACAGCTCCCGGCATTTGACCCGGCTGTTTCGGGAGCGGTGCGGGCTTTCTCCCAAACGCTTGCAGCGGATTGTACGAATCAACACGGCCGCCATGCTGATGCAGCGGTCGGCCGGTCTTTCCCTGACCCGCCTGGCCCAGGAACTGGACTACTTTGATCAAGCCCATTTTATCCACGATTTTCGCGCGGTCTGCGGTGTGACGCCGGGCGCCTACCAGGCCAGGTTGTCCGATTTTTACAATGAACCGCTGAAATTTTAGCGTATCCTGTTGCCATCTGAATGATGGAGGTATCGGATCATGAAATATTGCTCTGCTCTGTACGCGGTGCGGTCCATTGAGGCGGCCAAGGCTTTTTATCAGCAGGTTTTGGGCCAGAACATCGTCCTGGATCACGGAACCAACGTGACCTTTGAGGGGGGCTTTGCCCTTCAGGAGGGGTTTGCCGGGCTGGTGGGCTTCCCAGAGGACAACGTCCGGTGGAAGCCCTGGAACGGGGAGCTGTACTTTGAGACGGAGGACCTGGTTGCCGACGCAGCCCGGATCAGGGAGTCCGGTGTGGAGCTGGTCCACGATGTGAAGGAGTATCCCTGGGGACAGCGGGTGTTTCGGTTCTTCGACCCAGACGGCAACCTCATCGAGCTGGGAGAGTCCATGCGTTCGGTGGGGCTGCGGTATCTGGCCCAGGGTATGAGCGACGAGGAGGTGGCTCAGCGGACCCAGCACCCTGTTGAGCTGGTGCGCCTCTGGAAGAGCGGCCAGTGACAAAAGCCAAAAAATCCATCGAAAACGGTCCAACGATAAAAAATTTCGAACCGCCCAAAACCGTATGAAAGACCTCCCGCCGGAGATACTGGAATTACCAGTAATCCGGGCGGGAGGTTTTTTCAGTCATGCAGCATAAAGTAGAGATCTGCGGGGTGAACACCGCCAAGCTTAAGGTGTTGAAAAGCGACGAGACACGGGAGCTTCTTCTCAGGACCAAGGAGGGGGACATGCAGGCCAGGGAGGAACTCATCGCCGGCAACCTGCGGCTGGTGCTGTCGGTCATCCAGCGGTTTGCCAACCGGGGAGAGAACGCCGATGATCTGTTTCAGGTGGGGTGCATCGGCCTGATCAAGGCCATCGATAACTTCAACACCGATTTGGATGTGAAATTTTCCACC
This sequence comes from Lawsonibacter sp. JLR.KK007, assembly GCF_036941135.1. Lineage (NCBI taxonomy): Bacteria > Bacillati > Bacillota > Clostridia > Eubacteriales > Oscillospiraceae > Lawsonibacter > Lawsonibacter sp. JLR.KK007. The sequence continues at coordinate 1,144,536 of NZ_JAYWSY010000001.1, read as the reverse complement.
TACGGCGTGCCTATGATCGTGGGGGAGATCCGCCGCTATCTGCGGGACAACAGCACGATGCGGGTATCGCGGTCCATGCGGGACACGGCCTACAAGGTCCTCCAGGCCAAGGAGGCCTACATGGCTCAGCACCAGAGGGAGCCTACCGTGGACGAGATCGCAAACATCCTGGAGGTAAAGCGGGAGGACGTGGTCTTTGCCCTGGACGCGATCCTGGAGCCGGTGTCCCTCTATGAGCCAGTGTACTCCGACAGCGGGGACACAATCTGCGTCATGGATCAGGTGAAGGACAACAAAAACAACGACGAGATGTGGGTGGAGCGCATCGCCCTGAAGGAGGCGGTGGACCATCTGACCGAACGGGAGCGGAAAATCCTCTCAATGCGCTTTTTTCAGGGCAAAACTCAGATGGAGGTATCCGCTGAGATCGGCATCTCGCAGGCTCAGGTGTCCCGCCTGGAGAAAAACGCCCTGCGGCAGATCCGAAAGGAGATGTGACCTTACCGCTGCAGCCGGAAAAAGCTCCGGGCGTTGGCGTCCAGGCGCGCTTCGATTTCCTGCTCAGTGCGTCCAAAGCGGGCGGACAGCCAGCGGATGCTGTCCGCCGCCCACAAGGGGTTAGGGGAACCCTTCCGCTGGATGCGCAGGGGCTCCGGGCTGTCGGTCTCCAGCAGAAGCTGGTTCGGGAAGGCCAGGTCCGCCAGACGCTGGTCCCGTTCCAGGACTGTGACCTCGGGAGTGACGGATATGAAATAGCCCTCCGCCAGGATCTCTTTGGTGACCGCCTCCGGAGCTTTGAGCCAGTGAAACACCGCCCGGCGGACGCCTTTGCTTCGCAACCGTTCCAGACAGGGGGCGGCCGCTCCATGGACCGAGTGGAGGATGACCGGCAGATCCCACCGGACGGCCCGATCCAGAAACAAGTCCAGGATGGCAAAGGACTGCTGCGGAATAGGGGAGCCGGAAGGCAAGGTATACCAGGGCAGGCCCACCTCGCCCACAGCGAAGATGCGGTCATGGTTCTGGTCGATCCAGCCGGCCATCTCCTCCGCCTGCTTCCACGCGGGGCCATGCTCCGGGTGGATTCCGGCGGCAGGGAAGATGCGTCCGGGCCATTCTTCCGCAAAAGCCAGCAGCCGCTGGAGGGAGTCCATCCCCATGGCGGGGGCCACGATCATATCCAGTCCCTGGGAGAACCAGCCGTCCAGGTCCGGTTCGGGCAGCTGGTCCAGGTGACAGTGCGTGTCGATCATAGCCCCTGCTTGTCCTTCAGGGGAAGGAAGCGGGCCAGCGGCTTCTCCAGCAGCAGGCAGACGGCAAAGCAGCCCACCGTGCTGGGCAGCATATAGGAGCCGTTGTAGACCACCGAGAAGGTGAAGGGGCTGCTGAACACGATGCCGAACAGCTCAGTGGGGATGAGGATGCGGTAGATGGTCAGGCCAGAGATGAAGTGGATGAGAAACCGGCCAAAACAGCCCACCAGACAGCCGATGGGCAGACCGTGCTTCCGTCCGCGCATAACACCCGCCAGACCTACGAACATATAGGCCGCAGAGTAGTCCAGCAGGAAGGACCAGATATTGATGGCAAAGCCCTCCGCCCAAAAGAATTTCAGAGTCCCAAAGGCGGCGCCGGCCAAAAGACCTCCGCCCAGCCCCCAGCGGACGGCAAACAGGATGATAGGCACCATGCAGAAGTTGATAGAGCCGGCCTGGAGGAACTGGATTTTGAAGTAGCTGAGGATCAGCGCAAGGGCGACCATCATCGCTCCCTCGCACAGGAGCAGGACGTTCTGCCGTGTGGTGGGCTTCATAGCTGTGTCTACGGTGATTTTCATATGAACTTCCTCCTAAAATGTGTGGTGGGAAGTGCCCGCGGGAACGAAAAAAATCGTATGCCCGCAAGCGTGGGCATACGATCAAAAATTGGCAGTCCGCTGCAAATCGCATTCCTACGCCGGCATTACCCGGATCAGGTTCGAGGGACCAGACGGCAATACGTCACATCTCAGCCGGCATGCGCCAGCGCCCCTTGGATTGTGGAGCCAGTATATCAAAAGATGTTCGGCCTGTCAACCATTTTCTTTTCTCAGGGCTTCTTCCTCTGGCGGAAGCCCCTTCCGCTATCCCAGCGCCACGTCCAGGATCATCATAATAAGAAACCCTGCCATCACGCCGAGAGTTCCGGAATGCCCTCCCTGGGACAGATTGGCCTCGGGGATCAGCTCCTCCACCACTACATAGAGCATAGCTCCGGCGGCGAAGGACAGCAGCCAGGGGAGGACCAGCTGAACCGTCCCGGCCACCAGTACGGTGAGCAGGGCGAATACCGGCTCCACCAGTCCGGAGGTGGCTCCGATGCAAAATGCCTTGCCCTTGCCCATGCCCTCCTGGTACAGAGGCAGGGCGATGGCCGCGCCCTCGGGGAAATTCTGAATGCCGATCCCAATGGCCAGGGCTGTGGAGGCGGTGAGAAGGGCTGCGTCGCCGCTCTGAGCGGCCAGGGCGAAGGAGACGCCCACCGCCATGCCCTCCGGGATATTGTGGAGGGTGACCGCCAGCACCAGCAGCGCCGTGCGGCTGGGAGACGCTCCCCGGTGGAAGGACTCCGGTCCAAAGTGGGGCAGGAGATAGTCCATCAGCAGAAGAAAGCCAATGCCCAGGATGGAGCCTCCTGCGGCGGGGAGCCATCCCACCATACCAAGCTCCTCAGCCTTTTCGATGGCGGGGATCAGCAGCGACCACATGCTGGCTGCAATCATCACCCCGGCCGCAAACCCCAGCATGACCCGGTGGAGCGTCATGGAATTTTTTTTGCGGAACAAAAAGACCACAGCGGCCCCGGCGGCGGTCATCAGAGCGGTGAAGCCAGTGCCTCCGGCGGCCCAAGTAAGTGCCTGTAACACGATGTAAGAACCCTTTCTGGAAGATTCGCAGACAACGCCTGTACGGCTGCTTCCAGATTAGGCTATGCAGCAAGAAAGAGTTTTGCCATCCAGTATCCGATGGCCATACAGCCGGGAAAGGTGAGTAGCCAAGCCAGCAGAATTTTTTTCGCGACGCGCCAGTCGGGGCGGACGTGTCCGGCGGAACCGGCCCCAAGCAGGGCGGAGGTACGGGTATGGGTGGTGGAGACGGGCAGTCCAAGGAGGGTGGCCCCCAGGAGGCAGGCAATGTTGCCCAGGTCGGCAGACAGGCCCTCGCAGGGACCCAGGGTGACCATGTCCCGGCCTACGGTTTCAATGATCCTGCGGCCCCCCATGAGGGTGCCCAGCGCCATGAACAGAGCGCACAGCGCCATCAGCCACAGAGGGATCAGAAAGCCGTCTTCGTCCGCCCGCCCCTGGGCCAGGGCTGTGCCCAGAAGGAAGACGCCAATGAATTTCTGGCCATCCTGAGCGCCGTGGAGAAATGAGGTCAGAGCCGCTCCAGGCAGCTGCGTCAGAAGGGATGTACGGTCTGAAAGCTTTACAGTCTTCAGGCGATTGTAGGCCGCTCTGCCCGCCAGAAATCCAGCGGCGGTGGACAGGATCAATCCCAGCCCGATCCTCGCCCAGCAGTCCCACCGGATGCAAGTAAAAGAGCCTTCCAGCGCCGCTGCCGCACCGGAGATCCCGGCCACCAGAGCGTGACTCTCGCTGGTAGGGATGCCGAAACACCAGGCCAGTCCCGCCCAGAGGACGATTGCTGTCATAGCGGCGCACAGAGCGGTGAGCGCCGCCTTGCTTCCGCCGCCGAAGGAGGCGATGGAGTAGACCGTCTCCGCTACGGAGGCGTTCACCGATGTGACGCACAGCACCCCGAAAAAGTTGCATACCGCCGCCAGCAGTACGGCGGCCCGAAAGGGGAGCGCTCCGGTCACAACCGCTCCGGCGATGGCATTAGGCGCGTCTGTCCAGCCGTTGACAAGAAGGACGGCTAAGATCAGCATAACGGTTTCAAACAGAGAAAAATTCCCACTTAACTGACCTAAAAAATCCAAAAAAGACAGGGGCATGGACAACACCTCCATACCCCAGATTATGCGGCTGGATTCCTACTTCATGCTTTCTTTTTGAACAGCAACGAAAGCACCATGCCCGCAAGGATTGGCGGCGTTGAGAAAATGAAATTTTTTTACAAAAAAGGAAGCCGTCATCACATTCCTCCACCCGGCGGCGGGGCGTGACGCTCCTGCTTGGGGTCGCGGGGCGCGGATGCGGGAGCAATAGCTCCGGCGCCGTACTTAGCCCGGATCACGTCCATGGCTTCCTCTAACCGCTCTAGACGCTGGCGCTTTTTGTCCCGGTCAGCGGAGAAGAGGTCCAGTTGGGTACCGGCCGCCTCGGCAGGGAGCAAATAAATGGCGGTCACAGTAAGCGCCCGGACCGGGTTAGCCATATTCCAGCAGCAATCCGCCAGTTCCATGGCGGACTGTGTCAGTTCCCGGGCCAGATCGGTAGGCGGGTCCAGCCGCATCTGGCGGCTGATGTCACGGAATTCGGGGCTTCGAATGGCAAGGGATATTCCTTGACACATCATGCCGTGCTTGCGAAGGCGGACAGCTACCTGGTCGGCCAGCTGGGAGACGCCCGCCTTAACCTCGTCCCGGCCTTGCAGATTTTTGGGAAAGGTATAGCCGTTGCCTATCGACTTGGGAGGGGTATACTGTCCGGCAGGGGCAACGGGGGAGTGGTCCGCTCCGCTGGCAAAGTCGTGGAGCTGAGCGCCGTTTTTGCCTAAAAGGGAGAACAGCTGCTCCCGGTCGAAGGTAGCCAGATCACCGATGGTATGGATGCCAAATTTTTGAAAGGTCTGAGCGGCTGCCCGGCCCACGTAGAGCAGATCGGTGACTGGCAGGGGCCAGACCATGCTTTGGAACGTTTCCCGGGTGATAACGGTGGTGGCGTCCGGCTTTTTGTAGTCGCTGCCCAGCTTGGCAAACACCTTGTTGAAGGATACCCCTACTGAGATGGTCAGTCCGAAGCGGCTGCGGACCTCGTCCCGGAGGTGGTCGGCCAGAGCTTTGGCGTCCCCGCCAAAAAGATGGAGGGTGCCGGTGACATCCAGCCAGCTCTCGTCAATACCGAAGGGTTCCACCAGGTCGGTGTAGTCATGGTAAAGCGAATTCACTTTACGGGAAAGTTCCCGATACAGCCCGTGATGGGCGGGGAGAAGGACCAGGTCGGGACACTTTCGTTTGGCCTGCCAGATGGTCTCTGCCGTCTTCACCTGAAAGGCTTTGGCGGGCTCGTTTTTCGCCAGAATAATGCCGTGGCGGCTGGCCGGGTCGCCGCATACCGCCACCGGTTTGTGGCGCAGCTCCGGGTGGGACAGCAGCTCTACCGAGGCGTAAAAGCTATTCAGATCGCAGTGAAAAATAACCCGGTCCACCGTCCGCACCTCCTGTTGGCGAGGTTATTATACACCGTCCCATTTGAGAAGTCAAACTTTTGTTCTAATTTTCCTTGACAAATTTTGTGGCGGATGGTAAGATGAGGAAGAGGTGAGGCAGTATGGACTATGTCCCCGCCAAGCATCTGCTCCACCGGAGCAAATCCACGGAGTGGTTCGGCACCGACCACACCATGAACCTGTACCGTGGCTGCTGTCACGGCTGTCTGTACTGCGACAGCCGCAGCTCCTGCTACCAGAATCCGGATTTTGACCGGGTGACGGCCAAGGCAGACGCTCTGCGCATCCTCCGGGACGACCTGGCCCGAAAGGCGAAGCCCGCTTTTATCACCATGGGTTCCATGAGCGACCCTTACAACCCCTTTGAACGGGAGCTTCAGCTTACCCGCCACGCCTTGGAGCTGATCGACGCCTACCAGTGCGGGGTGGCGGCGGCCACCAAAAGCGACCTGATTACGCGGGATATCGACCTGTACCAGCTGATTCAGGAGCACTCTCCTGTGATCTGCAAGCTGACCATCACTACCACGGATGACACTTTGGCCGCCAAGCTGGAACCTCATGCGCCGCCGCCCAGTCAGCGGCTGGAGGCGCTGGAGAAGCTGTCCAGGGCAGGGGTGTTTGCCGGGGTTCTGCTGATGCCGGTACTGCCCTTTGTGGAGGATTCTTCGAAAAATGTCCTCTCTGTGGTGGATCGTGCCGCCCAGGCGGGGGCGCGGTTCGTCTATGCCGCCTTCGGCGTCACCATGCGGGATGGCCAGCGGGATTTTTTCCTCAACGGCCTGGACCGAGCCTTTCCGGGGATGGGGGAGAGGTACCGCAAGCGCTACGGCTCCCGTTACTACTGCTCCAGCCCCAGTGCCAAGGAGCTGTGGGCGCTGTTCTCCGCCCGGTGCCGGGAGCTGGGCCTGCTCTATGAGATGAAACACATCATCTCCGCCGCCACCCGGAGCTATGAGGACCGGCAGCTGAGTTTTTTTGATTGAGGTTTTTGGGAGCGCAAAAAAGCCTCCTTTTGAAAGGAGGTGCCCCAGTGCGCACACTGGGGCGGAGGATTGCATTTTGGCGAAGCCAAAATATGCGAAGCAAACGAGGGGTCGGGGACTTTTGTGGGGCGGAAACTTTGATTACTCCGTATGTTTTGCTTCGCAAAACGCAATCCTCAGTCAGCTTCGCTGACAGCTCCTTTCCAAAGGAGCCATTTGCCGCTGCGGCGGGACGATAAGGAGCTGCTTTCTTCCAGTGCCGGCAGCTGAGCTTTTTTAACGAATGATTGGAACACAAAACTCACATAAATGCTCCGCGATTTTTTGGGAAGAATAGCGTTCAATGATCGGTTTTGTATTGTCTATGGACAAGGTGAGCTGCCCAATATTTTGCCAGAAGGATGATACGCCCTGTTGTGTATGCTGAACTTCAAAGACAGCGTATGTTCCGTCGTCGATGCTGCGGGTGGGCAGGGGAATGACCGCATGCACAGGGATGATCAGGCCGACATCATATCTTAATTGTTCTGCCGGTGTGATAGTCGGGTCATCCAGCGGAATACCTAATATGGTGCTTTTCTCGTGAAGCAGGCCGTGCTGCGCTAAAAAGGCCTTCAAATTCTCCATTAGCTGACGATTTTCGGGTCCGTATGCCCCAGTGCGGCGCATATAAGCTATGGTAATGCTCTGAAATGTCTCGATTTTCAAAATGAATTGCCTCCAAATTATATTTAATTTTCTGGCCAGATAAGTTGATAATACAGGCAATTAAAATGAATTTCAAGCGTTTTTTTAACAAAACAGGCCCGCCCCAATGGGGCGGGCCTTCGCTTGAAAAAATTACTTGGCCAGAACCTTTTTCAGGCGGGCGAAGCGGGGCAGAGCGTTCTCGGTGGGGGCCTTGGCGTCGCCCTGGATGAGGGGCAGGGCGTAGTCGATGAAGGCCTGGGTGACGCCGTTCTGATCGGCGTTGATCCACTCCAGGGGGACCTTCTTCTCGAAGTTGGCCACCTCGGACAGGTTGAACAGCTTGGTCTGGCAGACGTACTTGCCGCCCTCGCGGGAGCACTCGAAGCCCACCATCTTGTCGGTCTCGCCGGCCACGGCGGCCTCCACGGCGGTCTTTCCGGCCAGGAAGGACTCGTCAATGTCGGTGCGGGAGGCAACGTGCGCGCCGCAGCGCTGGAGCAGGGACAGCTCGATGCCACGGACCTTGGCGCCGGTGCGCTCCTTGACCACGTTGGCCAGCAGAGCGGCCAGACCGCCCAGCTGGGCGTGACCGAAGCCGTCGGTAGCGGAGGTCTTGGCCTCGGAGACGAAAGTGCCGTCGGCATAGTGGATGCCCTCGGAGACGGCTACAATACAGTTGCCGTTGGCCTTATAGATGCGGTCCACATCGGCCAGGAACTTATCCATATCGAAATCCACCTCGGGGAGGTAGACCAGGTCGGGGGCGCAGCCCACCACTCCGGCCAGAGCGGCGGCGCCCGCCAGCCAGCCGGCGTGACGGCCCATGATCTCGATGACGGTCACCATGCCGGTGTCATACACCCGGGCGTCCTTGTACACCTCGGCGCAGGAGGTGGCGATATACTTGGCGGCGGAAGCGAAGCCGGGGCAGTGGTCGGTGCCGAACAGGTCGTTGTCGATGGTCTTGGGCACGCCCATGATGCGGCACTCATAGCCCACCTTCTGCATATACTTGGAAATCTTGTTGCAGGTGTCCATGGAGTCGTTGCCGCCGTTGTAGAAGAAGTAGCGCACGTCGTACTTTTTGAAAATCTCAAGGATGCGCTTGTAGTCGGTGTCGTCGGCGTCGGGGTCGGCGATCTTGTAGCGGCAGGAGCCCAGCTCGGAGGAGGGGGTATTGAGCAGCAGCTCCAGCTCCTTGGCGTCCTCCTGGCCCATGTCGTACAGCTTGTCGTTGAGCACGCCCTTGATGCCGTGGGCCGCACCGTAGACGGCGGTGATGTCGGGACAGTCCAGAGCGGTGCGGATGACGCCGTAGGCGCTGGCGTTGATGACGGAAGTGGGGCCGCCGGACTGACCGATAATCAGGGCGCCCTTTAATGTGTTGCTCATGTTGATTACCTCCAAATTCAAAATATCCTTTGTGGAATGGGTAATATTTTTAGCAGGGATATTATAGCAAAAACTTCTCCCTTTGTAAACGGGGAGAATAGCCTACCTTGTCTTGCATTTTAGCGCTGATAATGGTAAAATCAGAGTGGAAACAGGCAATGAAAAAGAAGAACCGCCACTTTCAAGGAATGCTTTCTCGCAAATTGACGAACAGACGCTGGTTTGAAGGGATAAGATAAATGGTATGAAGAAGAAATATATCATCCTCATCATTTCGGTGCTTGCTGTGACCGCAGGAATCACGGGTGTTCATTTGCTGGCCCGGCCCACCGTATTAGGTAATATGAGCAACAAGTATTCAACGCAGATCACGACAACTTCTAGCATCTCCTTTACAGGAGAAGCAGGCAGCAGGATCAAGTTTGTTTGTCAATCGGATGTTATGAGCGGAATTTTGGATATTACACTGTATGATGGGGCTGGCAATGCCGTATATACCTTGGATAACGCAAAAGAGCTGGCGGCCTATTTTACGCTGGAACGTTCTGGCACATATACGCTGGTCGCCAGTTGTGATAATTTTGTCGGAACGTATAAAGTTATTGTGTATTTAGACAAAATAAACTCACCAACAGTTTCCAGCTAATGGAGGAGGACTTCATTTTTTGGAAGCAAAATCCCCTTGGAACGCAGAACGCTGTTCACAAATCCCACAAAACTCCTGCCTGTCCCGCTGGAGTTTTTTTCCGCTGGGCAATTGCAATTTGGAGAAAATGTGGTAAAATAAAAAGGACTTAATTATAAGGAGGTTATTCCCATGCCCCTTGTTACTTCTACTGAAATGTTCAAGAAGGCCTATAACGGCGGTTACGCCATCGGCGCCTTCAACGTCAACAACATGGAGATCGTTCAGGGCATCACCGAGGCCTGTAAAGAGGAGAAAGCCCCTGTGATCCTGCAGGTTTCCAAGGGCGCCCGCGCCTATGCCAACCACACCTATCTGGTGAAACTGGTGGAGTCCGCCGTGATCGAATGCCCCGAAATCCCCATCGTGCTCCATTTGGACCACGGCGACAGCTTTGAGACCTGCAAGTCCTGCATCGACGGCGGCTTTACCTCCGTTATGATCGACCTGTCCTCCAAGTCCTTCGCAGAAAACATCGAGGGCACCAAGAAAGTGGTGGAGTACGCCCACGACCACGGTGTTGTCGTCGAGGCCGAGCTGGGCGCTCTGGCCGGGGTAGAGGACGAGGTCAGCGTCTCTGCTGAGGACTCCCACTACACCCGTCCTGAGGAAGTGGAGGAGTTCGTCTCCAAGACCGGCTGCGACTCTCTGGCCATCGCCATTGGCACCAGCCACGGCGCGTATAAGTTCACCGCCGCTCAGTGCACCCGCAACGAGAAGGGGGAGCTGGTCCCGCCTCCGCTGCGCTTCGACATTCTGGAGGAGGTCACCAAGCGTCTGCCCGGATTCCCCATCGTGCTCCACGGTTCCTCCAGCGTGCCCCAAGAGTATGTAAAAATGGTCAACGCCAACGGCGGCAAGATGCCCGACGCGGTGGGCATCCCCGAGTCTCAGCTGCGTGAGGCCGCCAAGAGCGCCGTGTGTAAGATCAACATCGACTCTGATCTGCGTCTGGCCATGACCGGCACTATCCGGCAGTTCTTCAGCGAGCACCCCGACAAGTTCGATCCCCGCGAGTACCTCAAGCCCGCCCGCGCCAACATCAAGGAGCTGGTTCGCCACAAGCTGGTGGACGTTCTGGGCTGCAACGGCAAGGCTTAAGTCACCTGAGATCCGAAAAGGAGCGCCTCGGCGCTCCTTTTTTTGTGTCGAACCGGCGGGAAACCTTTTTAGCCGCTGTAATGCTTGCCCAATGGAGCAAAGCGTGATAAGATAAACGAAACAAATTCAGAGAGGAGGGATGTCGGAGCCCGGATTCGGTCCATTATTTCAGGTCAACAAAATAAAAATTTTGTTGACCTGGGTGGAGGCTGAGGAAGGTATTTCTGGGCTCTGACCTGATTTTGGACTACCGTACCGAAGCTCCGCCTATCCTGCGGGATTTTCTGGTCTATCACGAGACCATTCAAGGTCATTCCCGTCGGACGGTGGATGAATACTACTTGGATCTGAGAAACTTTTTTCGGTTCCTGAAGCAAAGCAAAGGTCTGGCGGCCAAGGATGTTCCGCTGAACGGCATCTCCATTGATGACGTGGACCTGGCGCTGGTTAAGGACATTTCACTGACCGACATCTATTCCTACATGAGCTACTTGTCTCGGGAACGCGGCCTGAACAACACCTCACGGGCTCGCAAGGTCGCCACGATCCGGTCGTTTTACAAGTACCTTACCAACAAGGCTAAGCTGCTGGACGTCAACCCCGTTCAGGACCTGGACCCGCCTAGGCAAAAGAAAACTCTGCCAAAATATCTGAATTTGGAGGAAAGCCTGGATCTTTTGGACAGTGTAGACGGTAAAAATTCCAGCCGGGACTATTGTATTTTGACCTTATTTCTGAACTGCGGCCTGCGAATCTCGGAGCTGGTTTCCCTGAATAAGACAGATGTTCGAGACGGTCAGCTGCGGGTGCTGGGCAAGGGCAACAAGGAGCGGATGCTGTATCTCAACGATGCCTGTCAGAAAGCTCTGTTGGACTGGCTCACTGAACGGGACGCCCTGACGCTGGCGGATCAGAACGCACTGTTTGTCACCCTTCAGAACCGGCGGCGCATCTCCAAGGCGGCGGTCCACAAGCTGGTAAAAAAACATCTGACCGCCGCAGGGCTGGACAGCACCCAGTATTCCTCCCACAAGCTGCGCCACACGGCGGCGACGCTGATGCTGCAGAACGGCGTGGATGTACGCACCCTTCAGGAGGTACTGGGCCACGATCACTTGAACACGACCCAAATCTACACCCATGTGGACAGCGACAACCTGCGCGCTGCCGCCAAAGCCAATCCGCTGAGCGGTGCGAAGCAGCGGAAAAGGCCCAAAAAAGACGATAAAGACGGCTGATTTTTATTATTAAGTGAGGTTTTTGGATGGATATCTTCTATTTTGCTGTTGTGATGCTGTCTCCGGCCGCTATGCTTGTGGTGGGGCTGTTGTGGAAAATTTCCCCTCCCCCTTACCGATCCAAGGGCTTGGCCTACAGCACAGAGCTGACACAAAAGAACCCGGACGCCTGGGCTATGGCTCACCGGCACTGCGCCAGACTTTGGACCCGCATCGGGATCATCAGCGGAGCGGCCAGCGCGGCGCTCATGATTCTGTTTCAAGAGGACTGCTCCTCCTTTTGGGTGTGGCTGATCGTGGGGCAGATGGTGTTGTTTTGTGTGTCCGTATTCATGATCGACCTGCTGCTGAAGAATACCTTTCACAACGAAGAGAAATAGGAAAAGCGCCTGTCCGTCTGGACAGGCGCTTTCTATAGAGTTCTTCTGTGTTCATCTTTTTCAGAACGGTATGTTACCGTTCATCGGATGAAAGCCTTACTAATAAGAACGCCATTCAAGCAGGAACTTACAATTCGATCAGCTCATAGGTCCTGGAACCCAAGCCAATCTTTTCGGCGTGCTCCAGACAGCTACGCCACTCCGACTCCGGTGTGGAATTGGTGAAGTGATCGTGGTGGTCGTGGAACTTCGGGTCGGCCAGATGTCTGGCCAGCTGGCTGTCCGGCATAGGCTCGGCGGCAAGGCAGGCGTCCACGCAGGCTTGATCCAGGGCCAGAGGGTCGGTGGATACGAACATACCCAGGTTGGGCAGGATGGGCACGTCATTTTCCCCGTGACAGTCACAGTTGGGCGACACATCCACCACTAGAGAGATGTGGAACTGAGGACGGCCGTCTACCACCGCTTTGGTGTACTCCGCCATGCGGCAGTTCAGGGCTGCCTGGGCATTATCATTTGTAAAGTAGATGGCATCAAAATTGCAGGCACCTAAACAGCGGCCGCATCCAACGCAGTTGGCTGCATCCACAGACATTTTCATCATGTGCTCGTCGAACACCAGTCCGCTGTTGGCGCACTCCCGCTGGCAGCGGCGGCAGCCCCGGCAGGCGCTGGCGTTGATCTTGGGCTTGCCGCTGGCGTGCTGCTCCTTCTTCCCCGCCCTGGAGCCGCAGCCCATACCGATATTTTTGATGGCCCCGCCGAAGCCGGTCATCTCGTGGCCCTTGAAGTGCGTCAGGCTGATGAACACGTCGGCGTCCATAATGGCCCGGCCGATTTTGGCCTCGGTCACGTACTCGCCGCCCGCCACCGGGACAGCGACATCATCCGTCCCCTTCAGCCCGTCGCCAATGATGATGGGACAGCCCACCGTCAGCGGAGTAAAGCCGTTCTGCCAGGCGCACTCCAGGTGCTCCAGAGCGTTTTTGCGGCTGCCGGGGTACATGGTGTTGCAGTCGGTGAGGAAGGGCTTGCCGCCCAGCTCCTTGACCACGTCTACTACCGCCCTGGCATAGTTGGGCCGCAGATAGCTGACGTTGCCCAGCTCGCCAAAATGCATCTTGATGGCGACGAATTTGCCGTCCAGGTCCAGCTTCTGGATGCCGGCCCGCAGGATCAGCTTTTTCAGTTTGGTGGGCAGACCGTCACCAAAGGCTTGCGTATGGAAGTCTGTAAAATAAACCGTGGAAGCTTGCATGTATTATCCTCTCCTCCGTTGATTTGCTGTTTACTATACCATATGAAGTATACTTTAAGTCAAGGGGGAATCTTATGTCTTGGCCCGTTTTGCCTCAAGAATGCCCGGGATGATGGAGCACAGAGAACCGGCCACGATCAGGACCACACCGGCGAACATACTCTGGGAGATCTCCTCCCCGTGGACGATCCAGGCCAAAATTGGCGACAGAGCCGGCTTGAAGAAGTAGACCAGCGACACCACACTGGCCGGCTGGTACTCCATAGCCAGGAAATAGGTGCAGAAGCCGATACCCGCCACACCCACCGAAACAAAGAGCACATAGGGCAGATTTTGTGGAGTGTAGCCTGCGAAAACGGGGATGTAGGAAAAGCTGTCCAGTCCGATACCCTGGAACAGCTGAGCCACAGCTGGGACATGGGTAAGCAGGATAAATGCCAGCACGATCAGGCTGCCAAAGAGGAAGCTGAAGCAGGTGACCACCGCGCCGCCGAACTCCGCCACCTTTCGCTTGCCCATCACACCGTAGATGGAGAACAGCAGGGTAGACAGCAGAGCCAGGAACACCCCCGTCATGTTCAGCTTGGCGTCCCAGGGGCTGATGATAACCACCGTACCCAGGATTTCCAGCGCCAGCGCCACAATATGGCGGGGCTTGATCGGCTCTTTCAGGAGAAAGTAGGCCAGAAATGTGACAAAAACCGGGTTGCAGCTGAACATCACCGCCGCCACAGAGGAATTGGTATAGCTCACCGCCATGTGGAGGATGGGCATGCACAGTGCAATGCCCACAAAGCCCAACAGGGCAAAATAGGCCACGCTCCCACGGTCCAGCTGCTTGCTGCGCTTTTTCAGGGTACGCAGGGCGATGGGCAGCAGGAACAGAAAGCCAATGGAAAAGCGGCACAGAGTCAGCTGCACCGAGTTGATCTGTCCAGCCACAAACTTCAGCACGACCTCGAAGGAGGTGAACATGACCACTGCGACAGCAATGTAAAAATATCCTTTTTTCACAGTCCCTCTCCCCTTTTCTCTCAGCGCAGAAGCTCTGAAAATTCCTCCTCGGTCAGAACGGGAATCCCCAGCTCCTGGGCCTTGCGCAGTTTGGAGCCTGCCGCCTCCCCCGCCACCACGTAGGTGGTCTTTTTGGAGACAGAACCTGCCGCTTTGCCGCCCCTGGCCTCGATCATGCCGCTGGCCTCGTCCCGGGTGAATTGCTGCAATGTGCCGGTGAGGACAAAGGTCATGCCGGCGAAACGCTGGTCGCTTCCCTGCTCCGCCGCCGTCATGTTGACGCCGGCCTCCTTCAGCCGCTGGATCAGGTGCTGACTCTGAGGGCTGGCCATCCACTCCAGAATGCTTTGGGCGGTGATTTCGCCGATGTCGTCCACGGCGACCAGTTCCTCCAAGGTTGCGTTCTGCAGCGCGTCCAAGGTGTGGAACCGGGCGGCCAGGATCTTACCCGCCTTCTGACCCACCTGGCGGATGCCGAAGGCGTAAATCAGCCGGGACAGATCCTGTCCCTTGGATCTCTCCAGCGCAGCCATCAGATTTTTTGCGGATTTTTTCCCCATCCGATCCAGCTTGGCGATCTCTTCCTCCTTCAAAAAGTACAGGTCGCCGGGGGTCTTGACGAATTCTGCAGCCACCAGATTTTCAACCACCGCAATGCCCAGGCCGTCGATGTCCATGGCGTCCCGGCTGGCGAAGTGGGCCAGATTGCGCAGGAGCTGAGCGGGACACTCCGCTCCTGTACAGCGGGTGTGAGCCCCCTCCTCGTCCCGTTCGACAGGCGCTCCGCACACCGGGCAGACTTTTGGCAAGACGTAAGGCGTTGTCCCCTCGGGGCGCTTCTCCAGGACCACGGAGAGTACCTCGGGAATGATTTCCCCCGCCTTGCGTACCAGGACCGTATCGCCGATCCGGATATCCTTTTCCCGGATGAAGTCCTGATTGTGGAGGGTGGCGTTGGTGACGCTGGTCCCGGCCAGACGGACCGGTGTCAGGACAGCCTTGGGGGTCAGCACTCCGGTGCGGCCCACCTGGACCACAATGTCCACGACCTGGGCGGGCTTCACCTCCGGAGGGTACTTATAAGCGGCGGCCCAGCGGGGAAATTTGGCAGTAGAGCCTAGTATCTCACGCTGTGACAGGTTATTTACCTTTACAACCGCGCCATCAATGTCAAAGGGAAACGTTTCTCGGGTCTCTCCGATTTCGGTGATCCGTTCCCCGGCCTGAGCCGCCTGGGCACAGCTGTCATGCGGAATCACTTTAAAGCCCTTGTCCTGCAGATATTGCAGCGTCTCCAAATGGGTGGCAAAGGACATGCCCTCCGCAAATTGAACGTTAAATACCGCAATGTCCAGCTTTCGGGTGGCGGCGATTTTCGGATCAAGCTGCCGCAAGGAACCGGCGGCGGCGTTGCGGGGATTTGCAAACAGGGCCTCTCCCCTGCGCTCGCGCTCCTCATTCAGGTCATGGAATACCTTTTTGGGCATATAAACCTCACCCCGGACGATGAGCCGGGCGGGGGCATCCGGGATTTTGAGCGGGATAGAGCGCACAGTGCGCAGATTCTCGGTGACATCCTCCCCTACCTGACCGTCCCCACGGGTGGCTCCCCGAACAAATAAGCCGTTCTCATACTCCAGCGCAACAGACAGGCCGTCCACCTTGGGTTCGACCACATACTCGGCATCCGGGACCACGCCCTTCACCCGTTGGTCGAACGCCTCCAGCTCCTCAAAGTCAAACACATCCTGGAGGGACTCCAGCGGCACCTGATGCGTGACCTGAGTAAACGCCTCCAGCGCCTGTCCCCCCACCCGCTGGGTGGGCGAATCCGGCGTGACCGCCTCCGGATGGGCGGCTTCCAGTTTCTCCAAACGGCGCAGCTTGTGGTCATAGTCGTAGTCGGACATGACGGGCTTGTCCAGAACATAATACTCATAGCCCGCCTGGGTCAGTTCCTGGCGCAGCGCCTGAATTTCGGAATAGTCATCCATAATGATTTCCTCCTCTGGGGCGGCATTGAAAGTTTGCAGTGAAAGTTGGGGCCACGGTCCGCAGCAACCAAAAGATCCAGAAGCCTGCCAGTGCCCCTGTGGTATTCAGGATCACATCGTCGATGTCGGTGCTGCGGCCGATGAAAAACTGGGTGAATTCGATGATGACGGAGGAGCAAAAGCCCGCCAGCAGAGACTTCCACCACTGGGGCCTGCGCCAAAGCAGCGCGGTGAAAAAGCCCACTGGGGTAAAGATGCCGATGTTGGCCAACATCATAAACATGACCCAAGGGCCGCGAAAGGCCCGGAAAATCTCCTGAAAGGGTTCCAGCTGAAGCGTTTGGAGCTGAAGCTGGAGATCCACCGCCGGGATCACGGGCCGGGCGCCCGCCAACACGGCCCGCCAGTGCCAGGCGGTCCAAAAGCAGGCGGGGAATACGGTCAGAGCAGCCAGCCCGGCGGCAAATGTGACGAACAGGAGCAGCCCCCCCTCCCGCCACGGGCCGCTGGACAGCCCCAGCCGGGCCAGCCGCCTGCAGCGCCAGGGCCGAAGCAGGAAAAAGAGGACCAGCGCGGCGCACATGCAGGGCAGCATTTGCAGTGCGTACTCCCAAATATTCCCAAGGTACCACCAAAGGGTCTCAGTCAGGCTCATTGGTATATTTTCCCTTCTACGATTTGAGGACAGCGTCCCCTACCTGTAAATAGGTGTCCGGTACCTGGCCTATGATCACCGTCTCAGCCACACAGAGCCGGGTCTCCACCGTGACCTCCACCCTCCCGCCGGGGAGCAGCAGCGTCATGGGGACCGTTACCTCCATCCAGATACGGTGAAGGGTCTGGTTTACCCCGGCGGAGGTAAACTGACTGTCAAACTCCGCCCGCACCGTTCCTACCGTCATGGCCCGGGCCTTCAGTGCCGGTCCCTTGGCCCACAGGGGTTCCAGGTCAAAGAGACTGCCCAGCGGAACCTGGATGTCGGAGACGTCCACTTCCTCCAACGCGGCCAGGATGGCGGCGGTCAGCTCCGCCCGGAGCAGGTTCATCTGCGCCATATCGGTGGTCAAAGCGGTAATGCTCCCGCCTTCGTCCCGCTGAATGGAAACGAAATCGCTATAGCTGACCTGACGGGCGGCCAAATCAGCGGTGACCGCACGCTCAATCACTGCGGTCATCGTATTTTGCGCCTGGGCCGCGGCAACCTCTGCCACAACCGGACGCAGCTTGGCTTCCAGCAGGGTGATCATCGACGCGGCCACCAACAGAGCCACGGCAAGGGTCACAAACAGTGGATGGGGACCGTCCTCTCTCCACAGGAGCGGCCGGCGCTTTGCCGGACGGCGGATCCGCCGCCTCAATTCCCTCCGCCAAGGCGCCATCGCCATATCCTCACCCCCTATGGTCAGGATATTCGAACGCTGGCTTGACCCATCACTGAAAAATGGTTTACATGGAGGGGATCACAGTCCCCCCAACAACTCCTGCACCGCCAGCAGCACCCCTAGCTTTCCCGACTCGTAGGTCAGTCCCCCCTGGAGATAGACGGTGTAGGGCTCCCGCATGGGGGCGTCGGCGGACAGCTCGATGGACGCGCCCTGAATGAAGGCTCCAGCGGCCATGATCACTTGGCAGTCATACCCCGGCATGTCCCAGGGCTCAGGCGTAACATAGGAATCAACCGGCGCGCCAAACTGGATTCCCTTGCAGAACTTTTTCAGGGCGTCCGGCTCCCGCATATGGATCATCTGGATGATGTCGTGGCGGACCGCTGAGGAGTGAGGCTCGGTCTCATAGCCCAGGAGTTCCATCACCCTGGCGGAAAAGACAGCTGTCTTCAACGCCTGGGCCACTGTGTGAGGAGCCAGAAACAGTCCCTGATAAAGCAGCCGGTTCTGGCCCAGGGTGCAGCCGCACTCCCCGCCGATGCCGGGGACCGTGAGCCGCATGGCGGCGCCCTCCACCAGGTCCCTTCGTCCGGCGATGTAGCCTCCGGTGGGCGCTAAGCCGCCGCCGGGATTCTTGATCAGAGACCCCACCACCAAATCGGCCCCCACATGGGTGGGCTCGGTGGTCTCCACAAACTCGCCGTAGCAGTTGTCCACCAGAACGGCCGCGTTGGGGTTGGCCTCCTTGATGATCCGGCACATTGCCCCGATCTCAGCCACCGAGAGGGACGCACGGGTGGAATAACCTCTGGACCGCTGGATCAGCACCGCCTTCACACGGGGATCGGCGGCGGCTTTGGCGATTTCTTCCAGGTCGGGCTTGTTGTCCAGAAGCTCTACCTGCCGGTACTCCACCCCGTAGTCCTTCAGGGAACCGGGTCCCTTATCCACCGCGCCCACAACGCCCAGCAGGGTGTCGTAAGGTGCGCCGACAGCGGATACCAGCACGTCGCCGCTTTTCAGCGCTCCGAACAGGGCGCAGGCGATGGCGTGGGTGCCGTTGACAAACTGAATCCGCACCAGAGCGGCCTCGGTGCCAAACAGGCTGGCATAGATCTCGTCCAGTTTATCCCGGCCCAGATCGTCGTAGCCGTAGCCGGTGGTGCCGGCAAAATATCCGTCGGCCACCCGATGCTCCTGGAAGGCCGCCAGCACCCGTGCGGTATTCTCCCCTGCAATGGCGTCGATACGGGCAAATTCCCCGGTCAGCTGTTCCTGGGCCTGGATACCCAGCGCTTTGACACGTTCATTGAGCTGTAAATGCATATTACTTGTCAGTCCTGTCTGTTTCAGTGTAGAATCAGAGATCGTTTACCAGCTGCTTAAAGAGTTTGCCCCGTTCCATAAAGTTCTTAAACCGGTCAAAGGCGGCGCAGGCCGGGGACAGCACCACCACATCGCCCTCCTGGGCCGCATCCCGGGCGGTGGTGACGGCGGCGGACAGGTCTTCCGCCTCAATGAGCGTCAGGCCGCTTTCTGCAAAGCCCTCCGCCTCTTCCACCGCCTTGCGGATGGCAGACGCAGTGTCACCGGTGAGGATCAGTACCTTGACATGGCGCACGATCTCCACTCCAAGCTGAGTAAAGGGAACTCCCTTGTCATATCCTCCGGCGATCAGGATCAGCTTCTGCTGAAACGAATCCAGGCAGGCCATCGTTCGGGTGGGGCTGGTCCCGATGGAGTCGTTGTAGTACGTTACGCCGTCCAGCTCCCGCACCAGCTCGATGCGGTGCTCCACTCCGGTAAACCGCTGGGCCACCGCCCGGACGCACTTGTCGGGAACGATGCCGTCCACCGCCGCAATGGCGGCCATATAGTTTTCGATGTTGTGGACTCCAGGGATGTGGATGTCCGCCATTGGCAGGACCTCCCGGCTGCCCATATCGTTGGTCAGCCAGATGGCGCCGTCCCGGACATATACCCCCTCCTCCAGCCGCTGTTTGCGGCTGAAGAGCATAGTCCGTCCCACCGCCGCCTTGGCCAGGGACCGGGTAATGTCGTTGTCATAGTTAAAGATGGCCCGGTCCTGAGGGCTTTGATGACAGAAGATGTTCAGCTTTGCCTCGGTGTACTCCTCCATGGTGTGATGGTAGTCCAGGTGGTTGGGAGACAGATTGGTGAACACCGCCACATTGGGACTGCGGTCCATGCTCATCAGCTGGAAGGAGGACAGTTCCACCACAGCGATGTCGTCGGACGTCATGCCGTCGACGTCGGGCAGGAGCGGACGGCCGATGTTGCCGCCCAGATAGACGTTCAGTCCCGCCTCTTTCAGAAATTCGCTGATGAGGGTGGTGGTGGTGGTCTTCCCGTCGCTGCCCGTCACGCCGATGATCCGGCAGGGACACAAGCGGAAAAACAGTTCCATCTCCGAGGTGAGGACGCTCCCCCCTTCCACCGCCTTCAGCAACTCCGGCGTGTTGGGGCTGAGGCCGGGGGTGCGGAAGATGACGTCAGCCTTGTGGATCTTTTCCAGATAGCCCGGTCCCAGTCTGAGCTTGGCTCCCAGGCTCTCCAGCTCTGAGGCCACCTCCCCTGCCCTCTCCCGGGACGACTTGTCGCAGACGGTGACCTTCAGGCCGGCCCGCAGCAGCGTGCGGATCAGAGGGGTGTTGCTCACCCCCATGCCGATCACGGCGATGGACTGGCCCCGAAGGCTCTCCAAATAGGTGGACATGGTGGACATAGAACGTCCTCCTTCCATTCTTTTCTTCTCTTTTTATATTACCATATTCTGCTGGATAATTCAATCATAACCCCGTCGAAAATGGCCCGCACGGCAATCTGCCGCGCGGGCCGTTATGCTGCTTGGTTCAGGCAAGCTGCAGCTCCCGGATTTCCTGGCTGTGACGCCTCACGGTCAGCTCCAAGATCTTGGTCCGGTCCTTCAGAGGCTCGAACTCCTCCTGGGGAACAAATCGGTCCCACAGCGCCTTCTGGCCCTCTAACAACAGATTCAGGGTCCGCTGCAGGTCGGTGTCGACGTATACCCGGATTCCGTCCACCTTGGTCTCCAGCTGAGTATAGCTGCTCTGCAGTTCCTGCACATCGCCCTTCAGCGTCTGGACGTCCTCCCTCAGCGCCTGAACATCCTCCTTCAGTGCGTGGAGGTCCTGTCTCACGGGCTCCATTGTGGCGGATACGGCCTGGCCGATCGCTTGCAGCAGTTCCTGATCTGTCATGGTGTTCTCTCCTTGTCCGTTACGCCCGGGGGTGGGCCTTTTTGTATACGTCCTTGATTTTCTGATTGATCAGCTTGGAGTAGATCTGCGTGGAGGAAATATCCGCATGCCCCAGCATCTCTTGGATGGAGCGGAGGTCGGCTCCGTTTTCCAGCAGATGGGCGGCAAAGGAGTGGCGCAGGGTGTGGGGCGTAATGTCCTTTTGAATGCCGGCCTTCTCCTGATAGTGCTTGATGAGCTTCCAAAAACCCTGGCGGCTCATCCGTTCGCCGCTCATGTTGACGAAAAGGGCTGTCTCGTCCGGCGCATCCACCAGCTGGGGGCGCACATTGTTTATGTACTCCGCCAAAGCCCGAATAGCAGCTGGATACAGAGGAATGACGCGCTCCTTGCCCTTGCTGAAGCATTTGAGCACTCCGCCGGGCAGATTCAGGTCATCGACGTCCAGCTCGATCAGCTCGCTGACCCGGATGCCGGTGGCATAGAGCAGCTCCAGCATGGCCCGGTCTCGATAGCCCTTCAGGTCGGTGCATTCGGGCTGTTCCAGAAAGAGCTCCACCTCTTTGCTGGTGAGTACCTGGGGCAGCTTGCGCTCGACTTTGGCGGGCGACACTCCCTTGGCCGGATTGCGGATCACATATCCCTTGGTTGCCAGGCAGGAGTAAAAGGATTTGATGGAGGCCACCGACCGGGTGACTGTGGCCGGAGATTTGCCGCGCTTGATCAGGGAGTTGGCATAGTCCTCCACGTCCCGGGTCACCACTTGAGTGAGCTCTACCCCCCGCCCGTCCATAGCTGCGGCAAACTGGTTGACGTCTCGGAGGTAGGAGCTGACGGTATTGGCCGAGGCCCGCTTTTCAGTTTTTAAAAAGTCCTCATAGTCCGACAGCAGCTCCGACACGTTCTCAACTCCCCGCACAAAAGTTTACAGGACCACTCGGGCAATCCCCCGCAGCAGTACCGGGACTACCCAACACTCCAGGAGTCCCGCCGCCAGAGCCAGGCCCACACACAGCCCGGCCCGGCACCAGTAAGCGCCGTTGAGCGGCAGTCCGCCCCTTCCTTCTCCCAGAGCCCTCCGAAGCAGCTGCTGGGCGGAGAGGAAACCGGGCACGCCCGCCATAAACAGAGCGGGCGCCCACAACAGAGCGGGCAGTCCAAACAGAACAAAGGCAGGAAACAGTCCTCGCCCTCCGAAGACCCGGCAGAAGCAGGCCACCGGAAAGGAGAAGAAAAAACCGCGCACCCCAAAGAGGATCGGAAACCCGGCCAGCCCCAAGGCCGTCAGGCCCAGGATCAAGGCAGCCAGCAGGTATTTTACCTGGTCCCACAGCACCGGCCAATGGCTTCGCGGCAGCTCGCCCTGCTGCGCCAGGGTCAGGTAATCTGCCAGGTAGCTGCTCAGCTCCTCCGCGCCGGCTCCGCCGGACAGGGCGGCCAGAAGACAGCCTGCCGCACCGCCGGTCAGGAACGCGGCGGCCAGTACAGCCAGCGCACCGTTCTGTTCCGACAGCAGGTCCCACTTTTTGCTCATTCCCATAAGCGTCACCTCATCAACAGCTTATGAGGAGGGGAGAGGGAATAGACGTGGTATCGGGGGACCGCCTCTCTATTTGGTAAGTCTTACTATAACGCTTCCCGGCCCTTTGCGCAAGGGGGTTTTGCAATTTTCTCCGTTTTCGCCAATTCTTTTAACTTGTTATGTTAATTGCATTATGTAAACCTAGGAACCATAAAGCTGCCGGACCCCAGCAAAAGTGGGGTCCGGCAGTCAAAATCCGGTGTTTTCTTACACGTTCCGAGTCAAAAATCGAGCAAACCCTTGGCGCCTCAGCCTTCGCAATGATTACAGTCTGTATTATTACAATTTGTATTTGCCGCGCAGCTCAGTCCAGAGGCAATGGCATTCAAAGCAATCGCGCACTCCAAACGCTTGCGTTCCATTGCGCAAGCGACCTCATTTGAGCTTATTATGTCGCCATTGACAAGCAGATTTGAGGCGGAACAGCCCCCGCTGCAGTAGAATCTGGCCCAGCACTCCCGGCATGCCGGACGGGTATACACGTTCTGTTGGGCAAATTGACCAGAGATATCCATGTCAAAGGTGCCGTCATGGACGCTGCCCATCCGAAAAGCCTCATTTCCCACAAACTGGTGGCAGGGATAAATGTCCCCGTCAGGGGTGATGGCGACATATTCACAGCCGGCTCCGCATCCCCGGAGCCGTTTGATGACGCAGGGCCCCTGGGCCAGATCCACATTGAAGTGGAAGAAGTTGATGTCCTTCCGGTCCATCAGCGCCTGGGCCAGCTTTTCGTATTCCGCCTCCACCTGGTCCAAGTCTTCCTCCCGAATGGCGAAGGGGTCGTCAGAGGGACCGCTGCAGGGTTCCACCGATACATGGCGGAAGCCCAGGTCTCCCAGGTGCAGGACGTCGCGGGAAAAGTCCAGGTTCTCCCGGGTGAAGGTGCCCCGGACATAGTAGTCCTTGGTACCCCGGCCGGCCACCAGCTGCTGGAATTTTGGGACGATGATTTCGTAGCTCCCCTTTCCGTTTACTGTGGGGCGCATCTGGTCATTCACCTCTCCCCTGCCGTCCAGAGACAGGACGACATTGGACATCTCCCGGTTGATGTAATCGATCGTTTCGCCGTCCAGCAGGATGCCGTTGGTTGTGATCGTAAAGCGGAACACCTTGTCATGCTCCTGTTCCAGGGACCGGGCGTACTCCACCGTCCGCTTCACCGTGTCCATAGCCATCAGCGGCTCGCCGCCGAAGAAGTCAATCTCAATGTTCCGCCGCTTGCCAGATTTGGCCACCACCCAGTCGATGGCTTTTTTGGCGGTGTTGAAGTCCATGGTCATGCGGTGGCCGGTGCCAAAGTCGCCGGTGGAGGCAAAGCAGTATTTGCACCGCAGGTTGCAGTCGTGGGACACATGGAGGCATAGGGCCTTCACCACCGCCGCCTTGGGCAGGGCCATGGCCGCCTCTGGGTCCAGATAGTCGTCAGTGGTGAAGAGCAGCCCGGCCTTCTGGAGCTGGCGCAGCTCCTGCCAGCCCTCCTCCAGCTCGGCCGGGTCGTACTGAGGCAGCTGGTCTGTCAGCGCCTGGGGGACCCTCCCCTCCCCTACCGGCCCTTCGCCCAAACAAGTGAGCAGGTCGTAGGTCAGCTTGTCCAGCACGTGGACCGCGCCGCTGTTCACGTCCGCCGCCAGGTACTGGCCCAGGGCGGTAAAGGTATGTACCATTGTCATGTTCGTTTTCTCCTGTCTTAAATATAGTAGTCCTCAAATTCGATCGTCCCGAATTCGGTCAGCTCAAATTTTTTCTCCGACAAGCGGGAAAAAATCTCGTTGGAAAATTCCTCAAAGGAGCTTGCGATCACCTCCGAATAATCCATACCGGAACACCAGCGGAATATCTGTCCATAGGTCCCGTTTTTTCCTGGATCGCAGTCCAGAATCAAATACTGACTTCCCTCGGATTCGGTAAACGGTATCCAGTGCCTGCGCCAGATATACGGTTTCATCTTGTCCTCGCCGGCCCATTCCACCGGTTCTGTTTCCGTTGCAAAGAGGTCGTTCATCATGTTCCAGGTTTCAATGATGCCGGTAATGGAGAGAAAAGGGTTGTATCCCAGCAAAGGACGTTCAATGTTTCTGCCCCGTGTGTTCTCCTCAGTGTCCTTCTGTCCGTTCATGGTGGAGAGATAATCCTGAAAGGCATGGGGCAGATTGACGCCAATCGTCTTCTCCAACAGAAGCATTTCAGCGGGGTCGGCGGGAGCGTTGATGCTTGTATAAATTTCTGTTGAAATTGATTTGATCTGGTTCAGGATCCTGCTCCACGCTGTGTCCATTGACAGCACCTCTCTTTCAATCGTAGTGGGCTATAGAAGGAACGGCACTGCGCCCCGTCACCCCAGTACAGGGAGCTGTCTGCACAGGTGAAGGTCCAAAAAGGGTCCTGCTTCTGGAGACAGCCGGGAAGGCGTCCAAACAAGCCCTCCTTCCAAGGCAGGACAGCAAAAAGGGCAGGCGCGGCGCGCCTGCCCTTTCATGCCGTTTGCTTTACTTGTTCTCGCACTTCTGGTTGGCGACGGTGCAGGACGTCTTGCAGGCGGACTGGCAAGAGGTCTGGCACTCGCCGCAGCCGCCCTTGGCGGCGCTGGCCTTCAGAGTGGCCCCGTTCAAAGTCTGGATGTGCTTCATTGGTATCTCCTCCTGTTTCATTGCTTACAGCAGATTCTGCCATAGTGACAGCTATTATACCATAGCTCCTAAGAGATTTCAATCATCTTCTGCGCTTTTTCTTGGGTTTTCTTCCGAAAAGCCCGGGAATGGCTCCGCCGCACAGGCAGGCGCACAAGATCCCCGCTCCGCCGTTGGCAATGGAGGTTCCCTGATTGGCAATCAGTCCAGCGGTGAGCAGCAGCAAAAACAGCACCACACCCACGCCCAGGCCCACCAGCAGGGATCGCCGCCCCACCCGGCGGACGGCGTAGGTTCCGCCTGCCAGCGCGCCCACTGCACAGACGGCCAGCACCGCTCCATACATTGCGCCCACCGGCACTGCGCCTGCAGACACCAGCGCCGCGCAGACCAGCAGAGCCAGGATGGTGGTCACCCCAGCCAGCACGCCGCCTTTGAGCACCTCGCACATGGCGTTGAGCCACTCGCTACTGGAACCGATCTCCTCCGGGCGCCGTTCCTTCTTCTTCATAAAAACACCCTCCCCCACGGTTTAGTAAAACCTATGCGGGGAGGGGAAAAGACATACCTGTAACTTTTAGTTGGCAGGCTGATCCGGAGCCACATTCTTGCTGGACACGGCCCACTTGGTAAACTCGACGCGCACCCGGTCGGCACTGGTCTCGATCACGATGGTGTTCTCGTCCACCTTGCAGATGGTGCCCACAATGCCGCCGATGGTGGTAATGACATCGCCCACCTTCAGAGAGTCCCGCAGGTTCTGGGCCTCCTTCTTCCGCTTGTTCTCCGGGCGGATCATGAAGAAGTACAGCATGGCGAACATCAAAACGAGCATTAAAATCACATTAGGGTCCATAAATCTTTCCTCCAAAACTACTGCAAAATCAGACTGTCAACCAAATATTTGACGCAGTAAAAAATATTATAGCGGATATTTCCACAGTTGACAAGCCCTTTTGCCAAATTTCTCAAAAGAACGCAGCGTTTCCCGCCCGGTGTTCCTCTACCCCCTGACCATCCGCTGCGCGATTGAATTAATGACCGGCACAGGCAGCAGCTTGGCGGAGAGCACCAGCAGCTTATTATACAGCCCGGCGGTGACGGTCCGCTTCCCCTTTTGCAGGCTGCGGAAGCCAATGGCGGCCACCGTCTCCGGCCGCATCACAAAGAGCTTGAACAGCAGGGTATTATGGATGTTCGCTTTTTCCGCAAACAGAGTCTGTGTCGCTCCCGGACACAGACAGGTCACAGTAACGCCGGTCCCCTTCAGCTCCTGATAAAGCCCGTTCGAAAAGGAGAGGACATAGGCTTTTGTGGCGGCGTACACCGCATCACAGGGGCACGGCATATAGGACCCCGTAGACCCCACATTCAAAATCCGCCCGTATCCACGCTGGATCATGCCAGGCAGAAGCAGCTTTGTCAGCGCAGTCAGGGCCGAGATATGGACCTGTATCATGGCGAGTTCTTTGGTGAGGTCTGTCTCAGTAAAAAATCCCGCTTCATTGAAGCCGGCGTTGTTGACTAGGATGTCGACTGGCCAATCCAGTTGGCTGAGCCGTTCCAAGATCCGGTCTGCCGCGTTGGCTTCCGACAGGTCACAGGGGATCGCCGCCACCTGCACGTGGTACCGGGATTGCAGCGATTCCTGCTGCTGCCGGAGCGTTTCCTCATTTCTGGATACCAGGATGATGTTGCTTCCATTGGCGGCAAATTGCTCGGCGAATGCCTTTCCAATCCCGCTGGTCGTCCCCGTAATAAGCACTGTGTCCATCTGAGCACCGTCCCCTCTCCCTACGCTTCCTGTGCGGGACGGTCCAGAAGGCCCGAATATTGAGTCCGGAATTGTTCAAAAGTCCCGTTGTCCAGATGCTCCCGGATGCGGGCCATCAGCTCATTATAAAAGTGGAGGTTGTGGAGTACCGCCAGCCGCATGGCCAGCATCTCCCCTGCAATCAGCAGATGACGCAGGTAGGCACGGGAAAAGGAGCGGCAGGCGGGACATTCACAGGTGCTGTCAATGGGCCGGCTGTCCAGCTTGTACTTCTCGTTTTTGATGTTGATGGTCCCCTTCCAGGTGTACAGCTTGCCGTGCCGGGCGTTCCGGGCGGGCATGACGCAGTCGAAGAAGTCGATCCCCCGGGCCACTCCCTCAATGATGTTGGACGGGGTTCCCACCCCCATCAAATACCGCGGCTTGTCCGCCGGCATGTGGGGCTCCACCGCGTCGATGATGTCGTACATCACCTGGGTGGGCTCACCCACCGCCAAGCCGCCGATGGCGTAGCCGTCACAGCTGAGCTTGGCGATCTCGTCCATATGCCATACCCGCAGATCAGTGTAGGTCCCTCCCTGGTTGATGCCAAACAGCTGCTGCTGAGGGTTCACAGTGTCTGACAAGGAGTTTAGCCTGTCGTGCTCTGCAATGCAGCGTTCCAGCCATCGGGCCGTCCGCTCGCAGGACGCCTTTACATACTCGTAGGGGGAGGGATTTTCCACACACTCATCAAAGGCCATGGCGATGTCGCTGCCCAGGTTGGACTGGATGCGCATGGACTCCTCCGGCCCCATGAAGATGCGACGGCCGTCAATGTGGGAGGCGAAGGTCACCCCCTCCTCCTTGATCTTCCGCAAGCCGGACAGGGAAAAGACCTGGAACCCCCCGCTGTCGGTGAGCATGGGGCCGTCCCAGTCCATAAATTTGTGCAGCCCGCCCATCTGACGGACCACCTCGTCTCCAGGCCGCAGATGCAGGTGGTAGGTGTTGGACAGCTCCACCTGACAGCCAATCTCCTTCAAATCGTGGGCGGACACCGCCCCCTTGATGGCCCCCTGGGTGCCCACGTTCATAAACACCGGGGTCTGGACCACCCCGTGAGCACAGGTGAAGACACCCCGCCGGGCGCTTCCCTCTTTTTTCAAAACTTTAAACACGCAAAAACTCCTTTTACCTTGTAATACCTGCTTCCTGCAAAAAGTCAGTTACAAATTGCTCCAGCTTGTCTGTGTGCAGGTCCGGAACCTCGTCTACATGCCAACCCAATTTAAACCGTCCTGAATCACCATAGGGGTAATACTTTCCGTGATAAACATAGTAAGGAAAGTTGATCTTTTTCCTCAAATGCCCCCGGTGAAACAGAAGCTCGCACCCGCTTTCGATAAAGCCCCGCTTGTATTCCTCTATAAAAATATTGTCAACAAAGTCGTCGTCAATTACGGATGGATCGTCCGCAATATGGAGCTCCATCAAAATACGCTCAAATATTTGGTGTGTCCGCTCCCAGTTAAAGCCGCCAGCTGCCTCCAGCAGCGCCGGGCTGCTATAATCAGCTTCAAGCATATCCAGCGCCCATAGGGTTAGATCATCGTCCCATCTATGCTTTAAAATCCCTGTACGGCATTCATCGTAGTATTTTTCCAAAATATGTCCCAAATAATAATATTTCATCGAAAATCTTGAGCCCCCTCCTCACGAAATAAACATCGCATCACCAAAAGAAAAGAAGCGATATTTCTCCCGCACCGCCTCCTCGTAGGCCGCCAGGACATGCTCCCGTCCCGCCAGGGCGGACACCAGCATGATGAGGGTAGATTGCGGCAGATGGAAATTGGTGATGAGGGCATCCAGCACCTTGAATCGATAGCCGGGGTAGATAAAAATGTTGGTCCAACCGGAACGCTCCGTCATGGCGCCGTCCTCTGCCGCAAAGCTTTCGATGGTGCGGCAGGAGGTGGTGCCCACGCAGATGACCCGTCCGCCGTTTTGCTTCGTTTGGTTGATGACGTCCGCCGTTTTCTGGGAAATCATGCAGAATTCGGAGTGCATCTCGTGACCGCTGATGTCCTCCGCCTTGACAGGACGGAAGGTCCCTAGTCCCACATGAAGTGTAACGCAGCAGACCTTTACACCCACTTCCCGCACCTGCTCCAGCAGTTCTGGAGTGAAATGGAGGCCGGCGGTGGGAGCTGCGGCGGAGCCTGCCACCTTTGAGTAGACTGTCTGATAGCGTTCCTGATCCTCCAATTCCGCCTTGATGTAGGGCGGCAGGGGCATTTTTCCAAGCTGCTCCAAGATTTCCAGAAAAATACCCTGGTAATGGAAACGGACGGCCCGTTTTCCGTCCTCCAGCTCCGCCTCGATGGTGGCGGTGAGCTGGCCGTTGCCAAAGATCACCTGGGAACCCGGCTTCAGCTTTCGCCCCGGACGGACCAGACACTCCCACAGGCCGCCGCCCTTATCAACAAGGAGAAGCACTTCACAGGCTCCGCCGGTAGGGCGATGGCCGATGAGCCGGGCGGGCAGAACCCTGGAGTCGTTCAGCACCAGACAGTCCCCTGGCCGCAGAAACTTTGGCAGATCGAAAAAGTGGTGGTGGGCGACAGCCCCGGTGGTCTTGTCCAGGGTGAGCAGACGGGAGGCGTCCCGCCGCTCCAGGGGGGTCTGGGCAATGAGTTCCTCCGGGAGCTGGAAGTCAAAATCAGCTGTTTTCAAAGACATACATCCTCACAAATACTTGTTAATAGTGTGTGACCTGAACGCCAGGGAAATAGAAGGTAATGATCTGGTCGCCGGTGAATCCCCGGCGGGCCATGGCGTTGGCGCCGAATTGGCTCATGCCCACCTGATGGCCCCAGCCGCCGCCGCTGAATACGTAGGTGCTGCCGGAGACGGTCACCGTTCCACCGGAAGGCTGAGGGGCGGCGGTGGTGTTCCCGCTTCCGCTCCCACCCAGTTCGGATATGGAGCCGGTCCCGGAGATTACGTAGGCGGTTCCCCCGACGGAGGACACAGCGCCGCTTCCGGAGATAACATATTTGCCCTCCAGGCTGTCCAGCTTCCCCGCGTCGTTCACAAAAATGTCTTCCCCCGCAGAGGGCTGGCCGGGCTGGGAAACATCCCCCGCCCCCATGCCGTTGACGGTAAAGCGAATAGACCTTACGTCGAACCGGCTGCGGATCTTGTCCACGCCGATGGTACTGCTCTGGCCGTTAGCCCAGCGGACCACCACCCGGAGCACATTGCCCAACTGGGAGTAGGTCAGCTCCAGCTCCTTCACCGAGGTTCCTGTTCCCAGCCCCTTGGACTGGAGCTGTTGGGTCAGCTGGGCGGCGGTGTAGGTCTTAGTCCAGGGGGACATATCGTTGCGGTCGTCCAGATCGGCCTCATAGGGGTCCACCACTCCCCGGAGGTAGGGATACTCGTTGACAGTGTCCGTCCCCCAGATATTCTTGGCGTCCTCACTGGCTCCGCCAAAGCTGGAGACATAGAAGACTTCGGCCAGCTTTCCATTATATTTGACCACCATTCCCGCTGTCTCGGCCACAGCCTGCATACTGACCTGGCTGGGGCCGAAGTCGGTCCGATTGCTGCCCATGCCGTGGTAGACCTGGCAGCTGTCGGAGGGGCAGATGTCGAAGCCGTAGCTGTCGTGCTTGTTCAGGTTCTTCATCACGTAGGTGCGGGCACAGATGGCCTGGGCCTTCAGCGCTTCCAGCGGCCAATCCCGGCCCATCTCATAGCAGACCACGCCGTTGATGTAGTCCTCCAGCGGCAGCACGTTGACCACCGTGAGGTTCCCGCCGTTCCGGCGGTGGTACTGGAAGCCGCCCCGGTACTTGTAGCCGGAGAACCAAGTGCGGGTCTCCCCCGCTCCGGTGACGTCTGGTTGGATGGCCAGCCGGCCAGATTCGCCGCAGTCGTACTGGAACAGGATCTGGCTGGTGCCCGTCTTCACCACACTCATGCCGTAGGAGCTGGTACCGACGATGGTCCCGTCTCCGATTCCAGACATGGCGCGCTCCGCCTCGCTCTTGGAGGTGTAGGCCCCCACCCGGACCTGGTAGGCCCCGTCGATCCAGGCCACGAAGCCGCCGTAGCTCTCAGCCATAGCGGCGGCGTCCGCATAGGCGGAAAAGCTGCCGGGGACCTGAATGTGGTAGCAGCCCACCACTGTATTGCTGATCGTAGTGCTGGAGTAGGACGAGCTGTAGTAGAGGTTCTGGGTCTTGAGCACCGATACCTGAGTGGTACCGGCGCCGGTCCGGGCCAGCTCCACAAAGTTCAGTCCACCGTCGTAGTAGCCGAAGCGGTAGCCCGCGCCGTAGCCGGTGTTGTTCTCCAGATTGGCGGCCTCCAGCTCCCCGGTGGGCACATGTGCGTTGGAGGAGGCCAGTCCCACCCGGATCATCACCTCACCGTTTCGGTTGGTGGTCACCGCCCCGGCCAGGGGGACGGCCAGACATATGGCTAAAACGGCGGCGGCCAGCTGTATCAATTTTTTGCCCATAATGTACTCCGTTTCTCAATGTTCTTTGTATTTTCTTCTATTGACAACCAGTTGGAAGACATGGTAGGATAGTAGCAATATGGAGGGTTGCGGCATGCGTTGAGCAAAATTGCCCTCCCCGACATTATAGTACAAAATCAGCCGCTTGAAAAGCCGCTGATTTATTTTTTTCTCTGCCCGATTCTGGAAGCCGGTTTCATCTATTTTTGTGCCGGGTCATAGAATGATCTGGACTGATATGGAGGTTATGAAAATGGAAAAATATAAGGTAGGCATCATCGGCGCCACTGGTATGGTAGGCCAGCGTTTTGTCACTCTGATGGAACAGCATCCCTGGTTCCAGCTCACCGTTTTGGCTGCCAGCCCCCGTTCTGCGGGAAAAACCTATGAGGAGGCCGTCGCCGGGCGCTGGGCCATGAAGGCTGCTGTTCCCGAGGAGGCCAAGGCTCTGGTGGTCATGGACGCCCAGGCCGATGTGGACAAGATTGCCGGGATGGTGGACTTCGTCTTCTGTGCTGTGGACATGAAGAAGGAGGAGATCAAGGCGCTGGAGGAACGGTACGCCAAGGCCGAGTGTCCGGTGGTGTCCAACAACTCCGCGAACCGCTGGACCAGCGACGTTCCCATGGTGGTGCCCGAGCTCAACGCCGGTCATATCAAAATCATTGACGCCCAGCGTAAACGTCTGGGCGCCAAGCGGGGCTTTATCGCCGTCAAGTCTAACTGTTCTATCCAGAGCTACACCCCCCTGCTCACCCCCCTGATGAACGCGGGGTATGAGGTGGAATCCGTCCTGGCCTGCACCTACCAGGCCATCTCCGGGGCGGGCAAGACCTTCGAGCGCTGGCCTGAGATGGTGGACAATCTGATCCCCTACATCGGCGGCGAGGAGGAAAAGAGCGAGCAGGAGCCGCTGAAGGTCTGGGGCCATATCGAGGGCGATCAGATCGTCAAGGCCGACGGTCCCGCAATCACCACCCAGTGTCTCCGGGTCCCCGTCTCCGATGGCCACACCGCCGCCGTCTTTGTTCGCTTCAAGGAGGGGAAAAAGCCCACCGAGGAGCAGATTAAGGAGATTTGGAAGACCTTCAAGGGCCGGGCCCAGGAGCTGGACCTCCCCTCCGCCCCCAAGCAGTTTATCCACTACTTTGAGGAGGCCGACCGTCCCCAGGCCAAAACCGACCGGGAGCTGGAGGGCGGCATGGCTATCTCCGCCGGACGCCTCCGCCCTGATACCCAGTACGACTACAAGTTCGTGGGCCTGTCCCACAACACCCTCCGTGGCGCCGCCGGCGGCGGGGTCCTGCTGGCCGAGCTGCTGTGTGCCGAGGGCTATATCGATCACAAATAAGGAAAGGAAGCTATATTTATGAGATCTCCTGTCTTTACCGGTTCCTGCCCCGCACTGGTCACTCCCTTTGACCAGCAGGGTACCATCAACTACGACGCCTTCGGCAAGCTGATTGACGACCAAATCGAGGCCGGTGTGGATGCGGTGTGCGTCTGCGGCACCACGGGCGAATCAGCCACGATGACCATCCGGGAACACATCGCCGCGGTGGAGTTCTGCGTCAAGCGGGTGGACCACCGGGTGAAGGTCATCGCCGGCGCGGGGAGCAACGACACCTCCGCCGCTGTCTACCTCTCCCAGCACGCCCAGGACTCTGGCGCGGACGCCCTGCTCCACGTCACCCCCTACTACAACAAGGCCAGCCAGACCGGCCTGATCAAGCACTACGAGTACATCGCTGATCGCACCGAGCTGCCCATCATCCTCTACAATGTGCCCAGCCGCACCGGCGTTTCCTTTACCGCCGACACCTACAAGGTGCTGTCCGCCAACCCCAAGATCAACGGAGTGAAGGAGGCCAGCGGAAACTTCTCTCTGCTGGCCCACACCCGCTACCTCTGCCCTGATGACTTCTACATCTGGTCGGGTAACGACGACCAGGTGGTGCCCATGATGGCCCTGGGAGCCAAGGGCGTCATCTCGGTGGCCTCCAACATCATTCCCGAGGTGATGGTGAAAATGAGCCATCTATGTCTGGAAAACGACTTTGCCGCCGCGTCTCAGCTCCAGATCAAGTATATGGACCTGATTGACGCCCTGTTCTGCGAGGTCAATCCCATCCCCATCAAAGCCGCCATGAATCTGATGGGCATGGAGGCCGGTCCCCTGCGCCTGCCTCTGTGCGACATTTCGGAGAAAAATCTGGCCGTCCTCCGTGCCTCCATGGAGCGTATGGGTCTGCTGAAGTAAGGAGTTTTCCCTATGCTGAAGATAATCATTTCCGGCTGCAACGGCCACATGGGCCGGGTGGTGGCGGAGCTGTGCGAGGCCGACCCCGCTTTGGAGAGCACGGCAGGCTTCGACGTGCTGGGGGCCGCGGACCGGGAGTTCCCCGTGTTCACCTCCCCTGCCCAGTTCACCGGTGAGGCGGACGCAGTGATCGATTTCTCCTCCCCCGCTGCGCTGGACGGACTGCTGGAGTTTGCCAGAGCCCGGAAAATTCCTCTGGTGCTGGCCACCACAGGCTATTCTCCCGAGCAGGTGGCCCAGATTGGCGCCGCCGCCCTGGAGGTCCCCATTTTCCGCTCCGCCAACATGTCCCTGGGCATCAACGTCCTGTTGGAGCTGGTGAAAAAGGCCGCCTCTGTTTTGGGCGAGAGCTGCGACATCGAGATCGTGGAGCGCCACCACCGCCGCAAGGTGGACGCCCCCTCCGGCACCGCCCTGATGATCGCGGACGCGGCAGCTCAGTCCTGCGGACATGAGACGGAGTACGTCTACGAGCGCCACTCGACCCGCCAGCCCCGTGACAAGAAGGAGATCGGCATTTCCGCCGTCCGGGGCGGCACCATCGTGGGCGAGCACGAGATCATCTTCGCCGGTCACGACGAGATCATGGAGATCCGTCACACGGCCCTCTCCCGGGAGATCTTCGCCCAGGGCGCGGTGGAGGCCGCCAAGTTCATCGCCGGGGTGGAAACGCCCGGGCTGTATGACATGAGTTATTTGGTAAAATAAGTGAAAACGCCTCTGTTTATTTAAGCAGAGGCGCTTTTCTCTTGAAAAGGAGCTTGTTATGACAGCCTGTCCATTTTGCGGCGAAGGTCCCATATACAAAGCGATTGTTAAAGAAAACCTGGAAATAATTTATATTTGCGCCGAATGCGATACTGTTTGGAAAAATGCAGGACAGAATATTACAAATTATACCAATTACATGAACAAGCTGGGAAAACCCCCATTATGGGACGAATTGGAGCTGCTTTCTGTCGTATAGGAGGCAAAAATGAAAACCATTCAGGAGCTGGAGCAATATCTGGAGGAAAACTGCTACAACTTTGACAGCATCACTATCGGCCGGCACTACGCCTATGAGGGCTATGTGGTAAAGTCCTGCGCGCTGGGATACTGCCTGTTCTCCTCCGAGCGGGGCCGCGAGACCCTGCTCAAGGCCTTCCCCACCGAGGAGGAGCTGGTGGCTTACACCTTGGCCAAGCTGGACAGGAACCCCTGGTACAAGGCCCACATGGTCGCGTTTACATTGGACCAAAAACAGATCAAAAGGGCCGAATTTAAGCTGAAGCTCATGGGAATCCGGTATAAACGCAACGATATTCCGGGCTACCGATCAGGACAGACCGCATACCGGATTTTTGTCTATGGCCGGGATATTTTGCGCCTGGAGGGATTTAAGCGGCAGTATATGCGGTACTGACAAACTCGACGGAGCGGCGATTGTCTTTTTGGCAAGCATCTGCTATCCTGTTTTCAGGAGGTGAGGACATATGGACCAAGTAAAAACTGGCGGGCTCATCCGGGCTCTGCGTACCCAAAAGGGACTGACCCAGAAGGCGCTGGCCGAGGCCATCGGTGTGGGCGACAAGGCTGTGAGCAAATGGGAGCGGGGCCTGGGGTGTCCGGACGTGTCCCTCCTCCCTGAAATTTCAAGGGTTCTGGGCGTCGGACTGGAAACGCTTCTCTCCGGTTCACTGGACGCCAATGACCAGGAAAGAGGCAATATGAAAAAACTGCGTTTTTATGTCTGCCCCAGCTGTGGCAACCTGATTACTGCCGCTGCGGAAATGGGCGCGTCCTGCTGCAGCAGGACGCTGCTCCCTCTGGAGCCCCAAAAGGCGGAGGGTGCGGACAAGCTTTCGGTGGAGAAACTGGATGACAGCTGGTTCATCTCCTCACCCCACCCTATGAGCAAGGAGCATTTCATCTCCTTTGCGGCCCTGCTCACCGGGGACAGCGTCATGATCCGCCGTCTCTACCCCGAGTGGGATCTGCAAATCCGCATCCCCTGCTTTGGCCACGGCATTTTGCTATGGTACTGCACCCAGCATGGATTATTCCAACAGCTTATATAAGGAGGACAAAGCATGTCCGACCAATTCATCCGCACCCGCCTTCTGGTGGGAGACGAGCCTCTGGAGCGGCTGCGAAGGGCCAAGGTGGCAGTCTTTGGAGTGGGAGGCGTAGGCGGCTATGCCGTTGAGGCTCTAGCGCGGTCAGGCGTAGGCACTTTACATCTATATGACGACGATATCGTGTCGGAAAGCAACCTGAACCGGCAGATTGCCGCCCTCCACTCTACCATTGGCCAATCCA
Source organism: Lawsonibacter sp. JLR.KK007 (assembly GCF_036941135.1). Classification (NCBI taxonomy): domain Bacteria; kingdom Bacillati; phylum Bacillota; class Clostridia; order Eubacteriales; family Oscillospiraceae; genus Lawsonibacter; species Lawsonibacter sp. JLR.KK007. Next base: position 1,108,658 of record NZ_JAYWSY010000001.1, on the reverse strand, counting down.
AGGCGGAAGTGATGGCCCGGCGGGTGCTGGACATCAATCCGCATTGTCAGGTGAAGGCGGTCCGCATGTTTTATCTCCCCTCCAACGGGGATCAGGTAGACCTGTCTCAGTACGACTATGTGGCGGACTGCATCGACACCGTAACCGCTAAGCTGGAATTGGTGACAAGGTGTAACGCATTACAGGTAAAGATCGTCAGCGCCATGGGGACCGGAAACAAATTCGATCCCTCCGCGCTGATGGTCACCGACCTCTCTAAAACCCAGGGCTGTCCTCTGGCCCGCACCATGCGCAAGGAGCTGCGCAAGCGGGGAATCAGCCACTTGAAGGTGGTCTGCTCAACCGAATTGCCAACCGCTCCGATGGGTCTGGCGGAACTGGAAGTTCCCCAGCAGTCCGATACCCGTCCAGGCTCCACTGCACGGCGGGATACGCCGGGTTCCACCCCATTTGTCCCCGCCGCAGCTGGTCTGTTGATGGCCTCTGTGATCGTCCGGGAGCTGAGCGAATGATGCAAACCGTGCCAGCCGCTATGGCTGGCACGGTTTGCATATTTGTTCCGTTTTGCACAGATACTACTTCCGTTTGCAGAGGAGGAAATGCTTATGAGCTTGATTGCCTGTACAGACCCCTGCGTCTATCAAAAGGACGGTTACTGCTCCCTGTCCCGAGCCGCTTCCAGCGGAGAGGCAAGTGGGTCTCGCTGTGTCAACTTCGTGCCTGTACAGTCAAAGCAGGGCGGCCATAGCCTCACGAATGTTGGACACCCGAATCAACTCCAGCCCTTCGGGGACGGCTAGTTTTCCCTGGATCCGCTTCGGGATCATGCACTTTGTAAAGCCTAACCGCTTTACCTCTGCCAGCCGCTGCCCCAGGGCACTGGCGGCTCGCAGCTCACCGGTCAGACCCACCTCTCCGATGGCGGCCAAGTCATGAGGAACGGGCTTATCCCGAAAGCTGGAGGCCAAAGCCAGGATGGCCGCCAGGTCAGCGGCTGGCTCCTCCAGATACAGACCGCCAATCACATTGATATAGGCATCGCAGCCTCCGACCATCAGTCCGCCCCGTTTCTCCAGGACCGCCAGCAGCAGCATGGAGCGGTTGTACTCGAAGCCGTTGCTTACCCGCCTGGGATTGCCGAGGCTGGAGGGCACCACCAGCGCCTGAATCTCCGCCAGCACGGGACGGATCCCCTCCATGACGCAGGTGACGCAGGTGCCGGAGGTCCCGGTGGGCCGTCCGGCCAGCATGGCCTCTGAGGGGTTGGGCACCTCGGTGAGGCCGCCGTCCTCCATCTCGAACACGCCGATCTCGTTGGTAGCTCCGAACCGGTTTTTTGCCGCCCGAAGGATGCGGTAGAGCATGTGCCGTTCGCCTTCAAAGTAGAGGACGCAGTCCACCATGTGCTCCAGTACCTTCGGCCCGGCGATGGAACCCTCTTTATTGACGTGGCCAATGACAAAAACGGTGATGCCCTCCCCTTTCGCCAGCTGCATCAGTGTCAAGGTACATTCCTTTACCTGGCTTACACTGCCTGGGGCTGAGGTCACATCCCCGTGGTACAGGGTTTGAATGGAGTCCACGATCAATACATCAGGCTGGAGCTGATGGACTGCGTCCACCAGATTCTCCAAATTGGTTTCCGCCAGCAGATACAGGCCCTCCCCGCAAACCTTCAGGCGCTCTGCCCGCAGCTTAATCTGCCGCTCCGACTCCTCCCCGGATACATACAGCACCGTGGCGAAGCGGCAGAGGCTGTCACAGATCTGCAGCATCAGGGTAGATTTGCCGATGCCAGGCGCGCCGCCCACCAGCACAAGGGAGCCCTTCACCGCACCGCCGCCCAAGACCCGGTCCAGCTCCCCCATCCCGGTGGCAAAGCGCAGCTCGTCGGTGGTTTCCACCTCCTTCATGGGTCTGGGCCGGTTAATGGCCACCCCAGAGGAGGAGCCGCCCTTGATCGGACTGGAACGCTTTGCGGCTTTCTCCGCCGGGCGCTCCTCGATGGTGTTCCAGGCCCGGCAGGCCGGACACTGCCCCTGCCACTTGGGGTACTCGTTGCCACAGGAAGTACAATAAAATAAGGTTTTCGCTTTCATCTTTTTTCCTCTGTTCAAAGCAGTTTTTTGTTGGCTGCATCTACCACGGTTTCCCTCTGTCCTCTTTGGATCACGTTTATTGTACCAGTATTGTTTGGAAATGTAAAGGGTCTACCCCGCCTGATCCGGCATCGTCAGCCAAGCCCCGGCGATGACAGCGGCCAGCTTGCGCTGGTACTCCTCGTCCCGCAGGAGGGCCTCCTCCTCCGGATTGGTGAGAAAGCCGCACTCGATCAGGACTGCGGGACAGGTGACGTGGTTCATAATGTAGACGGTATCCGGGATTTGCTTGACTGCCCGTTCGTTGTCCGGCTGAAGGGCCGCTTTGATGCTGGTTTGGATATGCTCCGCCAGCGGTTGTGAGCCCTCTGTGGGCGCGTAAAATACATGGGTTCCGTGGTATTGGCTGCCAGGATAGGTATTTTGGTGGATGCTCAGGAGGGTGCTGCCCTCCACATCCTCCACTGCGGTCACCCGATTCTTCAGATCGGACCGCTTTTTCTCCCGGAGCGTATCCGCGCTCTCATCGTGCAGGGAAATGTCGGTCTCCCGGAGGAGAATGGGGTCTACACCATACAGCCCCAACACATCCCGGAGCTTGAGCACAATGGCCAGGTTGATCCCGCTCTCCGGCGCGCCGGTGAGGGAGACCGCTCCCCCGTCCTCGCCCCCATGCCCGGCGTCCAGTACGAGCGGCCCTGTCCGCTGGATTGCCGCCGGCTCCATGGCTGGCGCCATTATGCGGTCCAAACGATTCAGAGCCAACACCAGCAGGATCACGGTCCCAAGGAGTGCCCCCGCCAGCAGGATGCCTTTTTTCAATACGACCACCTCCTTCCTATCCTATGGAATGGACAGGGCCGGTATGCGTGTACCCCTTTGACTGCCTGACTCATAGAATGGTTCAAGGGGGACGCTGTGCGCTCCCCGCGCCCGTCCTCCTGATTGAATGAAGGAGGGAATTTCCCTTGTTGATTGAAGCAAACGGCACCCGGCCCGCCGCGAACAGCTCTGCGGCCGCCCAGGCGGCTCAGGCCAGCTGTCCGGACGGGAACGGAACCCTGCCATCCTGTGCGGGACTGTCCGTGCCTTATGTACCATTTCAGCAGAACAATCCCAAAAAATACGCTCAGAGCGAGGCGCTGAGCAACGGCACCCTGTTCCCTGGCCTGAACCTGCCCTTCCATCTGGCGGTGGAGGGCTCCAGCCTGCCCGCTACCCCGCTGGCTGAGCTCCAGGCGCTGGAATTCGTGGTCCTGGAGCTGAACCTCTACCTGGACACCCACAAGGACGATGCCGAGGCGTTCGCCATGTTCAAGCAGTTCTCTGCCATGGAGAAGGCGGCTAAGGCGGCTTACGAGTCCAAATACGGCCCGGTCACGGCGCAGGCTGCCGCCACCGGAGACAGCTTCCAGTGGCTTTCGGACTCCTGGCCCTGGAATTACAGCCAGAATGAGGTGAATTGACATGTTCCATTATGAGAAAAAGCTGCAGTTCCCAGTGAAGATCGCCACTCCCAACCCTAAGCTGGCCGCCTTTATCATCAGCCAGTACGGTGGGCCCGACGGCGAGCTGGGCGCATCCATGCGCTATCTGTCCCAGCGGTACTCCATGCCCTACGCGGAGGCTAAGGGCCTGCTCACCGACATCGGAACCGAGGAGCTGGGCCACATGGAGATGGTGGCGGCGGTGGTCCATCAGCTGACCCGGAACCTCACCGACGACGAGGTCCGCGCCAACCCCGCCTTTGCCCCCTACTTTGTGGACCACACCACCGGCATCTACCCCACCGCCGCCTCCGGCTTCCCCTGGAGCGCCGCGAGCATCCAGTCCACCGGCGACGTCATCGCTGACCTGACCGAGGACCTGGCCGCCGAGCAAAAGGCCCGCCTTACCTACGACAACATCCTGCGCCTGTCGGACGACCCGGATGTGAACAACGTGATCCGCTTCCTGCGGGAACGGGAAGTCGTCCACTTCCAACGCTTCGGCGAAGCAAACCATACTGATTTAAGCAGATTTTATCCCCTGCGGGCGGCGGCCTACAGGGGATATTTGCGTCATAATGCTGTATTCCAAAACGTAGGCATGACTGCAAATCCAGTGACGCCTATTCCCCAAATACATCGCTATGTGTCCCATTGCGAACCAGCGTCAGAACCAGCACATCATCGTCAATGCGATACACCAGCAGCCAGTCCGGGAGGATGTGACACTCCCGATGCCCTGCCCAGTTTCCGGACAAATTGTGATCTTTGTTCTTCTCCGGCAGTTTCTCTCCCCTAGACAACGCACGGATAATATCATCCAGCAAAGAGGTGTCCAGATGACGTTTTGCCGCTAGCTTATAATCCTTTTTGAATTGAGAAGTCCAGACGATTTCCCGCTTCATCGTTTCAACTCCCGCAACGCTTCTTCCACATCACTATAGTGGGGTACAGTAGGATCGTGCGCAATCCTCTCCGCCTCCAGCATAGCCGCAATCGTTTCCTTATTAGGCCGCTCCTGCCGAACCTCAAAGGGCAGGCCACCTACGCGAATGGCTTGACGGAGGAAAATATTGATGGCAGTGGTCAGGGTCATTCCCAGGTCATTAAAAAGCTCCTCGCACTGCTGCTTGACCTCACTGTCCATACGGACGCTGAAATTGGTTGTATCTGCCATAGCAAAGGCTCCTTTCCATTTTCTATGTCTATTATACTCCTATTGCAATGCAAAATCAATCTGATAGCCACATTTTTTAAAAACCACCACCGAAGCTATTTAGCCCCGGCGGTCTGCTCCACATTTTGAAGCACCCTTGGCACCTCTACGCTCAGGCGCAAACAGTGCCCTCTTTATAGCACTCATGGATATATTGCCTCGACTGATAGTAGAAATCCGTGTTGTAATTTGAGATGGCATCGCTGATCCATGAGGTGTAGACCTCCACCAGACGGTCAATGATATGCTCCTCGTCATCGCCGGAAATATCCTCAATCAACCGTTCGTAGACCTCGCCAATCGTCCAGTAGTCGGGTACATCATAACGGCAAGAGGCTACGTTATCGAAAGTGCCTTTCGGGATACTCAGGTTCGTAATAAAGTCATCCGCTGTTTTTGCAATCGGCTCACAGTGAAAAACATCCGCATATCGGTAGATACGCCTGATTGTCTTCTCCCCCATAAAACGAACCAGCTCGGAGCGACTCAGCTTCCGTTCCCGGCCGATGTATTCAATCAGGCTGCAAGTATAAAACAGGTCGCTGTTATTTTTCATCCTGGACTTCACTTCCCTTCACAAATGACAGCGTAGTTAAGGCTCTGGCTGTATGGAAACTGATCTGATCAAAATCAAATCCACCAGCAGCCGCGTCATTCGCTGCCGTCACAGTTCCGAGCAAAAAGTCAGATGTCCTTTTCGGTATCTTCCAGAATACTTAATTCTGTGAAATCGTCCCTAGAATGGGTGAAACCGCGCCTCAAATAATCCAATCCTCCATCAACACTACAACAGCCACATTTACAAGTAACCAAGTCGTGTTTATAAGTGGATTCGATAATATCCCCACACAGGTTACATTGCACAGCGTTCCTGATAATCCTTTGTATCGCTGTCACCTCATCCCATAATTCTTTTGAGTAGGTCTTTGATAGCCATATCTGCCCTCCCCTATTTCGATGTATTGATTTTACCACAAAACGATGAAGTTATCAACAGTCAGCATACAGAAAACCGCCAGGGCGTGTAGCCCCGGCGGTCTGCTATATGTTCCAGAGTACCTTTGTACTGCCGTCCTCTCTGATAACGATCTTATGTATCATAATCATAGCGACAGCCTTTTTACGCTTGTAATCGGCGGTTTTCCAGGACTTCGCCATATTGACAACCACATCGGTTTCGTCCCCCCTGCTCTTTAAATCCTCCATCCGCTCATACAGGGCCAGACGGTCCCGCTTGAGCTGGGTGGCCTTCTGATTCGCCAGCGCCAGAAGATCATCGTTGAACCCGCCTGCCAGCATGGTATCCAGAAGCTGTTTCTCCGACCTCTCAATGGCCTTGATCTTCAGCTTTAGTTCGTTGATCTCCGCCGTGTCGCCCTTTCTGGTAGTGCGGTTCATCTCCTTCAGGTCTGCCAACTTTGCGGAAATACACTCGTAAACCACGTTCTCCAAGTCCTCGGCATAGATCGTCACCTTCGGACCGGTACAGGTTTTCTTGTGCGACCTGCCCGTACAGTTAAAGTACCTCCGTATCTCACCGCTCTTGTTGACCTTCCCCTTGATGGTGGTCATGGTGTGGCCGCACTTCTCGCAGACCACCTTCCCAGCCAGCCAACTGGTGGGGTTGCTTACACTGTTCCCGATCTGCCGGTTTTTCTCCAGTTTTCGCTGGCATTTGAGCCAGATGTCGGAATCCACGATACCGGGATGGGTCAGGAGCACCAGCTTCATATCCGACCAATCGGGCGCATCCGGGTCGTGCTTGGTATGGCCGTAGAGCTGCGCTCCGTATTCCCCTGTAAACAAAGATACGTCCGTAACCATCTGAACGCCATGACGGTCGTAGTAGTCGTACACATCGGAATCGGCCTTGACATAGATGGGATTCTTCAGTAGCGTGGACAGCTTCGCCGTTGTCCAACTGCTGCCGTTCAAGGGCTGCTTTCCCTCTGCCACCAGAATATCCAGAAGCCGCCGCAGGGACACGCTCTCCTGGGCGTAGACCTCGAAAATATACCGCACCTGCTCTACCTCAGCGGGGATGGGACTCAGCTTCTTGGTTTTGACATTGTGGATGACAGTCGGAACCAGCTCAAAACCGTAGGGCTGCCTGCCGCCCATGTAGAACCCCATTTCGCTGCGGTGGGCGTATGCCTGGGTGACGCGGTTGATGATGGACGTGCGCTCAAACTCGGCGAACACCATCAGGAGCTTGACGATCATTTCCCCATAAGGGGAGGATGTGTCAAATGACTCCTGTGAGGACACGAACTCTACCTTGTGTTCCTTAAACTCCTGCAAAATGTTCACAAAATCAGACAGAGAACGGCTGATACGGTCCAGCTTGTAGACAATGACCTTCTTAACTTTTCCCTGCCGCACCAGCTTCATCATCTTCTGGAATCCATCACGGTTGACGTTGCCGCCAGAAAATCCGTTGTCTACGAAAGTTATGATCTTTTCGTCCCGCTCATCGGGCTTGATAACAGACCTACAATACTCAAGCTGGGTCTCGCAGCTGATGCTGTTCTCCCGCTCCACAGATTTGCGGGCATAGAGCACGATTGCCATTTGACACACACCTCCTCCCTATGTTAGAATTTGGGCAGATTCATCAGGCGGGAATCTTCTTCCCCGTCCGTGCCAGGGCTTGAAGCAGTTCCTCAACGATACGCTCTCTGGTTTCTTTGTCCTCTGGCTGCATAATAACGTGCTCAACCGGGTGCGTCCGATTTCTGGTGTCTGTGTACTCCTCTTTTAGGTTGGCCATGTTGTCACCTCCTAGATTGCCCCGCAGAGGGGCGCTGTGTTGGAATCCAGATCCAGCCCTTCCGTGACTAACATATGCGTGAAATCACAGCATATTTCGTGGTTGAGCAGGTTTAAGATCCCTTGCTTGGTGTAGGGAAAGAAACAGCTTATCAGCATCGGCGGCATGATTTTGATGCCCTGCCTTCTGTACTCACGGTCATAGTAGTAACATTGCTGGACAACGCCCTTCCCGTCCTTGTAGTAGTCCAGCTCCACATACACCGATCTGTGGAGTTTGGTTTTGAGCCGCGTCCGCAAGTGCATAGGTAGCCCGTTATAGCTATCACCATCGCCGACCATGATCAGGAAGCGATACTTCCTGTTAGACTTGCTGGTCTTGAAATCCAGGTACTCGTCCAGGGAGAGGGGCGTCTGCCCCGTCTCCACGAACTCCACGCCGTAGAATTTTTTGTCCAGCTCCGCTTCAATAACCGCCATCAGGTCTTCCATTGGAAATTGCAGCGTCCGTAGCTTCTTGGGCTTGGCCTTGTAACGTGCTTCCCCTTCCCTGCCCTGGTTGCGGTCAATGTAGAAGCAGTCCCGGACGGTGCAAATGGAATCGTTGATCTCCAGCGACAGGAACAGAACTCTGCCGTGGCGGGTCTTGATAATCGAACGAAATACGTTTGGATTATCACTGGAAGATTCCAGCCTTAAGATACTTTTTTGCATGGTGATCACCTCCTCGAAGAAAGTATATATCATCCAGCACAAAGCACATACGATCAGCGAGATAGTTCCAATTCGCACTCCCGTTTGATTTCGCGTTGGCGTACACGTTCTTCGTTTCGCGCCTTGATCGCCCGTTTCCGGTCGCCGGCAGGTGTTCGTTCGCCGCGTTGCTCCTTCTGCCAGTCGATGCGACTCAGGTGGATGGTCGGCTCACGGTCACGCTTTCCTTGGACTTCAAGTGCCTCATGGCTGACCTGGATGTCCAATCCGTTCCGCTCGTAGGCTCGATTTTGCACTTCCGCCCACTGCTCCCGCCAAATGGTGATGTACTCTCTCTTATCATGCTCCCGATCCTTCCATTTACTGAAGCCGCCTTCGCCAACTGGCCGGGTGGGAACAATGATATGGACATGAGGGTTGTTCCTTGATGGGTCATCCCGGTTGCGGCCCCTATGGATAGCGGCGACTGCACACAGGCTACAGGACAGGAAATTGTCCTCAATAAATTCATGGACTATTCGGATCAGCTCCCCGGGCGGCAGTTCATTGGGAAGAGAGCCTATAAACTGACGAGCGGTACGAGCATCCCGGCGCACTTCCGCACATTCGATCTCATTGCAGAGATGTTGGAGATTTCGGAACTCTTGCGGTGCATCATTTGGTAGGAAAATCTTCTGCCAAATTACATCGTTGCGGCTGTTGTAATACGTCTTGCCGCTGTAGTTGTCACGCAACGTTTTTCCGCTGATGTAGCCCACTGCGGCAGTGACCGAGCGGCCTTTGCCACGGCTGATGATGGTGGCCTCAAGGTGAAAGTTAGCCATATGAAATCCTCCGTTTAATCTGCCCTCCACCCCTGTGGGGGGGCGAACGTGTAAGTGGACTCCTTACAGGAGCAACAGCGCTCACACGGGCAAGCGCCACTCCCCATCCGGGTCATCTTCTACCATTTGAGCTGCCCGGTCCTGAAGCTCCCTGACCAGATCGTAGTCGGTGGATAGGACGTACAGGAAAGCCTCCAGTGGCTCAAAGCGGCTCTTGTTCTCGGTGTCGGTCCCGGGTTCATACTCTCGAAGCGATGGGAAGTACCGGGTCACCAACTCACCGATGACGTAGTTTCGGCGGCTATCCCTCCTTCTCTGCGCTTCCTGAGTAGCCCGTTCTTCTTGCCTCCGCCGGTTCTCTGCGGCATCGATGCGCTCGTTGGCTTTGACGGTTCTTTCTTCGATGGACATGATCTTCGCTCCTTCATTCTTCTTAAAATTACCATGGTTCACGGGGGCTCGGACAACTTTACAGGGAATCGCCTTGGACGATGTAGTCCCAGATGTAGTGACAGGAATGGCGGTCGCTCGGATCATTTCGGGCCGACTCAACAGCTTGGAGCTCATTTCCTCATCATCTGGTCGATATTTTTTCGCCTGACAGGATCCATACGGAGTCAACAAAAGCACGTCGTCAAGTGTTGCAAGTTCATGGGGCTGAATGACCCAGTCCCGGACCTCGCTGAGTTGCCTGTTGTAGCCGGTGGTGTCCCCAAACTCGTCCTCGTGCTCACTCACACTCCGCTGGATGCTTGTGCGGGTTCCGATCAGCTCACAGAGGTATTTCTGTGTGCCGGCGTCATTGGCCCGCAAGATCGCCTGAAATTGGCAATTATCGAAGATGATCCTTCGGTCATATTCGCCGTAGATTCGATCCAGTTGCGCAATACTTTGGATCATCAGGCAAATATTCACATTCTTGCTCCGCAGTGTTGCCAAGGCGGCGGTGATCATCTCCAGCTTGCCGAACCGGGCAAACTCGTCCATCAGCAGCAGGGTCTGGACATTTTGCGCCCCCTCGGCGCTGTGCATCTCAGGTCTGCGTTCCAGATGCCGAATCAGCTGGGTGTACATCAGGTTGACGGCACCGCTCCACTGTTCAATCTTGTCTGCCGGAATCCGCAGAAAGATGTTGCAATCGTTCAAGTCGTCCCAAGTGAAAACGGTCGCTCCTTCTCTCTGGCCCCGAAACGCATGGCTGATGTAGGGGTCGGTCGCAAACAGCATGATTTTGTTGCGTAGCCCCCGGTCAAAATTCGCCAGAGTTTCTGGCTTCATGGAAGCTGTCTCGCCAAGGAGCATCTTTACACAGACATCGCCGCTTTGCGTTAATGTCTTGCACAAATCAGTTATTGCCGATGATAGAATTGCGCACATGGTTTCGCTGAAGCTCAAGCCGAGTTTGAAATAGAACAAAAGCGCTGCCGTAAGCACACCTTGTTCTGTCTCGGCCCAGAAGGGCTGTTTGTCCTCTGGCGAAACCGGAGCGATGGCAATGGCGAGTTCCTTTACATTGTTAAACAGGTTATCCGCACAATCGTGTTCCAACAGCCAGAACGGATCGTAGCTGGGACCGTCAATCTGCATAGGGTTGAAAATGATGCACGGACGGTCAACGAGTCCACAGTGATACAACTCCGCATAAAAGCCGGACAGCTCGCCTTTGATGTCGGTAGCACAAATCGCACCTTGCCAAGTTCGCAGTGTGGGCTTGGCAATCCCGGCGCTCTTGCCGCTGCCGTTTCCGCCAACTACCATGATGTTCCCCTCTGTGCCCTGGGGAATGCCGACATAACCGCCGCCACTCGGAAAGCCCAAAAAGAACCCAGGGGCATTCCTTATGGAGAGGAGCATTCGGCTGGGAATATCCTTGTCCTCTGGCACCCGTGATTGCCGTAGAAGGGCATAACCCGTCGGTGGAAGATTTACAAGACTCGCATCATAATCGTCATCGCCGATACACTTGTCGTACTTTCTATGTTCCTTTTTCATAGCTGTTCTCCTGATAGGTTAGATTGGGCGGTGAGCCGGCCGTTAGGCCGACTCATCGCTGCCTGATAGTCAACTGTCCTCTACATCATCAGATGAAAGCTGCTGAATAATCTCTTGGCAAAGTTCACAGAGCTCAGTAGCAAAGGTTCCATATCCGGCAGAATTATCTTCGACAAGGCTTGCTAACTTTGACACATCACTCTTGATTCGGTCAAAGCGATTAAGAAAATCGTCCTCTGTCGAGGTATGACTCTCTGCCTGTTGAGACCCTTGATCGGATGATGATTTGTGACCTTTCGATTTCAAATAATTGTGAACAGCCTTTGCCAACTCTGTCTTTGTCATAGATTCAACATTTTTTGCACATTTGCCACCGACATGGTGAAATCTTTGCAGGAAAGTTTCCAAATCATTCCCCGTCAGTCGGCTGAGAATGTACGCCTTGGAAAAGTCCAAATGCGGCACCGGTGCTTCATTTCCATCAATCCACTTAGCGATCCGCATCAAGCGCTGTGCTTTGCAGATTGAAAAATCTGTATTCTCCTTAATCCACGGAATCCATTGTCCGTGCGGCTTGATTCGCTTGACCTCTAAAAGCAGCCGCCCAATCTCCAGATAGGATTGTTCACCTTTTTCTTGACACTGAATAATTTTCTCCTTGATGATACTAAGCTCCTGATCGCTTCCATCAGGCGATGTAGCGGTCGATTTTTCAGCGGTAATGCTCATAATTTTAGCCTCCCTTTTTAAATTTGTTCCCGGGGTCAATATCCATTGTAGCAGGCCATCGGAAAATTCTCAGGGTACAAATCAGGGTACAAAATCGGGTACAAACCCGGGCGCTTTTATTTATTCTGTGAAAGAAGGCAGACTCTTGACTTTAAAGGAATTTATCAAAACAGCTAAGGCTGCAGGAGATATTTCAGGCAGTCTAGACAACATCACGCAAGATCTCTTTTGGAACCTGGGATTACATTTTTCCGACAACACAATTCACGCTGCATTGCATAAAAAGGATAAAGCTCCCCGATATGTGCAAGGCTCGATTAGTGAATCAGGCTTCTTTCGGTATTTTGAGGAGCGAACACTCACAACATGGCCACAGATGCAGCAAGCCTTCGGGGAATTGGATGATCACGATTTTATTGACCGTGACACTAAAGATCGAAATATATTCTACGCAAGTCTTCTGGCCTTGTTTTACGATATTCTAAGGCTTGTTCCTGTTTCATTGTGTGATATTCTCCCACAGGCCCCCGTGGTTTTTGGACGCGAAATTGAAATGACACAGCTGGGCAATATTTTTAAGGAAAACAACTATGCCGTCCTTACAGGCATTGGAGGGATTGGAAAGTCAAGTGTGGCGTTGGCATATGCTCACAGTTTGAAAGAGTCTGATCACTGGACGATACAGCACGTAATTTGCGAAAATACTGATACTGTGCAAACTGCAGTTAATAAGCTTCAGTTCCGTGGTCTATCAGATACACCCGAACATATGAAAGACGCTCCGAAAAAGAATTTTACAAGCAGGATTACATGCTTAACAAATAGCCGACAATCTGTACTCATTATTTTGGATAATTTCAATCGGAAATTCACTTCGGAAGATCGCGACTGTTTTCAAGAGTTAAGTGAATGCGGCAATCATATACGTATTTTGATTACGAGCCGGAGTATGCTGAGCACTGAAAAACGCTATAGCATTAATCTGCCTCCTCTGGATAATACATCTCTGCTGGCGCTCTATGCCTATCACCGGTTTGAAGATACTGCCGGCCACGAAAACTATATTGATCAGCACAAAGAGATCCTGAATAAAATGTTTTCTTTGGTTGGAAGACATACCCTTATGGTTGAGCTCCTGGCAAAATTGCCAGACAGGATTTTTTTGAACGAATACGAAATTTATAATCGCCTGACCAGTGGTCTGAGCATTCCTTTTGAAGGGATCAACGTTAATAAAGATGGCAACACCGTCACTGTTCCTGCAAAAGGTTTGATTGAGATGCTGTTTGATATTTCTGACCTGACAGATTGCGAAAAGTCTGTAATGAGGTATATGTCAATTATGCCAGTCACTGGCATTGATGTCGGACTGTTTGAAAAATTGACAGGCCATTTCCGGAATGAAATACTCAGTCTGAAAAAAGCGAATTGGATCATGCTGGATGAGGAAAGACTGACCATTCGATTGCACCCACTTATTTGTGAAACGGTGCTCAGTTCCGATGACACCGACACTAAGCCATCTGCGGAGAATTGCGCCGAAATTATTGATCGCGTGAAAACAGAACGTGATACTTGTGAGAAAGGATGCCCCATGTGGCACATATACAACAAAATTTTGGCACGTGCTGCAGTGAACATTCATTTTCATACGATAGAATCTTATGGGGTCCTCGATGTTCTTATTGATAAATATAGGTCCCCCATCATTTCCCTGAATCAGGTACTGCGAGAATACATAATTACTGATTCAATCGAACAGAAGGGGGCATCAGATATTCTACCGGATCAAAACGATGCAATGAATGCTACATAGGCCGCAATGCTGGCCACGCAGGTAGCGGGAATCAACGATTTATTGATCCTATTGCAGCGATCACTTTATTGCGGCAACGCAAAAGGGCTTGTTGTCCATTTTCACAGACAACAGGCCCTTTTTCTGTTTAAATAAGTTTACCTCGAAATCTTGCCTGGCTTGAGATGTCTACCGCAATCAAGCCAATGCTTTTACATATGCTTGCAGCTTGATAACCCGATCCTCCAAATCAATTCCATCCTGAGTTTGAGCAATCTTCACAGTATCCAAAATGCTATCGTCCTCAATCTTTTTAAGTACATATGAGGCATTTTCACAGGTAATATAGCAGCCATTGCCATCGTATACAAGCCTCTGCCCCATGGAATCCTTAGAGAGATGGGCATCATCTGCCGCTTTGAGGTATGGCACGTAGGTGTTTGATGACCAATACGTCCTGGTTTGCATCACAGAGAACAGATAGGGTGTCTTTACCATATCATTGTTGCTCATTTTGCCGTAACTGCCCGGACGGAATTCGGGATATTTAATATAATAGTACCTCCATGGGTACTCCTGATTTGCCTCACAGGTTTTCAGGAAGTCCTCTGCAATCTCCTGAAGCTCTTTATCTGTAAAAGTTTGATGCCTGGATAACAGCGAGATCAGGATTTTGTGTGTATTTTCAAAGCCTGTATTCGAGCTTTTATGAAACAGCTCGTCCCAGGCGAACTGCATTCTACTGGAAGCAAACTGATAGTGCGATCTGTTCCGCTCCTTTTGGCTGTAATCTCCAAGAGCGATCAGCGCACAGTCAATGTTGTCCCACTTGCATTGAAAGAGAGATTCAAACCTGTCAGTGAGACTCAGGTGCTCCAAGCCCACAATACCGATTTGGCCTTTGAGCATAGGGTGGTCTTCCAATCGGAACAGAATCTCAGCATCTCCCGGATTTTTGTCCAGATATTCGATTTTTGCTTTTTCTTCCTGGAGCTGATTGGGATTAAAATTGTTTCCCAGCGCATCGTCGATCAATCCAGTCAAAATGATAGCATCAATCTGCGCCAGGATCCCGGGAATTCGGTTCCTGTCGCTTCTGTCACTGATCGCGTCCTCCGAATTCTGGATCAGGTTATTAACAATGCGAAGTCTGCGTCGGAATTCGGACTCGGTGACCTTGTCCTGATTGCGCAGGTAAACAATAATGGCATAGAGCAGGACCACCCGGTTCAGGGGAAACTGTCGAATCCGACCGGTCCTGTTCGCATACGAGTGCAGACAGTCTTCAAAAATATTGATCGAATTTCGAGAGTCCACCAGGATTTTTCCTGCCTCATGCTTCTCGGACATAAAAGAAGTGAGAAAATCCAGTGGGGACCTATAGCCAGGGATCTGACACCAGCAGTCAAAATACTCTTCCAGCAATGCAATGTGATCCGTCGTATCCGGGGCGTCTGCCGAAAAGTTCTGTTTCAGAAGTGCAAAAACGTCACCAATGTAATTTTGTGGAGACTCCCCCCGCTGATAACAGATGATATCGCAGATCAGCCTGAAATACCGCAGAAACTCATCGTCCGTGATCAAATCGTCTGGACCTCCATCTCCGCCGCTGCGATATTGCCAGAGCAGGTCCGTCCAGTCCCGGTCAATCTTGGAAATGATACGTTCTGATAGAGCTTTATCCACCTTTCGGATCTCTCGCTCTAATTCAGCCTTAAAGTGTTCGAACAGCGTGAGCGGCTTTCCTCGGGAATTCATTTTTATGTACAGCTCATCTGTCAGGCCCATATCCTTGATAGGCAGGAAGTAGAAGGTGACTGCTTTGTCTTCAAGCGCCCTCCAGAGATTCTGAACCTCCCTGAAACGCCTGTTGACAGCGTCCAGCATAACAAGCATGGAACTGATCGTGGGGTCCTTTTTCCAGTCTAAGGGGAACCATGCCTGGTTAATGATCTCTTCAGAGATGGGGCCTGTAAAGGAGGGGGTGAAGCGCAGAAGCTCGATGCAGAAATACCGGGCACTGTACCTGGTCTCATAGCTGAAATTACTCAAAAAGCAGCAGGCGGACTCTGGGACATTTTCTTTCTTTGCAGCGTACCAGTAGAGCAGAAACAGTGTTGTCAACCTCTGCTGTCCGTCCAGGGGAGTCATCACCCCGTTTTCATCAATATCTCCGTAGATGAAATCCAGGGTAACTGGTTCTTCTGTCACAGCACAGTACAGCGCGTCCAGGAAGCGCTCTCTGATCCGATTCACGTCTGGGTCAATCCTGCCTTGGGCATAGTCCCGCTGGATCATGGGAATAACGATTCTTTTGACCTGTATTGGTTCCTGGTCCGTTCCAAAGTTCGTGTCGAAAATGTCGATCAGGGAATGAGGTTTTGTTTCCATCTCACGATCCCTCCTTCTCAAGCGGGATGGGCTTCAAATATTCTTTCAGGACTTCGTTGATTGCCTGAACATAGGCAACTCGATCGGCCTGCCCCCAGAAGTGGAGCTGGTTTTCTGCAGACGGTGTGTAGTATTTTAAAAACACCATCTTGGTACAAAAGGGGATGTACTGACCACGCCTGTCCATGCTGATAATCGTATTACGTTTCACATCAAAAGCAGCGTTGCTCAAAGCCGCATTATCCCCGGCGTTCAACAGCGCCAAATTGCCGATGGTGTGGAGATACTCAGTGCTTCCCTCCGCCGAAAGCAGATCGACCACCTTTCTCTGCAGGTCATCGAACTCTGCCCGATCCAATTTCACACGGTTTCTTGCTTCCTCCATGGCCTGAATCAAGTTTGACGCCTGCTCCCCTCCTACAGTCAGGACAGATGGGATATGCAGCCCAAGCCACTCCTTCCACATCTCCTGTGTGCGAAGGCCCTCCGACTGCTGGGCATGAATATGCTCCAGCGTCCAGGCTACTCGACCGCCCTTACCGGCCTTAAATTGATCAAATGGGAACCGCTGGGTCTGTTCATCGAGCTTTCTCACAGATTCTACATTGAACAGCAACAGCAAGGTGCTGATCCGCCTGCGATCATTGGGATCATCGTAGCTGAGCTCTGTGTAATCACCAGATATGGTCACACTCCGCCGGATATAATCGTCCAGCAGCATGTGGAATGCGTCCTTTGTTTTCCCTTGGGATAACTCATAGATGCGAGAGAGGGAAAGGGATCCCGAGGCGATCAAATAGCCGACTTTGTGATACAGGTCATGGTCCTCATACCAGTCCTTCAGGATTAAAAAGGTCTGCTGAATTTTTCTCCAGACATCGTTCAAAGAATTCTCCTGCCTCAGTTCATCAAATCGGAAAAAGGTATAGTATTTGTCCCGGTTGATTTCTCCCTTGCCAGAGATCAGGTCCAGGATAAGATCAATTCGAGTCTGATACTGTCCGCTGGATTGGTTCGTAAGAAAGTACCATAGAGCGCTATGATTCAGCTCCTTCTCCATATTATCCCATTGGAGCGAAATCTCCTCTTGCTTCTCGCGGCCTACATTCTCATTTCCGGCATGACTCAAGAACATGGCCTTCACCAGCTCCGCACTGGTCAGGGGGATCTTACCGATATTCAGGCGGGTAAACAGAGAAATGGGATCCGCTGTTTTGCCGACATCATACCAGATGATTTTTACATGTTCCATGAGGTACTCATAGATATGATCCGCAGCCACTACATCATTTTTTTGCCGTTGAAACCAGGTATCTATCGCCTGATAGGAACGATAGATGTGAAAAAAATCTATATTGGTCTCGGCCAAATCCTTCTCAATATTGCTCAGATACTGAGCGGACTGCTCCCGCGTGGTATAGTCCAGCGAAAAGTTGATTTTGATTCTGGGCTTGTACTCCCTTTTGATGTATTGCAGAAGAATAAACAGCGTTGTCAGTCTCTGCTGGCCATCTATCAGTTCAAAATCTTCTTTGTCATCTCGCCTTACCACGACTGGCTGGAGGCAATAGTTATTTGCCCCGTTAGCGTAAATATCATCCAGAAGCCTGGTCACCTCATCATCTCCCCAGCGGTAGCCACGCTGATAGGATGGGACGATAAACTTTCCTTGAATGTCTCCTACCAATTTTGTGTTCAATATAATTTCCGCATCCATGCTTTGCCCCCCTTGCATGTGGCTGACAATTTATCCGTTCTTTCCACATATAAGCTGAGTATACAACATTTTGGTCAAAAAGGCAATAAAAGGTCTCGATAAAACCAATTTAACGAGAAGATGATCCTCCAACTTGATCAGGTCATTGGTACTCCGTTCCAGCTTAGACGGGACTCGATCATCACGGTGTCACTCTCTGTTGCATAGTCAAGCATCTGTATCCATCCCCCTCATATAAAAGTAAACGTCCCATTAGGGTCTGCCTCAAGTCTGGAACATGCCAAAACCTGAAAACCAACGTCTAATGGGACGCTTTTTCATAATGCCGTTGAGGTATACCTCAATTCCACTCTTTCAGAGTCGTGGCGATCTCACTCAGTCTGGCCCAGGAGATGCGCTTTTCATTTGTACGCATCATGTAGTAGTCTCCTGATCCAATTCAAGGACTTCATAATCGACACCAACGGAGTCCTCAACGTAGCATCCATCAGGAAGCGGGGTATCCGGCCCCAGCGCAATTTCAATCGCATCTACCAGTGAGTTAGCGTCAACGTCACAGTGACCGTACATCTGCCAAACAAGCGGTATTCTGTATGTGTCCATGTTTACCTCCCTATTCAGTTCCAAGGTTCTTCTCTGGAAAGCAGCGATGGACTTGGAAAGCTGCTTTGCGGATGATCTGTCCACTGTTCCTCCGGTTTGAGCCACATATAACGACAGCCAAGGATATGAACCATCCTTACCCGGTCATAGAGACGGCAGAAGTGACGATCCTCTACGATCTGCGCATCGAACCACTCGTTGAGTTCCGCAGCCGTGGCAAAGGTGCGGAGAATCGATGTCCCCGCACCCACCATGTACCGCTGTGTGAAATCCAGAAGCTGCTCCCGGACAAGTTCGTAGTCCGCAGCCTGTTTCTCGGTCAGGGGCTTTTCATATTCAATGTAGCCCCAGCAACCACGGCCAGCCTCCTCGCAATACTGCCGCTCATCAAAATTGACGATTTGCACAACCTTGTTGCCATCCGGTTTTGGGAACGTACCCGGTGCAACGGGACGCTGTGTACTGTAATATTTCATTCCTCCAGATTCACCTCCCAGTACCCAATATAGAGGTATTCCCCATAGCTGCCCTTTGGCGTGGCCTGACACATGAAAGCACCGTCCTCAGACTGGATCATTGTCAGGTCGTTCCATTCGTAGAAGCGACTTTCTCTGGCAAGGCGTCGTAACTCGGGCAGAGCCGTTGTGTTGATCCAGTCAAAGAACACATCCTGATCCCTTTGGCTCCCCTCCAACCGCTCAAAACTCTGGCGGTCATACAGAAGGCACAATGCCTTTCCGGGTAGGCCGCTCTGTCGTTCAAGGATGGCCCTGGCACCCCAATACATTTTCGGGGTGAAGTTCTCCGGGTAATTTCCCCATTCGTGACTCATAGTTTCAATCTCCTTCATGAATAAAATGCTGCCCCGGTAAATTCCGGGACAGCGTGATTTTGGCAGATAGCCTGCTCAGTGATCTCAGTACCATCAATCGGACAACTTATGCGGAGATCATCGAAAGAAACTCCTGCTCAGTCAGGACAGGGATGCCCAGTTCCCGAGCCTTGGTAAGCTTACTGCCGGGCTTCTCCCCGCAGATAACGTAGCTGGTCTTACGGGTCACGGAGCTGCCGGCGGTGGCGCCGAGACTGATAATCTTGCTGTTGATGCCGTCACGGGTGAAGTGCTCCAGCTTGCCAGTAGCGACGATGGTGCAGCCGTAGAAAGGGCTATAGGTTACGTTGTTTTTGTTTTCCATGGTGATACTTTCCTTTCTATCTTCAAATGTAAATTCTCTCTGGAGTGTTCTCCACAGCTCCAGATTGTCGGGAACGCTAAACCATTGATGGATATTTCCACTCAGAGTTGCGCCGAAGTCCGGCAGCGTAGTAAAGTTAAAGCCGCTCGTGGCCGCTTTCTCAAACGCATCCAAGTTGCCGCCAAAGTAGTTGTCCAACGCCCTGCTTGCGGTCCTTCCGATCATGGGAATGTCCATAGCCACCAGATACCGTGCAAAGGTGGTCTTTCTGCTGGCGTTGATGGATTCCTGCAATTTTTCATAGGACTTGACGCCGAAGCCCTCCATGCGTATAATCTGATCGCGGTATCTGTCCAGATGATAGAGGTCGTGGTAGGTAGTCAGGAACCCAGCGGAAATGAATCTGTCCAAGGTTGCTTCTGAGAGGCCGGAGATGTCCATGGCCTTCTTCCCGACGAAGTGAACGAATTTGCGAAGTGTCTGATTGCCGCAGTCAGGATTATCATAGTGGAGTGTTGCCACTTGGCCTCCCTTACCACCAGAACGAGCGTAGATCCTCGTAGGCTTCCCGCAGCAGGGACACCGTTTCGGGATCAGACTGGGGGCATAACGGCCACGGTCAAGGTTTTCCTCAATATGGGGAATTATCATGTTACGCTTGGAAACGAGGATACGACAGCCCGGATGCAGTTCTAAGTCCTTGATAAAGGACAGGTTATGCAAGCTGGCTCTCGACACAGTGCAGCCGTCGATCTCCACAGGATCAAACAGAGCCACGGGTGCGATCTCCCCGGAACGGCCAGGGGTCCACTCAATGGAACGGAAGACTGTCTCTGTCACATCGTCCTCAAACTTGAACGCAATACCATCCTTGTAATGATGCCCTGTCCTCCCCAGCGTCTTGGAGTAGGAAATGCTGTCATAGCGCAGCACAATTCCATCAATAGGCAGCTTTTCAAGGGTTGCGACTGTCTTTAGATGTTGGATTTTGTTCTCCATCTCTGCCGGAGACACGTTCTTTTCTAGCCGTATGAACGGGCAAATCTCAAAGCCGAGAGGTTCCAAATCTTCCAGAAGCCACCCCCGACTATCTACGTTGCTGTCGAGGGTATCCATGCCCTCAATGACGTTGAAAGCATAGAAGTAGATACGACGATCTTTACAGACGGACGGGTCAAGCAGCCGAATAGAGCCAGCGGCCAGATTCCGGGCATTTTTGATGTCTTTGCCCTCGGAGTCCTTCATCTGCTCGAAGTCGTCAGTGTGAATCAGGCCCTCCCCCGTGATCGTGAGCTTCCCTTTGTGGGGGATCTTCAATGGCACGTTGCAGAACGCAGGGATGTTGTGGGTGACCTCCTCGCCGACCTCACCATCCCCACGGGTGGATGCTTGGATCAGTTTGCCATTTTCATAACAGAGCTTGACGGTCAGACCATCCAGCTTCAGCATGAGCAGAGCCGGAGCCACGGTAATCATGGAAACCAGATCATCGGTCTGTTTGGTCTTGTCCAGGCTCAGGAGCGGAATGTTGTGCCGGACCTTCCGCAGCGCACTCACAGGAGCATAGCCTACGGTCTGTGTGGGAGAGTTGCTCAGGATGATCCCCGTTTTCTGCTCCAACGCTGCCAGTTTGTCAAAGAGCTTGTCGTAAACCGCATCGGACACGCTGGGCTTTGTGAGGTTGTAGTATTCGTGACGATAGTGGTTAAGCACTGAAACCAGTTCGGTGACCCGCTCGACACTGGTGCTATCAGGTTTTGTCTGTTGCTTTTGCACTTTTTCACTCTCCTTTTTCAATCAGCGTACTTTCTGGCATCCACAATCCCGTACAGGTCATCGACAAAGTACCTGCTGACGAACGGGTTGAAGATCGCCGTGCATTGGACGCCGTTGTACTCAGCCAGATACAGGTTATCGCCGATCTTGCGGATGATCTCGGCCTCGCCCAACACATTGCGGTCACTTTTCATGTCTTTCAGACTGTGGATGTATGCTTGGACTTTCATTTTCTACCTCCAAAGATGATTAAATGCAGGAGAAATGCTGCGGGAGCGGCAAGTCAGATAACTTTTCGCGAACCGCAGCGTTTCTCCGCAGTGAATCCCTATACTACACATTTGCTGCTGCCGGTTAGCGAAAACTTCTCTGACCGGCCGTTCCCGCATGGAATCATTGATCTTCATTCTTGGTCACCCCGACCAGCCACAAACTGTCCTCGGTGATCAGATGGTGCTCCCAGGTGAGCTTCAGGTGCCGGGAGATCAATTTCTCAGCCAGCACGATCCCGATCCCGTTGACATCTATCTCTCCCTCGTCAGGTAGAGCGTCCTCCCAATCCTCCGGGGTGGCCTGTGTCTCCTGTAGGAGCTGACAGAGCTTTGGGAGAGGCAGTCGGTAGTTGATAAACGTCAGATCCCAGAACGAACTTGCTGCCACGTTAATCCTGCACTGGATACGAACTCCCAGGATCTCCTCGATCTCCTTTGACACGATGCCGCAAACCTTATCCCAACTCAGTCTGACAGCTCGGCTTTCAGATATGTCTTCCATCATTGGCCACCTCCCGATCTGCTTCTATTGGAATACAGACAATGTGTCCATCCATGCCCCAGAACATTTCTGGAGTGTAGAACAGCTTCTGATACTGCTCGATCTGCTCCGGGGTCAGGTCGGTAAAGTGGTCACTATCAGCAGGAGCACCACACAGGAAGAACGTACCGAATACAATGTCGTACATCTGCCCGTTCCTGTCCCGTAGCCCACGGTTCGGCGGAAGATTCATCAGCTTACCCTCGTCATTGCAGACCAAGGCTACAGAATCATCCAGGTAGATAGGCTGAATCAAGCCGCCTACGATCTGCTGCATCGCCTTCAGGGAATCATCGATTTCCCTCACTTCTGGTCTGCGTTCCGGTTCAATTACTAACACACGCATACTCATGCCCTCGCCTCGCTGTTCAAGTGCCGTTCCAGCAGGGTGCAGTAGCCATATACTCGGTCAACAGGCAGCTCCACCCACTCACCGCAAGCGGTCTGATCCCCACGCACAGGCTCCAGGTGAACCTTTCCATCCTCGTAGGATTCATGGACACGGATACAGGTATTGCCGAAGAAGTAGCAGACAGTCCCGTCACCCTGCCCTGTGCTGGTCAGGTTGGGAATAGCTGCCACATCCCGCATCTGCTCCAGGATGTAGCAGTCCTCGACCTTCCAGCCGCCAGGATTCCCTTCCTCGGCCATGTACCAGTCCAGCCGGACCCCCTGATCGGAGGTCTCGTCCAGGCAGTAGGCAAAGATGGAGTTGCTGAACATACGAGGACGGAACCCTTTGTTGTCGCTGTTGAAACGATAGGTACGGCTCAACAACGGATACCGTGTGGCAAAGCTGTCCTCGGTGAAGATGATGTGTGCCGTCAGATCATCCTTGGGAGAAGTAGCTTTCAGTTCACGGAAGATCTGCTTTATCTCGCTATAGTTCATAGACATTCCTCCAAAAGTAAATGACCCGGCATCCCCGCCGTATGGCAGGGACACCGGGCCATCATAGCGTATCCTATCTTAGCTGGCCTGCGCCAGCTCCGGCACCATCTGGGCAGCGTTCACGATCTCCATGAACTGCTGGCCGAACGCTTTCGCCTGAGCTGCCTCCTCCGGGCTGAGAGTGCTGACCGTCTGGAAGTTGAACAGGGCGTAGGGCTTACCCTGCTTGCTGGTGGCCTTCTCCAAAGTGATCTTCGTGACCACGCTGGAGATCGGCGTTAAGGTACTCAGCAGTCGAGTGGAGTATTTCAGAAACCTGGGCTTGCTGGTCACAGGGACACGCACCAGCAGAGGGATGATGCTGTTGGGCCGCAGCAGGAACAGCAGCACCGATTCCTTGCAAGCCTTGGCATTGCTTTCCCCATCCCTGGAACCAAAGTCATTGTAGGGGCAGTGCGCACAGGCTTTCCCATCGTGGGAGATGATGCTGTTCTGGCTCATGCAGACAGGCGGCGTACCCTCCACCGGATCAGGGGTATCCCAATAGGCCCTGGGAGTAGTGTAGTCCAGCACAATGCCCGTCAGCTCCATGGCGGCCTCGTTCCCCGCCAACCCCGGAACCTCAAACACGGTGGAACCGCCGGAGGGCGACTTCACGATGTCGAAGAGATCCAGCGTCAACGGCTGGCTCTTCAAGTTGGCCCGGATGATGTCAAGGGCGTTGTTGGTCAGGGCCAGATAGGTGGAATCCACCGGGGCTATGGCAGTTTCCGGCGCAGAGGTAACGGTGATGTTCTGATTTTCGGCGGACTGCTGCAACTCCTGCATCTTGCCGCTCATACGGCCTTTCAGTTTCGTGTTGTCCATAATGAACCTCCTAAATTAACTCGCCGCCTTGATGGTAAAGCGGCGGTAGGATGACTTGTTGGCATACTTCTTGTAGAGAGTGGGATGCTCGGCCTTCAAGGTCTTGCTGTCAAGCCGCTCCTGGGACACGCTCTTCCAGGTGACAATCCGATCACCAGTAGTCCCAACCTCATTCTCGCCCATCATCTCCTTCAGAAGATTCTCGGCCTTCTGCTTCCGCTCGGTGACGATCTCCAACTGCTCACAGGCTTCATCATACTGGGCCAGCAGATCAGCGGCAGTGTCGGGCAAAGTGATGTGAGACTTGGGGATGCTGTCATGGAAGCGGTCAGCAAGGAACTTGGCAGAGGCAGTGGAGCCATCCAGCGGCGGAACGGTAAGCTCCTCTACATGATGCCAGAAGTTGGATTCCAGCTCAATGAGCATAGAAATCAATTCCTCGTCACGCTCCACGAACTTCCACTTGAAAGTGTTGCCGCCAATCAAAACGGCGATGTAGGTTCCGGCATACCCGGTGACGGCCATGTAGTGCTGCACCTGGAGCATATACTCGTCTGGGATGGTGTCCTCCCACTCGCTGGCCTTATACGCCGAAGCGGTCTTGGCCTCGAAGATGCACTTCCCAACATCCGGGACATCACAGATGCCGTCCAGGTTCGCCAGCATGAAGGGATGTTCCTCGCTCTGGAGCAGCTGCATGGTGTGGATCACCTCGATCCCGGTGCGCTTGGTGAACTCGGCCCGAACGAAGGGTTCCAACTGCGTACCCCAGTAGGCAGCTTCCCCGGCCTCCTGGGGCGGGAGCTGACCCGTCTTATCCAGCCACAGCTCCACAGGGGACTTGTATCGGCTGATCCCACAGACCACGGATGCGTCCGAACCGCCGATACCCTGCTTTCGGTACTCCAACCAGTCAGCATAGGGCATATTCTCGGTAGATACCAATACTTTTGCAGGCATATGATAACCTCACTTTCATTGAAATAGAATAAGGAGCGCACAGCCTGTAGCCATGCGCTCCCTATTTGCCATAGAACATCACGCCGCCGCCAGTGCCATCTTGTACGCCTTGTCGATCATGGGATTGCCCTCGACAGTGCGGAGGAACAGGTTCTCGTTGTAGTTCCTGGTCTTGCGGATGGGATCGGCATGGGTGGCAAAGTCGCTGATGGCATTGACGAAGCGGTAGCCGTTCTTTCCTACGTTGGAGAGATCGGGAGCCTCCCAGTACCGCCGCTTCATGTCCTCCAACAGACGAAGATTGTTCTTGCGCTGCACATCGGGCATATCCAGGGTGACGGGGAAGAACTCATTCATGAAGTCCATGACCGTCTTATCGGTCAGCCTGATCCTGGACAGGGTATCAATGCCACGGCCCAGCTCACCCATGTACTTCTCGGCCAGTCCCAGGGTTTCCTCGGCCTCATGGACACGGAGCATGACGTTCTCGGTGTGCTTGGTAGTCCAGATACGCTTGGCACTGTCCAAAGCCAAGTTGAGGGTGTTCTGGCAGACAACCCGAATGGGGGTCATGGCAACCTTGATACCACTGCTGCCGTCGTGGCTGTTCATCACGACCAGATAGGGCGCGATCTCGTCCCCGGCGATGATGTAGCGGTGAGGCATCCGGGCCAGCATCCAGACCTTGCGCCCTCCCTGTAAGGCCCCGGCAGTCTCGTAGGTCACGCCAGCCCCCAGCAGATCATCGGTGAACTGGAAAGCGTCCTCGTTCTGGACAACCTTGTAGCGGTCACTGACGATACCCAGGGCGGCGCTGTCGGTGCTGCGGGTGTTCACTTTGTACCCTGCGATCAAGGAGCCATCCTCGGAGTAGACGTTCTTCTGAATGACCTCCCAATCCAGACCAGCGTAGATCAGAGCGTCAGCGGAGGTAGGGGCCTCCTGCACCTCAGTACCCAGGCCATGCCAGGGCTTTTCACGGACGTAGAACATGGTTTTAACATTAGCGGGCATAATTGTACCTCCTAGATTTGATTTAGTGGGCTGCACTCAGCCCATGCCGGACAGAGAAATAGAGGGCCTCCCACACGGGAAGCCCTCTATTCCGAGTATGTGTCAGGGTCATCGTTGAACTTCGCGGGTTTCTCCTTTCCATCTGTGCTCTGTGCCGCCGTCAGCAGGACAGAGAGGGCGAGCAGGATTGCTTTGAGAATCTTTTTCTTGGACAATGCAGATCACTCCATTTCTTATTGTGCTACAGGTAGAATATATCGCTAACGCAGGGCATGATGCGATGAAAACAAGGACACCCGACACAGGCACCCTTGCAATTCAATAGTACAGCCTTACCTTTTCTCATGCTCAGAGGTTGAGCCATCTCCTATCGCTTGCTTCTGGAATGTCTCGAATGTCTGGTAGCCGTTCGCTTTGCACCGAGGACAGGGATTGACTACTGTATGTACCAAGCCCAGCTTGTACGGACACTCAGCACAGGGATGCCCAATTAGTTTCTTCACTTTCATCTGTACCGCCTCCTGTGGAGTAGGAATGGGTGCTCTCATCCAATACCTGCTGCATAATGGCATTGATATCCGAAAACTTCCCGCCGCCGTTGATCTTTGCCGCTTGGGAAAGGGCCGTAACCTCCATAACCAGCTTGTGGGTGGAAGCTGCCAAACTTCGGGTAACTCTCTTGAGGTTAGCCAGGGCTCCCTTTGCAGACTATAGTTGATCTACGCTATATGGCACGATCAGCTTACTCCTGCCTTTGGGTGGGATTCCGCTTCGGAAGGCCAGCGCCATACTGTGCCTGTTGATGGTGAGTGCCAGTTCTGTGACTTTTTTCTTCATGATGGGATCTTCCTTTCCAGATTTTGATTGAAAATATCAAATAAGTACAAACAAAAAGGACCTTTGCACCAGTTAAGGCACAGATATCCTTTTATCCTATTTTAAAATATATACTTACGCTTATGGCTCATACGGCTTTGCTCCACAGCAATTTCAAGGGACATTGGATCAACAATCACGACCTTGCATATACCGGACCGAGAGCCCCGTCTGCACGGAGTATTAGCCCCACCCTGCCGGAAAGGAGCCCCACTATTCCACGAGCAGTTTTAGAGGAAAGGCCCTGCCAGCCGAGGCGGCGGGCAGAGCCAGGGATCAGTGATCGCAGTCGGGGATGGGGATACCGTTGGCAGTCAAAACAGTCTCCAGTAATTGAGTGCGATTCAGGTAAAAGTGTAATTCCTCCCGCATGGCATAGAAGATTTCCAAGGATTCCCGTTCCGCTTCACGCAGGATCATCAAATCCAATTCAAGGTCACAGGGGGAATCGGAGGGATTGAAGGGGCAGTCAGGCATCCTGCTCAGCGCCTTTGGCGCGGGAAGACTTCAGGCCATTACGTTCCCGCATGGAGACGCGGCCTTCAACCAGGACCTCATAGGCGTTGTGGATGATGCGGTCCATGATTGCCTCGGAAACGGGGCTGCCGGAGTCAGGATTGGGATCAATGCGTGTATACCAGCCCTCAGACTGGTACTGGGTGCAGAAAATCATGGAGCGCTGGCAGCGGGCCTCCACGATTTCCAGCAGGTCATAGGACTCCTGGGGGGAGAGCGGCCGGATGAGCCACTCGTCCAGAATGAGTAGATCCACCTTCTTGTAGGAGGCCAGACACTTCTTCAATTCGCCGCCGCTGCGGGCAATGCTCAGCTCGTCGAGGAGCTCCGGCATACGGACATAGCGGACCTTCTTGAACCGGCGGCAGGCGGCGTTGCCCAAGGCGCAGGCAATGTATGTCTTGCCGTTGCCGGAAGCGCCTTTGAGGATGATGTGGTGGCCCTCGTCCACAAATTTGCAGGTGGAGAAGCGCAGCATCTGAGCCTTGTCCAGCTTTCTGTCCTCGTAGTACGAAATCTCTTCCACCGCAGCGAACGGGGCGGCGAAGTGGGCGTTGTGAATGAGCCGCTTCACCGTGTTGGTCTGGCGGCGGTTCCACTCGGCAGTCACCAGCAGCCCCAGCCGGTCCTCAAAGCCGAGTTCATTGAATGAGGAGTCCTGTAATTGGCTGGACAGCTCCGCCGCCATGGCGGTCATCTTCATTCCAACCAGCATGTCAATGGTTGCCTGGAGTACCATCAGCCCTCGCCTCCCTTCCGGAAATAGGAGGCTCCGCGTGTAATGCCGAAGCGGTTGGAATCGTTGGGCTTGTCCTGCGGGGCTGCTTTCGCGGGCCGGTCCTGGCCGTTTTTCAAGAGGCTGCTAATGTTGCGGACAGAGGGCGCTGCGCTGTACGCAAGGATCCGCCCACAGGCGTTTTCCAGACGCTCTCTGCCATAGCGCTCTCCCAGCTTTGTCAGGCTGGCACAGGCTTTGTAGCCCTGCTCCGGGGCTGTCCCGGAGGTCAGGAAGTGTTGGATCACCTTCTCCGTCATGGGTCCCACAGACATGGCCCAGCGGCTGAAATCGCCGGCGTTATATGTCAGATACTTCTGGTGCGCCAGCGGCATATGCTCCAGCTTTACCAGCGGCTCGCGCTGGATCGTCTGCAAGCGGCGGTGGCTGGCGACACGACTGCCATGGTAGAATACCTCCACCGCAGTCTTTGTCACACGAATATCCACTTTTTCGCCAATCAGGTTGTACGGCACAGAGTACTTGTTCCTGCCGTCAGATACCAGATAATCGTTGGGGACCTTGGCAACGGACCAGACAGCCGCTTCAAAGGGCACAGCAGGCAATGGCAGCATGTACGGTTTCTCTTCCTCCAGCCAGGCGCTGCGGCGTGTGCCCGCCATCCGCTGGAACGGGCGGTTGTTCAGTTCCTCCAGCTTTTCCGCTATGGCCTCGTTCATCTCGCGGATGGAGAAGAACTTCCGCTCACGCAGCGCCGCAATGATCCATGTCTGGGCAAAACGCACAGATGCTTCCGCTGCGCTCTTGTCCTGGGGCTTGCGGACGCGAGCCGGAACGATTGCCGTGCCGTAGTATTCGGCCAGCTCCTGGTAGCTGCGGTTGAGCACAGTCTCGTATCGGGTGTTAGCCGTAGTGGCTGTCTTGCAGTTGTCCGGAATCAGCAGCCGTGTCACACCGCCAAAATACTGGAAGGCATGGACGTGGCAGGACAGCCAGTTCTCTGTCTTCATGTCCTCACAGACCTCCGCATAGGTGTAGCAGCTGCACGGCAGCACGGCCATGAACAAGTACGCCGGGCTCTGTTTACCGGTTACCAGATCATATACCGGAAGGGTATCGCCCGCCCAGTCCACCTGCATGGCGTCTCCCGGCTTGTGCTGGATGCGCATGGTGGCCTTCGTCACCCGCGCCCACCTCCGGTACTTGTCCCCAAACTGCGTGCTCATGTACGGCGTTTCCCCAGCCTCATGGCACTTCCGGCAGTATTCCTCCCACAAAAGCGCCATGGTCACCCCAGGCTTCGCCAGCTCCCGGTGAATGTACGGATAGTCCGGCTCCACATACCGGCACCCGCTCTTATACTTACCAGGGAACAGAATCTCCTCCAGCTCTGCGTTGGTGATGTCATCATCCAGCGGCCACGCGATTTGCTTCTCCTTTGCTGCTTGCAGAACGCTGCGGACGGTGTGCCGCGAACAATGTACCGTTGATTCGATTGTTCGTTGGCTGTGGTTGAGGCTATCCAGTCTCAAGATCTCCAGATAGTTTGGCATGGTGGGACCTCCAATTGATATAGTCACAGTTTCCTGTGCTACGCCAATTATACAGGTCCCTTTCTTTACTTTCGTGGAGTGGGGCTCCCTTCCGGCAGGGTGGGGCTAAAATTCCGTGCAGATGGAGCTGCTGGTCCGGTGTATGCAGACCTGCAATGGCTACTTTGGCAGAGGTTCATTGGAAAACCGACAAGTTTAACTGTCCGATTTGACAAATATTATATTTTGATACATAGATTTTTGCATGATTTTTCCTGCCATTTTGCTCGCTTGGGCAAAAGAAGGTAAGCAGATTCAAATTATGTATATCAAGCAAGCATATATCCTTACTTGGAGAACCTCTCGTAATATGCATCCAACTTCTCATCACAAATCACTTCGATTTCAACTTTTTCATCTTTGCTCAGCCGCTTCCACACTGACTCATCCACCTGAACAATGCCCAAAGTTTTGGTGTGCCGAAGCATCTGCATATCCTCAAACCGTTTGAAAGGGTTAGCCAGGATATTCCGCTCGGCATCCTTGTCGGTGTAGCCGCCCTTTGCAAAGATGCTGTTTTTCTTCTCTACAGTCAGCCCGGCAGATCGGCGGCTCTCATAGTAGGACCTGAAATAAGAGACGATGTCTTCCAGTTTGATCCGTCCCCGTTCATCGGCATAGAGCAGGATAGCTTTGATCAATACCGGCTTGTAGGAGTAGCTCATATCCATTTGGCGTATCATGTCCATGAACATATCCTTCCGGTTGGAGTCGTCAATCAGCGTCCATCTATACTGCTGAGCGCACTTTGCAAGCGTCTCCTCTTTGAAATATTTGAAGGTGCGGTGCTCGCTCATGGGCACCACCAAATCGGGCACCAGCTTGCCTTCCCGGACATAACGCTCGATGGTTTCGGTCTGCACATCCACTCTGCGGACGAACTCCATCTGAGAAATCATTCCCTCAGCCTCTTCCTGCCAGTTGAAGATATCTACCAGCTCGTAGTCTGTGACACTCACCGGCCAGTCGATCAGCGCCTCCGGCTTTTCCCCCCTGGCGTATAGCTCCGCTTCTGCTGCCTTCTGCACACTGGGGGCCACAGCCAGTTGGGCTGCTCTGTACTCCTTCAGCTTGAACAGACGGTGGAGGGACTGGGGCATATTGTACTGGCTTGCGTTGTCCACAAAGTCAAAGACCATCAGACTCTCTTTCCCCTCATACAGCCGCATTCCTCGGCCAAGCTGCTGGGTATACAGTGTCTTAGACATAGTGGGCCGTGCCATGAACAGCACTTCAATTTCCGGACAATCCCACCCCTCATTGAGCAGGTCGCAGGCACATAAGACCTGAATCTCCCTGTTGACAAACTTGTCCTGGAATTCTTTTCGTTCTGACTGCTTCATGCTGCCGGAGGCTGCCGATGCTTGAATGCCCTGGTCACGGAACATCTCAGCGATCTGCTCGGCGTGCTTTACCGAAGCGCAGAATACTACCGTGCGCTTGCCCCGGACATACTGAAGCCACGTATCCACAATGAGTCGGTTGCGCTCCGGAACATAGATTTTACTTTCCAGATCCCGGATATTATACTGCACACTGTTGAAGCGAACTTTACTCAAATCGATGTTGGTATGAATGCGGATACATCGGATGGGCACCAGCTCTCCGATTTCCACGGCGGTTTGAATATCTAACTTGTGAGCGGTATTTTTGAAAATTTCCAGGATGCTTTGATCATCCATCCGCTCTGGTGTCGCCGTCAGGCCAAGGGTAAAGGCCGGCTTGAAATAGGAGAGTACCTTTTGGTATGTGTCCGCCGCCGCATGATGGGCTTCATCCACAACGAGGTATTCAAAAGCATCATCTTTGAAACTGTCCAGATGGAGCGCCACACTCTGCACGCTGCCGCAGACCACGTGGGCATTGGGCTGTTTCATGCTCTCAATATACCGGCCAACAGTTACACTGGGCCACAGCTTACGGAAGGTTTCGGCAGCCTGGTTGACCAGCTCCTGAGTATGGGCCAGGAAAAGCGTTCTTCCACCACAGCGTTTGGCATCCATCACAGCTGTCACTGTCTTTCCAGTTCCAGTGGCATGGTATAAAAGGGCAATCGTTTCACTGTTAGAGCGCATCTCATCTAATGATTTCAGTGCCGCGACCTGGTGTTCCTTCAACTCCAGATCAGTTCCATCCAAAGCCTTGCCCCGCTGCTGAGGAAGATAGTCCTCTATCTCCTTAAATTGCGGATGACTGCCCAGAAAAATGCGCAGTTCATCTTTAACGGTCTCCGGTTGTATCTGCATCTGCCGCACCGCCCAGCGGTACACATCCCAGCCTAAATAGACCATACTGTTCTGCTTCAGCAGATCATCATAGAACTTTCCGGATGACACCAGCTGTTTATTGTGAGAAGCTTCATCATCAATTTCGATGGCAACCCTGCGCAAGCCGCTCTCCAGCACAAAATCAGCGTAGCGACTGTTCTGATAGATGTCATAGAAATGGTATTGAGAGTAGAGATATCCTGCCTTTTCCGCGCCGAAAGCTTCACTGAATAGCTCAATAAACAGATCTTCCGCAGAACTGCCGGAGGCAGAGTGGTATGCCGTCATCAGGGTCACCTTATCTTTCTCTGACTTCTTTCAAAAGAATCTTCTCATCAAAGCTGCCTCGTCTGGCGGCCTTTTCCTGCCGTACCTGTTCCAGCTGTTCCCAGGTCCAGCCTTTGGCCCGCACCACGGCACGCATGACCTCCAGCAAATCCGCCAGTTCTTCCAGCGATTTGCTCTCCTGATATTCTGTCAGCTCCTCAGCCAGCTTGGAATCCAGCATTTCCAGGTAGCAAGTTTCGGACAGTACCTCTGTGATACAAATTTTTCCATCTGCCCGGATGATTTCAGGGATTCGATCCCGAACAAGTTTTTGATATGTTTGATTTGGCATTTGGGTTTCCCCCATAGATTTTGATTGTTGCGCTGAACACCCGTTCAAGCAACTCATGATATGAGTTGCTTCCATTTTATCACAATGCTCGATACTTCTCAACACATTTCGTCAAATTTACCTACCCAAAACCATTGTAAGCACCAAGAGGGCCACCAGGAAACAAGCATTCTCCGCCGTAAAGTACCGGAAATATGCTCCTTTAGTCTGGCTTTCCTCCCGTGCAACGAGCTTATAGGAGATCAAGCTTGCCATGGATGCGATCAGCGCTCCTAGCCCATCCAAGTTGACGCCGATGATCAGTGTGGACAGATTCCCTGTAAATCCAGAGAGCAGCAACGCAGCCGGAACATTACTGATCACCTGGCTGGCGGCAACGCCGGCCAGGACTTCGTGCCCGGAGACGAGCTGCTATAGACTCTGCGGGTTTCCGATAGGCGTTAGCATACTGACAAGATTGACGGCGACAGTTTGCAAAACCACAACAGGAACCATCAGCTGCCATGCTCTCCCGACCGTGCTCAAAAGTACCTGCGCAACACACTGGAACATGCCGCTCTTTTGTAATCTGGCCATGACGCTCATCAGGCAGAACAGGAATGCCCGTGTCCGAAAGTCCTATAGCCCATATATTCTTTGTCAAGGGCTACAAAAAGCATGGAACAGTAATTCATCGACCAGTGGCTCCATACTTGACTGTATGCGGTGCTGGACTGCCGCTTGGAAGATATTGCGGAGTATGTTCCCGATGACGAATGAAGGAGTGCCGGTTGGCACTCCTTCTGTCTTTATAAGTTGTATCTGATATAATTCAAAAATTCGATTGACTATAAACCACGCCATGTGCTATCCTATACAAGAAAGGAGTTGACATCCATGGTTATTCGAGAGAACTATCTGTCCAAAATCCGCCCCTTCATCGGCAAGGACATCATCAAAGTGCTGACTGGCATCAGGCGCGGCGGTAAAAGCGTTCTGCTGGAGCAGATCCGTGACGAGATCAACAGCCCCAACACCATATTCCTGAACTTTGAGGACTTAGGCAACCAGCGCCTTTGCGAGTACAATGCTCTTCACGACTATGTATGCGAGAAAATTGGCGACAGCAAGGAGCAATTCTACCTGTTTTTTGACGAGATACAGGAAGTGCAGGGCTGGGAGAAGGCGGTCAACTCCCTGCGGGTGAAATTCCATGCGGACATCTACATTACTGGCTCCAACTCCCGGCTGCTGTCCGGCGAGCTGGCGACCTATATTGCTGGGCGGTATATCTCCTTTGCTGTATACCCTTTTTCCTTTACAGAGTTTCAAATTGCTGACCCTGCCCTGACTTTCGACCAATATATCCAATACGGCGGTATGCCCTTCCTGTCCAGCATCAATTTCGAGCCGGAGATCAGCAAAAACTATCTCCAGGACATCTTCAACTCGGTGGTACTGAAGGATATTGTCAAGCGAAATAACATCCGGGACGTTGACCTGCTGGAGCACATCATCGCCTATGCCCTGTCCAATGTAGGCAGGAGCTTTTCAGCCACCAGCATCTCCAAATTCTTCAAAGCAGAAAACCGCACCGTAGCTCCTGAAACGATTCTGAACTATCTGAAAGCCTGTGAGGAAGCCTATCTTCTGTACCGTCTCAAGAACCAGGACATCAACGGCAAGAAGATACTGAAAGTCAATGAGAAATACTATGTGGCCGATCACGGGCTGCGGGAGGCAGTTATCGGTGCAAACCTGCAAAACGTGGAAATCGTTCTGGAAAACATCGTGGGCCTTGAATTGCTCCGCCGGGGATACAAGGTCTGTGTCGGGCGTGTAGGGACAAAGGAGATCGACTTTGTAGGTGAGAAACAGGGTGACAAGCTGTATGTCCAGGTCTGCTATCTGCTCAGTGATGAAGCCACTATCCAACGGGAGTTTGGTTCGCTGCTGGAGGTCAGGGACAACTACCCGAAGCTGGTTCTGTATAAAGAAGGCTCTTTCCGGGGGAATTACGAGGGTATCCCAGCAATCAGGATTGAGGACTGGTTGGCAGGGAAAAACGTGTAAAGCAGGTGTGCTTGGGCGGTCTTTGTGTGGTGCTACCGTAATTCCCCTGCTTACAAACAAAACACTTTGGCTCGTATAAAAAAGATAACGCTGAATTGTGGTTGACTTTGCACATAATATGTACTATAATCGTCGTGCAAGGAGGCGATGATATGGATACCAACATGACATTCCGCATGGATTCCGATGTGAAAGCAGAGATGGTCGCTATCTGTGCCAAGCTGGGAATGACAACGTCCACTGCTTTCAATATTTTTGCCAATGCCTTTGTGCGTGCAAAGGGAATGCCATTCGCTGTAACAATTCAAGAGCCAGATGCTCTTGTGTCTAAGGAGTCAATGCTGGCAGATACCGACCAATTATTGGCTGATTTTGCGTCAGATTATAAGAGGATGGCAGAATGATTTGGATAAAGGTGGAGGACGTTATTCTGATCCACAGCCGAATTATTCAAGTCACTGGTGGGATAGACGGTCTCCGAGATCGCGCCAGTTTGGAAGCTGCTCTTGCCGCGCCGCTTCAATCTTTTGCGGGAGAGGATCTTTTCCCTTCAGATATTGAAAAAATCGCCCGTCTTGGATATGGATTGGCGGCTAACCATGCCTTTATAGATGGAAATATGCGGATCGGCGCCATGCTGACACAACTCCTATTGAAGTGGAACAGCTACCATCTGGAATTGCAAAAGGGTGAGTTGGCGGATATGTTTATCGCTATTGCCGATGGCAGTGCAGATGAGCAGGATTTGTTAGCCTGGATTCGGGCGCATATCAGATGAAATGAGTAAGGTCAGCGCCCATAATCGGGTGCTGACCTTGTTGTTTCCCGCGATCAGAATCGAGGACTGGCTGACGGGGAAAAATGTGTAAAACCCGCATTGTATCTCTCAGAAAAATGTGCTATACTATCCTTGATCCCACACAAGAATGGCTGGTGATGTGATGAAGCGAAACGCCTTAGACGCGCTAATCAAGTGGCAGCATAGCGAAGACCGCAAGCCTATGGTCCTCAAGGGCGCACGTCAGGTTGGAAAGACCTGGCTGATGAAAGAGTTTGGTCAAAGCTGCTATGAGCACTCCGTTTACTTCAACTTTGATGAAGAAAACGAACTGAAATCTATTTTTGAGGTCAACAAGAACCCCCAGCGAATCATAGAATTGCTCTCCCTGATTGCCGGAGAGAAGATTTTACCCGGTGAAACTTTGGTGATTTTTGATGAGATACAGGAGTGTCCCGCCGCCCTCAACGCCCTGAAATACTTCAGGGAAAAGGCCAACGACTACCACATCATTTCAGCGGGCAGTCTCCCGGGGACGCTGCTAGCCCAGCCAAAGTCCTACCCGGTGGGCATGGTGAACCTGCTGGACCTCTCCCCTCTTACCTTTGACGAATATCTGGCGGCTGTGGAGCCTTCACTGTATGAGTTCTACCGCGGCATCCAGAAGGAGCAGCCAATTGAGGAGATTTTCCACCGCCGCTTAATGGAAGCCTGCAATAACTACTTCATTATTGGCGGTATGCCGGAGTGCGTGGCCTCCTGGATAACATACAAAGACCCGGCTAAGGTGGCCCAGATTCAGCGGGAACTGATCGAGATCTATGAGAACGACTTCTCCAAGCACAACGGCAAGGTCAACAGCGGTCGTATCCTGATGGTCTTCCGCAGTATCGTTTCCCAGCTTGCCAAAGCTAATGAGAAGTTCATGTACGGCGCTGTCCGTGAAGGCGGTCGGGCCAGAGACTTCGAGGAGGCAATCGAATGGCTCGTCTCCGCCGGGATGTTGAACAGGGTCTACAATGTCTCCAAGATGGAACATCCTCTTGCCGCCTTTGACAAGCTGGATCAGTTCAAGCTCTTTGTCTTTGACACTGGATTGCTCAAGCAGATGGCGGGGATCGACAACAGCGCAATTCTGTTAAAAAGTGATTATCAGTTCAAAGGCCCCTTGACCGAGAATTTTGTTTTGCAGCAGCTCCGGGGGCAGTTTGAGGTAGAACCCCGCTACTACTCCGACAAAAATGGTGAGATCGATTTTGTGGTGCAGTACGGGACAGAGATCATCCCCATTGAGGCCAAGGGCGGCGAGGATAAATCGGCCCCCTCCTTCAAGCGGTATATTGCCGAACACCAGCCGGAACACGCCCTTCGCTTCTCCAAGCGCGGCTATCGGAAGGACGGGTATATCACCAATCTTCCGCTGTATCTGGCGAGAAAAACAAGGGAGTTGCTTTAAGAGCAAGTATCCGCATCCATGATAAGGAGCATCCAATTATATGAGTAATGAAAAAGTATTCCAAATGGATTTCGGGAAAATCTATGACTCTCTATTGAACAAGGCCACCAGGAAAGGGCGTACTAAATCCGAAGTGGACGAAATTATCTGCTGGCTTACAGGATATGATGCTGAAGCATTGGAAGCAGCCCGCCTATCCCCTGTTTGCTATGGAGACTTCTTCCGCAACGCACCCATGCCCAATCCCAACCGAACGCTGATAAAAGGTGTTGTTTGCGGCATACGGGTTGAGGAGATCGAAGACCCTCTTATGCGAGAAATCCGGTACTTGGATAAGCTGATTGACGAGCTTGCCAAGGGCAAACCTATGGAAAAGATTCTGCGGAGCCAGGAGGAACCCGCCATGTGGGTATGTCCCAAATGCGGCAGGTCATTTCGCAGGAAAGATCAAGACCATTACTGTGGGAAAGCACCAGAGACGATTGAAGAGTACATCCGTAGCCAGCCAGAGGATGTCCAGCCCTATCTGCATCAGGTGAATGGCGCCCATCAAAGGCAGCCTCCCAGAGGCCAAGGAGAAAATCTCCTGGAGTATGCCCACCTACTGGAAGGGCCGCAACCTGATTCAGTTCGCGGCGTTCAAGAAGCACATCGGCCTGTACCCCGGCCCGGAGGCCGTGGAAGCGTTTGCCGACAGATTGACGGACTACAAGACCAGCAAAGGAACCATTCAGATCCCCTACTGCAAGCCGTTACCGCTGGAATTGATTAGGGAGATTGCGGCGTGGTGCGAGCAGAACAACCAGAAATAGGGGCTTGTCCACTCCGTTTTCCCCACATCGCAAAAGATCTGCCTTTCCGATTTGCGCACCCGACAATACGCCTGGTTGAAACCATAAATTATGAAGGGACGGTTGTCATATGTCTGAAACATTGGAAAGTGTCATCCGCGAATGGGTGGTCAAAGACTACTTCACTCCAAACATCAAGGCGGAGGTCATTCTGGACACACTGCTGTCCAAATATATCCATGAGCTTGTGGAGGGGACAACCCTTGTGGCTAAGGAGATGTCGATCCCACGGGGGGACCTCTTTGGGAGCATCGGTACAAAAATCGACTACGTGCTTGCGGGCGACAAGGTTTACCTCATTGAGCTAAAAACTACGGACAGCAGCGACAATGACGAGCAGGCGGGGAAGTATCTTGAAGAATGTCAGAGTCAGGAAAAATCCTTTGGCGATAAGATTGGCCGGCAGTTGCTGTCTATCCTGAATAAAAAGGCTGTTTTTAACCTGAAACTGGGAGGGCATGAGCATTGGACCAATGAAACTCTGCGCACTGCCTTTGACTTGATTCTGCAAAAATACGGAGTTAAGTCCCAAGACGGCCACTGCGCTGAACAGGCTATGGCACTGATTCGAGAAAAAAGATGGACACAATCAAAAAAATACCGTTCCCGGAAATACCTCTATACCCTGGGCAAGCTGGTGGATTATCCGGAGAAACTCTGGGATAAACAAATGGAGGTCATCTATCTGACACCGGATGGACGACGCACCCATGAGGGAATAGAGCCCCGAAGCCTGAAAAAATTCGTTGCGGATTTGCCGAACCGGCATCCGAATGACGAGCTTGCCCAGCTGCTGGCGGACATCATTGCCGCCATCTATTTACCGGAAAAGGCAGGGAAATGATATGGCGGGCCTGACCATCCATCGCGGCACCCACCAGATCGGCGGCTGCTGCACCGAGATCAGCGCCGGAGGACACCGCATCCTCATCGACTTCGGGGCCAACCTGCTGGGGGCGGACGGAGACGCCCAAACGAAGGACCGTGAGATGGTCCAAAAGGTGTTCGGCACCCGCCAGGACGGCGCGGTGCTGTTCACCCACTACCACGGCGACCACTACGGCCTGTTTAAAAAAGTTCCGCCGGGCGTACCCATGTACATCGGCCCCCTGGCCAAGAACATCCTGCGTATCCTGGTCCCCTACATCGACCGGGACGCGCCGGAAAAGGGCAGCGCCATCGTGGAACAGATGAGAACCTACGAGCCGGGAACGTGGATGACACCCGTTCCCGGCATCAGTGTCCGCCCTCTCTATGTGGACCACTCCGCCCTGGACGCCTATATGTTCTGCATCCAGGCGGCGGGCAAGACCATCCTGTTCACCGGGGACTTCCGGGACCACGGCATCGCGGGGCAGGTGGGGCGCATGGAACGGATGGTGCAGAAATATGTGCCTAAGCCGGTGGACCTTCTGGTCACCGAGGGCACCATGCTCAGCCGCACCGGCGAGGTCGGGGACACCCTGGTCAAGTCGGAGGAGGAGCTGGGCCAAAGGGCGGAGGCGCTGTTCCAAACGCACAAATATAACTTTGTGCTGGTGTCCTCCACCAACCTGGACAGCATCATGGAATTTTACCACAACACTCCCAAGGGGATGCACTTCGTCTGCGATCTGTACCAGGCCCGCATCCTCCTCACCGCCATGCGGGATATGCAGGAGGAGCGGGGGTTCAAGGAATACCGGACCTCGAAAACGCACCCCACGATACGGGTGCTGGGCAAAGGGGACAGCCGGTGGGCGGAACTGCGGGAGATCAGGGAGTCCATGAAATACCCTGTGTACTGCAAAGCCATTACAGAGGAAGAGCTGGAGCGGGACGGCTTTGTGGTGCTGGCGCGAAAAAACACCCACCCGGACACCTATATCAGCCCCTTCGACAAGCTACGGGAGAAATTCCTGGACAAGGACGGACAGATCATCTATTCCATGTGGAAGGGATATCTGGAGGAGGAGCACGCCGACAAAGACCTGCTGCGCTTCATCGGCGATCATCCTTACGAAACCCTGCACACCAGCGGCCACGCCTATGTGGAGACCATCGCCAAACTGATCGATACCGTGAATCCCAAGTGGATCCTCCCCATGCACACGGAGAGGGCGGATGAATTTGCCTCCATCCCGGCCTTCACCCTCTGGAAGGATCGGGTGAAGGTCCTGCATGACGGACAGACGCTGGATCTGGATGAACTGTAAGCAAATGCGTGACCGGCCCAGGCCGGTCATGCGCTTCCCGAAAAAGCGTCGGGACGTTTGTCATACTGCGGGGCAGGCGTGTGCTATACTGGCCCCACAACCCGGGCGGATATGAAATGAAAGGGGATACCGTATGGGCATAAAACGACCGACCAACGAGAACATCCACATTGGAAACATCTTTAAGCATTCCAGCTACGATGAGTGCGGTAGCGGCTGCTCCTTCTATCAAGTGGTGGGCCTGCGGGGAAAGACGCTGGTAGAGCTTCGGGGTATCCGGGGTGAGAGCTATGTGGATGAGTCCTGCCAGCTTGGCTATGGGCAGGTCAAGGTGCGTCCTCTGCCAGGGCAGTTTTGGAAGGACGCGGAGGTCATGACTGTCAGGGTTTGCAGCGATGACTCGGACGATGGCAGGCACTGGCTACGCGAGCGGGGTGAGACCAGCCGGGTGTTCGGAACCTACTATTCCCAAGTGCTGGAAGGAGAGATAGGCCAAATGTCCGGCTATGACGGTTTCTACGTCTTGGACAGGATGAAAAAGGAGGGAAAGCTGCCGTCATGATGGAGGAACTGACGAAAACCAGCCGAATCCTCTCCGTCTACCACCTGTTCCTCAACTGCCAGGAGGTCTCCTTCCAGGAGCTGAAGCAGCAGTTTGAAGTCAGCGAAAAGACCTCCCTCCGGGACATCCGCCTGCTGGAGCGGGCGGGGGTCCTGGAGACGCGGTACGACCGAAATGCCAAGGCCTTCTATCCGGTGAGCCTGGAGGTTCGGCCTATGGCGGCGGAGGAAAACCAGACCCGGCGGAAATACCTGGAACGGATCCGGCGGCTGTGCCTTCTCATGATCCGGATGGCGGAGGAGGACGGCTCTGACGGCATGAACAAGCGGGAGCTCTACCGGGAGCTTTTTCCAGACTGCTCCGACCGCACCCGGCAGCGGGATTTTCAGGAGCTGGAGAAGCTGGGCTACCGCGCCTCATACAGCCGGGAGTGGCCGGATGAGCCGGGGCGGTGGTCCTACGAGATCCCCGGCACTTATGGGCTGGAGACGATGCCAAGAATGAGGTGGTAATATGTGGGAAGCTGTTCAGCTGCCCCGAGAGACCGATGCCCCAGAGGAAACGGAACGGCTTATTCAGCAGTTCGCCGAGGAAAAAATGCGGGAGTATGACGGGGCGGTGTTCTTCTGCATTTCCCGTGCGGATAAGGAACGCCGTCTCACCTTCCGGCAGGCGGCTGCCTCGCTGGGCTGCAGCGCCCGCGACGGAAGGGCTACGGCTACCGCTTGGAGGGCGCAGACTTTAGCGGAACGAGCCGGAAGGAACGTCCTGTTTGTAGACCCCGCGATGCAGTCATATCTGGAAGAGTACCTGGATATCTGCCCTGCCGGATCGCGGCATGTGCTGATCTACTGCCATCGCAAGGGAAATGGCCCTTCCCCGCGTATGAGCGCCTTTATGGACTTTTGGGAGGAGCACAGCGTGGATATCTGGGACTTGGGTGAGCAATGAATCTGCGGAGGCTGGAAGCATGACAACAACAAGTGAGCATCTCCCTGTATGCAATATAACTGAGCCCGCAGCGTGGAGCGGCCTTTGGTGGCTGCTGGATGTGGAGACCAGCGGGCTGAACCGGCAGGAGGACGATATCATTGCCCTGCGACTGGCCTGTATGGAGGACTTCAGTATCACGGAGGAGCGGGAGATTTTGATCCGTCCGCGCCAGCGCTCAGTCCCTGGGCGGAGAAACTGACCGGCATCATCAACCAGGCTCTGGAACAGGCGCTCTCCCCTGACGAGGCAGTCAGCCAGTTGGAAGAACTGGACGGCCCCTTTTTGTTCCTTGACAGGGACTTTACCCTGCCGTTTTTGCAAAACGCCTATCTCAGGTGCGGGCGGGAGTTTGCTCTCCCCTGCCTTCTGCTGGATCGTCTCACCGCCATGCTGCTGGGATGTTCACCCAGACAGAGGGCGGATGCCTTTCTGGAGCAGCTTCCGCCGCCTGACGGCCTGGGCGGTATGCCGCCCCACAATACTGATCTGAGGAAACTCTATGAACTGTCCCTGGCTGTATTTCGTGTTTTGGAAGAAACGCACCACATTCAGAACACCGCGCAGCTGAACGATTTCAAGGAGAATAAGGAGCATGATGTTTGAAGCCGCCGTAAAAAACGGGATACTGGGCCTCGTTGTGGGTGACGCCCTGGGCGTGCCGGTGGAGTTCCGTTCACGGGAGGAGCTGGAGTGCGATCCCGTGAACGGGATGCGGGCCTATGGAACCCATCACCAGCCCGCCGGGACCTGGTCGGACGATTCCTCTATGGCGCTGTGCCTGCTGGAAAGCCTGACAAGCGGCGTAGACTACAAAGAATGATGGACCGGTTCCTGCGTTGGGTAAATGAGGGGTACATGACCCCCTACAGGGAAGTCTTTGACATGGGCATCGCCATCCAGCAGGCGCTGGCGAGGTTTGCGCACGGTACTCCCCCACTGGAATGCGGCGGCATTGGAGAACGGGACAACGGCAACGGCTCGTTGATGCGCATTCTGCCAATGGCTCTGTATCTCCACCGCACCATGGGGCCTGATTTCTCACGGATGACCGAGGCCTACCAGATCATCCACAACGCCTCCGCCCTCACCCACGCCCACCCTATCAGTCTGATAGCCTGCGGGCTATACTGCGCCTCCGTCAATGAGCTGCTCTGCGGCAAACCCAGCGTGTGGGACGGGATCAAGGCCGCGAAAGAATTCTACCGCAATCACACGGAGTTTGTTCTCTACTTGGACACCTTCCAGAGGATCGAACCCAATGTCCTCCCCGCTCTGCCCAAGTGCGAGATCAAAAGCAGCGGATACGTGCTCCATACTCTGGAGGCCGCGCTGTGGTGTCTGGAGCGGCACGACAGCTTCCGCGCCTGTCTGCTGGAGGCTGTCAACCTGGGCGAGGACACCGACACCGTAGGCGCTGTAGCCGGAGGACTGGCCGGGCTGAAATATGGAGATATCCCGGAGGATTGGCTCTCTGTCATTGCCCGCCGGGAGGAGATCGAGGGCCTGTGCGGGGCCTTTTCCCAGTCATTCGAGGAGGGACGAACATGCTGATCAAAAATATGGAGTATCTTTCCCAGCGCCTTCGCTGCACTGATGAGGAAAAGGATGCCTGCCTGGAGACGGTTACGGTGCTTCTTCATTTCTGGACAGACGTCCGAAAAAATGGCGTGCTGGCCATTGGAGGCGACCGGGCGAAGCAGAATCCCAACCCTTTTTTCCGCACCTGCCTGCTCGACGCCATCGAATGGATCGACTCGGAGGATGAGCCGCTGCTTGAGGAATTGTTTGCTCAGTACCTGATTGCCGGAGATTACACCGGCGGACTGTTTCTGCAAAATATAGTGATTGCCGAGGGGATCCTGGCATATTTGAAGTTTCTCCATGAGCATGAGGATGGAGGGAGCTTCCAGCAATGGGGCAACCGGCTGTCTGTTGTCGTGGGGGGATATTTCGGCGTGGAATATCGGGAAAAGCTCCGTAAAACCATCCGCCAGGAGATTCGGAAGCGAGAACGTGAGGTCAAAAAGACTTCCCTCCTGCCGGAGTTTGACGCATTGGCAGAGCTCTCCCTTCCGCTGTGCGAAAAGCTGCTTCGGGATACATATGGCGGTCATTATGCTTTTGGAGATCGTACCGTTGCGCTTGCTTTGAAATATGCCAGCAGCGCGGTACAGGATCATGTTTTATCCGTCCTCTCTCCGGAAGAACGGGAGGCATTGGAGATCGAGATGGACGCGTGTGTCCTCGTGAAACAGACAGATGTAGAATGCGCCCAGCGGGAGATTTTGGAAAAAGCTGCAAGCTATCGTCACCTCAGCTAAAAGAAAATGGAGGAACCTGAATATGTCCATTTACAAGAAAGAGGCATCCTTGGAAGAAATGAAGCGGGAGGCCATCCGCCGCATGGAGCTGCTGAAGCTGGACGCCCGGACGATCCGGGATTTCGAGCGGGATGGATCGGTCAGCCTATCCCAGCAGATCGGAGATCAGGTCTTTCTTCATTCATCCGACGATGAAATCTGTGAGCGAGTGAAACGGTTCGAGCAGGAGTACGAGTGCCTGGTCTACCACGTCCTCTGGGCGGATAGTCCTATGGTGGGAGAATGCTGGAGCCTGCTGTTTGTGTCCCCCGCATCCTCAGACTGGAAAGGTGAGCAAAAATACATCAACAGCTCCGGCCTGATCTATGCCTATGTGGAGTCGGAGATGGAGGATGGTGTCAGCGAGATCATGGTGCAGCCCCAGGACGGCGGTCTGATCCGGCTGGGATGAGGAATCTTCCTGACGCAAGGAGGCAACAAGATGTATTATGTGATGTCCGATCTCCACGGCTGCTTTGACAAGTACAAGGAGATGCTGTCCCTCATCGACTTTGCCCCAAGGGACACCCTCTATGTGCTGGGGGACGTGATCGACCGGGGGCCGGACGGCATCAAAATCCTGCAGGACATGATGCTCCGTCCCAACGTGTTTCCTCTCCTGGGCAATCACGAGTTTACCGCCGCCGTGTGCCTCCCCTGGCTGATGGAGGAGGTCACGAACCAGAGCCTGGACGCCCTGGAGGAGACTCAGATCGCCGCCCTAAGCGAGTGGATCGTCAACGGGGGCGGCGTCACTATTCAGAGCCTGAAGGGACTCATCCAGGAGGAACGGGAGGATGTCCTGGAATATCTGCGGGAGATGGAGCTGTTTGCCTGCGTCAAGGCCGGCGGCAGGGATTTTGTGCTGCTGCACTCCGGTTTAGGCCATTTTTCCCCGGACAAGGCGCTGGAGGACTACGAACTGGAGGACTTCCTGTTCGGCCGGCCCGAGCTGGACACGGCCTATTACCCGGACAAAATCCTGGTATTCGGCCACACCCCCACCCGCATTCTGGGCGGCGGGGACAAAATTCTCCGGCGGGAAACCTGGATTGACATCGACTGCGGCTGTTTCTTCGCGGGCGGACGGTTAGGCTGCCTGTGTTTAGACACCATGGAGGAATTTTATGTGTAACGAAAATCAAACCAAACCGGACGTATACGACTGGGTCCTCTCTCCGGAGATCAGGGAGCATATGCGCACCGCCCGCCCCCTCACCGTCGAGGAAAAGGCGGACATCA
Organism: Lawsonibacter sp. JLR.KK007; assembly: GCF_036941135.1. Classification (NCBI taxonomy): domain Bacteria; kingdom Bacillati; phylum Bacillota; class Clostridia; order Eubacteriales; family Oscillospiraceae; genus Lawsonibacter; species Lawsonibacter sp. JLR.KK007. The sequence continues at coordinate 1,063,710 of NZ_JAYWSY010000001.1, read as the reverse complement.
TCGACAGCGGCTGCCGCCCCATCGTGGACAAATATGCCGCTTTAACGGCTTTACTCCGGGAGGCGGATCGCGAGGAGGACAAAGCGATCCTTACAGACCTGCTCAAGCTGTACGACTGGGCCTTTGAGGAGCTGCACAGCCGGCGTCCGGAGCAGGTGTTTATCTTCCAGGAGACGTGGTGGAAGGACGATCCCCTGGACCACGACCCCTGCGGTGTTCAGGGTGTATTCAGAACCTATGAGGAGCTGACGGACTACCTGAAGGAGTACGAGGGGTACTATGAGGATCCTCCTTTGGGGTATCCCGATGGGATAGATTTCAGGGGGTACGTTGAAAAATGGGCCGAGGTGGACGGTAAAATGCAGTCTGTTTTGGGCCTGAACATCTTTTTGGTGGACGGAAAAATCATCATACAGGATTTCGATCCCTGGTATCTGGAGTCTGTCCGGAAAGACGGGTACAAAGAACTGGGCATTCGCTACGAGGCCGAACGCATTCACAGCTACGGCACTGGCCTTACGACCTTCCCGATCCCCTTCCGCTCCGGGGACCTGGTGCAGGTGGAGGTCCCGAGCATGGCGAGACCTCGGTATGGCGTGGTGGCTGTCGTGGAAGCCTTGGGGCGCTACGTCCATATGGCGTATATCGAAAACGATTGTCTGGAGTGCATGGACCTGAGCTACCGGTACTATGACCTCACTTCCGGTTGGCGAGTCATCGACTGGACCCGGCCTGTCCAGCCCTCGGACCTGCCCGAGGGGTACGGCCTGCTGACAGAGCTGAGCGACGCGCTGCACGCACTGGACGAACAAGATATTGCGGCGATCGACTCTCTGTTTTTCGGTGTGTTGGGGGAGGAAGACTCCCGCCACGTCCGAAAGGTTTTCCGGGCGCCGGAGCCGATCCCACTGGCAGAGCTTTTGGATGATTGAGTCCCCATGAACCCCTTGCGCCGCAACGGGTTCTCGCCTCTTACTTAAATTAATAACTTCGGCGACCTCGATACCCAAAATTCGACAAAGTCCAAACCTGTACTGAGATTTTCACCAAATAAAAGGAGAACCGCTTGTTGCGACTCTCCTTTATTTCAGATAAAAATTTGTGTTGGGCGTAAGATATCAGCAAAAAAAGTATTTAGGCTCTGCTCCGCAACGTCAGCAAAACAAACAGCAGAAGCATAAGGCAAAACAGAGCGAGAGCGGCCCTCAGGGATAAGGAAAGGTTTGAGAGCAGCAGTGCAACGCCAATCACACAGACAGCGGTTTCCTGTAGGCGTGCCATGACGCGGTCCAGGCCGTAAGCGGTCTTGACCGTCCCAAAAACACCCTCCACAGCATTGCGGTCGCAGTTGTCCTGATACTCCAGTTTCTTTGCTTGACGGGACAGGCCGGGAGCTTTTGGCGGCTTTCCCAGGGCCGGACCGGACAGACGAATACCAAGCTCTTTGCAAAAAGCCAGTGTCTGGCGGCTGCGGTAGATTTTGTCCGCCAGGATACGTTCCGGGTAACAGCCATAGCGCTCCCGGTACCGAGCCACCGCCCGCCAGAGGTCTTCCGATTCGTTGAAGGGCTCGAAGTCCAGCCGTTCGATCCTGGCATAGCCATCCACCAGACTGATATGCAGTTTTGAGCCAAACTCGGTATTGGCGTGGGCTTTTCCCCGAACGATGGGCCGGACCCAGGGCTGGGCCAGACTGACGATGCGCCGGGGAATGCTGTGGGTCCCGGATTCAAACATGAGGCGCTGCTGCTCGTAGACAGTAGTCATGATATTCAGGCGGTCCGCCTGCTTTGAAGACAATTTTGCACCTTTTTGAACCAATTCAGCTATGTACCTGATATCCCGGCGGATGTATTGCAGCTGTTTGCGTATCGCGGAACGGATTGCGTTCCCACTGCGCTTCTTGCTTTTGGACAGACGGAGATAGTCCTTCCGGGCGCGCTTGCGGTACATCCGGGGCTTCTTCTGTCCTGCCGCTTTACACAGCTCGTCCACCGTTTTCTCCGCTTTCTCCCGCACTTGGTTGAGTAAATCGATGTCCTGAGGATAGGCGATGTCCGCGGGGCAGCATGTGGCGTCCAAAATCAATGTCCCGCTGTTCGGCGGATCGTTCCCGTCATCCGAGTCATCCTGTTTCCCTGTCTCCGCTTTTGGGACAGACGCCTCCAGAATTGCTGCCAGGTCCTCCTCGCTGAACCGTTTCCGGAACGCCACCAGCGTGGACGCCCCGAACGGACACGGCCCGTACTCCTTCATGCCGATGAAATATTGCAGATACGGGTTTTCTCCAATGTGCTTCACCAGCCATTGGTCGCTGCATTTCAGCCGCCGCTGAATCAGCAGCGCCCCTAATGCCATCCGTGCCGGATGGGCCGGGTGACCATTGTTCACGAATCGCGCTGCATACCGCTCCTCCGCTATCTCCCACGGAACCAGCGCCGCCAGTTTCACCCAATCGTTTTCTGGGTCCAGTTTCCCATATGGAAAGATGAAATCTTCCATCCGAAGCTGACTGTTGTCCTTATACATCCACTCCGCCCCCTATAAGTGCACGCTTTTTCCTTGCTTTTTCCCAATTCCCTTGCACCTATTCTACCATATTTCATCCCATATTGCTTGTCTTCTAAGCAGTTTGAGGTTACGAAGCAGGCCCTATTTAAAAGATCCATGATTATCCGGAGAAATATCCAAGCCATTTTCGTGTAGTAGATTTGCGCAGCGGAAAAAAAGTTGATGACGACTACCGGGCAGTCCATTTGTATTATCAAAGAGTAACTTGACCTATCCCATCGAAGTACAGCTTTGGTGCGGAAAAGATTATGCTTTCGATGTATGGAGTCATCAGTATGTCTATAAGTATAAAACTCCGGAAATTGGAAGAACGCTATATCAAGAATATTCTGCTGGAATCATCCGTACAGAACAAGATTTTTTAGCCCGGCTACGCGAATTGGAGGCGATTTGAATGTGTGATAAGAAAATTTACATTGTGGCGAAGATTTTCGATAAGCCCGGCAGTTTGGCATATCTCTGCAAGACGCCCAATGAGGCCAGATGCCTGCCAGGGACTCTGGAGGCTCTGCGGGCTGAAGGGGTCCAGATCGTTATTTTGGACTCGCCGGAAATCTATTCGGAGTATGCGCCATATTCTTATGTGGAAGACATGAAAGCATTTATCGACAAAGTCTGCCAATTAAATCGAGTTGCCTGATAGTACTTCGGTCACATCCAGATTCTTCAAATGAGGGCTTGTCTCCCCTATTTTCCCCACACAGAAAAAGCCACGGAACCCAGCATTTGCAAGGGTTCTGTGGCTCTTACTTAGGGCCTGCTTCGTAACCTCAAACTGCTTAGAAGACAAGCAATATGGGATGAAATATGGTAGAATAGGTGCAAGGGAATTGGGAAAAAGCAAGGAAAAAGCGTGCACTTATAGGGGGCGGAGTGGATGTATAAGGACAACAGTCAGCTTCGGATGGAAGATTTCATCTTTCCATATGGGAAACTGGACCCAGAAAACGATTGGGTGAAACTGGCGGCGCTGGTTCCGTGGGAGATAGCGGAGGAACGGTATGCAGCGCGATTCGTGAACAATGGTCACCCGGCCCATCCGGCACGGATGGCATTAGGGGTGCTGCTGATTCAGCGGCGGCTGAAATGCAGCGACCAATGGCTGGTGAAGCACATTGGAGAAAACCCGTATCTGCAATATTTCATCGGCATGAAGGAGTACGGGCCGTGTCCGTTCGGGGCGTCCACGCTGGTAGCGTTCCGGAAACGGTTCAGCGAGGAGGACCTGGCAGCAATTCTGGAGGCGTCTGTCCCAAAAGCGGCGACAGGGAAACAGGATGACTCGGATGACGGGAACGATCCGCCTAACAGCGGGACACTGATTCTGGACGCCACATGCTGCCCCGCGGACATCGCCTATCCTCAGGACATCGATTTACTCAACCAAGTGCGGGAGAAAGCGGAGAAAACGGTGGACGAGCTGTGTAAAGCGGCAGGACAGAAGAAGCCCCGGATGTACCGCAAGCGCGCCCGGAAGGACTATCTCCGTCTGTCCAAAAGCAAGAAGCGCAGTGGGAACGCAATCCGTTCCGCGATACGCAAACAGCTGCAATACATCCGCCGGGATATCAGGTACATAGCTGAATTGGTTCAAAAAGGTGCAAAATTGTCTTCAAAGCAGGCGGACCGCCTGAATATCATGACTACTGTCTACGAGCAGCAGCGCCTCATGTTTGAATCCGGGACCCACAGCATCCCCCGGCGCATCGTCAGTCTGGCCCAGCCCTGGGTCCGGCCCATCGTTCGGGGAAAAGCCCACGCCAATACCGAGTTTGGCTCAAAACTGCATATCAGTCTGGTGGATGGCTATGCCAGGATCGAACGGCTGGACTTCGAGCCCTTCAACGAATCGGAAGACCTCTGGCGGGCGGTGGCTCGGTACCGGGAGCGCTATGGCTGTTACCCGGAACGTATCCTGGCGGACAAAATCTACCGCAGCCGCCAGACACTGGCTTTTTGCAAAGAGCATGGTATTCGTCTGTCCGGTCCGGCCCTGGGAAAGCCGCCAAAAGCTCCCGGCCTATCCCGTCAAGCAAAGAAACTGGAGTATCAGGACAACTGCGACCGCAATGCTGTGGAGGGCCTTTTCGGGACGGTCAAGACCGCTTACGGCCTGGACCGCGTCATGGCACGCCTACAGGAAACCGCTGTCTGTGTGATTGGCGTTGCACTGCTGCTCTCAAACCTTTCCTTATCCCTGAGGGCCGCTCTCGCTCTGTTTTGCCTTATGCTTCTGCTGTTTGTCTTGCCGAGGTTGCGGAGCAGAGCCTACTTAAATTGCTAACTTCGGCGAACCATTACAAACAGAAGCGAATGGATTTGCGATTTATATTTTCCAGTTTATTTTGATTTTTTCCTGTGAAGCATAAATACTTTCTATCAGACTGTCCACAATGGTTAGCTTGTCGCCCATGGAGATTTCTTCCCAATTATCCAGGTATCCTGTGATTTTCTTCAGACGATATCCTTTTCCCTCTGTGAGCCGTACGATTTCAGCGTACAGCTCCTTTTTTTCAGTATCCAAGACAGTTATACGGTTGTTGATGTACTCCATAACAGCTCCATTCGCCAGCGGAATTTTATCCAGCAACGAACCGATTTCCTGGTCAATCACTTCTATCTGGGTTTTCAGTTTGATTGTCTGCAAGTCACAGCTCTCCTGCTTCTGTTTGGTCAGTGTGTTAAACTCGGCCAGTTTCTTCCTCATTTCCTCAAACACGATTTCATCCACAAGATCCGCATCCAGAGAACCAAAGTTACATCCACCGGTATTGTACTTATTGTTGCAAAGATAATAGCGGTTGTCAGACTTTGTTTTGCAGTGATACACCTTTGCGGAGAGTGCATACCCACAGTGAGCACATTTGACCTTGCCCGCCAGCCATGTTGCTTTGGCCTTGATTGGTTTTGCTACCCTGGTGCTGCTTAAACATTTACTGCGGCATTTGATCCAGATATCGGAGGGAATCAATCCCTCATGGGGAGCCAGCACCAGAGTATGTCCCTGTAAGGATACTGTCTTGCGTTTTCCCTCGTTTCCGGAGTAGAGATAGGCGCCGTTCGTTCCAATAAAGTCCTCTGGCCGGTTTTCGATGATGGTTCCCTGAGCCTTATAAAATTCATAGAGGCGGTAGTCCGCCCGGACATAGACTGGATTGACAACCAAATCACGGATACGGCTGCGGGAAAACGGCTCCCCATTCCGCTTTTTGACCTGCCGCTCATCCAGCCAGCGCACAATGTCACCAAATGAGGTCTGAGGCTGAGCGTACATGGAAAAAATCTGTTCTATGATTGCAGTTTCTTTCGGAACTGGTTCATACATTTTGGTGCGTATTCCATCAATGACGGTTTCTTTTAAGCGAAACCCATATGGCACCTTCCCTCCCATGTAAAAGCCCCGCTTACTGCGAGAACTGTAGGCATCAATAACTCGCTGTTGGATGGTTTCTCGCTCCAGCTGAGCAAAAATCATCACGATCATCAGCATAGCTTTGCCAATGGGCGTACCTGTGTCGAATTTCTCCATGGTGCTGACAAAATCCACTCCATACTTCTGGAACATGTCGATGACGCTGGCAAAGTCCAAGACAGAACGACTAATCCGATCCAGACGATACACAATCACCCGACGGATTTTTCCGGCCGTAATGTCAGCCATCATCTCTTGAAACGCTGGCCGGTCTGTATTCTTTCCGCTGTAACCTTTATCTGTATATACCTTGATATCTTCCCCTATTACTTCCCTCCTGCAAAATTCGACCTGGCTTTCCACAGATATACTGTCCACCCGGTCCACTGATTGCCTTGTATAGATTGCGTCGATAAGGTCCACTCCCCTTCTTCGCAAAAAGAAGCGGAGCTGCTAACCCCTATATTATAAGGGTGCAACTCCGACAACTCAAGACCTAACTGGACACATATTTACAGAAAATATCATAAAGCCGTTCTTCAATAGCTTTTTTAACGGCCTCCCGTTCCTCCCGACGATATACCGGTGTCGCGTTCTCCACCAAGATGGTCCGGCTGTGATAACACCGTTCGTGGGCTTCTGTACAATATGCCGTTGCCATAGGTGCCCACCACCTTCTTTTTGCGATACTCAAACTGTACTTTCATCATCATCTCTTAGCGTTCTGAATCAAAATATTCGTGGCAACTTGTCCACTATTCCAACTCATTGTTCAAATATTTGTTTCATCAAACAGGTATCCCTGAAAAACTGTCCCGTCATGGAGCATAAACCGCTGATCAGGTTAGCATCCGGGCGTTGGGTTGCCAGGATCAAGTGAATGCCGAATACCCGGCCCAATCTGGCTATGGCCGCCAGCCGGCTTTCAAGCAGGAAGAAACCGGCGTTTGACAGTTCCAAACCGCATCGGAGAATGTGAGTACAGAAAAATATGCGTATATTTGTCGCGGCATTGGCCAATTAGGCTCTGCTCCGCAACGTCAGCAAGACAAACAGCAGAAGCATAAGGCAAAACAGAGCGAGAGCGGCCCTCAGGGATAAGGAAAGGTTTGAGAGCAGCAGTGCAACGCCAATCACACAGACAGCGGTTTCCTGTAGGCGTGCCATGACGCGGTCCAGGCCGTAAGCGGTCTTGACCGTCCCAAAAACACCCTCCACAGCATTGCGGTCGCAGTTGTCCTGATACTCCAGTTTCTTTGCTTGACGGGACAGGCCGGGAGCTTTTGGCGGCTTTCCCAGGGCCGGACCGGACAGACGAATACCAAGCTCTTTGCAAAAAGCCAGTGTCTGGCGGCTGCGGTAGATTTTGTCCGCCAGGATACGTTCCGGGTAACAGCCATAGCGCTCCCGGTACCGAGCCACCGCCCGCCAGAGGTCTTCCGATTCGTTGAAGGGCTCGAAGTCCAGCCGTTCGATCCTGGCATAGCCATCCACCAGACTGATATGCAGTTTTGAGCCAAACTCGGTATTGGCGTGGGCTTTTCCCCGAACGATGGGCCGGACCCAGGGCTGGGCCAGACTGACGATGCGCCGGGGAATGCTGTGGGTCCCGGATTCAAACATGAGGCGCTGCTGCTCGTAGACAGTAGTCATGATATTCAGGCGGTCCGCCTGCTTTGAAGACAATTTTGCACCTTTTTGAACCAATTCAGCTATGTACCTGATATCCCGGCGGATGTATTGCAGCTGTTTGCGTATCGCGGAACGGATTGCGTTCCCACTGCGCTTCTTGCTTTTGGACAGACGGAGATAGTCCTTCCGGGCGCGCTTGCGGTACATCCGGGGCTTCTTCTGTCCTGCCGCTTTACACAGCTCGTCCACCGTTTTCTCCGCTTTCTCCCGCACTTGGTTGAGTAAATCGATGTCCTGAGGATAGGCGATGTCCGCGGGGCAGCATGTGGCGTCCAGAATCAGTGTCCCGCTGTTAGGCGGATCGTTCCCGTCATCCGAGTCATCCTGTTTCCCTGTCTCCGCTTTTGGGACAGACGCCTCCAGAATTGCTGCCAGGTCCTCCTCGCTGAACCGTTTCCGGAACGCTACCAGCGTGGACGCCCCGAACGGACACGGCCCGTACTCCTTCATGCCGATGAAATATTGCAGATACGGGTTTTCTCCAATGTGCTTCACCAGCCATTGGTCGCTGCATTTCAGCCGCCGCTGAATCAGCAGCGCCCCTAATGCCATCCGTGCCGGATGGGCCGGGTGACCATTGTTCACGAATCGCGCTGCATACCGCTCCTCCGCTATCTCCCACGGAACCAGCGCCGCCAGTTTCACCCAATCGTTTTCTGGGTCCAGTTTCCCATATGGAAAGATGAAATCTTCCATCCGAAGCTGACTGTTGTCCTTATACATCCACTCCGCCCCCTATAAGTGCACGCTTTTTCCTTGCTTTTTCCCAATTCCCTTGCACCTATTCTACCATATTTCATCCCATATTGCTTGTCTTCTAAGCAGTTTGAGGTTACGAAGCAGGCCCCAATTACCGCTGAAACAGAAAGAGTGCAACTATCTCAATGAGTTGCACTCTCTCAAAATCATAGCGTTCTATGCTATACATATTTTGATTTCTGGAAAAGGGCATAATCCCCCCTTTTCCCCTAAACTTCCTTCGTATCATCATATTTGACTTTGTCGATTTTCGCTTCACAAGATTTTACGGAGTGTTAGTCTGAACATTAAGTTGATTGATTATTACCTTTTCTGATGAAAAATTGCACAATCCAAAATAATAAATTCCGTCATCTGGCGCTGTATATGAAAAGTTAAAATTATCCCCTTTGCATGATATTGAATGATATGCATCACAATATCCATTGCGAATTGGATAAAAACGAACTTTTACCCCTCCATTTTTTTGATAAAAATCGGAGAGATGATCCATATCTATACTAAAGGTACAGATTATCTCATCACCTTGTCGCAACTCCCATCCATTTTCGGATAATGTACTGAATAAAGCAAAACAACCATTAGACATAAAAATATCGGGATAAATAAAATTGAAGCTCTTCTGATCAGTTGCGACAAGCAGCATCGACGTAGTGTCGGAGGACCAAGCGGTATTTTCAAATAATCCGCCATCACGAATGATTTGATTTACCAATTCCGGCGTGTCATTCGATATCTCAACATAATTTCCTGATAGCCCTGCTTCTGGCTTGGCTGCTGCTCTATAATTTTCAGTAGTTATCACTCCAATCCCGACTAAAGGGGTAACAATCAGCAATGACAAGATAAGCAAATGAAGAGGGTAATACACATAAAAAAAGTATTTTAGATGCACTCCTCTTTTTCCATTATACAAATATATCGGCACAAGCGCCAGAATTGAACAGAGTTGAATAATATGAGTGTTTGCTACAGTTAGACCCAGAATGCATATTAGAAACGTGAGCGATTTCAATTTTGGTTGTTCTCTAAATAAGTAGAACGAGCTTATAATGGCAATTCCAAATATATGATAATCAGCTTGTATAAGATACGATATACCTGCTATAAAAGTAGCTTCGAGAAAAAGGAAAATGCAATACAAGCAGGGAAATCGAAAATATTTTTTTACTGTGAAGTGATATCAGCAATTATAAGAAATGATAATCCGCAACACAACGTAAAGAAGATATTCTGATTTCCCCAATAGGGAATTTGACGATAGAATGTCCAATCATATATCGGTTCACTTACCACCGCCATAATGCTCATTCTTAAAAGATATAATTTTTTGGATTTTGTGTGTTTAAAACCTTCCACAAGGAGAAAACAATACAAGGGAAATGCAATTCTGCCAATGCCACGCCTATCATTGTCCAGAAAAAACCTATCAATCAGTCGATATATACTTGTCGTTAAGGGCTATTTTCTGTGGTTTTAATCTAGCTTTCTAGTTTTAATTCACACTCCCCACACGGGGGCGACACGTGGCACACATCTTGGCGGCGGTCCACCACAAGTTTCAATCCACGTTCCCCTCGCGGGGGGCGACAGCGTTTCCACATAGATTTGATTTGCCGTGTTGACATTTCAATCCACGCCCCCCTCGCGGGGGGCGACCCTGACGGCGGGCGGGCGCGTCCCGGTCATCACCGATTTCAATCCACGCCCCCCTCGCGGGGGGCGACCCCGAGAAAACGGGGAAGTTTCTCCAATGATATATATTTCAATCCACGCCCCCCTCGCGGGGGGCGACGCCATCCTCCGGGACGACAGCGAGACCCATGTCTGATTTCAATCCACGCCCCCCTCGCGGGGGGCGACGCCGTTGCCATAGGTGATGCTATACCAGGTTGCGATTTCAATCCACGCCCCCCTCGCGGGGGGCGACGGCGGATGGATTCCGCCGACGTACCCAGAGAGGTATTTCAATCCACGCCCCCCTCGCGGGGGGCGACCGCTTGATCCTGGTCCCGCTGACCTGAGCTGCCGAGATTTCAATCCACGCCCCCCTCGCGGGGGGCGACAGGGATTACCTAGCACTGTCAACGAGCGGTTCCTATTTCAATCCACGCCCCCCTCGCGGGGGGCGACGCTGGATGCTTGGATACATTCCAGGCTTAAGCTTATTTCAATCCACGCCCCCCTCGCGGGGGGCGACGGCAAAGGCAGTCACTGAGACTGATCTCTGCCAATTTCAATCCACGCCCCCCTCGCGGGGGGCGACAGACGACACAAAGCACAACAGAAACAAGCTCGGATATTTCAATCCACGCCCCCCTCGCGGGGGGCGACTTGATGATAGGCCGTTCTCAAACTGTAGTCGATATTTCAATCCACGCCCCCCTCGCGGGGGGCGACTGGTGCAAACGGACTTACAAACAAAATTTTGCGATTTCAATCCACGCCCCCCTCGCGGGGGGCGACGAGCGTGGGAACGGTTGGAACGCCAGTCAATATGATTTCAATCCACGCCCCCCTCGCGGGGGGCGACCGGCATCCAATATCAGCGGAGCGGCTTCGATGATATTTCAATCCACGCCCCCCTCGCGGGGGGCGACTTCGGTTGTTTTTGTCTACCAGTTGCCCGGCTGATTTCAATCCACGCCCCCCTCGCGGGGGGCGACTCCGGATGTACAAACAACACAAATATGCTGGAGCATTTCAATCCACGCCCCCCTCGCGGGGGGCGACAGACCTGGACGTCAACGAGTACGACGCCCTTTTTATTTCAATCCACGCCCCCCTCGCGGGGGGCGACCTGTCTGCTGGGTCTGGGGCTGGGGCTGTACGGAATTTCAATCCACGCCCCCCTCGCGGGGGGCGACTGCGGCATTTTTGCTTTCAAGCGTCCGCAGTTAAATTTCAATCCACGCCCCCCTCGCGGGGGGCGACTGAATTCGACTGGCTAAACTGGGGATGATACCATATTTCAATCCACGCCCCCCTCGCGGGGGGCGACCAGGGGGTCTTGTCGGTGGTATGCTCCTTCTCCTTATTTCAATCCACGCCCCCCTCGCGGGGGGCGACCCCTCACGGCAGCAGTATTTGCATGGAGTTCTAAATTTCAATCCACGCCCCCCTCGCGGGGGGCGACATGTCCCGCCTGTCTATCAGCGGGAGGACTGGCAATTTCAATCCACGCCCCCCTCGCGGGGGGCGACGCTACAGCGGCATATGTGCGGCGGGGAGAAAGAGATTTCAATCCACGCCCCCCTCGCGGGGGGCGACTTTCTCACAAAAAAATGGTGGACAATTATCATCCGATTTCAATCCACGCCCCCCTCGCGGGGGGCGACACGGAGTTGCCAGCACTTTTCCGGGCGAAACACCAGATTTCAATCCACGCCCCCCTCGCGGGGGGCGACTGGGGGAGTTCAAGGACGAATACAACACCCTCTATATTTCAATCCACGCCCCCCTCGCGGGGGGCGACGCTTTGATATCCCTCTCCACCTCGATTACTTTTCCAATTTCAATCCACGCCCCCCTCGCGGGGGGCGACTGGCCATCTCTTGTATCTTTTCGATTGATTTCCATTTCAATCCACGCCCCCCTCGCGGGGGGCGACGCCGTGAGCAAATAGTCGATGTTGTACTCAGGGAATTTCAATCCACGCCCCCCTCGCGGGGGGCGACCGCTACGTTCCCCTGGCCAACAACACCAATCACTGATTTCAATCCACGCCCCCCTCGCGGGGGGCGACGTTGCAGAACACCACCGGCTGGCAGCCGTACAGCTGATTTCAATCCACGCCCCCCTCGCGGGGGGCGACCCGGACTGAGAGGGGATCACGGAGATGGTGTTCTATTTCAATCCACGCCCCCCTCGCGGGGGGCGACTCCAGGGTGCGCACCGTGGCCTCCGACACCTGAAATTTCAATCCACGCCCCCCTCGCGGGGGGCGACGAGGGCATTTTCAAGCTGGTAATACTCCTGGCTGAATTTCAATCCACGCCCCCCTCGCGGGGGGCGACGGACCGCCTTAAAGTCGAAGCCCCCGTTTGAACTATTTCAATCCACGCCCCCCTCGCGGGGGGCGACGCGCCAGAGGCCCGGCTCGGCACTGGCTTCGGTGATTTCAATCCACGCCCCCCTCGCGGGGGGCGACAATTTCTGCTCTGCCTCCTCCGCTACACAATAGCGATTTCAATCCACGCCCCCCTCGCGGGGGGCGACGGTAGATGTAGTCTCCGGGGCACGCCTTATTGGCATTTCAATCCACGCCCCCCTCGCGGGGGGCGACATTTCCTTTTTTTCCGTTGGCGTAACTCGGATATATTTCAATCCACGCCCCCCTCGCGGGGGGCGACCCAGATAGTCCTTCTGCCAAGAGTCGACCCGTACCTTATTTCAATCCACGCCCCCCTCGCGGGGGGCGACGGCGATGTGCCGCAGCTCCACCACCGGCGCATCATAATTTCAATCCACGCCCCCCTCGCGGGGGGCGACCCGGCGATCTCCTCCGCCTGGTGGACGCTGACGGCATTTCAATCCACGCCCCCCTCGCGGGGGGCGACGCCGCTGTTCCTTCGCTGTGGCCCAGCGGCAATTTATTTCAATCCACGCCCCCCTCGCGGGGGGCGACAAGGCTACATAGAGCCCCTTGCCCGGTGTTTTTGTATTTCAATCCACGCCCCCCTCGCGGGGGGCGACCGCCTATGAGTACAACGAAGGTGACAGCCCGATCGAATTTCAATCCACGCCCCCCTCGCGGGGGGCGACAGGGAGAGACCCTCGGCGTGACGATCACCTCGGAATTTCAATCCACGCCCCCCTCGCGGGGGGCGACAGAACTGATCGAGCTCGTTGAGGTAGATATTTGCATTTCAATCCACGCCCCCCTCGCGGGGGGCGACGCTCCGCCGTCGTACTCCTTGGCGACAAAGCCGGAATTTCAATCCACGCCCCCCTCGCGGGGGGCGACGTGCAGCTCCTTCCACTCCGTCCAGACCTCATAATTTCAATCCACGCCCCCCTCGCGGGGGGCGACGTGCCGCCCACCAGCCGAGACAGGCTCAGTAATATTTCAATCCACGCCCCCCTCGCGGGGGGCGACGCCTTTTTGCCGTCCATGTTCAGGCGGTAGAAGTATTTCAATCCACGCCCCCCTCGCGGGGGGCGACCGGCGTGATCCTTGTCCTTTTGAGCGTTGTCCTTCTATTTCAATCCACGCCCCCCTCGCGGGGGGCGACGGCATCCAAGGCTTCTTTTTCCCCGCTAAAGAGATTTCAATCCACGCCCCCCTCGCGGGGGGCGACGGGCCAGCCGTCCGGCCTTGTACCGGTCAACGTTATTTCAATCCACGCCCCCCTCGCGGGGGGCGACTCGGAACCGCCGTCCCCGGCACCGGGAGCAAATGATTTCAATCCACGCCCCCCTCGCGGGGGGCGACGGGTCTGGTGAATGTCCCCGGTGTTGGCATCAATATTTCAATCCACGCCCCCCTCGCGGGGGGCGACATCACGGCAACTTCATTGGTACGGGTGACACGGATTTCAATCCACGCCCCCCTCGCGGGGGGCGACCCGGTTGGGACGGGGCCGGGGAAGGGGTGATCTATTTCAATCCACGCCCCCCTCGCGGGGGGCGACCTTCGTCCATGTCGATCACGTCAACCGGGTTCAGATTTCAATCCACGCCCCCCTCGCGGGGGGCGACTGGCAAGCCGTTCTTCCAAGTCCTTCAGGGCTTATTTCAATCCACGCCCCCCTCGCGGGGGGCGACATTCCATTCTTCACCACGCAAGGGCGGATATTTTTATTTCAATCCACGCCCCCCTCGCGGGGGGCGACCTTGGCCTTGGTCAATTCGGTGTTCACTTCATTATTTCAATCCACGCCCCCCTCGCGGGGGGCGACATCCTTGTTCAGTTCATAGATTTCTTTCCAGCGGATTTCAATCCACGCCCCCCTCGCGGGGGGCGACTGGAAGCCACCAAGCCGGTTCAATACCTGTTCGGATTTCAATCCACGCCCCCCTCGCGGGGGGCGACGCCCTTCTTCAAGATGATAGGATCACGGCGGTTGAATTTCAATCCACGCCCCCCTCGCGGGGGGCGACTCTCAAAATGGGCTTCCAGGTTGATAGCCTGCATATTTCAATCCACGCCCCCCTCGCGGGGGGCGACCAATAACAACACGGAAAGCGCCGTTTCCTATGTGATTTCAATCCACGCCCCCCTCGCGGGGGGCGACTTATACATCAGGCGGGCGCCAAGATTGGAATAGATTTCAATCCACGCCCCCCTCGCGGGGGGCGACGGTGCCGCCCACCAGCCGAGACAGGCTCAGTAATATTTCAATCCACGCCCCCCTCGCGGGGGGCGACGAAGGGCGGCTGACCAAGCGCAAGCTGGCCTATATTTCAATCCACGCCCCCCTCGCGGGGGGCGACACCGGGAAAGGCCGTAGTTGTCCATGGTGTCAATATTTCAATCCACGCCCCCCTCGCGGGGGGCGACTTCTGCTGGCGCAGAACCGTTTTTCCTATTTCGATATTTCAATCCACGCCCCCCTCGCGGGGGGCGACAATGGGATCGGTGGACATACACCCCATGGCGTTATTTCAATCCACGCCCCCCTCGCGGGGGGCGACCGGAAATCTGCTTCCTGATTTCTTCAGGGGAAACATTTCAATCCACGCCCCCCTCGCGGGGGGCGACATGTCCTTCCTGATCCCCTGGACAGCCGGGAACTTATTTCAATCCACGCCCCCCTCGCGGGGGGCGACGCCAACCACGGCGGTTCCAAGGAAGGGTCTGGTATTTCAATCCACGCCCCCCTCGCGGGGGGCGACTGGCTACTAAAAAGGAAGCTGACACCACCGGGCAATTTCAATCCACGCCCCCCTCGCGGGGGGCGACCACCTTGCGTTCGGGCCTGACCAGTCAAAGCTATATTTCAATCCACGCCCCCCTCGCGGGGGGCGACTCCCTCTTTATCACCCAATAAACACAGGCCCTTGATTTCAATCCACGCCCCCCTCGCGGGGGGCGACATGCTGATCCTGACCCGGAACGTCACTGATTTTATTTCAATCCACGCCCCCCTCGCGGGGGGCGACGGTATCATCCCGCAAGTCATAAAGGCCGTTGCTATTTCAATCCACGCCCCCCTCGCGGGGGGCGACCACAGATCATCAAACAGAACCGGAATTTTGTTGTATTTCAATCCACGCCCCCCTCGCGGGGGGCGACGGGAAGCACAAGTGAACCCGGTGAAAACTTTGTTATTTCAATCCACGCCCCCCTCGCGGGGGGCGACATCGTGACAGAGTGGGGAGCAAGCGGCCAAGTGATTTCAATCCACGCCCCCCTCGCGGGGGGCGACGCCGGGGCCTTGATGCCCATTACCCCTTCCAAAGTATTTCAATCCACGCCCCCCTCGCGGGGGGCGACCGGGGATATGTTACGGGGTACATCTATCAGCTATATTTCAATCCACGCCCCCCTCGCGGGGGGCGACAAATTCGCAAGACTGACCGTTTGATCCAGCGGTTATTTCAATCCACGCCCCCCTCGCGGGGGGCGACACCTTGAAATTCTTTCTGGAACAGGTTCAATGTATTTCAATCCACGCCCCCCTCGCGGGGGGCGACTGGTTCCGGTTATTTGCGGGTAAAGCTGGACGGGATATTTCAATCCACGCCCCCCTCGCGGGGGGCGACCCGGTGTGCGGGGGAACGATGTGCGGATCGTGATTATTTCAATCCACGCCCCCCTCGCGGGGGGCGACAGCGCACGACGGTTTGGGCGTACCTGGACGGCAGATTTCAATCCACGCCCCCCTCGCGGGGGGCGACCCGGCATCCCGGAGGAGGAGCTGCCGGGCATCGTATTTCAATCCACGCCCCCCTCGCGGGGGGCGACAGCGCCAAGGCTTTATCAACGGTTTTCGGCTGGATTTCAATCCACGCCCCCCTCGCGGGGGGCGACGAGACTATCAAGCAAACCGGGAGGGCGCTGGGATATTTCAATCCACGCCCCCCTCGCGGGGGGCGACATCCGGCATCCCGGAGGAGGAGCTGCCGGGCATCGTATTTCAATCCACGCCCCCCTCGCGGGGGGCGACTTGTTGACGTTGTTAGCCATTTTTGATATCCTCCTTATTTCAATCCACGCCCCCCTCGCGGGGGGCGACGGGCCGGAGGGAAGCGCCGTGAAATACTGCTGCAATATTTCAATCCACGCCCCCCTCGCGGGGGGCGACCAGAAATGGTGGGGCGAACATCTCAAATGCCAAGGATTTCAATCCACGCCCCCCTCGCGGGGGGCGACAGCCCCACGGCCACGCCATTATTGCCGTTGCTGGAATTTCAATCCACGCCCCCCTCGCGGGGGGCGACGGGTAGTGCCGGGTGCCGTCCTTGGCTGGCTTGCAATTTCAATCCACGCCCCCCTCGCGGGGGGCGACTCTTGACCGATAAGGACCCCGGTGTGATCTGGGCATTTCAATCCACGCCCCCCTCGCGGGGGGCGACGCGGTCCAGGAAAAACTCCTTGACAGCGTGAGTATTTCAATCCACGCCCCCCTCGCGGGGGGCGACTTCATGACCGTTGCCTGATGTTGGGCCTCCGTCATATTTCAATCCACGCCCCCCTCGCGGGGGGCGACCTTAACCCGCGACTTCATACGGCGCTCAACTTTATTTCAATCCACGCCCCCCTCGCGGGGGGCGACAGTTCCTGGACCGGCCTTTGCCAGCGGACTGGGAATTTCAATCCACGCCCCCCTCGCGGGGGGCGACCTTGGCTTTCTCCGCATCCAGCTCTGCGGCATCATTTCAATCCACGCCCCCCTCGCGGGGGGCGACGCGGGGGCAGCGCTTCTTGCTCCTGTCATCTATATTTCAATCCACGCCCCCCTCGCGGGGGGCGACCTGCCTGAAATACTTGCCCTTGCGTTGCTGCTGATTTCAATCCACGCCCCCCTCGCGGGGGGCGACAGCAAAAACCGCCAAATAATATGACTGTTTTTGCAAAAAACAAACGGTTTTCACAAATACTGTCCAGAAGTTATTCCGAACAATGAATTTACTGTGTATTTTCCGAAAAATAACTTAAAAAATTTGGTGCGAAGCTACCGCATTTTTCTGTTTACTTGCCCCTCGCACCTACAGCATCAGGACATCTTCAGGACTGTAAGATGCCTTCGCACCAAAATGCTCGATCTTATTTTCGTAGCGGTTTCCCAAGTAATAAAAGCGAAGGCTGTCTTTCTCGGAATCCATGATTTTACACAGCTTTGCCTGCAATATGCGGCACTGTGCCGTGTCCAGCAGGCACTCAAAGACAGAGTTTTGCACACGCTGGCCATAGTTGACACACTGCTTTGCGATCTGCCGCAGGCGCTTACGGCCGGCAGCATCTTCCGTATTCACATCGTAGGTAATTAAAACCAGCATCCGATCACTTCCATAAAAATGGTGGATAAGCGTCTAGGTCTCCCCGGAGATAACGGGCCAATAGCAGCGCCTGAACATAGGGGATCATCCCCCATGACAGCTTTTCGCCCAGATAGGGGTGGGTCAACCTCTCTTTCTTCTTTTCCTGCCAGCCTTTCAAAAACGCTCTCCGGCCTTCGTCGGTCAGGGACACCGCGCCGCTCTCCATATACAGAAAGTCCGACTCCTTGACCTGGCGATTGTTAATAAGGGTCAGCACGAAGCGGTCTGCCATACAGGGGCGCAGTTCCTCCATCAGATCCAGAGCTAAAGAGGTCCGGCCCGGACGGTCCCGGTGCAGGAATCCCACATAAGAATCCAGCCCCACGCTCTCCAGTGCAGAGGCACAGTCGTGGGCCAAAAGGCTGTAGGCGAAGGACAGCATGGCGTTGACTGCGTCCAGCGGAGGGCGGCGGCTGCGGCCGTGGAAGGAGAACGCTTCTTTATCTCCAAGAATCATTTCGTCGAAGGCTCCAAAGTAGGCGGAGGCGCCAACTCCTTCCAGGCCCCGCAGTTCTTCCAGATCAGTGGTCTCTTTGACCTGAGCCAACAGGCCGTGGATCTGCCGAGAGGCGGCAGACAGCTTTTCGCCATCCACCCGCAGGCCGTGGTCCCGGCGGGTGCGCTCGATACTCCAGCGGGCATTGAACAGCTTTCCGAAAATCATGGTGCGGCTGATCTGACAGCATTGGACTGGATCGTCCGCAGTCCGGTATTGCGTCCGGCGGAGCAGAACGTTTCCGTTCCCCTCCCCACATACCCTTGCCAGGAATTTTCCTCTGGGATTGCAAAACGCAAATCCGATCTGCCGTTCCGCACAGGCGCCCATTAAGGCGGACGAGGCCCCGGAGTAAGAAAATGTGATAATGTTCTGCAAAGTATGCAGAGGATAGCGGGCTGCTATCTGCTTATCCCGGTTGGCCACAACATTTTCTCCATCCAGAGACAAGTAAATGTCCTCCGACAGGATGTATAAGGTGTTGAGCAGATGTTTCATTCCGGCCCCTCCATAGCGGCGGACAGATAATCCGCAACCTTTTTACGGCTCATCAGCTTCGGCAGGCACAAGTCCTTTAATGAGCAGGCGCTACAGGCTTTAGAGGGCTTCACTTTGGGGGTATAGCGCCTTTGGTACAGCTGGTGCATTTCTGTCAGGCTGTCCTGGACCTGTTGACGCAGTTCTAGAGTAAACGGAACCACGGTCCGGCGGCGTGGCTCCCCGTAGTAGAGCGCCCCCTCCGGGACGGTACAGCAGAGCATCTCCTCCAGACACATGGCCTGGGCGCAGAGTTGCAGTTCATCCACATTGTCCTCCTTGGGCTTGCCTCGCTTGTATTCCACGGGATAGGGCTGCCACAACCCCTCCCGGTCTCGCAATGAAATCCCATCCGGGTCCCGGTGAAATTCCACCGCGTCGCACTGGCCGGAAATGCCCAGCTGCGCTGAATGGATCGCCAGTCCTCTGACGGTCAGGCAGTTACCCCGGCTCTCCCGGAACTCCTGGTCGTGAACACGCTCGTGCATAAGATGGCCGTCTACCGTGCGGAAATTCTCCGCCCACTGGTGTTCTATGTGGATCAGCGCCCACTGGCGGCGGCAGAAGGCGAAGTGCTGCAAGCCGGAAAGCAGGAGCCAGTCCTCCTCTGGCCGGTTCATACCATGCGCTGGCAGGTGACGCCGGCCGGCAGTGCGGCCTCGTCCACCGTGACCTGGTAGTCCCCATAGGAACGGGCAGGGGCGGCATGATCCTGGTTCGTCCGCTCCACCTTCACCGATTCAAAGAGTTTCCAGGCTGGCGCGCAGCCCAGTTCGGAGTCGTGCTTGAAAATAATCAGTTCCCGTACCGCCATCTTGCCCCGGGCGGCGGAGCGGTCGTGCTCAAACATATTGAGAATCGCCTGCCACAGCAGCTCCAGATCCTCCTCAGAAAAGCCGGTGGTCTTGCGGGCCAGATTGGCGGAGACATAGCCCTCACAGCGGTAGAGGCCGTAGGGAATGATATACTTGCGGCCCATCTCGGTTCCTTTCTTCTCCGCATCGGCTTCGGTTGTAATGGCCACACGGGTGATGGTTACCTCCTGAGGCATCACCGGCTCCACACTGCGGGCAAAGCCCAGCTGCACCGGTCCCCGGACCTGGCCGCAGTTGAGGGCTGCTTTGACAAAGGTGGTCATCACAGCGCCAAAGGTACGGATGTCATAGAATTGGGCGCACATCCAGTCCCGGACTTTTTCATCCAGATCGGGGTCGGCCTTTTTCTTCTCTTTCACCGTCTTGTCTGTTACATCCAGCTTGGCATAGGCCTCGGCGTCACTGCGGTTGAGGGGCACTCCGTCCTTGATATAAATGCGGTAGCCGTCGGCGTCCTCCTTGACAGTTTCCACATAGTTACGGATCTTCCGCTTCAGGCACACGTCGGTCACCAGCCCCAGGCCAGTCTCCGGGTCCACCCGGGGCATGTTGCCCGCATCAGGGTCGCCGTTGGGGTTTCCGTTCTCTACATCGAAAAGAATCACAAATTCATAGCGGTTTTTGATCGGCTCAGACATGTTCACGTTCCTCCTTTTTTGTATAGCGGACCTGGGTCTGGTGGTAGTATCCTAACTGAAACGCCCCCTGCTGGGGCAGGCTCAGGCGGTCCGGAAAGGTTTCTCCCAGCTTGGCGGTCAAATCAGTTAACTGTTTGCTGTACGAGATATCAAAGCCCTTCTCCAGCTTCCGCAGATGCTTCTGCGCCAGGTTAATCAGCGTCGGAAACACCCGGCTGGGTGTGGCGGAAGCAGAGTTAAAATATTTGTCCTTAATGGTAGTGTTGATGCCCGGATTAGCTGAAGACTGGATGGCTTCCAGTACTGAGAACAGTCGGCCCAAGACGTAAGGGATATGAGTGCTGTCCGGATTCAGGGACACGGTCAAAACCTCCTTCGGTACATCGGGATGTGGATGTTTCAAGTAATACGCTTTCAAAATGGCCGCCCTGCCCCTGGTGATTTCCCGCTCCGCCCGGACACGCAGGGAAACGCCGTTAAGCAGTGTGACGGGATAAGGTGTATCATTCAGAACGGCGCGGAGGGTTTCTCCGGCCATTCCAGGTACAGGGGACTTGTCGCGGGAATTCTGGTTCACAGTCTCGTCCAGCAGCTTCCAGAGGGGGAGGATCTCAAACTTGTCAAAGGCGGGGCGGACAATTTCCAGCCGTTCCTGGTGGGCCTGAATGTTTCGGACGAACTCACCGAACGAATTTTTGAGGAAGAACCGCACCGAAAGCCGGGCGGCATTTGGCGACAGACCCAGGATATAAAATGTAGTATCAGGGTCCAGTTGTGTCTCCTCAAACAGGACCGACCTGCCCTGGCACAGGTCAAGGGCCATTTTTTGCAGGTCAGAGACCGCATAGGTACTGGGAGCGCCAAACAGGCTTGCCATTGAGAAACTCTGGTAGGCCCGCTGGCCGCCCGATGCCCAAAACAAAACCGTGGTATCTCCGAATCGTCCCACATACTCCCGATCTGCCAGCAGGTGGTTCAGCGCGCTGGTATAGGCAAAGGCTGCGTATTTGCTGGTGGGAGCATTGAAGCTCTGCTCCTTTCCATAGGAGCAGAAGGCAGGGGCATTGAACCCGACCAGCGTATTTCCCATCGGCTGCCACAAAGGACCACTACCCTTTACATTTGGATGTATTCTTGCGACAGGTCCTTTTTTTCCTGTGACAAGACACACCATTTCAGGACTGTCCTCAGATGTATTGTAATAGTTCTCCCATGCTGTCCGAATTTTTGGATCTTCTTGAGGATAGTCTCCATCATATCGGAATACAAGGTTGGCTCCTGCTAAAATATCCTGGAGCTTGTCCTCCAAAGCAGGATGCTCCCTGGCCTGTTCCGGGTCCCAGCAGTCAAAGAATGCCAGCACTGCCCTGGCCGCCGGGCTGCCCACATCATCCAGAAGTTGATGGTGAAGTGCTCTGCAGCCTTGAAAGCATCTCAGGCTTTGCTCTGGCTTTCCTTTACTGTCAATTCCCAAAATATATTTGGAGTTATCCCAAAGGAATGCAGGTTTTACAGCCAGTGATGTACGCCCGGTTGGAGATGACGGAAGTTTCCTCACCTGTGGCTTGGGTTTTCCCTTCCCATTCTCTGGTACCTGTCTGATATCAGCCACCTGCTCTAACTCTCCGGTGTCGTTGATGTACAATGCGTAGGAAATATTGGTATCGCTCCAGCCGGGGCGGGCCAGCTTCCCCTGGGCGGCCAGGTCCTCATAGTGCTCCACAAGCGCCTGTAAAATCATCCGATCACCTCCCCGCTGTTTCTGTCCGGAATCTCCAGCACGCCGTCTTGAAGCGCCGCCCGAAAGAAGAGCGGGGTAATATTCTTCGGGTCGGAGTAGTCCAAGTCCCAGAGCATATACCCCAGGTCCCGTACTCCCTTCAGCTCCTCCGGACAGGACGGCGGGGCTTCACACGCTTTAAACTGCGCGGGAAATTCCCGGCAGCCAAAATAGGGCTGGCTGTAAAACTGTCCCCGCTTGATCCTCCGTTTGACAATATCCTGAAACTTTCCGGCGTTGTCGCTGTCCGCAGCCTGGTCCGTGATGTCAAAGTGGGCGTCAATGATATAGCGCACATTCCGTAGCAGCATGGCGGCCCGTTGCTGGATATCCTGAGAGGTGGCAAGATACAACTCTCCCTTCCCCCGCTCCATCACTGTTCGGGCTGACCGGGCGCTGATGGTAGATTTTACCTCGTTGCGCCGCAGGTTGGTAAAGCGGATAGGGGCGCAGACGTGGATGCGGTCAATGACCCAGCGCATTCCGGGGTGCCAGTAGATACTCTCCAACAGCCCCCGGGCGGCGGAGGGTGTCATGATATCGTAGCTGACCCGTTCCGTCTTCATTTCCGGGCGGGTGAAACAGGCATAGTCTCCCCAGACCTCCAATGAAATTGGCATGGCGTTCACTCCTTTCTGTTTTTGTCACTGAATAACACGTTCTGTCCACTGGCAGGGCCATGATCAATGTACAAACTAAATTGCGAGAAATTTCCCTTCGTCCGCTGTCATGGACAGTCCCGTTGTACTGTCGTACAGCGCCAGGTTGGTCAGAACCGCGCTTCCATCCTCCAGCACTTCCAGGTCACCTGCCATGTCCAGAGCCTTGAAGTGCGGCGGATAGACAGATACGCCGTACTGGCCCAGCGCCCGGAACAGCTCCCTGCTGCGTTCGCCGGAACGGAGCCGCCGGACCAGTTCCTCCCCTTCTTCCAGGGGGATATATACGCTTTTGGTTTCGCTGTCAATCAGGTGAAACCGCTCCGCAATCCTCCGGAAGGGCATAAATTCCCGCTCCATAATTGTGAGGATATTCTTTTGGTCCAGAGCTTCCGGGCCTTTCAGGTCCAGCAGTTCCTGGAAATAGCACCGGATGGCCTTCTGGCTGTCCGGTTGGTCATAGCTGCGCAGCGCCTGACGTCCTGCAGCCACGGGCAGTTCAAATAGAGACGGCGGAGGGGTTTCGCTCTGAAATATGGTGACGATGCTCTCCTCGGCAGGACGTTTCCCCTCCCGGTTGCACCGGCCCGCCGCCTGAAGAATGGAATCCAGTCCCGCCTCCTCCCGGAACACTGCGGGAAAGTCCACATCCACTCCAGCCTCGATCAAGGAGGTGGATACCACCCGGCAGGGCAGGCCATCCTTCAGTCGGGTCCGGATCTCCTTCAGCACAGCCTTCCGGTGGGCGGGGTACATCAGGGTGGACAGATGGAAGGCTCCCTCTTTGTCCAGCAGGCCGTAGACCGTCTGTGCGCTTTTACGGCTGTTGACAATGCACAGAGCCTGTTTTTGACCGCCGATCCGCTCCGCCACAGTCTTCCAGGACAGCTTCCCTTCCCTCCGGAATGTGACACGCTGGAATATCTCCTGATGGAACCTCTCTCGAGGACACAACTCGACCGCAGGCCGGTCCGGCAGAAATTCCCGAAATATTCCGTCCAGCGCAGGTTGAGTGGCGGTACACAGCACAGCGGAAGCGCCATAGCCCTTCACCAGCTGGGCAATGGCATAGACGCAGGGACGGAGATAAGGGACAGGCAGCATCTGCGCCTCGTCAAAAATAATGACGCTTTGGGCCAGATTGTGCAGCTTGCGGCACTGGGAGGAGCGGTTGGCAAAGAGAGATTCAAAAAACTGTACCGCCGTGGTCACCACCACTGGCATGTCCCAGTTTTCGGTCGCCCTGGCCAGTCTGGCATTCTCCGGCCTGGCTTCGTCCTCAATATCGTACAAAACACCGGAATGATGCTCCAACACATTCTCATCCCCCAGAATATCCCGAAAAACCTGGGCGTTCTGCTCAATGATGGAGGTATAGGGAATCACATAAATCAACCGGCGCAGTCCATGCGTACGGGCGTGACGCAGCGCAAAGGCCAGCGACGCCACCGTCTTGCCTCCGCCTGTAGGGATGGTCAGGGTAAACAGTCCCGGACTTTGGACCTCCCCCTGTTCCATGCAGCGCTCCAAAATCCTGCACCGTTCCCGGTTCAGATCGCTCTGAGGCGGGAACCAGTTGGAGACATGGGCCTGGAGCTTGTCCTCCAGCATCTCCATCGGGTCTCCCCCGCCCCGCTCCTTCTCTCCTCCCGCCATAAAGGTCTCTGTATCCAAAAAGTCCCCATCCACCAGACAGGAATAGAGCATCCTGGTAAAAAACATCTCCTCCAGCGGACCGGAGAACCTCCGTTTGGGGACGTCGGGCAGCTTGAATTCCTTCTCCCAGGCCCCGTAGGGCTCCAGTTTTCCCAGGGCGGCCCTTCTCATGCGTCCCCAGAAGGTCCCCTCTTCCCAATGATCCCCCTGTCCACCCCCATCGGGCAGGCCGCCGTGGTGCCCCGTTACGGCGAAAGCGGAGCAAATCTGTTCCCGCTTGCAGCATTCCGCCGCGCCGGCAGTGGCGTGATCCACATGCTCTGCGCTCCCCTGAAGCCGGCGCTGGAAGGCCGCAGAATATTTCCCCAGGTCGTGGGTCAGTCCGGCAAGCCGTCCCTGGTCCTCCGCTCTAAAGGCGGCAGCAAATCCAGCACACAACTCCGCCGTTCCATCCAGGTGCTCTAACACGGTCTGCCTGCGTCCATCCTGGGAAATATGGGCAAGATATACCATTTTATTCCACTCCCTTTCCGCTGTTTCTGTATCATTTTACCATTTTTAGAAGCAAATGTAAAGCATTCCTTTGCGGCTGACAGCCGCTCCCCCATTCTACCCTGTCGGTACTGGCGAGTGTCTGCGGCTGTGCAAGGAGAAAATGGACGCCAAAAACGTCTACCTCACCAACCCCGCATTCGACTCCACACCCACCACCCTCCCCGCGCAGGAATCCAGAGCCAGAACAGCCGCCAGAGGCTGAACGCAAAAAGGGACCGGGCAATTTGCCCGGTCCCCTTTTTTGCATATTTGTCAGATGCCCGTAACGGCTTAGCCCAGCAGCTGCAGAACGCCCTGGGGGATCTGGTTGGCCTGGGCCAGCATGGCCTGAGCGGACTGCACCAGAATGTTGTTCTTGGTGTAGGACATCATCTCCTCCGCGATGTCGGTGTCGCGGATGGTGGACTCGGCGTCCTGGATGTTCTCGGTCATGACGGACAGGTTGTTGCTGGTGTGCTCCAGACGGTTCTGGGTCGCGCCCAGAGTGCCGCGGATGCTGGAAACCTGGTTGATCGCGCTCCGGATGGTGTTGATCGCGTCACCGGCGCTCTCCTGGTCGGCAATGCTGAGGCCGGAAACGCCCAGAGCAGCGGCGTGAACGTCGCCAATGTTAACCTTCAGCTGGTTGAAATCCTCGGAGGTGTCGCCAATCTGGAGGGTCAGAGCATTACCAGCCTCCTTGGTAACGGTGGTGGTGGACTGCGCACTGTTGAACGCCTGAATCTGCTTCTCCAAGCCCCGGTCCTTCTCGGTCAAGTTGGCATCACCGGTGTAGGTGGTACGCTCGTTGATGGCGATAATGGTGCCGCGCTCCTCAACCTGGACGTCGAACATTTCGTTGTCCTTGGCGGCTACAGACAGCCGGTCCAAAGCCTTGCGCAGATCATCAGTGAAGGCAAGCTTGTCAGCGGCAGTACCGTTAGCTTTTGCATCGGTCAGGTTGGTCAGATCACGGATGTCAACGACCTTCACATTGTCGGCGTACTCAGTATTGAAGGTGGCATCACTACCGGCAAACACATAGTACTCGTCGCCAATCTTGAAGCCTTTGCCATCGGCAACGTAGTCAGTAGCTTTGTTTATGCCACTGGCAGCCACTGCAGTGTTGGTCTCGTTAAAACGGATATAAGCCTGAGCATAGATGGTACCCTTGGGGGTGGTGCCCTCGTTGACCTCGCAGGAAGAGGTGTTGCCCACCAGTTTGTCGGTATTGGCGTCCTTGAACTTATCGGCCTCAGTGGGGGTAGCGTTACCGCTAGCGGCCTGACCCGCCACAGAGAAGTTGAAGTTGCCCTGGAAGTAGTTCTCGCCCGTCTTATTACCGGCAGCGTCGGTGTTGGCGGCGGCGCAGGCGTCGGTGTAGCCCTTGTCGGTCATTTCGAACTTCAGCTTATCGCCCTCCCGGGTCACGCTATACTCAATTACTGCGGGAGTACCGGCAGTAGCACCATCGCCCTTAAGCATGCCGGTCTTGATATAAACCTTGCCGTCGTTGTCATCAATAACCTTCTGGATAGCCTTAGCGATGTCCTCGGAGGTGATCTTGCCCTCGCCATTGGCCACCACAGAATAGGTCAGCGCACCCGTACCGTCGTCTTTCAGGAACAGGCTCTGCTTGTCGCCAGCGGCAGTGGGCAGCTGGCCGGCTGCGCCCGCCTGGAGGACAAACTGCAGACCTTCAACAGCCGTACCAGAAGCGGCCTCGTAGCCCAGACCGTCCAAGTCAATGGTGAAGGAGGTCTTGCCAGCCTCGGCAGCATCCTTGTGGTAACGAATACTGTCATCACTTTCATAGGGCTTGCCGGTGCTGAGAGCAGAATACTGACCAGTGAGCATAACACCGCCCTTGGTGTTGGAACCGCCGATCTTGTCGGCGCTGTTAGCCTTGGTGGTTTCGGTAGGTGCGATACCATTAACGTTGTTGCCGATCTTCATCCCAGCAAACACGGTCTCGGTGGTAGCTACGCGGCCGTTGGCGTCCAAAGAGCCGTCCAGCAGCTTGATGCCGTTGAAGTTGGCGGAGTCAGCGATACGGTCGATTTCGGAGTTCAGCTGGTCGACCTCCTGCTGGAGGGCGGCACGGTCGGTCTCGTTGTCGTAGGTGCCGTTGGCGGACTGGGTGGCCAGAGTGACCATGCGGTTCAGCATGTCCTGAACCTCCTGCATGGCGCCCTCAGCG
Organism: Lawsonibacter sp. JLR.KK007; assembly: GCF_036941135.1. NCBI lineage: Bacteria > Bacillati > Bacillota > Clostridia > Eubacteriales > Oscillospiraceae > Lawsonibacter > Lawsonibacter sp. JLR.KK007. The sequence goes on along the minus strand of NZ_JAYWSY010000001.1, from coordinate 1,036,415 downwards.
GTCTTCACCAGGGAGATGCCGTCCTTGACGTTCTTGGAAGCGGCTTCCAGACCGGAGATCTGGGCGCGCATCTTCTCGGAAATGGCCAGACCGGCGGCGTCGTCACCGGCGCGGTTGATCTTGTAGCCGGAGGACAGCTTCTCCAGGTTCTTGGTGACGGCGGAGGTGTTCAGGTTGTAGTTGCGGTAGGCGTTCATCGCCGCGATGTTGTGTTGAATACGCATTTCAATAACTCCTTTTAATCTTTTTTAGTGTGCTTCGGCATATCCTTTGCACCCGCACATTTGGTGGAGCGCCTTCCGTCATGAGCACGTGGCCAACGATGCACAGGACCTCCAGCGCAGGGACGATATTTCAACCGGCCTAGGACCGGAAGAAACCAATGGAAGCGGCTGTTTTAAAAAGTATAAATAAATAAATGAAACGCGACGTGCCGCCTACAATCTTTTATTCGTCATCAATTCAGGAAAGATAAGGGTTATTTTGAATTTTTTTAAAAAATATTTTTTGAGTCTGATAAGTATACATTTTGAAACATCGTTTTTTGAGGGGCTACAGGCAAAAAAAGAGCCTGGACCGGCTGGTCCAGGCTCAACGGAAGCGTTTTGTAAAGCCGCATCTGCGGCACAGGGGTTCACTGGCGGTTTTTTGGGAGAAGCCGTTGTAAATGGCTCTGGCTCTTGGGGTGTTAAGGATGTCCTCCAGGGGCTGCCGGTAGAGGTTTCCCAGCGAAATATCCCCTTCGTGGTCCAGGCAGCAGGGGACCACGGTGCCGTCCCACAGCACGCCCACCTGATCGCGCAGGCCGTAGCAGAAGCTGGGCCGGTTTTCCTCCGGCGCGGCCAGATCGGGCCACTCGAACCGCTGGCCCCACTCCAGGAAAATGCCCGGAGCCAGCGTGGTCCCCCTCCGTCCAGCCTTCCAGGGCGGAGGGAACGCCTGCTCCAGAGCGGACAGGATCGCGCCGTTCTGCCGGTTCATGCCGGAGGTGTCTGGACCGTCCAGGTTCCACAGCCGCAGGGCGCACCGCTTCCCTCCATCTGCGGCCCTCCGTGCGAACCGGACGCACTGCTCCAGATAGCCATCCAGGCCGTTCCCGCCGCTGCCCTCAAAGGAGTGGAGGGAGACGCTCACCTTCTCCACCGCCGGGCAGGCGCACAGCAGCGGACCCTGTCGGTCCAGCAGAGTGCCGTTGGTGGTGATCATGACCTTGAAGCGGAGCTGTCCGGCCCGATCCAGGATGTCCTCCAGCTGGGGGTGGAGCAGCGGCTCTCCCATCAGGTGGAGGTAGAGATACTCCGTATGGGGCCGCAGACGGCCGGCCAGCCGGGAAAAATCCTCCGGCGGGAGGAACCCCGGCGTCCGGCGAGTCCCCGGACAGAAGCTGCACTGCAGATTGCAGCGGTTGGTGATCTCCAGATAGGCTTTTTTCAGCTGTCTCACCTGCTGGACCTCCTCATTTGCGGGATGCTCTATCCTACCATATAAAAGTGCGGCCGGTCAACGGTACACCCCCAAAATGTGCAGGAACCTCACCTCCTGAATGGGGTATGTAGACAGCGGACGGCAGTCAGCATCCTCCGTGTGGGCGGCGGCCAGGATGTTGTCCAGCGCGGGGGGATCGCCCACGTCCACGATCACCGGGTTGTGGGCGAAGGGACCAGGCGCAAAGCGCAGCTGAGCAAAGTCACCGGGCTGGACCTGCTCCAGCGGGACCTCCCGTCCCACCGGCCCGGGACTCTCCTGCTCTCGGACGAGGAAGTTGTAAAAAAATGGCACCCCCGTCCAGGCCGGCGCACGGCTGTACTGGCTGTTGTAGTACCAGCCAAAGGTAGGGGTGTAGTTCATCACCCCGGAACCGGCATAGAGACACTGGGAAGCGAAGTTGGTGCAGTCGCCTCCCAGCTCATCGAAGTTGTAGTAGTGCGAATTGCGGTAGTAGGCCCAACGGTGGGCGTAGTCCACCGCTGCCTGGCGGTCGTAGGGACGCAGCGTCATAGGAAAAACCTCCTTGTTTCCCCTATGCTATGCGGATGGACAAGGAAAAGTGCTTGTCACCCAATGGCCCACTGGATGACGTTCCGGACCCATCCCCATATGTGAGGGAACTGCGCTTTGACCAGTCCCCAGGCTTCCTCCACTGTATACCCGCTCCCCGGCAGGAGGGAAAACCAGCCGGATGCTTCCTGCGTCCCCACTGCCACATGTCCATAGGCGGAGCCGCCGATGGCAAGCCCGTTGGACCAGGCCCCTCCACCAATAGCCAGGTAGTTGGAAAACGCGCCGCCGCCCATAGCCAGCCACTGGCCAACGGCGCATCCGCCCACCGCAAAGCCGCCAACGGCCAGTCCGCCCAGGGACAACAGCCCCAGGCTGAGGCCCCCAACGGCGAAGAGAAGGCCCAGGCTTATTCCGCCTATGGAGATCAGCCCCAGCGAGCTGCCCCCGATGGCCACCACGCCTACGGCACAGTTTCCGATGGCAACGATCCCCTTGGCCAGCCGGGGGCCAAACCCCAAACGGACGTGAACCAGCGGCAGGCCAAATACCTTTACAGGGCTGATATATTCATAGTATACGCCCACGGACCTCATATCGCCCCTGTTGTGAGGCGCTGAAGAGAAACCAGTCTCCTCCGTCTCCTCCAGGCCCACCAGCTGGTCGATGGATATGTGGAACAGCTTCGCAAGCTCCACCAGCTTTTCCAGCTCCGGAGTGCTCTGGCCCATCTCCCACTTGGACACTGTCTGCCGGGTCACATTGATCTGGCTGCCCAGCTCCTCCTGGGACCAGCCCCTCTGTTTGCGCAGGGTCATTAAATGTTCTGCAAAGCTCATTGCGGAAACCTCCTTTTCTGTTTTCTGCCCTACCATAGCAGTTTTTTTCCCGCAACGTCAACCAAACCGCCATGGAAATCTGTCAACCAAAGTTAACATTGGGCAAAAACGCCCATCAAGTAAACAAAAATTTGTTTTTGTTTACCTGATGGCATCTAAATACCGGCCGGCCTCGTTTCTTGAGCGGAAGATCACGATTTCTTTCCCGTTCTGGTATTGCTCCAGCAGACTGTAAATCTGTGGCAGATTATTTTGAGGGAATTCGATAATCCACTGCCGGAATTCTGGATCAAATTCCTGTTCGACCCAGGGCAGATCTTCTCTGGCCTGACCAATCCGTTTTTTCGCACTGGATAGGCAGACCTCCAGCGGAAGGTCCAGCAGAAATACTGTGTCGCAGACCAGCAAACGCTTCTCAAGGGTGCGCTGGTAGTTGCCGTCCAAAATCCAGCAGTTCTGCTTGAGCAGCCGCTCCAACTGCATGTCAAATTCTTCCCGTGAAACAGTAGTGCGATCCGGCCTGTGCCACAGCATATCCAGATGATACAGCGGAAGCCCGGTCTGATCCCGCAGCCGGCGGGCAAAGGTGCTCTTCCCTGCCCCAGGACATCCAATTACAATCACTTTACGCATCACACAGCTCCTTTTAATTGAAGATATTTTACAAGCCAACCGGAGGCAAAACTGCTATAATAGAGCCATCAAGGAGGCGCCTATGAAAAAAGAACTGCGAACGGTGGTTTACGACGAGGATCTGCACATCGAAGCCTACCGCTTTGAGGGGTTTGTCCGCCCCTTCCCCAACCACTTCCATGAATACTATGTCATCGGGTATCTTGAGTCGGGACAGCGCGCGCTCTCCTGCATGGAGCAGGAATATAGCCTCAGGCCGGGCAATATTCTGCTGTTCAATCCGGGTGACAGCCACGCCTGCGCACAGAGTGACGGCGGTACGCTGGATTATCGGGGGCTTAACCTTTCCAAGGAAGTCCTTCTGGATTGGGTGGAAGCGGCTGATGGAGCACAAGAGCTGCCGGTCTTCTCCCCCCATGTCATCCTCGACACGGAAACTGCCTCCTGTCTGCGCACTCTCCACGAGCTGGTCATGAGTGGCTCCCAGGGGCCTGAAAAGGAGGAGTCCCTGCTGCTTCTGATTTCCCTTCTGATGCAGAAGTACGGACAGTCTCCCTCCCGCCCCCTCTTCCAGCACCAGACGGAGGTGGAAGCGGTCTGTGCCTTCATCCAGGACCGCTATGCCGAGCATATCAGCCTGGACCAGCTCTGCCGCTGCGCCGGACTGAGCCGCTCCACCCTCCTCCGGGCCTTTACCCGGGCGAAGGGCGTCACCCCCTACCGTTATTTGGAAAATGTCCGCATTGGCGAGGCCAAAAAACTGCTGGAGCAGGGCATTTCCCCGGTGGAGGCCGCGCTGCTGGTGGGATTTTCAGACCAGAGCCACTTTACCAACTATTTCGACCGCTTTCTCGGCCTGTCCCCCGGTTCATACCGGGATATTTTTTCAGAAACAAAGAAATGAGGGATCTGCATGGATCGGAACACAGAAAAATGCGTCATGGTCATCGACGAAGCCTTGCCTCTGGGTCTCATCGCCAACACAGCGGTGATCTTGGGGATCACCCTGGGCAAAAGCCTGCCGGAGGTGGTGGGAGCAGATGTCCTGGACCGGAGCGGCCGCGTCCACCTGGGTATCATCGAATTCCCCGTCCCGGTTTTAAAGGGGACCGCTGAAACAATCAAGACGATCCGAAAAAAGCTCTACCAGCCGGAATTCCAGGAGGTAACCGTGGTGGATTTTTCCGATCTGGCCCAAGGCTGTAAGGTCTACAGCGAGTTTTTGGAAAAAATGGAGCAGACCCCGGAAGAGGCGCTGGAATATTTCGGGATCGCCATCTGCGGCCCCAAGAAAACAGTCAATCAGCTTACCGGCAGTATGCCGCTGCTGCGATGAAACAGGGAAATCCCCACCCTTCGGGCGGGGATTTTCCCATGTCGTTACATCTGTACCCGGTGATACACTTTTTTGCCCTTTTTGATCATAAGGCCATCGCCGGACAGGTCGGCAGCGGTGTAGCTGACGGTGGCGGCGGCCACCTTCTCGCCGTTGACCTCCACGCCGCCCTGCTCCACCAGGCGGCGGGCCTCCTTCTTGGAGGGGGCCAGCTTGCACTTGACCATCAGGTCCAGTACGCCGATGGCTCCGTCGGTGAGGTCGGCCTCCGTCAGCTGGGTGGCGGGGACGTTGGACATGTCGCCGCCGCCCACGAACAGGGCCTTGGCGGCCTCCTGGGCTTTGACGGCCTCCTCCTCCCCGTGGACCAGCTTGGTCAGCTCGAAGGCCAAAATTTCCTTGGCAGTGTTCAGTTGGCTGCCCTCCCACTGGTCCATCTCGTCAATCTGCTCCAGGGGCAGGAAGGTGAGCATCCGCAGGCATTTCAGCACGTCGCCGTCCCCCACGTTGCGCCAGTACTGGTAGAACTCGTAGGGGCTGGTCTTGTTGGGGTCCAGCCACACCGCGCCCTTGGCAGTCTTGCCCATCTTCTTACCCTCGGAGTTGAGCAGCAGGGTGATGGTCATGGCGTGGGCGTCCTTGCCCAGCTTGCGGCGGATCAGCTCGGTGCCCCCCAGCATGTTGGACCACTGGTCGTCGCCGCCAAACTGCATATTGCAGCCGTAGTGCTGGAACAGGTAGTAGAAGTCGTAGGACTGCATAATCATGTAGTTGAACTCCAGGAAGGACAGGCCCTTTTCCATCCGCTGCTTGTAGCACTCGGCCCGGAGCATGTTGTTCACCGAGAAGCAGGCCCCTACGTCCCGCAGGACCTCGATATAGTTCAGCTTCATCAGCCAGTCGGCGTTGTTGATCATCATAGCCTTGCCGTCGCCGAACTCGATGAACCGCTCCATCTGTTTCTTGAAGCAGTCGCAGTTGTGGCAGATGGTCTCCTCGGTCATCATGGAGCGCATGTCGGTGCGGCCGGAGGGATCGCCGATCATGCCGGTGCCTCCGCCGATGAGAGCGATGGGCCGGTTGCCCGCCATCTGCAGCCGCTTCATCAGGCACAGGGCCATGAAGTGGCCCACATGGAGGGAATCGGCGGTGGGGTCGAAGCCGATATAGAAGACCGCCTTCCCCTCGTTCACCATCTTGGAAATTTCTTCCTCGTTGGTCACCTGGGCGATAAGCCCACGGGCCTTCAGTTCTTCATAACAGGTCATGTTGTTGTCTCTCCTTTATCATTATAGTTTACTTCCATTGTTCCCGGTTGCTGCCGGTCTCATAGCTCAGGGGAGCGGTATGGGGATAGTCCTCCTCCGGCTTTTTGTGCTTCAGGGCCCAGGCCCGCAGCGGAACGTAGAGGAGCGCTTCAAATTCCATGTTCCATATCTCCTTTGCTCCCCCCTGCTTCGCTTTCTCGTAGTAGCCAGGTCCGTTCACCAGAGCCACACAGCGGGAGTACAAAAAAGAATCATCACTCATAAGTGGCTCCGCTGTTTCACACTGAGCCGCCAGCTTTTGGGTGTCCAGCCCATACAGGAGCTCAGACATGAGATCGTCGAACAGAAAAATCCTGTCGTCTTCCTGCTGCGCCAGATATTGGATGACAGGTCTCAGTACCTGGCCGTCGTCTCCCTCATGGGACCAGTCGCACAGTTCCATGGTATCCCAGAAAAATTGAAATTTGTTCATAGCGCACCCCCTGTCTCTGATGGCTCTGTGTGCCGGGCCAGCATCACATTGTACAGCACCACGCTGCCCACCACCACCATGGCCCCCACCAGAGCGACGGGGCCGATCATCTCATGGTAGAACACCGCCACCAGAATGGGGTTGAGCACCGGCTCGATGCCGGAGACCAGGCTGGCGGTGACAGGCGGGGTGGTTTTCAGGCCCTCCACCATCAGGATATAGGCTATGGCCACCTGAAACACGCCCAGCACCAGCAGAGCGGCGAGGATATGGGCGGAAAACTCCGTCTCGTACCCCAAAAAGGGCAGGCCCACCACCGCGCTGATGACGTCGCCCCAGAAGACGGAGGAGATAGGGTCGCTGTCTGGCATGTCATTCATCATAAATACACCGGCATAGGAAATTCCGGACAGCAAAGCCAGGATATTGCCCAGCATCCCTCCTGCCGACAGACTGTCGATGAAGAACAGCAGCACGCCCCCCAGCACCAAACCGCAGGCTGTCAGGTCCAGTTTTTGGGGCTTTTTCCCAAAAAAGAGGACGGAAAACAGGATCACAAAGATGGGAGCGGTGAACTGGAGCACGATGGCGTTGCCGGCGGTGGTCAGCTTGTTGGCGATGGAGAACAGGATGTTTGTGCCGCAGACAGCCAGCGCCCCCACCAGCACCCACAGGTTCATTTTGGGCCTGTGGTCGGTCAGTTTCAGATACAGTCCGATAACCACCAGAGCAATAGCGGTACGTGCGCCGTTAATGGCCATACCGCTCCAGGGGATCAGTTTGATACAAAGTCCCCCGATGCTGTACAGCACAGCGGCCAGGAACACACACAGCGTCCCTCTTTGACGCGCTGACAAAACAATCACTTCCTTACAAAAAGCCCTCTGCCCGAAGGATCGGACAGAGGGCGTAATAACGCGGTACCACCTCTGGTTCATCCGTCCCTCGCGGGGCGGACCTTGGGGAGCACTTGGCTCCGGCGCGGTAACGGGCGCGGCCCGGCCTGTCCCCTACTGAGCCGCAGGCGGCTGTTCAGGCGGCTGCTCCAAGGGGTATTCACACGGCGCTCCCCTCCCCCGTTCCACCAACCCGGAGGCTCTCTGCGCAGGAGCTTGCTGTGCTACTGGTCCTTTTCTTTGCAGTACCACACACTCTACCACAGTTTTGGGCCTTTGTCAACGGAAAATCCCCACAAGTTCATTGTAAAATCCAAACTTGACCGTCCGGCATGGACATCAGGCTGCCTGGAATACGATCCAGGATCTCCCCTGTCTCCAGCTTCCGCACAACGACCTCGTCGGCCTCGCTTCCATCTGGGCCCTCACGCCAGTCGGCAAAGTACAGCTTATTCCCCCGGCGGAACCAGAAGGATTCTCTCCCGCCGATTGCAAAGGAAACCTGCTCCGGCCATACAATTTGAAAGGTATCCTCGCCTCCCTGCCGGGTCAGCATCAGCGGAGCGGTCTGCAGCATCAGATTGTAGCAGTCCTCCACGGCGGAACGGGGAATTTCCCGCCGCTCCAGCATATGCTCCAGCCCGATATCAAACTGCATGATCATGATCTGTCCGGCGGGAAAATCGACCATCAAAATGGCTACCCTGTCATGATAGCAGATAGGGCGGCCAAAATACTGTCCCTTTTGAGCCACTACCGGCTGGACAACCTTTCCATCCGGGTAGTGGACAAACAGCAGCTTATTCTGGCTCACTGGATGCCCCATCAAAAAGAGCTCCTCCGCTTCATACAGGTCGCCGCTCATATAGTCTGTACCCCAATACCAATGCTGGCTGCCTTTCAGCGGTTCCAAATAGGTGATTCCCTTGGTCTCAATCTGCTTCATCCATTGCTCCATTCCGTCTAAACACCATCTCCGCAAATTGGCCGTACTGCTTGACCTCCACCAGATAGAACCGCTGCAGGGCCTCCTTCTGGGTAAACAGAGGGACGCCCTCCCCCAGCAGTACGGGGGCGACTTGGACGATCAGGTGGTCCACCAGGTCCGCATCCAGCAGCGGGGCCAGGACAGTATTCCCGCCGACGATCCAGATGCGCTTCTCACCCAGCCCCTTCACGAACTCTACCACATCCCCGCCCACCGGGACAAATCCCCTCTGAGACAGGCTGGCAGAATGGGTGAACACATAGTTCTCCGTGGTAGGATAGACATTGACAGCGTCCTCCAGCTTGGCGATCTCATCATAGGTCCGTTTGCCCATAATGGTGATGTCCATCTTCTGGTAGAAGGCATCATAGCCGGTGTCCCCCGCATTGCCGGTCTGGTGGAGCCAGTCCAAGCCGTGGTGTTTGTCGGCCAGATAGCCGTCCAGGGTAATACAGCCGTAGAAAAATACGCTCATGCTCCCTCCAGCTTAAATTCGCGCCACGCCGGACCTTCGGGCTGCCTCAGCTACCGCTTTGGCCACGGCAGGGCCTACTCTGGGATCGAATGCCTGCGGGATGATGTAGTCGTCCCGCAGCTCCTCTGGAGCGATCAGATCCGCCAGGGCGCGGGCGGCGGCCAGCTTCATCTCCTCGTTGATATCGCTGGCCCGGACGTCCAGCGCACCCCGGAACAGCCCCGGGAAGGCCAGCACGTTGTTGATCTGGTTGGGGTAGTCGCTGCGGCCGGTGGAGACGATTCGGGCCCCGCCCGCCTTGGCGTCGTCGGGGAAAATTTCGGGGGTGGGGTTGGCGCAGGCGAAGACGATGGCTTCTTTGTTCATGGTGGACACCATCTCCGGGGTCACCAGATTGGGGGCGGAGACGCCAATAAACACGTCGGCCCCCACCATCATGTCGGCTAAGGTCCCCTGACGTTTCTCCCGGTTGGTCACCCTGGCGATCTCCTGCTGAGCCCAGTTCAGCTGATCGCAGCCCTCATACACCGCGCCGAACTTGTCCACCAGGGTGATGTCCGTAAACCCGGCCAGCAGCAGCAGCTTGGTGATGGAGATGGCGGCGGAACCCGCCCCGGAGAAGACCACCCGGACCTCCTCCTTCTTCTTGCCCACCACCCGCAGGGCGTTGGTCAGCCCGGCCAGGGCAATGATGGCGGTGCCGTGCTGGTCGTCGTGGAAGACGGGGATATCGCACTTCTCCTTCAGCTTCCGCTCGATCTCGAAGCACCGGGGAGCGGCAATGTCCTCCAGGTTGATGCCGCCAAAGGAGCCGGAGATGTTGTACACTGTCTGGACGAACTCATCCACGTCCTTGGTCCTGACGCACAGCGGGAAGGCGTCCACCCCGCCAAAGGTCTTGAACAGCACGCACTTGCCCTCCATCACCGGCATGCCCGCCTCGGGGCCGATGTCCCCCAGCCCCAGAACAGCAGTGCCGTCGGTAATGACGGCCACCAGGTTGTGCCGCCGGGTCAGCTCGTAGCTTTTGGTGATATCCTCCTGAATAGCCAGGCAGGGCTGGGCCACTCCGGGGGTGTAGGCCAGAGACAGAGACTCCCTGTCGTTGGCGGGCACGGTGGCCACCACTTCGATTTTTCCCTTCCACTCGCCGTGCAGCCGCAGGCTTTCCTTTGCGTAATCCATGGGCGTTCTCCCCTTATCGTAAAAATCAGACGGGCGTATAGTTCCCGCCCGATCTATTATACTAAACTCTGGAAAAATCGCAATGGGTCTGGTCCCTTTTTCTTGTCTTTTCCTTTCTTTGGCGGAAATCCAGGTTTTTTGAGCCAATTTTTCCATTTTCAGTTGACGTACCGGTTAGTTTCTGATAGAATGGCGGTTAACTCCCCTTTTTGTGTGTAAAAATGTAATTTAGGAGGAAATTATGGAACAACATCACAGAGGACAATGGGGCAGCAACCTGGGCTTTTTGATGGCCACGGTGGGCGCCGCCGTGGGCCTGGGCAACATCTGGTCCTTTCCCTTCCGCATGGGCAAGAACGGCGGCTTCCCCTTCCTGATCATCTACCTGGTGCTGGCCGTGCTGGTGGGCTTCACCATCATGCTGTGCGAGCTGGCCATCGGCCGAAAGAGCGGCAAGAGCGTACTGACCAGCTACCAGAAGATCGGCGGCAAGGCGGGCGGCTTTGTGGGCTTTCTGGCCCTGCTCTCCCCCTTCCTGATCCTCAGCTTCTACACCGTGCTGGGCGCCTACTGCATCCAGTATGTGGGGCTGAACTTTGCAGAGCTGCTGGGGATTTTCAGCCTGTCCAGCATTTCCGGGGCAGAGTCCTTTGGCACCATGCTCACCAATCAGCCCCTGGCCATTGGCACCACCTTCCTGTTCATCGCCCTGTGCTTCCTTATCATCCGTGGCGGCATCAAGGACGGCATTGAGAAGTTTAACAAGGTGGGCATGCCCGCCCTGTTCATCATGCTGGTCATCGTCATCCTTCGTTCGCTCACCCTCCCTGGCGCCATGGAGGGCCTGAAGTTCATGTTCGCCCCTAACTTTGAGCCCATCAAAACCGACTTCATCGGCGTACTTTCCGCTGCCGGCGGCCAGATGTTCTTCTCCCTCTCCCTGGCTATGGGCATCACCGTCACCTACGGCTCCTACCTGAGCAAGAAGGAGAGCCTGGTGCGCAATTCCATGCTCATCATCGTCTCGGACACGCTGGTCGCCGTCATGGCTGGCATGGCCGTTCTGCCAGCCGCCTTCGCCCTGGGCGGAGGTGAGAGCGCCGCCCTCTCCGGGCCCAAGCTGCTGTTCATCACGCTTCAGGACGTCTTCAACTCCATGGGGCCCTTCGGACCGATTTTCGGCATCCTGTTTTTCTTGTTTGTGGTGTTGGCGGCCATCACCTCCGCCATTGCCCTCACCGAGGTGCTGGTCACCTTCGTCATCGACCTCCGAATCGCCAGAGGCAAGGAGCCAAAGCGGAACACAGTGGTGGCCGTCATCTGCCTGGTGCTCTTCGCGGAAGCCGCAGTCGTGGCCGCAGACGGCTTGGGAGCCAACGGTCTTTGGGTCCCCTTCCAGTCCACCGGACGGGACCTGGGCAGCTGCTGGCTGGAGTTTATGGACTTTATTTCCGAAGGCGTGGCCATGCCGCTGGGCGCACTGATCATGTCGGTCCTGATCGGCTGGGTCGTCGGACCCCAGGCCATTCGGGACGAGGTCAGTCTGGAGGGCCACCAGATGAGCAAAGGTCTATACACCTTTTTCACCATCTGTGTCCGCATCATTGCCCCGGTCGCCATGGCCTTTATCCTGTACGGTCAGGTAAACACCTTCCTCGCTCCTGTCTAACCAAAAATCCGGCCAGCGATGTTTGTTTCATCGCTGGCCGGATCTTTTATGCCTGTTTTGCTTTGACCAGCTCGATGGCCTCCTTACCGGTCACGTGTTCAATGGCCATCTCCAGCACACACAGAGGCGCCCATTCCCGGCGGATGGCCTGCTCCCGGTCGTCCACCGTGCTGTCGGGGGCGTACTTGACCGCAAGCTTTTCCACCGCCGCCCACTTCTCCCCCGTCTCCTCCAGAACGCGAATCCGTCCAAAGGCGATGACGCTGCGGAAATACGTGGTATACTCCTCCGGGATCACCTGATCCTGGTCGATTACACAGAAGGACGCCTTGTCGCTCCGCTGGATGGCGTCCAGCTTGTGGCCGCTTTTGGCGCAGTGGAAATAGATGGTTTCCTGTTCCTGGTCGTACACATAGCTGATCGGGACGGCATAGGGATAGCCGTCATCCCCCGACAGGGCCAGTACGCCGGATGTCCCCCGATTCAGAACCGCTGTGGTCTCCTCCCTGGAGAGCAGCTGTTTTTTTCTGCGCAGGTCTCGAAACATTGCAATGTCCTCCTTCATAAAATGTACCATTTATGTTGCTTTGTATCCCTCCGCCTGCTCCAGCAGCTCGGTGGCGCTCTGTTTCAAAACGTCGGTGACCGCCGCGCCGCCGATGAGCCGGGCCAGCTCCTCTACACGGCCCTCCTGGCCCAGGCGGACTACATTGGTAAAGGTGCGGCCCTTCTTTTCCCCCTTCTCCACCGAGAAGTGGGTATCCGCCATGGCCGCGATCTGGGGCAGATGGGTGACGCACAGCACCTGCTTGCGGCGGGCCACATCCGCCATCTTCTCCGCCACCTTCTGAGCTGCCCGGCCAGATACGCCGGTGTCCACCTCGTCAAAGACCAGACTGCCAATGCCGTCGTCCTCGGCCAGCACGTTTTTCAGGGCCAGCATGATCCGGGCCAGCTCGCCGCCGGAGGCCACCTTCTGAATGGGCTTCAGCGCCTCGCCCAGGTTGGCGGACATGAGGAACTGGATCTGATCCATGCCAGTGTCGTCCATGCCGTCCTGGCCGGGGCAGGGCGCAAAATCGGTGACGAACTGTACCTTGGGCATGTCCAGCTGGCGCAGCTCCTCCTGCACCCGCTTCTGGAGGTTATCCGCCGCCTTCCGGCGGGCCTTGGTCAGGGCCGTTCCCCGCTTGACCGTCTCCTTCCGGGCCTGTTCCAGCTCCTTTTCCAGCCGCTGGATGGTATCGTCGGCCTCCTGGATCTGTTCCAGCTCCTCCTTCGAACGCTCCAGATAGTCCAACATGTCGGTCACGGTGGGACCGTATTTCTTTTTCAGACGGTAGATTACGTCCAGACGGCTCTCCAGCTGGTCCAGCTCCTCAGGGGAGAAATCAAACGCCTCGGAAAAGTCCCGGATTACCTCTGACGCGTCGTCGGCAGCGTAGCGCAGGGCGGTCAGCTTCTCACCAAGCTCCTCCAGCTGCGGACTCAGCCGGGTCACGGAGCGGATGGCGCCCTCCGCCTCGCTGATCAGGTCGCAGGCTCCCTGGCTGTCCTCCCCGCCGGCCAGGGCAAACTGGGCCTCCTGAATGGCCTCCATCAGCTTGCCGGAGCTGCGCAGCAAGGTTTTTCTGGCATCCAGCTCCTCATCCTCGCCCGGCTTCAGCTCGGCGCGCTCCAGCTCCCGGATCTGGAATTCCAGCGTATCCACCCGCCGGGAACGCTCCGCCTCATCCATCTCCAGCTCCGAGATCCGCCGGCGCAGGCTGGCCATGGAGCGATAGGCGGACTGATAGGACTCCAACAGGGAGGCTGTCTTACCAAAGCTGTCCAGGTAGCCCAGGTGACAGTCCGGGTCCAGCAGCTGCTGGCCGTCATGCTGGCCGTGGATGTTCAGTAGCTGCCGCCCCAACTCCCGGAGCTGGGCAACGGTGAGCGGGCGGCCGTTCACCCGGCAGATGTTGCGGCCATCCCCCTGGATCTCCCGCTGGAGCATCAGCTCCTCTCCGTCTGCGGGAAAGCCGTTGTCCTCCAACCACTTCAGAGGCACCTCACCGGTGAAGACCGCGTTGACCAGCGCCGATTTGGCCCCTGTGCGGATCACCTCCCGGCTGGTCCTCTCCCCAAGAACGGCGCTGATGGCATCGATCACGATGGACTTACCGGCGCCCGTCTCGCCGGTGAGCACGTTGAAGCCGCGGTCAAAGCTGATATCCGCCGATTCGATAATGGCGATATTTTCGATATGAAGCAATGAAAGCATCCTTTTCCCTCTCTTTCCGATCCCTTCATTTAGCGCAGAAGCTTGTGCACCTCACTGTTGAACTGCTGAGCAAAGGAGTTGTCCCGCATGATCAGGATGCCGGTGTCATCCCCCGCCAGACTGCCCACCATGCCGTCGATCTCCATAGCGTCCAGCGCGGAGCAGGCGGCGGACGCAAGCCCAGGCATCGTGCGGACCACGACGATATTTTGGGCAACGTCCACCGAGAGCACCCCCTCTTTAAAAATGTTGCGCAGACGGACATCCGATGTGGAGGACGTCTTTCGCTCCGACAGTGCGTAGCGGTAGCCGCCGGAGCCGGTCAGCTCCTTAACCAGGCGGAGCTCCTTGATATCCCGGGAAATAGTGGCCTGCGTTGTTGTAAAGCCCCGGGCCCGCAGCTCTTCCAGCAGCTGTTCCTGGGTGTCGATGTCCTTGGACTGCACAATATTCAGAATCTCGCTCTGCCGTACGTTCTTCATTGGCTCAACCCTCCCAGCTTTTGATTGATGATCTGGTAAAAGCTGCGGTCCGCCAAACGGACCAGTTGGGTGACCCGCTGGGAGCAGCCGATTTCCACCCGGTCCCCTCCCGACAGACGGACCGCTTTGCCGCCGTCCACTGACAAGTATAAATACTTGCGATTCCCTCTGGGAAGCTGGACGGTGACCACTCGCTCCGGGGCCAGCACCATAGCCCGTGCGGCCAGCTGATGGGCGCAGACGGGGGTGACGATAATACTTTTGGAGGTGGGTTCCACAATGGGGCCTCCTGCCGACATGGAGTAGGCGGTGGAACCGGTGGGCGAGGCAATAATAACGCCATCCCCTGTAATGGCAGTCACCTTTACACGGTCTGCCAGCACCTCCATCTCGGCCACCCGAGCCATAGAGCCCTTTGAGATGACCGCGTCATTGAGCGCCACATCCTTGCTGATCAGCCGGTCCCCCCGGAGTACATTCACATCCAGCATCATCCGCTCCTCAATGGTGTACATCCCGTGGGCCAGCGGAGCCAGGAGCGGCAGCTCGCCGCGCTCCAGCTCCGCCATGAACCCGACGCTGCCCATGTTGACACCCAGGATGGGCACCTCGTGAAAGGCGGCGTCCCGGGCGGCGTGAAGGATCGTGCCGTCCCCGCCAAAGCAGATGAGCAGGTCGGCGGTGGCCAGCTCCTTGTCCAGCTGGGACAGCGGCAGCTGCCGGGGCAGATCCAGCCGATCTCCTTTTTTAGGCTGAAAGGGCAGGCACATCACCGTTTTGGCTCCGGCATGCTCCAGCACCCGCTTGGCCTCCAGAGCGGCCCGCAGTCCCTTGTCCCGGTATGGGTTGGAGCTGAGTACGATCTTCATATCCGCTCCTCCTTCCAGGCGTTGTGGGACTGCTCCACCAGTGCCTTCAAATCCCCCTTGTAGGCGGTCCCCTCTCCCGCTTGCAGACAGCCCAGGTACTCGATATTGCCCTCCGGCCCCTTTATGGGGGAAAAGGTGATGTCGTTAACCGAAAATCCCGCCTGAGCGGCGTGCTCCAAAAAATGCTCCAGCACCTCCAAATGGACGGCCGGCTCCCGGACGACCCCTTTTTTGCCCACCTTTTCCTTCCCCGCCTCAAACTGAGGTTTGACCAGACACACCGCCTGCCCGTCCTCCTTCATCAGAGGACGCAGAGCGGGCAGGATCAGGCTAAGTGAGATAAAGGAGACGTCCACGGAAAAAAAATCCAGCGGTTCTGGGATGTGCTCTTTCGTCAAATACCGCGCGTTGGTGCGCTCCATGCACACCACCTGAGGGTGGGTGCGCAGCTTCCAGTCCAGCTGATTGTAGCCCACATCCACCGCGTACACCAGACGCGCCCCGTTCTGGAGCATGCAGTCGGTAAATCCGCCGGTGGACGCGCCGATGTCGGCACAGACCTTGTCCTTCAGGTTGATCGGCCACAGGGAGACAGCCTTTTCCAGCTTCAGTCCGCCCCGGCTCACATAGCGGAGGGGCTTCTTTCCCCGGACCTCAACGGCATCGTCCTCCTCCACAGAGGTCCCCGCCTTCAGCTGCTTTTGACCGTTGACATAGACCTCTCCAGCCATGATCAGGGCCTGTGCCTTTTGACGGCTCTCCGCCAGACCAAGCTCTGTGACCGCCACATCCAGACGCTTTTTAGCCACGGCCCAACACCTCCAACGCTTTTTTCGCCAGCCCCGCCCCGTCCAGAGACAGGTCCCGTTTCAGAAGAGCCGCGGCTCCGTGGGGGACAAAGCCCTCGCCGCAACTGACCAGAACCGTCTTTGCGGGCAGTCCGGCCACCTCCAGACAGGCGGCCAGCCGCTGCCCAACACTGCCTCTGGCCGCCTGCTCCTCCGCCACCAGCAGGACCCCCGTCTTTCGGACCGACAGCTCTACCAGCTCCGGGACAAGGGGTGTCAGTTGATTTAACTTTACGACCTCTGCCTGGACGCCCTGCACCTCCAGCAGCTCGGCGGCCTCCAAAACATCGTTGATCTCAGTCCCATAGCTCACCAGGGTGATGTCGCCTCCCCAGCGCAGGATCGCGGCCGGACCGTCCCCGCTGGTGCCCACATACCGGCCCTCGCCGCCCCTTGGATAGCGTACCGCCACCGGACCGTTCAAGCGGAACAGAGCACGCTCCAGCATGACCTCCAGCTCGGCAAAACTGGCGGGAGCCAGCACCGTCATGTTGGGCACACTGTCCAAATAGGCCGCATCGAACACGCCGTGATGGGTTTCGCCGTCGTCTCCCACCAGCCCGGCGCGGTCCACCCCCAGCACCACGTGGAGGTTGTCGATGGCCGCGTCGTGGAGGAGCATATCGTAGGCCCGCTGCAAAAAGGTGGAGTATACCGCAAAAACAGGGATCACGCCCTGCTTGGCCATCCCTGCAGCCATGGAAGCGGCACAGCCCTCCGCGATGCCCACGTCAAAAAAGCGGTCTGGGAAGGTTTGAGCGAAGCGTTCCAGCCCCGTTCCCCCGGTCATGGCCGCTGTGATGGCGCACACCCGCTTGTCCTGATGCGCCATGCGGACCAGAGTCCGGCCAAACACGGTGGAAAAATTCTCGCCCGGCTCCCGCTTCAGCGCTCCGGTGTGCGGGTCAAAGGGCGCGATGCCATGGAACGCGTCCGGATTTTCCTCTGCGGGCACGAATCCCTTCCCCTTCACCGTCTTGACATGGAGCAGGACCGGCTCCTCCATCTCCTTGGCATACCGCAAAATCCTGGTCAGGAAGGACAGATTGTGGCCGTCCACCGGGCCAAGGTATCGGAAGCCCATATCCTCAAACATGCTGCAGGGCAGCAGAGCCTGCTTCAGCGCCTGCTTGAGCTGGTGCGTCACCCGGTACACCGCCCGGCCTGGAGCGGTTTTCTTCATAATGCGGCGGTAGTGTTTTTTAAAGGTGAGATACTGGGGCTTCAGCCGCTGCTTTGCCAAATGGTCCGCCACTCCTCCTACGTTGGGGGTAATGGACATGCCGTTGTCGTTGAGGATGACCAGCAGCTGCTGGCCGCATTTTCCTGCGTTGGACAGTCCCTCATAGGCCAGCCCGCCTGTGAGAGCGCCGTCGCCAATGAGGGCGATCACCTGGTAATCCTCCCCCAGAACTGCTCTGGCCCGGGCCATCCCCAGCGCCACCGCCACCGAGTTGGAGGCGTGTCCGGCGATAAAGGCGTCGTGGACACTCTCGTTGGGCTTTGGGAAACCGGCGATACCACCGTACTGCCGCAGACCGGACATGTTTTCCCGGCGGCCGGTCAGAATCTTGTGAGGGTAGCACTGGTGGCCCACGTCAAAGACCAGCCGGTCCACCGAGGTGTCAAACACCCGGTGGAGGGCCACCGTCAACTCCACCGCCCCCAGGTTGGAGGCCAGATGCCCTCCCGTCCGGGCGACATCCTCCACCAGCTCCTGGCGCAGCTGGGCGCACAAAGCCTCTCCCTCCTGGTCACTCAGGCGGGAGAGGATGGGGTCGTATTCATGTTTTATGGCGGGTGCAGTCAAAAGCGATTCCTCCTGGACTCAGTTCGTCCGCTGGGCCAGCTGCCGGGCCAGCCAGATATGAAACTCAGGGGCGGCAAAGCCGCTGAGCGCCTCGATCCCCTGCTGGGTCAGCTGCTCGATCCGCATGGCACAGCCGTCCAGACCCAGGGCGGTCACAAACGTACTCTTCCCGTTGACCTGATCCGAGCCAACCGGCTTGCCTAGCTCCTCCTCTGAGCTGGTGACATCCAGCATATCGTCCCGAATCTGAAATGCCTGGCCCAGAGCCTGGGCGTAGGCGCGCACCTGGGCCCGCTGTCCGGCAGTTCCTCCGGCGGCGATGCAGCCCAGCTCCGCAGCGGCGGACAGGAGCGCCCCTGTTTTCAGGCTTTGAAGAAGCTCCAGCTCCTCCCGGCCCAGGGCGCGGCCCTCGCCTGCCATATCCAGCGCCTGTCCCCCCGCCATCCCGGCGGAGCCGGCGGCCTGAGACAGACACCGCACCGCCTCCACGATCCGTTCCGCAGGCAGATCTGTCCGTGTCAGCTGCTCAAAGGCGGCGGTGAGGAGGGCGTCCCCCGCCAGGATGGCAGTGGCCTCCCCGTAGACCACATGGTTGGTCGGGAGTCCCCGGCGCAGGTCATCGTTATCCATGGCGGGCAGGTCGTCGTGGATCAAGGAGTAGGTGTGGACCATCTCTACGGCACAGGCAAAGGGCAGTGCAGCCTCCGGGGCTCCGCCGCACAGGCGGCAGGTCTCCAGGGTGAGGACCGGCCGGATTCGTTTGCCTCCCGCCATCAGAGAATACTCCATCGCCTCCTGCAGACCGGCATACCGGACGTGTCCTGCAAAAACCTGCTTCAGACAGTCTGCTATCATGGCAAGGTCCTGTGCCATCTGCTTTGTAAAGCCTTTTTCCATGTTACCCAACACCTCAGAACGGCGCCCTGTCATCCGCTGGAACGGTGGGCGCTGCGGTAAGCAGTGTCACCTTCTGCTCCGCTTCGTCCAGCTGCCGGGTACACTCCCGCAGCAGCATGGCACCCTCCTCAAACAGCGCCATGGCCTGCCCCAGGGGCGCGTCGCCCTTCTCCAGCAAGGCCACGATATTCTCCAGCCGGACCATGGCATGCTCAAAATCCAGATTTTTCTCGTCCATCAATGTACTCCCTTCTATAATACCCGGCAGTTCACGCTGCCGTCTGTCAGAGTAAGCTTCAGCTTATCCCCGGTCTGGACATCCTTTGTGGAGAGAACGGCCTTTCCGTCCTCTCGCTGGACGACGGAGTAACCCCGGGCCAGCACCTTCAGAGGACTCATCGCATCCAGGGCGGCGGCCTGGGTCCTCATCTGCTCCCGCTTGCGGGAGGTGGTCCGCTCCATCCCGCTGGACAGCCGGGCAGACAGCGTATTCAACCGTTCCCGATTTCCTGAGGCGGCACGCTCCATACTGTGGAGGAGCTTGCTGTGCTGGTGGGTCAGCCGCAGCCGTTTTTCCCGGAAGAAGGAGGCGGGATCTGTCATAGAGCGGCTGTTGGCCAGCCGGTTGATGTTCTGGCGGTAACGGCCCAGGATTCGGAGCAAAGCGCCCTCCAGCCGCTTCTGGTCCTGCAGAAGCGCCCTTCGGACTACTGCCTGGTCGGGCACCGCCTCCTCCGCTGCGTTCGAGGGGGTCCGGGCACGGAAATCAGCGACCGCGTCTGCGATGGTCACATCCGGCTCATGGCCCACAGCGGCCATGATCGGGGTCTCGGTGTTGTAGATGGCCCGGGCCACGACCTCCTCGTTGAAGGCCCACAACTCCTCCACGGAGCCTCCGCCCCGGCCGGTGATCAGCAGATCCGCGATCTGATGCTGGTCCGCCCAGCGGATGGCGGCAGCGATTTCGCCGGGGGCCTCCTTGCCCTGGACTCTGGTCGGAACAATGAGGACCTCCGCCATCGGCCACCGCTTCCCCAGGATCTCAATCATATCGTGCACCGCGTCCCCGGTGGGAGAGGTGATCAGAGCGATCCGCTTGGGTATGGCCGGGATCGGTTTCTTGTGCGCTGGATCGAAGAGTCCCTCCCGGTCCAGCTTTTCCTTCAGCTGCTCAAAGGCCAGAGCAAGCTCTCCGATCCCATCCGGCTGGACCGTATTGCAGCGCAGCTGGTACTGTCCGCTGGGGATATAGACCGACGCCTGACCGGAGGCAATCACCTGCATCCCGTCCCGCAGCTGAAACCGCAGAAACTGGGCCCGGCCCTGAAACATCACACACCGCAGCGAGCCCTCCTCATCCTTCAGCGTAAAATAGTGGTGCCCTTTGTTGGAGACCGTATAGTTGGACACCTCGCCCTGCACCGACAGCTTGGCCATCCTCCGGTCCCGTGCCAGCATGCCGTTCACATATGCCCCCACCTGACTGGGAGTCAAGACTGTATCCGTTTGTCCGCTCATCGCGCACCCTCCTTCTGCGCCGCCCTCCAGGTTAGGATGGCGGCGCCCATGGCGTTGTCGGTGGAGTAACGCGGCTCCGCAAACACCGCTCCGCAGAGTTTGGTCAGTCCGGCCCGAAGCTGACTGTTCGAGGCTACCCCTCCGGAGCAGAGGACCGGCAGGCCGGGATACTGTCTCTGCGCCTCCTGGGTCGCGCGCCACACCACATTGGAAATAGCGTCCAGCGTGAAGCGGGCAATGTTGGCCGGAAGCTCGCCCTCCTCGGCCAGGGCCTTGACCTGGTTCTCCATGCCGGACAGAGAAAAGGTAAGGTCTTTCAGCTTGACACGAGGCTCATAGCAGGCGTTCGCCTGACTGTACAGCCCATCCAGCGCCCTTCCCGCCGGGAACGGAAGGCCCAGAAGCAGGCCGGTGCGGTCAATGAGCTGTCCGGCGGACAGGTCGCTGGTGCCGCCGATGATCTCGGCGGCGACAGAGGTCCCCTCCGGCCTGACCAGCAGCAGCTCTGTGGTCCCGCCGGACAGGTGCCAAGCCAGGAAGGGCGTATCCAGTAAGTCGAGCCGTCCAGCGGACCAGGCGGCAGCGGCCAGGTGTCCCTGCTGATGGGAGTGGCTGTAAAAGGGTACTCCCAATGCGGCGGCGATTCCCCGGCCCTGGGACTCCCCTGCCAGAAAGCAGGGCATATAGGAACCCTCCACCGCTCTGGGACGGGTAGAGGCCCCCACGGCCTGAAGCACAGGGCGCTCCCCCAGCAGCCGCTCCAGAAGCTCCGGCAGGCGCCTTACATGCTGAAACAGAGCCTCGCTCTGACGCAGCCCCAGCTCGCCGGACCGCACCTCCAGCAGCTGGCCGAGATTTTCGCCCGCCTGCCCGTCAAACAGGGCGGCAGAGGTCGTGTAATTGCTGGTATCCAATCCCAGAACAGGCATTATGCTTCCTCCTGCTTGGATGGGTCCGCTGTTTTCTCCGGCTTAGGCGGAGTATCCTCAAATTCCGTCCGGACGAAGGTGCCCAGAATGCCGTTGACAAAGGAGACCACCTCCACCGGCTCATACTTTTTCGCAATCTCCACCGCCTCGTTGATCGCGGCGGCGTTGGGGATGTCCGGCATATAAAGCACCTCGTACATGGCGGTGCGCATAACTGCCGCCGCCATGCGGGGAATCCGGGCAAAGGCCCATCCCACCGAATAACGGCTGATGCAGTCATCCAGCTCCGGCCCATGGGAAAACACGCCCTGGACCAGTTCCCGTATGTAGCGTTCCTGCTTCTCATTGGGGAACTGCTCATACAGCGGCAGCTCTTCTGCCAGCTCCTGAAACCGCTCCCGGTTCAGCTCCGCGTCCAGTACCTCCTGGGCGCTGCGGTCGTCAAAGCCAAGGGAAAAAATAATATGCATGGCGATTTCTCTCGCACTGCTTCTTGTCATAGGTACAGCCTCCTGTTTCTCGGTCCATAAACTTCCTAAAGTATTATATACATGAATATACAAAAAGAAAAGCCCTATTTTGAAATTCTTTTCAGAGGCCGTCATTTCCCGTGCGTCTCCGTCCGATGGTCCACGGCGGAGCGGAAGAGTTCCCGAACAAGTCCGCTGGTTCAGTCGGCGGCGGGCAGTCTGAACGCAAAACAACAGGGACGCTGAAAAGCGTCCCTGTTTGATCATCCGTAGAATTTGTGACCGCCGATGGTGGCGATCAGCTGCTTGTTCCGCGCGGCCCAGCTGTTGGAGCCGGAATCAAAATACAGCGCGCCTCGGGTCTCCTCCACCACGCCGCCGTCCATCACCAGCTTGGCGGCGATGGTACTGGAGGCGGAGGGCTCTGTTGCAGCCAGCACGCCGGAGGCATAGGTGCTGAACTGGTTCTTCTGCGCCAGCACGCTCTCCACCGTGTCCGGGAAAACGGGGTCGGCCACCCGGTTGAGCACAACGTTGCCCACAGCCATTTTGCCCTCCATAGGCTGATTGCCGCTCTCCCGGTGAATCACCCGGGACAGCCAGAACAGATTATCTGGATTATAAAACTCGTCCCCGCTCTGAATCGCACCGTAGCCGCTGGTGATGGTGGTCAAACCGGTCTCAGGGTCGTAGCCGACCTCAGCGTTGAACGCCTTCGCCACCACACGCAGGGGGACGATCACCTGCCCCGCCTGGGTCAGCTGCACCGTATCAGGCACATAGAGGTACCGTCCGTTGGCCTCCACATAGAGCTGTCCCACCTCGGCGGTGAGAGTCAGCTGATCTGTGACCACCCGGGCGGCGGAGCCATCCCAGCTGATCTCGGCCGTGGGGGCCAGCTGGCGGGTCATCACGGACAGTGACACATAGGTAACGCCGTTCTGCAGCTCCTTGTTCAGCTCCAGCGGCGCGGGCCGGCCGTTAATGAGCAGCTTGGAGTCCCCCGTCACCGCGATGGGCGGGACCATGGGGCTGTTGCTGTAGTCGTAGGGATCGTCCGAACTGGGTTCGGAGGCGTCAGCCTCTCCCTCATCCGGGACCTCCAGGTCCGATCCCTCATCGGGAAATTGCGCTTCAGTCTCAAGCTCCGACTCCTGAGAGACGGCGCTCTCCTCCTCTGCCACGAGGGCGGCCGCAGGCTCAGTATCGGCAGCCGCACCCATCAGGAGGAGCATGGCAAAGACGCTGAGCATCATGGAAATCAGCTTTCGCTTCATTGTCTGCACTCCTTTTTTGTTGCGAGTCATGTCAAAATTATGACAACCAGGGCCAAAATTATGACAACCAAAAGCAACCGCTGTTACTTTTGTAACCACATTGTAACCAATCATGAAATGCAAAACAAGGGCAAAACTGACTAGAATTGGTCAGCCTAAATTGTATAAGTTGTTAGAAATTCACAGGAATAGCGGCTCTTTTTCCTTCTTTCGACCACTGTTCCCAAATCTTGACAGAAAGCGTGTATCCATAAAAAAGCCCCCTGCCGGCCATGACAGCCAGCAGAAGGGCGCTCATTTGTCCTTTAAATGCCCCGGTTCAAGGTTTTTCGCAGGCGGATCTTTCCGGCCAGCGCCTGATCAATCATGTCCAGGAACTGTTCCCGGTCCTCGGGCAGGCCGCCCTTCAGCGGCAAATAATTGGAGGCGTGATTGCTGGTAAAGTGGAGGGGGGCCACGTCCAGGTGCTCGATCAGCAGGCGGCACTCCTCCAGCACATGGTCGGCGGAGCAGACTTCAAAGCGGCCGGCCAGCACATCCTCCCCCAGAGGGGTCCCTTTGGCGGGAGCGAAGGTCATAGCGGACAGGTGCCGGGGCTTCATGGCGTTGATCATTTTGGCGGTGGACAGGATATGCTCCTCCCAGTTGCCGCCCTCCCCGTTGGCCCCGGTCATGCCCAGGATTATGGTGACCCACAGGTCGATGCCCGCCTCCACCAGGCGCTGTCCGGCCAGCAGCATCTGTTCGGCGGAGCAGCCCTTGTGAATAAATTGAAGGACCTGATCACTGCCGCTCTCCACCCCCAGATAGGCCCGGGACAGCCCCGCCTCATGAAGGGCTTTCAGCTCCTCCGGCGTTTTGGACAGGGTGCTCTTGGGGCCGGCATAGAGCGTCACCTTCTCCAGCTTGGGAAAGCTCTCATAGAGCTTGCGGAGAATCTGCAGAAGCTCCCCCGTCTTCATGATAATAGCGTCGCCGTCCATAAGAAATACCCGCCGCAGCTCCGGACCGTAGTAGTCCCGGGCCATGTCGATGTCCTCCAGAATCTCAGACACCGGGCGAATACGGAAGCGCTTGGATTTGTACATGCCGCAAAAGGTGCACTGATTATTGGAGCACCCAATGGTGCATTGGAGCAGGTAGCTCTTCCACTCTCCCGGCGGACGGTAGAGCAGATCGCTGTCGTAGCGCATATCGTAAGGCTCCTTTCCTTTACAGATTTTCCACCGGCTGGCTGTCACGGAACACCTTCCGGATGTTTTTTTCCGCCTTGCTGCGGGGCAGCATCACCTCGCGTCCGCAGCCCTGACAGCGCAGCTTGAAATCCATCCCGACCCGGAGGACTAGCCATTCCGGACTGCCGCAGGGGTGGGGCTTCTTCATCTTTAGTATATCGTTGACGTGGATATCCATGCTGGCCTCCTGTCAAATAGTGCTGATTAGAATGGTAATTGGTAATTTATAATTCTAATTCGCTCTTGTTTTCGCTGCCCTCATCAACATGCGTGTTCTTATGAAGTTCAGCCACGATGATTCCAGTACACGTCACAATGACAACACACAGATACATGCAAATACCTAAAATACAGCCAAAGCCATAGCCTCCTAAACCATTAAAAAAGTTCCCTGCCAAATCAGATACAAACATTCCGCCAATAGCAACTGCAAACCCCGCTAAGATATATTTCCAAATATTTTTCATATCCTTCCTCCGTAAATTTTAATTTGTTGCTGTCATTTTTTATTATAGTGTATGGACATGACCGTTGTCAATGACGCAAAAAGGCGGACGCAGCGCGTCCGCCTTTTCGGAGGGATTCTGTTTACTTAGCCAGCGCTGCAGTATCGATGGCGATCATCAGCTCCTCGTTGGTGGGGATCAGCAGGACCTTTGCCTTGGAGTCCGCGGCGGAGATGACCTTCTCCTCTCCCCGGACATCATTGGCGGCGGCGTCCAGCTTCACGCCCATGTACTCCAGACCCTCGCAGACCATGGAGCGGATCGCCTTGTCGTTCTCGCCCACACCGGCGGTGAAGATGACCGCGTCCACCCCGCCCATAGCGGCGGCATAAGCGCCCACGTACTTCTTCACCTCATAGGCAAACTTCTTCTGAGCCAGCGCGGCCTTCTCATCGCCCTTGCCGGCGGCGGACTCCAGGTCACGGAAGTCGGAGCTGACACAGCTCAGGCCCTCCACACCGGACTTCTTGTTCAGGATGTTCAGCATCTCATCGATCCCCATCCCGTACTGATTCATCAGGTACTGGAGGATACCCGCATCAATATCGCCGCAGCGGGTGCCCATCGGCAGTCCGGCCAGAGGGGTGAAGCCCATGGAGGTATCTACACTCTTTCCGCCGTCCACAGCGGTGATGGAGGAACCGTTGCCCAGATGGCAGGAGATGAGCTTCAGCTCCTCGATGGGTTTGCCCAGCATGGCGGCGGCCCGCTGGGTGACATACTTGTGGGAGGTGCCGTGGAAGCCGTAGCGGCGGACCTTGTCCTTCTCATAATACTCATAGGGCAGGGCGTACATATAGGCGGCGGCGGGCATGGTCTGATGGAAGGCGGTATCGAACACGGCCACCATGGGGGTGCCGGGCATCAGAGCCTGACAGGCCCTGATCCCGATGATATTGGCGGGATTGTGGAGAGGAGCCAGAGGGTTGCACTCCTCGATGGCGGCCATCACCTCATCGGTGATCAGAACGGACCGGGCAAACTTCTCGCCGCCGTGGACCACCCGGTGACCGACCGCGTCGATCTCCTTCATAGAGCCGATCACGCCGTTTTTGGCGTCCACCAGGGCGTCCAGCACGGCCTTGATGGCCTCATTGTGGGTGGGCATGGCCACATCGGCCTCTTTGACGGGTTCCTTGCCCTCGGGCTTATAGGTAAACTTGCCGTCGATACCGATGCGCTCGCACAGGCCCTTGGCCAGCACCTGCTGGGTCTCGGGGTTGAGCAGCTGGTACTTCAGCGAAGAGCTGCCGGCGTTGATAACCAAAATATTCATGGGGATCGTCTCCTTCTCAAATCAAATTTGGGTTGCCTCTCACCGAAGAATGTACTAAAATAGAGGCAGCCCGGATGATGCTTCTATTTTAACGCTTTTTCTTCTCGGGGACAACCACTTTTTCACATTTCATCCAAATATTTTTTACCGGGAGGTCCGCCCTTGAAAACGATCGGGATCGTCGCCGAATACAACCCCTTCCATACCGGACACGCCTGGCACATCGCAGAAACCCGCCGGCTCTTTTCGGAGGAGACCGCCATTGTGTCCGTTATGAGCGGCAACTGGGTCCAGCGGGGGGAGTGCGCCATTACGGACAAATGGACCCGGACCGGAATGGCCCTGGCCGGAGGCGTTGACCTGGTGCTGGAGCTGCCTACGGTGTGGGCAGCCGCCTCAGCGGAGGGCTTTGCCAGAGGCGCGATGGCCATTCTGGAGGCCGCCGGAGTGGTGGACATCCTCTCCTTCGGCAGTGAGTGCGGGGAGGTCCAACCGCTGAAAGCACTGGCCCAGTGCCTCAACAGCCCGGAGTTTTCCCAGGCCCTGCGCCAGGAGCTGGGGCCGAAACAATCCTTCGCCCAGCGCCGCCGCGCGGCGGCAGAGCGTCTGCTGGGACCGGAACAGGCCGCCCTCCTGGATACGCCCAACAACAACCTGGGGGTGGAGTACCTCCGCTTCCTGCCCGCCGGAATGGACGCGGTCACCATCCCCCGCCGGGGCGCGGCCCACGATGGGGATGCCGCAGACGGCTTTGTCTCCGCCTCCCTCCTGCGCCGGTGGCTCCGGGCGGGAGAGACAGACCAGGCCGCCCCCTTCCTGTCCCTGCCCTGGACGGGAGAGTCCACAGACCTGAGATGGTGCGAGCGGGCGCTCATCGCCCGGCTGCGCTCCATGACGCTGGAGGAGGCGGAATCCCTCCCGGACAGCGGCGACGGCCTGGCCGCCCGCCTGCTGTACGCCGCCCGGCAGACCGCCGGGCTGGACACACTGTACGCACTGGCCAAGACCAGGACCTACGCCCATGCCCGGGTGCGGCGGCTGGCCCTTTACGCCCTGCTGGGCCTGCGGAACCAGGATATCCCCGCCGCCCCCCCCTACATCCGGGTACTGGGGTTCAACAGACGGGGGCAGGCGCTGCTGAGAGAGATGAACCGCCGGGCCGCCCTCCCCTTCTTCGTCAAGGCCGCCCACATCCACGACAGGACCTTCCGCCGCTTTTCCCAGGATGCGCAGACGCTTTTCGCTCTGGAGGAACGGTTCACCGACCTCTTTACCCTCTGCTTCCCTACGCCCCAGCCGTGCGGGCTGGAGTGGACCGCCGGTCCTGTCATGACACAGCAGGAGACGGCCCTCTGCCGTCCGCCCCGCAAGGAGAACCTATGAAAAAAACACAGGAAACCATCAGCCCGGCCTGGCGTTGGCTGGGCGTCATCACCCTTCCCCTGGCACTGGTGATCCTGTTCCAGTGGCTGAAGGGCAATCAGTCCCTCATGACGAAGTGGGTATTCGGCGTCATGGCCCCCACAGAGCAGTTTTTGGGCCGGCTCTGGGCCGTATTCCCCTTCTCAGTGGCCGAACTGCTGACCGTTCTCTTTCTGACCGGCTGTCTGGTCTGGCTGATCCGGGCGGTGGTGCTGGTGTGGCGGCAGAAAAAACTGCTGCCCCTCCTGCGCCGTCTGGCCGCGCTGGCCGCAGCCTGGCTCTGGCTGTGGGCGGGACTGTGCTGGCTGTGGAACGCCGCCTACTACATCCCCACCTTCTCCCAGCGGGAGGGCCTGGAGACCAGCCCCTGCTCTGTAGAGGAGCTGGCTGCGGTCACCGAATTCTTCGCCCGGCAGGCCGCCGCTCTGGCCCCCCAGATGCCCAGGGACAGCGAGGGGCATTTCGTCAAAGATCTGTCCGGCTGGTTTGAGGGCGCCCCGGCCGTCTATCAAGCGGTCTCGGAGCAGTTCCCTTCCCTGTTCATAAATTCTATAAGGCCAAAACCCTTGCTGTTCTCCAGATTGCAGAGCATTTTAGGCTTTACTGGAGTCTATTTTCCGTTCACCGGCGAGGCAAATGTCAATGTAGACGCCCCCGCCTGTCTGGTGCCTGCCACCATCTCCCATGAGATGGCCCATCAGCGGATGGTATCCTCCGAGCTGGAGGCCAACTTTGTAGGAATCGCCGCCTGCACCACCTGTGATGATGCGGTGTTCCAGTATTCCGGCTGGCTGATGGGACTGATCCAGCTGTGCAATGCGTTATACTCCGTTTCTCCCGACATATGGTACGACATCGCCGGGCGCACCTTTACCCTGGAGCTGGCCATCGACTGGGAGGACAACAACGCCTACTGGAAGGCGCTGGAATCTCCGATGGAAACTGTGGCGGGCGATATGTATGACTCCTTCCTCAAGGGCAACGACCAGGAACTTGGAATCCGCTCCTATGGCGCCTGCGTAGACCTGCTGGTTCACTACTACGGCCCTGAGGCCGCGTAAAAAGCCGCCCATCGGGCGGCTTTTTTCAAGCGAACAGGCCGTAGATCAGCCGAGCCAGCAACAGGACCAGTACAACGAAGAACATGGGGCGGATGACCTTCGCTCCCCCCTTCAGCGCCAGGCTGGAGCCCACATAGTTGCCTGCAATGCCGCAGACGGCAGCGGGGATGCCCACGCTCCATATCACCTTCCCGGCCAGCGCAAAGGTGACCAGCGATGCCAGCAGGCTGGCAGAATTGGCCAGCTTGGTGTTGCCGGACGCAGTCAGCAGGTCAAACCGGCACAGCCCGGTAAAGGCCAGCATCAAAAATGTCCCCGCCCCCGGACCGAAGAAGCCGTCGTAGCAGCCGATTACCAGCCCGATCCCCAGGGACATCGCCATCAGCTGGAGCGTGCCTAACTCTGCGGAGCGGTCCTCCTGTCCAAAATTTCGTTTCATCAGCAGGACAACGGCCATCACCGGAACCACGGCCAGCATCACATAGTACAGCACCTGCTCCGGCATGATCAGGTTGATCTGAACACCGATCCAGGCCCCCACCAGCGCGCCGGCCGCGCCGGCCACAGCGGTGGGAAGGTGGACGTCGCCCCGCTTCAAAAAGCGGCCTGTGGCCAAAAACGTTCCGAAGGCGTTTCCGCATTTGTTGGTTCCGGTCGCCATGTGGGCCGGAAGCCCTGCGATCAAATAGGCCGGCAGGGTGATCAGCCCGCCGCCTCCGGCCACTGCATCGATCAATCCGCCGATAAATACCAGCGGACAGACGATGACCCAAATATGTATCAGTTCTGACCATTCCATGTGTCTCTCTCCTGTTTTCCTTTAATGGACTCCCAATACTGCTTGGCAGCCTGTTCGGTTTTGTTGTCGCCATATTGATAGTAGCGGGTCCCCGCCAGCTCATCCGGCAGATACTGCTGGGCCACCCAGTGGCGGGGGAAGCTGTGTGGATACTTGTAGCCCTGGCTGCGCTCCTGCCCGGCAGAATCCGCGTGGACGTTTTGCAGTTCCCGGGGGATGCTCCCCGTCCGCCCGGCCCGGACGTCGGCCAGAGCGGCGTCGATGGCCATGCAGGCGGAGTTGGACTTGGGCGCGGTGGCCAGGAGGATCACCGCCTCGGCCAGGGGCAGCCTGGCCTCCGGAAGGCCGAGCTGAAGGGCGTTGTCCACACACGCCTTCACAATAGGGACCGCCATGGGGTAGGCCAGTCCGATATCCTCGCTGGCCGAGCACAGAATCCGGCGAATGGCGGTAATCAGATCCCCCGCCTCCAGCAGACGGGCCAGATAGTGGAGGGCGGCATCCGGGTCGGAGCCCCGGAGGGACTTCATCAGGGCGGAGGCGATGTCAAAGTGGGCGTCCCCCTCCCGGTCGTAGCGCATGGCCGACTTCTGGGCGGCGGTCTGCGCGTCCTCCAGAGTGACAAGGAGTTTCCCTTGCTCCTGTCTGGCAGCCGTGAGAAGCAGCTCGATGGCGTTCATAGCCTTGCGCACGTCCCCTCCGCAGGCGGAGGCAATATGCGTCCGAACTCCCTCCTCGCAGACCACCTCTGCGCCCAGCCGCCGTTCCATGATCCCGATGCCCCGGTCGATTGCAGGAAGCACCTCCCGGGCGGTGATCTGCTTGAACTCAAAGACGCTGGCCCGGGACAGCACCGCTCCGAACACCGCAAAAAAGGGGTTCTCCGTGGTGGAGGCGATCAGGGTGATGCGGCCATCCTCCATAAACTCCAGCAGGGACTGCTGCTGCTTCTTGTTAAAATACTGGATCTCGTCCAGGTAGAGCAGTACTCCTTCCGGGGCCAGCAGGGTGCCGATGTCCGCCATGATGTCCTTGATGTCGGAGATGGAGGCGGTGGTGGCGTTGAGCCGGTGGAGCGGACGGTTGGTCCGCTGGGCGATGATGTTGGCCACGGTGGTCTTTCCCGTCCCCGACGGGCCGTAGAAAATCAGATTTGGGACGCTGCCCCCCTCCACAATCCGGCGGAGCAGGCCGTTTTTGCCCAAAATATGGGTTTGCCCCACCACCTCGTCCAGACTGGTGGGCCGGATCTCATCCGCCAGCGGCCGGTATGCCATCGTTCCTCACGCCTTTCCCTGGGCCGCCTGGGCTGAGATCCCGGCGGCGGCCAGCATTTTTTCCTGAAACAAGTGGTTGACCAGGGCGACCGACCGGCCCACGCCGACCATGGCCGCAATGGTGCCTGCGCCGATCCCCACCAGCGGCCGGGCAAAGCAGAAGCCAACCACGATTGTGGTACAGACACAGCCCACATCAAAGATATTTTTGGTAAAGCCCTGCCCCCGTCCGATCCGTTCCGCGACGGCCTGCACGATGCCGTCCCCCGGATTGGGGACCAGCCGCATGTTCACCGTCATAGCGATGCCCAGTCCGGTCAAAAAGATGGCTGCCGCCAGCAAAGCCAGATTGGCGGGCAGACTGTGATCCGCGCTGCGGTAAGGGATCAGCATGTCAAACAGGTTGAGCAGCCAGCTGAAGATCAGGCTGACCACGATCTGGAGCAGGGTAGCAATCCGCTCCCTTTTGTCCCGCAGGATCAGCTGGACCAGCACAAAGAGGACATAGAGCACAAACGTCATATCCCCAAAGTTCAGTGAAAAAATCTGAGATATACTGTAGGCCACCGAGATGATGGGCGAGACCCCCAGCCCCGCCTTGGTGTTCAGTGTGATCCCAAAGGCCAGCACCGCCATGCCCAGGCCGTAGATCAGCCAACGACATGGATGTTTCAAGTCTGTTCGCTTCCTTCCCCGTGGTGCTCCAGCGCCCCGCCGTAGCCCTTCAGCTCCGTTCTCCGCCGCTGCCAGTCGGGCATGAGGGCGTCCATACAGGCATAAAAGCCCGGCCCGTGATCGTGGTGGAGAAAGTGGACCAGCTCATGAAGGGCCACGTAGTCCCGCAGCTCCTCCGGACACCGGGCCAGAGCGGTGTTCAGGGTGATGTACCCCTGAGTCCAGTGGCAGTTGCCCCACTGTGTCTTCAGCGGCCGCAGCTTCAGCAGTGGATAGGACACCCCCAGTGGCTGGACCAGAGGGTAGACCCGGTCCAGCGCCCCCTTCAGCAGCCGGGCGCACTCCTCCCGGGACACGTGAGGCAGAGGGGGCCTCTGCCGGGCCTTCCTCCGTTCAGAGGCTTTCTGGAGCCATCCCCTCTTCTCCCGGACAAAGTCATCCGCCTGGCCCAGGGAACAGCTCAGCGGAACGGAGAGGAACACGGCGCCGCCGTACTCCACCGATAAGATCAGCCGCTTAACGCGCTTGCGGGTCAGCGTGTAGGTAATCGGGCCATCGGGGGTGTCCACCAGCCGCAGCTGAGACATGTGCTTCACCATTTGTTCTCCACTTCCTCCGCGAAGCCCAAAAAATCCTTGACAAAGACCTCCGTGCCGTCGTCCAACAGGGCCAGGCCGGTGAACTTGCCAAAGACCTGGTGCTGCTCCGACTTGAGGACCCCCGCACTGGTATGGGCAGAGCGGTCCATGATGGGGTCGAAGCGCATCTCGAACCGGCCGTCATCGCTGGTAAACTCCCACTGGTCCATGTAGCGGCGCCGGCGCCGGCGCCCCGGGATGCGGAAGCGCACCTTGGACAGCTTGTGGGCCTTTCCGTTGTAAAAGAGCATATTCTCGGTGGCGGCGGCGGTATTTCCAAAGCCGTAGCCCAGGTTGAAGCCGAAGGTCACCCCATCCACCAGTCCGGAGGCGGACGCCCAGTACCAGGTGTTGTGGTAGGTCCACACGCCCCTCCCCCAGTCCAGCACAGCGAAGGTGTCGGAGGGGTCCATCATATACTCCTTTTCCCCCACCGTCACCTTCCCCGAGGCCCGCAGGCAGTTGATCTTCTGGTTGAAGTAGAAGTGGCCCGGCTTGTCAAAGGGGGTGCAGATAACCATGGACTCCTCCGGCTCGCCGGTCAGTTCAATATACGCATCCAGAGGGACCCGGCCGTCGAAGTGTTCCATATGGGCATAGAGCGACCGCTTGTCCTCCTCACGGCGGAAGAGCAGGGAGTAGCCGTGTCCGCCGGAGGCGCTGTCCCCCTCCAGCGAGGAGGAGGGCATGCCAGTATTCCCCATGGGCAGCAGACGCATGGGGCTTTTCGTTACCTGGGTATTGTCCCAGAAATCCAGCAGAGAGATGGAGTCCAGCCCCATATAGCTGTTATCCGCAATGGTCAGCGCCAGAGCAAACTGCCCGTTCATCACCAGATAGTAGTCCCACTCCTTGATGCGCAGGGCATGGCCCTTTACGTCATTCCGGTCATAGACAGGCAGCATCCGCTTTGCGTAGCCCGCCTCCCGCAGGTTCCCGTCCCGGTCCAGCAGCGGGCCCGCTTTGGTGATCTCGTGCTGCTCCATAGCTCTCCGCCCCCTTTCGTTCCCGCTCATTATACTGTAAAATCGCTCATCCTGCAATCGTTTTCTTTGCCATTTTCCAATGGACAGGCAAGGATCTGCCCGCGTCCGCATAAGGTTTTTGAGAAGCGCTTGAGAATGCGAGGTGGAACTATGGGGAAGCTGGTGGGAAAGGCTCAGTACCGGGACATCCTGCTGGGAGCTGGACTGCTCTGGGCCACTCTGGCGCTGGTCCTGTGGCCGGAGCAGTCTATGGAGGCAATGCGGGACGGCCTTCGGCTGTGCGGCAACGTGATCCTCCCCTCCCTGTTCCCCTTTTTTGTGCTGTCCTCCCTGGTGGTCGAGCTTGGGATGTCCCGGTACCTGGGAAAGCTGCTGGAGCCGGTGATGGCCCCCCTCTTCCGGGTGAACGGGAACTGCGCCGCCGCCCTGGCTCTGGGATTTATCGGCGGGTATCCGGTGGGAGCCCGGACGGCCATCCAGATCTATGAGAACGGCCAGTGCACCCGGACTGAGGCGGAGCGGATGCTGGCTTTTTGCAACAACAGCGGCCCCGCCTTTATCCTGGGCGTGGTGGGCGCCGGGGTCTTTGGCAGCGGAACGGCGGGACTGCTCCTCTATCTGGCCCATCTGCTGGCCTCCCTGACGGTTGGGGCGCTGTTCCGCTTCTACAAGCCAAGAGAAGGCCCCCAGACCGTCCGGAGCCGGGGGCCGCAGTTCCAGACGGTTAGTTTCCCCAGAGCCTTTACCAGCTCGGTGACCGGAGCCCTCCAGTCCACCCTGAACATCTGCGCCTTCATTCTGTTTTTCACCGTATTCCTGCGCATCCTGGCCAGTGCAGGGATCTTAGAGGCATTGGGCCGTCTTCTCTCCGTCCTGCTGGCCCCTCTGGGCATGGATCAGACCTGGGCGGAGCGCCTGCTCACCGGGCTGGTGGAGGTGTCCTCCGGGGTATCCTCCCTCACCGACGGCGCTCTGTCCGGCCGGCTGTCCATGGCAGCCTTTATGCTGGGCTGGGCGGGCGTATCGGTCCACTGCCAGGTGCTGGCCTTTTTAGGCGACAGCGGACTGTCCGCAAGCACCTATGTGGCGGGCAAGCTGCTCCACGGCACGATCTCCGCCGTATTGGTCCGCCTGCTGTTCCAGGCGGTCCCCCTGAGCAGCCCCGCTTCCGTCTATCTGGCAGAGCAGACAGAGGCCATCGCGCACCTGGATTTTCAGCGGGCGCTTACCCTCTCCGCCGTCGCCTCCTGGGGGGTATGGCTGTTATTCTTAGCGCTCACCGTCTATGTGGTGCAAAAAAACAGTGGAAAAGAGGGACGGCGTGTAGTATAATGATTCCAACCAGACCAGACGGAAGGAAGTGATTTGCCATCAAGCTGTTTCAGACATCCATTGAGCCCCGCTGCGCCTACTGTGCCCGGGGACGGGGGTTAGATCAGGATCAGGTGATCTGTCCCAAAAAGGGGGTCATGTCCGCTGGTTCCCACTGCAGCTCCTTCCGGTATGATCCGCTGAAGCGGGTGCCGCCCCGCCCGGCCAAGCTGTCTTCCGGACACCTGTCTGAGGAGGACTTCAAGCTCTAGCACCCGACGGATTTACTGTAAAGTTTTTTCCTTTATAGCAAATCCTGTCATAAAATGCGGTGATTGTTTCAGAAAATCCGACCAATTTCAAATTTTCCAAGTTTCAGGTCCGCCCCTCCCTGTAAAGTCGTTGCCTTTACAGGGAGGGGCGTTCCTGCATCAAAAGTTTTCCTGATATTCCGTCCTGGAACGACTCAAATAGTTTTCTGTCGCCCCTCTCTGTGCCGAAGTCCGTCGTTTGAAGCATTTTTCTGCGATATCTTTCTCTTTTCCTATCCATACAAACACTATATAATGTGCCCATCAAGCCTTCCAACGGAAAGGAGACACTATATCATGGAAATGAAGATTGCAACCCGCCAGTGCGCTGATCAGACCGGAAAACAGCGCCGCTTCCACTATTTTCTCACCGTCGACCAGGAAGAGACGGCCCAACTTTTCTGCGAAAACTATGGCGTCCGCATTACCGAGGAGCACGGGGAGGCCGCCTTCATTCCCGGCATCACCACCAGCGCCCGGCGCATTGACGAGCTGATGACCCTTTTGGTAGACAATCGGGTCGGTCCTGCTGGGCTGGCTGACGTGGTAGCCGACTGGCTGTAAAGTTATTTTCTTAACAGGGCCTCTCCTTATTTTTTGCCGCCCAGCTTTTGCATCAGCACGACGAACAGGGCAATCACGCCCAGCACGACGAAGATGCCCAGCATCCCCTGCCCCAGCATCTCCAGGGCCTGGATCAGATTTTCGTTCATAGCAGTTCCCTCCTCTATCACATGTTGGCAAAATACTGCAGCACTACGCCGCCGGCTACGACCGAGGCGATTTGGCCGGACACATTGGCGGCAATCGCGTGCATCAGCAGATGGTTCTGGCTGTCCGCCTCCTGTCCCAGCTTCTCAATGACCCGGGAAGACATGGGGAACGCGGAGATCCCCGCCGCGCCGACCATAGGGTTGATCCTGTTGCCGGGTGTGAAAAGGTTCAGAATCTTGACAAAGAACACGCCTGCCATGGAATCCAGCACAAAGGCCACCAAACCCAGACACATGATCATAAAGGTCTCCCACCGGACAAACTGGTCCGCCTTCATAGAGAAGGAAATGGTGATGCCCAGCAGCAGGGTAATCAGATTGGCCAGGTCGTTCTGGGCGGTGTTGGAGAGGGTGGACAGCACGCCGCACTCTCGGATCAGGTTGCCGAACATCAGGAAGCCCACCAGCGCCACTGAGGCGGGAGCTACCAGACCGGCAATGGCCGTCACAACGATAGGAAACAGGATGCGCATCCGGCGGGTGACCCCCTGGGGCTTGTAGGGCATGCGCATAGCCCTGTCCTCTTTGGTGGTGACCAGCTTGATGGCAAAGGGCTGGATGATGGGTACCAAAGCCATATAGGAGTAGGCCGCCACCGCGATGGCGCCCACGTAATTGGACCGCAGAGTCTGGGACACCAGCAGCGAGGTGGGGCCGTCCGCAGCGCCGATGATGCCGATGGAGGCCGCGTCCTTCAGGTCAAAGCCCAGCACCACGGCGATGATGATGGTGAGGAAAATCCCCGCCTGCGCCGCCGCACCACACAGGAAAAGCTTGGGGTTGGCCAGCAGGGGGCCGAAGTCGATCATAGCGCCGATGCCGATGAACAGCAGCAGGGGCATGGCCTCACTGGCCTCAATGCCCGTCTCAAAGAGCCACTGGATGATGCCAGGGGTTTCCCCGATCCCGGCACTGAACTGGTTGATCACGCCAGACAGGGGCAGATTCACCAAGATTGCGCCGAAGCCCATAGGCATGAGCAGCGCAGGCTCAAAGCCCTTTTCAATGGCCAGGTAGATGAGCAGGCCGCCAATGACATACATGACCAGCTGCTGCCAGGTAATGGACAAGAGGCCCTGCCAGAGGAAGGAAAAATCCATAGTTCTTGCACTCCTTTTTTCTTTAGCCTTTCCAGATTTGAAGCATCTATCAAAAAAGACCTGCGTTCCGAATCATCGGAACGCAGGTCTGGTCATTTCAGGCACAGCCAGAGCGGCCTTACAGACCGCACATGCTTGTTGACTGGTGCCGCGCGCTGGTCAGGACGCGCCGACTACTCCCCTTTGTTGCAGGGGTATGTTACCACAGGCGTCAAATTTTGTCAAGGACAATTTTAATTATCCCTGACTGCGGTCCTTCTGGGGCACCATGATCCGCAGATGGGATCCCTCGCCGCACTTCCCCTTCTCGTCATGGACCTCAAGGTCAAACCACATCTTCCGCCGCTCGATCTCCCGCAGGGTGGCGGTGGCAGTCACCTTCATCCCCACCGGAGTGGGGGCCAGATGGCGGATGTGGGCCTCCGCGCCTACGGTGGTCATGCCCTCCTCCAGATACTCCTGGGCCAGCTCCAGGGCGCAGGCCTCCATCAGAGCCAGCATGTTGGGGGTGGACAGAATCTTCGCCCCCGCCGCACCGATGCGCTTGGCGGTCATGGTGTCGTCTACCGTCCAGGTCAGACTGTGCTGGGTGGGTTTTTCCATTGGTCATACCTCCTTTTCAAAAATCAAGTCCAGTTCTATAATCAGACCTTCTGCACTCTGTTCTACCGGGATATAGCCCACATAGCGCCAGCCGTCTTGTGCCCGCTGGGTAATCACCGCTTCGTGGTCTTCGATCCGCAGGCGAATCAATCCTTGGCTGAACATGCGCTCATATTCATAGGTGTACATAACATATCTCCTCTCGCGTTATCGAAAGGGCCTTCCCTCCCCGTCCAGCACCTCCCGGCGGTGGAAGGTGACAAAATCGGGGGTATATTCCGGATACTCGGCGCAGAAGGCAGCACGGATCAGGTCGGGATTCAGGCCAGGATTTTGGGCGGAGGTTACCAGATCCACCATCATGGCATCGCTCTGGCACTCAATGCGCCAGCTGCGGACGCAGGGGATGATATCCACCTCCGTAAAGCCTGCCTTGGCCTTGTTGGATTTCTTCTTCACCACCAGGCTCTC
The DNA here is from genome assembly GCF_036941135.1 of Lawsonibacter sp. JLR.KK007. Taxonomy (NCBI): domain Bacteria; kingdom Bacillati; phylum Bacillota; class Clostridia; order Eubacteriales; family Oscillospiraceae; genus Lawsonibacter; species Lawsonibacter sp. JLR.KK007. The sequence goes on along the minus strand of NZ_JAYWSY010000001.1, from coordinate 998,849 downwards.
GTTTCGGAACAGGGCCGCCATAGCGGGCTCCGTCTCCTGAGGACGGCCCTCGGGGTAGTCGAAGGTCATGATATAGTTTACATAACGCAAATCCTTCAGCTTTCGCTCCGCCGGATAGCACTGATGAATGATGATGCCCTCCGGCATGGCGGCGGTGAGCCGGCCGGGGACCTCCTCATAGCTTGTCCCCTCCAGCAGTCCGAATTCCAGGATCTCACACTGACTGGAAAAGCCCACCGACAGCGGCAGAGCAATGGACACAAAGGGGTGGGGATTGAAGCCCTCCGTGTGCTTGATGGGGATTTTTGCCCTGGCAAAAGCCCTCTGGAAGGTGCGCATCAGGTCCAGGTGGGAGATGTAACGGGCCCGCCCCGTTTTGGTGAACAGCAGCCGGTCAGCCACAGCGGCCACCTCCTGTCAGCAACTGATTGGCCCCGCAGCCGGAGCAGCGGGTGCGGCAGTCTGGGGTGGTCGCTGACTGATAGCACAGCTCCCGCTCCCGCCACAGGAACTCAGTACTTACTCCCGTAGACAGCCGGCGCCAGGGGAGGACCTCATCTCGGGACCGCTCCCGGTGGGCATAAAAATCCCCGTCCAGACCGCAAGCGGCTAGGCCGTCCAGCCAGCGTTGGTAGTCGAAATACTCCGTCCAGGAGTCCATCTTCCCCCCGTGGGCCCACACCCACTCCAGCACACCGGCCAAACGCCGGTCCCCTCTGGACAGGATGGCCTCCAGATAGCTGGTCTGTGGGTCGTGCCAGTTGTAGGTGATGGACTTGTCCCGCTTCAGGGCGTCCCGCAGCAGATTCACCCGCCGCTGGTACTCCTCCACGGGAATTTGGGCCTCCCACTGGAACGCGGTGTGGGGCTTGGGCACAAACCAGGAGGTAGACACCGTGATCCGCACCCCCCTGGCCTTGTTGGGAGAAAACTCCCGCCAGGTGAAGTAGACCTTCCGGGCCAGGTCGGCAATGCCCAGCACGTCCTCATCTGTTTCGGTGGGCAGGCCCAGCATGAAGTACAGCTTCACCCCGTTCCAGCCCCCGGCAAAGGCGGTCTTGCAGGACTGGAGCAGGTCCTCCTCCCGCAGATTCTTGTTGATGGCGTCCCGCAGACGCTGAGTACCCGCCTCGGGGGCAAAGGTCAGCCCGCCCCGGCGCACCCGCTGGAGCCGCTCCATCAGCCCCATGGAGAAGGTATCCGCCCGCAGAGAGGGCAGGGACAAGCCAATGTCCCGTGGGGCGCAGTAGTCCAGCAGCTCGTCGCACAGGGGCAGCAAATCGGGGTAGTCGGTGGAGGACAGGGACGACAAAGTCATCTCCTGGTAGCCCGAATCCTCACAGGCGGCCTTTCCGTACTGGGCCAGCAGCTCCGGACTGCGGGAGCGCACCGGCCGGTAGGCATACCCCGCCTGACAGAACCGGCAGCCCCGGATACAGCCCCGGAACAGCTCCAGCATCACCCGGTCATGGACGATCTCGGTGGAGGGGATAATGGTTTTTACCGGGAAATAGGCCCTGTCCATGTCCTGGATAATCCGCTTGGTGACCAGTTCCGGAGCGCCGCTCCCTGCTTTTATGTCAACTGATTCCAGGGTGCCGTCCGGGCGGTAGACCGGCTCATAGAGGGAGGGCACATAGATCCCTTCGATCTTGGCGGCCTCCAGAAGAAGCTCCTCCTTGGACCAGCCCTCGTCCCGGGCCTGACGGTAGAGGTCGATGTACTCCAGGGTGACCTCCTCCCCCTCGCCCAGGATGAACAGGTCCACAAAGGGCGCCAGCGGCTCCGGATTGTAGCAGCAGGTCCCCCCTGCCACAACCAGCGGCGAGAAATCTGTCCGGTCCGCGCTGCGCAGCGCCAGACCCGCCAGGTCCAGCATGTTGAGCACATTGGTATAGGCCATCTCATAGCCCAGCGAAAACCCGATGATGTCGAACTCAGCGATGGGATCGCCGCTCTCCAGGCCGTAGAGAAGCAGTCCCTCACGGCGCAGCTGCTCCTCCATGTCCCCCCAGGGGGCAAAGCATCGCTCACACCAGACGTCGGGCCGCTCATTCATGACCCCATAGAGGATGCGGCAGCCCAGATTGGACATGCCGATCTCATAGGTGTCCGGAAAGCACAGTGCGTAACGGACGTTCACCCGGCTCCGGTCCTTGACCACCGCGTTGTATTCTCCGCCCGTATACCGGGCCGGCTTTTGCACCTTCGGCAGAATGTGTTCCAAGGTACGATTCATTATGCAACCCCCAGATCATAAGTAAAACCAAGGGCTATTGTACCTTTTTCCTGCCTCGCTGGCAAGCTTTATTTCGGGGAAACCCAGAAATATTTTGGCGCAGAAAAACAGCCAGCAGCCAAAAAGCGACCAGCAGCAGGGTGATATTGCCCCGTACCAGCGCCAAAAAGAGGCCCGCTGCCAGAGTTCCGGCGGTGCACAGGCAGTCCAGACAGATCCCCGCCCGATCTGCCGTGCCCGGCCCGGCCAGCAGGGCCAGGGTACAGTACAGTGCCCGCCCGCCGTCCAGCCGTCCCACTGGCAGCAGGTTAAACAGCGCCAGCGCCAGGTTGAGTCCCGCAAAGGTCAGCCCGCCCGCCGTCCCGCAGAAGGCCAGGGCCAGCACCAGATTGGTCCCCGGTCCCGCCAGCGCGGACAGCCCCTCCTGCCAATACCCAAGGGGACGGGCCAGTACCAGTTCCGCACCCACGGCGGTCAGGCGCACTCCCTTAATGTTCCCGCCCAGCAAGCGGATGACCAGAATATGTCCCAGCTCATGGAGAGCGCAGGCCGTCAGCGCGGCCGGAACCAGAAGGGAACGGTCCAGATAGTTCAGCCAGGCCGCCAGCAGAAGAAAGCCGCCGGTCACCTCTACCCTGCCCAGCCGCATCACTGCTCCAAAAAGTCCACGTAGTAGGCGGGATTCAGGTGCATTTTTCCAAATTTCAGCTCCAAATGGAGATGGGGCCCGGTAGCCGAACCGGAGGAGCCGACCTCAGCCACCTTCTCCCCCAACGCCACCGTCTGCCCCTTTGAGACTAAAATCTTGCTGCAATGTGCATAAAAGGATTTGACCCCATTGCCGTGACCGATCTGAAGATACAGTCCATAGGAGTCATCCTTGCCGATATACTCCACCGTTCCCGCCGCAAACGCGCTGATGGGGTCGCCGTTCTGTCCGCCAATGTCCACGCCGCCGTGGAACTGATACACTCCATTGATCGGGTGGTCCCGATAGCCGTATTCCGAATTGAGATGGCCCATCACCGGCGTAACCGTCTCCAGCTCGCCCAGGGACAGCTGGTCCATGGTGTAGTTGTTGGGCAGCGCCTCACCGCTGTAGTCCGATACCCTGATCACAGTCCCCGCCGGAACCGCCAATGCCTCCTCTGGCATGGCCTCCTCCTGGACCTCAAGCGGCTCTGGCGCCTGCAGGGTAACGTTCAGCCCATACTGGGGCAAGTCAGCGTAGTGGACTGTACTGGCCGCCGCATCTGCTCCCTGGCTGAGAAAACGCAGCTCCTCACTGAGCGCGCTCTCCGCTGGCAGCGGAGGTGTAAAGGCCGCCGGCTGGGGCGGCTCCTCCTCACTGGCGCCACCCCCAAACACCTCCACGCAGAAGCTTCCAAAATCAGCCAGCATGGTGTCCCCTCCCGCCAGCGACTCCCCCAATTCCGCCAGCGCCTCCTGAAAGTCCAAGTCTGTCGTGATGAGGGTAAACAGATCCTCCCGCACCTGATTCAGCTTCTGAGGAAACACGCCCTTCCACAGGAAAACCGCCAGAAACAACACCAGACAGACTGTCAGCTGGATCAGCCGGACCCGTTCCTGACTGGCTCCCCGCTGCCGGCTCCGGGCTGACACTGGTCTGTAAGGGTAGACATTCCTTCTGCGGCTCATAACCGGTGTGCTCTGGCTGTACATGGCGGTCCCTCCTCAATCCATTTTTTTCAGTGTATTCTGGAGGGACATGTAATATTCCTCTTGACAGACGGCCAAAAAACAAATATAATAACTAAGCTAGTCAATCCGGGTGTGGCGAAGCTTGGTATCGCGCTTGGTTCGGGTCCAAGAGGCCGTGGGTTCAAATCCCGCCACTCGGACCACCCTCAAAAGTCTTGTATCCCTTGGGATACAAGACTTTTCTTATTTTTTCGGTTCAATAATCAACAGGCCATGAAAGATGGACAGCGTTGGCGATTGGAACAGCTCAATCTCCACAACGCCCACACGGAATCCGAACGGATGTGCCCAGCGGAGCATGGCTTAAGGACACAGTCGCCTTTTCTGCGGCCCGAAAGCTGTTCTTCAGGGCCGCAGAAAACACCTTCGCCCCCGACAGCCCCATGACCCGTGCTATGCTGATGACGGTTCTGGCCCGGTTCGACGGAGCGGATCATCGCTTGTCCTTTTTCGGCGCTCTCCGGTCTTCATCCACCTCATACGCCTTGATGATCTTCTGCACCAGGGCGTGACGGACCACATCGGACTCGTTCAGGCGGAGAATGGCGATGTCCTCCACCCCCTTCAGCACCCGCATCGCCTCCCGCAGGCCGGACACCTTATCAGCAGGCAGGTCGATCTGGGTAATATCGCCGGTGATGACAATCTTGGAGCCGAAGCCCAGCCGGGTAAGAAACATCTTCATCTGCTCCCGGCTGGTATTCTGGGCTTCGTCCAGGATGATGAAGGAATCGTCCAGCGTGCGGCCCCGCATGTAGGCCAGGGGAGCCACCTCAATGTTGCCCCGCTCCAGGTATTTTTGATAGGTCTCCGGACCCAGCATCTCAAACAGGGCGTCATACAACGGGCGCAGATAGGGGTCCACCTTGCTCTGCAGGTCGCCGGGCAGAAAGCCCAGCCGCTCCCCTGCCTCCACCGCCGGGCGGGTGAGGATGATGCGGTTAATCTCCTTGGCCCGGAAGGCGGCTACGGCGGCGGCCACCGCCAGATAGGTCTTGCCCGTTCCGGCGGGGCCGATGCCCAGGGTGACCACGTTGTTCTTAATGGCCTCCACATACTTTTTCTGTCCCAGGGTCTTGGCCTTGATGGGCTTGCCCTTGGCGGTGACGCAGATCACGTCCCCGGCCAGCTGAACGATCTGATCGTCCTTCCCCTCCCGGATCAGCTGGACGATGTAGCGCACATTCTGCTCGTTGATGGCCTCCCCCTTGGAGGCCAGGGTCATCAGGTTCTCAATGGCCTTCACGCCGTACATGACCCCTTCCGGGTCCTCCCCCGCCACCTTGAGCATGGAATCCCGGCTCACCACCGTGACCCCCATCTCCCGCTCAATGATGCGGATGTTCTCGTCGAAGGAGCCGAAGACATTGATGGTCTCCTCCAGGCGCTCTAAGCTGATGGTCTGTTCTGTCATTGGTCAAAAATCTCTCCTAATCAGATTCTAGGGGGTGCTCCCCCGGCCGCTCCTGGCCGATCTCCTCCAGGCACTGGGCTGTGAGGGTGACCTCCAGACAGCCGTCGTTCATCCGGGCGGTGAACTGGGTGGACTCAACCTCCCCGTCCTCGCCGGTGAGGAGGTCCAGCCGCTGGAGAAGCTGCTCCTCCAGCAGGGCCTGGGCGGCGGCCAGATCCACCTCCACCGTCTGGAGCTGGTACTCCCGAAACACCTCCCGGTTCAGAGACAGGGGCAGCGCGTCCCCGCCGGGAAGGGCCGCCTGACGCACTGTGGTTATTTTATCATACATTGGCCAGGAAATGCTAGTAGTTCCGAAAATTTTGACGCGCTGTCCCAAAACATTCAAGGACCAGACGCTTTTTTCGCTCCCGGTATACTCCTTCACTGCGGCCTCCACCGGGATGACGGCGGTGAGGACCCGCCAGGTCCTGGCCCAGATCCGTCCCCGGGCATGGGTCTGGTAGTACCGGGGCGGCAGTTCGCTGTACAGCGGCGGCGGCATGGTGACGGTCCCTGAGATGAGGATATCCCCCCTGGCCACCACATCTCCGTCCTGCACCAGAGCCTCTCCCCACTCCGGCTCAATATGGGTGACTACGCCGTCCGCCTCCGCCACCACGTCGAAGTATCCTGACTCGTCCAGCCGCTCCGGCGTTTGGATGGCCTCCCGGACCACGACCTCCAGCCGGGTGCCGTAGAGGTTGAGGGCTGCCCAGGACAGGCCGTCCACCTGGACCAGCAGTTCCTGGGCCAGCTGCCTGCGGTTCAGGCCGGGACCGTACACCCCAGGCCGAACCCCCAGCTGCCGCAGCTGGCTGAGGATTACAGCGGAGGGGACCTCCTCATTCCCGCTCACCTGGATGGTGAGCACAAAGCGGGACAAAACGCTTACCGCGCACAGGGCGAAGACCAGCCCCACCAAAAAGGCATACCGGGTGCGGAACCGGTTTACAAAATCGGGCAGGCCCTGGCTGGACTCCCGCTCCACCTCGCACCCCGCTCGCCCTGCCAGCTCCAGAAAGCGGCCCAGCGTGTACCGCCGGGTGGTCAGGCGGATGGTGTGCTCGTCCAGCCAGTCCATCGCCCAGAAATCGATGCCCTCCTGGGCGCACAGGTTGATCAAACGCTCGGGAAAGGGACCGGTCAGCCGGACCACCACCATCCCCAGGATCAGATTCATCAGCTTCCTCATACAATCCCCCTACGCCAGCGAGATCTGGGTGATCGTTCCGGTAATGAGCAGCTCGACACCGGTCATGGCCCGCAGCTCCAGCTCCCGGCCCGCAATCTTGATGAGATATATGCCGCCGCTGATGTGAATCTCCTCCCGGCCGTAGGCCAGGATGCCCTTGTGGTTCTCCACCCGCAGCTCGCAGTCCCCCACCAGCTCCAGCTTGGGCAGGCCGGCCAGGGCATCGGCGGGAAGATCCAACACCTCCGCCGTCCGTTCCAAAAATCCAAACCTCCGGGGCTTCATAAAAATCACCTCTCCCCTATTTGTATGACGGGGAGAGGGGAAACTTTCTGCTTTTTCAGCCGGGGCCTTCTTTTATGGGGTAGGGACTCTCCCATATCCGCTCCATCCCTCGGACCAGCGGGCCGTAGTAGGCGTAGTAGCTGTAATGGGAATCCAGAAAGCCGTCGTCCACCTCCACCAGGGGCTGGTCCTGATGTTCAATGACCTTTCCTAAATCATCTCCGAAAAGAGCACAGGCAAATATGAACAAGACCATTGATACCATAAGCACCGCACCGGTCAAAAGAACGACCACGCTCTTTATCACCCACCGCAGGATCAAAGAGACACCAAGCCATTCTCCGCACAAAAAGCCATCCATTACAAGACTGATCCCCACCCAGCTGCTGATTAAGACCGTTCCCAGCAGGACAGCCCACGAGGTGCGCCGCCACGCCAGCCCGAAGAACGACAGCACAAAATTCCCGCCTATCATCAGGACCAACGCCCCCAAAAACACCGCCGCTGTCCTCACCATCCTCTGACGGCGCTTCTCATCACAGCGGAGGAGATAGCCCATACTGATCACACCTAAAATCGGGACACCCGCAAGCATCATCAAACTGATTATTTCACCCATGGGGCCGCTCCTCCACGCTCAAGCTGCCCTCTGTCCCGCCGTCGAAGGTGAGGAACAGCCGCTCTCCCTCTTGGCGGGTGACCCGGCTCTGGCCGATGGTCCTCTGAGCCCGGTCCCGGAGGGTGACCAGCACCTCCCCCTCCTCCAGCTCCAGGCCGTAGGTCTGGCCCGGCTTCAGCAGGGTGCTGCCGTCCGCCGCCTGGACCGTCTCGGTACTGCCGCTGTACTCCAGAACGATGGAGCAGGCATCCCGGCCGCTGTTGTTGACCACTACCAGGTCGGCATGTTCTCCCCCGCAGCAGCCGGACAGCGTCAGGCACAGCAGGGCTCCGATTGACATAATAACAATTTTCATTGCACTTCCTCCAAACGTCTCAGTCCAGCGGCACGGTACAGGTCTCCCACTCCCCCATCCCCGTGTTGTAGTGAACGACGATGCTTTCCTCCGTCCACTGGATTTCATAATAGCCGTCGTGAAAGGGCCAGAGGTCGTGGGCCGCGTAGGTCACGCCGGTCCGGCGGAGCAGACAGGGGCCTGCGGGCAGATAGAACTGCCCCCAGCAGTCGAACAGCCAGCTCTCGTGCCGGACCACCAGCCCCACCTCCCCGTCGGGGTCATAAATCGGGTAATATGTGGGATTGGTATAGAAGTAAAACGAGAAAAACAGGACCGTCAGCAGGAGCAGCCCCTCCGCCGCCAGGACAAAAATCAGAAAAACAACCCGCTCCCAGCCCCTTGTGAAGGCCACAATGGCCCCATCTCCCCAGACCACCAGGGCCAGCAGGAAAACGGAAATCAGGGTCCACGTGATTGTCCCGTCGTCTACCTGGCCGAACACCAGCGTGTACCCCCTGCCGCTGACCACGCACATCAGGAATATACCGACGGCGCACACCGCCAGCAGGGTCCAGATTCCCCGCTGAAACCGCTTCCAACTCATAGCAGCCTCGGTCCTCCCAGGAAAATGATGTGCGCAAAGAGCCACAGGGCAGCCAATACCCCGGCCAGAACCGCCAGCGCCTGAATCGCAAGTTTACATAAGGCTTTCAAAAACGTCCTTCCCTTCTCTCTCATGTCTTCTCCTCCCCGTCGGGCACATACTCCAGAATATCCCCTGGCTGGCAGTCCAGGGCCTTACAGATGGCCTCCAGAGTGGAAAAGCGCACCGCCCGGGCCTTGTTGTTCTTCAAAATGGACAGGTTGGCCATGGTTATGTCAACCTTCTGGGCCAGCTCTCCCAGGGACATCTTCCGTTTGGCCATCATCACGTCCAGGTTTACCATAATCGACACAGGCACACCCCCTAAATGGTCAGGTCCTGGTCCTCCTTCAGCTCCGCCGCCTGATGGAACAGGGCGGACATCACCTGAAAGAGCAGACCGGCCATTAAAAACGCGGGGATAAACAGGGCGTCGTAGGTGAAGAAGGGGGCGGCGCTGTGATCGTGCCACAGCCACCAGAGCAGCCGCAGCAGAGCCACCCCTGAGATGATCCAGCAGCACACCGCCGCCCGGTTCAGCGCCCGGGCGTTCTTGAGCTGGAAGGGGTTCCCTGCCAGAATGGTGTCCAGCACGCTCCTGGCCTGCCATAAAATCAAGGCAGTACACGTCCCGCAGACCCAGAAAAACAGGCTCAGCACACCCACAGGCGCATGTTCCAACAGACTGCGGAATCCGCCCAAACAGACAACTCCAACCAAAAGAAGCCCTCTCTCCTGCAAGGCCCATGCCAACGCCTTCCGCCACTCCGGATCTGCCATTGTGTCCCTGTCAAGGCAAATCACGGCCATTCCAGGTACAAACAGCAGGCAGAGCAAATTCAGCACGAAAACAATCAGCACCATAGTCCTTAAAACGGCAGCCAATCTCTGCACAGCCGTCTTTTCCATGGAAAATTCCCCCTTTCAGTTGGCCCCATCCTAACACAGGAAAAACTGATTGTCAATATATTTTTATTGTTTATCAATAAATTATAAGCATTCCATTTTTGACTCCCTTATGATATAATAGGGATGCAATTACACGGACCAACGTCAATCAGGAAAGGAGAATCCCCATGAATATGCAGGAGATCGCGCGGCTTCTTCTCGGTTTGAGGTCTGATGGGTGGAGTGAAAAAAAAATCAATGATTTTCTGTTGTTCATCGAAACCGGTGAAGATCAGTACAAACCGAAGGGACGGGAAAACGCCGGGGACTGACCCCGGCGTTTTCATGTTGGATTCAGCAATTTTTCGCGAAGTGGTCGCACCAGGGCCGCAGGGTGCAGTCCGCGCACTGGGGTCTCCGGGCGATGCACACCGCCCGGCCGTGGAGGACCATCCGGTGGCAGAAGTCGTTGGACTCTTCCGGGGGCAGGACCGCCCGCAGCTGGGTCTCCACTTTGCCGGGGTCCTTGGTACCGTCGGTGAGGCCCAACAGGCCGGTGATGCGGATGCAGTGGGTGTCCGCCACCACCACGCCGGGGGTGTGGTACACGTCCCCCAAAATCAGGTTGGCGGTCTTCCGCCCCACGCCGGGCAGACGGAGCAAATCCTCCATGGTGTCGGGCACTCTGCCGCCGTAGTCCCGAAGCAGCATCTGGGAGGCCAGGACGATATCCTTGGCCTTGGCCCGGAAAAAGCCGGTGGAGTGGATATACTCCTCCACCTCAGAGATATCCGCCTCGGCCAGCGCCTCCAGGGTGGGGAACCGGGCGTAAAGGGCGGGAGTCACCTTGTTCACCCGCTCGTCGGTGCACTGGGCAGCCAGACGGACGGAAAAGAGCAGTTCGTAGTCCTTCTTATACTCCAGGGAGCAGATGCCCTCGGGATATAGCACCTTCAGCTCCTCCACAATGGCGCGGACCTCCTCCGGCGTCTTGTTCATAACGAATCACCTCTCGGATGTTTTTTCCCATTCTACCACATCCCCGGGGACATTTCGAGGGTTTTTGGCAAAATCCCCTTGTATTTTTTTGTCCTTCCCGCTATGATGAAGGAACGAGGTGACTGTCTATGAAAAGTCTGTTCCGCTGTCCCCTGTGCGGGACCCCTCTGGAGCGGGAGGAAACCCGCTGGCTCTGTCCCAACCGGCACAGCTTCGACCGGGCCGCCGCCGGGTATGTCCATCTGCTCCCCGCCAACAAGAAGCACTCTAAGGACCCCGGCGACGACAAGGCCATGGTGGCTGCCCGCTCCGCCTTTCTGGACAAGGGATACTATGCTCCCCTGCGGGACAGCCTGTGTAAAGCAATTTCACAGCACACTGAAAGGCGGTCCGCTCCTGTCATTCTGGACAGCGGCTGCGGCGAGGGCTACTACACCGCCGGGCTGTTCCAGACGCTGACAGAGGCGAAACGCGAACCTCGGATTGTCGGCGTGGACCTGTCCAAGGCCGCCCTGCGCCGGGCAGCGAAGCGGGTCCCGGAGGCAGAATTCGCCGTGGCGTCGGTGTACCATCTGCCCCTTCCGGACCGGTCCGCAGACGTGCTGGTCAACATCTTTTCCCCGCTGGCGGCGGAGGAGTTCGCCCGGGTGCTCCGCCCCGGCGGGCTGTTCTGCTATGCGGTGCCCTCCGACCGGCATCTGTGGGAGATGAAGCAGGTCCTGTATCGGGAGCCCTACGAAAATCCAATCAAGCAGGAGGACTACAGCGGTTTTGTCTGGCGTGATGTAAAGGAAATACGCTATACAGTTAATTTAGAGGGGGCCAGCGACATCATGGCCCTGTTCCACATGACTCCCTACGCCTGGAAAACTCCCAAGGAGGGTGTCGCCCGGCTGGACCGGCTGGACCGGCTGACTTGTCAAGTCGGCTTTGACCTGCATCTGTACCAGAGGACATAAAACGAGCCGCCAATTGGCGGCTCGTTTCGTCTTACAGCTTGTCCAGTCCCAGCCGCAGGCGGCGGATGGTCTCCTCCCGGCCCAGAATGCGGCAGATCTCCACCGCACCTCCGGGGGTGACGGCCTGACCGGCGGCGGCAATGCGCACCGGCCACATGAGGGTGGCGTTCTTAACCTCCAGCCGCTCCGCCAGAGCTACCAGCCCGTCGTGGACGGCATCCTGGGTCCAGTCGGAAAGGGCCTCCAGCATGGGGATGGCCGCCTCCAGCATGGCCTTGGACACCTCCGGGTTGGTTTTGGACTTCTTGTTGGTAAACAGGTCCGCGCTGTACTCCGGCAGTTCCTGGAAAAAGGCCACCTTCTCCGGGATATCGGTGAGCTTTTCGCACCGGGCCTGGAGCAGGGCGGCGATCTCCTCCACCGGCAGGCGTTCATCCTTTACAGTCTGCCGGATATAGGGCTTGGCCGCCTCCGCAAAGTCCTCCGGGGACATGGCTCGGAGATACAGGGCGTTGAAGTGGGTCAGCTTCTCAATGTCGAAGATGGCGGGGGATTTGGACATACCCGCCAGGTCAAAGGCCCGGGCCAGCTCCTCCAGAGAGAAGACCTCCTGCTCAGCGATGTCCCCCCGTGGAGACCAGCCCAGCAGAGCCACATAGTTGAGGATGGCGCTGGTGAGGAAGCCCTGCTCCTTCAGATCCTCGTAGGAGGGGTCGCCGTGGCGCTTGGACATCTTGTTCTGGGCGTCCCGCATGACGGGGGAACAGTGGACATAAGTGGGTACCTCCCAGCCGAAGCCCTCGTACAGCAGGTTGTACTTGGGAGCGGAGGACAGATACTCGCTGCCCCGGACCACGTGGGTGATGCCCATCAGATGGTCGTCGATGACGTTGGCGAAGTTGTAGGTGGGCATGCCGTCCCGCTTGATGAGCACCTGGTCGTCCAAGGTCTGATTCTCCACGGTGATGTCGCCAAAGATGGCGTCCCGGAAGGTGGTGTCCCCCTCCTGGGGGATTTTCTGGCGGATGACGTAGGGCTCCCCGGCGTCCACTCTGGCCTGAGCCTCCTCCAGGGACAGAGCCCGGCAGGGGTCCTCCGCCCGGTTGAAGTCGCCGGTATCCTCGGCGCTCTCCGCCTTTTCGCAGAAGCAGTAGTAGGCGCAGCCCTTCTCAATGAGCAGGCGGGCGTATTTGCCATAGGTGTCCCGCCGCTCCGACTGGATATAGGGGGCCACCGGACCGCCCACGTCGGGTCCCTCATCGTGGTCCAGATGGCACTCGGCCAGGGTCTTGTAAATCACGTCGGTGGCTCCCTCCACCAGGCGGCCCTGGTCGGTGTCCTCAATGCGCAGGATGAAGGTTCCCCCGGCGTTCCGGGCAATCAGCCAGGTGTACAGCGCCGTGCGCAGGTTGCCCACATGCATGTACCCCGTGGGGGAGGGCGCAAACCGCGTGCGCACCTTGCCCTTGGGGATTTTGGCCTCCATCTCCTCAAAATACTTCATATCAAGTGCCATGTTCTCTCCTCCAGTAAACAGGTTTTCCTTATTATAGTGAATTTTTCCCGGCTTGGCAAGGGTTTTAAATTTTAATCTTCTGTTCATTGCTTTTTTCCGAAAAAGCGTATATGCTATATAGAAAGTGCCGCGGGGGTGGCAAAAGCTGCCTCCACAGCCAGAGAGGAGTATTTTATCTTGAAAGAAAAAAAGAATAGAAAGCCCATGGGACGGGCGGGCAGTCTGCTGGTCAGCCTGCTGATCACGGCGGCGGTGGGCTTTGCGTACTTCTACGTGTCCCTGCCCGCCATCAACCTCCAGTCGGGTGACTTCTACAGCTTCCTGCTTCTGCTGTGTCTCGTGTACACCATCAGCGTCTTTGTGCTGTCCGCCAAACCGCTGAACCAGGGTGAATACTCTGTTGTGCGCACCCCAAGGGAGAAGATCAAGGAGTGGTTCCTGTTCGTCAAGAAGAGCTGTCTGCCCGTGCTGATTCTCTTTGCCGCCATCATTGTGGTGGCCATTGTGGGGCAGATTATCTCCATGCCCGTTTTCCGGGCCTCCGCCTACCGGGAGCTGCTCACCGTTCAGACCGGCGACTTCGCTGCCGACGTGGCCCAAATTTCCTTTGACGAGATCCCCACCCTGGACCGCTCCTCCGCCGAGTTTTTGGGAGACCGGCAGATGGGTACCCTCAGCGACATGGTCAGTCAGTTTGAGTACTCGGGCGACTCCACCCAGATCAACTACCAGGGCCGGCCCGTCCGGGTGGCCCCCATCGCCTACGCAGATCTGATCAAATGGTTCACCAACCGGGGCAATGGCCTGCCCGCCTATGTGGTGGTGGACATGGTCACCCAGCAGGCCACCGTCACCCGGCTCAGCGAGGGGATGAAGTACTCCTTCTCCGAGCCGCTGAACCGGAACATCATGCGCCATCTGCGGTTCAACTACCCCACGATGATGTTCGCCACCCCGGAGTTTGAGATTGACGAGGAGGGCCACCCCTATTGGATTGCCCCCCGGGTGGTCAAGCGCATCGGCCTGTTCGGCGGGGTGGACATCCAGGGGGCCGTGCTGGTAGACGCCGTCACCGGTCAGTGCCAGTACTACGAGGAGGTCCCCAACTGGGTGGACACCCTCTACGTCCCGGAGCTGATTATGCAGCAGTACGACTACTACGGCACCTTGATTCACGGCTTTATCAACTCCATCCTGGGCCAGAAGGATGTGACCCAGACCACCAGCGGCTACAACTACATCGCCATGAACGACGATGTGTATATGTACACCGGCGTCACCTCCGCCAACGCCGACCAGTCCAACCTGGGTTTCCTGCTCACCAACCAGCGCACCAAGGAGACCCACTTCTACACCGCCCCCGGCGCCACCGAGTCCGCCGCCCAGGCCTCGGCCGAGGGCGTGGTCCAGGACCTGAACTACCGGGCCACCTTCCCCCTGCTGCTGAACATCGCCGGGGAGCCCACCTACTTCATCCCCCTGAAGGACGCCGCCAACCTGGTCAAAACCTACGCCATGGTCAACGTGGCCCGGTACGACATTGTGGCCATCGGAGACACCGTCCCGGTCTGTGAGCAAAAGTATATCCAGATGCTTACCGACAAGGGGGTTACTCAGGTGGAACTGCTTCCCCAGACAAAGACCGAAGGCGTCATCGCCGAGATCCGCACCGCCGTCATCGAAGGTAACTCCTATTACTTCATCCGCCTCCAGGGCGAGAAGGTTTTCTACTCCATCTCCGCCGCCCAGAACCGGGAGGTGGTCACGCTGAGCGTGGGCAATCTTGTCATCATTGAGCACGCCGTGGCCGTTGAGGACAGCCATTCCACCATTTTGGATGCTTACACCCTGACCGTCATTCCACCCGTTCCCCCCGCAGAGCAGGCAGAGCCGCCCCGTTCCAGTTCCTGATAACATGCAGCAGGCCCGTCCGGACAACCGGACGGGCCTGGTTTCACCCTCACCGAATCAATTTCTCCTTCTCCGCCCGTTTCAGCCGTTTGATGGCTGCCTCCCGGCGCAGGGCGGCGGATTTGTCGGGGGCCTGCTCCTGATAGACCAGCTCCAGAGGCCCTCTCCCCCGGGTGTACTTGGCCCCCTTTCCGCTGCGGTGGGCGGCGAGACGGCGGGCCACGTCGTCTGAGATACCGGTGTACAGGGTGCCGTCGCCGCAGCGGAGGATGTAGACATACCAGGGCACAGAACATCCCCCCTTTCTCCATAATTCTATCACATTATGTCGGAATTGGAAACAATTCCTTTTTTATCCTGTCAAATTCTCCAAAACAGTTGCCTTTCTCTTCCTTTGGTGGTACAATACAGTGATATTATATGAGCGTCTGCCCCGGCGCTCTCAGATAAAGGAGCCAACGCACATGGACGAAAAGAAAGTAATGCTCTCCGGCATCCAGCCCAGCGGTGACCTGCACCTGGGCAACTACCTGGGCCCTCTGCGCCACTGGCCGGAGATGATCGAGGAATTTGACTGCTACTTCTTCCTGGCCGACCTGCACACCATCACCGTGCGCCAGGACCCAGCCCAGCTGCGCCGCCGGGTGCTGACCCTGCTGGCTCAGTACATCGCCTGCGGCCTGGACCCGGAACGATGCACCCTGTTCATCCAGTCCCACGTCCCCGCCCACGCCCAGCTGGGCTGGGTGCTGGACTGCTACACCATGTTCGGTGAGCTGTCCCGCATGACCCAGTTCAAGGACAAGGCCGCCAAGCATAAAGACAACATCAACGCCGGCCTGTTCACCTACCCCGCCCTGATGGCGGCGGACATCCTTCTCTATCAGCCCGACTTCGTCCCCGTAGGGGAGGACCAGAAGCAGCATGTGGAGATCTGCCGGGACATCGCCGAGCGGTTCAACGGCATTTACGGCGACGTGTTCAAGGTCCCCGCCCCCCACATCCCCAAAGTGGGAGCCCGGATCATGAGCCTCAACGACCCCACCTCCAAGATGAGCAAGTCCAATCTGGAGGGCTGCGTCATCCTCATGGACAAGCCGGAGGACATCATGCGCAAGTTTAAGCGGGCCATTACCGACAGCGACACTGAGCGCTGCGTCCGCTACGCCCCCCAGGAAAAGCCCGGCGTGTCCAACCTGGTGCAGATCTACGCCACCGTCACTGGCAAGAGCTTTGAGGAGATCGAGGCGGAGTTCGACGGCAAGGGATACGGCGCCTTTAAGCCCGCTGTGGGTGAAGCCGTGGCAGAGACCCTGCGCCCCATCCGGGAGGAGACCGAACGGCTCCTGGCGGACAAAGCCTATCTGGAGAACGTCTACAAGACCGGAGCGGAGAAGGCCAGCTATGTGGCCAACAAAACCTTGCGCAAGGTCTATAAAAAGGTGGGCTTTGTCCCCCGTTAACCCCAAGACAAAAGAGGAACACAACTATGATACAGCTTCCCTCCATCGGGCTGGCCATGGCCGCCCTGCTCGCCGCCGCCCTGGTGGCGCTGATCTTTACCCCCATGGTCCGGGCGCTGGCCTTCCGCGTGGGGGCAGTGGACGTCCCCAAGGACACCCGCCGGATGCACGACCACCCCATCCCCCGCATGGGCGGGCTGGCCATTTTCTTCGGCTTTATGCTCAGCGTCCTCATGTTTCTGCCCCTCACCCCCGAGCTGCGGGGCATGCTGCTGGGCAGTGTGATCATTGTCATGCTGGGGATTCTGGACGACATCTTCGCCCTCCCCGCCCTGCCCAAGTTCTTTGTTCAGATCGGCGCCGCTCTCATCGCTGTTCTGGAGGGCAACCGCATCGACTTTCTGTCCAACCCCAACATCTTCAGCTCGGAGCCCTTTTGGGAGCTGGGCTGGCTGGCCGTCCCCATCACGGTGCTTTGGATCGTGGGCATCACCAACGCCGTCAACCTCATCGACGGCCTGGACGGCCTGGCCTGCGGCGTGTCCACCATCAGCTCCATGACCCTGCTGGTGATTGCCCTCGTCATGAAAGAGCCCGACGTGGCCATCCTGATGGGCGCCCTCTCCGGAGCCTGCATCGGGTTCTTGCCCTACAATCTGAACCCTGCGAAAATTTTTATGGGGGACACCGGTTCCACCTTCCTGGGCTTCATTCTGGCGGTGGTGTCCATTCAGGGACTATTTAAGTTCTACGCCATCATCTCCTTCGCCGTCCCCTTCCTCATGCTGGGCCTGCCCATCTTCGACACCTGCTTTGCCATCCTGCGCCGGGTGTCTCACGGCCAGTCCCCTATGGCCCCCGACCGGGGACACATCCACCACCGGCTCATCGACATGGGCTTTACGCAGAAACAGGCGGTGGCGGTGCTCTATATCATCAGCGCCATTCTGGGCCTGTCCGCCGTGGTGCTCACCACCATCGGCGTGGTGCGGGCTATGCTCTTCCTGCTGGCCCTGTGCGCCGCCGGCGCCGTGGCAGGCAAGCTCTATCTGGACCGGACCAGCGGCAGCGAGCCCTCCCCTTCCTCCGGGAGCAGCCGGGTGGCCAAGCCCCGGCAGAGCCACCCCATGGAGAGCGGAAACTACTTCGGTGAGGAGGACCAGTCTGACAAATGAAAACCATTAAGGTAATGACCGTCTTCGGCACCCGGCCCGAGGCCATCAAAATGGCCCCCCTGGCCCTGGAGCTGGCCAGGCGGCCTGAATTTGAGGCCGTCTGCTGCGTCACTGCCCAGCATCGGGAGATGCTGGACTCTGTGCTGGATATTTTTTCCCTGAAGCCCGACTACGACCTGAACGTGATGGAGCCCCGGCAGACCCTGTCCACCATCACATCCAAGTGCCTCACTGGCATGGACGGGGTGCTGGAAACGGCCCGGCCCGACCTGGTGCTGGTCCATGGGGACACCTCCACCACCTTCGCCGGGGCGCTGGCCGCTTTCTATCACAAGATCCCCGTGGGCCACGTGGAGGCCGGCCTGCGCACCTACGACAAGTGGTCCCCCTTCCCCGAGGAGGTCAACCGGAAGCTGGTGGGGGCCATCGCCGACCTCCACTTCTGCCCCACTGCGGCGAACCGGGACAATCTGGCCCTGGAACATATCGCACAGGGGGTCTTCCTGACGGGGAACACCGTGATTGACGCGCTTCAGACAACGGTTCAAACCCAGTTCCGCTTTTCCGAGCCTGTGCTCAACTGCTTAGATTATGTGAATCGGAAGGTGATCCTGGTCACCTGTCACCGGCGGGAGAATTACGGCCAGCCTATGGCGAACATCATGACCGCCCTGCGCCAGGTGGCTGACGCCTTCCCCAATGTGGAGCTGGTCTACCCCGTCCACCTGTCCCCTGTGGTACAGGAGGCGGCCCACAAACATCTGGATCACCATCCCCGCATTCACCTGACCGCCCCTCTGGACGTACGGGAGATGCACAACCTGATGGCCCGGTGCCATCTGGTGATGACCGACTCCGGCGGACTGCAGGAGGAGGCCCCTGCCCTGGGCAAGCCGGTGCTTGTCCTGCGGAAGGAGACGGAGCGCCCTGAGGCGGTGGCTGCCGGGACCGTCCGTCTGGCCGGTGTAGAGCGGGAGCCCATCCTTCAGATGGCCTCCCAGCTGCTGTCCGATCCCGCTGAATATGACAAAATGGCCCACGCCGCCAACCCCTATGGGGACGGACGGGCCTGCCGCCGCATCGCGGACGCCATCGCCTGGCATTTCGGCCTGCGGGAAACTCCGCCGGACCCTTTCGGCCCATTGTGATGTGACCCTTCGGCGGCAAAGGAGGTCGTCTTTTGGAGCAGAAAAACCGGCTTATGATCGTTGCCGCCATTGTAGCTCTTATGGTGGTGGCCATTGTCGCCAGCTTTGGGCGGGTCCTCTTCACCGCCAAAACTCCGGAGGTCATCCTGCCCTCCTCCAGCGCCGGAACGGGGGACCTCTCCGGGACCGGCAGCCAGGAGCAGGACTATCAGCGGGTGGAGGTCACCACTCAAACCGTCACCGGCGTAGTGGCCACCCTGTCCCGCCCCGCCAGCTACTACCGGGAACTGACGGTGGAGACCTTCTGGACCGGGGACTCCTCCGCCGCCCAGGTCCAGGTGTGGGCGGACAACGGCTGGTCCCACAGCATCCAGACGCTCCCCTCCGGCGTGGTGCGCCATGACCTCACCGGCGAGGACACCGTCTACTACTGGTACGACGGTGCACAGCAGTATGAGACTGCTCCCGCCGACCGAAAATCCTCTGATCTGGCCCAGCACATCCCCACCTATGAGACGGTGCTGGAGCTGGAGCCGGACGAGATCACCGACGCCGGCTACGAGCTGCGGGGGGATCTGCCCTGTATCCTGATCGAGGTCCAGCGGTCCGGCTCCGGCCTGCTCCAGCGGTTCTGGGTCAGCGTAAATAACGGCCTGCTTGTCTCCGCTGAGAGCGAACAGGACGGCCAGCTGGTCTACCGCATGACCGCCTACTCCCCGGTCCAGTCCCCCTGTCCGCCCGACGCCTCCTTCACCCTTCCGGATGGGGAGGTTCTTCACTCCGCTGGTATGTAAGCGGTTCGTCCTTGTTGTCCCCCAGTCCCATGAGCAGGGTCAGCCCCAGCGCAATGACCAGCTCCAGATCGTCCCCCTCCACAAACAGATACAGCATAATGAGCAGCAGCAGGATATCTCCGGTATCCACCTTGTCCAGATGGAAACTCTTCAGCAGGCCGGACAGGCTGGACAGCCCCTCCCTTCCGGACAGCAGATCGGGGATGTGAAAGGATGGGCGCGGCCCGGTTCCGGGCGCAGGGCCGCCGGGACGCTTCGGCGGGGGCTCGATCCGGGCATAGGAGGTATTTTCCGGGATGTAGCGGTTATACACGCTCCCCCTCCTTTCCCCCAAGGGCGCCCAGGGCCGCCCGGACCAACTTGGTCATCCGGGCGATCTGCAGCGCCCGGTCCAGCCGGGCCTGCTTCTCCTCCCGCAGGAAGGGGCGCAGGGCGTTGAGCAGGGCGGCGTTCCGGTCCTCGGTGCCCTGGACCTGCCGGATGACGTCCATCCCGATCTGGATCATCCGGGGGTCGATCTGTCCCAGCACGGAGGACAGATCCGGAGCGGTCTCCTCCGCCACAGGCACATAGGGAGCTTCCTCCCCATCTGGCGGCCCTTCCAGCGCAGGAGCCGTCTCCTGGGCCGGCTGGTCCCCGGACAGGGAGCGGGCCAGGGCCATGATCTGGTTCATAGCCGCCTGGTTGCCCAGGATGGAATTCAGTTTGTCCTCAAATTCCGCCACAGCGCGTCCCTCCCTGTTCCGATCCTTCGGACACGGCCGCCCGTGTCCCCGCTTTAGTTCAGCCCCGCCTGCTTGGCCTGACTGTCAATGCGGTCCACCAGCTCGGCCCCCTCCTTGCTGCGCATCAGCTGGTCCATGATGGCCATCAGCTGGGCGGGGTCCCCCGCCGCAGCCGCCTGAGCCGCCTGCTTCACCTGGCCGCTCTGCTGCTGCAGCAGCTCCCTCAGCTTCTGCGCGTCGCTGGACTTGGCCAGCTGGACGATGGCGTCCCGATTTTTCTTCGACAATTCCATTGCTGCTCCCTCCCTGAATGTTTTTCAAACCGCTTGAACCTCGGTTGACTATTTTAGTATATGCGAAGAAAGGCTCAGGTGACACTGCTTGAAAATTTTAGTCTTCTCTGACTCCCACCGCTCTCTGTCCGGTATGTACGCCGCCATCGAACACCACAAGCCCCAACAGGTCATCCACCTGGGGGACATGATCAGCGACGCGGAAGAGGTGGCGAAGCACTACCCCAAGCTGCCCTTTTGCATGGTCCCCGGCAACTGCGACGGCTGGTTCACCACCGTCCCCCTCAAAAAGCAGATCACCCTGGAGGGACGGTCCATCCTCCTCTCCCACGGACACCGCTGGGACGTCAAAAGCGGCTACGACCAGGCCATTGCCGACGCCCGAGCTGTGGGGGTGGACATCCTTCTCTTCGGGCATACCCATATCCCCCTGTGCCAGCAGTTGGAGGACGGCCTGTGGATGATGAATCCCGGCCCCGCCCGGTCCAGCTATGGGATGATCAAGCTCGGGGATGGACCGATCGCCTGCACCCTGCACAAGGTATAGCTGACAGGAGTTGACCCGCCGTGAAAAAAGTGCTCTACATCCTCTTCCACCGCTCGGTTTTCGTCTCTGTGGCCCTGCTGGCCCAGGTCACCGCGCTGCTGGTGATGGTGTTCTCCTTCTCCGCTTACACCGAAATTTTTTACTGGTGCTGCATCACGCTCAGCGTGGCGGCCGCCGTCGCCATCGTGGGCAGCCGAATGGAGCCGGGCTATAAGATTGCCTGGCTCCTGCTGATTTTGCCGTTCCCAATCTTTGGCGGCGCCTTTTACCTGCTGGTGGGAGGCGGCTACGTCCCGAAGCGGACCCTGAAGCGGATGCAGGGCATGCTGGAAAAATCCTTCACGACTCTGAAGGAGGACTTCAAGTCGGAGGATCTGATCCCTCTGGGGGGAGATGCCGCCGGTCAGGCCAGCTACCTGGAGCGCCGGGCCGCCTGCCCCGCCTACACCAACACCGAGACCGAATACTTTCCCCTGGGGGATGCCGCCTTTCCCCGGATGCTGGAGGAGCTGGAAAAGGCGGAAAAGTATATTTTTCTGGAGTATTTCATCATCCAGCCCGGCGTCTTCTGGGACAGCATCCTGGCCATCCTGGAGCGGAAGGCCGCCCTGGGCGTGGAAGTTCGGGTGATGTACGATGACTTTGGCTGCATGTTCACCCTGCCCCGGGACTACAACGAAACGCTCACTCAAAAGGGCATCCAGTGCCGGGTGTTCAACCGGCTGATGCCGGTGATGTCTCTGCGCATGAACAATCGGGACCACCGCAAGCTGCTCATCATCGACGGCAAGGTGGGCTTTACCGGGGGCATCAATCTGGCGGACGAGTATATCAATGTCCGGAAGCGGTTCGGGCACTGGAAGGACAGCGCCATCCTTCTGGAGGGGGACGCCGTCTGGTCCATGACGGTGATGTTCCTCACCATGTGGGACAACATTGCCAACTGGGAGGAGGACTTTGAGCTCTTCCACCCTCCTGCCGCCCCGGTCCGGCCCTGGACCGGGTACGTCCAGCCCTATACCGACACCCCCCTGGACCGGGAGACAGTGGGACAGGCGGTGTATTTGAACATGATTGCCAAGGCCAAAAACTATATCTATATTACCACTCCCTACCTGGTCATCGACGTTGCCACCAATACCGCCCTGTGCAACGCCGCTAAATCCGGAGTGGATGTGCGCATCATCACCCCCCATATTCCTGACAAGCGGTACGTCTTTGAGGTCACCCGGGCCCACTACCCTCCCCTGCTGGAGGCAGGCGTAAAGATTTACGAGTATACCCCCGGCTTCATCCACGCCAAAAACTTTGTGGTGGATGACCGGTTCGCCACCATAGGCACCGTCAACCTGGACTACCGCAGCCTGTTCCTCCACTTTGAGGACGGCGTTTGGCTGTGCGAGGCCCCCTGCATCCGAGACATTCGCAAGGACTTTGAGACCACGCTAAAAGCCTCTCAGCCCTGCTCTCTGCGCCAGTTCAAGCATCTGAACATCCTCCTGCAGCTCTACCGCAGCATCCTGCGGGTCTTTGCACCGCTGATGTAAGCAAGAGGGATGGATGATGGAACAGACCAAGAAGCTTGCCTACGCCGCATGGGGGACTGCGCTGCGCGAAGAGGCCGCCCGAAGGCGGCCTCTTGTCAACCTCAGCGGCAGCAGCAGCCACTGACGCTGCTGGACGCGCTGCTGGTGGTGGTGATGGTGTTGGGCGGGAAGAACTCGTCCACGGGGAACTGGACCTGACGGAACATATCGCAGGGGTCCTTCTGGCAGCCCTCCTCGCCGCAGCTGCAGTCCTTGGTGGGGATGCAGTAGTCGTAAGCGGGGATGAGCAGCTGGGTATCGCGCTCCATGCGGATGATGGAGAACTGGCCCAGGGTAATGAACATCCGGTGCAGGTCGCCGTTGGTCACCAACTCGTCGCCGAAGCAGGCGGCCACCGCCATGGGGACGTCCACACAGCCGCAGTCGCAGGGGCGGCACTCGCAGACATCCACCAGCTTCAGGCTCAGGATCAGCGGATCCACCGCCTCCACCACTGCGGTGGGGAGATTGGACTGAGGCACGCACTGGACCTGGTTCTCGTTGCTGTCGGAGCTGAAGCTCTTGGAGCCGCTCTCGCTGCCGAAGAGCACGGCCCGCTTGCTGAACATAGCCAGGCCGCAGACCTGGACAGGACGGGCGGCGCCCACAAAGGCGTCGGCGGTGATCCGGTAGAAATACCGCACATCCACCGTATAGAAGCCCCGGTTGAAGGTAACCGGCTCCACGTCAATGTACGCATACAGCAGCTCGGCGGAGCTGGCCTTGATGGACTGAGCCCGGTCAATCACCTCCTGGGAGCAGCGGGTGGGGTATACTCTCAGATCCTCGACGCAGTCCTTATCGGAAGATATAACGTCTTAGATAATTATTTTGAATCGCTATTTACAGACTTAGTATCCTCCTGAACCGCACACCTTTACTCTACCCTTAAAGGTAATCCTGTCTGCCTCGTAGTTAGGCTTTTCTATATTTAAGGGAAAAGCGGTTGCTTCCATTCCGAAAGCAACCGCTTTTACTTTAAGTCAACGGGCCATTCAGATCAGC
This sequence comes from Lawsonibacter sp. JLR.KK007, assembly GCF_036941135.1. NCBI lineage: Bacteria > Bacillati > Bacillota > Clostridia > Eubacteriales > Oscillospiraceae > Lawsonibacter > Lawsonibacter sp. JLR.KK007. Next base: position 975,347 of record NZ_JAYWSY010000001.1, on the reverse strand, counting down.
CCATCGCAAAGAAACATTAAACTGTCTATCACCTAAGATTTCATTAATCTGTTCTTGGGAAAGAGGAGGCGGCAACGTTACCTGCTTACTGTTGTGTACCTCTTCTCCATTACGAAATACCCCTTTAAAATACATGTAATTTGTTTTTTCATTTCTTACAATATACCAAGCGTTGCCTGTAGAATCATTAAAAGTTCCATCTACAAAATTTCCACAATACAGCAATCTTACAGAACCGTCCTCAAAGAAGTAGGCCATATACGCATTTCCGCTCTCATCGTTAAAAAATCCGTCAGAAGTATTACCAGCATAATAAGCTAGGCTCTGCTCCGCAACGTCAGCAAAACAAACAGCAGAAGCATAAGGCAAAACAGAGCGAGAGCGGCCCTCAGGGATAAGGAAAGGTTTGAGAGCAGCAGTGCAACGCCAATCACACAGACAGCGGTTTCCTGTAGGCGTGCCATGACGCGGTCCAGGCCGTAAGCGGTCTTGACCGTCCCAAAAACACCCTCCACAGCATTGCGGTCGCAGTTGTCCTGATACTCCAGTTTCTTTGCTTGACGGGACAGGCCGGGAGCTTTTGGCGGCTTTCCCAGGGCCGGACCGGACAGACGAATACCAAGCTCTTTGCAAAAAGCCAGTGTCTGGCGGCTGCGGTAGATTTTGTCCGCCAGGATACGTTCCGGGTAACAGCCATAGCGCTCCCGGTACCGAGCCACCGCCCGCCAGAGGTCTTCCGATTCGTTGAAGGGCTCGAAGTCCAGCCGTTCGATCCTGGCATAGCCATCCACCAGACTGATATGCAGTTTTGAGCCAAACTCGGTATTGGCGTGGGCTTTTCCCCGAACGATGGGCCGGACCCAGGGCTGGGCCAGACTGACGATGCGCCGGGGAATGCTGTGGGTCCCGGATTCAAACATGAGGCGCTGCTGCTCGTAGACAGTAGTCATGATATTCAGGCGGTCCGCCTGCTTTGAAGACAATTTTGCACCTTTTTGAACCAATTCAGCTATGTACCTGATATCCCGGCGGATGTATTGCAGCTGTTTGCGTATCGCGGAACGGATTGCGTTCCCACTGCGCTTCTTGCTTTTGGACAGACGGAGATAGTCCTTCCGGGCGCGCTTGCGGTACATCCGGGGCTTCTTCTGTCCTGCCGCTTTACACAGCTCGTCCACCGTTTTCTCCGCTTTCTCCCGCACTTGGTTGAGTAAATCGATGTCCTGAGGATAGGCGATGTCCGCGGGGCAGCATGTGGCGTCCAGAATCAGTGTCCCGCTGTTAGGCGGATCGTTCCCGTCATCCGAGTCATCCTGTTTCCCTGTCTCCGCTTTTGGGACAGACGCCTCCAGAATTGCTGCCAGGTCCTCCTCGCTGAACCGTTTCCGGAACGCCACCAGCGTGGACGCCCCGAACGGACACGGCCCGTACTCCTTCATGCCGATGAAATATTGCAGATACGGGTTTTCTCCAATGTGCTTCACCAGCCATTGGTCGCTGCATTTCAGCCGCCGCTGAATCAGCAGCGCCCCTAATGCCATCCGTGCCGGATGGGCCGGGTGACCATTGTTCACGAATCGCGCTGCATACCGCTCCTCCGCTATCTCCCACGGAACCAGCGCCGCCAGTTTCACCCAATCGTTTTCTGGGTCCAGTTTCCCATATGGAAAGATGAAATCTTCCATCCGAAGCTGACTGTTGTCCTTATACATCCACTCCGCCCCCTATAAGTGCACGCTTTTTCCTTGCTTTTTCCCAATTCCCTTGCACCTATTCTACCATATTTCATCCCATATTGCTTGTCTTCTAAGCAGTTTGAGGTTACGAAGCAGGCCCTAAGCTATGAGATTATGGCAAAACGATTCTTTAAACTGGTCTGCCGAAAGTACATCTTCAACCGCCACATCATCTATACTAAGGTTTTTGATACAATCACTTTCTTTTATATACAACCAAGTGTCCCCGCTACCAAAGCCATCCTTTCGGATATAATCGGAATAGGCCCACACTTCTTGGCCAGATCTCAGATTATAGAAAAAAACTTGCTTGCAACTAGGGCTTGTTTGAAAAATAAATATTGCACAAATCGATGGTAAGTGCGAAAATAGAGGAATGAAGAGATATGAATTGACAAAAGGACAATGGGAACGAGTGAAAGCAGTGCTTCCGCCCCCAAAGACAGGGAAACGAGGCCGGCCTCGGAAAGAAGACCGAAAAATGCTCAATGGAATGCTATGGATTGCCCGCAGCGGAGCGCAGTGGCGGGAACTGCCGGAGGTGTATGGCCCCTGGCAGTCCGTTTATGCCCGATTTGCCAAATGGCGGGATGATGGTACATTGGAAGCGATATTTCACGCCTTGTCCGAAGATGCGGATATGGAGAATCTGAGTTTGGACTCTACTTGCGTTAAGGTTCACGAAAGCGCCAATGGAGGGGGAAAAAACGGCGAATAAGGCAATTGGGCGAACCAGAGGTGGGTTAAATACAAAGCTGCACACAATTGTGGACGGGCTGGGGAACCCGGTTGAATTTATGCTGTCTGCGGGGAATGACCATGATTCAGTCCATGCCGTTGAACTGCTGGAAAAGGTCACGATCAGAGGTAGTAATGTATTGGCAGATCGTGCTTATGGGGCAAAGAATATTCGAACTTACATTTCAGAACAAGGAGCCTGCTATGTGATCCCGCCGCAGAGCAATGTTTCTGAGCCATGGCCGGTAGATTGGTGGTTATACAAAGAGCGCCATTTGGTTGAATGCTTCTTCCAAAAGCTTAAATGGTTTCGCAGAATTGCCACCAGATATGACAAGTTAGATGCTTCTTTTCTTGCCTTCGTTTACTTGGCTTCTATTGCTATTTTGTTGATTTAGCCTACTCCTTGCTATTTTTCAAACAAGGCCTAATCAAATTTCCGTTGTCATAAACAGCATCTGTAATTAGAACCAACTTGTCCCCTTCATAGGTATTCAGGATACAGTTTCCATCCCAGCGCCCATTTTCATTGATTTGCCCATAAAAGAAAACATCTTGATCTCCGCTTTTGTACGGAAGTAGGACCTTGCAGTCTGATATTTCTTCTGCTGTTACCTTGATATCTGTCCCTTTTCTATAGCCAATCACAGTATCAGCCGCAAGTTGCACAGTGGGAGTCTGACTTGGAACATCACGGTTGTTTAGAAAATTTAGTTTAACCGCTACAGCCGAATCTGTAACAACATCAGTTATCGAAATGTCTGAATCCTTTCCAGCCCCCGCAAGATCTAGGTAGTGTTCACATAAGGGCATCAATAATGAGAGCAAAATAAACAAAAGTTAAAAAGATCAAATCCAATTTGTCATAGCGGGTAAAAATACGACGAAACCGCTTGATACGGCGAAAAAGTCTCTCGACCTGGTTGCGCTGTTTGTACAGTTCTTTATCATAGGCCCAAGGGTCTTTGCGATTGCTTTTTGGCGGAACAATGGGTATATAGCCAAGTTCCACTGCCAAAGCTCTCGTCTCATCCCCTTCGTAGGCCCGATCCATCAAAAGGCAAACCGGATGATCCACCGGACCAAACTGTCGCAAAAGAGCACGGCCTTCAGGACCATCTCCACAGTTTCCGGCAGACAGTGAACAGATTACCCCATCTCGATCAGATGCGGCGACCATATGAAGTTTGGTGTTCCACCCTCCCCTTGTTCTTCCAACGGCTTGCACTCCGTTTTTTTCAATGCCCCCATTCCGTCAGGATGAACCTTGATGCAAGTGGAATCCAAACTGACTACGTTTACTTGGATTTGAATGACTCCCAGCTGCTGCAAACGCAAAAATGCTTGTTCCAAAACCCCCTTTTTCGCCCAGCGGTTGATCCGGACATAGATCACGTGCCAATCTCCGTATTCTTTGGGCAAGCTCCTCCATTTGCACCCATTTTCCATTACGTACAGCGCCGCGTTCAACACATCCAGATTACTGATTTTTGCTGGTTTCCGCTGTTTCGGAAAGCATTCTGCGATTTGTTCGTATTGTTCTTTTTCTATTTCCATTCTTTTATTATAGCATATCCCTATTTGTGTGAACAGACCCTAACCTGATTTCCCAAATACTGTCTTTTATCTCACTTATATTACCCTCAATAGTTTCAACTTTCTTTTCCAAATTTCCAACTTTTTCTGGCAATACAAAGAAATTCGGGAGCGCCAGCCCTATCACGATGGTTGCTATAATTCCAATTGCCGCCCCACACAAACCTATAACCAAACCTATAACCCACCTACTTATCTTTGCAGATGTACTTTGTTCATTCTCAGAGTTATCAGTATTCCAAGTCATAAAACCATAACCTCTTCCTCTTTTCATGGTCCAACTATGCACCAAATACAACGTTTTCAACTCCTCTCTGTGAAAATATTTCCAAAACAGCAGGGCCCGGATGTCGGCGATGAGCCGCTTGGAAAACTCCTGCCGCTCCGGCGCGGCCTGACGCCGCCCCCTCATGCCAGGCCGAAGGTCTGAGCAAAGGCGTACAGCAGCTGGGCCGCCTGCTCTCGGGTGAGCAGGTCCTCCCACATGTAGTTGGGCTGGCCGTCGGAGCCGGGATCGCCCCCGGCGAAGATGCCCCGCTCTGCCACGAACCGCCGGGCCGCCTGGCTCCAGTCGCCGCAGTCGTTGTCCCGCAGCTCCTGGCGGTACTGCTGCATGGCGGTTGCAAACATCTGATTGAACTTCTCCTGATCCATGTCTTCCTCCTGTTCTGCCGCTCCGTTGTAGGCCCTGGCGTCCACCACCCAGTAGTAGGCCGCCTCATTGCGGAACGTGTTGATGTCGCCGTTCACCCGGCTGTCCCTGGTGCTGGCCGGATCGTTGATGCGGATTTTCCCGTCCGCCCACCAGACCACGATGAAGTGGCCCCCGCTGGTCCAGGTCCCCTTTTTCATCAGGGCGATGAGATAGTACCCCTGCTTCAAATACTCCAGGGCCTGGTCGTGGACCTTGCTGGCGGGGTTATGGTAGACGTTGGTCCAGCTGAGCTGCCAACACTTGATCCCAAACGCCTCGAACTGAGGGGCAAAATAGCTGTAGTAGGTGCCCTGCCCCTTGGCCTTGTAGCCGTGGGCCACGCTCCACCGGCAGGCGTCCACCGGAGTAAAGGTCTTGCCGGTCAGCGTCTCGACGAGCATGGCGGCGGCGGTAGGTCCGCACCCGGAGCCGCCGATGGTGGCCGTCTCGCCGGGAACCTGGTAGGGCAGGGCCTTCCACCGGGGGTCAGTCTGAAGGTAGCTGACAGGCCGCTTATTCATTGCGCTTCACGCCCTCCGCATCCACCTTGCCCTCGGTGATGATGTAGGCGATCACCGACGCCGCCGATACCACCGCGCCAGATACTTGGGTCATAGTCCCCTCGTCCAGTCCGAAGACCATGGCCAGCCCGGTGACGATCCCCGCGGCCGCCGCCCACAGCTTCCGGCTACTCAGCTTGCGCTTCCAATCGATTGTTGTCATATGTACGCTCCTCCTGTTATGGTTTGTTGATGTTCTCCAGGTCGCCGATCCGGTGGTTGGCCACCTTGATCTTCTCTTCCTGGAGTTCGGTCCGCTCCTCCAGCTTGTACACCCGGTCGATCACCTGGTTGTGAACCTCTACTTTCCGCTCCAGCTGCTCCAGCCGGTACTGAGTCAGCTTAGAGGACACCAGGATGCCACCAAAGGCTCCCGCCCCGGAACCCGCCAGCCCGATCAGGGCGACTAGGATCGTCTCGCTCATGGCTTGCACCTCCCTTACAGTGTCAGCATCCATTTCTTTCCAGTAGCAATGGCCTTCTCCTCCTCGGTCAGCTCCGGCACGCCGGGGTTGCCGGTGAGGGTCAGCACCTTTGCGCTGGTGATGGACGGAAGGCTCTCCAGCAGGGCAACGATAGCGTCGTGGTTGAGCGAGCCGCCGGAGAGGCTGGTCGCGTAGCCCGCCCAGCCCGACACAGCCGGGTCGAACCGGAGTTCCGAGAGCACACCGCAGTTGGTGAACCCAGACGACGCAGCCGCCCGGTAGCCCTTCAGGCGGGGGACCCGCAAAAGGGAGTAGCAGTTGCTAAACAGGTAGCTCGCGGAGGTCACCTTTGTCATATCCAGCTCCGGCACCGATGTCAAGGACCAGCAGTCGCTGAACAGGTAGGACATACTGGTCGCCTGTGACGTATCCAGCTTCGGAACCGACGTCAAGGACCGGCAACCCCGGAACAGATAGCTCATAGAGGCCGCGTTCCTGGTGTCCAGGTCCGGGACCTTTTGCAGGGCAAAGCAGTTGCTGAACAGATAGCTCAGATCGGTCGCCAGGGACGTATCCAGCGCAGGGACCTCTCGCAGGGAGCTGCAATCCGCAAAGAGCTGGGCCAGTGACGCCGCCCTGGATGTGTCCACCGGCGGGACCGCCGGTATGGAGGTGCAGCTGTTGAACATGCGGTCCACTGTTTCCACCTTCGACATATCCAGGGTGGGAACAGCGAGCAGGGCCGCGCAGTTGGAGAACAGGTACCCCATGTCCACCGCCTTGCTGGTGTCCAGAGCCAGGACGGCGGCCAGAGAGCGGCAGAAGTAAAACATGCTGTTTAAATTCACCGCGCAGTTCTCTCCGTACCAGGCGAAATAGCGGAGATTCGACAGCGCCCGGTTCGCGGTGGCGTGGCCGCAGGACAGCCTCGTCCCCGCCGGAAGGCGGCAGGCAATCTCCACGATATTCCAGTTGGAAAAGCTGGCCGGAGAGCTTTTCCGGCTGTGTACAGACGGCTCCCAGGTAAGCAGCTCCGCCCCGCTCACCTTAATCATGACCTGCCTGCATCCGTCCGAGGTGAGGTCTGTCCAGTCCGCCGCCGACAGCTCCGTCTCATACTTCGCGCCCGAGTCCACCGAAACGGCGCTGCGCTGAACGAACTGCCCGCCCTCCACCGTCCCCAGGGCCACGGTGTACGAACCGGTACAGGTGGCCGTAAAGGCCAGCAGGGAGGACACGCCGTCAGGGATGTGAAACAGCAGGTACATCTCGTTGCCGGCGGGCTCAGGCATGGACAGCCAGTCGGCGGGCCGGGTGGCTTTGTATACCTCCATCGGGTCCAGAGGCTTGCCGGAGAGGCTCCCGCCGGAGGCCGCCTCCCGGATGCCCTCCTGGACAGCCTCCTTCACCACACTGGACAGCTGCTCCGCCGTGACGGCGCTGGCGGCCACCTCCCCGATGGCCTCCGCCGCCGCCGCGGCCACCTGAGCGGAGAGGGTCCGGGACCGCTCCGCCGTCCAGCGCAGATGGGCCAGCTTTACCAGGGCCCCGTCCATCAGAGCGCCTCCCCGCCAAAGACCTCGGCCAGCATCTCCAGCACCTCAGCGTCGGCGGCCACATCCTCCGCCATAACGCAGCCGGACAGATCCACCGTGGTGTCGTCCAGCAGGACGACCTCCCCGCCCACCTTGGCGTAGATATCATAGTGGCCGGTGTTCCCGTTCATGACCAGGTACAGGACGTTGTCCTCCGCCTCCTCCGCGCCGGGGACCGCGTCCGCCTTCTGATAAACGGGCCGCTCCGCCGCCGCCAGCCCGTCCACCCGCTCAGACAGGGCGTTCAGCGCGGCTTTTGTGGCAAAGCCCGCCTCGATCCGCTGAGCCAGACTCTTCAGGGACCTCAGTTTCGTCAGTTTTTCCTCGTTGTAAGCCATCGCTCATTTCCTCCTTTTTCTGCTTCAGATGTGTCCGAATACTTCGTCCAGCATTTCCGCCACCTCTTCCTCCGTGGCCGCGCCATAGGCTCCGCCCTCCGCCGGCACGGCGGCGAGCAGCCGTCTTCCGGCGTACAGCCCCAGCTCTCCGGCGTCGGTGTAGGCCAGGCTGTCTCCCTTGCTGTCCAGGGCTTCCTGCCAGCTCTCGGGCGGCGGGACTGGCTCCGGGGCGTCGCCGGTGATGGCGCCCTCCAGAATCAACCCCAGGTTGGCCCATATGGTGGGCAGGACGGTGCTCTCCCCATACCTGCCGCACACGCCGGCCATAAGGTAGCATCCCGGCTCGGACAGCAACTCGGCGGGCACGGTACACGCCCCGCCAGCCAAGGCAACCGCCTTTTCCCTGCACCCGGCTTGAAAAATCGCCGTTTGCTTCAGCCCGTCCCAGTCCTCCGAAAACTCGAATCGCACAGGATAGACATTGACGCTCCCGCTTGTGACCGGTTCCTTCTCCCGGACGGTCAGCTGGGTTTTGTCCGCATCAAGTACAAACATTGCGCTCACTCCTTTACATCGCCGCCACCTTGTCCAGCAGGGCGTCCATCTCCTCCACGCTGTACTTGCTGGCGGCGTAGCCGGAGGGGCCGATGTCCTCTGCCATCGTCTGCACCGACAGCGCAGCAACCTGTTCCTGGAGCCGGGCCACCTGGGCCTGCAGCTCTTCCATTGTCATCGTACTGCCTCCTCACATGATGATCCGCCGCCCCAGGCGGTCCAGGACCATTTTGCTGTTCTTGTCCACCAGCTGGCCGGCAGGGGATTTTTGGGCCTTGGAATAAAACAGGATGATCATACCGTCACCGCCGGGACTCCCGTAGCCGCCAGGTCCTCCCGTACCAGCTGCGCCTGGGCTCACGCTTGCGTTCGGCACCGTCCCCTCATAGGACGCGTCCACCTCCACGCCCGCCCAGGAGGAGGCTGAGGCTCCGCCGCCGCCATAGCCGCCCCGCCCGCCCAGCGTCAGTCCCCGTTTACGCGGGGTGGCCGGCCTGGGAGGGGTCCGCCCGCTGGCAGCAGAGGCGTAGCAGTCCCGGTTGCTGACGGAGACCGACCCCCTCACTGACGGCGCAGACTGGCTGACACCGGCTGCACCGCCCGGGCCTAACGCATAGCCCGCCTGAGCGCCGCCGCTGCCGTTATCGTTGGTATCCCATGGCGTGCTGTACCAGGCGACGCCGCTCCCGTTCTCCCGGGTGGGGGCTCCGGGCCAGTACCTCCCGTCCTCGTCGTAGGCCCCGGTGGAGGGCTGGTAAGCGAGTACATCAGCGAGTGTGCCAGAATTGTCCGGTATCGTGTATCCGGATCTTGCCCCCGCCCCATCGCCTCCCGGCAGTCCAGACGGACCGGTGGAGGCAAAGATCTCCTGGGTAAAGGGGTCCTGCCAGCCGGCTGCGGAGGGGTAACTGCCGCTGTCAGTGGTCAGACCGTGAAAGGTGGTCGGCGTGCCCTCCGCAGCCTCCGCCGAGTTGGAGGTCGACCCCGCGCTCCCCACCCCGCAGGAATAGGAGAGCGGCACCCCCGGCTCAACGTTCATCGTCCCCTGCAAAATTTTTGAGCCCTTTCCGCCCGGCCCGCCCTGGCCGCCTTTCCCGCCATTTCCCCACAGCCGGAAGGTGCCCCTTGACGTCACCTGTCCCGTAATCCACGAGGTGTGAGAATAGCTGTGGGACCTAGCGGCAGCAGAATCTCCACCCTTGACGCCGGCCCGTCCTCCCTGGGCCCCGGAGAACATGACGTAGGTCACCTCTGTGACGCCCTCCGGAGGAGTCCACTGGCCGGAGCCGGTGAGCACCTCCCGGAAGTCCAGATAGGACACATCCCCCGTCTGGGGCGGCACATAGCCTACCAGCAGCTTCTCCTGGGCCTTCAGGGTGTTGGACAGGGTGATGTCCGCGCTCTCCAGGCAGGCGGCCACGCCGGTTTTGTCAAAGGGGTGGTAAACGGCCAGCCGGTCCCCGGGGGCCTCCCCCTGATAGACCACGGCGGAGTCTACTCGCTCCCGGCAGCGGTAGTAGTCCGCCAGCCGTTCCACCACCGCCTGGGAATTGACCAGCGACACCAGCGTGGCATCCTCCACCGTCTTCACGTTGGGTGTGCTGGCCGCCTGCACGTCCCGGCTGATCTGCCGGGTGTTGTGGATGTAGGTCTTGCCGGTGAGGGTTCCCGCCCCGGCGGACACCCGCGCCCAGTTGGCTCCGCTGGCCTGGATGGCAAAGTCCTGGGCGGACAGGCTGTGCATGGGTTCGTCAAAGGTGATGATGTCCCCCGCCTGGGCCGTCCCCTCGAACAGCTGCTTCTCCTCCGTCCAGGGGATGTACTGGTGTTCGGTGACGATGACCTGGGTGATCTGGGCGCCGTAGTCCACGGCAGCATCGGTGTACAGGTTGTCCTGGGGCACCTGACCGGAGATACCGTCCCACAGGCCCTCAATGCGCAGGACCCCTTCCAGGTCGGTTTTCAGAGCAGCGCCGATGGCAAAGAGCACCTGGGCCAGGTTGTCCCGGGGGGTGGCGACCGGCAGCCAGCCGTAGAGCTTGATCTTTTTCAGGACATTTTTTATCTCAAAGACCACCGTCCCGCAGATGTCGGCTATGACCTCTTCCGCCGTCTGGCCGGTGTAGACTCCCCCCATATGCAGCCCCTCGGTGAGCAATCCCAAGGTGCTGGTGGAGGATATCTCATACAGCTCCGGGGCGATCCGGTTGATAGACTGGACCCGGAACACCATGGGCCGGTCCGGTTTCGGGTAGTACAGCAGCTTGGCGTTGCGCTGGAAATCCAGGATAGACGGATCATCGCACTCCACCACTGGCACAAAGCTGTTGACCTCCAGGGAGGAGGCCAGCAGCGACGCGGCAAGGTAGAGGTTACCCTCCTTGATCTTATCCGCAGGAAACGTCCAGCTCTCGTATACGATGCTGTGGCTCATACCGCACCCTCCCCCGGCAGCCGGACCGGTCTGATCCCCTCAAAGGAGACCTGGAGCCCATTCCACCGGCGCACCCCGGCGATCACTCCGTTGGCCACGTGCCTGGCAGAGGACACCATGGCGTCATAGGTCACGGTGCTCTGTCCGTGGGGCATGGTGATGGAGTGGGAGGGAACCGGGGCGGTTATGGCGTCAAAGAACTGGTCGTAGTCCTGGGGGTAGCGGGGGTCGGGCTCCACGGACAGGGTGTGGTCATAGTAGGTACCCACCAGATCCCGCTCCCGGCGGCCGGAGAGCATGTCCCCGGCGTTGGGACCCTCTACCAGCCGGGCGGACTCCTCCACAGAGGGGTAGACCACCCGCACCCGGTAGGTCTTTCCGTCCATTGTAATTCCGGCCATGCGCTTTCACTCCTTCAGGTCACAAACTGGGGCCCCAGCCGGTTTGTCTCCGCGACGATCTGCGGCTGGAGCATCCGCACCAGCTGGGCGGCGGAGCCGGTGAAGTTGACGGTCACCCGCATATTGCCGGCCTGTCCGCCGATCTCACTCATGACGTTCCGAACGGCCCGCTCAATGGTGGACAGCGGCGATACGACCTCTGGCTCCTGGGGGTTGTCTCCGATCACCGCCATGAAGGGGCTGTTGGGCCGGGTCACCGTGCCCTGGGCCAGATAGGGAAGATTTTCGGCAGTGGCGGTGCGGAGGGAGAAGGGTCCCGCTGCGGCCCGGGAGCCAGAAGGTGTTCCCTCCACCGATAGGCCGGACACCTGCTTGCTGGCGCCGAACAGCTCCTGGAAGAAACCGATCACAGCCTGGATCTTCTGCCCCAGCCAGTCCAATGCTTCTCCCACCCGTTCCACCACCCAGGCCACCCCTTCCAGGGCGACGGCGGCCGCCTCCATCCCGGCGATGATCGCCGGGCCAAAGAGGCCGAAGAACTTGTTTTTCAGGTTGGCCACCGACTCCCCCAGGGCCGCCTGGGTCTCATCCAGCTGCATCTGTATCTCTCTGGTCTGGATCAGCGTGTCGTTGTTCTTGTAAAACGCATCGGCCGCATCCCGATAGGCGGTGCCCAAATTGTTCATAATCAACCGGGCCCGGTCCCCCTCATCGACCGTTCTGGAGAGTGCGTCGTTAAACTCGTCCTCGCTCATGCCGACCCAGTTCAGCGCATCGGCCAGAACGCCGGTGACCTTGCCGGTTTTGGCCGTCTCGTTGGCCGCCTCGATCAGCCCCTCAATGGGCAGGGCATCGCCAAAGGTCCCATACACTCCCGCCGCTATCTCGGTCCACTTGGCGATATCCTCCTCATTGTCGATCAGCTGAGCCAGGAGCTGAGACGCCTCGGTGGCGGTATCGGTATCGCCCAGGATGCTGTAGAAGCCCTGGTACGCCTCCTGAGCCGCCGCCACACTGTACCCGGAAGTTTCGAAGGCCGTGTTGAGCTTCCCCATGGCCGCCCGGTATTCCTCGGTGGCCTCGTCCAGGCTCCACAGCCACTCGATGGCAGCCATCGCGGCCTCCACCAGCTTCTGGCCGATGGCGATGGAAACGCCACCAGCAACACCGGCTAAGCTGTCCAGGCCGCCAGCAGCACCGCCAGAGGCACTCTCAAATTCATCAAGACCACCCGCCGCATCATCTGCCGCGTCGCGCAGACCATTGAGCTGGCTCTTCGCATCTTGGACCGCCGCGTCTATGTCAAAGTCATTTGCCGCCCGAGTGAGCTCCTCCAGATTGTGCTGGGTCTCAATAAGCTCCCGGTTCAGCGCATCATACTGCTCCTGGGACATTTCCCCGTCGGCAAGGGCCCGGTTTGCTTGCTCCGCCGCTGTCTCCAGCGTGCGGAGCCGCTCTCGAGTCCCCTCCACCGCTTCGGTCAAAAGCCGCTGCTTCTGCTCCAGCAGTTCCACATTCCCAGGGTCCAATTTCAGCAGCCGCTCCACATCCTTCAGACTGCTTTGGGTCTGTTTCAGCCGTTTGTCTGTCCCTGCCAGAGCCTTGTCCAGCCGGGTAGTATCGCCGCCGATCTCAAGGGTGATACCTCGAATTCGATTACCTGCCATTATCTCACCTCACAGCATCCGGTCCATATCCTCCTGGGTGGCCAGGGTGGGCCAGTCCAGGGTGTCGTTGGCGGCTTCAGCATACATGTCGTTGAGCATGCCCATAGTCAAAAGCTCGAGGTCCCGGAGGGGGACTCCAAGCCGGACGGCACGGAGGAGCAGGAGAGCTGTTGTAAACTCTCGATCAACTGCTCCGCTTTTTTTTTACTTTCCTCCAGCCCCTCCATGTTCCCGGACCACAGGTCCAGGATCACGGGGAAAATGGCGTAGACCGGCATGATGGAGAATCCGTCCAGCCACTCCTCCGGGGTATCCGGCACTGTGTCCGGCTCTGCGTGCTTGGCCATGATGTAGGCCAGGTTCTCAAAGATGGTCAGGTCCTGGAGAGACAGACCTCCTCTCCCCTCTCTCACTGCCGCCGCCACCTCCCGGAGGTCCCGGAGCAGGTCCCGGTTGAACCTCCGCCGGTACAGCAGCGGCACCGCTGCCGTGGCCTTGAAGCGCACATCCTTGCCATCGATCTTGACAGTTGCCTCCATAGGTCACACCTCCGATTCCACAGGGGGTTCCCAAACGGAATGGAACCAGCTGTTAAACACCGCATCTGTGGTGTTATCCAATGTCCGGGCCCTGGTGCGCCCGTCGGCCAAAGGCGCGGCTGTGAGGCTCATCGCCTCAGTCTGAGGCGTGCGGGGGGCCTGTCCGTCGGCGTTTTCCCCAGGCCGGCTGACATTACAGTTATACAACACCCTCCTGGTCGCCTTCTGGTCTCCGTCGATCTCATACAGGAGAGCAAACGGATTCGGCTGCTGGTTGGCATATTCCACCAACACGTGATCGGTGGGGTCCTCCTGATCACCCAGAACATCCTTCCGGAAATAATCCGGAATCAGTGCCATTGTCAGCGTGCCGGAGTATCCCTCATTGGTAAAAGAGGAGTAGTACAGCACGCCGTCTGCGATAAATTTCTCCTCTGATCCCTGGGCATCCAGTGTGAGAGAGCACGCACCGGGGATATGCTTGGGCTTTGCAAAAGTGGCTGCTCCCTCCTCATCGAAGGTTATCACCGCATAATGCACATTTTTCAGATTAAATTTTACTTTGTTCGCCATTTCTACACCTCAATTTCATACGCAACTTGATAAAACCGCTCTGAATCTATGTATACGGCGGCTTTGTCCCAGTACAGGTCCGCCGCCGTGAGGATGTCTTCCAGGCGGCCCTCCAGTCCCTGGTCCCGCTGCCGGACATAGAGCTCAATGTTTACGTGGAAAAACACCGCATAGGCGATACCATCCGCTGCAAAGTTGTCTGTGTGATCGTCAAAGTACACCCCGTAGGGCATAGCGGGCGGCTTTTCCCAGTGGTGAAAGGTGAAGGGAATGCCCAGCGGGGCAAGCAGCTGCTCCAGCTCCTGATAGGTCATCGCTCCCCCGCCTCCTCAATGGCTCGGGCCGTCAGCTCCGGGAGCAGGCGCTCTGCCTCCTCATAGGCGGGCCGGACGTGGGGGATCCCCTCCACCCGGCCGCCGCCGGCCTTTTGGTGGCCGTTTTCCAGCAGATGGACCAGGGGACCGTCTGTTTTGTTATAAACTGTCACCTGGGCCTGGGTACCAAGCACACCGCTGCGCTCCTTCTTGATCCGCCAACCCTTCTTATAGCGGCCGCCGCCCTTTCCCTTGCGGACGGGGGACTTGGCCTTGACGGTTTTCAAAGCTTTCGTGCCCGTCTCCTCTACTGCCTGGGCAACCGCCTCCTGGATGTCCTCCGCGTAGCCGTCCAGAATTTCAGAAACCGCCAGGGAGAATTCATCAATTTGAATCGACATACTTTCCCTCCCATGCGCTGCCGTCGGTCTCCTCCAGTGTCAGGCGGGTGACCAGGATACCGTCCTCATCGGCGGCGGGTACAACCTGCTGGATGTTGTACCACCGCTCCCCGATCCGGCACAGGTCCCTGGTGGAGATACGATCATCCCGCCAGACCTCAATCAGGCGGCTGACCGTCTTTCCTGCAGCGGCGGCAGAGTAGAACCGGGTCACCCCCACGGTCCGTTCCCCGAAGGGTTGCCGGGTCTTCTCCTTCAACCGGGGAGAGGCAGGAGGCGGTCCCCCTCCCTCCTCCACCTGATAGATCATTGCCATGCCTGCGTCATGGAGCATTGGTATTCCCCCTCGCCTGCTGGCTGACAATCAGGTCCAGCCGCATCCGCCGCAGATACTGGGGCTCCGCCTCGCCGGTGATCCGCTTCCGGTACATCCAGGCGGCGGTTGTCAGCGCCAATGATAAAATGAAAGAAAACGCCGAGGAAAAAATGTAGTTTTGTGGCGGAGGTGAAGGAAAAAAGATAGACTCCCAATCAGGGCGAAAAAGAGCCCGGAAAGGGAGTCAGGAAATGAAAGGAGTACAGTGGATGGATATCCGAAGCGACAGACAAAAAGGGCTGAGCTATGTGGAGCTGGGCCGGAAGTACCACATGGACCCACGAACAGCAAAGCGGTACGCGGAATCGCCGCAGAAGCCGGAGTACACATTGAGCGAACCCAAGCCAACAAAGATGGACCCGTACAAGCAGATCGTGGACGAGTGGCTGGAGGAGGCGCCGTATTCAGCGCTGCGGATCCTGGAGAAGCTGCGGGAGATGGGATTTGACGGGGGCTACAGCATCGTCAAGGCGTATGTGAGCAGCCGGAAGATGGACTTGAATGAGAAAGCAACAGTGCGGTTTGAGACGATGCCGGGGAAGCAGGGGCAGATGGACTGGGGATTCTTCGAGGATCACCTGGTGTACGAGGATGGAAAGTGGAAGAAACTGTACTGCTTTCTCATGATTCTAGGGTATTCGCGGATGCGGTACATCGAGTTTGTAACGGATATGAGCACAAACACACTGATACGGTGCCACCAGAACGCATTCCGGTACTTTGGAGGATACCCAGAGGAGATTCTATATGACAATATGAAGCAGGTAGTGATCAAACGGCTTTTGAAGCAGGAGGACTCCACACTGAACCGGCAGTTTGAGGATTTTGCGGGATTCTACGGATTCAAACCCATTCTGTGCCGGCCCTACCGTGGCCAGACGAAAGGAAAAGTGGAGCGGACGGTGCAGTTTGTGCGGGACAACTTCATGGTCGGAATCAAGTACAACAGCCTGGCAGACCTGAACGGACAGGCCCTGGCCTGGTGCAACAAGGTCAATGGCAAGGTTCACGCCACCACCAACGAGATTCCCTTTGAGCGGCTGAAAAAAGAGGGCCTGAGCCCTCTCTCCCGTGAGTACATCATCGACAAAATCAACCTGAGGCGGGTACAAAAAGACTGCCTCATCTCGTACGCCGGCAATCAGTACTCCGTGCCAGCGGAGTACATCGGCAAAGATGTGGCAGTCGTAGCCCTCGACAGTATGCTGGCAGCCTACTATGAAGGCAAGCAGATCGCTCTGCACCGAATATCGTATCAAAGGAAGGACATGGTTGTCAATCCTCAGCATTACCGAAGGCTTACGTTGAAGCAGACGATGGACGCAGAAAATGTTCTGCTGGAACAGGGCAAAGTGATAGATTTCCCCTTGAAGCCCTCCGATTTGTCCAGATATGACGAGGTGCTGTATGACTGAATTTACTATGGACAGGCTGAGGGAAAACCTGGAAGCCCTGAAAATGAAAAACACCCTGGAGATTCTGGATAACTACCTGGAACGGGCCGTGGCTGAAAACCTCAACATTGTGGAGGTTTTGGATCACATTTTTTCAGAAGAAGCCAAATCCAAACGGAGACGGGCCTATGAGAAGCAGATCCAGATGTCCGGCTTTCCCATCAAGAAGACCCTGGACGATTTCGATTTCTCCTTCCAGCCCTCCATCGACAAGCGCCAGATCGATGAGTTAGCTACCATGCGCTTCCTGGAAAACGGGGAGAATGTGGTCTTCCTTGGCCCGCCCGGCGTGGGCAAGACCCATCTGGCCTCCGCTCTGGGCCTTGTGGCGGCACAGCACCGCTTTTCCACCTACTACATCAACTGCCATCAGCTTATTGAGCAGCTCAAGAAGGCCCATTTTGAGAACCGTCTGCCAGACAAGCTCAAGGTTCTCGCCAAGTACAGGATGCTCATCATTGACGAGATCGGCTACCTCCCCATGGACATCCAGGGCGCAAACCTGTTCTTCCAGCTGATTGCCAGAAGGTATGAAAAAACGTCTACCGTCTTTACCTCCAACAAGACCTTCTCCCAGTGGAACGAGGTCTTTGCCGACGTCACCATCGCCTCCGCCATCCTGGACCGCGTCCTGCATCACTGCACTGTCATTAACATCAAGGGCGAGTCTTACCGCCTGAAAGAACGCAAGGAATTTATGCGCCAGAAGCAGCAAATCGTGAACACTCTTTTTGAGCAAGGAAACGCTTGATTTTGTCCCCCCTTACCGCCGAAAAACTACAAAATTTCTTCGGCGTTTTCTTACAATTTCAAATTGGCGTTGACATAAGCCAGGGCAATGGGACAATCGGGGAAATCCATCATCAAGCAGTCGGAAATCTCCTCGTCGATCTCCTGGGGCGTCTCGGAGGAGAACTCCCCGCAACCGTGGAGAATACACTGGGCCTTGGCCCATTGCGTGAGGGGGACGGCCCCCTCCTCGCTGTCATGCCTGATGTGCGCCCAGCCGTCCTTGCCAAATACCAGATTGAGCATGGTCTCAAAATTCCCATCCGGGGTATCAGTTGTCAGTCGTTTCATTGTTGACTCCTTTCATTACCGCCAACAGGTCTTTTCCCTCCTGAAGCCAGCTGAGAAGCATAATTGTCTCGGAAGGCAGGCCCTCCTTGATGGGCTGCCCGCAGCAGGGGCAGAGATCTCCGGATTTCAATATCCGCATTGTCGGTCCTCCTCGGTGCCCAAGTGTCCAAGTTGGACACATCTCGCTTAATCGCCTTTTGTGTCCAACTTGAGCACAATTTACTCTTTGTTCTCTTTGTTCTCCGCCTGCCAGACTGTCTCACTCCTCTGGCGGAAGCCGCATCCAGCGGATAAGCTCAGCATCTATCTTAGCGCCCTTCCTCCCCTGGGCCCGGAAGTAAAAGTCTCCACCGTCGTAGATACACACCTGGCGGATCTGTGTCCCCTCGCCTACTTGAAAATCCGCAACTACCTCACAAGACTCTGTGGGGAACGTTCCGCCGGGCATCCAGCCGCAGATTACCAGCTGCCCTTCTGCCTGCTCCGGCGGGGCAACCTCGCAGCTCTCGCCGCTGCCAGGAGGAGGAACCTCCAGCCAGTGGGTATATTGCAGGCCGGTCAGCTCTTTCAGACGGTTCGGGGATTTGAATTTACTGCCGGTCCACACCGCCGGCAGGTACTCCGGCCCGTCGTTGGTCATCTTGTAAGTGAGGATTGTCTTGTTCATCGGCGGCGTCGCCCCTCGGCTCTCCCAACGGATACGGCGGGTGGGCTCCGGCGCGGCCACCTGGTCCAAGGTCTCTGAAATATCATCCCAGGAATCCGCCGAAGCGGTTTCTTCCTCCAGGATTTCCATAGGATCTTCCGGCTCCTCCTGGGTCGGCATCGGGTGAATATCATCGGTGAGCCCCATGAGGAAGTCGGTGGAGCAGTTCAGCAGCTTGGATACCTCTGCCAGGTGGTCGTTGCTACATCTGCCCGGAACCAATCGCGGGCCATACCAGCCAGCCGGGTCATCAAACTCGCCGGCGGCCCATTGACGGATGGTCGAAACAGGGAACCCGTCGTAATAGCTCCAGTTGATTTTGGAATCATCCGACACTCCAGCGGCGTCGATGGCCCGCAGGAGCCGCTTGGCATAATCTTGGGTCTCCTTCTGATGTTTCCGACCCTGTTTCTGCTTGCGCTTGTACTCCTCCTCTTTTTTCTTGTCGCTGGCCTCTTTCCGCTGGGCCTTGGCCTTGCTGCACATCCTCTCACAAGGAGAATAGCTGGCCTTTGCCTGATCGCATTCCAGACAGCAGGTATTTCCGCCGCAGAAGCTCCGCCAGGAGGTCTCGCAGTCCCGACGCAGGAACACGTCGCCCCGTTTACAGGCTTTGCCGTCGGGACAGGTCAGCTGCGGCTCCCACCGCCAGCCCTCGTTGTATTTGCTCAGTACCTTCTCAACGGTGGCCCCGCTGGGAATCGTGGCTTGCAGGGCGGTAAGCATTCGGTGTTGGAAGTCCCCGGGCAGACGGGCCAGGGCGTAGGCGGTCTGCTCCGGCAACTTGTCCTTTTCAAACAGGTTCATGTACTCCGGAATCAGATTTTCCCGGATCACCTTGAGCCGGGACAGCTTGGGTGCGGAGATTTTACAAGCCTGGGCCACATGGTCCCGCATACGACCTGGGAACTCAAAGCCCTCCTCTTTCAGCTGGTACAGCAGCATTTCCACCCGCTCCGCCTGTTTGGCCAGTTCGGCGGAGGAGAGCACCCGGGTGTCACTGTTGCCGTATATGAGCCGCAGCTCCTGGAGGGCGGCGGAGCCTGTGACATGCTCCCGGATACAGGGGACTTCCCGCAGGTCCTCGCGTCCCTCCTTGATCAGCAGCTTCAGTGCCGCCTGGCGGCGGTGGCCTGACACAACGACTACTTTCTCCGGGTCCGTTTCCGAGGTGCGCACCCGAAGGGGTTGCTGGAGGCCCACCACAGCAATGTTGGAGGCCAACTCCTCCAGCTGAACCAGATTGTAGAAATTGCCGGGATCGCTCTCAATCTGGCCTATGTCGATGTACTCGATCTGCTCCCGTCCGTCGGCGGTGTCCAACTTGGGCACATCTTTCAGCAGGTTGGCCAGGTCAAAGCCCTTTTTGTCGGCCATATTCAGCTCCTCCTCTCCATGTACTCCCGGACAAACTCACGGTAATCAATTCCTGCGGCGCTTCTGGGGCTGGTGAGCAGCAGCGGCTCCTGGGCAAAGGTCATAGCGTCCACCTTGTTGGTGCGCCGGATGTGGGGATACATCGGCAGGCCGCTGTCTCTCAGCGTTTTCTCCGCCTCCACAATCAGGGGACTGTTGTACCACATGGTGGGCAGGCAGCCGGACAGCCGCAGGGATGGGTTGATTTTCCGCATATTGGTAATTTGCCGCATGAGATTCCCCATCCCCCGCAGAGCAAAAGCGTCCAGCTTGATGGGGATAACCACGTCGTCCGCTGCGATCAGTGCCGCGGTGCTGGCCGCATTGAACGCCGGCGGGCAGTCCACGATACAGTAATCGTACTGGTCCTTGGCGGCCAGCTGCTGGACCATTTCCCGGAGCACCAGCGCCCGCACGCCCTGGAGCTCCACCTTGGTCAGGTCCAGGTCCATCAGTTCATCCGACCCGCACAGCAGGTCTACCCCAAGAAAATTGCTGGTTTGGATACTGGCCGCCGCGAACAGGCCTTCGTCGGCCTCATGCCGGAGCACATCCGCCAGATTGCCTTTGTTCGGGTCGCCGCCAAAAAATTCTGTGGCATTGCACTGGCTGTCAGCGTCTACCAGGAGTATTCGCTTTCGGTAACCCCTGGCCAGGATGGCCGCCATGTTTACCGCAGTGGCCGTCTTGGCTACTCCGCCCTTTAAGTTGAGTATCACGGTTGTCCTCATTGTACTCGTCCTCTCGTTTTATGTGTTCGGCGCTGCGCCGATGTGGTCGTACTCCTCCTCCCAGGGCAGCGGCTCGCCGTCTGGGAGCGGATAGAATGACTGCTGTTTATATTCCGGCTCTTTCCGCTTCGCCACTGGCCGGTCTGTAGTCAACTCTGGCAGGAATTTCTGCGTGGGGCCGTTGAAGGTGATACCCCACTGTCCCAGCAGACCCAGCTTGTTTTTGGCTAAGGTAAGGTGGCGGGGCGTTTTGCTGCTGGTTTCATCTTCTCTCCAGACGAACAGGATCACGTTGGCGTCCTGTTCGATCTGGCCGCTCTCCTTCAGGTCGGCCATGAGGGGTGCTTCCCGCTTTCCCTTCTGTGCCGGGCGGGAGAGCTGGGCCAGGGCAACAACCACAATGCCGCTGTTGCGGGCCATGTCAGCCAGAGACCGGGAGATGTC
The DNA here is from genome assembly GCF_036941135.1 of Lawsonibacter sp. JLR.KK007. Lineage (NCBI taxonomy): Bacteria > Bacillati > Bacillota > Clostridia > Eubacteriales > Oscillospiraceae > Lawsonibacter > Lawsonibacter sp. JLR.KK007. The sequence goes on along the minus strand of NZ_JAYWSY010000001.1, from coordinate 954,574 downwards.
GGCCACCTCGTCCTGCCGGGTACCCCGGCCGCGGATTGCGGGGCGAACCATCTGGAGATAATCGACATAGATGACATCAAACTTTTTGGCGTGGGTCCGGGTGATGATGTCGTTGACCGTCATACCGGCGGCGTCAATGATGGTGAGCTTGCGCTTTACGATCTCGTCATTACCATCGGCCAGGAGTTTATAGTCCCGCTCATTCAGCTTTCGCCGCAGAATGTTCCGTAGAGGCACTCCAGAGACCGAGGCCTTGAGACGGGAAAACAAAGTGTTCCGGTCATCCTCCAGGGTGAAGTAACCCACGTTTTTCTGCTCCGCCTGGGCGTAGGCCATGTGGAGGGCCAGGGCGGTCTTGCCGTCTGAGGGCCGGCCGCCCAGCACCACCAGCATACCGGGTGAGACGTCCAGATTTTCGTCCAGCAGGGGGAAGCCCCAGGGGAGATAGTCGGGCGTGTGGTCCAGAAAGTCGTTGAACTCCAGAGCGGCCTTCGCCATGTCCGCCTCGTCATCCCGGCCTCGGTCAGAGAAAAGCTCCAGACCCTGTTGAAACAGACGGCACATTTCTTCTTCGGTCAGACTGGCCGCTATCTCCGGGCCGAGACTGCGGCCTTTGGTCATCCGGGTGTTTTCCCGAACCAGCTCTATGTATTCCTCCACGTTGGCCGCTGTGGGGGTGGTGTCCAAGAGCTGGAGCGCATAGGTCCGCAGCGTTTCATCTCCCGGCCCTGCTTCCTGACAGATTAAAACCGGGTCCAGCGTCTGGTCTTTGGCAAAGCGGGTCTGGAAGGCCCGAAACAGCCGCCGGTCCGCTTCCAGGAGAAAATCGGTCTCCGTGAGGCTGGCCATCACCAGACCTACCACACGGGCGTCAATGAGCATGGAGCCGACCACCGACTGCTCCGCCCAGATATTTCGGCCGTAGGCCGCGGTCTCAGCGGAATCCACAGTCTCCACCTCCCTCCCGGGCCGGGGCCGACATAGCTGCCCGGTCCGGCTGAGCTTCGTCCTCCCAGCGCCGGCCATTGAGCCAGGTGGCGGGGTAGGGGATGCCCTGGCCGCCCTCCTCCCGAATTTTTCGCTGCCACTCCGGGCTGGCCAGCTGGCGCTGGAGGGCATGTCCCATCATCGCCAGCAGCCTGTCGTCCGGACGCAGTGAGTCCCAGGCGCGTATCGCTGCCTGTTTGGACTTCTTGACGGGGTACATCCGCCAGAAGCCCTCAAACCGCTCCGGCTTCCAATCGGGCGCCGCTTTCGGTTCCCGACGCCTGCGCTGCTTTTTTGCTGACGTGCCCCCCGCCGGGGGGCTTTGGGGGGTATCTTTACTTGTATTATTTAATCTTATATTATTCTCTCCCTCAATTTTGAGGGGAGGGTCCCCTTGATTTTGAGGAGACCTCCCCTTATTTTTAAGGGGAGGGGGTACACTGCTTCCAGGCGGTCCGCAGATCCAAATTTTCCGCCGCAGGACCTCGTTGGTTTCCGGGTCCCGCTCCACCTCCAGCTGAATATGTCCCCGGTCCTTCAACTGCTTCAGAAGTCCTTCCACCGTCTTGCCCGCTACCCCCAACTGCTCAGCCAGGTAAGCATTAAAAGCCCAGCAATAGCCCTCAGCCTGGGCCAGAGCGGACAACTCCCCATACAGCAGCTTTGCGTTGGGGCGCAGAGAATGGTCATCCCGCACCCGGGCAGGGATAACAGAATAAAGGCTGCGATAGACCTCGCTCATTTTCTCCGCCTCCTCTCCGAGGGGGAGCGGCTGACAATCCCGTCCACCAGGAACACCGCTACGCCGTTGGTCAGCCGTACCCAGGGCCACCGGACGGGGTTGTCCCAGTCCTTGGGGTCGGGCATATCGTACTCCTCCGCCACCCGGAAGCCCATGCGCCGCAGGATCACACGGCGAGCCGCTGGAGTCAGACCATCCCCGGTCAGGCAGTCCGGGTATCCGCCGCCGTGGTCCGCCAGGAACAGCACTTCGGTTCTGGCTTGGACCAGCTCCCACTGTTCCCGTAAATTTTCCGGAATCACCCGCATACCCCCTTGTCAAATCCATTTTGCTGTGTTATCATAAGCATGTCCTTATTGTACTCTTTGAGTACGGGTCCCGCGTGGCTGCGCTCACAGTCATGCGGGATTTTTTTATTTCTCCTCATACAGGCCAAAATGAATCACCTCCGCCATTGTGAGGTCGAGCCACGTTTTATCGACCTGCAGGACCGGCCGCCCGCCCGCACCGGAATAGTACGCTGAATGGGGAATTTTCCCCTTGTCCACCCAACGCAGCCAGAAAGCACGACCATGCCGCTCGAAAATAGCCTGATAGATAGAGGGAACATCATAGCCCTTGGAGCGGATCAGCTTCACCATGCTGGACTTGGTGGCCTTGGGCAAAATCTTCTTTGACACCTATCCCACCTCCGAATCAAGAACAATCTGCACCAACATAATCCCATCCAGGATCGCCATGCGCTGGGTACAGTGTTCATCCTCATAGCGGCGCTCTTTAATCTCCAGAGCGTAAACGGCCGCCACCGAATCCAGTCCGCTGGTCAGCAGTAGCTCGGGGCCGCCGTGTGAGCTAGACCTTGCAGTGTTGATCTCCACCTCAACCGGCAGACGCTCTATCAGGTCTACCAGCCTCAGCAGCTCCTCTTTGCGTTGCTTTGTCTTCACGTTCATCCTATTGTCCTCCCTAAGTACACAGCCAGCGCCAGCAGGAACGCCAGCCCCGAAATGGTAAGCAAGCCCCAGTTGAAAAGGTCCTCCAGCCAGGGGTAGGCCTCAAGCAGACTGGTGCGGGTCACATGCGCAAGTATGTCCATCAGCACACCGCCTCCCGCTCCTGGATGGTGATGGAGCCGTCCTCCTCTAAGGTGGCGAAGGCCAGGCCGCCGTCGATCAAGCGGGCCCGGAACGCACCGGGCTCCACCAGCTCCACCTGGGCCACCTTGCCACGGCCGAACCGCTCCCTCAGCTTGTCTTGTACCCGCCGTTCGGTGATGATCTCCTGATACATGCTCATTCCTCCCATCTCTCCGCCGCCGCCAGGACGGCGTCAGCAAATACCCGGTCCCCGTCGTCCCAGCCCAGGTTGTAGGCCCGCAGGGCTGCCGCTGTGTCCCCGTGCCGCTCCAGCAGCTCACCCAGCCAAGCCACCCCGGCGGCAATGTTCTCCGCAGGCGTGAGGTCTGACGGGAAATACTTGGGGTTGAGCTGGCAAAGACCATAGGCGCCCTTGCTGCTGACCGCATCCAGGTGAAAATGACTCTCCTCCTGAATGAGCCCCAGGGCCAGGGAAACCGGCACACTGTGCTCCTCACAGGCTTCCCTCAGGGCCGCCTGAAGCTCCCAGGACAGCGGGACGTCCTCCCGGTAGGGAGCAGGCTCCAGCTGGAGGATGATGGCCTCCAGTAGCCGTGGCTGCTCCAGGGGAGCCTCCCAGGTGAGTTCTACTGGAGGCTTGTCCACTTTGGCAGCCCGGTATGCTGCCTCGTCCATCTCCCAGACGATCAGGTGGGCCGCCAGGAAGAGCACGATGGCTGCCGTCAGCCACTGCCCTTCCGACCATGACATCGGGGGCATAGCTTCATCCGGCTCTGACCGCCGTTTCTTTTGCATCGCCCACATCGGGGCCACCTCCTTCGTCTTTCCAATAGCAGCGGCATCCGTAGATGCGCTCCACCGCCAGCCTGATCTGCTCCCGGCCGGCTGCCCGCTCCTCCGGGGTGTAGGGCACCTCCGGCGCTCGCTCCGTCACAACCGATATCCCCAGCTTAGGCCCGGCGTCACTGACCATGGAACCCAGGGACTTCTGCTCTGGCTGATCTCCATACTTGGTGAGGTGCAGCCCGGTCCACCGAATACAGCGGGTGGGATAATCCTTGTGACGGTATGGAGTGGTCCGCTGCGTCTCCTCCACTTCCACCGGCTGATCCTCCAGCTCCCAGCGGGTAAAATAGATTTGCTGCCGTTCGTCGATGCAATAAACCTCTCTGCGTCCCATGTGTCCGCACCTCCCTTCTGTCAAGGTATGGCTTTTGGTTTGTCCACTATGTCTCCGACTCCTCCGCTGGGCTGTACTGCTCCATCAAATCCAGCACACCACGCACAAAAGCCCGCATCTCAGGCTCTGCTGAAGCAGGGAGCCTGACCACATACTCAACATGATACATAGCCCACAGAAGTGCGCCGATCCCATCCTTGACCTTGTATCCCCACCTCCTGCTCTGACGACCCGACACGGCATTAGATGTCCTGACTTACGGGCGGTTCTCCTATGTCTGACACATATAAAAATATTTGTTCTCCCTGTTGACAAATATTTTTATATGTGTTATTATAATATTGCCGGGAGGGAAGTACATGAAAAGCTATTCATCAAGGGAAGTTATAGCGATACTGAAAGCGGATGGATGGTATGAAGTGGACGTGACCGGGAGTCACCACCAGTTCAAGCACCCGACCAAAAAAGGGCGGACAACGGTAAAACATCCGGACAAGGACATCCCTCGAAAAACACTTGACAGTATCGAACGGCAGTCGGGGCTTAAATTCAGGTAAGCCCCGGCTCCCTCCCCCTAATTTCAACAGGAGGCTTTGTTTATGAAGAAAACCGAACGCTATATTTATCCCGCTGTATTCACCTATGAAGCTGGTCAGGAAATTGCGGTTGTCTTTCCTGACCTGGATGTTGCTACCAGCGGCGCAGATGACAATGACGCGCTGTTATCTGCAAGAGAACTGCTGGGCTGTGCCCTCTACGGCATGGAAGAGGATAACGAGGAAATCCCCGCGCCTACGCCGCTGTCTGATATAACAACCGCCGAGAACGAACGGGCTGTGTTGGTCGATGTATATATGCCCTCTATCCGCATGGCGAAAGTTAACCGGGCTGTTAATCGCACTGTGACATTACCCGCATGGCTCAATGCTGCGGCGCTGGAACGCAATATCAACTTTTCCCAGGTTTTGCAGGAAGCCCTCATGACGAAGATCCAGGCAAACAAAATGTAATGGCAAACAGAATGTAATGGCAAGCAATGCGCCGGTATATACCCGACGCGTGCTTGTTGGTGGCCTCCACCTCTCCTCACCCCCCTCCCCCACCACCCCTCCGGGCGGCTTTTTCACGCGCCGTCCTGCTCCCCCGCCTTGCCCCCTCCCGCCGCCTGTGCTATAATGGCGGCGGAAGGAGGTGTTTATCACATGGGTAAAAGTCTAAAAAAGCATTTGATCGAATCATTTGCTAAAGCAGCAAACATTAATGGGATCGATCAAAATCAAGTCATACTTACAACTGCTATTGGCTTGATTTCAGGAAAACTCGCATCAGTCAGCCCCATAACTGCGGATGAACTACTCGAAGAAAAAGGAAACATATCACAAGATAAAACCGCAAAGCTCTATGAAATGTTCCTAACATCCGTAAATGAGACTTATGAAGATGAAGTCGAAGGAAACGATGGATACATTTTATTGACAGACGTATCCATCCGAACTCAAAATAACACGATAAATCTCGGCACCCATGTCGTGTTTTTTGACCAAATCATTGGAATATCCATCGGCCAAATCAATTAAGACGTTTCTAGCCTGCCGCTCTTGTGTTGCCCGCACAAGGGCGGCGATTTCTTCAGGCGCTCCTCTGATGGTGACCTCCACCGCTTCTCACCCCCTCCCCCCTGCTGCCTCGGGCAGCTTTTGTGCGCTGTCCTCCTCCGCCCCGTCGCTTTGCTCCAGCGCAATCATTTCCGCTAAAGTAATTCCAAAGTGTGTGGCAAGAGATGTTGCCAAAATAATGTCCATCTTCTTTTGACGGTTTCCTGATTCGATCATTGCATAATACTGTCTGCTAAGCCCAACGGCATCAGCTACGTTTTGTTGTGTTTCATTTCGCTCATTTCTGAGCTTGACAAGGTAGTCTCTCAAATAGCTCACCCCCAAACTGCAACGCCTTGTTGCTATTAAAATAGCATACTCAAATTCAGTTGTCAACAATACGTTGCTTTTTCTCTGTTTTGCACAAAATAATGTATTCATATCGTTGCTCACATTGCAGCCGCAACGGATAGTTGCTATAATGTCAACAAGGTGGTGATTCTATGGAATATTTGAAAGAACTCCGAACCAAAAAAAGGGATTCGCAACAAGCCGTAGCTGATTATTTAGAAATCACTCGGCAGGCTTACAGTAATTATGAAAACGGAAATCGACAGCCAGACAACGAAACTCTGTTAAAACTGGCTGAGTATTTCAACATATCTGTAGATGAACTCCTGCGGGGACCAAAAAAAACGCCCGCTCCGAAGAGCGGACACGCCAGTCCGGGGGGAATATGGATACCTGTCCTTGGCTCCGTTCCCCCTGGAATTCCCATAGAGGCCGTGGAGGACATTTTAGATTGGGAGGAAATCCCCGCCTCCATGTGCAGCGGAGGCAGAGAATATTTTGCCCTCCAGGTGCAGGGCGACAGCATGTGGCCCGACTACCTCACTGGCGACGTGGTCATCATCAGGAAAACGCCCTGTTGCGAATCTGGAGAGGACTGCGTGGTTTATATCAATGGCTACGACGCCACCTTGAAACAGGTCAAGCTGGGTGAGGATGGCTCCTTGTCCATTATTCCCAGAAACCCTAATTACCCCCCCAAGACTTACACCGCTGAAGAGGTCCATGATCTTCCCGTTTCCATCGCTGGTGTGGTGGTGGAGCTCCGGCGCAAAGTAGGCCGGGGGTAACCATAAACTCATTTGTACTATTATGATAAGAGGATTTTTTAGAGAGAAAGAGAGGGACTGTTATGGATTTGTTTGGGAAAAAGGCTGCAAAAGAAAAAGAGGAACTTCAAAAAAAATATGAGGGACTACAACAAACAAGTCTATCTCTTCAAAAAAGGAACCAAGAATTACAGTCTTTATTGACTGATTGCCAACAAAAGCTAGATTCTTTAGGATATAGCGAATACGAACAAATAAGAGCAGAAATAAACCGCACTAAAGACGAAATTGCCTCTCTACGTCAAAAAGCCAAAGATGAAATAGAACAAGATAATGCAGCTATTGCTACTTTGCGCCTGCAAATAGAAGAACTGTCCCAGGTTGAGCAAAAGCTCCAGAAGCAAACCAAGACTGCTACAAATAAGCTCGCCAAATCAAAAGAATTATATAAAAGTGTTGAATATGCGATATCCTGTTTCTTCAATAGCAGTCCTCAAATGGAGGGATATAAACTTTCGGCCTCGGACTCTACTATCTATGATGAACTAGCCCCATCAGTTATTCTCAAATTACACTCAATGGATATAAAATCCTTGAGAAAAGCCTATAAGGACAACGACAAGCAAATTGAAAACATTCTGTCGAAATACGCTTCAAGATATACAACAAAAGCAAATCAAACAATATATAAACTTATGGTTATTGCTTTGCGTGCAGAACTTCAAAATATCTTGTATAACCTAAAATATGAAAAATTAGATGTGGCAATAGAACAAGTCAAAAATATGACAGCAAAATATCTATCAATCGCATCTGAAGGAAACCAGAGTATAGCTGGAACATTAACAAAATTCATTGGCGAGATTGAATATCTATTTATTAACGCTGTAAAAATTGAGTATAACTATTATGTTAAAAAGGAACAGGCACGCCAAGAGCAACTAGCAATCCGCGAACAGATGAGACAAGAAGCCGCAGAACGAAAAGCACTGGAAGCCGAGCGCAAAAAAATCGAAGCAGAAGAATCAAAGTATACCGAAGAAATAAACCGCATCAAACAGCAATTAGAAGAAGCCGCTGAAAATGATGCTGCTTCATTAAATAAAAGAATCTTAGAATTAGAGGCTATGCTCTCTGATGTAACCCTTAAAAAAGAAGAAATTGTTAATCTTCAAAACGGTAGAGCTGGCAATGTTTATGTTATTAGTAATCTGGGTTCCTTTGGAGAAAATATGTTCAAAATAGGTATGACAAGACGTCTTGACCCTCAAGATCGAATAGATGAATTGGGAAGTGCCAGTGTTCCATTCAAATTTGACGTTCATTGTTTTATATTTTCTGAAGATGCTGTTTCGCTAGAAAATCGTTTACATCAAGCACTAAATGACAAACGTGTTAATAAAGTCAACTTGCGTAAAGAGTTCTTTTTCTCAAATATAGATGAATTGGAATCTTTAGTCGCAAGTATTGACCCTACAGCAGCTTTTAATCGAACAATGTTAGCCGAAGAATTTAGGCAGTCCCAATCCGTTGATACAGCCTATACAACAGAATACACTATGGTTGAAGAAGATGATGATGAGTAAGTGTCCAATTTGGACACCAGAAAGGAGCGCCTTATGAGTAACAACTTGGCCTATCAAGAAGACTTCCGCGAAGAACTGATCGGCGGCAAGGCGGTATCAATGTCCCCCGCCTCAACCAATCACAACCGGATCAGCGGCAATATCTTCTACCTGTTCCGCACCCATCTCAAAGGCCGTAGCTGTGAACCCTTTGGTGATGGTGAAAAGGTTTTTCTCTCCAAGGCAGATCACTTCGTCCCTGACTTTATGATTGTCTGTGATCCGGACAAGATCAAACAGGACGGCGTCCACGGCGCTCCTGATCTGGTGGCGGAAGTCCTCTCCCCCGGCACGGCCAAGAATGACCGAGGCCATAAGAAGAATGTCTACGAGGCCTGTGGTGTCCCGGAGTACTGGATCGTCAGTCCCAGCGACAAGACGGTGGAGCAGTACCTCCTGAAGGACGGCCGCTATGATCTGCACGCCGTTTACGTGCTCCACCCCGACTGGGTTCTGGAGAGGATGTCTGAAAAGGAGCGGGCCGAGGTGGCCACAGAGTTCCAGTGCAGCCTGTACGATGATTTGACCATCAGGCTGGAGGATGTTTTTTACCGGACAGTGTAAATGTGTCCAAGTTGGACACCGGAAAGGAGTACCCCATGAATGGTAAGCTGGCCGGCCTGGATGCCGGCCTCTACCTCCGCAAGTCCCGCATGGAAGAAGGTCTGGACACCGACGAGGTGCTGGCCCGGCACCAAAAGGCCCTGCTGGACTACGCCAGAGACCACGGGATCCATATCATTGAGACCTACCCCGAGGTGGTCAGCGGCGAATCCCTTTACGCCCGGCCCCAAATGCTCCGGCTGCTCCAGGACGTGGAGGATGGCCGGTATGACTGCGTCCTGTGCATGGACCTGGACCGGCTCTCCCGCGGCCGGATGAAGGACCAGGGGATCATCCTGGACGCCTTCAAGGACTCCGACACGCTGATCGTCACCCCCGAGAAGGTCTACAACCTGGCCGACGAGATCGACGAGGAGTATGCGGAGCTGAAGACTTTTATGTCCCGCCGGGAGTACAAGATCATCAACAAGCGGCTGCGGCGGGGACTCCAGCAGTCCATTGAGGACGGTTGCTATGTGGCCAACGCACCCTACGGCTACAAAAAGGTCACCATCGACCGCAAGCCTACCCTGGAGATCTACGAACCCGAGGCTAAATTCGTCCGCATGATGTTCCAGCTCTACACCCAGGGCTACGGCTGCGTCTCCATCGCCCGGCATATCAACGCCCTGGGCGCTCGCCCCCATCGCTCCGCCGAGTTCAACCGGAGCAGTGTGGCCAGGATTCTGCGCAGTCCGACCTATATTGGAAAAATCGTCTGGAACCAGAAGAAGCATATCAAAAAGGGCGTCAAGGGCAGCAGCAAAAATGTCGTCATCTACCAGCCCAAAGAGAAATGGACCATCACCGACGGCCGCCATCCCCCAATCGTCGACAAGGAGCTCTTTGACCAGGTACAGGCCATATTGGACAAGCGGTATATCCCCTCCAAAAACGACGGGACCATCAAAAGCCCGCTGGCCGGACTGGTGAAGTGCGCCAACTGCGGAATGAACATGCAGCGCATGGTCATGAAGGGAACCCCTTACTTGCTCTGCACTCGGCCCGGCTGCTGCGCCTCCACCCGTTTTGCTCTGGTAGAGGAACGGGTACTGGAGTACCTGGAACGGACGTTGGAGCAGTTAACCCTTTCCCCTGCCGCTGCTCTGGCCGGACGGGATACCTCTGTCCTGGAAACTTCCTTGGAAACGGTCCGCAAGGAGCTGGCCGCCACCCAGCGGCAGAAGTCCCGCCTCTATGAGCTGCTGGAGCTGAACGAGTATGATATCCCCACCTTCCGAGAACGGATGGAGGCCGTTCGCACCAAGCAAGCCACCCTGGAACGCAAAGAGGCCGATACCCTTCGTATCCTTCAGGATGCCAAGACCGCTGATCCCGCTGCGCTCGCCGCAAAAATCAAATATGTGCTGGATCACTACTCCACCTCGGACGCGGCTCAAAAGAATGCGCTTCTCCACTCTGTGATTCAAACTGTCCTCTATCATAAAGAAAAAAAGACAAAACCCACCACATTTTACCTGGATTTTGTCCTTGTTCCCAACTAACTTTTATTTTGTAAAAAAGTATATAGAACGCTATATCTTCCTCCCGGCATGAGTCAAAGATTTTTTTCGTGTGTATGCACACGGCCTCCCGGATACTGCGATCGTCGCTGACGGGGCCGGGCACGACCTTTTCTGGCATAGAATTCCCTCCTAGATTTGGATGGTCATGGGCGGGTAAACGCCCATTAGGGGTTTTGCTTACAACTCATCTTATGTGCCCGGCGGCTTTTGGTGCGGAGCGGACGGTTTTTCTCTTGCCCTTTTTCCCCTTTGCGTCTATAATATTGGGTGTTACCTACTGTGAGAAAGGAGTCCCGCCATGCCACCCATCGGATTTATTCAGGATGATCTGGATCTGAAATTGCTGATCCTCTACATTATGGACCGAGCCGCAGGCCCCATCACCTTTCTTCAGCTGTTTGAGCTGGCCCTGTGCGACGCGGGGGTGGATTACTTCTCCCTCAACCAGGCGGTGAACCACATGGTGGCCACCGGCCAGCTCACCTTTGAGGAGGACCGCTACGCCATCACCGACAAGGGCCGGCGCAACAGCCGGATCTGCGAGAGCAGCCTGCCCCCCTCGGTGCGCTGGCACTGTGACCAGAACCTGATCCAGGTCAACGACGCCCTGCGGCGGGAGGCCCAGGTCCGGGCGCAGATCCTGGACAAGGAGGACGGCACCGCCACCCTCTGCCTGACACTGGAGGACGGCTCCTCTCCCCTGTTCCACCTGGCGCTGCTCTCCTCCAGCCGGGAGCAGGCGGAGCGATGGGGACAGGTCTTTCAGGCGGACCCCTCCGCCCTCTATTTGAGCATCATCAAGCTGCTGGACCAACCAAAGGAGGACCATCATGAGACGCAATGACCGTGCCCAGGACCGAGACTTCGCTCTGTCCCTCATCGACCGCTGCACCCACGGGGTGCTCGCTGTCTCTACCGGGGAGTCCGTCCCCTACTGCCTGCCCCTGTCCCTTGTGCGGGTGGGGGACGATCTCTACTTCCACTGCGCCCGGGAGGGCCGCAAAATCGATCTCCTGCGCCGTTTTCCCCAGGTGTGCGTCACCTTTGTGGGGGACGACCAGCCCGCCTTTGTGCCTCCCGCCATGTACACCACCTATTTCCAGTCCGTGATCGTCACCGGAACGGCCAGCGAGGTGGACAATCCCGCCGAACGGACTGAGGCTCTCCGGGCCCTGTGCCAAAAGCTCACGCCGGAGCATATGGACGGCTTCCTGTCCGCCGCGGAAAAGAGCCTGGCAGTCACCGCCGTATGGAGGGTCCGCATGGAGGACATCTCCGCCAAGGCAAAGCTGAAAACGACCTGAAAAACGCCGCTCCCGTTGGGAGCGGCGTTTTTCGTTTAATGGGAAAACGGACCGGTTTTGCCCAAATAGTCCTCCGTCTCCTGGGGCAGTCCCCGGGAGCGCAGGCCGTAAGCCGTCAGGCGGCTAATCACGCTGTAGATCATGGCGAACACCGGCACCCCCAGCACCATCCCGGCAAAGCCGAACAGTCCGCCAAACAACAGGATGGAAAACAGCACCCAGAAGGAGGCCAGACCGGTGGAGTCGCCCAAAATCTTGGGGCCCAGAATGTTGCCGTCAAACTGCTGAAGGACCAGAATGAAGATGGCGAAATACACCGCCTGAATGGGGCTGGACAGAAAGATCAGCAGTCCGCAGGGAATCGCCCCGATGAAGGGGCCGAAAAAGGGAATGATATTGGTCACACCGATGATGACCGCAATGAGGGCCGGGTAGGGAAACTGGAACAGATTGCAGCAGATCAGACAAATGATGCCAATGATCAGGGAATCCAGCAGCTTGCCGTTGATAAAGCCGCTCATGATCCTGTAGGCGCTGCGGATCTCCCCCACCAGCAGATCCGCGACGTCGGTGCGGAAGATGCTGTACACGATCTTCTTGCTCTGGGCGGCAAAAATGTCCTTCCGGGCCAGCAGGTAGACCGAGACGATCACCGCGATCAGCAGGTCCTTCACCAGCACCAGGAAGCCCACCACCACGCCGGACACCCCGGCCATCATGCCAGTGAGGTTGGGCCAAATGGTGGTGCGCAGCCACTGGAATGTGGTGGACACCGACTCCAGGTTGGGCAGAATATCGGAGTTCAGCCACTGCTCCAGGGAGGTCGCCGCAGAGCTGTAGAGGGACATAACAGAGGCCTGAATCTCCGGATTGTCCTCAAAAAAGGTCTGGAGCCAGACTTGAATCACCTCAATATAATCGGGGATGGACTGAACCAGCCCCACCAGGCTGTCATACACCTGGGGGAGCACCATGGCCAGCAGCAGATAGAACAGGAAAAACGCCAGCAGCAGACTGAGCACAATGGCCGAAAAATTGAGGAAGGCGTGGCTGTGGCGCTCGTTGCTCCGTTTATCCGGAGTAATCGCCAAAAGGAAGCGGAAAATATTCCGGTGAATGGGCAGCAGCAGAAAGGCGATTACCATCCCCATAAAGATGGGGCGCAGGATGGTTGCCAGCCGGGACAGGAAGCGGGCCACCTCTCCCAGCTGGAACAGCAGGAAAAAGAGACACAGCGACGCCGCAATCACCGCGAAGGCCGTCAGACCGGCGGCCATATAGGAGTGCTTATCCTTGCGATTCACGCGCTCCTGCCTCCTTTCCTTACACCTTCAGCTCCGTGTCGCTCCTGTTCAGGGCGCCGGCGTACTCCTTCAGCACCGGGTCGATCTCCGTCCGCAGAAACTCCTCCACCTGCTCCGGACAGCGGCCAATGTAGGCGCCGGGGTCCAGATGGGCGGACAACTCCTCCTTGGTCATCCCAAAGGCCGGGTCGGCGGCCATCAGATCGATGAGGTTGTTGGCCAGGCCCAGCTCCTTCACGTGATAGCCCGCCTCCTGGGACAGCACCCGGATGCGCTCGTGGAGTTCCTGCCGGTCCCCGCCCCGCTTGACCGCGTCCATCATGATGTTCTCGCTGGCCATAAAGGGCAGCTCCTCCAGAACGTGCTTCTCGATCACCTTGGGGTGGACCACCAGCCCGGAGGCCACGTTGGCCCAGATGTTCAGGATGGCGTCCACCGCCAGAAACGCCTCGGGGACGGACAGCCGCTTGTTGGCGGAGTCGTCCAGGGTGCGCTCGAACCACTGGGTGGCGGTGGTGACGGCGGGGTTGCCCGCGTCCACGATGACGTACCGGGCCAGGGAACAGATGCGCTCGCACCGCATGGGGTTGCGCTTGTAGGGCATAGCCGAGGAGCCAATCTGGTTCTTCTCAAAGGGCTCCTCCACCTCCTTCAGGTGGCACAGCAGCCGCAGGTCGGTGGCAAATTTGCTGGCTGACTGGGCGATCCCGGCCAGGGTAGACACCACATTGTAGTCCATTTTCCGGGAGTAGGTCTGTCCGCTGACCGGCACAACCGCTGAAAAGCCCATCTCCCTTGCGATCTTCTCCTCCAGCTGCTTCACCTTCCCGTGGTCTCCCTCGAACAGCTCCAGGAAGGAGGCCTGGGTGCCGGTGGTGCCCTTGGAGCCCAGCAGCTTCAGGGTGGAGAGGCGGTAGTTGACCTCCTCCAGGTCCATAAGCAGCTCGTTCATCCACAGGCTGGCCCGCTTGCCCACGGTGACCAGCTGGGCGGCTTGGAAGTGGGTGAAGCCCAGGGTGGGCAGGGCCTTGTACTCCTCCGCAAAGTTTGCCAGATGGGCCAGCACCCGGACGATCTTGTCCCGGACCAGCTCCAGCCCCTCCCGCATGAGGATCACGTCGGTGTTGTCCCCCACGTAGCAGCTGGTGGCCCCCAGGTGGATGATGGGCATGGCCTTGGGGCACAGCTCGCCATAGGTGTGGACGTGGGCCATCACGTCGTGGCGCAGCTTCTTTTCCCACTGGGCGGCCTTGTCGTAGTCGATATCCTCTACATGGGCCTCCAGCTCCTCCACCTGCTCCCGGGTGACGGGCAGGCCCAGCTCCATCTCCGCCCGGGCCAGGGCCACCCACAGGCGGCGCCAAGTGGAAAACTTCTTGTCAGGGGAAAAGATGTACTGCATCTCGTCGCTGGCGTAGCGGGAGGACAGGGGGCTTTCATAGCGGTTGGTAGACATAATATCGACCTCTCATCTTTTGGTTTGTTCAATCCATTATAGCGCATTTTTCCGCCCTTTGCCACCCTTGGGGGAAATTTTTACAAAACTTTAAGGAAATAAAAAGGCGCCCTCTTGGAGGGAGCCTTTTTGTCAGTCTACAACTTAGCCCGGATCAGCTCGCCCATTTTGACGGTGCTGATCACGTCCTCGCCGGGCTTGGCGATGTCGGCGGTGCGCCAGCCCTCGTTGAGGATGGCGTCCACTGCGTCCTCAATGGTTTTGGCTTCAGCGGGCAGGTTGAAGGAGTAGCGGAACATCATGGCCACCGACAGGATGGTAGCGATGGGGTTGGCCCTGTCCTGGCCGGCGATGTCGGGAGCGGAGCCGTGGATGGGCTCGTACAGCCCCGGTGCGGTGTCGCCAATGGATGCAGAGGGCAGCAGCCCGATGGAGCCGGTGATCATGGACGCCTCATCGGAGAGGATGTCACCGAACATATTTTCGGTGACCACCACGTCAAACTGGCCGGGGTCCCGGACCAGCTGCATGGCGGCGTTGTCCACCAGCACGTCCTCGTATTGGACGTCGGAATACTCCTCCGCCAGCTTGTGCATCACCTTCCGCCACAGACGGGAGGTCTCCAGCACGTTGGCCTTGTCCACACTGGCCAGCTTCTTTCCCCGCAGGCGGGCCAGCTCAAAGGCCCGGCGGCCGATGCGCTCGATCTCCTTTTCCGAGTAGGCCATCCGGTCGGCGGCCTCCTCGCCCCGGTCCTCGGTGGCGTACCGCTCCCGCTTGCCGAAGTAGATGCCGCCGGTCAGCTCCCGGACAATCATCAGGTCAATCCCTCTGTCGGCTGTCTCCTTTTTCAGGGGGCAAGCCTCCGCCAGGGCGGGCCGCAGAGCGGCGGGGCGCAGGTTGGCGTACAGCCCCAGGTCCTTGCGGATGGACAGCAGGGCGGTCTCGGGCCGCTTCTCCGCCTCAGTGGAGTGGCCCCACTTAGGTCCGCCCACCGCCCCCAGCAGGACGGCGTCGCACTCCTTGCACTTTTCGGCGGTACCCTCGGGATAGCTCTTGCCCACCGCGTCGATGGCGCAGCCTCCCATGAGGACGTCCACATATTCAAATGTGTGACCAAACTTCGCGCCAATGGCGTCCATCACCTTGACGGCCTCCCCCACCACCTCGGGGCCGATGCCGTCGCCCCGGATGAGGGCAATTTTATAATTCATACTGTTCTCTCCTTATCGTTACTCTGGCCAGACCTGGCGGCAGTCAGCCTGTTCGGCGTTGGGCTTTTCGGATACCAGTACTTGAACAGACTGAGACAGGTCGTTGCCCTCAAATTTCTCGGTTTTCAGAAGCTCCAAAATCTTAGGCCACCAGCCCTCCGCGTCCTCGGTCTTGAGCCAGACGGCCAGGATATGGCCTTCCTCGTCCACATAGTCATAACCGTTATCCTGGACCGCCCCCTGGGACCACTCCTCAATCCGGTCGGGCAGGGTGTAGCGGATATCCAGGTCCGGGTTTTCCATCGTCCGGGAGTCCATGCTGATTACGATGGACTGCATCTTCTGGAACCGCAGGCGGATCAGGCGGTTTTCCTCCAGAAAATCCTGGCGGAGCTCACAGGAAAATCCAAGGGGCTCCAACGCCCCCACCAGAGCCTGGACGGTGACTGCGCTGCCCGGGAAAAAACAGGACAGGGCCTTCAGCTCCTCCCCCACCGCAGTATCCCGAACCTGCGCGCAGAGGGACCGGTCGTCCCCCTTCAGGGCACAACCTGACAGTATCTCCGCCAGCTCAACATGCGCCCGAACAGCGGCTTCGTCAATGCCCAGGAAAACTACCTTCTCCCCCGGTTCAAAGGTCAGCGGTGTTCGTTTGGGCGTTTTCATTTCGCCACTCCCCGCTCCTTCAGGGAGTTGAGCAGGCCGCCGCTTTTGATAATGCCGTCGATAAACTCCGGGAAGGGGGCGGCCTGGTAGGTCTTTCCAGTGGTGGTGTCGGTGATGGTGCCGCTGGCGAAATCCACCTCCACCTGGTCCCCGGCCTGGATTTCCTCCGCCGCCTGGGGGCATTCCACGATGGGGAAGCCAATGTTGATGGCGTTGCGGTAGAAGATGCGGGCAAAGGAGGGGGCGATGACGCACTTCACCCCGCAGGACTTGATGGCCAGGGGGGCGTGTTCCCGGCTGGAGCCGCAGCCGAAGTTCGGACCGGCTACAATGATATCCCCCGCCTCCACGGTGGAGGCAAATTGTTCGTCGATGTCCTCCATGCAGTGGCTGGCCAGAGCCGCCGGGGAGGGGTCGTTCAGGTGCCGCGCCGGGATGATCACGTCGGTGTCCACATTGGCGCCATATTTGTAAACTTTCATCTTACTCTCTCCTTTCAGTTACGCTCTGGGGTCGGCCACGCATCCAGCAACAGCGGAGGCGGCGGCCACGGCGGGAGAAGCCAGGATAATCTCAGAGGTGGTGTGGCCCATGCGGCCCACAAAGTTGCGGTTGGTGGTGGAGACAGTGCGCTCCCCCTCGGCCATGACACCCATGTGGCCGCCCAGACAAGGGCCGCAGGTGGGGGTGGACACCGCCGCGCCTGCCTGGAGGAAAATCTCCATCAGCCCCTCCTTCATGGCCTGGAGGGTGATCTCCTGGGTGGCGGGGATGACGATGCACCGCACGCTGGAGGCCACCTTCTTACCCTTCAGAATGGCGGCGGCGATGCGCAGGTCGCTGATGCGGCCGTTGGTGCAGGAGCCGATGACCACCTGGTTGATGGGCATGCCCGCCACCTCAGACACCACCTTGGTGTTCTCCGGCAGATGGGGCAGGGCCACGGTGGGTTCCAGCTTGTCCAAGTCGATGACCACCTCCCGCTCGTAGACGGCGTCCGGGTCGGCGGTGAAGGCCTCGCAGGGGCGGGACACCCGGCCGTTGATGTACTCCATGGTCTTCTCATCCACGGGGAAGATGCCGTTTTTGCCCCCCGCCTCGATGGCCATATTGGAGATGGTAAACCGGTCGTCCATGGACAGAGAGGCGACCCCCTCCCCCACGAACTCCAGGGACTGGTACAGCGCCCCGTCCACCCCGATCTGGCCGATGAGGTGGAGGATCACGTCCTTGCCGGACACGTGGGGCTGGAGCTTGCCCTTCAGAGTCACCTTGATGGCGGAGGGCACCTTGAACCACAGCAGGCCGGTGGCCATACCGGCGGCCATGTCGGTGGAGCCCACGCCGGTGGAGAATGCCCCCAGCGCGCCGTAGGTGCAGGTGTGGGAGTCGGCGCCGATGATGACCTCGCCGGGGGCGGCCAGCCCCTTCTCAGGGATGAGGGCGTGTTCCACGCCCATGTGGCCCACGTCAAAGAAGTTGGTGATCTTGTGCTTGAGGGCAAACTCCCGGGCCTGTTTGCACAGCCGGGCGGACTGGATGTCCTTGCAGGGGGTGTAGTGGTCCAGGACGATGGCGATCTTGTCCCTGTCAAAGACCTGGGTAAAGCCCGCCTTCTCAAACTCGGTGATGGCCACAGGGGTGGTGATGTCGTTGCCCAGCACCAGGTCCAGCCTGGCCTCAATGAGCTGGCCAGCCTCCACCTTGTCCAGCCCGGCGGCCTTGGCTAAAATTTTCTGCGTCATTGTCATTCCCATAGGATAAATTACCTCGTATAATAAGATTTGCAGATGAATTTAAAGTGAATCTGCATGGTTCACTCCAATTGGCCAACAGGCTATGAGATGCCCGTGATACAATAGCTGTAGGACAGCAGGGTCAAGTTCTCAATTACCTTGTCGAGCTGAAAGGCTGCTTCAGATGGAGTCCGTTCCCCTGAACCGGAAGTTAGCTGCAAACTCATTAGCTGTTTACCGGGAGCAGGGCCGCCCTTCCAGCAGTGAGGGCTATCGCATTGGCCCGCCCCGGAATGATTCTGATAAGCGAGGTTGCGGATGCTCCGGATATCATGGGTATCTCAAAGCCTGCTGGCCTGAAATCTCCACGCGGGGAAGTGAAAATCATGAACCCACTTTTTGTAGGCATTGACGTGAGCAGTAAGAACAATGTGACCTACCTGATGAAGCCTGACGGCAGCAAGCACAGCAGTTTTTCCGTGCAAAACAACCTGGGCGGTGCTAAACTGATGTCAGAGAAGATCGTGTTAGCAATGGAGACTATGGGGCTCAACGATGTGGTGATCGGCCTGGAGGCCACATCCATCTACGGGGACAGCCTGGTCTACGCGCTCCGCGAGGACAGGCGGCTGGGCCGGTATCAGAGGAAACTCCATGTACTCAACCCCAAGCAGGTCAGGAAGTTCAAGGAATCCTACCCGGACCTGCCCAAGAACGATTGGGTAGACGCCTTTGTAATCGCCGACCATCTCCGTTTCGGCAGGATCGGCAAGGAGGTCTACATGGACGACTATCGCTATAAATCCCTGCAAACCCTCACCAGGGCCAGATTTGATGTCGTACAAAACCTGACACGGGAGAAGCAGCACTTCGCCAATTACCTGTTCCTAAAATGCTGCGGCATGGCCCAGGACAAGGATATCGCCAACTCCAGCGCCACCACCATCGCCTTGATGGAGCGGTTTGAAACGGTGGACGAGCTGGCCTACGCCGACCTGGACGAACTCACCAAATTCATTGATGAAACCGGGCGTAACTTCGCGGACCCGGCGGCCAAGGCCAAAGCAATCCAGACCGCCGCCAGAAACTCCTACCGTCTGCCCATCACTGTGAATAACTCAGTCAATCAGGCGATGGCCGTTTCTATCGCCACCATGCGGGCTTTGGGGAAGCAGATCAAGGTCTTGGACAAGGCCATTGAGCAGCAGTTTCAGATCATCCCCAACACGCTTACCTCCATCCCCGGTATCGGCAAGGTCTACTCCGCTGGTATCATTGCCGAGATCGGCGATGTCCACCGCTTCAACTCCCAAGCATCCGTTGCCAAGTATGCCGGTCTTGTCTGGACGCAGCACCAGTCCGGCGACTTTGAGGCTCAGCATACCAAGCTCATTAAGTCCGGTAACCGCTATCTACGTTATTACCTGCTGGAAGCCGCCAACTCCGTGAGAAGATGCGACTCCGAGTTCCGGCGCTACTATGACCTTAAATTCAAAGAGGTCAATCAGTTCCAGCATAAACGCGCCCTCGCTTTAACTGCCAGAAAGCTGGTTCGGTTGGTCTATCGGCTGCTGATGGACAACCGCCTGTATATCCCGCCGGAGAGTTAGGCCGATGCCTGCCGCTCTGACGTAATAGGCCCTGTTTCAAAAATTTGCAGGGACAGGGCTTGGGTTGGTGTTGCCTTTTTACCGCCAACATAGCCTTTTGTCCCCTATTTCCCTTGAAATTTTCTTGCATCACCTACTTGACTTCATACCATTAGACTCCTTGCGGTTTATGGAGAGAATGTTACCACAAGGCTTGCCAGAAGAATGTAACGTATGTTACAATGTAGAAAATTTGCGGAGGAAACGAGTATGATCGCCGTTCCTGACACCGGAGGGCAATGTTCTGCCTGGAACTATCAAGAGCAGTTTACCTACCGGGGCCGCTCCCTGGAGCTGCACTACCAGACCGAGCCGCCTCATGGGGACTTTATCTATTCTCTCTCCCTGTCCCTGGATGGGACCAGGTACCGCCTGCCCCTGTGGGTTTACGGTCGGAGTTTGTTTTTCTTCGGTGCCTCCTGCCTGCTGGCGGAGAGCGTTCCTGTCGGGCGCATCAGCGCGTTGAACAGCGTTGTGATCGAGTTGTCCCGCCCCCGATATGCCCTTCTGGACAGCTGGTATCATCAGCCGCGAATGACGGGCCAGGGGCTTCTGCTGACCCGCTTCCACGGCGGCGCGCCCCTGCTGCTGACCCGCGCCGCCGCCCTTGTCTGGGAAAACTTCGAGATCGAGGGGGCGTGCCTGTGAACCACGAGCTGGACTTTCCCGCCGGGATATGGGAGACCTTTGCCAAAAGCCGTCCGCCGGTGCGGTGCTCAACGGGCTATCTCATTTATCTCCAGGATACTGAGGCCACCTGCTTTTACTACCTCAAGTCCGGCAGGGTAAAGAGCTTTATCCAGTCTGAGGACGGGGCGGAGCGGGTCTTGAACGTCTACACCGCCGGGAACCTCTTCGGGGAGGCCTCCTTTTTTGACGAGCTGCCCCGGGTGTCCTCCGCCCTGGCGCTGACCCTCTGCGAAATCGTCCCCATCGACCGGGAGCTGGTGACCCAGGAGTTTGCCCGCAATCCGGAGCTGGCCCTGGCCATGATGAAGTATCTGGCCCGGACGGTGCGGCTGCTGTCGGAACAGGTGGACCAGATGGCCTTCCGTCCCGCCCGGTGGCGGGTGGCCAACTGCCTGCTCACCCTGGCCTCCGGAGCTGGGGCCGTCTCCTGCACCCAGGATGACATCGCCGCCGCCGTCTCCGCCAGCCGGGTAACGGTGAGCCGGGTGCTCAATGAGTTCGCCCAGAGGGGTTGGGTGGAGCTGGGCTACCGGACCATCCGTCTGGCGGAGCCGGAGCCGCTGAAAAGATTATGTCAACTATAAAAGCCATCCGGAAACCCGGATGGCTTTGCTTATACTTTTGCCTGGTCCAGCTCCATTGCCCGTTCCAGGGCGGCGTCGATGTTGGGGACAAAGCTGTCCTCCCCCACCAGATCATACAGGCCGGACTTCTGAAACACCGTCATAGGCTGCTCGTTCACGTGGGAGAACAGCACCTGGATATCTTTGGACCTGCACTCCTCATAGAACCGCCGCAGGCTGTTCAGAGCGGTGATGTCCATGGCGGGGACGGCGCGCATCCGCAGGATGAGCACATTCCGTCCGGTATTCCGCTCAATGTGGGGAATCTTATCCGCCGCGCCGAAGAACAGAGGGCCGGTAAACTCGTAGACCATCACGTGGGAAGGCACCTTTTTCAGCCGGCCCTGGTCGTCGCCGCTGTCCTCCACGTACTCCCACTCCTTGACCGTGGAGACATCGGCCATCCGCTTCATGAACAGCAGGCAGGCCAGAGACAGACCCACCAGAATGGCCACCACCAGATCGAAGACCACCGTGAGGAGGAAGGTGACCACCAGCACAGCCACGTCGCTTTTCGGGGAGTGGTTGACCACCTTCACCACCGTCCGCCAGCCGCTCATGTTGTAGGCCACCTGGAAGAGGATGGCGGCGATGCAGGGCATGGGGATCAGGGCGGCGTAGGGCATGAGCAGCACCAGCACCAGCAGCAGGACCACCGCGTGGACCATGCCGGCAACGGGCGACTTGCCGCCGTTTTTGATGTTGGCCGCCGTCCGGGCGATGGCGCCGGTAGCGGGGATGCCGCCGAACAGAGCGGAGGCCGCGTTGCCCACCCCCTGGGCCACCAGTTCCATGTTGGAGTTGTGCCGTGCGCCGATCATCTCGTCGGCCACCACGGCGGACAGCAGCGACTCGATAGCCGCCAGTACCGCGATGGTGAAGGCGTCGGGCAGCACTGCGGAGACGGTGCCGTAGGAGATTGCGGGCAGCGTGAACTTGGGAAGGGCGCTGGAGATGGTGTACAGGTCACCGATGGTGTTTACCGGCAGGCTGAGCAGCTGCACCGCCCCCGCGGTGACAATGACCGCAATCAGGGAGGCGGGGATCTTCTTAAAAAACCTGGGCCAAACGATCAGGATGGCCAGGGCCAGACAGCCCACCCCCACCGCCGTCAGGTTGACGGTGTGGAAGGTGTGAACCACCTCCTCCACCTTCTCCATGGTCTCCACCGGGGAGCGGGTAAAGGTGAGGCCGAAGAAATCCTTGATCTGACCGACCACAATGGTCACGGCGATGCCGGCGGTGAAGCCGGTGGTGATGGTGTAGGGGATGAATTTGATCATGCTCCCCATACGCAGCACACCCATCAGGACCAGCATGATCCCCGCCAGGATGGTGGCGGTGGCCAGGCCCTCCATACCGCTTCGGGCCACGATGCCCGCCACGATGGTGGCAAAGGCGGCGGTGGGACCGGCAATCTGCACCTTGCTCCCGCCCAGGGCGGAGATGAGGAAGCCGGCCACAATGGCGGTGTACAGTCCCTGCTCCGGGGACACCCCCGAGGCCAGGGCCAGGGCAATGGACAGGGGCAGGGCGATGATCGCCACGATCACGCCGGAGATCAGGTCCTTGGAAAAATCCTCCTTGGAATAGTGCTTGAGGGAATATACCAGCTGGGGTGTCAATTCTCGCATGAAGCTCTCTCCTTCCGCATATCAAAACACACCCCTATGATACTGGAAGAAGGAAAGAATTGCAAGCCCCTTTTCTCGTTTACAGGATGATGCAGATCAGCCCGCCGGAGCCCTCGTTGATGATGCGCTGAAGGGTCTCCCGCAGCTTGGTGCGGGCATCCTCGGGCATGCGGTTGATCTTAGAGTTCAGGTCCTCGTTCACTAGCTCGTGAAGGGATTTTCCAAAAATGTTGGCCTCCCAGATGCGGCTGGAGTCCCCCTCATACTCCTGGAGCAGGTAGTGGATCATATCCTCGCTCTGCTTCTCCCCGCCCACAATGGGAGAGACCTCCGTCTCAATATCGGCACGGATCATGTGGATGGAGGGGGCGCTGGCCTTCAGCCGGACGCCGTACCGGCCTCCCTGCTTCATGATTTCTGGCTCCTCCAGCACCAGGGAGTCGATGGGTGGCACCACGATGCCGTAGCCCGTCTCCTCCACCTGCTGGAGGGCGTCGGCCACCTTGTCATAGGCCCGCTTCACCCCGGCCAGCTCGGTGAGCAGGGCCATCAGGTCGCCGTCATCCCCGATGGTAAAGCCAGACTGCTGGGACAGAGTGTTGTAAAACAACCCCCGGGGCAGCTCCAGACAGGCGGCGGACACCCCCGTGCCCAGGTCGATGTTGGAGATGCGGGCGTCGCTGACCACCTCGCAGTCCCGGAAGGAGTTCACCGCGCTGTCCACATCCCGCACCCGGCGCAGCTGGGCGGTCCCCTCTCGGATGGCGCCGTACAGCGCCGCCTTGATGGGGTGCTCCTGGGGCAGGGCGTCCACCCAGGGGGGCAGGAACAGGTCCAGCTCCTTTACCGGGAACTCGTAGAGAACGCTCTTCAGCACGGCGTTGATCTCCTCCTGATCCAGCTCCAGGCAGTTGGCCGCCACACAGGTCACATCGTACCGCTGAGCGATGTCCGACCGGATGGCCCGGGCCCGCTCCGAGGCGGGGCTGGCCGAGTTGAGCAGCACCACGAAGGGCTTGCCCAGCTCCTTCAGCTCGGAGATCACCCGCTCCTCCGCCTCCAGGTAGTCCTCCCGGGGGATGTCGGTGATGGTACCGTCGGTGGTGACCACCACCCCGATGGTGGAGTGCTCGGAGATCACCTTCCGGGTTCCGATCTCCGCCGCCTCCGCCATGGGAATCTCGTGGTCAAACCAGGGGGTGGTAACCATCCGCTCCGTCTCCCCCTCCAGCTGGCCCACCGCGCTGGGCACCAGATAGCCCACGCAGTCGATCATCCGCATCTGAAAGGCCGCACCGCCGTCCACCTGGACCGCAACCGCCTCCTCGGGGACAAACTTGGGCTCCGCCGTCATGATAGTCCGGCCCGAGCCGCTCTGGGGCAGCTCGTCACGGGCCCGCTCCCGGCGGTAGACGTTCTCGATGTTGGGGATGACCAGGGTCTCCATAAAACGCTTGATAAAGGTGGATTTTCCTGTCCGGACCGGCCCAACCACGCCGATGTAGATATCGCCCTCGGTACGGAGCGCAATATCCTCGTAGATTTTGCGATCTTCCACTGCAATTCCTCCTTCGGCTGTGTGAGCCGGTATTTGTTCCTTACAGTGTATGAGACAGGCTGGGGAATATGACAGGAAAAGGGCGCGCTTTTGTCTGTCAGATGTACCTTGACTTTTTGAACGACCGATAATATAATTTATGATATAAATTGAGAATTAGGAAGCGAGGAATATTGTTTTGAAAGACTGGCAGAAATTAATTAGCGCAGTCATCATTGCGCTGGCAATTATAGGAGCGGCTTTGATTTTTGCGGATGCTATTCGCTATTCAGGTGAGGCAATCAATGCGGGATTAATAAGTTTAGGGGTATAGCGTAAGAAATGCTAAACAATATGCTTATACAACAAGGGAGGTAGCGCATATGGGAACGGAAAAGGACCGCAAGGACACCCAGCAAGCCATTCTTTATGAACTGCGCCGTTTGATTAAAAAGAGCGGCAAGGATTACACCAATCAAGAGTTGTGCGATTTGATCGACACCATCGCGGAGGCAAAGGACCAGGAAACCTGATACCGGATTCGAAAACCAAGAGGCAGGCCCAAACGGGTCTGCCTCTTAGCTTTATCGCGTGCTGGGAATCAGGAGCATCCGCCCGAAGGGCAGGGCGTCCTCCTCCAGCTCGTTGGCCTGGAGGATCTGCTCCATGGTGGTGCCGTGGGCCTTGGCGATGTCCCACAGCTCCTCTCCGGGGGAGGGCATCCGCAGCACCACCGAGGGTCGCTGGCCCTCCCCGGCATTCCGGGCCTCTCCCAGCTGGGCGCTGGTCACCGTTGGGACGGCGGTGGTCTCGGTGGTCATGCAGTGGAACTCCACTGTAAAGCGCACCTCCACACCTCCGGCGGCGGGGGCGGCGAAGACCTCCCCAGGACAGGCGCAGAAGCAGGAGCATTTGGCCCCCTCGGGGCACTCCAGCCGGCAGGTCACCGGAAGGGACCGCCGGACACACTGGACCAGCTCATTCTCGTCCAGGTAGAGCACCGTGACGCAGGCTTCTGTGGTGAGGACCAACTCCTTCCCCTCCCGGCTCTGGCGCACCTGGCCCAGGGCGAGCCGGGCGTCCACGATGGAACGGACCATCTCCCCCGTCTCCAGCAGCTCCCGGACGGCCTGGGGCCGCACCGACTGGTCGGTCAGGCTGCACAGGGGCTGGTTCTCCCGCTCCACCTCCATCAGGCTGCTGGTGCTGTACAGGTCCTGGAGGAGAGTCACCGGCCGGCGGCTGTACACCTGGGCCTGAGCCAGCAGCTCCAACGTAACGTCCAGCTCACGGCCGTCTCCTGGGATCTGGTCGCACTGGAGGGAGGCTACCTCCACCTCCACCAGACAGTCCCCCTCCTCTCCGGCGCCCGTCACCTCAATGATCTGGGAGAAGGGCATGGATTCGTGGGCCGCCGACAGCCCGCCCTCCATCTCCTGAAGGAGGAGGTACAGCTCCACCATCCCCTTAAAGATGAGCTTGGAGCCGATGAGCTTGCTCTCGGTACACACCGGCTGGGCCCGGACGGCCAGCAGCACCGGGGACTCTCCGGTCCCCTGGAGCCGCACCTGGTCGGAGAAGGTGAAGGGCTTCTCCTGCACGGCGCACAGCTGGTAGTGCTCCCCCCGGAACTGGCGCTGGCACAGGCCCTCCTCCTCGCTCCCGGTCACGCCGCCGCAAATGGGCCGTTCCACCGGCTGGCAGGCGGTGATGTCCACCGCCAGGTCCACCCGCAGCAGCACCTTCCGGGGGTTGAGGGCCCGTGCCTCGGCAGAGCGTAGCCGGGGCCGGGCAAAGACCGTCCCCCGCTCGGTGAGGCCGGGGGCCTCCGCCTGACAGGTGAAGGGCAGGCCCGCCTCCATCCGGCGCAGGCCGCCGCCCCCCTCGGGCTGGTACAGGATGGAGGCCCGCACCATGCCGGTGACCTGGGCGGAGCCCTCCCTGGCCTGCTTGCCGCTGATGGTGGCCTGTCCGCAGACGTCCACAATGCGCAGAATGTCTGGGCAGGCGTCGGGAACGATGCTCTCCAGGGTCTCCTCCTGGCACAAGGTGACCTCCGCCACCGTGTCATAGCTGATGATGGTATCACGTTCAAATTCCATGGTGTCCTCTCCCTTGTCATAATGTCAGCCTGGCTTTGTTGACACTATATGCCCGGGAATTCCTATGTATGCCCCTTATTTCACCTTAAAGATCCTGCGCAGCAGCCCCCGCAGGCACCGGGGGGAACGTACCACCACGATACCCATGAAAACGCCTCCCCTCCCTGTTGGATTTGCCTTTGACGGCTGTTTCATCCTATGTAGCTCTTGGGAAAGTGTTCCTTGCAAAACGGGAGAAAGGTACGATACGAACTGCAGGATACAAACGGAGGGGGATTGCGGAACATCCGAACAAGAGGGTTGACGGCTTTTAGGACAAGGTGCTGGAGCATGCTTTCAGGCTAAACTCATTCAACAACAGGAAAAAGCCGCCCGGCCGGGCGGCTTTTTCACGATTTGGGGCGCTGGGCTCCATTTCCTGTCAGGACTGGCTCCCGCTGCTGTCCTTTTCGCCGGGCAGAATCCCGACATGCAAACCGTCCTTTGTCTCAGTCTCGATCATCTGGACATCATGGGTCTCCCCGTCATCCGGCTGGACGGTGGTGAACCACTCCCGGTCAAAGCCGCTCTCGTCCATAAACCGCTCCACGGCGGCGGGGTCGGCCTTGCCGGCATCCAGGGGCAGAGTGAACAGGGCACGGGGGCCCTCAAAGCCATTCACAAAGGAAATCGTTCCGTCCTCCGCCATGGTAAAGGTGTCCCTGTCAGGTGCGGTGCCCTGATAGAAGGCCAGGTATACTGTGTGGTCCGCGAACATCTCCACGCTCCGGGTGTCCAGCAGGTAGTAGAGCACCCCGTCCTGTTCCAGGAGGGAGACGCCGGCGCCCAGGGTCCAGTTGTTCACCGACCAGGGGGTGAAATCGGCCACCAGCGGCGTGAAGGTGTAGTCTGTGAGCGGGAAATCCTCCCTGTTCAGCGGGGTCCCGTCCAGGCTCTCCAAAATCATCACCGCGTAGGTGCGGGCCTGATCCGCCTGGCTGGTCCAGCTGGACAGGTTCTCCCCTGACACCAGCCCCGCCAGGGTAACACAGAAGTTCTCCGTCTGCACCGACTGGTCCAGCCGGATGGCGTCCTCGCTCTCAAAAGCCTGGGCCAGCATGGGGTCCCTGTGCTGCTCCGCCACCTGGGCGGGACTGAGCCAGCGGGAGGCGGCGTAGGCGGAAACGGTAAACAGGGCCACCGCAGCGGCGATGGCAACGGCTCTGACAAGACCTCTCTTTTTCATAACAATACACTCCTTTTTTGATTGTGCCTGTTGGCGTACCAGCGCCTCCGTCCGCTCCTGGAAATCGGTGGAAAAAGGAAGGGCGTCCACAGCGCGGCGGTAATCGTCTCGGTTCATTCGATCTCCTCCTTCAGCAGCTCCCGCAGCCGGTCCCGGCCGCGGGCCAGCCGGGTGCCCACCGTGGCGGCGGGCAGACCCAGCAGCGTTCCAATCTCCTTGATGGAATATCCCTCGTAGTAGTACAGGTGGATCACCGCTCCATATTTCTCCGGAAGGCTCTGCACCGCCTGAAGCAGACCAGGCTCCGGTTCCGGGGCGGCCTGCTGGGCCGCCTCCTCCAGCGGAAGATTCCCCCGGTCCCTGCGGCGGCGGATGTCGCTGGCTCGGTGAAGGGTAGCGCGGATCAGCCACGCCTTCTCATGTCCGGCGTCCCGGAATGAGACGGGAGCGGTCAGCAGCCGCAGGAACACCTCCTGCACCGCGTCCTCCGCGTCACTGACGGAGGGCAGACGGGTGCAGGCCAGGCGCAGCAGCATATCGCTGTACTCCCGCACAAGGCGGCATATGGTCTCTTCGGTACCGGTCGGGACCATGGTCCTCAACTCCCTTCACCCTTAACACGGGACACGGGAGGGAAATTTTTCATCCCAGTCAAATTTTTAAAAAAACGGCCTGCCGCAGGCGTGTCCGCCCGCGATAGGCCGTTCGGCTGTTGGGTCAATTTCTGTCCGCATCAAATACGGTCCTGCCCCCCTGGGGCTGGCTGCCCGGGTTGTTATTGATGGTGGCCGCCGCCGCCGCCCGGAACCGGGAGCGGGACTGCTTGATCTCGTCGTAGGCCTCAGCCACCGCCTCCTCGGTGCGGCGCAGGGCGTCCTCGCAGTACTCGTTGGCCGACCGCTTCAGGGCACGGCTGCGCTCCTCCGCCTGACGGATCATGTCGTTGGCCCGCTGCTTGGCCTGGAGGGCCACCGCATCCGCCGCCAGCATCTGCTTGGCCCGCTCCTCGGCGGAGCGGACGATGGACTCCGCCTTCCGCTTGGCGTCCGCCTCCATCTCGGCCCGGCGGGCCATCATCTTCCGGGCCTCGGTCAGCTCCATGGGGAACTGGCTGCGGATATCGTCGATCAGGTCCAGCGCCCGGTCCCGCTCGATCACGCACTTATCTCCGCCGGACAGAGGGGCGTTCTTCGCCTCATCAATCATCTCAAACAGCATATCCAACAGTTCTTCCACACCGCTTGCCATGTGCTCAGCCTTCCTTTCCTTCCATCTCTCTCATGCGCCGGTTCACATCGTCCACGATCTCCCGGGGGACCAGGCCGGTCAGGTCCGTCCCATACCGGGCCATCTCCTTGACGATGGTGGAACTGAGATAGGTATACTTTTCACTGGACGCCAGAAACATCGTCTCCAGCTTGGGGTTCAGGTGCCGGTTGATGACCGCCATCTGAACCTCCTGCTCGAAGTCGGACACCGCCCGCAGGCCCTTGACCACCACATGGGCCCGCCGCCGCTTGGCGTAGGCCGCCAGCAGCTCGTTGGAGAAGTCCACCTCCACATTTGGGAACCGGGCGGTGGACTTTTTCAGCAGCTCTACCCGCTCCTCCGGGGTGAACATCCCCGTCTTTTTGGAGTTTACCATAACGCACACGATCACCTTGTCGAAACAGGCGGCGGCCCGCTTGATGATGTTCAGGTGTCCTAACGTCACCGGGTCGAAGCTGCCCGGATAGATGGCTGCGCTCATCGGTTCACGCTCCCCGCCCGGCGGCAGACGGTCAGCTTGATCTGCCCATACCGGTACTCCCGGCCCGCCTCGTAGGGGGGCTCCAGGGTGGGCGCGGACCAGTCCGTCCCACTTTCGCAGACTATTATACCATGTTCCCGCAAAATGTCAAACCTCGCTATGTTTTCTACGCACTGCTGGAGCAAGTCAGTTTGATAGGGCGGGTCCAGAAAGATCACGTCAAACCGCTCCCCACAGGAGCGGAGGAATGTCTGGGCCTCGCCCTGGACCACCCGGGAGCGGTCCTCAAAGCGGCACAGCTTGATGTTCTCCCGCACCAGACCGGCCGCCTCCGTCCGCTGGTCCACAAAGGTACAGTGCTCCGCCCCGCGGGACAGGGCCTCCAGCCCCAGCTGGCCGGTGCCGGCGAAGAGGTCCAGCACCCGCCGGCCCTCCAGCTCGAACTGGATGATGTTGAACAGGCCCTCCTTCACCTTGTCGGTGGTGGGCCGGGTGTCCATGCCCTTGGGCTCCTTCAGTTTCCGCCCGCGGGCGGAGCCGGTAATGATGCGCATATCAATTCTTCCTTTCCTGGCCAGTGTGAAAGTAGTCATACACCGCCTGGGCGGTATTTTTGGGCACAACCTCCTGGAGCTGCTCCAGGGAGGCGGCCTTGACGGCCTTCACCGTCTTGAAGTGCTTCAGCAGCTGCTGGCGGCGCTTCTCCCCCACTCCGGGTATCTTGTCCAGAACGGAGGTTTTTACGTGCCCCGCCTGGAGCTGGCGGTGGTACTCGATGGCAAAGCGGTGGGTCTCCTCCTGGATCTGGCCGATGAGGGCGAACACCGCCGGGATGGACTGGATGCCGATCTCCCGGCCGTCAGGGTGGACCAGGGCCCGAGTGCGGTGGCGGTCGTCCTTCACCATGCCGTAGGCGGGGATGGACAGATTCAGCATCTCCAGCACCCGGGCGGCCACCTTCACATGCTCGTGGCCGCCGTCAATGAGGAGCAGGTCGGGCTTGTCCCCGAACTTCTCGTCGCCGTCCAGATACCGGCGGAAGCGGCGGGTGAGCACCTGTTCCATGGAGGCATAGTCGTCGGGGCCGTCCATGTCCTTCAGCTTGAAGCGGCGGTAGTCCCGCTTGAATGGCCTGCCGTCCACATAGACCACCATGGAGGCCACTATGTCGCTGGCCCCGGTGTTGGAGATGTCGTAGGACTCCATCCGCCGGGGCGGACCCTCCAGGCTGAGCATTTTGCCCAGGGCCTCCAGCAGCTTGTTCCGCCGCTCTTCGTGGGTGGTGGCCCGCTCCACCTCCTCCCGGGCGTTCTGGTTGGCCAGCTTGATCAGGTCCATCTTGGCCCCCCGCTGGGGGGTGACCAGCTCCACCCGGTACCCCACCTGCTCGGACAGCATCCGGGTGAGGGGCACCTGGTCGGGCAGCTCGCAGGGCACCAGGATCTGCTTGGGGAGCCGGGTGCGGCCCACATAATACTCCCGCATCAGGGAGGACAGCACCGCTCCCTCCTCCTCCTCCATGGGGGTCTCCAGCAGGTCGAAGTCCTTGGCGGCCAGCTCCCCCTCCACAAAGTGGAGCACCACAAAGCAGCTCTTGGCCGTCCCCCGGAAGAAACCGGCTACGTCGGTGTCCGCCAGAGAGGCGGCGATCACCTTCTGCCGCTTGCCCAGCAGCTCGATGGCCCGGAGCCGGTCCCGGAGCTGGGCGGCCTGCTCAAAGCGCAGCTCCTCCGCCGCCCGCTCCATCTCCGCAGTCAGGTCCCGCTGCACGTCCTTGAACCGACCCTCCAGCAGAGACACCGCCTGGGCGACGGCCTGACTGTGCTGCTCCTGCAGCTCGTCCCCCCGGCAGTAGCCGTCGCACTTGCCCATGTGGTAGTTAAGACAGGGCCGCTCCTTGCCGATATCTCTGGGGAACTTCTTACTGCAGGAGGGCAGCCGCAGGGCGGTGCGCAGGGCGTCGATGATCCCCTGGGTGCTGTGGCGGCTGGCGTAGGGTCCGAAGTACCGGGCGCCGTCCTCCGCCGCCTTGGCGGCCAGAGAGAACCTGGGGTACGCCTCCTTGGACAGCCGGATATAGGGGTAGCCCTTGCTGTCCTTCAGCAGGATGTTGTACCGGGGCTGATGCCGCTTGATGAGGGAACACTCCAGCACCAGGGCCTCAAACTCGCTGTCTGCGATGATCACGTCGAAGTGGTCGATCTGAGCCACCATGGCACGGGTCTTCTCGGTGTGGCTGGCGGAGTCCTGAAAATACTGGCTCACCCGGTTTTTCAGCGCCTTGGCCTTGCCTACGTAGATGACGGTGCTCTGGACGTCCTGCATGATATAGACGCCCGGCTTCAGCGGCAGGCTGTGGGCCTTGTCTTTCAATTCGTCAAAGGTCATAGCATCCTCCTTAACATCAAAAAAGGCGCCGCAGCGCGGCGCCTTTCATGATGATGTTGCGGTGCTTACTCGGAAAAATCGGAAGAGATCATCTTGTACAGAGCTTCAACCGCTTCCTTCTCGTCGGGACCATCAGCGATCAGCTTGATAGGAGTGCCCTTCACGATGCCAAGAGACAGAACGCCCAGCAGACTCTTTGCGTTGACCTTGCGCTCCTCCTTCTCCACCCAGATGGAACTCTTGAACTCGTTGGCCTTCTGGATGAAAAATGTAGCGGGTCTGGCATGGAGACCGACCTGGTTGTTTACGACGGCTTCCTGACTATACATATCGCGTACCTCCGCCCTATTCATTAGGATGTGTGCTAAGCATAGCAGATTTATCCCGGTTTCGTCAATGGATATTTGCACAAATATTACCGCAATTTTTGCCCGCTTTTACGGGATAAATTATCGTTTTTACCCCATTTTTCCTTCACAATGCAGGGAAAACGCGATTTTTTTCTATTTTAGCTCCATTTTCGAAACAATTCCACATTTGTTACAAATATGAAATTTTTTGACGGTTTTTACTCCCTTTCTGGCATGATCCAAACAACAAATCGTCTTGTTTTCCAGTTTCATCCAATCCCGCCTCCCTCTGAGCGCCCCTGCATGCGGAAGCGGAATGGATCGCATCAACATATTTCCCGCGCCCTGTGACCATTTTCCCTCGGGGATCGTTTTATCTGTGAAAGGAGGTCAAAGCATGAACCAAACGATCAGCGCCCACCAGTTTGAGGCGGCCTATGATACTTACAGCGGCGCGGTCTTCCGGCTGGCCATGGTCTACCTGGGCCAGCAAGCCGACGCCGAGGATGTAACCCAGGAGACCTTTCTCCGCCTGCTGTACCGCGCTCCCATCTTCGCGGACCAGACCCACGAAAAGCGGTGGCTCCTTCAGGTGACGGCCAACCTGTGCCGGGACCAGCTCCGGGGCTTCTGGCGCAAACGAATCACCGAGCTGGAGGACACTCTCCCCGCCGCCGCCCAAGAGGAGCGGGACGCCCTTGACGCAGTGATACGTCTGCCGGAGAAGTACAGGCTGCCCATTCATCTCCACTATTACGAGGGCTACTCGGTGGCCGAAATTGCCGAGATTCTGAAGCTGGGCCAGTCAGCGGTGAAGATGCGCCTGAAACGGGGCCGGGAGCTGCTGAAGATCGAATTGGAGGGTTCCATATGAACATCAACGACTATCGCCGGGCGATGGATCAGCTTGTTCCAGACCCGGAGCTTAAGGAGCGTATTATGATGCAGAAACGCACAAGAAACTATGTCCCGGTCCGCCGGGCGGTCAAGGGCATTCTGGCGGCGGCCCTGGCAGTGGCCTGCCTGCTCACCGCAGCTCTGGCGGCCAGCCCGGAGCTGCGCACGGCGGTGCTGTCCTTCTTCCGCATGGAGGAGCGGGAACAGGTGCCCAGCAGCAGCGTCAGCCCGGGCGGTCCCGACATCAGCAACGCAGAGATCGGCAATCTGGTCAAGGCCCAGTACATCAAAATGGACAGCCGCCGGTACGGCTTCTCCAACGGCCTGCTCACCGACCTGACCTGGGACGAGGACTGGAAAACCCTCCTGGACGCCAGGTTCTGGGAGCCCCGGGACGGGGAGCTGATCCCGGTGGAGGTGGACATGCACACCGCCCAAGTGGATGTCACCTTCCGGGATATCCGCTACCAAGGGGAGTTCTGGTGGTTTATCTACGACGGGAGGCTGGACTTCTTTACCGGCGACAACCGCGCCTGGGACGAGGAGGGTGAGCACGCGTGGGACTGGAATCTTTCCTCCGTCCCCGGCCGCACCGATGTGCTGTTGCTCCGCCTGTCCACAGGGACACAGATGGATTATACCGAGTACCCCTTCCTCTACCATCTGGACACCGGCGAGGCGGAGGACATCCTGGCGGGCACCGGAGTGGACAAGCTGGAGTACGCCTACGGATGGGATTGGTCGGAGAACATGCGCCGAGCCATCATTCTGTGCGACAACCGGCTGGGGATGTCCCAGACCTGGTTCTGCGACCTGGACGCTAAAACCCTGGTCCAGGTGGATGAGTTGGCGGACATCGAGATTTACACCGCCGCCTTCGCAGACAATGACACCTTGATCCTCCACAGCAGCACCATAGACGAGAGTGGAGTGGCACAGGATGTTGCCTGTTATTCCTATGATATTCCAACTGGCCGTATAATTCAAACGCTGGGCCGGACCCCCTACTATCGCAGCTGGGAGGAGGGCTCCAGCGGCGTGGAGATGTCAGGAAGTCGCTGTGTACTGATCTCTGAAGACGGGCAGGCCCGGGCAGTGGACCTGAAGACCGGAGCGCAGACCCTTCTGGAGGGTCTGACCTTCCATCAAAATGACAACCTCCAGTTCAACCTCTCCGGAAACAGGCTGCTGTACTTTTCCATGGATTCCAAAACGGACGGCCTGGGTATCTCCCAGATTGGAGTGGCCGACCTGGAAAAGGGGGTTTTCTTCGCCTTCGACCGGGAGGGCTATGAGAACCTCCACGAGGGCGGCATCGGCTGGGATGACGACAGCACCGTGAGCATCCGCGCCAGCACTCTGGACGATCAGACACAGTATTTGCTTTTGTATCAGTTTTAATGAAAAAAGCGGCCAAACGGCCGCTTTTTTATTTCAGCTCCGCCACGGTGACGCCGTCCTCCCCCTCGCCGTAGCGTCCGGGGCGGAAGGTCTTCACATAGCGGCTGCGCTTGAGATAAGTCCGCACCGCGGACCGCACCGCGCCGGTACCCTTGCCGTGGACGATGGTGACCGTCTCCAGCTTGCCCATCATGGCGGTGTCCAAAAAACGCTCCAGCACGATGAGGGCCTCGTCGGTCATCATGCCCCGCAGGTCCACCTGGGAGGGGACGGCGGCGGTCCGGAGCGTGTGCTCCGCCCGGGCGATGACCCGGCGGGTCTCCTTTTGGGACTGGGTCTCCCCCTCCACCACCCGGACCTCCTCCTGCTTGGCAGAAATTTTCAAAATCCCCGCCTGGAGCTGGAGGGTACCGTCCTTGCTGACAGACAGCACGGTGGCCCTTGTCCCCATGGACAGCAGTTCCACCGTGTCCCCCTTCTTCGCTGGACGGGTGGGGGGCGGCGGCTCCACCTGGGGGGCGCTGCCTCCGATGCTCCGCTCCGCCTCATTCAGCAGGCGGCGGGCCTCCGCCCGGCCGTCGTTCACCTGCTGCCAGTCCAGGTCCTGGCGTTTTTTCAGCTCCTTCAGCTCCGAGATGGCCAGGTCGCTGGCCACCCTCGCCTCCTCGATGATGGCCCGGGCCTCGGCGTTGGCCTTCTCCACCACCTTGGCCCGCTCGGCCTCCAGCTTCTCCCGGTACTCACGAGCCTTCTCCGCCGACTGCTCCATGTCCAGCTTGAGGCGGCGAGCCTCCTCCCGCTCCCGCTCCATCTCCTGCCGCTGCTGGTCCAGACGGGTGAGCACATCCTCAAACCGGACGTTCTCCGCATCCAGCCGGGCGGCGGCCTTTTCAATGATATACTCGGGGAGTCCCAGCCGCCGGGAGATGGCGAAGGCATTGGATTTTCCCGGGATACCCAGCACCAAGCGGTAGGTGGGGGCCAGGGTCTCCACGTTGAACTCGCAGGAGGCGTTCTCCACCCCTGGGGTGGTCATGGCGTACACCTTCAGCTCGGCGTAGTGGGTGGTGGCCGCCACCTGAGCGCCGATGCCCCGGGCGCTCTCGATGATGGCGGCGGCCAGGGCCGCCCCCTCCACCGGGTCGGTGCCCGCCCCCAGCTCGTCAAAGAGGATCAGCGTCTCGTCGTCCGCCTCGTCCAAGATGCCCACGATGTTGGTCATGTGGGAGGAGAAGGTGGACAGAGACTGGGCAATGGACTGCTCGTCACCGATGTCGGCCAGCACCCTGGAAAACACTCGGACGGTGGAGTCGTCCCTGGCCGGAATGTGCAGGCCGCACTGGGCCATGAGGGTGATGAGGCCCAGCGTCTTTAAGGTGACCGTCTTGCCGCCGGTGTTGGGGCCGGTGATGACCAGGGTGTCGAAATGCTCCCCCAGCTCCAGGTCGTTGGGGACGGCCTTTTTCTGGTCCAGCAGGGGGTGCCGGGCCCCCCGCAGGTGCAAATACTTGTCGGACAGCTTGGGCTCGGTGCACTCCAGCTTGCAGGACAGCTTGGCCCGGGCAAAGATGGCGTCCAGCCAGATGAGCAGCTGATAGTCCTCGGAAATGTCCTCCTTGTGGGCGGCGCACTGGGCGGACAGCTCGGCCAGGATGCGCTCGATCTCCTTCTTCTCCTTGGCCAGTAGCTCCCGCAGCTCGTTGTTGGCCTTCACCACCCCCATGGGCTCGATAAAGAAGGTGGAGCCGGAGGAGGACACATCGTGGACCAGGCCGGGAATGGCGTTCTTGTGCTCCGACTTTACCGGCACCACGTACCGGTCGGAGCGGATGGTGATGATGCTCTCCTGCAGATATTTGGACTGGTTGGAGGAGATCAGCTTTTGCAGAATATCCCGCACCTTGGCCTCGGTGGCCCGCATGTGCCGGCGGATGGAGGCCAGCTCCGGGCTGGCGGAATCGGCCAGCTCGTCCTCCCCCACAATGGAGTTGGTGATGGTGTCCTCCAGAAAGCGGTTGGTGGTCAGCGCCTGGAACAGGTGGGAGATGGGAGTCTTCTCCTCCCCCGCCCCGTAGTCGGAGGCGGTGCGGGCCGCCCGGAGGACGGCAGCGATCTCCAGCAGCTCACGGGTGTTCAGGCTGCCCCCCATGTCCGCCCGCTGGAGGCTGGCGGCCACCGGCTTGATGCCCGCAAAGCCGGGCGTTCCCCGGAGGACCAGCAGCTTTACCGCCGCAGTCGTCTCCGCCTGTGCCCGTTTCACGTCGTCGATATCGTCCATAGGCCGTAGCTCCAGCGCCTGCTCCCGGCCCTCGTCGGTAACGGCGCACCCGGACAGCAGCTCCAGCACACGGGGCAGCTCCAGAGTGGCCATGGATTTTTCAAATAAGTCGCTCATATTCAAACTCCTGTTTTTTCACTCGTTTCTCAAATTTTTCTTTTGCAAACATATAACTCTCCCGAATGAGAAGTTTCATGCTTTCAAAGGTTTGCGCAGAAGGGTTCAGAACGCACACCCAGCCCATCCAGGCGTAAACCGGATGAGGCAGCAGGGTATCCGTCTGGGTAAAGTCCATATCCCCCTCCACTACGCCGCCTTTCGGCGGACGCTTGGGAGCCGGGCCAAACAGGTTGACATAAGTTTGCTTTCTCGGTCCCAGGTTCACCCGGTATACACCAGGGCGGTCCAACTGGGACGCCCGGTCGTTGTCCCCGTCCTTCTCTTTGACCGTGAGGACATAGACGCCCCGTTTCAAAACCTTTCCCGGGTTATAAAAGACGCCTGTCTCTCCCCAGCTGTTCACCAGAACAGTGCCCTCCAGATCAGCCAGGCACCAGTCCAGAATTTGTTTTGGTTCCATCGTCATCCCTTCTCCCACTCCGCCATCAGTGCCCGGAACCGCTCCGGGACCTGCTCCGGAGTGAGGCTGTCATGGACAGCGCAGGTGCCCGCCTCCCGGGCCGTCTGATAGTACCAGCGCTTGTAGTCCAGCATGAGGAGGGTGTCCTCCAGCTGCTTCTGCTGGTCCAGCACCGACTGGCGCTGCTTTTCCAGCAGCTCCAGCCGCTGGCTGATGGTGGCGTCCCCCTGGCGGGACCAGTCCAGAAAGCTACGGATCTCCTTCAGGGGCATCCCCGCCTTTTTCAGGCAGCCCAGCAGCCGCAGCCACTCCATATCCTCCTCCTTGAACATGCGGATTCCCCCGCTGGACCGCTCCACAAAGGGGAGCAGGCCCTCCTTGTCGTAGTACCGCAGGGTGGACGGGGCCACGTCCAGCTTCTGGGCCATCTCTCCTATGGTATAAAACATGGCGATCTCTCCCCAAAAAAAGTCTTGACTTGAAGTTAGCTTCAAGTTGTATAATCTCTTCATACTTATACCGCTATTATAGCGCCTTCCCCCCGATTCGTCAATGAAAGGATGGTCAACCATGATCTACAAGCAGTTCCAGGACCTGAAGCTGTCCGCCCTGGGCTTTGGCTGCATGCGCCTGCCCACCGTGGACGGAAACGACGCCAACCCCAACGAGGAGGAGGCCGCCCGTCTGGTGGCCAAAGCCATGGAGGCGGGAATCAACTACTACGACACCGCCTGGGGCTACCACGCCGGCAATTCCGAGCTGGTCATGGGCCGGATTCTGAAGCAGTACCCCCGGGACAGCTTCTTTCTGGCCACCAAATTCCCCGGCTACGATCTGTCTAACATGGACAAGGTGGAGGAAATCTTTGACCGGCAGCTGGAAAAGCTCCAGGTGGACTACTTCGACTTCTACCTCTTCCACAACATCTGCGAGATGAACATCGACGCCTACCTGGACCCCAAGCACCACATCTGCGAGTCCCTCATGGCCAGGAAGCGGGCGGGACAGATCAAACACCTGGGCTTCTCCGCCCATGGCGATCTGAACACCATGAAGCGTTTTCTGGACGCCTGCGGCAAGGACATGGAGTTCTGCCAGATCCAGCTCAACTGGCTGGACTGGGACTTTCAGGACGCCAAGAGCAAAGTGGATCTGCTCCGCGAGTGGGACATCCCCGTCTGGGTGATGGAGCCGCTCCGGGGCGGCAAGCTGGCCAGCCTGCCCGAGGAGTACGCCGCCAGACTGAAGGAGCTGCGGCCCAGCGAGGGAGTCCCGGCCTGGGCCTTCCGGTTCCTCCAGTCCCTGCCCTCCGTGGTGGTCACCCTGTCCGGCATGAGCACCATGGAGCAGGTGGAGGACAACCTGAACACCTTCCAGGCGGAAGCACCGCTCTCTCCTGCGGAGTTGGAGGCGCTGCTGTCCATCGCCGGCGAAATGACCAGGCGGACCAGCGTCCCCTGCACCGCCTGCCGCTACTGCACCACCCACTGCCCCCAGGAGCTGGACATCCCCCAGCTGCTGGAGCTGTACAATGAGCACGTCTTTACTGGCGGCGGCTTCATTGCCCCCATGCGCATCGCCCAGATGCCCGCTGAAAAGAAGCCCTCCGCCTGCCTGGGCTGCCGCAGCTGCGAGGCGGTGTGCCCCCAGCAGATCCGGATCTCCGAGGCTCTGGCCGACTTCTCCGCCCGGCTGGGCGGCTGAAATCAGCCGCAAAAAAGCCCCCGTCAGGGAGTGCGGATAAAAAACCTTAGAACCCTGCAAAAACGTTGAGCAGTGACCGAAACAATCCAGACTTTGCGGCAAAAACAACACTCCCGAAAAGCACGATTGCAAGATCGTGCTTTTTTACGTTCAGATGGTAAAGGGGATGCCTTTTCCGACCGCCTGACAGTAAGCTGCGAGTGCAGGAACCAGCGTTTTGATTTCTCTGCCGGATGTGTTGATGCAGAGATCATACCCTTCTTTCGCTCCCCAGGGGATCCTTGCCGTCAGCTCATGCTTTTTGGCCCGGTTCTTGTCGATCTGCCGCATCCGGCGCTCCATGAAGTCGGCGTGTTCTTCCTCGGTGACACGGGTCTTGATGATGCGGGTGCGGTGGGGCGTGTTGTAGCGTTTGGACAATCATTTTACCTCCTGTTTCAAAATTCCCTTTAGGGTATAATTCGCCCATTATACACCTTTCAAATTTTCCATATTCAGTTGTCATGGGCGATGTGTTACGCGATGGAAAAGGGAACATCAGGCTTTGGAAAACACAATGCACCCAGGTGGTCAAGACCACTTGGGTGCAGAGAATTTTACTGATATTCACTTTTTATATCGCTCATCGTTAAAGCTATTATAGAGCGAACGCAAAGTATTGTCAATGCGTTTTGGTGTCTACTTTTGTCGAATTGGCCCGATGGAACAGTACAGCCGGGTCGCGGGTGTACTGTTCCGGCGGGTGCGCCGCCCTGCGGCGATTGCGGAAACGGCTTCCGATTTCCGCCCGGTCAGGCGAGAGCGCAACGGGCAAGGCTGACGGATTTTTGTGGCGCGGCTGCGCCACAACACCGGCGCGGAGCGCTGGTCAGCAGGGTTTGGGGAAGGCACTCCCCAACAAGTAGCAGACCAGGGGAACAAACGAGCGGAGCGAAATTTGGGCCACGGGTCGATACTTGCTCTTACGTTACAGGAAGCACCGATAAACTAGAATTTTATCACTTTAATTTTTCCCATTCTTCACGCTTTATGGCATATGCATATGATATCCCATTCTTTTCATCGGGATATTCTTTCACTTTCCTCATACCGATTGCAATAGCAACAGAATACGAACCAATATTTGTATATTTCATGTAAGAATATAGACAATCGTATTCTGTATTCATAAATGCCCAATTTCTAACTGCGCTTGCGGCCTCACTTCCAAAACCTTTCCTCCAATGATTTTTATGAATGTGATACCCTATTTCAGGCAGGAATTCTCCATCAATATTCTGTATTGTCAGCCCGCAGTCGCCGATAAATTCACCCGTTTCTCTTAAAACAACAGCCCACAAACCGAATCCATATTCCTCGTAGTTTTGGAGATTCCATTCAATCCAATCCTTTGTACGTTTCTCATCAAAAGGTTTGGGATAGTGTCGCATGGTTTCTGGATCTGAAAAGATTTCAAATAATGCCGGAAAATCCTCATGAGTAAATTCTCTTAACAGTAGTCTTTCCGTTTCAATTATCATTATTGTTTCTCCTTAAATCCCGATTTATCGGTTTGTTCTGAAAAGTATAGCATAATAGAAACCAGCTTTCAAGAGGCATATTTCTTAATTCGGAATAGCGAGGGCGGCTGTCAATTCGACAAAGTTTTCTTGTGATACTTTACCGCACATGAGCATTTCCGCAGGGTTTCTTGTTTGACAGGTTTTTCAGATGATGATAGAATGAAGCATCCTATTTTGGGAGAGTTTTCGCCATGAAGAAAGAAAATCTGCTGTCCATCGGCGCTCTGTCAAAGCAGACTGGCGTTCATATCAAATCCCTCCGTTACTATGATTCTTTAGGCATTCTCCGTCCTGCCTACGTTGACCCCAGCAGCGGCTACCGCTATTACAGCTTGCAGCAAATACCGGTAGTAGACGCCATCCAGCTGTGTGTTGATCTGGATATTCCTCTCAAGTAGTTTACGGATTATTGCATGGACGGCGGCAGCCGGATTCACTACGGCAAGCTGGTTGAGCGCGGCACGATACTGGCCAAGGAGAAAATTCAAGCCATACAAGACCGGCTGGCTAAGCTGGAGAACATGCGCGCTGAAATCCAACGCAGCGAATTGATTCAAAAAAGCGATGCTATGGTGCGGTGCAGATTTCCCACTATGAATCTTTTGCTTGCTCCATATCCGGAAAATGATGCGGAAATGAAAGTCCTTGCTCTGTTCCACAGCTTAGTGCGGACAGCTGAACGCAGCGGTCTGACGATCAATTATTTTTCCGGGCGGCTGCTTCATTGCCAAGGAAGCCGGAGCGAATTGCTTTTTTACATCGGCGCAGACGTTCCGGAGGGAGTGCGGGAGCTTCCCGAAAATCTTTTGCGGCTTCCGGCGGGCGAGTATCTCTGCTGCAAACAGGCAGCGCCCGCGATTGAACATGCCGAAACTATTTTCCCGGAACAATTTGCGTTGGATTATGAAAAGTATGTGATCGAATCTGAACTATCTCTTGGAGAGTATGACTGTGCCGCACCTCCTTTTGAACTTTGCTGCTCACTCCCTAATGACCTCGCTCCCTGACAGGATATTGGACTGAAAAGGTTCATTCACCAATACGCAGGGACATCGCATTCATGATCAGCACCCAGAGCTTTAGAAGCGGTATCTGGTAGGATAGGAACAGATTAGCATCATCTTCCACCCGCTCAGCGGTTCCTTGGCGGAAATGCATTATAGGCTATCCCATTGTGGGAGAGTCAATAGGTTTTCTGATGTTTCTCTGCTTTTTTGAAACATGCAGCAGGATGAAAACAGCAGCGGCATTGAATCGTCAGATTCAATGCCGCTGTTTGCTTGTCGATCAGTTTAACACAATTTCATGAATCGCCTCGATCAGATCAACGACCTCTCCACGGTTTACCAAAGCCACGCTCTCTCCGTCTACCACCGCGAGACAATGGGTTCCATCATACCGGTACAGCCGAATCAAAACCGTCTGGAACTGCTCATTGTCAAGGTGGATGGTCAGGCCGATCTCTTCTTTCTGAGAGGGCTTTTCACCGGTGAACTCGTCCGCGCGCAGAGCCTCCAAAGTCGCTTTGAGGTCATCAATTTCCAATTCCTCCTCTTGGAAAGACCAAGTACGCTCCTTTCCCTTTTCCTCCGAAGTCAGGGTATAGGAGTCCCCTTCCAGAGAAATGTCGATTTGCCGGACATCCGCAAAGTCCGCGGTGAATATCTCCAGATGCCGGAAGTCGTCATAGGATGCGGCCATCAGATCCTTGTACTGGTCGGAGGAAATTTGATAGATGATGGGGGACTGGTCTACCCGCAGATAGGCCGTGACCGTCTCATCCTCACTGTCATCCTCATCGGACGGTTTCTTGATCTCCTCTGGATCACGGCTGATATGGAGAACAAATACTCCTGCCCTTTCCTCGTCTTTTGGCGTATACTCCACAGTGACCGTCAGCTCCGGTGTATCCAGACCGTAGGTGGTCAGCTCCTCGTCCGTCACCTTGTAGGTGACATAGTTGGTCGGATTCAAATTTGAGATTTTACGCAGATAACCATTCACCCGATCCGTATCCAGAGGCAGGGATTTTTCGCCGCGCCGGGTAAAATAGACATCCTCGGCGCAGTAGGTATTGGAGCTGTCCTCCTCGTAGGAAACGGCGTAATCCTGCGCGCCGGAGAATTGGATACTGGTTACCTGATCGAAGTCCGGCATTTCATCATGGGCAATCAAATCGCTGAGAACGGCGTCAAACTGATCCAGCGGGTCGTTCTGAACCAGGTAGACGTTGCCGTCTCCGATGGAGGCGTACCGCTGGGAATCCATCTTGCTGAAATCTCCCAGCTTGATCTCATAGGACTGTTCCTCCGTGGTCAGGTGAATGGTACACACGGGGTTGTCCAGCCCATACTGCCCATAGTCCTCCACACCCTCAATGACAAAAGCCGCGCTGAGGGGCTGGAATTGCTCCAGCAGTTCGTTGATTTTGTCCTCGCTCACCGGAAACTTCTCGTCCTCGTCATAAAGCCATGTCTCATCCCTGTGGAACGCCAGAGTTTCTCCCTTGTGTTCCCAGGAGAGGGCTTGAACGGAGTCGCTGGACAGCTCCAGGATAGGTTCGCCGCTGTTCTTGATCTGTTCCTTGCGCCCCGCTATCTGAGTAACCGCAAGGGTGGCGACACAGGCTACAACCAAAACACCCAGCAGAATATAAAGTTTTTTAGACCGGCTCATTTTGCAGCCTCCTTCTTCTCAATGCAACCACAACACCGATACCCAGGTACGCCAGCGGGAATACGCCAATCATCAGCACCTTCAGCAGAGAAGCGGTGGAATCACTGATCGTGAGGTAGTTGTAATTC
The DNA here is from genome assembly GCF_036941135.1 of Lawsonibacter sp. JLR.KK007. NCBI lineage: Bacteria > Bacillati > Bacillota > Clostridia > Eubacteriales > Oscillospiraceae > Lawsonibacter > Lawsonibacter sp. JLR.KK007. Next base: position 911,247 of record NZ_JAYWSY010000001.1, on the reverse strand, counting down.
AGCGACTTGCTGCGGATGGCCATGGCCTCCGTCTCGCCAATCAGGGAGGACAGGGCGTTCATGCTCAGGTTGGCGTTGGCCCCGGAGGAAACTGCGTTGTGCATATCGTCCAGGAAATGGGACGATGTGAACCAAACGATCTGCCCTTCACCGGCAGTGTCGATGGAAACGGCCAGGGCAAAGGGGCCGTCAATGTCCCCATCTTCCTTCTCGTAATCCGTCATGTCGTAGCCATCTAACTTGCTGAACGCGGATTCGGAAGTGGTCAGCAGAGCGGTCACACTCTCGGAGTCCTGGGGAACCGTCAGGCCCAGAGAGATGAACATAGTGGGGTAATAGTTTTCTTCAATCAGGGAATCTGTAATGGCATGGCTGTTCATATCAGGCAGCAGAGAGAGCGGGCCTTGGAAGGAGTAGTGTTCCCGGTTCGGCTCTACCACCACACCCTCATTGGCCTCTATGCCGTAGTCTGCCAGCAGGCTATAGAGATTGTCCAGATTACTGTCAGGCACAGGTCCGGCTGCTACAAACAGCTTGCCGCCCTCCGAGGTATAGTCCGCCAGCAGATCCCGTTCATCTTGGGAGATGTCGCTGGACGGAGCGTAGATCATGACACAGTCCGCGTCCTCTGGGATGGCGTCCACCGTCAGCAGGGAGAGGGATTCCGTTTCCATGTTTTCCTTTTCGATCTGATCCCGGAAGGAGGCGGGAAGCTCGGCCTCCCCGTGGCCCTCCAGAATGTAGATCTTGGGCAGCTCCTCGGTGGTCACGTAGTCGATAGCGGAGGTGATAGCGCCCTCGCCGTCAAAGGAGGTGCTGTAAGAGTAGGAGTAAATATCCGGTTCCTGCACAAAGATGTCGCCATAGCCGATAAAGCGGCTGCGTTCACCGCACTCCACAATGAGGCTGTTGTTCTGGACGGTTTCATCGGTGTATTGTTCGCGCGCTTTGTTCCTTGACAATCTGCGTAGAAATACGCAATAAAACAAGGCAGATTTCGCAAGAAATCTGAACTCTATGCTTGATTCGGCAGGGGCAGAACCTGCCTGACCCGGTGTGACGGGTGACCAAAACTCTGATGCTCCGACGTGCGTCCATAGTGTCATATGGAACGTGCGAAGCTCGGTAAAGAGCGGAGGCGATATCTGAGACGGTATCGCGCCGCAGGAGGCTATAAATCGGTCATGTCCAGTATGTTTTGTTGCAACCGACATATGTCCTGAGAGTACGGCTCGTAAACGCCAGGATGATTATACAGCCATCCGCCCCCATGAGGGGTGCTGCCGCCGTTGAAATTTGAATTTGTGGAAAACGGCAGAAAACCATTAAGGTCGAATGTCTTTGGCAGAATATCACACAAGTCAAAGATGGCAGCCGGGTTAGAGGGACGGGCTAAAACCGATATGTAAAGCTAAAGCATAGGGAACAAAGGAACCATGGACGGCACTTCATCTTTTTGAAGTAAGTGGAGTGGCACCTCCGCCGCGCGGGTAGGAAATGACCCGCTAATCCATGGGGCAGCAGCCCGTAGTAGCGAGGATGTCCGCAATAATAAGGCGGACGGAGCGAAGGGGCATAGTCAGTGCAGATTCGTATGTGAACAGAAGGTCGAGGAAGCCGTAGGCATACCTGACTAAAACCAGAAACACCAATTCCGAAGGGAGGCGGTGCGTATGGCACAACAATTCGACTACCCGAAAACCGAAACGGAATTACGCAAGCTCCAAGATAAACTGTATCAGCACAGCAAAAAGGTCTATGACGAGGGCGGAAGGCCAGCGCTCAAGGGACTTCTGGAAATTATGTCAGCAGAAGCAACCATCATCACAGCAATTCACAACATCAAAAGTAACCACGGCAGTGAAACCCCCGGTGTGGACTCCAAAACCATGCGCGATTACCTGCAACACTCCCATTCGTGGGTCATTCGAGATATTCAAAGCGCGTTCAAGCACTTTGAGCCGCAGAAAATACGCCGGGTGTATATCGACAAACCAGGAAAAGCCGAAAAACGTCCGCTGGGCATTCCTACCATACGGGACAGAATCGTACAAGAGTGCATGAGGATTGTGTTAGAACCCATATTCGAAGCACAGTTCTTTGCCCATTCCTACGGTTTTCGGCCCATGCGGGACGCACCTATGGCATTGGAACGCGCAAAATTGCTTGTTCATCATACTGGCTACCATTGGATTGTCGAGGGTGATATCAGCAAATGCTTTGACCGTATTGACCACGCTATTCTCCTGAAACGTCTTTATCACATGGGGATAAGGGACAGACGGGTACTGCAAATCATCAAGGCAATGCTGAAAACCGGGGTCATGGATGAATGTGAGGTAAATGAGGAAGGTACGCCACAGGGAGGGTTAATTAGTCCCCTATTGGCAAATGTCTACTTGGACATCATGGATGAATGGATTACCAAGCAGTGGGAAATAAAGAAAACAGAATATCCATTCTCAAAACCCTACCGCAAGTACAAAGGTCTGCGTAGAACGGCCTTGATTCCAGGATTCCTCGTCCGATACGCAGACGACTTCATAATCATCACAGACACACGCGCTCATGCCGAGGACTGGAAAAAACGACTGCAAATATTTCTCCACAGCAAAATGAAGCTGACACTATCCCCAGAGAAAACGCTGATAACAGATATCCGAAAAAAGTACATCAAATTCCTTGGCTATGAATACAAGGTGGTTCCGGGAAAAGCGCGAAAAGGCTATATTCCAAGAACGATTCCAGAAAGAGACAGATTAAGGCGGAAAACTGACAAGATTGCTCATGACATCAAGAAAATCCCGCACTATTACAGCCGGGAACAAATGGTGGACGCAATCAATCGCATCAACAGCCAAATCAGGGGAATTATCCAATATGATCAATGCTGTACCTGGGTGAACATTTCCATGAAGAAGTATAGCAGGAGGCTACAATTCGTTGCCAGACGCCGCCTGACGCAGTACAAGGGAAAGTGGATTCCTGCAAATCAAACGCAAAATCTTCCCCGTGTTCATCAGCAGTATAAGCAAAAGATACCCTCCATGAAATATCGCGATATTTATATCGGTTTTACCGCACTTTCCTTTTGCAAATGGGAGAAAACTATCCCCAAAAAGGAGGAAGAGACGCCCTACACTGAAGCTGGCAGGCAACTTTTCTTTGAGCGCACGAAAAAGAAGCGTATACACGCTCGCCTTGATGAAATGTACTCGGAAAAATCGGCCAGAGCAACCAGATATGGGCAATGGGGAAAACTTAACAACTTTGAGTTTATTATGAATCGGGCCTACGCGCTCAACCGTGACAAACTCAAGTGCCGGGTTTGCGGCGGCTGGCTTATTTCCAGTATGCCATGGGCACACCGGGTCAACCCAAATCTCCCATTGAATAAGGTAAATCGTGTCAACAATCTGATATCCCTGCACAAGAAATGCCTCGACGCAGTTAATAACCCGAACTATGATATAAGCGAGTTTGATGCAAAAGCACAGAAGAAAATTATCGGTTATAGGGAAAAACTGGTTCCTTCACATACACGCAACAAATAATCTGCATTGATGGAGCGCCGTGTGCGGTGAAAGTCGCACGCACGGTGCGAAGCGGGGGAAAATCCGCTCTGACTGCTGTCCTCTTATGAGGGCAGTAAAAGCGGCGGATTACCTATCGCTATCGCAAAGGCGGGATAGACGTCCGGGTTCTTTTTCACCACTGTAATATGGTCGGAGAGGCTGTCATATTTGCTCAACAGATTTTCGATGACCTGGTTCTCCTCGCCGGACTGCACCACCCAATAGATGGTCACATCCTGATCCAAGGCATTGACCACCACCTTGGTGTTGCTGGTGATGGAGTAGAGCTTGGCGGCGCTGATGTCATACCTGGTGGCGGCAGGAGGCAGAGCGGAGGCGAAGATGTTGACCACCACCAGAATGGCCAGCACCACCGCGGAGATCGCCAGAGCATAGGAGCCGCCGCGAAAAGCGTTTCGGTTTTTCATCAGTTGTACCTCCGTTTCTCCAGCGATTGGACAGACAGGAACAGGAAAAACACGGCCACGCTGGCATAGTAGACAACGGAGGTCAGATCAAAAACACCGTTGACAAAGCCGGTAAAGCGGTCAAACAGGGACAGCTTGGTCATCACGGCAGGCAGCAGGCCCTCGAATTTCGTATTGTCCATAAAGGCAGCGATGGCAATGGCCGCGATCAAGACGAAGCAGACAGCGTAAGCCAGATTTTCGTTTTTGGTCAAATATTTGATCACCGCGCCCAAGGCCAGAACGAGTACGCACAGCGCGGCAACAGAACCGAAAACCGTAGAGGAAACGTACTCCGATAGGCTCACGCTGTAATAGTTCAGCAGGATCACCGCAATCCCGATCCCGGCGGCGAAGCCCTGGTTGTCCGTCAAGGAGGAAATGAACACCCCCAACGCGATCAGCGCCGCACCCATGAGAAAGAACGCCAGAATGGAGCCGTACGAGGTCAGCAGATACACGTCCCCGAATCGGGAGAAGATCAGGGGATAGACCGCAATCACGCACAGCGGAATCAGGTAAACCGTCAGCAGCGCCAGATATTTGCCCACAATCACCTGGGTGGTGGTAATGGGAAGGGCGTATAAAAGCTGGTCGGTCCTCTGCTTGCGCTCCTCCGCAATGACCCGCATGGTCAGGATGGGAACGATGACAGCAAGGACAATGCTGAAATAGCTGAGGGCAAATTCAAAGTTGCTCACCGCCGCCTGGAGATTGTAGCGCAGCGCGCCCAGGCCAACCGCCAGGAGCAGCCCTGCGCCGAATACATAGGCCGTCAGGGAGTGAAAATAGTTCTTCAGTTCATGCTTCAATACGGCGGTCATTCCTCCGGCACCTCACTTTCCACTGGTTCTCCTTCCACCACAGGCAGTTCTGGGGCGGCGGCATCGTTGTCCGCCAGCTCCAGGAAGATGTCCTCCAGGTTGGCCTTCTTCACAGCCAGCTCCAGCAGGGTATTCCCGCTGGCGGCAAAGGCTGAAAATGCAGCGCGGGAGAGCTGGTAGACATCGCTGAGGCCGGTTTTGATGCGTGCGGTCACAAGGCCGGAATCTTGTTCCTCCAATGACAGTTCTGTGACATTGCTGATGCCCTGCAAAAGTGTCTGCACCTCGCTGGCGGAAGCATCTGTAGTCAAAATCACTTCATTGGGGGTGAGCAGGTGCTGTTCCAGATTCTCCGGCGTGTCAAAGGCCACCAGCTTTCCTTTGGCGATCATGATGATCTGGTCACAGATGGTCTGCACTTCGGAGAGAATGTGGGAGCTAAAAATAACAGTGTGGGTCTGCCCCAGTTCTTTGATCAGGTCCCGTATCTCAATGATCTGGATGGGGTCCAGGCCCACGGTAGGTTCATCCAGGATGATGACCCTGGGATTGCCCAGCAGGGCCTGGGCGATCCCCACCCGCTGCTTATAGCCCTTGGACAAGGCGGAGATGCGGCGGCGGGCCACGCCCTCGATCCCGGTCTGGCGGATGACCTCGTCGATCTGCCGCTCCAGTTCCGCCCCGCGCAGGCCCTTGGCCTCGCCCACAAACCGCAGGTACTCCTCCGGCGACTCGTTCATGTAAAGCGGAGGCTGTTCCGGGAGATAGCCGATCAGCCGCTTGGCCTGCTCCGGCTCTTCAAAAATGTCGTGGCCGTCAATACGGACGGCCCCCTCCGTGGCGGACAGGCAGCCGGTCATGATGTTCATGGTGGTAGATTTCCCCGCTCCGTTGGGACCAAGGAAGCCATAGATCTGTCCGCTGTCCACAGTGAAGCTCAGGTCGGAAACCGCTGTGTGGCCGCCATATCGCTTGGTCAAATGCTCGATTTCAATCAAGGTTGACCCCTCCTTTTTATCTTGATGGGGCCATTATAAAACAGCTACTTAAAACCAAGTTTAAAAGAAAATTCTTTTTTTCAATACAGTTTTTTTAAGTTCTTTTTGAGTTGCGGTTTTATACTTCTATAAAGACCTATGCCAAAAGGAGAATTTGCGATGGAGACTCGAAAAAAATATGTACGCGCCTTTGGCCTGCTCCTGATTCTATTGGCACTGGGCAGTTTCATCGGTACAAAAGAAAGCAAGGCCGCATTACCAGCGGAACCAGAAAACACGCTCACGATCATGGCCGAGCTTTCATGGCCGGAGGGTTCTCCTCTCCGCAGCGACATGGTGCAGCTGTCCTTCGGCGATATCGGCTCAAATTACCAGCTGGGGGCTGCCGAAGTATTTCAGATTTCTGGCCTGCCTCGCTCCGGTGAAGTGCTGATGTCGGTGCTGGACCGGCAGAAACGGCCCCTGGGGACAATGACGCTTTCCCTGTCGGAAGGCGCGGTCATCGACGCTGTGACGGGAGAGGATGGGATTGGCCACATCATGCTGCGGAAAGATACTGAGGTGCTGCCCCTGTCATTCTCTCTGACAGACAGCGGTTCCATTCAATGCGGTCTCTGGCTGACAAAACCTGGATTTATGGGCCAACCGTGGTAAAAACAGCAGAAGGTGGGGAATAACAGATGCGAATTCTGGTAGCGGACGATGAGCCGGAGATGGTCATGGCGCTGGAAGCGCTTTTGAAACGCGAGCATTATTCCATAGACGCGGTTTACAATGGTCAGGACGCGCTGGATTACGGGCTGGAGGGAAATTACGCCTGTATTGTTCTGGACATTATGATGCCAAAGCTGGACGGAATCCAGGTCCTGCAAGCCCTTCGAGCCAAACAGATCGCCACTCCGGTGCTTCTCCTGACCGCGAAGAGCCAAGTGGAGGACCGGGTGGCCGGTTTGGAAAACGGAGCGGACGATTACCTGCCAAAGCCCTTTGACAGCCGGGAGTTTGTGGCGCGGGTCCGCGCCTTGACCCGCCGGGGCGGGACATACACTCCCAGCGTCATTTCTGTTGGAAATGTTACATTAGACCGTTCCTCCTTTGAACTGAGATGCGGAGACGCCTGCATCCGGTTGGGCAATAAGGAGTTTCAGATGCTGGAGCTGCTGATGCGGCAGAAGGGGCGGCCCATTTCAACGGAGCAGTTTATGGAATCCATCTGGGGCTATGACAGCGAGGCTGAGATCAACGTGGTCTGGGCCTACATCTCCTATCTGAGACGGAAGCTGGAAGCGGCGGGCGCTGATGTCCGCATTTCCGCCCGCCGGGGCCAGGGCTATGTGCTGGAGGGATTTTCATGATTCGGTCTCTGCGCTGGAAATTTATCTGGATCGCCATGCTGTCGCTGCTGGGAACCATGACGGTTCTCTGCGTCTCCATCGGCGTGGGAAACCATTGGATCACAACCTGGCGGGCAGACCGGGCTATTTCGCTGCTGCATCAGAACGGCGGAACCTTTCTTCCCCCCGGCGCGGCCTTCGACCCCTCTGACTTCGAGTTTCAGGTTACACCGGAAACCGCCTTTGAGACCCGGTATTTCATTGTGGAGCTGACGGAACAGCGGGAAGTAAAAGCCGTAGATCTTGAGCATATCGCGGCGTTTGACCGCCACTCTGTTACGGAGACCGTCAGCAAGGTCATACAAGCGGGTGGCAACCGGGGATATGTAGATTACTACCGCTTCGGCCTGTTTCCAAGCGCGGACGGCGGCAGCACTATGATCGTTATGGACTGTTTTCTGATGCTCCAGGCGGCAGACAATATGCTGCGCATCACTGTGATTATATTTTTAGTGTGCGCGCTGATTGTGTTCCTCCTGCTGCTGTACTGTTCCGGCCGCGCCATTCGTCCCTTTGCGGAAAACCTGGAACGGCAGCGGCAGTTTGTAACCGATGCCTCCCATGAGCTGAAAACGCCCCTTTCCATTTTGTCGGCGGATCTGGATTTGCTGTCGGATTCCTGCGGGGAAAGCCAGTGGCTGGAGAGCGCCCGCACACAGATTACACGGCTGGACAGGTTAATTAAAAATCTGGTGGAACTTGCCCGCACAGAGGAGACCATCGAAGGGGATACAATAGAAGAATTTTCCGTTACAGAAATTGCACAGGCCAGTGTGGATGCCTTCCAGCCGGCAGCAGAAGCTGTTGGCAAAACATTGGTTGCAGAACTTGCAGCTGACATAAACGCCAAAGGGGTGCGGGATAACTTCTTCTGCCTGTTTTCCATTTTGCTTGACAATGCTGTCAAATACTGTGACCCGGAGGGGACGATCTGCCTGTCGCTATCCCAACACGGGAGAACTATTTGTATCTCTGTATCCAATCCATGTAAAGGGATTGACACCTCCCAGCTCTCTCGCTACTTTGATCGCTTCTACCGGGTGGATTCCTCTCGTTCCAGGTCAACTGGTGGGTATGGCATTGGGCTGTCTACTGCAAACGCAATTGTGATCCGGCATCACGGGCATATGACAAACAGCTATGCAGATGGAGTAATTACTTTCACAGCAAAGATTCCAAAGTAGGACCCGCTGCCATCATCCATTTTACATTTTATCTATGTAGATAAAGCCATACCGATTTCTCATTTCGCCAATGGTAAAGGACACAGAATCCATGCAGCCCCATATATAATAGTCTGTTGACAGACTTTTGTTCAGATAGATGATAACACATTACATCCGTCCCTAAATTTCGGGCGGCGGTCCGTGCGGCCGTCAGCTCCCGGTCCTCTGTTTGTATCATCTTTTAGCGGTTGACTTTGACACTGCGTCAGGGAGTAGAATCCCTTATGAGACCGGTCTCCTCCATCCAACTGTAAACAATTTTTGAACCCGCAGAAAACCGCTTGACAATTCCTGCCGCCCTGCTATAATAGTCAACACGTTAATCGTTAACAGGTTAACGATTTTTCCTGAAAGGAGGTTTTCCTCGTGAAAGACACATTTCACGAGATGGAACTGCTGTCCCGCCAGCTCAACCACACCCACCGCGCGGCAGTACAGTGGGAGCTGAACGCCGCTGGTCTCAGCGAGGTCAATCACCCCATGCTGCTCACCATTTTGGAGAGCGGGCGGGAGGACAAGGACCAGGCATGCCCTGCCCAGCGGGAGCTGGCGGATCTGCTGCACATCTCCCCTGCTGCGGTGGCCAATTCCTTGAAATCGCTGGAGAAAAGCGGCTACATCCGCCGGGAGCCCGGCCAGCGGGACGCCCGGCGCAACCGGGTAAGCCTCACCGACAAGGGCGTACAGGCGGTATCCGGCTGCCGGGAGGCGTTCCAGCGGGTGGCCGCCCGCATGTTGTCCGGCTTTTCTGAGGAGGAATATCAGCAGCTGGCTCAGTTTCAGCGGCGGATGCTCTGCAATCTTCTTGATTCTCAACCAAAGGAGTGATAATTACCTTGCTTTCCCTGTTTTTGACCCATTTGGAGGGGTACAAAAAAGACGCCATCAAATCCCCTATCCTGATCATTTTGGAGGTCATCTGTGAGCTCCTCCTCCCCCTGGTCATGGCGGAAATCGTGGACGTGGCCATCCCCTCGGGGGATACGGGATATATTTTCCAGCTTGGCGCGTTGATGCTGGTGCTGGCAGGCTTTTCCATGGCCTGCGGCGTGCTGGCCGCCAAATACGCCGCCTTCGCCAGCCAAGGCTTCGGCGGCAACCTGCGCCAATGCCTGTTTGACAAGGTGCAGGAGTTCTCCTTCGCCGATATTGACCGCTTCTCCTCCGCTTCCCTGATCACCCGCATGACCAACGACGTCAACGCCATGACCATGATGCTGGCCATGGGCCTGCGGATGCTGGTCCGGGCCCCGGTGATGCTCATCGCCGCACTGGGCGTCAGCCTGTACCTGAATGCCCGGCTGGCCATCATCCTGCTGGTCATCATCCCGGTCATGGCGGCCGCCATTGCGCTTTTGATGAAGGTCTGTACCAGGCTCTTCGACCTGATGCAGCAAAAAATCGACGGACTGAACAACGTGCTCCAGGAGAATCTGGTGGCCATCCGTGTGGTAAAGGCCTTTGTCCGGGAGGACCACGAGCGGAAGAAGTTCAACCGCTCCAGCGACGAGCTGATGACCGCCGCTTTGAAGGTGGGCGTACGGGTCATCGCCATAATGCCCATTATGATGCTGTGCCTTAACGGCGCCACCCTGGCCGTCCTCTATTTCGGCGGAAGGATGGTCATGGATGCCGCCTTCGACCTGGGCGACCTTCAGGCCTTTCTGACCTATATCATGCAGGTGCTGATGAGTGTCATGATGGTTGCCATGTCTCTGCTTCAGCTGTCCCGGGCCCAGGCCTGTGCCCGGCGCATTGATGAGGTGCTGGACGCCGTCCCCTCGGTCCAGGATAAACCGGAGTCCGCCTCCCTCCCCGCCCCCCAGGGCCGGGTGGAGTTTCAGGACGTCTCCTTCAAGTACGCCGCCGCCGGCTCCGGGGATGATGTGCTGTCCCATATCAGCTTTACCGTAGAGCCCGGCCGGTTTGTGGCCATTGTGGGGGGCACCGGTACCGGCAAGTCCTCCCTGGTCAACCTGATCCCCCGGTTTTACGACGTCACCGGCGGCTCTGTGCTGGTGGACGGCGTGGATGTCCGGAACTACCCCCTGGAGGAGCTTCGTTCCCGCATCGGCATGGTGCTCCAGACCAATATTCTGTTCACCGGCACCATCCGGGAAAACCTGCTGTGGGGCCGCCCCGGCGCCACCGAGGAGGAGATGATCCAGGCGGCAAAAGACGCCCAGGCCTACGATTTCATCATGAACCTGCCTGAGGGCTTCGACACCCGGCTCACCCAGGGCGGCACCAACGTCTCCGGCGGGCAGAAGCAGCGGCTGTGTATTGCCCGGGCCATGCTCCGCAAGCCGGCCATCCTTATCCTGGACGACTCCACCTCCGCCGTGGACTCGGCCACTGAGGCGGCCATACGGGAATCCTTCCATAAAAATCAGGCGGATACGACGGTCATCATTATTGCCCAGCGCATCTCCTCCGTGCAATACGCCGATGAGATCCTCATTCTGGACGACGACCACATCGCCGGCCGGGGCACCCATGACGAGCTGCTGGCCAACAACAGGATTTACCAGGAAATTTATCAATCTCAGCAAGAGGGGGTGGGCGGATAATGCCAGGACCCAATCAAGCCTTTAAGGCCGGGGCGGTAAAGCCCAAAAATCTGAAGAAGACCATCTTGCGCCTGGTGGGCTACCTCACCCGGAGCAGGCTGCCGCTGCTGTTTGTGCTGCTGTGTCTGCTGACCTCTGTGGCCACCAATCTGGGCGGGTCATATATGGTGCGGCCCATCGCCAACCTGCTGATCGACCCGAACCGGACACTGCAAGAGAAACTTTCCGGACTGGCGGTTCTGATCGCCCTGCTGGCCGGCATCTACCTGCTGGGCTGTCTGGCCACCTATGGCCAGTCCGCCACCATGGTCCGGCTGGCAGAACGGGGCGTCAACCGGCTGCGCAGGGACCTGTTTGACAGCCTGCAAAGTCTCCCCCTCTCCTACTTTGACCAACACCCCCACGGCGAGCTGATGAGCCGCTTTACCAACGATGCCGACAACGTTGAGCTGGCCCTCCAGCAGAGCGTGGTCTCCCTGCTGTCCAGCTGCCTGATGTTTGTGGGACTGGTGGGACTGATGCTGTTCATCAACTGGAAGCTGTTCTTTGTCACCGCCGTGGTTTTGGTCCTCACCATGACCCTGTTTCGGAAGCTGGGCGGCCGCAGCCGCCAGTTCTACCAAAAGCAGCAAAAGGCGCTGGGCGCTGTCAACGGCGAGATCCAGGAGGTCATCGAGGGCCTGAAGGTGGTCAAAGCCTTCACCCACGAGGAGGAAGCCAAGGCCAAGTTCCGGGAGCTGAACAACGCCTACCGGGACTCCGCGCAGAAGGCCAACTTCTACTCCACTATGATCATGCCCATGGCGGGCAACCTGATGAACATCAGCTACGCCCTCACCGCCGCCTTTGGCGGGCTGCTCTCCGTCCTCCAGGGCTTCGACCTGGGCGGGCTGGCGACGTACCTCAATTATTCTCGTCAGGTGGGCCAGCCCCTGAACCAGATCTCCCAGCAGATGACCACCCTCCTGTCCGCCATGGCGGGGGCGGAGCGCATCTTTGAGGTGATGGACACCGCCGCCGAGCTGGACGAGGGTTCCGTCACCCTGATCCCTGCTGAAAAGGACGCCAACGGCACCCTCTCCCCCTTCACCGGCCAGGGCCGTCCCCGCACCTGGGCCTGGAAGACCCCCCGGAGCAACGGCATGGAGCTGGTCCCCGTCTTTGTGGGCGAGGACGAAACGCTCACCGAGATCATTGATCCGGAAGCGGTCCCCGACCCGGCGATGCTGGCCAACCACGGCTGGGCCTGGAAGTACCCCGGTCCCGACGGGGTCGTGGGCCTCCATTTGATCCGCGGAACCGTGCGCAATGTCCCCGGCGAGGACTTTTACCTCACCGAGCTGCGGGGTGCGGTACGGTTCAGCCATGTGGACTTCTCCTACGTTCCCGGCAAACGGATCTTGAAGGACGTGTCGGTCTACGCCGATCCGGGCCAGAAGATTGCCTTTGTGGGTTCCACCGGCGCGGGCAAGACCACCATCACCAACCTGATCAACCGCTTCTACGAGATCGAGGGCGGCATGATCACCTACGACGGCATCCGGGTAAAGGCCATCCGCAAGGACGACCTGCGGCGCTCCCTGGGGGCGGTGCTTCAAGACACCCATCTGTTCACCGGCACCATTATGGACAACATCCGCTATGGCCGGCTGGACGCCACCGACGAGGAGTGTATCGCCGCCGCCAAAAGCGCCAACGCCCACTCCTTCATCCGCCGCCTGCCCGAGGGCTATCAGACCATGGTCACCGGCGATGGAGCCAATCTGTCCCAGGGCCAGCGGCAGCTGCTGGCTATTGCCCGGGCCGCCGTGGCTGACCCGCCAGTGATGATCCTGGACGAGGCCACCTCCTCCATCGACACCCGCACCGAGGCTCTGATCCAGCAGGGCATGGATACCCTGATGGAGGGCCGGACGGTGTTCGTCATCGCCCACCGGCTGTCCACCGTGCGCAATTCCAACTGCATCGTGGTCATCGAGCATGGCGAGATCGAGGAAAAGGGCAGCCACGAGGAGCTTCTGAAGGATAAAGGCCGGTACTACCGGCTGTACACCGGACAGTTCCAGCTGTCCTGAGCATAAGAAGGCCCCGCCGACCGGCGGGGCCCTCTGCGTTTATTTTTTCCATAGTTCTCGGATACATTTCATCACAATAAAGATGAGCGCTGTTAAAAAGAAGATGCCGCATGGGGCCAGTACAAGCCAAATGATAACGGAAGCGCAGATATTATAAAATGCCTGTTCCACAATGCTCCCCATTATGCATCTCCCCTTTTCGGCACCGCCCGGCGGTACATCCACCCGATCACGTTGCCCGCCAGAGCGGGGACGGCTACCATAAAGCAGTGGAACATCGCCGTATCGTTGAACAGCAGATAGACCATAGGCAGGTAGCACACAAAGCAGGCCACCGGGTACAGCGGGCACACCCCCTGCCGTTTGCCCAGGGACAGTCCGGAGGAGAACCCCGCCACTGGCAGCATCAGGTAGGGCAGGAGCAGACCGGACAGGACGGGCACATCTGGCGCGTCCAGCCAGCGCAGAGCCAGAGGCAGACCGTCGCACAGCAGTAGGACAAAGGGCAGGTAGGGCAGCGTCTCCTGCCACTTCAAGGGGGACGGTCCTGGAGTCAGCCCCAGCAGGGTACGCAGCTGCATCACCTCCACGTACCAGCCGATCCACCGGCCCAGCCAGACCACGGCGTACAGCAGAAACAGGATGGCCTCCCAGGCCAGCAGCTGTACGCCCCTCGCTCCCAGCTGGACCGCCAGCAGGAGAAACAGGGCCGCCGTCACCCCAAGGTGGGCCGCAGAGCGGAGCATCAGCGCCCTGCCGTCGTCAGCGAAGGGCAGCGTAGCCGCCCCAGCCGCCGCTCCCAGGGCCGAACACAGCAGGCAGACCACCGGCGACGGCCCCCTCGTTCCCACAGCATACGATACCAGCACCACGCTGAACACCAGTCCCAGCGCCGCCCCACCCAGGACCCGCCAGGCCCATTTAAGCTTTTTCACGGCCGTTCCTCCTTCCCCCATTCAGGGTATCCTTGATTTTTTTCACATACCGCCGGGACACGTAAGCCTTTACCGTGCCATCCAGTGTCATGCAGATGGTACCGGTCAGGGACAGATCCACCGCAGTGACCCGGTCCAGGTTGATGATCTCCCCGTTGGAGATACGGACAAACTGGGTTGGGTCCAGCCGCTCCTCCAGCTCATAGAGTCGGAGGTGGACTGTGTAGGTCTCCCCCGCCGTCTGGGCGGACACCCCCTTGCCGTCGGTGTAAAACCGGAGAAATTCCCTCTGGGGCAGAAGCAGCTTCTCATCTCCCCGGCTCACCGGGACCGGTCCCACCGTCAGCTTGGACAGACTCTCCGCCAAGCGGCGCAGCTCCTCGCTTTCCTCCCCGGCCAGAATCACGATTTTGGGCTCCTGACGGCCTGGTTCGGTCTTGATCTCTACCTCCATGGGTCTCCCCCTCTCTCGTCTTCAGTATAGCCCCTCTCCCCCGCCCTGTCTACCGTTTTGGGACAGTCGGTCATTTTTCCGGGATAGCCGGGCAAAATGTCAAGACTAAATTACAAAAAATTATAAAAAGTTTTTAATAGCCCTAAAAACGGGGGTCCCGCTCCAGGTGGGATCCCCGTTTTCCTCGCCTCCACGGCGCTGGCGGTGCAAAAATGGCGCAAAGAATTGGCCGGCTCCCCTGGGCGGTTCCGGCATGGTCGTTTTCCCGTGTTCAGCTGGTCAGGCCGCCACGGTCATGTATTCGTCATAAAGCATTTGCGGCGTTTTCCACCCCAGGATCCGGCGCGGATAGTTTGCCAGCCACTCCTCCACCTCCGCCACCTCCGCCGCGCTCACATTGTCGAAGTTGGTCCCCTTTGGAAAAAACCGCCTTATGATCCGGTTCATGTTTTCGTTGCTGCCCCGCTCATAGGCAGAATATGGGTGGCAATAAAAAATCTTTGTGCGCGGTTTCCTGGCCCGCTTGGATCGCTCCATCCCCTCGCAGTCCTGGAACTCGCACCCATTATCCACGGTGATGGAGCGGAAAACCTCCCGGAACTTTGCCCCCATGCGGCGCTCCATGCGGTCCAGCGCCCGGACCACGCTTTCCATGGTATGATCAGGCACCCGGACGATCACGGGGTAACGGGTCAGCCGCTCGGTCAGCACCACCAGGGCCGCCTTGCTACCCTTGCACCCCATAACGCTGTCCATTTCCCAGTTTCCGAAAGTTTCCCGGCTGTTGATCTCCTCCGGGCGCTGTTCGATGGTGTCCCCCTTGACCGGTCTGGCCCGGTTATTGTCGCCCGCTTTCCGCCCCTCGTTCCGCCGCTCCCCCTTATACAGCAGATCCGCCTCGGTCAAGTTCAGGAAAATGTCCCCCCGATAAATCCAGTTGTAAAGGGTGGTTTCACAGATTTCTGTATCAAACTTTTTCCCGTCGATCTGGATCTGTGCCAGGGCCGCGCCGGGGGATCGCCTTTTATTTATGATCTGGTCCTCGATGTACTCCACAAAAGCAAAGTCTTTCCCCAGCTTAATGTCCGGCCCTTTTGCCTTCAAATTCTCCTGGTATTTCCGCTCCGCCACGTCCACGCAGTATCTTTCCACAAATTCGTATTCGCTGGTCTGCTGAACGCACATTCCCCGCGCAATCTCATTATAGATCGTTTTCTTGCATACCCCTAATTCCTGCGCAATCGCCGCTGGTTTCGCCCCGGTCCGCAGGGCGCCCTCTATTTTCAGCCGTTGCTCCCACCTGATATGTTTATATCCCTTGTAATTCATAGCGGCCTCCTTTTGGCATGACAAAACCGGCGCGGTGCAATACCACGCCGGTTTCACTCTCTCCCCAGCAGCCACAACACGGAAACCTCCAAAATATCCGCTATGGTGGTCACTTCATAATCTGCCACATACCTGCTGCCGCTCTCGATCCCGCTTATGCTGTCCCGCTCCATCGGGATCCCGATCAGTTGTAATTGTCTGCATAAATCAGACTGTGAAAAGCGTTTCGCCAGGCGGGCCAGTCTTATGCGATCACCGCAAATATTCCTTTTCCCGTGAAATGTGTATGCCCTCATAGTCGCCTCCAGCCGCCGAAATAATCAAAATTTTTCTTAATATTACCACGGTTCCGTTTTCCGGCCCGTTGGAATATCCAGCAATCAAAAATTTTGTTGTTTCGGCTCTGGAGGCTGGGCCGAAAGTGTCCCGGCCCCTTTTCTTTACTCCTCGGACAGTTTGCCCATGTCCGCCTCGATCAGCGCAATAATATAGGCGTTCAGGCTTTTGCCGCTTTCCATGGCATGGGCCTTGATTTTTTCCAGCCCTCCCTTTGGAACATAGAACACGCCCCTATCCAGTTTTGCCATATACCGCTTGTTTCCCTCTAAATGTGCCTTTGTGGCCATGCTTATCACCTCGCCATTACTATACCACAATTTTATTCATGTGTATATGTAAAAAGTAAACAAATTCATGTGTATATGTTTGTAGGCTTTGCCTATTGAAATTCATGTGTATATGTACTATGATTCTTATTGTAAGGCAGAGGTAAAACCTCTTACGAAAGGAAGTGAGGAAATGGACGAAATGACAACGGCTGAACTTAACCAGTACCTTGAAAATATCGCCCAGCTTGTTGAGGAGCGGACGAAAGACAAGGACAGGGAAACCGCCGAGATTGCCATTCAGGCAATCAGAAACAGCAAAATCAAGGCATAAAAAGTGAGCGGCCCGCCCTGACAAGACAGCCGCTCACAAGCCCAAAAGGCAGGCCGGTAGCCTTACACCGGCCCGCCTCCATAATAACAAAGCAAAGATAAAAAAACAAGGGGGCAAATAAAAATGGCACAATTTGAAGTTGGCAAGGAATACAAAACCCGCAGCATTGGTGATTATGATTGCATTTTTACCATTCAGGTCACCGGGCGCACAGCGAAAACCGTTTCTTATAACTACCTGGGCCGGTCCCGCCGCTCCATGGTCCACGTTGACCAGGATGGCGAATGGATCCAGCCGGACCGGTACAGCATGGCCCCCACGTTCCGGGCCAGCCGCACAGCATGACGCAAAAGGCCCCCGGCAATTGCCGGGGGCCTCGCTGTTGCCCCCGCTGCCGCCATGTGGTAGAATTTTGGCGGGAAAGGGGGGGGATAAAATTGGATCGGGAACGTTTGATTTATGACTTGTCTCTTGCATACTCCCAGGAATGTCTCCGCCGTTTTGACGATCAGCAGCTACACAGTATCGCAGAACACGGCGAAAAAGTTTATGGCGCTTTTGAAACGGCCTGGGAATATTTTCAGGAGATAGTCCCGGCTGACGTGTTCGACAGATAGGCGGATCTCCTGACAATCCCCAGGACCTCCTCGAAGTCTGCCCACGTCAACCGCAGTTCGGCGGATATTTCCAATATCCGCCGGGCTGCGGTCTTTTTCTGTTCACATTCTTCCCGCATTTCTTTGGCAAAATTATTTTCTTTCATCTTTTCCGCCCCTTTCCTCTTGGAAGAACTTAATCCTATCTGCCGCCGGGTCGTACTCCATTACGGCCCGGCACTTTTTTTCTGGCAGCAGAAAACTTACCAGCCAGGGCAGCAGGGCCTCAAATTCCGTATAAGATGGATCCCCGGTCCTTTCGATCCGGTCTTTCCGCTCCGCCTCTATCCTGCGGTAAAACTCCCGCATAGTGGTTTCATATACTGCCCGTTTAACGCTGATATTTGTAATGGGTCTTATTCTTTCTTCCTTGCTACCCTCCATATCTATTTCCCCCGGCTCTCCAGGCGGGTGATCTGCTCCAGCATTTGCCGGAATTTATCCCACCCAAACATGGCCGCAAAGGCCACGAAAAAGCCCAGGCCGATGGCGGCGGCCACCATGTACCAGACAATGGGGACGGCCAGGATCCGGCACACGGCGAAGAACGCCAGCAGGGTCACGGCCATGGCCACGATAAAGGCCAGCAGGTTGGTGGGCACCTTGTCCCAGGTCAGTTTCTTGACCACCTCCACAATGATATTGGTGATCACCATAAGGATCAGCACCGCCAGCAGGATGGCCGAAAGAACGGCGGGAATGTACTGCAGAATGGTTTCCATGGTTATGTCCTCCCTAAATTTTTATTTCACAGCCCCGCCCAGGGCGCACAGCAGCGCGTCCAGGTGGGGGAATGTGTTGTAATTGGCCAGCCAATAGTCCGGCGTGTCAATCACGCCGGCGGCCACCAGGGCGCCCACGGCGTTGGCCACGGTGCTGGAGCGCGGCCCGGCCTTGGTGATCTTCCCCGTCGCCTTGACCAGCAGGCGGTCCAAATACTTGACCTTGCCGGACGCGGCGGCCTGCTGCCAGTAGTCCGTGGAGTTGATCACGCCCAGCCGGGCCAGCTTGGCCACAGCTGCCGCCGCCTCGGTCAAATAGATCACCTGCCCCACCCGGATCAGGTTCTTGTTTTTGATCCCGTTGATAGCCGCCAGGGCGTCCACAGTGGTGCCATAGCGGGCCGCGATCTTGCCCAGGGTATCACCCGCCACAACGGTGTGGGCGGTGCCTTTGGCCGCGCTGGAGGCCCCCGTGGTGCCCGGTGTGGTTCCGGTGGTGGTTCCGCCCATTTTCTTGGCGATTGCCGCAAAGTCAGGGCAGATAAACCCGCGAATATACCGGCCATTGATGGCCATGGTCCGCTTGCCCACCTTGCCGCCGCTCATGTTTCCCTCTGTGACCACAAAGGACCCGGCGGAAACTTTGGTCACGATCCCGATATGGTCCCCGGCCCCGGTGCAATCGCCCACACCGTTGTCCTGCCAGTCATACACGCAGGCGTCCCCGATCTTGGGCGTGTGGGCGTCGTTCTCCACCCAAATTCCCAGCTTTTGGGCCACAACGGTGTATTTCTCCACGCCGCACTCGGTCCCGGTGTACTTTGCGATCCCGGCCCGGATATAGGCCGCGCTCACCGTGGTGGCACAATAGGCGTCTTTCACCTGGACCTTGTACCCCCGCGCCAGGGGACGGTAATTGTTGTATACCTCCAAAATGTCCAGGTGCTTGGCGCTGCCCTTGGTGGCCCCCACCCATGCGTTGATGGTGTCCGCCACTTTCTGGCGCAGTTGGTTCTCTGTCATTTGTATGCTGCCTCCCTTACAGGCCCACGTCCGGGGGTTCCTCCCGCTCGGTGGGCGGGTCCATGGGCGCGGCCTGGTGGCCGCTCCCGTTTGTTTTGGCGGCCTCCGCCGCCTTTTCCTTGCTGGTCTTGATCCAGCCCATGACACCGTTTTCAATCCCGCAGACGCCGAACACGCAGGCGGTCAGGGTGGCCGGTTCGCTCCCTGTATGCCAGAACACGGCCAGCGCAGCCACCATCACGGTGCCGGTCATGCCGCCACCGTCAGCAGGTAGATCAGGCCGGCGGCCAGCGCGGTGGCCAGCGCCCCCACCAGGCCATAAAGGAACTTGTCCACCATGCCGTCCCACCGCTTTCCTGGTTTCTTTTCGATGGCGTCCACCTTTGTCCCCAGGGCGGTCACGTCGTTTTTGATCTCCGTCATGGTTTCGGTCTGGTGCCGCTGCTCCGTCGCCATGACCTCCACGGCGGTGGCCAGCCGGTTCAGGGTGTCCACCTTTTCGTCCATTTCATCCAGGCGGTGGGTGTTGGATTTGCTCCGGGCGTCCACCTCCGCCAGCTTTACCGCCATTTCCTGCTCATTCATGCCTCACACCTCCAATTTGTCAACGGGGCCGCCGGTGGCCTCCGCGTATTTCTGCCGCAGGGTGGCGATCTCCCCCGCACGGGTCAGGGCGTCATACTGGGCCAGCTGTGTGGCCTGGTCCTGAATGATCACATTCTGCTGGTCAATGATGGCGCACAGGGCCGCGATCATTTCTACCTGGTTCACCGCCGCCGCGCCCCCTTTGCGCCCACGCCGATCAGCCCGGCAATATGCCGCAGGTCCTCCACGGGGGCCTCGAAAAAGTCATGGGACCACACCCAAAAATCCGCATGATCCGCCCGCCTGTACCGGCAGGCCATGGGATCCGCCCACAGCTTTGCCCACCGCGCCCCGTGGCCCTTGTCCCGCTTGGACACGGCGGCGATAATGGCGGCGGTCAGCTTGCCGCGCTCCAGCCCGTTGCCGTCGCTGTCTCTGGCGAAATATTTATGGGCGCTTTCGCTGGTGGCGGCACACAGGCGCAGGCCGTCCCGCTCCAGGAAACCGTCCACGGCCTCCACGGTGGCGCCATAGGGGATATTTACCGGGCCGCAGATGGCATTAAACCGCGCCCGCCGGGCCGCTATGTATTGCACCCGCTCCACGGCTTACACCTCCGCCGCCTCGGTCCAGCCGTACACGCCAGGCTCCCACACGTTGCTGTCCACGGTGCTGGTCCAGTGTTTCCCGCCGTGGCTCACCTTGTCCCCGGCGTTGTAGGCGTCATGTGAGCCCACCGGCTGGGACCACTCCGGCCACTCCTCCGCCGGGTCCGCCACCCGTTTCCACAGGCTGGGGGCGGCGTCCGGGGTCCAGTCCGCCTGCGACGTGTGATCCTGCAGGCATTGGTACAGCTGGCCGTCCGTATACCGGCGAATATTCCCGGCCTTATAGGCCACCGGCACCGCCCAGGGGGCGAAAAGGTCCGCGTGTTCCGCCGCCGTGGTGGCGTCAATGCTCCCGGCCTCCGCCAGCGTAACAAACATGATCCCGCCGGTTTCCGCCGCCCTGGTGATCTCGCTGCCCGCGTCGGTTTCCTCCAGCATGACGGTGGCCACCGCGCCCTCCATATCCGGGCGGCCCAGCAGGTGGAAAACCTGGCCATTGTGGACGATCCCCGCCGCCTCCGCCTCCTGGCACAAGGTAAAGCACCCGTTTTCAGCCCTGCGGACATAGCTGGGGGCCTCGGTCATGGCCACGGTTTCCCCGTCCCTGGTGATCTTATACATGGTTTTCTCCTCCTTTGAATGTGGCATGAATGATCCGGCGCAGGTGCATGACCCGCCCGTGGTCGTCGAAATTTTCATAATAGGCGATATGCCCCTGCAGCTGGTCCTCCGCCTGCTGGACGGTCATTTCCCCGGCGTCCACCCGCTTTTTGTAAAGCCTGATTTTCCGCCGTGCCGCTTTCATTCCGTCCCTGGCCCCGTGGGTGATCACCCGCCCGGTTTCAGTCAGATAAAACTTGCATTTGCAAAAGCGGAAAGGCTTATCCAGCGGCACAATATGGCATTTGTTCCGGTTGACCTGTAGGCCCATGGCCTCCGCCCGGCGGATCGTTTCCTCCATGATCTCCTCCGCCTGGTCTATGCTGTCCAGCACCGTGGCATAGTCGTCCATGTAATGCCCCGCGCCGTGAATGGACTTTTGACATTTCAGCCAGTTGTCCAGGCTGGAGGGCAGGGCCACCATTTCCTGCTGGGACGGCTCCACGCCCAGGGGCATACCCACGCCGCCCGGAACAGACCCCACCACGGCGTCCGCTATGGCGCGGATCTGTTCGTTCAGGATCAGGTCCCGGTGCCGTTGGTAGATTAGGGCGTGGGGCGCGGACGGGAAAAAGTGGTGAAAATCCATCAGGAACACGGCGCCCTCCCGCCCGTTCTTTCTGAACTGTTTCCGCAGCTGGTCCTCCAGCAGTTTGTAATGGAAATGCAGGCCCTTTCCCCTTTGGCTGGCCCCGTTTGCATAGATCATGCTGGGGCCGTACAGCGGGATCAAGACGTTATTGCAAAGGGTCTTGTGGATCTGTCGGTCATTGATGTGGGGCGCGTCTATGGGCCGGACCTTGCCGCGCTCCCGCAGGGTGAAGTGGACATATTTGCCCGGTTTCCATTGGCCGGAAAGAACTTCCCGCCGCCGGCGGGCGGTGCCGGAAAACAGGTGGCGCTCAAAGTTTTGGGTGGACTGTTTCCACCTCACGCCGTTGCAGCATTTCAGCCCATACCGGAACATATCCCGAAAACTGAAAACCTCCGCCAGTGTGCCCAGACTGTCATTTCTGGCCTGTTTCCTGGCTTGCCTGGCCGCTTTCCGGCGTTGGTATCGCGCCTCCCGGCGCTCCTCGCTTGTCATATATTTTTATTCGCTCCCCGGATAGTTGTCTTGTCGGTGTGCGTCTAAACTACTTTGACCCGGCACATGAAACGGGTTAGCACAATAGCCCGCCATGCAAGCAGCGTCCGTGTCAGGCCGCCAGGGGCAGTTTCAGGCTTTCGCCAGGGCAGTATTTCTCCTTTTATACGGGTCCGGTTCACCGCATTGGTTACTGCATTTGACCCATGGTATAAAATCCGGGCGCCTCACCCCAGGAATTGTTCGCGTTGTTGTTGTTGGCGTTGCCGCCGTTGTTGACAAGGCAGAAATTGTTGCTGTTGCTGGAATTGACAGAACGGCACCAGTGATTGGCAGCAGTCCCGTCAAAGGCCGCCCTGCCAAACGGCACGTTTTCAGAAATACACCCAAACAAGCGATTTTACTTTTTTCTTTTCCTCCGCAGGTCCGTGTCGCTTTTCATGGTCCCTTTCAGCAGTTCGTCCTCCGCGTCGATCAGGTCCCCCAGGGTTTGGGACATGGTTTCCAGGCGCTCCTCCGCCTCCTTTTTGGGGACCTTGTTTCCTTTGGCGTCCGTAAAGCACCCCTGCGGGTTCTTCATCATGACCATGTAACAGTGACACAGCTGCACGTCCAGGGCCATTAAAGCGCCCCGCGCCAGTAAAAGGTGCTGTTTCCGCAGGTCCAGGCGCATATCGTCCGATGTAAAGAAACTTTGCGCCTTTTCCGCGTTGTCCACCACCTCCGCCGCCAGTTTGGCGGTGGGGTCCGCCAGCAGGCGGGAGTATCTGGCGGAAAGACGGCTCAAAAAATTTATCGTTTCCGTGTAAATCTCATTGGCCGTATTTACAAACTCCGCCTTGCTGGTGGTTCGCTTATTTTTCAGGACGGACACGGTTTTCTCCTCCTCTGGCTTTCTGCTCCGTGCCCCCCTCTCCGCCCATTTTCATGGGCGGGATGGGGGCGGGATACGCTGCGGCGGATTAGACGGTAAAGCCGGGCGCCTCACCCCAGGAATTGCCCGCGTTGCCGTCGCTGGCGCTGCCGCCGCCGGAGACAAGGCAGAAAGTGGTGCTGTAGCTGGAATAGACAGAACGGCACCAGTGATCGGCAGCAGTCCCGGTTTCCCCGTGCTTATACTTCACCTTGCTATTGCCGGCCTTGTAGTAGGAATATTGCAGCTGGAAATTCTTTTCCGCGCTGTTGGCGTAGGACCTGGTCCCGTGGTATTCAAACTCCGCCAGGTTGAAAAGATAGTCCGTGGTAGCCGTGACATAGCTGGCATTATCGGACCCGCCGCCGGTGTTGTCGCTGTACTTGGTAACGGGTTTCATAACGGCCCGCAGGTCGGACGGCAGGGCGGCCAGCAGGGAGTTGGCCGGGGGGCTGGAGGGGGTCCCGCTGTTGCCCAGCAGGGTCTTTCTCATATAGCTGCCATTCCACCCGCCGCTGTTGCTGTTGTTGGGGTTCATGTTGAAATAGCCGTTGCTGCCTTGGCTGGTGCCGTACTGGTTATCACACAGGCAAACGTCTTTCCCGCCGATCTTTCCGATCTGGAAATGGATCCGGTTGGTGCCCTCCCGGCTGCTGTTGTGGTTAAAGCCGATAATAAAGGCGTCAATGGCCAGATTGGAAAAAGTGAAATTCCCCACCTTGCCGTTGATGGTGATCCGCTTGGTGTCGCCCACGCTCCAGTAGTTTTCACCCTGGCCGGCGTCGGAAACTTCCTTGATGGTGGCCCATGTATTATCATTCAGGGAGGTGGTGGGCAGGGTCACGGTCACGGTGCAGGTCTTGTCCGCCGGGGCGGTGTGGTTGGTGCCCGCCGCCACCTTGATGGTAATGGTAGCGGTGCCCTTGGCCTTGGCGGTCACGGTCACGGTGGTGCCGGACACGCTCACCGCTGCCACGTTGGTGTTGCTGGAGGAGGCGGACACGGCCCCGTTGCCCTCCCGCGTCACGGAAATGGTGCCGGACATGGTGCCCGTACTCAACGCCAGGCTGGACTTGTTCAGGCTGGAGGATCCCGCCGCCTTGCCGATGGACCAGGCCACCGTCTTGGCCGCCGTGGTGCCGTCGCTCCACTGGTAATTGGAAACCGGGGTAAAGGTGGCGTTATAGTTGCCCGCGTTGGTGCCGCTGGTGGTGCCGCCCGGGGTCAGCTTGGCGGCGTCGTAGCCGTTCCAGACGGGGGACTGTTCCGCCCCGTTATAGGTCAGGCTCCCCTTTTGGCTGGGGACGCCCACAGACGCCCGCCCGATGGACCAGGCCACCGTCTTGGCCACCGTGGTGCCGTCGTTCCACTGGTAATTTGCGCCGGGGGTAAAGGTGGCGTTATAGCTGCCCGCGTTGGTGCCGCTGGTGGTGCCGCCCATGGTCAGCTTGGCGGCGTCGTAGCCGCTCCAGACGGGGGACTGGGCCGATCCGTTATAGGTCAGGGTCCCGCTCTGTTCCGGGATCCCCATGATAACGGCCCGCCCGATGGTCCAGGTCACGCTCTTGGCGTCCGTGGTGCCGTCCCGCCACTTGTAGCCCTCCACGGGGGTGAAGATGGCCGTATAGGTCCCGGCGTTGGTCCCCGTGGTCTGCCCGCTGATAGTCAGGGCGGTGGGGTTGTAGTTGTTCCAGACGGGGGCCTGCTCCGCTCCTGTAAAGGTCAACACACCGCTTTGGCTGGGCACCACGTCAATGGTGCTGGTCAGGTCTGTAACGGCTTTCTGCGCCGTTTCTGCGGCCTCCTGGGCCGCTCTGGCCGCCGCCATGGCCGCCTCCGCGTCCTCCAACGCTTTCTGGGCCGCCGCCAGCGCGGTGTCCGCCTTGCCGTCCGTTGCCTGCGCCGCCTCCAGGGCCTCCCTGGCGATCCGCAGGGCCTCCGCCACCGCCGCCGCCAGGTCCGGGTGGGCGTTTTCGTCGGTGTTGTGGGCCTCGATCAGCCCGGCCAGGGACGCCTCCAGTTCCGGCTTGATGGTTTCATTGAAGTACAGCAGCACGTCCTCCGCAGTCATCCACGCCCCCGCCGGATAGGTCAGGGTGGCGTCCACCCCGGACGTGACACGGATGGAAATGGGGAAATTCCGCACGTCCGGCGCGGTCCCCTCCACATAGGCCGCTATGGGCTGGCGCTGGTGGCCCAGGCTGGCGTAGTAGATCATAACGGGGTCCCCGGTGTCCGGGTCCTCCGCGTAAACGCCGAAACCGCCGATCCACTTGTCCTCTTTCAGCCCGCCGTCCAGGTCGCTGCGGAACTGGACGATCATGCCCACCTGGTTGCCCTTGACGGTGGGGACCGTACTGGTGCCCGCCGGTCCCGGCTCCAGGGGGGCGGTCAGCTGGCGGGCGGTTTCTTTGTCCTCCACCGTCCCCAGGTCCATGAACACGCCGGACAGTTTCAGCGTTTGCCCCGCCACCATTTTGGCCAGCAGTTGGTTTCCGGCCTCGGTGATCACAAAACCGTAAAACATTTTTTCCTCCTTACTCCGCCGCCGGTATGGTGGTGGCGGTAAATGTACTAAATGCGCCGCAGGCCACGGCGTCCGTGTCCAGGTCCACGGCCCCCTCCGGCAGCGTGGTGGTGTTGATGGACCCCACCGCGCCGATCAGGACGGCCACGGCGTTGTGGTCGTAGTCCATTGGCGCCTCCGGCAGCGTGGTCACGGAATAGCCCGGATCCAGATAGCCGGCAAAGGTCATGATCTCCTCCTCAAAGGTGGAAATGGTGATCACTTCATCCAGCCAGCTGGACAGGCGTTTCACGTTGGCCAGGACCCGCCGGAACTCCGCCAGGTCCGTGGGATCCACCTGCCCGCCGTCGCCCACATACGCCCGGAAATGGTGGGGGCCGCCGTCATAGTCAAACCATTCTTCTATGTAGCCGCTGCCGAAAATGGTTTCTATGATCTGGTTACAGGCCGCCGGGGTGCCCATGCGGGCGTAAAAGGTCAGGGTCCCCTCGATCAGCGCCCGCTTGACCTCAATGGAAAAATCCTGATTATAGGCCGGGGTCCGCAATTCCACCGCCAGCACGTCCAGGATCTTCTCCGGCATGGAGGCCACGGCGGCGTAAATATGCACCCCGTCCGCGTAGGCGCACAGCTTTTCGATCTGCCGCCCCAGGGCATAGGCAAAAGCCTGGGTTTCCAGTTGGCTGGCCAGGTTCTCCGGCATAATGTCCGTGAAACGGCTGCCCCGTAGGTCAATCATCCTCCAGCCCTCCATAGCGGACGGCCTGGCCGGTCAGCAGCGCCACGGACTTGGCGCCCACGATCTGGTGGACGGGGGCGGCCATTTCCACCCGCTTGGCCCCCGCCGCCATGACCATTTCCCCCAGCTTGGAGGGGTTAATGTCCCGGCCTATGGCCCGCTGCCATGCGGTATATTTGCCCACAGCGGCGGCCACGGCGGTCTGAATGTCCACGGCCCGGTTGCTGTCGCTCCGGTTGATGTAATAGGTCAGGTCGATGGAGTATTCCACCTCCGCCGGGGCGGCCACCCGCACCAGGTCCGTCATGGGTCTAATGTTGTTGTCCCGCAGGTAGTTTTCCAGGCCGGTGATCATTTCCTCCGGCGGTTTGCTCCCGTCCGTCATAAGGAAATAAAGATCCACGGTGCCCGCCGCCTGGTCGCTCACCACCACCACGTCGCCCACGTTCACGTTGAACTTTTTGGCGTGGTATTTGTAATTTGCCTCCGGTCCGGCGGTGGAGTAGGATCCGGGGAACAGGTAGACCCGCTCCGCCAGGTGGTCGTCGCTCTCCACCTCCGCGCAGCCGGCGGTCACGGTGATATTGGACACGCTGGCCATGTAGGGGATCGGGTCCACCAGCTTGGACAGTTCCCCCACGGCCAGGCGGTTGCCCGCCTCTCCGGTCATGGTACAGGCCGCCGGCACGTCCACCGACATGGCCCCCGCCGGGATCTCCATGTATTGGGTGGTTGTGAAGTACACGGACCAGTCCGGCACCGCCGCCCTGGTGCCCACCGGGATCCCCGTGGCCGCCTCCCGCTCCGCCGAAAGAGTAAAGCGCAGGGTGGTGGTGGCCGCCGCCTCCGGCTCCCGTGTCAGCCCCTTAAAGGCCGCCAGGTGGTCCAGGAAATTGGAATAGCTGTATTTCAAAAGGTTCTGCTTGCCCGCTCGGTCAATGTACTGCAGGGCGTGGTAGATTTGCGCCGCCGCCGCGTATAACTCCATACGGTGGGGGCTGGCCCGGTCCAGGGTCAGCGGGCGCCCGGTGGCCTGGGACATATATGCCTCATAGTCCGCCACCATTTCCCCGCGTATGTCCTCCACGGTTTTCCCGTCAATGAAACTAACGTCCGGCAGGTTCTTCACCGCCGAAATTTCAGGCACGGGTGATCACCACCTTTGGCTTGATGTGCCCTTGTTCTCCATAAATCCATGTGACTTCATAGACACGCACCCACGGAATGAACTGCGGGACCTTTTTTGTTACCTCCGCCGTGTAGAGGCTCTTTACTACCTCCGGGGGCTTGTCCACATAGTTCTGTTGGATCCCAAACTCCCGATCCAGCGGCATGGTGCCCACCTGGGTGGACAGCAGCAGGGCCAGCTGCCGGTCCAGTTCCGCCATGGCGTTGTCCTGGAACGTGTATTCCAGCTTGAAGTCATACAGCTGCAAGTTGGTCCCGTGTGTCATGTGTATTCCTCCAGGGTAATGGTCAGGTTTGCCTTGGCCAGTTCGCCGTGGCCGTACATATCCCCCCATGTTTCACTGGAGGCGGTCAGGCGGAACGGGTGGCGGCCCACCGGCCTGCCCTTTATGATCAAATATTCCGCGTCGCCGCTCTCCACCATGCGCTCCACCAGTTCCAGCATTTTGCGGGGTTTGACGCCCAGGCCGGCGGACAGGGTAATGGGCAGGGTGATCTTTTGATTGCCTGCCCCTAAAAATTCCGGTTTCGGCTTTACGCCCATGACCTCATGCTCCACCCACCGGCTGGAAACCTCGCGGGTCATTCCCTTAAAGGTCAAAACGGCGCTGTCGCTCACCTGAAAGACGATCCCGCCCAGCGATCCAATGGCCACAGCTTACCCCCCTATCCTCACATTCCCGCTGCCGTCCTGGACCGTCCCGCCGATGGAAACGGCGTCCCCGATCCTGGCGGCGGGCTTTTTGTTAATGAATACCGTGGAACTCCCGGCGGCGATCACGTCCTGGTGTCCGGGGTGTGCGACACAGCTGTGGGTTGCGTAGTGGTCCCCCACGCGGCCAGCGCCCCGTCCGTTTATGTTCACGTCCGGGCTATACTCCACCAGGGGAACAGGTGGGCAGGCGTCGTGTCCGGTGCATTGGTCCCCTTTGCGTGTTGCTGCCGGCATGGCCTCCGCCTCCTTTCGTCGTTGCAAAGTCCGCTATACTCGGAACGGCCTGCGGCCATTCCTCGCACCGCTCCCTTGCGCCTCCTCTCCCCACGCAACCCGCTGGCGCTGGGCTTGCGCGGGGACCCCGTTAGTTCAGGTCAATGGTTTTCCCGTTGATGGTGATGGCGCCGCCCGCCGTAATGTTCAGGGTCCCGTCACAGTGAATCGTCAGGTCCTTGGCCTTGCCGTCATAGCGGACCATGGCCACGCCGGGGGCGCGGTCCATGTCCAGGCGGTACAGCTTTTCCGCCCCCTCCGGGGGCTTGGTCTTTTCGCTCCAGGGGCGGCCCAGGACCACCCCGGCCTCGGTGCCATTGGACAGATGGAGGACCAAAACCTGATCCCCCACCTCCGGCATACTGTAAACCCCGGAAAAAACCGTGGACAGAATGGGGATCATGCGGGTCACGTCGTCGTCTTTTTCGTGGTACACCACCCGCACCATGCCGGCGGGGTGGTCCACGGCTGAAACCTTGCCCAGCCGGATCTCGTTTCCCATGGCGTCGTCCTCACAAACTCCTTTCCGCTCCGCCCGGCTGTTCGCCGGGCATACGCTCCATTCCGTTGCTCGTCCTCTCCCACCCGGGAACGCTGCGCTGGTTCCCGGGTGGAGTCCCGTTTTCCTCATTCCACCAGGGACAGGTCCAAGTCCATGGTGTAGCCGCTGCCGCCGATGTGGTGGGTGATCTGGTCAATGTAATATTTCCCGGACAGTTTCCCCAGGCCCACCATGGCCACGCATTGGGAGGCCACCAGAGAGGCGGTGCCCATGATGGTCACGGACATTTTGCTGGCGCCATGGTTGGCGTTGGCCACCGCCGCCTTGATCTTGCGCTCCGCGTCGGCTTTGTTGTCCGCCTTGCCGGAAACTTTCAGGATCCGGGGACCCTCTCCCACGTTGACCTTTATTTCCTCCTCGGTTCCGGGGTCCGTGTATGTGTACTCTCCGCCGGTGTAGGTGCCGGCCAGTTTCCGGTCCCAGTTCCAGGACTGGATCATGTCCGGGGTGATGGTGGCCGCCAGGGTGTCCCCGGTTTCGGGAAACCAGGGTCCGATCCACTTTCCGCCCCGGTCATGGATCGAAACGTCTATACTGTCCGCCTCTCCGCTGGCCGGGTCTGTATAGGTCACGTCTTTTTGGTAGCCGCTCATTTTCCCGGCCACGGCTGCGCCGTTCCAGGTCAGATCCACATACGCCCGCCGTGTCCTCATGCCTCGGTCCTCCATATCGGCATATTATCCGCCAGACTGTCCGCCGGCGGGTCCGGCGTCTGGAGGACCACCCCGGCCTGAAACCGGAACGTGTCCAGGTGGGGGTGGTTGTTCTCCATCAGCCAGCCGGTATATTTCACGCTGCCATAAACCCGGTGGGCGATAGCGTCCCAGGCGTCCCCCTGCCGGGTGGTATATGTGCCTGCCATGGTCCGCTCCTCCTTAAAAACTTTTTATAACTTATTGTAACTTTGTCTTGACTTTTGTGCGCATTATGCGTATAATAAAAGCATAGGGAGGAAACGCTATGACAGCACAGGAAATAGAAAAGGAAGTCAAGGCAGACGGCTGGTATTACCACAACACAAAAGGCTCGCACAAGCATTTCAAGCACCCGACAAAATCCGGAAAAGTCACAATTCCACAGCACAAAGGTGATATTCACCCGAAAACGATTGAAACAATCCGGAAACAGGCGGGGTTGAAATAAGCCCCGCCCTCCGGGGCAATATAGAGTGAATGGAGGTATTTCTGTGAAACTTGTATATCCTGCTATCTTTTCCCCGTGGGAAGATGGCGACGGCTACACCGTAGAGGTTCCCGATCTTCCCGGCTGTGTCACAGAGGGGGCCACCCTGGCCGACGCCATTTTAATGGCGCAGGACGCCGCCAGCGGTTGGGTCCTTGACGAACTGGAGGAGGGACGGCCCGCCCCTGCGGCCAGCGCCATGGAAGATATTCACGCGGACGCCGGCGGGCTTGTCAGCCTTGTTTCCCTGGATATGGACGCCTATGCCGAAAAATACGGTGATACCGCTGTGCGTAAAAACTGCACGATCCCCGCATGGCTGAATACCTTTGCGGAAACGCGGCATATCAATTTTTCTAAAGTGCTTACCGATGGATTGACTGCCCTTTATCAAGCTGCCACCTAAATTTCCTCCCGGCGCCGCCCCGTAAAAGGGGCGGCGCTTTTCCTTACCGCGTGGGCGCCCTCAAACTCTTGCGGCGCTCCTCCGCTTTCAGTTGGTTATACAGGCGCTTGAACTCCGCAAAACTCACTTTCCCGGCCTCCACGGCCTCCTCTTTGGTAACTCCCCCGTAGAAGTTGAACACGGGGGCAAAGGTGATCGTGTCCACGCCGCCGCCCGGCGGGTTTTGGCCGCCCGCCGGGGGCGGGGCGTCGTTTGCTCCGGTTGGCTGCGGCTCCGGGAAGTCCCAGCCACCGCCGCCGCCCTGGCCTGGCCCATGTGGATCCGGTTTGTTGTTCTTGGTCCAGTCGTCCAGCATTTTGGCCAGTTGGGCCAGTGGTGCCTCCTCCTGGCCGTCCTCTCGGTTCCCCAGGTCCGGGATCTCCGGCGCGTTGGCCACGCTTTGGAGCATGGCGGCCAGCTTGGACAGGGGCAGGATCGCCTCCGCCTCGCCGCCCTCGCCCGCCTCCAGGATGGTGGGGGCGGTGACAATGCCGCCGGTGGCCAGCTGGGGAATGGTTGGAATGTTAAAGCCCAGGGTGGTCCCGCCCACGCCCGGCACCCAGTCCGGGATCGTGACAGAAATGCCGTTGATCTTCTCCAGCACAAAGTTGATGGCGGAAATGACCCCGTTAATAGGGGCTTTTGCCAGGTTGACGATCATGCCGAATAGGTTCCCGAAAATGTCCACGATATTCTGCCAGGCGGCGGACCAGTTCCCGGAAAATACGTTCTGGACAAAATCAATAATTCCGCTGAAAATTGCCTTTATGTTCTCGATGGCGGCGGAAATACTGGCGGCCCAGCCGGAAAAGAGGGCGCCCAAAAACGGGAATTTTTCTTGCAGGAAAGCGGCCACGGAATTGATGGCGGCCTGCACCCCGTTGGCCAGCATATTCATGGGGGCCATGGCTATGGAGGCCACGGTGCTGAAAATCGTGCTGAAAATATTGACTATGTTCTGCCAGGCGCCGGACCAGTTGCCCGCAAAAACATTTTGGACAAACTGGATCGCGTTCTGGAGGATCACCTGGATATTGGACCACACTTTTTGAACAGTGGCCCACAGGGACCCCAGGACAGCGCCCAGCACCGGGAAACGGCTGGAAATGGCGGCGATCCCCGCCTGTACTGCGTTATCAATGGCGGGCCAGATGGAGGTGCCGATCTCCAGAATGGCGGTAAATCCGGCCACGGCCAGGTTGCCCAGCCCGGACAGTGCATTTCCAAAAATATTTTGGAGGCCCTGCAGGGCTTTGTCCCAGTCGCCCGTAAACACGCCGGTGATAAAATCGGCTATCCCGGTAAATATGCTCAGGATATTCCCGGCCACGGGGGCCAGCAGGTCCACCGCCCGCTCCAGGCCGTTCAGCAGGGCATTTCCCAGCATTTCCAGCAGAGGGGCGGCCTTTGCCCATATAGCGCCCGCCATATCGGCCAGGGCGCCGCCCAGGGCTTGCAGCTGGCCCCACAGGACCATGACGGTTTCCCGGAATTTCTCGCTTTTGTTCCACAGCAGGACAAACCCCGCCGCCACCGCCGCAATCACTCCAGCGATCAGCGCCAGCTTGACGTTTCCTATACTCGTGACTTTGTTTAACAGCCCACCGCCCTGCGCCGCCGCCTTAAAGATGGTGGACAGGTTTTTCACCGCACCCACAGCGGCAGACGCCACTTGCAGGCCCTTAAAAGCCCCCACAGCGGTCACGACCGCGCTGCCCAGGGCCAAAATAGTGCCCCGGTTTTCCCACGGTGCTTTTCCCGCATCTATCACAACTGGGACAATTTCCTCCAGCTTGCTGGACACGACGGGCAGGACATTATTGGCCAGGTACTCCAGCCCCTCCTTGGCATAGGGGGCCAGCTGTTCCCCAATACGCACCAGAACAGCCTCCGCCTGTCTCTTGACGCCCTCCATGGCGCTATCCAGGTCATTGTATTTTATGGCGTTGATCTGTTCCAACGCGTCCATGGTGTCAACGCCGATTTGAAATTGTAAGAAAACGCCGAAGAAATTTTGTAGTTTTTCGGCGGAGGGGGGGGGGTAACAAAACTAAGCGTTTCCTTGTTCAAAAAGAGTGTTCACGATTTGCTGTTTCTGGCGCATAAATTCCTTGCGTTCCTTCAGGCGGTAAGACTCACCCTTGATGTTGATAACGGTGCAGTGATGCAGGACACGGTCCAGGATGGCGGAGGCGATGGTGACGTCGGCAAAGACCTCGTTCCACTGGGAGAAGGTCTTGTTGGAGGTAAAGACGGTAGACGTTTTTTCATACCTTCTGGCAATCAACTGGAAGAACAGGTTTGCGCCCTGGATGTCCATGGGGAGGTAGCCGATCTCGTCGATGATAAGCATCCTGTACTTGGCGAGAACCTTGAACTTGTCCGGCAGACGGTTCTCAAAATGGGCCTTCTTGAGCTGCTCAATAAGCTGATGGCAGTTGATGTAGTAGGTGGAAAAGCGATGCTGTGCCGCCACAAGGCCCAGGGCGGAGGCCAGATGGGTCTTGCCCACGCCGGGCGGGCCAAGGAAGACCACATTCTCCCCGTTTTCCAGGAAGCGCATGGTGGCCAGTTCATCGATTTGGCGTTTATCGATGGAGGGCTGGAAAGAGAAATCGAAGTCGTCCAGGGTCTTCTTAATGGGGAAGCCGGACATCTCCCCGCAAGGGGGACGCGATAGCTCTAAGCGGCAAAGCCGCTAAGAGCTATCCAGTGGATCTGCTTCTCATAGGCCCGTCTCCGCTTGGATTTGGCTTCTTCTGAGAAAATGTGATCCAAAACCTCCACAATGTTGAGCTTGTCCGCCACCGCCCGTTCCAGGTAGTTGTCCAGAATCTCCAGGGTGTTTTTCATTTTAAGGGCTTCCAGGTTTTCCCTCAGCCTGTCCATAGTAAATTCACTCATACAGCACCTCGTCATATCTGGACAAATCCGATGGCTTCAAGGGGAAATCTATCACTTTGCCCTGTTCCAGCAGAACATTTTCCGCATCTATTGTCTGTTTCAGCGTAAGCCTTCTATAATGCTGAGGATTGACAACCATGTCCTTCCTTTGGTACGATATTCGGTGCAGAGCGATCTGCTTCCCCTCGTAATACGCAGCCAGCATACTGTCGAGGGCCACGACTGCAACATCTTTGCCGACATACTCCGCTGGCACGGAGTACTGATTTCCGGCATAGGAAATGAGGCAGTCTTTTTGTACCCGCCTAAGGTTGATCTTGTCGATGATGTACTCACGGGTAAGAGGGCTCAGTCTCTCTTTTTTCAGCCGCTCAAAGGGAATCTCGTTGGTGGTGGCGTGTACTTTCCCGTTCACCTTGTTGCACCAGGCCAGGGCCTGTCCGTTCAAGTCCGCCAGACTGTTGTACTGGATCCCCACCATAAAATTATCTCTGACAAACTGCACCGTCCGCTCTACTTTCCCCTTCGTCTGACCCCGATATGGCCGGCACAGAATTGGCTTGAACCCATAGAATCCCGCGAAGTCCTCAAACTGCCGGTTTAGCGTGGAGTCCTCCTGCTTCAAAAGCCGCTTGATGACTACCTGCTTTTGGATGGCTCTTAGCGGCTTTGCCGCTTAGAGCCATCGCATCCCCCTTGCGGGGACATATTGTCATACAGAATCTCCTCCGGGTAGCCTCCGAAATACCGAAACGCGTTCTGATGGCACCGAATCAGTGTATTTGTGCTCATATCTGTGACAAATTCGATGTACCGCATCCTTGAGTACCCCAGAATCATGAGAAAGCAGTACAGCTTCTTCCACTTTCCGTCCTCGTACACCAGGTGATCCTCGAAGAATCCCCAGTCCATCTGCCCTTGCTTTCCGGGCATCGTCTCAAACCGCACCGTTGCTTTCTCATTCAAATCCATCTTCCGGCTGCTCACATACGCCTTGACAATACTGTAACCTCCGTCAAACCCCATCTCCCGCTCCTGACTCCCTTTCCGGGCTCTTTTTCGCCCTGATTGGGAGTCTATCTTTTTTCCCTCCTCTCCGCCACAAAACTACATTTTTTCCTCGGCGTTTTCTTTCATTTTATCATTGGCGCTGACAGTCGTTTTTTCGTTGACAGATGGACCAAGTTAGGCTAAAATAGCATAGGCGCTTGTGCAATTCCATTTGCTCGCGCAGCTCAGTTGGATAGAGCGTCCGCCGCCTAAGTCTGCGTAGTTCGTCCGCCAGTGGCACCAAAAATTCCATATGCGTCCGTAGCTCAGCAGGATAGAGCGTCCGCCTCCTAAGCACACATAGGTTCATCCGCTTTTTTCCTTTGATGCGGATGGCACATCGTTCAAGTAAACTCGCACAAGTCAATAGGCCCCGATAGCTCAGATGGATAGAGCGACCGCCTCCTAAGCGGTAGGCCGCTGGTTCGAATCCAGTTCGGGGTGCCACGGAGAGCGTCAATTTCATTCGATTTTCGGTTTGAAAATCAAGAAATTGGCGCTTTTCTCTTCCTAAAAATCTATTGGCATTTTGGAGATAACCTGCACTTTGACGATAAGGCTTATTAGCAAGCCTATTAGCAGACCTCACCCAACCCATAAACGCATCAAAAAGGGGCAAGTCCTCTCTGTTTTGCCACAAATATCTGTTTCCGGCTCCCTGCTAATAAAATTAGCAGGGATTTTGCTTTTTCAGGGCCAAAAACCATCCTCCTGCTAATTCGAGAAAAAAGCACCCCCTTAATTTTGCTAATATCAAATGCGGACGATTTGAGTTCAACATTAGTGGGCGAATGTATCCGTAGTGCGGCAGACAAGTTCTGCACTTATTTCAAAGAGATCAAAATAATCACAAGGGAGCTGTCAGCGATGGCAGCTCTCTTTTTGCGCCTTGTAAAATTTTTTGAAAAATTTTGATTTTAACCCCTACACCCCCCTGTTTTCAGTGCATTAGGTGAAAGGCGACGGAAAGCCCTTCACCTGTTCTCCGCTTCTGCGGCGAATGGGTTTGATCTTTGAAAACTTCATACCCATTTATCAGACACATTCCCATTGCTGCAAGCTGCTTTAGCCGCTGCGCCAGGATGTGCCGGACAAGGCAGAGAACTGGAAGGCCACCCTTTATCGATTTTGGCCTGAAGTCTACTTGTCCGGCGCGGAGCGAGAACCAGCGGCTATCAATTCCGGGCGGCTCCCGGTAGGCCATGACCGGCAATGGGGCGATACTCCTGTTCAGTCACAGTCCGAGCGTGATAGCGTTTTCCAGCGTGAAGCCGTCGCAGGCAATGAGAGCAGCCGACAGAGAACCTGCCGGGGGTGAAAGTCCCGTGGAGCTGGTATGCCGCCAGCCGTCTGATGATTTCCCGATAGCAGGCCGGGGTGTCGAGGACAAATAGGCTTGCTTTGAATATAGGCCGGACAGCGTGAAGATTTTATTGAAACGGAGAGCGTTTATGCTTCGCCAACCTCAATTATAGAACCATGCTGTCCGGCCCTTTACATAGCCGTCCTTATCGTAAGATATGGGCGGCTATCACTATTTAAGGAAGGAGGAAGAACCCCATGGATAAGTGCAAAGTCATTGCCGTCACCAATCAGAAGGGCGGCGTCGGCAAGACCACTACCACGGTCAACTTGGGCGTGGGACTGGCGCAACAAGGGAAAAAGGTGCTGCTGGTGGACGCAGACCCCCAGGGGAGCCTTACGGTGAGCCTGGGCGTAAAGAACCCGGACGAACTGGACACGACCATCTCTGACCTGATGCAAGTCGTTGTGGACAATGGAAATCTTTCACCACGGGACAACGGCATCTTGAAGGACATAGAGGGTGTCGATCTTGTCCCATCCAACATTGGCCTGTCCAGTTTTGAGGTCAGCCTTGTGAACACCATGAGCCGGGAGTTTGTGCTGCGCAGCTACCTGGGCGCAGTCAAACGGGACTATGACTATGTTCTTATTGACTGTATGCCCTCGCTGGGTATGCTGACCATCAACGCACTGTCAGCGGCGGACAGCGTTCTCATTCCCTGCCAAGCCAACTACCTCTCCACCAAGGGCCTGAAGCTGCTGATGGGATCAGTTGCCAAGGTCAGACGGCAGATCAACCCGGCCCTCAAAATTGATGGCATCCTGCTGACCATGGTGGACAACCGCACCAACAACGCCAAAAGCATCATCGCCGCCCTACGGCAGACCGGGAGCAATCTCCAGGTGCTGAACACAGAGATACCCTTTTCTGTCCGGGCGGCGGAGTGTAGCGTGGAGGGCAAGAGCATCTTTGCCCACGATGGCAAGGGAAAAGTAGCAGCGGCATATACCGCGCTGGTGGAGGAGGTGAGCGCCCTTGAGCAAAGGAACCGCAATCGACCTGGGACTGAACGAGGCTTATAATGACCTGTTCTCGACTCAGGCAGAACGGGACAACGCCCAGCGCAGCTATGTGATCGACCTTGACCCCGCAGAGATCAGCGACTTTCCCGACCATCCGTTTAAGGTGCGGATGGACGAGGAAATGGAGCGTTTGGTGGAGAGCGTAAGGGAACGGGGCGTCCTCTCCCCTGTGCTGGTGCGGCCCATACCGGACGGCGGTTATCAGATGGTGTCAGGCCACCGGCGTAAAATGGCGGCGGAATTGGCGGAGTTACCCACCGTGTCGTGTATCGTCCGGGAACTGACCGATGATGAAGCCGTTATTATCATGGTGGACAGCAACCTCCAACGTGAGCAAGTCCTACCTTCAGAGAAAGCCTTTGCTTATCGGATGAAGCTGGACGCTATGAAACGGCAGGGACAGCGGACGGATTTAACTTCTTCTCCACTGGATAAGAAGTTAAAAGGAATAACAGCAGCGCAACAAATAGGAAAGGATAGCGGTGATAGTCAACCCCAAATTTACCGCTATATCCGCTTAACCAACCTTGTCCCGGAGCTGTTGGAGATGGTAGACAATTCTGTGCTGAAAGAGAAAGACAAGTTGCAGATGGCGCTACGTCCTGCCGTGGAACTGTCCTATCTGACCGAGGACGAGCAAAAGGCTTTGCTGGAAACCATGACCATTGATGATTGCACTCCCTCTCACGCCCAAGCTATCAAAATGCGTAACTTCTCCGAGAAAGGCAAACTGAACGCAGATGTGATCCTGTCCATCATGCAGGAGGAAAAGCCCAACCAGGTAGAACAATTCAAAATGCCCAAAGACCGCATCAGCAAATTTTTCTCGCCGGGGACGCCCGCGCAGAAGATTGAGGATACCATTGTGAAAGCTTTGGAGATGTACCGCAGGCGGCAGAGGGAGGTGGAGCGATGAACTTTACACCTGGGGGGCAGTATGCCCTTTTGCGGCCTTGGCACTTTCCACGCCCTCCCCCTCTCACACTCTCCCCCTCAAAACCTGCTGTACCGGCTGAAAAAAGGCACTCCATGATACTTGCAGCTTGTACCTTTGCGAAAATTGGCCCCATACTCTAAAATGGGGCCAAAGGAGGCAAAAGCCATGAAAAGAGTATTGTGGAGCATCGCAGCGGCAACGCTCATCCTAACCCTGGCTGGCTGTTCAAATGCAGTTGCACCGGCCCAATCAGAAGATTGCCCACTCCGGCCAGTGTTGGAAACGGTGCTGGAGGACGCTGAGCCTGTTGAGAATGAAACTGTTGCTTTGTCAGCCGGTAATGACCAACTTGTGGATAACGCAACGGTCAAAGAGGACACAGAGAGCAGTGCGGAGCCTGAATCCCAGGCAGAGCCGCCCGCAGTCTCTCAACCGCAGGAACCCCAAGCGACTGTAAAGGCATCCGTAACATTTGCACTGGATAATCAGAAAGAAACCGCAAAACCCTCTACGCCCAACACACCCGCACAGCCCTCGGAGCCGGAACCCGTGCCAACCCCCACTCCCCCTACGGAATCGAAGCCGACGGTGGAGCCTGCGCCGCCTGCCGCCAGTGAACCCGC
Organism: Lawsonibacter sp. JLR.KK007; assembly: GCF_036941135.1. Classification (NCBI taxonomy): domain Bacteria; kingdom Bacillati; phylum Bacillota; class Clostridia; order Eubacteriales; family Oscillospiraceae; genus Lawsonibacter; species Lawsonibacter sp. JLR.KK007. The sequence continues at coordinate 872,674 of NZ_JAYWSY010000001.1, read as the reverse complement.
TGAACCAGCGTTCAGCATCGACCACTGGATCAGCTATGCGCAGGAGTACGCCAAGACCGTAGGGCTGAATCTGGACTCCACCGCTGTTGACTGCTGGGACAACCCCATCACCGCAGGCGCACATTGCACCTGCCTGGAACGAGATATTCAAAGCCGTTTGAACCGCTATGCCAAGGACGAAACCATCCTGGATGTGTGGGTATGGGCGGAAAGCCGCTCCGACGGGAGCTATGATCTGTATATCGGTTATGCGTAAAATTCAATATTCTGATTGGACGCACCTATAAAACGGTGCGTCCTTTTTATGTCAAAAAGGAGGAAACATCCCATGAAAAAAAGCATTTTTAAGCGTGGGCTGTCGATGCTTATGGCAATGCTGCTGTGCTTCTCCGGCCTTGTCAACATCGGCACTACTACGGCCTTTGCCGCAGGAACAGAAACGGAGGTCTACCTGATCGCTTTCCCCCGCGATGGCGATGAGAACTACCACAAGGGCACCTGGGGCCATGAGAACTTGACCTATATGAACGGCTGGTCATCCAGCTCGTCCCGCCAGACCATCGTGCGCACCGTGGGAACCTATAACGGGCCTATTTGCTACTGCATCGAACCCGGCGTTCCCCTCAATATCGGCGACAAGCTGACCCAGCGGGATGAGGGCTTTTGGGACAACTACCCGTCCAGCTACAACAAAACGATCACGCCCGATGACATTAAGCTGCTGATCGGACGCATCATGCAGTATGGCTACACGGGAACAGTCTCTACAGGTTGGCGCACTCAGAAAAGCGAGGACGCGGATAAGCTGTCCCACGCCATGGCGACACAGCTTTTGATTTGGGAAACGGTGGTTGGTGAGCGTGACGCCGATTTCAACAAGGTCAACACCGGCGGTTATGCCGCAGTCCTTGACCAGATCAGTTCCGATCACCCTCTGCGCAGCCAGATCATGAGCTACTACAACAGTATCGTTGCCAGCGTTCAGGCCCACTCCAAGCTGCCCAGCTTTTTTGCCCGCAGCACAAACAGAGCGCAGGACATTGAACTGACCTGGGACGGCACAAAGTATACCGCTACCCTGACCGACACCAACAACGTCCTGGCCGACTACACCTTTGCCGCGAACAATCCCAGCATTCGCGTCTCCGTCAACGGCAATCAGCTTACGATCACCACCGACAACGCGCCGGACGGCCCCGCTGCCATCACCGCCTCCAAGAACAACTCCCAGCGCCGGGGCATCGTCACCTGGACGGATGGCCACATTGGGCCTGACAGTACGCTGCAAGACCTTGTGACCTACGCGCAGTCCGTTACCGACCCCATCAAGGGCTATATGAACATCAAGGTCAGCTACGGCAGCGTGAAGATCGTCAAAACCGCCGAGGACGGCAAGATTGCGGGAATCCCCTTTACCATTACCGGCAACGGCGTCAACGAAACAGTCCAGACCAACAGCGCGGGCGAAATTCAGATCGACAACCTTGCCCCTGGCGTCTACACCGTTTCCGAGCAGTCTTTCAACGAATATGCGCCCCAGGAAAGCCAGCAGGTCACAGTTGTTTCGGGGCAGACGGCGACCGTGACCTTCAATAACACCCTGCGCCGGGGCGATCTGGCTGTCACCAAGACCGCCGAGGATGGTCTGGTGGAGGGCGTGAAATTCCACCTTTATGGTACGTCCTTGTCCAGCGCTCCTGTGGACGAGTACGCTGTGACCGACCGCACGGGTCGCGCCTATTTCCGTAATGTGCTGATCGGCACTGGCTATACCCTGGAGGAAATGGACGTGCCGGTGCGGTACGTTGTTCCCGACAGCCAGAGCGCAGCCATTGAGTGGAACACCGTCACCCGCAAGACCTTTGAGAACCGGCTGAAGAAATGGAACGCCACTGTGACCAAGCGGGACGGTGAAACCGGCAACGCCCAGGGCGACGGCTCCCTCGCCGGTGCTGTCTATGGCGTGTATCAGGGCGACAAGCTGATCGACACCTATACCACCAATGCCACAGGCCAATTTACTACCGACTACTACCCCTGCGGCGATAATTGGAGCATCCGCGAAGTCACACCCTCCGAGGGCTATCTGTTGGACACCACCAGCCACCGCATCGGTGCGGAACCCCGCCGCTACACCGCTGAATATAACAGCACCTCTCTGGATGTGACCGAGCAGGTCATCAATGGCAACATTGCCCTTATCAAGCACACCGACAACGGCGACACGCAGTTGGAAACCCCGGAGGTCGGAGCGGAGTTTGTCGTATATCTGAAATCCGCTGGCAGCTACGAAGCGGCCAGGAAATCCGAACGCGATCACCTTGTTTGTGACGAGAACGGTTTTGCGCAGACCAAAGACCTGCCCTATGGCGTTTACACCGTCCATCAGGTGTCTGGCTGGGAGGGCCGGGAGCTGCTGGCCGACTTTGATGTTTATATTGCCAAGGATGGGCAGACCTACCGCTATCTCGCAAACAACGCCCTGTTTGAAAGCTATATCAAAATCGTCAAGGTGGACGCAGAAACCGGCAAGACTATCCCCTACGCCGGGGCGGGATTCCAGATCTTCCGCCCGGACGGTTCCAAGGTGTCGCAGACCTTCACCTACCCCACTATGACTACCATCGACACGTTCTACACCAACAGCGAGGGCTACCTCATCACCCCCGAACCCCTGGAATATGGTACGGGCTATTACCTGGTCGAAGTGGCCGCACCCTTTGGCTACGTTTTGGACAGCACCCCCGTCTATTTTGACGTGACCGAGGACAATGCCATCAAGGATGATGGCCTGATCGTGGTGGAAGTGACCAAGGCGAATATGGCGCAGAAGGGCGTCATCAAGATCAGTAAGACCGGCGAGGTGTTCTCTACCGTGACCGAGAACAGCGGCATTTACCAGCCTGTCTACGAGGTGCAGGGACTTCCCGGCGCTGTGTTTGAGATCACCGCCGCCGAGGACATCTACACGCCCGACGGCACTCTGCGCTATTCTGCTGGTCAGGTGGTGGACACCGTGACCTCCGATAAGACGGGCAGCGCGGTGAGCAAGGCCCTCTATCTGGGAAAATTCATGATCCGGGAAGTCACCGCGCCTGCTGGTATGCTGGCAAGCAAGGAGATTCACTCCGTAGAACTGACCTATGCGGGCCAGGAGGTCAAGATCACCGAAACTGCATCCAGCATCTACAATGAGCGTCAGAAGGTCGCCGTCACGCTGGAAAAGGTTATGGAGCAGAATGAGTTGTTCGGCATCGGCATGAACGGCGAGATTACCGCTGTCACCTTTGGTTTGTACGCTGCCGAGAAGCTGACCGCCGCAGACGGCACGACCATTCCTGCGGACGGTCTGATTGAGATCGTATCCGTCAACGAGAAGGGCCAGGGTGATGTCACCACTGACCTTCCTTTGGGCAGCTACTACCTGAAGGAACAGGCTACCGACAATCACTATATTCTCTCTGATGAGAAATACCCTGTTGTCTTTGAGGGAGCTGGTCAGGACGCTGCTTTGGTGGAGATCAAAGCCAACAACGGCACTTCTATCAGCAACCGCCTGATCTACGGTGAGATTCACGGGCTGAAAAAGGATGATGACGGTAAGTCGCTGGCCGGAGCCGTCATTGGCCTGTTCCGCGCTGACACCACCGAATTTACCACCGACAATGCCCTGATGACCGCCACCTCCGCAGAGGACGGCAGTTTCCGCTTTGACCACGTTCCTTACGGAAATTGGCTGGTGCGGGAGATCGAAAGCCCCACAGGTTTTGTGCTGTCCGAAACCTCCTATCCGGTGAACATTGCCAAAGATGCCGCGGTGGTCGAGGTCGAGGTGGAGAACACCCGGATTCGCGGCACGGTGCAGCTTACCAAGGTGGATGAAAACTACCCGGATAACAAGTTGTCCGGCGCAGAGTTTGATGTATACCGGGACAGCAATGGCAACAAGGAATTTGATGCCGAGGATAAGCTGATAGGTACGCTCACCGAGGTCAGCACCGGCATCTATGAGATGGCCGGTGTGGAGTACGGCGGTCATTTCGTGAAAGAGCGCACCGCACCCAATGGCTTCCGTCTGGATGAAAACGCCTACTATTTTGAGATCAACGAGCATGGCAAGACGGTCATTGTGGAGAACAAGGCCGGTGTTGGCTTTGTGAACGATGCCCAGGCGGGCAGTTTGAAGATCGTCAAGACTTCCTCTGACGGCAAGGTGGAGGGATTCTCCTTCCGTGTCACCGGGCCGAATGGCTACGAACAGGTATTTACCACTAATGCGTCGGGCGAAATCGTGATTGAGGGCCTGCGCGTGGGTGAGTACCATGTGAGCGAGGTGCTGGACGAGAAATCTTCCCCCTACGTCCTGCCTGCGGATAAGACCGCAGAAGTCCGCGACAACTCCGTCACCACGGTGAAGATGCACAACGAACTGCGGGACACGCCCAAGACCGGGGATGACAGTAATCCTATGTTGTGGGCGGCGTTGATAGGCGTTTCTGTCCTGGGGGCTGCGGCCTGCGGTGTGGCCTATTTCAAGAATAAGAAGAAGGAGGATATTGAGTAAATCTCCCGAACCGGGAAGGGACGGCCGAAAAGCCGTCCTTACATAGCGCCAGCGATCTATATCTCTGCTTGTTTGCACATTTGAAACCGCTTGTTTTTTTCTGTACTATGGTGGTGAAAGGAGCTGTTTCAAATGTTCAAACAGGAAAAGAAGGTGTACCTCAAATTGACCGGCGCGGAATATCGCCTTGTGCGGAAATATCTGCTGGACTGGTGGAACAAGCTGACCGCCCAGGGCCGCGACGCCGCGCCGGTGAATGAGCTTCTGGCAAAGCTGATAGCCTGCTGAAAATAAAATGGTTTTTTCTATATTACTTACATACACCGCCCTTTGCCTACGGAACGCAGGGCGGTGTAAATTTTGAATAAGGAGGGAATCAAATGAGCGTAGATCAGGAGAAACGCATGGCCGGTGATTATGTTATCATCCATGCGTTTCACATTGGTAACCGGGAAATCGTGCTGGGTGAAAACCCGTTAGGCGTTGATGGTGAGCGGTATATGTGCGCGTTCTGCCAGAGCAACGGCCTGATGGCGGGCTACACGGAGGTCATGGTCAGCGATGATTACCCGGAACTTGCGAAGCTGTTTGGGGAGCGCGTGGCGGAGCAGGCGGAGAAAACCCGCATCGACCTGAACGGCCCGAAAATCCAGGGCATCCCCAACACCCCCATCACCGCCGAGGGCTGTGAGGTCATCGGCTATCAGCACGACCTCCATGGGAAAATCGTTGTCATCAAACAGGAGGTGCTGCGCCCGGAATACCGCCGAGCCACCAGCCAGCTTCAGCTATGTACCGGGGGCTTTGGCGCTTCCCCCAACAGCCGGGGCACCGCCTGTTACTGCACGGAGCTGTACTCCGGCAAGACTTCCTATTTTCAGCGGAGTGATATTCTCGGCGTTATTGAGCCTGAAAAGCTGCCCAAATGGGCGAAGCATTATCTGGAAATTCTCCGGCAGGAACAACAGGCTGAAAAGAAAGCCAGGGACAGGGAGGAACGCTGATATGGCTGACAGGATCAACGAGGGCTACACCATCACCGACTCCATCCAGGTCGGGCAAACGGAATTTGTGTTCGGCAAGAGGGACGGCAAACTCCCCATGTATGTGACCTGGGCCTGCAAGGGCGGGAACAACTATTTTTGGGGCCACTACTTCTCCGACCTGCTGGAAGCGAAAAAGGACTTGCTGGGCCGCGCCAATGATGAAGTGAGGTATCAGATGGAGTGGAGGGCGAGGGCTGCTGAAAGACAGCCCAAAGAGCCGGATAAGGAGTGTGAGCGGTAATGGATATGACCCTGCGGCCCGCCACCCCCGCCGAGCGGCTTTACGCCTATGAACAGTATTCGCAGATCAGTGAACGGTGCGGAAATCCGGGCTGCTTGTGGGGTGAGTTGGATAACAGCGGCTCAATATTTCTACACCATTGGGACACTTATGTGCGTTCTCAACACACGCCGGAGTTTAAGACGGAGTTCAATATTGTGCTTGATATGCTCCGCTTTGACGAGCGGTACGGCCTTGTGCTGCAAAACCGCTCCACGATGGTTGCCTATTGCCTTGACCACCCGGAAAGCCGTTTCGGGACTGGATATGAATATGCGTTCCGGGCTGATACCCAAGACTACTCTTACCTGCTTCGCTGCTCCCCGGACGAAAGGGATATTCACGCTCATGTTTATGCGTATCGTCGGGACTTGCTTGACCAGCACATGAAACAGGCTGAAAAGGGTATCCGTTTCATCACCCCGGACGGCAAGGAGAAATTCAGGGTGGCCGATGGTGATATGGTGCGGATCACCACCAGCGAGGGCGCAAGCCTTGACCGCATGGCCCGGTATATCGACGATTGCCACGCTGAAATTGGCGGCAGCTTTTACCATATCCGTGAGTTTGCGGAATGGGTGAAAGAGAGCAGCAGCAAGGTGATCCCCCTGCGTCCAGGTTTGCCGGAAAAATGCTATGCTGTGCTGCCCAGCGGTGACGAGATCATCATTGTTAAGAAGGGTGAGAGTGGCTATTACCATACCGACAAATATGGTCACGACCGGGCGGAGGCCCTGGCGATTGTGGATGAGTGCAACGAGAGTGGCGGCGTGAGCAAGGCGCAGGCGGCGGCGATGCTGGCCGGCTCCATGTTCGGCTGGGAAGTTCCCGCCGCCGACCCGAAAAACTATGACGAGCAGGGTCAGCCCATCAAGCCCAAGCACTATGACCGGGGCGATACCCGGTAAAGGTTATAAAATCTAATAAAGCATGAAAAGCGGCTTCCAGAAAACCAACTGGAAGCTGTTTTTTCGTTAAAGGAGTGTGACATTGATGGAATTGACGTTTCAGACCGCGGCCCCAACGGAGCGGCTTTACTCCGCCCGCCAGAGTATGCAGATCGAAGGCCAGACCGGGTGCATCGGCCACCTGCGGGCCGACATGGGCGAGGACGGCAAGGGCTTTTTCAAAACGTGGAAAGGCCACCGTGAAAACCTGTCCACCGAGGAATTTCAGCAGGAGTTTGAGAGCGTCCTGAACGCCCTGGTGGGCGATGAGCAGTACGGCGGCTTTTTGAAAAGCCGTGACGCCATGCGGGACTTCTGCCAGGAATGCCCGGAGAGCAGCTTCAACGATGGCTTTGCGTTCGGTTTCCGGGCGGACACGGCGCAGTATGCCTACCTGATAAGGCTGCAACCCTACAAGGGGGAGGAAAACCTGTTCATCTACTGCTACCGCCGGGACTGGCTGGACAGCCACATGAAACAGGCTGAAAAGGGCATCCGCTTTATCACCCCGCACTATGAGGAAAAGTTCAGAATTGCGGACGGTGACAGTGTGCGGATCAGGTGTCAGGACGGGCGGGTGCTTGACCGGGTATGCCGGTATATCGACGACTGCCATGTGGAGGTGGGCACCGGCTGGGACAACCTCTACCATATCTGCCAGTTTGCCGAGATGATGGAGCGCAACGGCAACTCTGTGATCCCCCTCAGAAATTCGCTTCCGCTGATATGCTATGGCAAGGTGCCGGAGAAGCGGGCCATCGTCATGTTTGAGCGGGGCTTTGACGGCTACCGCTCCGCATCCTATGTGACAAAGGGCCGCACCAGCCAGAAGCTGGTGGACGAGCTGAACAGCGAGATGGGCGTAAGCAAGGCACAGGCAGCGGCGATGCTGGCCGGGGCCACCCAGGGCTGGGCCACCCCTGCCGCCGACCCGAAGAACTATGACGAACAGGGCCGGCCCATTAAGCCCAGGAACCAGGACAGGGGTGATGCCCGGTGAAGGGCGTACCTATTGACAAAACCCTGTGTGAGTACCTGAAAAAATACCGCCGTGGGCAAGAGAGCGCGGCCTCCAGCAAAGAGTTGGAGGCCGCGTTTCACGTCAAGGGGACGGAACTGCGGCGGGCTGTCAACCGCCTGCGCTGTGACGGCTGGCCCATTTGCAGCGACACCACCGGCTACTTCTATGCAGCGCGGCAGTCGGAGGTACAGGCCACCGTCGCCCAGCTCACCGGGCGTATCTCCAAAATTGCTGCCGCCAGAAAAGGGCTGCTTAAATCTTATGAGGAAAAGGATGGATAAATCGTGGCAAAGAAACCTGAACCCATTGTCCGGCTTGCGGCACAGACGGCCCGCCAGATTTTTGCCAACAGCGGGAACTATATGGCGTTCCTGACCACCGCCGCCCACAATTTCAAATACAGTTTCCGCGACCAGCTTTTGATTTACGCCCAAAAGCCGGACGCTACCGCCTGCGCTGAAACCGACTTCTGGAATAAGCATGGCCGGTGGGTGAACAAGGGCACCACGGGGATCGCCCTGCTGGTAGACACCGACAAGGGCTACAAGCTGCGGCACGTCTTTGATATGTCCGACACCAACAGCCGTGCGGGGCGCACCGTCCCCGTCTGGCAGATGAGGCCGCAGTACGAGGGGCCGGTGGTGGAGGCGTTGGAAAACAGCTATGGCGAGTTTTCCGACAAGTCCGACTTTGCTGCCTGTTTGCTGGAAACGGCAAAGATCATCGTAGAGGACAACTTTGGCGACTACTACGCCGACCTTTGCCGCGTCAAAGAAGGCAGTCTGCTGGAAGAACTGGACGATCTCAATACCGAAGTGTGGTTTAAGGGGCTACTGGAAAACAGCGTGGCCTATATCATGCTGACCCGGTGCGGCATCGACCCCCAGGAGTATTTCAGCGGCGAGGACTTTGCCCGCATCTACGATTTTAATACCTTGAAAACCCTTGTCATCCTGGGGGCTGCGGCCAGCGATATAGCCGAGATGCCCCTGCGGGAGATCGCCAGCACCGTGCTGCCCTTATATTGGGAGGAAGAAAAACAAAATCGCACATTTGCCCAGCGGCCCACAGCACGGTATAATGATGGCAGAACGAAACCTGAAAGGAGCATTGAACATGGAGCTGACATACAGAACCGAGGGCGATTATCAACTGCCCAACCTGGACGTGCCGGAGGCACCGCAGGTCGGAAAATATGGGATGCTGCGGCGCAGTTTCCTCGCCAATCACCGACACGGGATTTACACGGGGATGCTGCTGACCGGGGAGCTGAACAGCCATCTGGCGGAGATCGACCGGCAGGCCACCGAGATGGTGGAGCGGCTGACGGAGCAAATGGCGCGGGAACAGGGCGTGACCGAGAGCCTGAAAGCGTCCGATCAGATGAAGTGGGTCGGTCTGATGAACAACATCAAGGCATCGGCGGAGGAAATGGTGCTGGCGGAGCTGGTGTACGCCAACTGACCGACCCCCTCCCCGCAGCAGAAGAACCACCGCAGGCCCCTACCGCCCCGTCAATGGCTGGCTCTATCAGGCTTGAAGTCAAACATCACGACTTTAGCGCCCATTCTGACGTGGATTACTATTACCAGGACAGCGAGAAAAACGAATTACTCCGCACCTGCGATGCCCTGAAAGACCACCGAACTGAAATCGCCGCATTCTTTGCCGGACATTCGGACAGCAAGGAGCGCGGCGATTTTATCAAGTCCTTTTTCAACAATACCTACGTTGAGAAAATCCTGAGTAACGGACAGCGGGCCGGGTATCGGGCATGGGACGATGTGCTGACCTTCTGGCGCGGAGCCTATCTCTCCCGCGAAAAAGAGGTGTTCATGCGGTGGACGGGCGTTGCCGACACCATCTATGGGATGATCCTGCTTAACCAATGGCTTGACCCGGACGAGCGTCCTCTCCCCAGCGAAGCGGAGCAAATCTCCTTTATCGAACAGGCCGAAGCGGAAAAGGCTTCGGCTTTTACCATTCCCCAGGAGGCCATTGACTATATCCTGTGTGGGGGGAGCGGCATATCCGAGGGCAAGTACCGCATATATGAACAATTCCAGAAAAAAGAGGGCAAACAGGAAAACATCAAATTTTTGCGGGATGAATACGGTATTGGCGGGCATTCTGACGCCATCCCCGGCAGCGGTTATTGGGAGGATCACGACGGCAAGGGCATCACTATTTCCCGCGATTATGGCGATCCTGACGGCAAGTTTCTGTTGACCTGGGCCAAGGTAGAAAAGCGTATCGGGGAACTGATTGCAGCCGACCGCTATCTGAACCGGGCTGAAAAAGAACATTACCCAGTATATCAGGCCCAGGTAGAGGAACGGAAAGCGCGGTGGGCCATCGCAAAGGAAATCAGCTCCATCATCGACGATTATGTGGACTTCAAGACCCAGCTCGGTGAAAAAGAGCAATGCTCGGAAATCCTGCTTGCCAAAAGGTGCGCGGACAGCTTTGGTGTAGGAGACAAGAAATGCTATGTCCTGACGATGGAGGGCAGCTTTGTTCTCCCCACCCTGCGGGACGCCATGCAGACCATCATCAAAGACAACACCCACCTGACGGAGCGGTGCGAGGCCATGCTTGCCCAGCTCTCCGGCCCTCTGGCCGCGCCGCTGGAACCCACCTATGACGAACTGAACCCGCCGCCCCCGCCGAAGAAGGAATACCGCTTTGCTTTGGGCGACACGGTGTACCTGGGGATGCAGGAGTATGAGCTGCTGGCCTATGACGAGCAGACCGTCCGGCTCTTTGACCCGGCGTTCCCCATCATCAACAAGGAACTGCCCCGCGCCGAATTTGACCGTATGCTGGCGGAGAATCCGCTGAATGACCGTTTGCTTCAGGTGGTGGAGGATGTATCGCCCGCCGCCGAACAGGGGGAGCCGGACACCCCGCAGACCGTAGAGCAGCATCAAGAGGAACGCACCGACACACCCGGCTATGAGTTGGGCTTTGGGCACCTGGGCAACGGCGTGACGGTGTGGAACCGGCTGGAACTGTGGGACGGTGACTATAAGACAATCGCCCATATTGCACCTGACCGAACCGTGACCTATCACGAGGGCGGTCTGCCGGAGGATGTGCGGGCACGGATCGAAGAATTTGCCGCCACCTCCACCATGACTATCTCCGCCGTCCAGGACACCCCCGTGTTTTCTACCCCGCCGTTGGTGCGGGAGCCTGCCAGCGGCAGGTTTTGGGACGACTACAACTCCACCAAGGAACGTTACCACGACAGTCTTGTACTGTATCAGGTGGGCGACTTCTTTGAGTTGTATGGCGGGAGTGCGGGAGAGGACGCGCAGATTGCGGCATCCGAACTCGGCCTTGCGCTGACCACCCGCACCATCTCCGACATAGGCCGTGTCTCCATGTGCGGTTTTCCCGCCCATGCGCTGGAGGACAACGTGGTGCGGCTGACCGCTGCGGGGCATGACGTGATCGTGGCGTCGCTGGAGGATAACCGGCACAAGATCACCGCTATTCCCGCCGCGCCCACGGAGAGAGCAAAGCGTCTTATCAATGAGTTTTGCGAAAAGGAGTATAACAGCCCCGCCGATTTTTCCAATCTGCGCGATGTTGCCCTGGCTCACAGCGCCACCGGCGACGGCGAACACTTTGTTGATGTGAGCGCCGACCTTACGGTGTTTCGTCTGACTTATCAGGTGGACGGCGAATCGGTTGCTTCCATCCAATGTCACGACCTGGACGATTTGAACGGGCTTCTCGCCAACCTGGATTTTGATGAAATGATTGCCTTTGCCGAGGAACGATACGGCAAACAGCAAGAGCAGCTCCGCCAGCAGGAACAGGAAACCGATGACTTCTCTGATATTGACCCCGCTGCCATCCGCGCCGCCCTTGCGGAGAACGGTATTGTAGACGGCCATGTTGTTGACCCGGACAAGCTGGACGCCAACCCCTTTATTCAGCAGGTCATGGCCGATGTGGAGCAGATTGCCGCCAACGAATCCCCGTCCCCGGAACGCTTTTCTGTCATTGAAACGGAGGGCGGCTACGCCGTTTGGGACGATATTCGGGACGAGATATATGTGGACGGCGAGGGTGTCCGGGAGGAATTTACCAGCGAATGGCAGGCCGAGGACTATCTGAAGCAGGTTAAAAAGGCCGTGGCGGACAAGGAGATCGCTGAATGGCTGGCGGTGGAGCGGGCGAAACAGGAACCTGCTGAAAAAGCAGCGGATACGGAAAAGGGCGCGGAAAGTTTAGCAGATGGGCACGGCCATGAGGGTGAGGGGCCAGCCCCGGCCCCGCCCGCGCCCCGGCGCAGGGCCAAGGTGTCCCCCTTTGTCCTCCATCCCGAAGTCTCCAATGCAGACCGGCACGAGTACTGTATCACCGATGATGCCATCGGCGCGGGAACGCCGGGAGAACGATTTAACAACAACGTCCGGGCCATCCGCCTGCTGAAAAAGCTGGAACGAGAAGATCGTTTTGCCACGCCGGAGGAACAGGCGGTATTGGCGCAGTATGTGGGTTGGGGCGGTCTGGCCGACTGCTTTGACGAGCGCCACAGCAAGTACGCCGAGCTGAAAGCCCTACTTGACGAGGACGAATACGCCGCCGCCAGGGAATCCACTCTCACCGCCTTTTACACCCCGCCCGTGGTCATTCGCTCCATTTATCAGGCATTAGAGAACATGGGCTTCAAGACCGGCAATCTGCTGGAACCGTCCTGCGGTATTGGCAACTTCATTGGTATGCGCCCGGAAAATCTGGCGGACTCCAAAGTCTACGGCATAGAGTTGGACGGAATCAGCGGGCGCATCGCCCAGCAGCTCTACCAAAAATCCTCCATTGCTGTCCAGGGGTTTGAGAAAACAGACCTCCCGGACAGCTTTTTTGACGCCGCCATCGGCAACGTGCCCTTTGGCAGCTTCAAGGTATCGGACAAGCGGTACGACAAGCACAACTTTCTCATTCACGACTACTTCTTTGCACGGACGCTGGATAAGGTCAGACCGGGCGGCATCATCGCCTTTGTTACCAGCAAGGGCACCATGGACAAGGAAACACCCACCGTGCGGAAGTATATCGCACAGCGGGCCGATCTGCTGGGGGCTATCCGTCTGCCCAATAATGCGTTCAAGGACGCCGCTGGCACGGAAGTGACCAGCGACATTCTGTTTTTGCAGAAGCGGGACGCCCTCTCCAGCGAGGAACCGGCCTGGGTACACCTGAACACCGATGAAAACGGGCTGAAAATGAATCAGTATTTCATCGACCACCCGGAAATGGTGATGGGCGAAATGCGGGAGGTCAGCGGCCCCTACGGGCCGGAAACCGCCTGCCTGCCCCGTGAGGGGCAAAACCTGGGCGAACAGCTCACCGCTGCCATCCAAAACATCCAAGGCTCTATCACCGAGTATGTGCTGGACGACCCGGAAGCGGAGGGCGAGGACAAATCCATTCCCGCCGACCCGGAGGTGCGGAATTTCAGCTACACCGTGGTGGACGGTCAGGTGTACTACCGGGAAAACAGTCGGATGAACCCGGTGGAGGTATCGGTGACAGCGGCGAACCGCATCAAGGGGCTGATCGGCATCCGGGACTGTGTGCGGACGCTCATTGAGTATCAGACCGAGGACTGGCCCGCCGAGGATATTCAGGCCCAGCAAAAAAAGCTCAATGCTCTTTATGACGCTTTTGCGGCGAAATACGGGCGTATCAACTCCCGCGCCAATAGCGCCGCGTTCAGCATGGACAGCGCCTATTTCCTGCTATCCTCCCTGGAAGTGCTGGACGATGAGCGGAACTTTGTCCGCAAAGCGGATATGTTCACCAAGCGCACCATCAAGCAGAAGGTAGTCGTCACCAGCGTAGACACCGCGTCCGAGGCCCTGGCTGTGTCACTGGCTGAAAAGGCCAGGGTGGATATGCCCTTTATGATGGGGCTGACCGGCAAGACGGAACAGGAGGTTTTTGCCGACCTGACTGGCGTGATCTTCCTGAACCCCATGCACGGATATGGCGGCAGCACAGAGGAAAAATACCTCACCGCCGATGAATACCTCTCCGGCAATGTGCGGGAGAAGCTGCAATGGGCAAAGCGGAGCGCCGAACAGTACCCGGAGGACTATACCGCCAATGTGGAAGCCCTGGAACGGGTGCAGCCGGTTGACCTGACCGCCAGCGAGATTTCCGTGCGGCTGGGAGCCGACTGGCTTCCCGTCGAGGTCGTCCAGCAATTCATGTACGAGCTGTTTGACACACCCAATTACGCACAGTGGAATATCAAAGTCCACCATTCCCGTATGACCCGTGACTGGAACATTGAGGGCAAATCCTACGACAAGAGCAACATCAGGGCGCACAACACCTACGGCACCAGCCGGATCAACGGCTACAAGATCATTGAGGAAACCCTGAACCTGCGGGACGTGCGGATTTTTGATTACGTTGAAGATGCCGACGGAAAGAACACCCCCGTCCTGAACAAGAAAGAAACCGCCATCGCCCAGGGCAAACAGGAGCTTATCAAGCAGGCGTTCCAGGACTGGATTTGGAAAGACCCGGCCCGGAGAGAACGCCTGACGCGGCTCTATAACGACAAGTTCAACAGCACCCGGCCCCGCGAGTACGACGGGAGCCACCTGAACTTTGTGGGCATGAACCCGGAGATCACCCTGCGGCCCCATCAGGTGAACGCCATCGCCCATATCCTCTACGGCGGGAATACCCTGCTGGCCCATGTGGTGGGGGCGGGCAAGACCTTTGAAATGGTGGCAGCGGCACAGGAGAGCAAACGGCTGGGCCTGTGCCAAAAGAGCCTGTTCGTTGTCCCCAACCACCTGACGGAGCAGTGGGCGGCGGAGTATTTGCAGCTCTATCCCTCCGCCAACATCCTTGTCGCTACAAAAAAAGATTTTGAAACCAAAAATCGAAAGCGGTTTTGTGGCCGAATTGCCACCGGGGACTATGACGCCATCATCATCGGGCACTCGCAGTTTGAGAAAATCCCGGTGAGCATAGAGCGCCAGCGGTATCTTCTGGAGCAGCAGCGGCGGGACGTTTTGGACGGTATTGCGGAGCTGAAAGCCAACCACGGGGAACGGTTTTCCATCAAGCAGATGGAACGCACCAGGAAATCCATTGACGCCAAGCTGGAAAAGCTGAACAACCAAAGCCGTAAGGATGATGTGGTCACGTTTGAGGAATTGGGCGTTGACCGCATCTTCATTGACGAGGCACATTATTACAAAAACCTCGCGTCCTTTTCTAAAATGCGGAACGTGGGCGGCATCAGCCAGACCGAAGCGCAGAAGTCCAGCGACCTCTATATGAAGTGCCGCTATCTGGACGAGTTGACCGGGGGCCGGGGTGTGATTTTCGCCACGGGCACCCCTATCTCCAACACAATGGTGGAGATGTATACCATGCAGAAATACTTGCAGTACGGATTGCTGGAGCAAAAGGAACTGCTTCATTTTGACGCATGGGCGTCCACGTTTGGGGAAACTGTCACCGCTATGGAGCTGGCCCCGGAGGGCACCGGCTACCGGGCCAAGACCCGCTTCTCCCGCTTCTATAATCTCCCGGAGCTGATGAATATGTTCAAGGAAGTGGCGGACATCCAGACGGCGGATATGCTCAACCTCCCCGTGCCCAAGCCAACTACCACAACATCGTTTTGAAGCCATCGGAACAGCAGAAGGAGATGGTGGCGGCGCTGGGAGAGCGGGCCGAGCGCGTCCGCAATAAGATGGTGGACAGCACCGTGGACAATATGCTGCTCATTACCAACGACGGGCGCAAGCTGGCCCTCGACCAGCGGCTCCTTAACCCCATGCTCCCGGACAGCGACACCGGCAAGGTGAGCGCCTGCGCTGAAAATGTCTTTGAGATATGGCAGCGCACGGCGGATCAGCGGTCTACGCAAATGGTGTTCTGCGACCTGTCCACCCCCAAGGGAAACGGGGATTTTAACGTCTACGACGACCTGCGGGACAAGCTGATTGCCAAGGGCATACCAGCCGAAGAAATAGCGTATATCCACACCGCCAATACAGAGGTACAGAAGAAAGAGCTGTTCGGCAAAGTGCGTTCCGGCCAGATACGGGTGCTGCTCGACTCCACACAGAAGATGGGGGCAGGCACCAACGTACAGAAGAAATTGATCGCGCTTCACCATTTAGACTGCCCGTGGCGTCCCTCCGATTTACAGCAACGGGAGGGGCGCATCATCCGGCAAGGTAACGAAAATGACGAGGTGGACATTTACACTTACGTCACTGAGAACACCTTTGACAGCTACCTCTATCAGTTGGTAGAGGGCAAACAGAAGTTTATCGGGCAGATCATGACCAGCAAAAGCCCGGTGCGCTCTGCGGAGGACATTGACGAAACCGCCCTGTCCTACGCCGAAATCAAGGCCCTATGTAGGCTCTGCTCCGCAACGTCAGCAAAACAAACAGCAGAAGCATAAGGCAAAACAGAGCGAGAGCGGCCCTCAGGGATAAGGAAAGGTTTGAGAGCAGCAGTGTAACGCCAATCACACAGACAGCGGTTTCCTGTAGGCGTGCCATGACGCGGTCCAGGCCGTAAGCGGTCTTGACCGTCCCGAAAAGACCCTCCACAGCATTGCGGTCGCAGTTGTCCTGATACTCCAGTTTCTTTGCTTGACGGGACAGGCCGGGAGCTTTTGGCGGCTTTCCCAGGGCCGGACCGGACAGACGAATACCATGCTCTTTGCAAAAAGCCAGTGTCTGGCGGCTGCGGTAGATTTTGTCCGCCAGGATACGTTCCGGGTAACAGCCATAGCGCTCCCGATACCGAGCCACCGCCCGCCAGAGGTCTTCCGATTCGTTGAAGGGCTCGAAGTCCAGCCGTTCGATCCTGGCATAGCCATCCACCAGACTGATATGCAGTTTTGAGCCAAACTCGGTATTGGCGTGGGCTTTTCCCCGAACGATGGGCCGGACCCAGGGCTGGGCCAGACTGACGATGCGCCGGGGAATGCTGTGGGTCCCGGATTCAAACATGAGGCGCTGCTGCTCGTAGACAGTAGTCATGATATTCAGGTGGTCCGCCTGCTTTGAAGACAATTTTGCACCTTTTTGAACCAATTCAGCTATGTACCTGATATCCCGGCGGATGTATTGCAGCTGTTTGCGTATCGCGGAACGGATTGCTTTCCCACTGCGCTTCTTGCTTTTGGACAGACGGAGATAGTCCTTCCGGGCGCGCTTGCGGTACATCCGGGGCTTCTTCTGTCCTGCCGCTTTACACAGCTCGTCCACCGTTTTCTCCGCTTTCTCCCGCACTTGGTTGAGTAAATCGATGTCCTGAGGATAGGCGATGTCCGCGGGGCAGCATGTGGCGTCCAGAATCAGTGTCCCGCTGTTAGGCGGATCGTTCCCGTCATCCGAGTCATCCTGTTTCCCTGTCTCCGCTTTTGGGACAGACGCCTCCAGAATTGCTGCCAGGTCCTCCTCGCTGAACCGTTTCCGGAACGCCACCAGCGTGGACGCTCCGAACGGACACGGCCCGTACTCCTTCATGCCGATGAAATATTGCAGATACGGGTTTTCTCCAATGTGCTTCACCAGCCATTGGTCGCTGCATTTCAGCCGCCGCTGAATCAGCAGCGCCCCTAATGCCATCCGTGCCGGATGGGCCGGGTGACCATTGTTCACGAATCGCGCTGCATACCGTTCCTCCGCTATCTCCCACGGAACCAGCGCCGCCAGTTTCACCCAATCGTTTTCTGGGTCCAGTTTCCCATATGGAAAGATGAAATCTTCCATCCGAAGCTGACTGTTGTCCTTATACATCCACTCCGCCCCCTATAAGTGCACGCTTTTTCCTTGCTTTTTCCCAATTCCCTTGCACCTATTCTACCATATTTCATCCCATATTGCTTGTCTTCCAAGCTGTTTGAGGTTATGAAGCAGGCCCTATGTAAAGTGGCTATTTAGGGGGTACTCCGCAACCCCGTTCAAAAGGAAGTTGAGGGCAAAAGCGTGGAAAAGAGCCAAAAACAGGTTTTATAGCCTTATCGAAACAAGGAAATATGGGGAAAGCATGGTCCATTCCTGCCCGCATATAGAGGTGACTATAAGTCAAGTGCAAGGGTTTTGATATACTTTCTGCAAAAAACCTTGCACTTTAAACTCCCATTTTTGCCTCCTAACCCTTGCAGGGCAATGGCTTTGAGGTTGCGGAGTACCCCCTATGTACGGGCAATCCCCATATCAAGGAGAAGATGGATCTGGATATTGACGTGCAGCGGCTCAAACTGCTGAAAGCCAACCATCTCAGCCAGCGGTATGCTCTGGAGGATCAGATTATCAAGTATCTGCCGCAAAAAATAGTGTCCCTGGAACAGCGCATTGAGGGCTACACCGCTGATATGAACCGGCTGAAAGAAAACACCCATCCCAATGAGGATGGCTTTTCCCCCATGGAGGTGGAGGGCACCGTCTACACCAACAAGAAAGCGGCGGGCAGCGCCATCCTCGCCGCCTGCCATGCCATGACCAGCCCCGATCCTGTCCCCCTGGGCCAGTACCGGGGATTTGCTATGGAGTTGTCCTTTGAGAGCTTCAGCAAAGAGTTCCGAATCACGCTGAAAGGGGCGCTCACCCATACCACCGGCCTGGGCACAGACATTTTCGGTAATATTCTGCGGCTGGACAATCTGCTGGGCGGTATGGAGGAACGGCTGATTGCCTGCCGGGAGGAACTTGCAAACGTCAACGTCCAGTTGGACAACGCTAAGCAGGAGGTGGAAAAGCCCTTCCCCCAGGAGGACGAGCAGAAAACGAAGTCGGCCCGTCTGGACGAGTTGAACATTCTGCTGAACATGGACAAGCGGGAAAGCGAGATCGTGGACGGGGAACCGGGTGAGGACGCACCCGCCGCTGGCCGGGATGAGCCAGCCCCGGAACGCTGAACACAAAACGGGGACAAGCCGCAGACTTGCCCCCGTACATATTCCAAGGTATTATTGCCGCAGGTGGGCGTCCCGCCGAAGGGTGGCGATTAGCGCCTCAGTTATGTCTTTCACCATGCGGATTTCATAATCATCGCAGTCCTCAATTAGCTCGGCAATGTCCTGTTCAAACTGCGGCCTTGCGTGTATCAGGCTGTCACAAAGAAGATCGTCAACCGTGACGCCAATGGCGTTGGCTACGTTGACTATGGCCGAAAGGCTGGCCTTTGTAGTGCCGGTTTCAATGTTACTGATGTGGGTAGGGGACAGCCCCGATTTTTCCGCAACGTGTTCCTGCTTCATATCGGCTTTGATCCGGGCGATCTTGACCCGTTTGCCGATTGCCTTGTAATCAAGTTCTCGCTCCATGAGGCCCCTCCACCGCAACAAGTTTTTATCATGCCTATTGTAATCATTGTGGAGGGATATTATAATAATCTATAACCGTGGAATACGGATATAGTTCAGACGGTAGAAAAATAATTCGCACATTTGAGCTGACAGGCATGGCGGCATATAATAAGACCAACGCTTGAAGGAGGGAATCGTTATGAGTGAGCGATTTAATTTTGAAGCCTTTGCGGAGGCCCAGGGTGTGGACTTCCGGGAATATTTGAGTATGATTGCCGCAAAGCTGCCCAAGGTGGATGAAAACTCCCGCGCCATCCAGGAGCGTATCAATGCGATCTATGAGCAGTATCCCAGGGTGATGGGTCTGTTCGACCGGGAGGCTGTGTCGGCGCTGACCGAGGCGGAGTGCGCGGCGGTGATTGAGATCGCCAGCCTGCGGAACCAGCGGACGGAGATTGAAATGGAGGCGGCATATTTCCGTGGCTGCTATGATAGCGTAGGCTACCTCAGAAAAGCGGGTATTTTATGATGAAGGGCGACGCTGGCCAGCGTCGCCCTTTACGATTACGATAATTAAAGGTGTTGCATATAAAGAAAAACTATGTTACGATATAAAAAATTCTCAAAAAACATAAAGCAAGGGGATAAATATGGATAAAACTATCATTGAAGCACGCAAACAATTTTCTAAACTTATGAACATGAGCAAGCAACAGGCAAAAAAAGTGAGTGCTTATGGTGTGGAAGAAAGATAACGCGGTTTTGTAATTCGCATTCAGTTCCTCAATGTATATTAAGAAACATTGACACAGAAGGCAAACTTGATTATTTTAATTCGATGGTCGAAATTCCCATAATAAATGCTGATAAAGGAATTGGTGAGGCAGGGACATTCAAATTATTGTGCAGAGAGTGTGATGGAAAAATATTTCAGGACTATGAAAATTTAGAATCACTATGTGTTAAGCCCACCGAAACAATGCTTGAAGAAATAGCGTTAAAGAATGTTTTAATGATGCTCAACAAAAGGTATTTTGAAATCAAATTGTTCGACAATATGAAAAAAGAATCCAATATGCCATATCCATATGAAACAAAGCAAGCAGTTAATTCGTTAGATGAACGAGATTTTTGGTGGGATTTCATTCGGATAAAAAACATGATGAATTCCTCCGATAAAGAGAAAAGTAAATTCCGATTGTTTTATTGGAGAAAATTAGATTACGTAATTCCCATAGCATTTCAGGGGTTAGTAACTTTATATGGTGATTTGGATGGCAACATGGTTACAGATATATATAACACTTCGGAAGATCTAATTGTAAAACATATGCATATTTGTATGTTTCCGTTAGAAGCTTCCTCTGTAGTATTTGCATTTTATCACGAAGATGACAGCGAATATAATAACTTTGCTAATCAATTTGAGAAACTCGAAGATGATGAGAAATTGACCGTATTGAGTTACATAGTTTATGAGTACTGTGAAGATATGCTTTTTTCTAAAAAATTTCCTCATAGAACGTGGATAATTAACAAATTAGCAGAAACATTTTGTGATTTGCCAGAAATATTGGCGTTTAGTAAAGATCACGCGGAACTACAAAAAAAGTCTAATTTGAATAAATTGAAATGCAGGGATAAAAATTTTCCTTGTATTTTATTTGAAAAATATTCGGTACAAAAATAGTGGAGGCCAAATACGCATTTTGATAGATACAAATGAATTTTGCCTTTCAAAAAGGTGTTGACTGCAAAAGAATTCACCGTACATAGCCGGGGAGATTTTCAATCCGAAAGTCCCCCGGCTATTACTATCTGAAAAAGGAGCTGATACACCATGACAGGCGAAGAACTGTGTACCATGCTGCATGACTGGCAGCGATACCGGCTTTGGCCTCCGGGCCAGCGGGAGGGACGGTAGATGGGCTACGTCACGCCGGAACAGATCACCCAGGCAAAGGAGCTTGACCTGCTGACCTACCTTCAACGGTACGACCCCCATGAGCTGGTACACGTCAGCGGGAACACTTACTGCACCCGTGAGCATGACAGCCTGAAAATCAGCAACGGCAAATGGAATTGGTTTTCCCGCGGGATCGGCGGCAAGACGGCCCTGGACTATCTTATCAAAGTCCAGGGCTTTTCCTTTACCCAGGCGGTGGAGGCCCTGGTGGGCCAGAACTTCTCCCCCTTGCCCCGTGCGCCCCAGGCCCAGCCGAAAAAGCAGGAACCCAGGGCGCTGTCCCTGCCCAAGTCCAGCCGGTGCGCCACCCACATGGTCAGCTATCTCCACGGGCGGGGCATCGACTATGACGTGATCGACTACTGCATCCAGACCGGGCGCTTGTACGAAAGCCTGCCCTATCACAACTGCGTGTTCGTGGGCCGTGACCTGAAAAACCAGCCCCGGTACGCAGCCCTGCGGGGCACCGTGGGGGACTTCAAGGGCGAGGCCCCCGGCAGTGATAAGCGGTACTCGTTCACGATTGCCGAAAACCCCAGCGCCCCCGACGTCCACCTGTTTGAATCGGCCATCGACCTGTTGAGCTATGCCACTCTGCTGAAAATGAATGGCCGGGGCTGGCGGCAGGACGCTCTACTCTCCCTGGGCGGGGTGTTCAAGCGGAAACAGGAGTTTGTTATCCCCCTGGCTCTCAGCCAGTACCTCAAAGACCACCCCGGCACCAACACGCTCTATCTCCACCTGGACAACGACGAAGTGGGCCGGGACGCGGCGGTGGGCATCATGGAGGGCCTGGGAGCCAAGTACACGGTGCAGGACAGGCCCCCGCCCTACGGCAAAGACGTGAACGACCTGCTTCAGCGAAAGCTGGGGCTGGTGCAGAGAAAGGAGGAATGGAGCCGGTGAAGGACTATCAGGGCATAAAGATCATCGGCATCGACAACGGCTACGGCAACATCAAGACCGCAAACTGCTGTTTCCCCGCAGGGCTGACCGCCCATGACACCGAGCCGGTATTCAAAGACGAACTGCTGGTGTACGGCGGGCAGTACTTCCTGATCGGGGCGGGCCACAAGGAGTTCACCGCCGACAAGACCGGGGACGACGACTATTATATCCTGACCCTGGCGGCTATCGCCCGTGAGCTGAATGTGCATGGGCTGACCGACGCCACGGTGCGCCTTGCCGTGGGCCTGCCCCTGACCTGGGTGAGCCAGCAACGGGAGGACTTCAAAGCCTACCTCTTGCGGAGCCGGGAGGTGCGCTTTACGTTCCGGGGAAAGCCCTACCGGGTGGAGATCGCCGGGGCCGATGTGTTCCCCCAGGGCTTCGCGGCGGTAGCCAGCCAGATCAGGGACTTTCAGGGCGTGAATATGCTGTGTGACATTGGCAATGGCACCATGAACATCATGTTCATCAACGACCGCAGGCCCGCTGCTGACCGAATGTTCACGGAGAAGTACGGCACCCATCAATGTATGCTGGCCGTCCGGGAGAACGTCATGCGAACCCACCACGCCACGGTGGACGACTCCATCATCAACCGTGTGCTGCGGTTTGGCACGGCGGACATCCAAGCGGACTACCTGACCACCATCCGGGAAACCGCCGCAGGGTATGTGCGCGAGATTTTCCGTATCCTGCGGGAGCGTGAGTACAACCCGGCCCTCATGCGGCTCCATGTGCTGGGCGGCGGGAGCTGCCTGATCCGCAACTTTGGGGAGTATGACGCCGACCGTGTGACCATCTACGATGATATTTGCGCCACGGCCAAGGGCTACGAATACCTGTGCGAAATGGCGCTCCGCAAGGGCGGCGGTGTCCATGCAACGTAAAAAGATGACCCTCCGCTTTGACCTTGACCACCCGGAGGACAGGCAGGCGTGGGAATACCTGCAAGGGCTTCATGCGGTGTCCCTGAACAGGACTATGGTAGCCATCATCAATCAGGCGGAGCGTATCAGTCTGATGAAAGACGAGTTCCGCAGTATTATCCGGGAAGAACTCGCCGCCGCCCTTCGCCAAGTCCCTGTTCAGCCTGTGCTGGCGGAGCCGGAGGGCGACGATGGGATGGACGATACCATCATGGACTTCCTGGACAGCTTTTCGTGACGGCATTTTGCCGTCATTATTTTTGACCTCAACCGACCATGACGGCGTTTTGCCGTCACCCGCTGAAAAAAGGAGGTGCTTTTCCCATGCAGGGCAAACCGCCGCAGAGCAAGCCCCCTCCCAGGCCCGCCCGCCGTGTTTCCCCAGCGGAGTGGGCGTGGCTTGACCGCATCAACCGTCAGCTTGCCTACGACGAATATATGCAGGCCAAGCGGGAGTATTGGCTTGCGGCCCGCCCCGCCAAGGGGGAATCCGACCGGGCTTGAACCTACCCCGCACGTTCTCCCGCGCCGCAGGCGCAGAGGGCGGTATTGTCTTAACAAGCAACGAATTGTGGGGCCACAATTCAGCTTGACAGGGGCTTGCCGCCCCTATGACCCCGCATTTAGAAAGGATGATGATTTTTGAAACGAACGCTTGAAATGAAGATACGTTTTACCAGGGCCGAGCTGGACGCCCTCACCAAGAAATCCCGCAAGGCGGGCCTGTCCCGTGAGGGCTACTGCCGCCGCATCCTCAACGGCGCGGTGGTGAAGGAGGCCCCGCCCGCCGAGCTGCCGCTGCTGATCCGGGAGGTGCGGCGTGTGGGCTATAACATCGACCAGCTTTTGATGATTGCCCGCACGAAGAACTGGCTGATTGCGAAGGAGCTGGAAAAGGCCCTGGAGAGCAACCGGGCCGTGGAGAAGCTGATTGTGGACACCTACACCACCCCCTCCGACTGATATGGCCGTGACCTCCATCTGGCCCATCAAGGGGCGTGTGGACAGGGTGATAAACTACGCCCGGAACCCGGAAAAGACCACCGAGGGAAGCTTGCAGGAACAGGCGTCCCTCCACGCTATCGACAATGTGGTGGAGTACGCCGCCGATGAGATCAAAACCGAGCGCCGCTCCTATGTGTCCTGCCTGAACTGCCGGGAGGATACCGCCGCCGCTCAATTCATGGAAACAAAGCGGTTATGGGGCAAGCTGGGGGGCCGGGTGTGCTACCACGCCTATCAGTCCTTTAAGACTGATGAAGTCACGGCGGAAACCGCCCATGAGATCGGCGTCAAGCTGGCCCAGGGGCTATGGGGCGACCGCTTTGAGGTGGTGGTGGCGACCCACTGTAACACCGGCCATTATCATAATCATTTTGTGATAAATTCTGTGTCCTGCGTAGACGGCTATAAATTCTACAATTCCCCCGCCGACTATGCCCGTATGCGGGAGGTGTCCGACCGGCTTTGCCGGGAGTACGCCATTTCCGTGATAGAGAACCCAGGCGGGCGGGCCAAGCACTACGCCGAATGGCAGGCCGAGCAGAACGGCAAACCCACCCACCGGGGCACCATCCGGGCCGACATTGACCGGGCCATCCTCGCCTCCACCACCGAGCGCGACTTCCTGCGGGTGATGGGCGAGATGGGCTACCAGCTCAAAACAAGGGGCAAGGGCGGCAAGCCGTTGAAATATCCGGCGCTGAAACCGCCCGACGCTGGCGGCTATTTCCGCTTCCACAAGCTGGGCGAGGGCTACTCCCTGGACGAGATCAAGGAGCGTATTCTGCACAACCTCCAAAAGCAAGTGTCATTCCCGGAGGTAGTGCATCGCCCGCCCCGGCGTTACCGGGTGCGGGGAAAGCCCCGGAAGAAAGTTACCGGCCTGCGGGCGCTGTACTTCCGTTACTGCTATGAATTGCACATCATCGTCAAAAGACCGGCATCCGTCAAGCGGGTGTCTTTTTTGTTGCGGGAGGACATCGCCAAGCTGGACAGGCTGGACGCGGAAACCCGGTTTTTGGGGAAACACCGCATCAGCACCATCGGGGAGCTGACCGCCCACCGGGAAACAGCGTCGGCGGAGATCGACGCCCTGACCGCCCAGCGGCAGGAACTCCGTAAGGAGCTGCGGCGGCTTGACCGGCAGGGCGACCCCAAAGCCGTGGACGAGGTAAAGGGCAAAATCAGCGCCCTGTCCAGCCGGATCAGGACGGCACGAAAGGAGGTGGTCTTATGTGACGGCATCGCCCAGCGTTCCGGGCAGGTCAAGGAGAACCTGGGACGGCTGGTGAAGCAAAAGGAAACCGAAAGAAAGGAGCTGACACAGCATGAGCTATTCAGGCGACGCGGCGGAGCAGGTCGTGAGGCTGTCCCTGGAAACAGGTGAGGTGGCGGTGAAGTTGGCCGGTGAGGGTGCCAAGCAGCTTGCCATCCTCTTGTACGCCATTCTGCGAGAGCAGAAAAAAACCAAGGGCAAGACCCGGCTGACCAATATGCTCCGCAGCGGTAAGGAGCTGAAGGTGTTCGCCGTAAAGGACAGCGACCTCCAGCTCTTTTGCCGGGAGGCCAAGAAGTACGGCGTCCTCTACTGCGTCCTGAAAGATCGGGACGCCACGGACGGGCTGACCGACATCATGGTACGGGCCGAGGACGCCAGCAAGATCAACCGTATCTTTGAGCGTTTCAACCTGGCTACGGTGGATATGGCCGAGGTCAGGCGGGAGATCGAACAGAGCCGGGAGGCCCAGCAGAGCGACGCCCCGGAAGCGCCAGCGGCGGAGCCGATGACCGAGCAGGAGGTGGACGATCTGCTGGACGCCATGTTCTCCCCGCCCCCGGAGCCGGGGGAAGAACTGCCCGCCCCGGAGCGCACCGCCCCCGAACAGGACAAGGACGAGTTTTTGGAGGCGGTGCTGGGTGCTTCCCCCACCAGGGAGGAAGGACAGACCGAAAACCCCACCGAAGCCCGGAACGAGAAATCCCGTCAGTCCGGGCCTACCTCAAAGCCCAAAGAGCCAACCGCACCGGGTACTTCTGATCCGCAGGAGCGTTCCCGCCCCTCCGTCCGGCAGGAGCTGAAGGAGATTGCAGCGGAGCAGAGGGAAAAGGCGGCAAAGGGTAAGGATCAGTCCAAGCCCACCAAGGGGCCGAAACACAAGGCTCCACGAAAATATAAACCCAAACGGTTAAAGGAGCGATAACGATGCCGAACTATGATGATCTGTTTACCAGCCAGCCCGCCCAGCGGGAGGAAACGCCCTTTGATAAGGACGCATGGGCGGCGAAAAAGCAGGCGGAGCGCGAGGGCGTCTACGCCATGATCGACAGCCACGTTCACGACATGGGTGTGGACGGTGGCGTGTTTCAAGGCTATCTGGACGTACAGGCCCGCTTTGACCTCTACTCCGTGAGCAACGCCATCCTGATCGCTGCCCAATGCCCGGAGGCTACCAAGCTGGCCGACTTCGACACCTGGAAGGCCGACGGCGTGTACGTCAAGCGGGGCCAGGACGCCATCACCATCCTGGAACCGGGCAAGGAGTACAAAAAGGACGATGGCAGCAGGGGCGTGTCTTACAATGTCAAGAAGGTCTTTGACATTTCTCAGACCAGGGCCGAACAGCGGCCCGCCCCCGCCGTGGCCCGTGATGAGCGGCTTCTGCTGAAAGCCCTGATGAACAACGCCCCCTGCCGTTTCGCTATCTCCAATGAACTGCCGGAGGGCGTCAACGTGGCCTATCACGCCGAGAACAGTGTGATCTATGTGCAGCAAGGGCTGGACGCCCCCACCATCTTCCGGGGGGTGGCCCAGGAGCTGGCCCGCGCCCACATGGACAAGGGCGGTATCGCCTGTGAAAGCCCCGACTTCACGGCGTACAGCGTGTCCTATATGCTGTGCAGGCGCAACGGCGTGTCGGTGGAGGGCTTCTCCTTTGACCGCCTGCCGGAGAGCTACGCCATGATGGACGCCAAGGCGCTCCGGGCCGAGGCGGGCGTCATGCGGGACGTGGCTGGCACCATCACCGCCGATATGAACCGGCTCTTTGCCGCCCAGGAGAAAGCGCAGAGCGTCGTCGCACGCTCCACATCCCTCGCTTCGCCGCAAGCGGCAAAGCTCACTCGTTCCGCTGCTCCTCCTTCCCCCACCGAACCCGCTTCGCTGGGCTTCGGCGGAGACCCCAATAGGGACGGCGGCGCAAGGTAAGGAGGGCGCTCTATGCGTGATGAAAAACGTGTGGTCACGCTGAACGGCTTCGAGCAGCGGCTTATGGTGGCGGGTTTGGCCGACTTCCGCAACGACGCCATCCGGGACGGCAAGCCCACCGAGGACGTGGACGACCTGATATTAAAGGTGATAGACGCCCCCACCAAGCGCCAAAAAAGGAGGGCTGACCGTGAGGCAAGATAAGTTCTCCAAGGCCCACCTGACCCTCTACGCCTGCGGCATCATCCCCGTGGTGTGGCTGGCCCTGCTGCTGGCCCCCTATGTGGGCGGCGGTCTGCTGGGGCTGGTACAGTACGGCGGGGCGGCGCTGAACGATCCGTTCCACATCGTACTGTGCGGGGACAGCCTGAAAACTGTCCTCATTTTTCTGCTGTGCTATGGGCTGGGCATCGGTATCTACCTCTCCACCGACCGCAACTACCGCAGGCGGGAGGAACACGGCTCCGCCAAGTGGGGCACCGCCCAAGCCGTCAGGAAGAAGTACGCCGACAGGAAAGTGACCGAGAACAAGATACTGACGCAGAACGTAGCCATAGGGCTGGACGGACGCAAACACCGGCGCAACCTCAACATTTTGGTGTGCGGCGGCTCCGGCGCTGGCAAGACGAGATTTTTCGCTAAACCCAACATTATGAACGCCAACACCAGCTTTGTGTGCCTCGATCCCAAGGGGGGTGCGACACGTTCCTAACTGAAAAGGTTAGGCGTGGAGCCAAAAGAAGGACAGGAGATTGAAAGGAGCTTCTGGAAAGGTTTCATAGAACTGATTGTCCGACAGGTGGAATGAAGGGGTAACGCCTGGAAACGCCTGCTCTGATCCTCCGAATGGCATGGACGCTGTCAGGAGCGGAAATGTCATAAGCTCGGTGAAGTCGGCTGAGAGCGCACCCTAAAGACGCAGGAATGCGGTACAGGAACAGCGAACCAGAGGTGGTCGAGTACGTGATAGGCCGGGAGTCCAAGTAAGCATCTATGGTTAGAATCCTCCATGTTACAGCATGGCGGAGGCGTATTCTCGATTGTACGGGTCTAAATAGGGTATTGGCCGAATGGGCCAATCTCACCATCGTGTGAGGTCTGTGGGGATGAGTAAAACTCGGCTTTTATGAAAGTCCCTGCGCTGTTACAGGCGGCGGCAAGCAGACAGGCTTATAGAGAAGACCTACGGATGCTGAAAACAGGATAGGACAATCGGAACGTGGTAAGCCAGCGACGCGGAGAGCTTGACCTCTGTGAAGCGGCGGCAGGGAAAAATCTTCGGAAACAACCTGCCTTGCGCTGGTGAATGTGGCGGCACAGTACCAATGAAACGGAGCTAATAAAGCCGTGGAGGGATAGCCGCCAGTCAGTGTTTTACAATAAATCGAAGTTACAGTTCAAATGAGCAAAATCATTCTGCATAAGGTTCGAGTATGACTAAGAGAGGCAAACCCTTCAAGAAATTGGAGTGAGCCGACTTATGGCAGCCAACAAACCAAAGAAAAAGCAAGCACTCAGAAATAATGAGTATTACAGTACCCAAGCACTATTTGACGATTTATATGAGAGAAGTCAGCGCGGCGAAATCTTCACGCACCTGATGGAGCTGATTGCCAGTGAGCAGAATATCCTGCTGGCCTACCGCGCCATCAAAAAGAACAAGGGCAGTAAGACCAAAGGCGTAAACTCGACCACCATCGTTGAAATGGGAGAGAAACAGCCGGAGGAACTGATTGCCTATGTGCGAAAACGACTGCAAAATTTTCACCCTCATGCAGTCCGCCGGGTGGAAATCCCCAAACCAGATGGACGTATGCGCCCGCTGGGCATCCCCACTATGGAAGACCGTATCGTTCAGCAGTGTATCAAGCAAGTGCTGGAGCCAATCTGTGAAGCAAAATTCTACAAACACAGCTATGGTTTCCGTCCAAACCGAAGCGCCCACCATGCGGTAGCCAGGGCAATGTTCCTGGTGAATATCTCGAAATACCGCTATGTGGTGGACGTGGACATCAAGGGCTTCTTTGACAATGTGAACCATGGGAAGCTGCTGAAACAGCTTTGGACACTGGGCATACGGGACAAGCAGTTGTTGTGCGTCCTGTCCAAAATGCTGAAAGCGCCCATCCAAGGTGAGGGCGTTCCGGCAAAGGGGGTGCCGCAGGGCGGTATTCTCAGCCCGCTGTTATCCAATGTGGTACTGAATGAGCTGGACTGGTGGATTGCCAGCCAGTGGGAGGAATTTCCCCAACTGCAACGGTATCGAAGCCGGCCCCATTACAAAGGAAATGGCACGCTGAAGCAGGTGTATTTGGTACGGTATGCGGATGACTTCAAGCTGTTCTGCAAATGCCGCAGTGACGCAGTGAAAATATTTGAAGCAACGACAATGTGGCTGAAAGAACGGCTGGGGCTGGAAATCAGCCTGGAAAAATCTAAAATCGTCAATTTGAAAAAGAGATACTCAGACTTTCTCGGCTTCAAGCTGAAGCTCCGCCCCAAAAGCGGAAAATGGGTGCTGAAATCGCACATGGCAGACAAGGCGCAGAAAAAGTGCAGGGAAAACATACGCTCAGCCATTGGACGAATCGGCAGAGAGCCAAACCAATGGAGCGTGATGCAGTTCAACGCTATGGTGCTGGGCCTGCATGAATACTACAAAATCGCAACCAACGTATACCTCGACTTTGACCGCATCGCCTTTGATGTCAGAAAGACACTTTTATGCAGAACGAAAAGCCATCGAAGCAAGACCGGCCTGCGAAGCCAGGCATTTCAGCAATTCTATGGCGATTTTACCGGGAAAATATTCAATGTGGCTGGGCTGGCGCTCTTTCCAATCAACGGAGTGAAAACTACGCCGCCTATGTGCTTCTCTCCCGACATCTGCAATTACTCCGAAAAGGGACGGGCTAAAATCCATGAGCTGCAGAAGGCAATCAGCCCTGTTATCCTGCAAAAACTCATGGAGCATCCCATACAGGGGCAGAGTACCGAGTTGAACGACAACCGCATTTCTCTCTACATCGCTCAGCGGGGAAAATGTGCCATTTGCAAAGAGCCCCTGCTGTCGGGGGATATGGAAGTCCACCACATCACGCCAAAATCCAGCGGCGGAAAGGACAACTACTCCAATCTGGCGCTGGTAACGGGGGATGTTCATAAGCTCATCCACGCAACCGACCCGGTAATCATCCAAAAATATCTCGATAAGCTGAAACACTGCAAGCTCAACATGGCGAAACTCAATAAATTCCGGCTGTTGGCTGGCAACTGTAAAATCGAATATAGGTAAACATTGATGGGGCGCCGTGTGATGGGAAACTATCACGCACGGTGCTAAGCGGGGGAAAAGCCGGAGATTACTTCAAACGCTTACCTATCGCAAAAACTGCTGCGGGACACCGGGAACCTGTTGAAAGCCAAGGGGTATGACATTAAGGTGATCGACCTTATCAACATGGAAAAAAGCTACTGCTACAACCCGTTTGTTTATCTCCGCAGTGACAACGACATCCAGCGTTTGGTCACGAATTTGTTTAAGAACACCACACCAAAGGGCAGTCAGAGCCAAGACCCGTTTTGGGATCAGGCGGCGCAAATGCTCCTGCTGGCGCTGGTGTTCTATCTCCACTATGAGGCCCCGCCCGATGAACAGAACTTCCCCATGGTCATGGAAATGATACGGGCCGGGGAAGTCAGGGAGGACAACGATGAGTTTCAATCGCCGCTGGATGAACTCTTTGACCGTCTGGAAATGAGGAACCCGGAGCATATCGCCCTGAAATACTACCGCAATTACCGCTCCGGCAGCGGCAAGACCCTGAAATCCATCCAGATCACGCTGGTGTCCCGGCTGGAAAAGTTCAACCTGGAATCCCTGGCCGGTATGACGCAGACAGACGAGATGGAGCTATGGAGCCTGGGCGAGAAAAAGACGGCCATTTTTGCCGTCATTCCAGATAATGATAGCTCATTTAACTTCATCGTGGGGCTTCTCTACACCCAGCTTTTCCAGCAGCTCTACTATCAGGCGGACGTGGTACACGGCGGGCGTCTGCCCGTCCACGTCCACTTCGTCATGGACGAGTTCGCCAACGTCGCCCTGCCCGATGAATTTGACAAGCTGCTGGCTACCATGCGGAGCCGGGAGATCTCCGTGAGCATCATCATCCAGAACCTCGCCCAGCTAAAGGCCCTCTTTGAGAAACAGTGGGAGAGCATCGTGGGCAACTGCGACGAGTTTATCTATTTGGGTGGAAATGAGCAGGCAACCCACGAGTACGTTTCCAAACTGCTGGGGAAAGAGACAATCGACACGAACACCTACGGACAGTCCAGGGGGCGGAGCGGCAGCTACTCCACCAACTGGCAATTAGCGGGCCGCGAATTGCTTATGCCGGATGAAGTGCGTATGCTGGACAACCAGTATGCGCTTCTTTTTATCCGTGGGGAGCGGCCCATCCAGGACTTCAAGTACGACATCCTGAAACACCCCAATGTGAAGCTGACCACAGACGGCGGGGCCGAACCGTACCGGCACGGCGAGGACACCCACAGCATCGCGTCCATCCAATTCGACGAGGAACTGCTGAAGCAGGCGGCGAAAGCGGATGAACAAGACGCCGGACAACACCGCTTCATTCTTCTCACCGAGGAAGAATTGGAGGAATATATCAACAGTCATGGAGGTAACACACAATGAACATTTTCAAGAAGAACGAGAACCGTCTGCCCACGCCTGACAAGGTGAAAAAGGGCTTCCGTTACTACTGTTCCCTGGTGGCGACCGTGGCCCTGATGGGCTGCTGCACCATGACGGCCTTTGCCGCCGAGGGCGGCGACCCCCTCACCGTTATCAACAACCTGTCCACGTTCATCTTCGGCCTGATCCGGGCCGTGGGCCTCATTCTGCTGGGCTGGGGCATCGTCCAGGTGGGCCTCTCCCTCCAGAGCCACGACCCCTCCCAGCGGTCTAACGGCTTCCTGACCCTGGCGGGCGGCGTAATTATAACTTTTGCCAAGGAGATTTTGACCCTTATCACCGGCGCGTAAGCTCCCACTATCCACTGACACAGGGGCAGGCTCACAGGATGGGCCTGCCCCTAAAAAGGAGGTGCTTTGCGTGTCGGATAATTGGGTAGTCCAGAATTTGGAGAACGCTTTGGAGGTCTGGAACGGTAAGTTGAGCGAGATATGGCAGCTCATTACGCAGTCCCCCCAGGACTTCAAGGGCGGCGCGATCTGGAATGTGGTGTCGGACATCCACGGGGCGCTCCAAGCTATCGGCTACGCCCTGCTGGTGCTGTTCTTTGTGGTGGGCGTGGTCAAGACCTGCGGCAGCTTTGTGGAGGTCAAAAAGCCGGAACACGCCGTTAAACTGTTCGTCCGCTTTGCTTTGGCAAAGGCCCTTATCACCTATGGCATGGAGCTGATGCTGGCCCTGTTGAGTATCATCCAGGGCGTAGTGTCGTCCATTATGAACTCGGCGGGCTTCGGCGCTCCCAACTCCACCGTCCTGCCCGACGAGATCGTGACGGCCATTGAGGACTGCGGCTTTTTTGAGAGCATCCCCCTATGGGCGGTGACGCTGATCGGCGGGCTGTTCATTTGGGTGCTGTCCTTTGTCATGATTTTGAGCGTCTACGGGCGCTTTTTCAAAATGTATATGTACGCTGCGCTGGCTCCCATCCCCCTGTCCAGCTTTGCCGGGGAACCCAGCCAGAACGTGGGCAAGAGCTTTTTAAAAAGCTACGCCGCCGTCTGTCTGGAGGGGGCCGTCATCGTGCTGGCCTGCATCATCTTCTCCGTGTTTGCCAGTTCCCCGCCCGCTGTTGACCCGGACGCGGCGGCGGCTTCTATGGTGTGGAGCTATATCGGGGAATTGGTGTTTCATATGCTCATTTTGGTGGGCAGCGTCAAAATGTCCGACCATGTTGTGCGGGAAATGATGGGCTTATAGGAGGTGCTTTGATTGGAAGTCAAAATCAACCGTGAAATCCGCAATTACACGGAGAGTATGTTTTTCGGGCTGTCCCTGCGGCAGCTCGTTTTTTCTGCCCTGGCGGTAGCCGTGGCCGTGGGGCTGTACTTTCTGCTGAAACCCTACGTCGGCACGGAAACCGTGTCCTGGATGTGCATTGTGGGCGCGGCCCCCTTTGCCGCCCTGGGCTTCTTCACCTACCACGGCATGACGGCGGAGCAGTTCATTTGGGCGTGGCTGCGCTCGGAACTGCTGGAACCGAAGCAATTTCACTTTGAAGCGTCCCCTCTCTACTACGAGGCGCTGAAAGACACCATCAAAAAGGAGGGCAAGCAAAAAGCATGATGAAATCTGTCAAATCCATGCTGCGGGAGGACAAAGAGCGGTACACTGTCCCCCGCAGGGTGCAGGATGTGATCCCCGTCCGCCGTATCTGGAACGATGGCATTTTTATGGTGGGCAGCAGATTTGCAAAGACCTATCAATTTACCGACATCAATTATCTGGTAGCCAGCCGGGAGGACAAAGAATCCATGTTCCTGATCTACTCTGAACTGCTCAACAGCCTGGACTCCGGCGCGGCCACCAAGATCACCATCAACAACCGCCGCATGAACCGGGCCAACTTTGAACAGTCCATCCTCATGCCCATGCGGGGCGATGAACGGGACGTGTACCGGCAGGAGTACAATCAAATGCTGCTGGACAAGGCCACCGGCGCAAACGGCATCATGCAGGA
Source organism: Lawsonibacter sp. JLR.KK007 (assembly GCF_036941135.1). Classification (NCBI taxonomy): domain Bacteria; kingdom Bacillati; phylum Bacillota; class Clostridia; order Eubacteriales; family Oscillospiraceae; genus Lawsonibacter; species Lawsonibacter sp. JLR.KK007. The sequence continues at coordinate 838,727 of NZ_JAYWSY010000001.1, read as the reverse complement.
AAAGTATATCACCATCACTGTAGCGAAAAAGGACATTGAAGAAGCCCGCGCCTATTTCGCCCGCGTGGGTGCTGACCTGACCTCCCACTTTGCCGCCCTTGGCTCCAAGTGCGTGGAGTTGGACGCCGCTGATCGGTTGCGTATCCTCCATGATTTCTACCGCGCCGGCGAGGAAGGTAATTTCCACTTTGACGCAAGGGACATGATGCGCAAGGGCCACGACTTCCGGGACTATATCTGCCCGGACAGTATCGAGAAGAACAGCGACCACCTTAAATTGGGTGAAAAGTATTGCCGGGTGCTGTTCCTGAAGGACTACGCCAGCTATATTAAGGACAGCATGGTGACGGAGTTGACCGACTTCAACCGCAATATGACGTTGTCCATCGACGTTATTCCCATCCCCACCGATGAAGCGGTAAAGGAGGTGGAGAACCGTCTGCTGGGTGTTGAGACAAATATCACAAACTGGCAGCGCCGCCAGAACGCCAACAACAACTTCACTGCGGTCATTCCCTACGACATGGAATTGCAGCGGAAAGAAGCCAAGGAGTTCCTGGATGATCTGACCACCCGTGACCAGCGCATGATGTTCGCCGTCATGACGATGGTGCTGACAGCAGACAGCAAGGAACAGTTGGACAGCGACACCGAAGCTGTCCAAGCCGTGGCCCGAAAGCATATGTGCCAGCTTTCTGTTTTGAAATTCCAGCAGTTAGATGGCCTGAATACGGCCCTGCCCATTGGTGTGCGGAAGATCAACGCCTTCCGCACTCTGACCACAGAGAGCCTTGCGGTGTTCATGCCCTTTAAGGTGCAGGAGATTCAGGACAAGGGCGGCATCTATTTCGGAGAAAACGCCATTTCCCATAACCTTATCATGTGCAACAAGGAAAATCTGTTGAACCAGTCCGCATTTCTGCTGGGCGTCCCCGGCTCCGGTAAGTCCTTTTCCGCTAAAGAATTGATCGCCTTTCTGATGCTGAACACGGACGATGACATTCTGATCTGCGACCCGGAGGGAGAATTTGCTCCTCTGGTAGAAGCTATGGGCGATTTAGGCTCCGTTGTCCGCGTGGCGGCGGGCGGCAAAGACCGGCTCAACGCGATGTATATGGTAGATGGCTACGGTGAGAACAACCCCATCGTGGAAAAATCGCAGTTTATCATGTCCCTCATTGAACAGATCGACAAGAACAGCGTCGGCCCCCAGCACAAGTCAATCATCGACCGCTGCACCGCTGCTGTGTATCAGGAGGCGTTACAGACGGGCGTTGTTCCCACCCTCTGTACTTTGCGGGAGAAACTTTTGGAGCAGCCGGAGGACAAAGCGAAGGAGATCGCCCTGTCCCTGGAGTTGTTCACCACTGGCTCCCTGGATGTGTTCGGTCATGTTGGGACGGTTGACCTGGACAGGCGTATTCTGGTGTTTGACATTCACGACCTGGGGACGCAGTTGAAGCCCACCGGCCTGCTGGTCATTACCGACACCATCCTGAACCGGGTAACGCTGAATTGGAGGAAGGGCAAGCGCACCCATGTTTTCATTGACGAGTTCCATGTGGTCTTTGAAAATGAGTACAGTGGTGCGTTTTTCAACTCCGCGTGGCGGCAGTTCCGCAAGCGCAACGCCTACCCAACGGCCATCACGCAAAACGTGGAGTATCTTCTGGACTCCGTTCAGGCCAGCACCATGCTGTCCAACTCCGAGTTTGTGGTCATGCTCAACCAAGCGGCCAGCGACCGGGAGAAGCTGGCGCGGCTGCTGAATATTTCTTCTGAACAGATGAGCTATATCACCAACGCTGACGCCGGGTGCGGCCTTATCAAATATGGCAGCGCCCTGGTGCCGTTTGTAAACCGATTCCCCCGCGACACAAAACTCTACCAACTGATGACCACCAAGCCCGGTGAGGGCGTATTTGGCGGCGAGAAAAACTAAAGGAGGACTTGAAAACCATGAATAAAAAGCAGAAGATTTTGATCATTGGGGCGGCGCTGTTTGCCGCCCTTTTCCTTTTCTCCGGCGCTATGCTGGCGTGGCAGTATGCGGACGGCAAGCAGAGTGCGGACGCCTTTGACGCGGTGGCCGACCTGATCCAGCCAGTGGAAACGCCCCAGCCCGGAACTACCCCCGGAATCGGAGACAGTACGGAAGAACCCGACCCGGAATTGATTGCCCTGGAGAAATACGCGGCAGTCCACGAGCAGAACAGCGACTTTGTGGGCTGGGTCAGCATTGACGGTACAAACATCAATTATCCCGTCATGCAGACTATTGACAACCCCAACTTCTACCTGAAGCGAGGATTTGAAAAGCAGTATAGCAACTATGGCGTTCCCTATGTGCAGGAAAATTGTGCGTTGGGTATTTCCGATAATGTGGTGATCTACGGCCACCACATGAATAACGGCTCCATGTTTGCCGACCTGTGTAAGTATGAGCGCGAGGACTTCTATCAGGAGCATCCCACCATCCACTTTGATACTCTGTCCAGCCTGGGCGAGTATGAGATCGTGGCCGTGTTCAAAACAGTGGCCTACTCCGAGGACGGCTTCAAGTATTACCACTTCGTGGATGCAGAGGATGAAACGGCTTTTGACGCTTTTATCAGCCAGTGCAAGGATTTGGCCCTCTATGATACTGGTGTAGATGCAGAATACGGGGACAAGCTGCTGACCCTCTCCACCTGCGAATACAGCCGTACCAACGGCAGAATGGTCGTTGTGGCCAAGCTGATTGCGCCGCCCTCCGTGGAGGTGGGCGGCGATGCCTGACATTAAAACCAGGGCTGTGGCGGAAAAAGCGGTTAAAACCATTGACAAGTCCGCTATAGCCGCCCAGCGCATGAAAAACGCCTATGTGCAGACCAAGGAGAAAACGGAACGCAACAGTTCCTATACCGGGGAACCCCCGGAGGAATATGCGGCGGATCATGTTTCGGATGGAACCTCCATCGCCGCCTATGAAAGCGCCCACTTGTTTGACCGGCAGGGCCGAAAAAGCGTTGAGGTCACCAAGGAGAATATCGCCAAGGCCAAAGAGTATTTTCAGCGCAAACGACTGACCAGCCAGCCGAAAAAGCAGGCTACGGAGCAGGGCGGTCATGCCCTCTCCCCTGTTGAACAAGGGCGAACCAACATGAAAACCGTTGACCGGGGCCAGAAAACAGTTAAGCAGAAAGTTAAGCCCAGCGGTAAAGCTGCGGCGAAAACCGCTAAAGGGACTATCAAGGCAGCGTCAAAATCTGTAAAAACTTCCGGGACAACAGGTAGGGCCGCTGTTAAAACATCCCAGCAGACCGAAAAGGCCGCTCGGCAAACGGCGCAAGCTGCGGTCAAAACTGCCCGCACTGCTGCACAGGCAACTCGTGTGGCGGTGCGGGCGACTGTGACCACCGCAAAGAAAGCGGCGCAGGCGACTGTTACGGCAGTAAAAGCGATTATTGCCGTAACAAAGGCCCTGATTGCCGCCATTGTTGCAGGCGGCTGGGTGGCTGCGGTTGTGATAATCGTGATCTGCCTGATTGGACTGATTGCCAGCTCTGCCTTTGGGATTTTCTTTTCTGGTGAGGACACCGGCACAGGCCAGACCATGCAGACGGTTGTGCGGGAGATCAATCAGGAGTATGAGGACAAGCTGGATGAAATTAAAAACAGCAACGCCCATGATGTGCTGGAAATGTCCGGCTCCCGTGTTATCTGGCCGGAGGTGCTGGCGGTCTATGCAATAAAGACTGCCACTGACCCGGATGCTCCCCAGGAAGTCGCAACCATAGACGATGCCAAGAAGGAACTGCTCAAAGAAATATTTTGGGCAATGAATGAAGTGAGCTATTCCACTGACACCGCGACCCATACCAATGTGACCGAAACAGACGATGGATACGGAAACATTGTAGAAACCACTGTAACCGTGACGGAAACTACGCTCTATATCACGGTCAGCCATAAGACTGCTGATGAAATGGCGGATATTTACCATTTTACCGCAGACCAGCGGCAGCAGCTTGCGGAATTACTGGCTGAAGAAAACCGCAGTATATGGAGCGCCGTTCTCTATGGCATTGGTACTGGCGATGGGGAGATCGTCACCGTGGCTCTCTCGCAGATTGGGAATGTGGGCGGTCAACCCTATTGGTCGTGGTACGGCTTTGGCTCCCGTGTGGAGTGGTGCGCCTGCTTTGTCAGTTGGTGCGCCAATGAGTGCGGGTATCTGGACGCTGGCGTGATCCCGAAATTCGCCGGATGTGTCAATGGCGTACAGTGGTTCAAAGACCGAGGACTCTGGCAGGATAACAGCTATGAGCCGCGTCCTGGCGATATTATTTTCTTTGACTGGAACGATGAGAATGGTCAGGACGGTTTGACAGATCATGTAGGCATCGTGGAGAAGGTAGAGAACGGTTTTGTCTACACTGTAGAGGGTAATTCTGGCGATAGCTGCCGGGAACGGCGGTATTCCATTGGTCATTATGAAATCTACGGGTACGGAACACCGGCCTACTAAAAACCAGCCGCCAAGCGGCGGCTGGTACATACTCTGCTATGCCAATTTCAAAAATCGGTCAGGGTAAAATAGTTGCTTTTGCTAAAACAGGAAACATCAAATATAGAACCGATTGAAATAGTGCATTATCTGTGGTATAATCAGGAAAAATGTTGCATTTCATCTGCTTTTGACGGGAGGCACAAAAATGTATCGTCTTTACAAAATTAAAGACCTTCGAGGATATAGATTCTTTCAAAATTTCAGGTGGGACGAAGCAAATTGCCGTCTCTTTAATCAAAATAATTTGATTTATGGATGGAACGGCAGTGGAAAAACTACGCTCTGTGATTTTTTCAAGGAAATTGAAGAGGGTCAACTGTCAAATGCAGACACTAAATTTTCTCTGCTTTTTGAGGATACATCATCCAATGCTCACAGCATTGTAACACAGAATACGATGCTCTCGATTCCTTATATATTCAAGGTATTTCACCAGAATTATATTCAGGACAACATTTCTACTGTTGATAGCGTAAAGCATATTTTTTCTGTGGGCAAGGAGCAGATTGAGAAAATCGAAACGATTAAAGGACTGAGAGAAAATTCTCGACATCAAAAAGAACTGGTGAAGAAACTAAAAGGCGAATTAGCGGAGAGGGAAAGTGCGTTTGACAAAGCAAAAATCGCCTGTGCAAAAACAATAAAAGATGCCGCTCAATATTCGAGCGCCTATAACAAGAATAAATTTTATAGTGAATATCGTCACCTTACCATTAGAAAATCTCTAACCGAGGACGAATATCAAAAAGCACTCACAGCTATTCGTGCAGAGCGGCTTGACAGCATTGCACTTTTCAAGAATAGTTTTATCCAGCCGTCTGTTAAAGAATATCTAAGCAATATTCTTAACCAGACTCCTGTAAATATAACGATAGAGTCGCTGAAGCAAAATGCCCGTGTAAACAACTGGGCGGAGCAGGGATTGTCAATTCATGAGCAGATGAGTTCCAAAATTTGTTTTTTCTGTGGTAGTTCAATATCTGAAGATCGTTTTGAGAAACTGCGGGCGCATTTTAACAAATCATACAAGGAATTATCTGATAAGATAGATTCTGCAATTCGATTATTACATGAAAGAGGTCAGCAATTTAGCGATACAAAGGTCGCCCTTCCCAATGCGGGATTATTGTATCCTGAATTACGGGAGCAATATAGTTCATTACAAACTGCTGCAAAATCTATATGCGATGATTATATAAGAGCAATTGATAATATCATCGAAATCCTTACCAAGAAGAAAAGTGATATGATAAATCAGCAGTATACAGATGAATTTATAGAATTAGTTGATGCATTGTCATTTGACTATACCGTTTTTGACGCAATATTAGAAATTTTTCAAAACCATAATCAAAAGACTGAAAATTTTAATCGTAGCATCAGTGAGGCTCAGAAATTGGTTGAACATCATCTTATATCGGAAAATGCCAATACGATTGCTAACTGTGAAAAGGCTGTAGAAGCAAAGAAACAGGAATTAGGCGAAAGTGAAAAATATCTCAATCAGTTGACGCAGCAAATTAATGATTTAGAACAGGAAATCAAAAATTCACAAATACCCGCAGATGCAATCAATAAAGATATAGAGTTTATAATGGGAAGGAATGAATTGGTTTTTAGCAACTCTGCCCTCGGATACCAAATCACCAGAAAGGGAAAACGAGCGAAAAACTTGAGTAAAGGGGAAGAAAACGCAATTGCATTGATTTATTTTTTCAACACTTTTTTAGATGTTGACGCTGACGCACAAAATACGATTGTCATATTGGATGATCCTATCTCAAGTTTTGATTCTAATTTCTACTACAATGCAATCAGCTATATTCGAGAAAAAACTTCTCAAGTGGGTCAAACCTTTATCTTCACACATAAGTTTTCACTTCTTAAAGATTATTCGTTGATGTATAAAGGGAATACAAATCGATATACAATGCAACGTGTTCAAGATGGCCCACAGTTGGTGGATGAGGATAAATTAATTTCTCAATACCACGATGAATACGCTTACTTATTCAAAAGGGTATATACTTTTGTAAAACAGCCCCCAAGTGATACGAGTGAATATTTGCAATATCCCAATATGGCCCGGCGTCTATTAGAAGGATTTTTAACCTTTAAGCTCCCCCTCCCAAACGATCAATGCTCCATGATCGATAAGGTCTTGGCATTAGAAGGGAACAAAAATACTGCTGAGGGCAGGGCGATGTTAAGGCTACTAAATAATCGGTCACATTTGCGTGTAATACAAGATTCTCAATTTGCGGATGACATCGACAACATTACCATTTTGCCTAACACGCTGAAATATCTTCTGGAATTTATGCGGAAGCACGATGAACGACATTATAACACTTTAGCTGTCTTGTGTGATCCTCAATATGATGAGGACGGCGATGCCGTAGAAGTAGAACAAGTTGTTGAACATACGGTTAAGCTGTATGAGATGCCAGCATCAGCCGGCCCAGGAAATTTCTTGGAAGATAATATTGATACACAGGAAATAGCTGTAACAAATCCTGATTGCTCTTTTGCTGTTAAGATTTCAGGTGATAGTATGGAGCCTAACATCATTGATGGAAGTGTAGCTTTAGTCAAAAAATGTGAGAATGTTCCCAACGCCCATGTTGGAATAGTTTGGTATCAGGGGAAATCCTATTGCAAAAAGATTGTGCAAAAGGAAGATGGATTGTTACTTGTTTCTATCAATAAAGCATATACTCCAATTGAGGTCACTTCTTACGAGGATTGGCGAGTGTTTGGTGAAGTAATAGAGGTAATTCCTCCTAATTAGGTGAAGATAAGTACGGGTGCTTGTGAACGCAGGCACCCGTGCTTGTTTTCTAACTCGATTGAGCGACGAATATATAAAGGCCATCATATATCGATTGCTGAAGTCTACGGAGCGTGGATTGCTTTCGCAGACTTTATACGATAGAATGTGACCCGAGGTGAAAAACATGGATATGAAAAGAAAACTCGAACTTTTAGAAGCATGGGAAAACCGTCACCCGGAAATGGGCGTGATTTCCTTCCGATGCAGCGCAACGGACGAAATGTTTTTGGCGACCGCCACGGACATCCCCGCAAAATTCAATCGGATTCGCTTTCAACTCTCTGCCGGGAACTGCCCCAATAAGAGATTGCAGGAACTCTGGGAGCAATACGGCGAGGACGCCTTTGAACTCCAGGTTGTGAAACGCCTGGAATATGACGACCCCAAGGAAAATCACCAGGAAGAACTGGAAACGCTCTGTGAGTTGTGCCTACTCGAAAATCCGAACGCAAGGAGGTTTTGGAAATGAACGAAAAAATTGTTGTGGCCGCAAACGGTTACGACCGATTGGATGGCCGCAATGCCTATTACTCTGACCTGAAGCGCATGACGCTGGGCGCTCCCGCCTTAAAAGAGAATCAGGCCATGCAGATCGCGGCGCAGTTGTGGACGGCCCAGGAGGACGGCACACTGAAAATGAGTGCTGAACTTCCCATCCATCAGGTTTTTGACCTGATGATCGTTCTCAGCCGCACATTGCTGTACTTCAAGGAGGCATACCGGCTCCCGCTGTTGTATGACCCTGACAATCCCACCATTGAGCGGATCGGCTTGCAGGGTGAGGCGCTGCCGGTGTCCATCTGCGCAGAGAACCCGAACATCAACAAAGATATACAAGACTTCTCCCAGGCGCTGAACGACCTGGGGGAACTGACTGGAGAGCGGCTCAGAACGCTGACCAGAATACTGAAAGAATTGGAGTGTTATTGAAAATGGAACGGAACTATCTTCTGTCACCGGCCAGACAGTTGACAGAAGATGAACAGTCCCTTGTCTGGCAAAAACCCGCATCCCATGTAGAGAGTGAGGCGGAACGGCGTATCTGCGAAGCCGTCAAACGCAACTGGAACCGGGGCGAAATGAAAATCTCCACCATTCTTCTGGAAGGTGACGCCGGTTCCGGCAAAACACAGCTTGCGAAAGCATTGTCCGCCGACTTTGGCCTTCCTTACACAAAAGTGACCTGTTTCGCAGATATGGACAAGTCTGATGTGCTGGGAGCAATCCTGCCAGTGCTGTCTGAAAAGGACAATCAAGCGGGCGGCGTAGAATATCAGTATTACCCCTCTGAAATTGTGCGGGCCTATGAAAACGGCTGGCTTCTGGAGATCCAGGAGCCGACCGTGATCCGGGATGCGGCTGTTTTAATGGCGCTCAACTCCGCATTGGAGCCGGACGGCAGTATCAACCTGCCCACCCGTATTGTCCACCGCCACCCGGACTTTATCGCCGTCATTACCACCAACCGCAGCTATAACGGGTGCCGACCGCTGAATGAAGCCTTGCGTGACCGGGTGCAGCACTCTGAAAAGATGGACTTGCCCCCGATTGAAGTGATGATGGAACGTGCTTCTGAAAAGACGGCGTTCCGGGATACTGATGTACTGCGCACCTGCGCCGAAACGATTGTCCTGCTTGACCAGATCGCCAAAGCGAACGCAATCAAAGGCGTGGCTGGTATGAGATCGTACTTCTTTTGGATCGATGCCATTTCTCAAGGAACAAGCGCCGCAGAATCTCTATATCACAAGGTTATCTATAAAATGACCACCGACACGGATGAGATCGCCATTTTGGAGCAGGCGCTGACGAAATCGGGATTGAAAATGGCGCTTGAGGGGATTGAATGCCACCACGGCCAGAGCAACGGCGAGGAATTAGAAATTCCCGCCGATGGCTCTGACAATATATCTCCTGCATCCGCAACAGATACCCCTCCAGCGGTTGCCTTGAAGAAAACAGCCGATAGCGAGGGCCACACCAACGGCCAGTCAGAATCTGCGCTTGAAACACATAGCACCGATACCGGCGATGATGGAACCCCTATGTACCACGAGTTATCCCCGGAAGATCAGGCCCGCTTGGAGGAACAAAAGCAAGCCTTCCGCAAGCGGTTGAACCAGGAGGCCCGCGAGGCGGTAAAAGGTTCTGCCCATGAAAAAGTTGGTATGATTGTCCGCCGCCCCGAATCGACCCCGGAACAGCAGCGGGAATACCGGGAGATTGCATCCGCGCTTATGCCGGTCATTCAAGAATTGACCAGAAAAACAGAGCCGCTGCTGGAACATGAAATCGCCGCGGAGTTTGCAAAAAACCGTGTTTATGGTTCCAGATTCCATGCTGAAAAAGCCGCTATGCCGGACTTTCGGTATTTTTCAAAGAAGAATCCGCCTGACGAAAATCCTTCGTTGGCCGTTGCGCTGCGTGTTGACCAGTCTGCTTCTATGAACGCCTTTGGGCGGCTGGAAGCGGCAAAAGAAGCCGCTATTGCCGTCTGTGAGTTCTGTGAAGCCTGCGGTATCCCTGTGCTAATCTATGGCGATACCGCCGACCGCTCTCCACGGGAAAAGATGTCGATGTATGCTTACTTGGATTGGGAAGAACCTGCGCTAAACGACAAATACGCGATCATGTCCATGCAGGGTATCAGCAACAACCGTGATGGAATGGCGCTCAGAGTATTGTCCGAAAAGCTGACCAAAGCACCGCAGACAACCAAGCTGCTGATCAGTCTCAGCGACGGCCAGCCAAAGGCGATGCCGGACTATACCAGCAATTCTGCGGCGGAGGATATGAAACAGACAATAAACGAGTACAGCCGCAAGGGTATTATCTTCCTGGCTGCTGCGATTGGGCAGGATAAGGATGCCATCTGTGAAATCTACGGTCAGGATCGTTTTATCGACATGAGTGACCTCAAACAATTACCTATGCGGCTGGTTCAGATCATCGCACGATACTTGTAATGGGAAGGAGGCCAGCAAATGGATTGCATGAAAGTAGGAAAACTCATTCTCCAACTTCGCACAGAAAAAGGGCTGACACAAAAACAGGTTGCAGATCAGTTAAATATCAGCAATAAGACGATCTCAAAATGGGAGTGCGGCCTGGGGTGTCCTGATGTTTCCCTTTGGGAAGAACTGGCGAATGTGCTGGGAGCAGATATCCTCAAATTGCTTCAGGGAGAACTGACACCCAACCGCCCTGATGTGGGAAAAATGGATCGGATACAATTTTATGTCTGTCCTGTCTGCGGAAATATCCTCACCAGCACAGGGGCCGCTTCTATTGCCTGTTGCGGGCGTCAGCTTCAACCGCTGATTCCGAACATAGACGCCCCAAAACACACCCCGCAGGTAGAGGAAGTCGATGCCGAGTATTACGCCACTGTACAGCACGAAATGCGGCGGGAGCATTATCTCCTTTTCGCAGCCTGTGTAAATGATGACCGCGTTTGGCTAAATAGGTTTTATCCTGAACAAAGTCCCAATTTCCGATTTCCCAATATGCGAGGTGGCGGAAGTCTATATCTGTACTGCACGGAACACGGATTGATTAAGTATGAACTTGATGTTCTGCTGAATAAGGATAGGCGGCTCCCCGAAAAGCGCAGGGATTCCTATGAGCGGTAGAGGTTTTGAATGGATATTATGTCCCACTTGTGGATGTAAAACACGAACCAGGGTCAATAAAGACACAGAATTGCGTAACTTTCCTCTTTTTTGTCCAAAATGCAAAAGTGAGAGCCTTATCAACGTGAGCAAACTGAATATCACCGTTGTCAAAGAGCCAGTCGCGTAGACGCAGAGCCGATGAACTTGTGAGATTTCTCATAGTGCATCGGCTCTTTTTCTATGTGTCTGGACAAAGCTGGGGTACAAGCATTACCCCTCTGGCAATTCCTTTGCCTGATGTATCCCTTTCACGACTGCTTCAACGATAACAAGGTCTTTGTCACTCAGCCCGTCCAGCAGCGTATCCACGCGCCGCCGCATAGAACTTTTCACATTGTCCCTGTCCTTGAATATGTGCCGGTCAAGAGAAACGTCAAACATTTCTGCAAGCTGGAACAGCAAATCCACACTGGGGGTCTGCCCCTCGTTTTCAAGGGCCTGGATGTGCCGGGGAACGTAGTCGATGATCTCTGAAAGCTGTTCCCTGGTCACTTCCCTTGCTTCACGAGCCTGTTTGATGTCCTGTCCTATTGGCATGAAATCAAGTTTGAACTTCTTGCTTCGAGTTTCCATAAGCTCACCTCTGTATATTAGAAATGTCATCACTATTTTACAGATATGTAAGCACCAGTGAAACGAGTTATAATATCCTACTACAAGAGGTTAAATTTCTTGTTTGACTCGGCTAAAAAGAAAATAGCAAGCCCACCGAATAAAAAAAACGATGTTTTGGTGGGCCGTATTGCCATACCCTGAAATCTCTCCAACGTCGTTTGGACGTTTGGAGGGATTTTTATGTGCTGTCCACGATGGCGGCACCGCTCCACAATAGAAAAAGCGACCTCGCATAGAGTGTCATGGGCCAGCAAGGATGAATCGTCAAAAAAAGCCTTGCTTGCGCATGGCACTTTTCTACTTGTGAGGTAGCTGTTACTTCTCCGCTTTGGGGAGATATATTTTCCGGCAAGTGCAAAGGGCATAGTCTCTTTGCGCCTGCACATTTATGTTCGAGTGAACCGCCCACTGGCGCAGGGTGTCGAGGCCCGCCCTCCGATCTGAATTTCCACAAAATTCAGATCGGAGGTTAAACAGTGAAGAATTATCGCAAAAGCGATTATGCCCTTAATAAATTTAGCGAGGGCATTGTGTACCAATTTTCTGACGGGACTCTGGAAATCTCAATGGAGGATTATCTGCGGGATAACCCTGACAAAACGGAGGCGGACTTTTTGGAGCTGAAAGCCCTATCCGACGAGATTTATCTGGAACAGGTACGCCTTGAAACAGCCCAGGGGAACAAAACAGTCTCTATGACCGAGTTGGAGGATACTATCGCACATCCCGCCCCATCCCTGGATGATAGTTATATTATGGCCGATGAGAACCGCCGTATCAAATTGGCGGTGGACAAGCTGTTTCAGTATGGCAAGCTGACCCCAAAGCAGAAAGAGCGATTTGTCCGGCACTTTTTCGCCGGAGTATCCCTGCGGAAGATTGCCAGCGACGAAGGGGTACATTTTACATCGGTGGATGAGTGCATCCGCAGAGCGGTAGATAAACTCCGAACATATTTTCAGGAGATCAAATAGCCTTAAAGGGGGCTGCCGGCAATGGCAGCTCCCTTTTCACTTTGAAAGGTTTTTATAGAATTTTCAAATTTTACCCCTACACCTCCTTGTTTTGGGTGCATTAGGTGAAAGGCAACGAAAAGCCTTTCACCACAGTCGGCGCAGGCCGTCTAAGTTTGCACAAGGGGGTTAAGCATTATGAGCAGGACATACCTGCGGGGTGATATGTACTATGCCGACCTGGGTCGGGGCATCGGCTCGGAGCAAGAGGGGTATCGCCCCGTCGTTATCATCCAGAACAATAAGGGGAATAAACACAGTCCCACAGTAATCGTCGCAGCCATTTCCAGTAAGGTGGGGGTAAAGCCTAAGCTGCCCACCCACTACTTTATCGACGTTGAGTGCGGTCTTGAACGACCCTCCATCGTTTTGATGGAGCAGATACGAACCCTTGATAAGCGGCGGTTGACAAAATACATTGGTCGGTTGACCAAAGAGCATATCCAGGGTATGAACCACGCCCTGGCCGTCAGCGTTGACCTAATCTACACCCCGTTCCAATCCTTGAATATGGGCCTTTGCAGCCCCTGTGCAGATGCTCTTTCTTTAAGCGGGACTGGATTGGAGCATGATACTTGTTGCAATCATCCGACAGAACATGGGGGTGCGATCAATGCCTGACAAATTGCTGAAGCAAAGGATCGCGGAACTGAACGCCAACAACAGCGCACTCCCAGCAGTATCAGATGATAAAGAGAAGCGGACTTATTCAATCGAAGAAATCCAACAAATTCTTGATATAAGCCGGTCTACTGCCTATCTGCTTATCAAGCGCAAGCTATTCAAAAGCGTAAAAGTCGGAAAGCAAATTCGCATCTCAAAAAAGAGTTTTGACGAGTGGTTAGACACTTTTTAACTGTCAATGGTGCAAATCTGGCATATCTGTGGGAGTTGCACCTTTGAGAGTTTTGCATTTCTCCACTAAACTGTACCCATGGCAAACGCCTTGGGTGCAGTTGGCGGGGGACAAATACGGGCCTGCCCAAAGCAAGGTAGCCAAATCAATGAACAGGAGGTTGCTTACATAATGGATAAGACAAGCATCTCAGTCCCAACATTACAGCGAATGCTCGGCTTGAAAAAGGGAGCCGCTTACTGGCTGATAAAGCAGGGACATTTTGAAATCATCATTGTCGGAAAGAAAATGCGGGTCATGCTGGACAGCTTTGAGAAGTGGTACGCATCCCAATTCCATTACAAGAAAGTTGACGGCCCCGCACCGGGACAGAACTACGCCAACACTCTTTCAGCCGGTGAGGTCGGAGCCGTCCTCGGCATAGAGGGCAGTCGGCTATATGAGTTTCTGAAAACGGAACCTTTTCATATTACCTGGGTTGACGGCCACCCTCGTATTGACAAGCACAGTTTTGAGGAATGGGATAGGCAGCGGGCTATTCTCGAAACAACCTTTTCTGCAACGGAGGTTGCCGCTATGCTGGGCGTTCACCGCAACACGGTATATGGCTTGATTGCAAAAGGGCTGTTCAAAACCGAGCGATACAATGACCGTCCCCGCATTGACAAAGAGAGTTTCGAGGCATGGTATCAGGGCCAGAAGCGTTATCTGAAGGTCAAGGCCCAGAAGGAGGTCTGAAAATGGCAACGATCATCAAACGCAAGAGCAAATACTCAGTTGTCTACTATGTTGTAGACGAGAACGGCGTCAAGCGGCAAAAGTGGGAAAGTTTTGATACAAATGCCGCCGCCAGAAAGCGCAAGGCCGAAATTGAGCATCAACAGGACACCAACACCTTCATTGCCCCCTCTGCCCTGACGCTTTCAGACCTGTTAGATCAGTACGTCACCATCTATGGCGTCAACACCTGGGCACCCTCTACCTATGAGGGCCACAAGTCGCTGATCGACAACTACATCCGGCCCCTTATTGGGGATAGGAAATTGGATGACATCAATCCCCGGATGATGGATCACTTCTACAAGCAGCTCAAAACGGTCAAGGCCAAAGCCCGCCCCTACGGGGTAGCCAAAGATGGCTTCATCACGCCCCGGACGATACGGGAGATTCACAAGCTGCTCCGCAACGCCTTTAATCAGGCGATTAAGTGGGAGCTGATGGCCCGTAACCCCGTTCAAAACGCCACGCTCCCGAAATGCGAAGAACACAAACGGGAGATATGGGATGCCGAAACGCTGTTCCAGGCGATTGACCTCTGCGACGATGATCTTCTCAAACTGGCAATCCATCTTTCCTTTGCTTGTTCCCTGCGACTGGGTGAATTGCTCGGCCTCACATGGGACTGCATAGACATTTCGCCGAAGAGCATTGAAAGCGGCAAAGCCTATGTTTATATCGACAAGGAGTTGCAGCGTGTTTCCAGAGAGGCTTTGAGCCAGACGGAGGAACACGGTGTTAAGCTGAAATTTCCGTCTATCCTCGCTTGTCGTCATACCGTCCTCGTTTTGAAAGAGCCTAAGACAAAGACGAGTGTACGGAAGGTCTTTCTTCCCCGTGCGGTGGCGGAAATGCTGGTTGAGCGAAAAAAGGATATAGAGGAACTGAAAGAACTCCTTGGCGATGAGTACACGGACTACAATCTGGTCTTTGCGTCCACTTCCGGGACGCCCACCGAAGGCTCCACCATTAACCGGCTGTTCAATTGCATACACCGGACCAGCAGCTCCATCTGCACGGAATTTTAGCCCCACCCTGCCGGAAGGGAGCCCCACTCCACGAAAGTAAAGAAAGGGACCTGTATAATTGGCGTAGCACAGGAAACTGTGACTATATCAATTGGAGGTCCCACCATGCCAAACTATCTGGAGATCTTGAGACTGGATAGCCTCAACCACAGCCAACGAACAATCGAATCAACGGTACATTGTTCGCGGCACACCGTCCGCAGCGTTCTGCAAGCAGCAAAGGAGAAGCAAATCGCGTGGCCGCTGGATGATGACATCACCAACGCAGAGCTGGAGGAGATTCTGTTCCCTGGTAAGTATAAGAGCGGGTGCCGGTATGTGGAGCCGGACTATCCGTACATTCACCGGGAGCTGGCGAAGCCTGGGGTGACCATGGCGCTTTTGTGGGAGGAATACTGCCGGAAGTGCCATGAGGCTGGGGAAACGCCGTACATGAGCACGCAGTTTGGGGACAAGTACCGGAGGTGGGCGCGGGTGACGAAGGCCACCATGCGCATCCAGCACAAGCCGGGAGACGCCATGCAGGTGGACTGGGCGGGCGATACCCTTCCGGTATATGATCTGGTAACCGGTAAACAGAGCCCGGCGTACTTGTTCATGGCCGTGCTGCCGTGCAGCTGCTACACCTATGCGGAGGTCTGTGAGGACATGAAGACAGAGAACTGGCTGTCCTGCCACGTCCATGCCTTCCAGTATTTTGGCGGTGTGACACGGCTGCTGATTCCGGACAACTGCAAGACAGCCACTACGGCTAACACCCGATACGAGACTGTGCTCAACCGCAGCTACCAGGAGCTGGCCGAATACTACGGCACGGCAATCGTTCCGGCTCGCGTCCGCAAGCCCCAGGACAAGAGCGCAGCGGAAGCATCTGTGCGTTTTGCCCAGACATGGATCATTGCGGCGCTGCGTGAGCGGAAGTTCTTCTCCATCCGCGAGATGAACGAGGCCATAGCGGAAAAGCTGGAGGAACTGAACAACCGCCCGTTCCAGCGGATGGCGGGCACACGCCGCAGCGCCTGGCTGGAGGAAGAGAAACCGTACATGCTGCCATTGCCTGCTGTGCCCTTTGAAGCGGCTGTCTGGTCCGTTGCCAAGGTCCCCAACGATTATCTGGTATCTGACGGCAGGAACAAGTACTCTGTGCCGTACAACCTGATTGGCGAAAAAGTGGATATTCGTGTGACAAAGACTGCGGTGGAGGTATTCTACCATGGCAGTCGTGTCGCCAGCCACCGCCGCTTGCAGACGATCCAGCGCGAGCCGCTGGTAAAGCTGGAGCATATGCCGCTGGCGCACCAGAAGTATCTGACATATAACGCCGGCGATTTCAGCCGCTGGGCCATGTCTGTGGGACCCATGACGGAGAAGGTGATCCAACACTTCCTGACCTCCGGGACAGCCCCGGAGCAGGGCTACAAAGCCTGTGCCAGCCTGACAAAGCTGGGAGAGCGCTATGGCAGAGAGCGTCTGGAAAACGCCTGTGGGCGGATCCTTGCGTACAGCGCAGCGCCCTCTGTCCGCAACATTAGCAGCCTCTTGAAAAACGGCCAGGACCGGCCCGCGAAAGCAGCCCCGCAGGACAAGCCCAACGATTCCAACCGCTTCGGCATTACACGCGGAGCCTCCTATTTCCGGAAGGGAGGCGAGGGCTGATGGTACTCCAGGCAACCATTGACATGCTGGTTGGAATGAAGATGACCGCCATGGCGGCGGAGCTGTCCAGCCAATTACAGGACTCCTCATTCAATGAACTCGGCTTTGAGGACCGGCTGGGGCTGCTGGTGACTGCCGAGTGGAACCGCCGCCAGACCAACACGGTGAAGCGGCTCATTCACAACGCCCACTTCGCCGCCCCGTTCGCTGCGGTGGAAGAGATTTCGTACTACGAGGACAGAAAGCTGGACAAGGCTCAGATGCTGCGCTTCTCCACCTGCAAATTTGTGGACGAGGGCCACCACATCATCCTCAAAGGCGCTTCCGGCAACGGCAAGACATACATTGCCTGCGCCTTGGGCAACGCCGCCTGCCGCCGGTTCAAGAAGGTCCGCTATGTCCGTATGCCGGAGCTCCTCGACGAGCTGAGCATTGCCCGCAGCGGCGGCGAATTGAAGAAGTGTCTGGCCTCCTACAAGAAGGTGGATCTACTCATTCTGGACGAGTGGCTCATCCGGCCGCTCTCCCCCCAGGAGTCCTATGACCTGCTGGAAATCGTGGAGGCCCGCTGCCAGCGCTCCATGATTTTCTGCACCCAGTACCAGTCTGAGGGCTGGTATACACGCATTGATCCCAATCCTGACTCCGGCAGCCCCGTTTCCGAGGCAATCATGGACCGCATCATCCACAACGCCTATGAGGTCCTGGTTGAAGGCCGCGTCTCCATGCGGGAACGTAATGGCCTGAAGTCTTCCCGCGCCAAAGGCGCTGAGCAGGATGCCTGACTGCCCCTTCAATCCCTCCGATTCCCCCTGTGACCTTGAATTGGATTTGATGATCCTGCGTGAAGCGGAACGGGAATCCTTGGAAATCTTCTATGCCATGCGGGAGGAATTACACTTTTACCTGAATCGCACTCAATTACTGGAGACTGTTTTGACTGCCAACGGTATCCCCATCCCCGACTGCGATCACTGATCCCTGGCTCTGCCCGCCGCCTCGGCTGGCAGGGCCTTTCCTCTAAAACTGCTCGTGGAATAGTGGGGCTCCTTTCCGGCAGGGTGGGGCTAATACTCCGTGCAGACGGGGCTCTCGGTCCGGTATATGCATCAATAAGCTGATTTCCGAAAATGATCTGCCCAAAGTGGTATTTCACAGTATCCGTCACACCAGCACCACCTATAAACTGATGCTCAGTGGCGGTGACATCAAGGGCGTTCAGGGCGATACTGGCCACGCCCAGGCATCTATGGTAACGGAGCGGTATGCACACATCCTGGACGATAGCCGCCGCATGAACGCTGAGAGATTCCAGCAGCAGTTTTACTCTGGCCCGGTGAGTGAAGAACAGGCCGCACAGCCTGACCCTCTCCAGCAGCTTGACGCTGGCGAGAAACAGGCGCTCCTTATCAAACTCCTTGCCGAATCCCCGGAGATGGCAACTATGCTAAAATCGCTTGCACAAGTTATGTAATACAAAATTGGCATAAGAGGAGATCAGAAATGGGCTTTGCCATTCCTGATCTCCTCTTATATAACTTCAATATTCCTTCCTCTGCAAAGAGTAGGCTTGGAGTTATTAAATTGATACTGGAATATAAAAGGTTACTCTTCTATATCAATATAATCCTCCTCCATAATAATGCGTGGCTTAATCTTCCAAACTTTCTCTAAACCTTCGCAATATTGGGGGATATTAAGGTGTTGGCAGTAACGCAAAAACTCAATGATGGCATTCTGAACTCTGGAGTCTATCTGCATTTCAAGCAGAGGTCTAAAAAAACTATGCAATTTCTCGCATTTCTCAATCGGAATAACCTGACCCTTCACCTGATAAAATTTCTTTACCATATCAAAGTAAGAGTGAACTGAATAACTGTAACCGCGACTGTAGTTAGGGCTGCTAATGATATTTTCCATCTCCACGCAACCTAACTGAAAGTTGTCATCAGCAGAAATTCTTCTGTGCCTTAAATCATCCAATCCAATCTCCATACGATTTTTTGCAAGTGCGTGTGCGACTTGATAAGAATTTGGTCGAATATTTTGGGCATATAAAAACTGATTATTTGCCTCTGAAAACCTTCCTACAAGTTGGAAAGATAGACCATACTGAACTCGAAAATAGCTAATATCTGTGCAATATTTTTCAAGAGACACGAACAAGTGCTCTGTTTGATCGGGGGAAAGTAATGAATAATGGCGAATACGTTTTACACGTAAAGCTTTTTGAAATATTTCGTAAGCCTCACTCTTATCCCCTTCAGTGAATAAACCAATCGTATATCTCACAAGTTGATGAAGTCCTGTTTGTAAAGTATCGCTGGAGTGGAGGGTTAGAACTTCACCCATTAAACGGCTCCTAAGCAACTTTACATAGCCGTTTTGAACTTCCAAAATATCCGGGTAGCATTCAAGAAAGTCATCAGTCCTAAAGTTAGCGGCTTTTAGGGGAACCAATTGGGGAAGGACGTGTAAGGGAACAGCAGATATTCCGAGTTTTCCCAAACCAGCTAAGACATATAAATAATCATCATAAAAAGCGCTCCGATGCCTTTTGAACCAATCAGCATAGTATTCTCGGAAAAATTTCCCTTCAGAGCTGAAGTATAGAACGTTGATAATATCTTCTGCCTTTAGCATTTCATCTAATATCCGGTACATATTATTTGTCTCAGTCGGGTGTGTCATTGGACGACAACATTTCAAATAGTTATTCAACCTCTTCTTCACGCATAGCTTGTAAAAAATCTTAGCAGCGAATTCAGGAGTAATTCTTTCAGAAACTTTGAAATCCAGCCATTCGATTTGTTCTGGCAAGTTGAGAAGATTGTGGCTGCGTCCCATGTGGTTCTGCGAAGAATCTGTAGTAATAATAACCAGATGGTTAACAATGCTAAAATGCTCATTAGCGAATATAACAATATGCTCATATTGGTAAGCGGCGTTTTCTATAAGGAGTGCAACGTTCGATTCCTCAGGTAATCTGGATAAATACAGTGAAAGACTCTCATAGACATTATGCTCCATGTGAGGTATCTCAATAGTGATATAGCCGTTTTCTTTCAAATCCATTAAACATCTTTTGGCAACTACAGTTTTTCCGTTATATGGTTTCCCAAATAATGTAATAATAGTGACAGGCGCATGGCGTTTCAATGCATTTTGAATTAGCACTTTTTGGTTTGGATATATAATGTCCCACTCTCCAAAAAAGTCATCATATTGAACCGATTTCCCAGAATATATCTCACTCATGTAGTTTTCTTGGACTGGAAGCTCATCAACAAAAACTGCACCGCGTTCTTTTAGAAGATTCCGGTCATTTGTGGTTTGTACAATCTCTTCCGATACAAATGTGAGGAACATCTCTGTATCCATTTCAACCCAATGAAAATTATCTATATTTTCAATCTTATTTCTAAGGACAATATCATTGATTCTGGGAACCACAAAAAAGTAATGACAATCGCTGTTTTTATATCCTGCTGATTCATAAAGATTAAGAACAAAAGAAATATCACTTTCTTGGAATTCAGAGCCAAGGATTACCATATCCTTGCTCAAAAAGACATGAGCGAATTCTTTTAGCAAACAGTTGTTGTCGGATGCAAATTTTGAATACTCTTCATCATCGAAAACAAAACCATCTTGGGGAGAATGTATATCGCCGTGCAGCTTAATAAGCGTTTGTGTATGGGGCCTCCGTTCTCCGTTTTCCCTGTAATTCCAAACGCAAAGCGAAGTACCTGCATCAGCAAAAATATTCTCAACTAAGTCATCAATATTCAATGTAAAAATAGTGTCCCATGCGTAACTCCTTATTTTACATTGATATTGCTTCCCGCTAAGATGGCAACCAGAGAAGATATTGGACAAATATGTGTCACGAATTTCTTGACGATTTTCAGAACGAAGAATCGAGCATATTTTCCTTAAATCTTTTTTGTAATGAGAGACATTTTCTATATAAGCAGCATCCCTTGCTGGAGGGCACTCAACATAAAAATGGTTATACAGTTTTTCTGCTAATCCTGTTCCCAAGGGTAAATCATTGCCGCCCAAATTTTTCGCACCAAACGAAAAACCTGCACCTAACAGCAATGCAGCTGATCGCTGCAATAGACGTGTCTTTAAGAATTTTGAATCTTGGATAGACATTGTAACCTCCATTAGAAGATGAGATAGTATGAAAATCATTATAATGTGGTAATATCTGCAATTTCAAAAGGGAATAATGGACTTTTCACAAGATGTCCTCTTAATCAATCACATCCACAATCATCATAATTATGCCACAATTCGACAGTTAAAGCAATATATCTCTCAAATTCAATTTAGGGAAGCTACTTATCTACACTTGGCAGTTGCGATTCGAGTTAACCGATTATCATCTGCCGCTTTTGTACCTTCTCTGCTAATAGCTTGCTAATTACGACCACAAAAAACGATGAAAATCAGCAGAAAAAAGACATACATAACAAGCAGTGTAACAACGGTGAAATCCAGCAATATCAAGGGGTTCCCACGTTTTACTGTCACTGATAAACAGTGTATTGAAGCCACTCCTAAGCGGAAGGCCAGCGGTTCGAATCCGCTCGGGCGTACCACTTTTGCCGCAAACAACGCCGTTTGCGGCATTTTTCTACGCAAAAAGTTTCGCACAAAACCGTTGACATTTACAGCGTATTGCGAAAAATATAGCATTGGCACTGGCAAAGCACTTTGAATGTAGAAAGTGGAAACAATAGGATTAAGATAGTTGCGGGCGAGAACACAAAATTTGATATTGAAATTTCTATTCAGGAGGGAGAATTTAAGGAGTTAGGTTAAATAGGGCCTGCTTCGTAACCTCAAACTGCTTAGAAGACAAGCAATATGGGATGAAATATGGTAGAATAGGTGCAAGGGAATTGGGAAAAAGCAAGGAAAAAGCGTGCACTTATAGGGGGCGGAGTGGATGTATAAGGACAACAGTCAGCTTCGGATGGAAGATTTCATCTTTCCATATGGGAAACTGGACCCAGAAAACGATTGGGTGAAACTGGCGGCGCTGGTTCCGTGGGAGATAGCGGAGGAGCGGTATGCAGCGCGATTCGTGAACAATGGTCACCCGGCCCATCCGGCACGGATGGCATTAGGGGCGCTGCTGATTCAGCGGCGGCTGAAATGCAGCGACCAATGGCTGGTGAAGCACATTGGAGAAAACCCGTATCTGCAATATTTCATCGGCATGAAGGAGTACGGGCCGTGTCCGTTCGGGGCGTCCACGCTGGTGGCGTTCCGGAAACGGTTCAGCGAGGAGGACCTGGCAGCAATTCTGGAGGCGTCTGTCCCAAAAGCGGAGACAGGGAAACAGGATGACTCGGATGACGGGAACGATCCGCCTAACAGCGGGACATTGATTCTGGACGCCACATGCTGCCCCGCGGACATCGCCTATCCTCAGGACATCGATTTACTCAACCAAGTGCGGGAGAAAGCGGAGAAAACGGTGGACGAGCTGTGTAAAGCGGCAGGACAGAAGAAGCCCCGGATGTACCGCAAGCGCGCCCGGAAGGACTATCTCCGTCTGTCCAAAAGCAAGAAGCGCAGTGGGAAAGCAATCCGTTCCGCGATACGCAAACAGCTGCAATACATCCGCCGGGATATCAGGTACATAGCTGAATTGGTTCAAAAAGGTGCAAAATTGTCTTCAAAGCAGGCGGACCGCCTGAATATCATGACTACTGTCTACGAGCAGCAGCGCCTCATGTTTGAATCCGGGACCCACAGCATTCCCCGGCGCATCGTCAGTCTGGCCCAGCCCTGGGTCCGGCCCATCGTTCGGGGAAAAGCCCACGCCAATACCGAGTTTGGCTCAAAACTGCATATCAGTCTGGTGGATGGCTATGCCAGGATCGAACGGCTGGACTTCGAGCCCTTCAACGAATCGGAAGACCTCTGGCGGGCGGTGGCTCGGTACCGGGAGCGCTATGGCTGTTACCCGGAACGTATCCTGGCGGACAAAATCTACCGCAGCCGCCAGACACTGGCTTTTTGCAAAGAGCATGGTATTCGTCTGTCCGGTCCGGCCCTGGGAAAGCCGCCAAAAGCTCCCGGCCTGTCCCGTCAAGCAAAGAAACTGGAGTATCAGGACAACTGCGACCGCAATGCTGTGGAGGGTGTTTTCGGGACGGTCAAGACCGCTTACGGCCTGGACCGCGTCATGGCACGCCTACAGGAAACCGCTGTCTGTGTGATTGGCGTTGCACTGCTGCTCTCAAACCTTTCCTTATCCCTGAGGGCCGCTCTCGCTCTGTTTTGCCTTATGCTTCTGCTGTTTGTCTTGCCGAGGTTGCGGAGCAGAGCCTAAATATTAGAATAACTGTCAACTATTACCACAATTACAACCGAATAGGTAACACAGCGTCAGAGCGTATAGAAACTAGTCTATGCGCTCTATTTTTATGTAAAGGAGCAGAGAATATAGCAGAAACCAAAACGAGCAACAGCCCCACAGTTTCAAGAGAAAGTTGGGGAATACCACTTACACCGTCAAAGTCCACCACCGAGGCGTAATCATCGGGGTAATTGCGCTGGATATAGTGGAAGAAGTAGTTTTTGGGTCCGGCAGAAAATTTTGTGTAAAAGCAGACAAGCTGTAGTCAAGGAAACAGGAGCAAATCAGAGGATTTCCCGGGTTGGACACAACCCGGCTTAACTCGGCTTATCCACCTGTGTTCCAAGCGGGGAGACGGTATGCGCGCGCAGCGTGAATGCCGTCTCCCTGCCTGGAAACACTAAGGGGAAGTCGGGTTCAGGCGGTCTGGTGGTCCTGGAACATGAGCTGGAGCTGGGACAAAACCATGTCCCAATTTCGACATCTGGCAGTCCAGTGCTCGACAATTTTCCTGCTGGCCAGGTAGAGCATCTTGCGCAGGGAATCGTCGTTGGTGAAGCTGGGCTTGTTTTTTGTGATCTGGCGGAACTGACGGTTCAGGCCCTCAATAATATTTGTCGTGTATATGATTTTCCGAATCTCGGTGGGATATGCGAAAAAGGTACTCAGAATATCCCAGTTTTCCTCCCAGCTTTTGACGCAGGAGGGGTACTGCTTCCCCCACTTTTCTTTGAATGCCATGAGATTTTCTAGAGCCTCATCCTAGGTGACAGCGGTATAGACCTTCTTCAAATCCACCATCATCGGCTTGATGTCCTTATAGCCGACAAAGCGGGTGGAGGAGCGAATCTGATGGACGATGCACCGCTGTACCTGGCTCTGGGGATAGACCGCCCCAATAGCCTCCACGAAACCCTTCAAACCGTCCACACAGAACAGATAAACATCCAAAACTCCCCTGCTTTTGAGGTCGTTCAACACATTCAGCCAGAATTTGCTGCTCTCATGCTCTCCGATCCACACGCCCAGGATGTCCTTTGTGCCGTCCATGGTGATGCCCATAACCACATACGCCGCCTTGGTTTGGTACTGGTGATTTTCCTTCACCTTGTAGTGGATGGCGTCCAGGAACACGAACGGATACACCACCTCCAGCGGCCGGTTCTCCTCCGCGCTAAGAGCCGCCGCTATGCGGCGGTTGCGCTCTGTACGCTCGCCTGCGGGCAAGTGTGCCATGCCGCAACCTCCGGCATGATCTTCTCGCTGATATGGACAAGACCACAAATTAAACTATGAAACGGGCTGCTGACATTTTGCACCTGCACTATGAAATAACCGCAAAAAGGGGCTGGAAATCACACTAATGCGTGCTTTCCAGCCCCTTAGCACATTTTGAGAATTAGCCCTTAAAATCGCTTCTTCAATTCCTCAATCCAAGTTTCAATCGTTTCAGCCAAGACAAACTGCTGACGCAAAACCGCTATACCGATTTCAGGAACCTCCGGCGCATTTTCTTTTTCCCGAAGGTTTTCTTCCAGATAGCTTTTCAAATCCTGCACATTTTTTTCAATGCTGTCAATGCAAGTTTTTTGCATTTCCAAAGGAACACTGTCCAGATTTACAATCACAGCATTAAAGTCCAGAAACATACGGATAGGCTGGGCGGAAAGCTCTCCCATGAGCCGTTCAAATTCCTGTTCACCGCTGTCTGTCAGCGAGTAAACTGCCTTTTCCGGCATATTATTCTCCCGCACAGGGACACTCTGGAGCAGACCTTTTTCTTCTAACTGAATGACCTTTTTATAGACGGAAGGTGTGCTGATTTTTACCCATTTTGAAATGTTGCGGTATTCCACCAGCTTTTGAATGTCGTAGGCACTCAACGGCTGCTTTTTAAGCATCCCAAGGACAATCAAATCTATTGTTGCCATGAAGATTTCCCCTTTCGCACTTGACAACTACTATAAATTATAGTAGTATGTGTTGACTGACGGCTACTATAAAGTATACTACTTCACATTACACTGGCTGTCAAGAGAAAGGAGCAATTTATGGATGGAAACAAAAAAATGGCGCTTCTGGGGAGTGCGCCAATTCCCAAAGTTCTCCTGGCACTGGGCATCCCAACGATGATTGGTATGCTCATTAACGCCCTCTACAATTTGGTAGACACCTATTTTGTAGGCGGGCTGGGAACCGGCCAGATGGGCGCGGTCACGGTTGCCTTTCCCCTGGGACAGATTGTTGTTGGCCTGGGCCTGCTGTTCGGAAACGGCGCTGCCGCCTATCTGTCCAGGCTGCTGGGCCGGGGCGACAAGGACACGGCGAACAAGGTAGCGAGTACAGCCATATACAGCGGCGTTTCGATTGGGGCAATCGTGATCCTATTCTCTGTCATCTTCCTGGAGCCGATTTTGGAACAAGCCGGAGCAATCGAAAGCGTTATGCCCTATGCAATCACCTATACCCGCATCTATATCGTGTTCTCCATTTTCAATGTGTTCAATGTCACCATGAACAATATCGTTTCCAGTGAGGGTGCGGCGAAAACGGCTATGTGTGCGCTGATGGCTGGTGCGGTACTGAATGTAATTTTAGACCCTGTTTTCATCTACGCGCTGAACCTCGGCGTAGCTGGCGCGGCGATTGCAACAGCGATTTCCCAAATCGTTTCCACATTGGTTTATGTGTGTTACATACTCCGGAAAAAGAGCGTATTCAGCTTCAGCATTAAAGAATGTTGCTTTGCAAAAGAGATTATGTCCGAAATTTTGAAAATCGGTATCCCTACGCTGATTTTCCAACTTCTGACCAGCCTTTCCATCAGCATGATAAACAGTGCCGCCAAGGAATACGGAGGCTCCGCACTGGCCGCCATGGGGCCGGTCACAAAAATCATGTCAATGGGGACACTGATCGTTTTTGGTTTTCTGAAAGGATTTCAGCCAATCGCCGGATTTAGCTATGGAGCAAAAAAGTTTGACCGGCTGCGGGAGGCTATCAAAACTGCTATCCTTTGGTCTACCGCCTTTTGTGTAATTTTTGGTGTTATTGCCGCTGTATTCTCTACGCAGATTGTATCCCTGTTTACAAAGGAAGACGCAGAGATGGTTCGTGTCGGTTCGATTGCTCTACGGGCAAATGGACTTTCTTTTGTCCTTTTTGGTTTTTACACAGTCTATTCCTTCCTGTTCCTTGTGATGGGAAAAGCCGCAGAGGGCTGCATCCTCGGCGCCTGCCGTCAGGGAATTTGTTTTGTCCCTGCTATTCTGATACTTCCAGCGGTTTGGGGATTAAACGGTGTTCTCTACGCGCAGCCGATAGCAGATATTATTTCAGCGATTGTCACTGTAGTTATGGCGGTTCGTCTGCACAGAGAATTGCGGATAGCAGGACCCCAGGTTTCCACTCCACCCCAGGATCATTGATAACATAAGGTGATGCAAATGAACGCAACACAAAATTATTCTCACTGGATATATGCAGCTCATGCGTTCCGATATCCTCTGGGCGCAACCTCTGATACGGCCTGTAGCCCAGAAGTTCATATCTGACAAATTTTTGGATCATGACGATTTTATAGTCCACCGTGCAGGATCTTCGGGCAATTCGGCCAGGCTCCCCTTCTTCATTCAGCGTCCAGAACGGCATGGCAGAAACCCGGTTTACTCCAAAGTTTTTCATATAGTCCCTGTAAAGGTCGCTTCTCAGGATATAAAATGGAATCCCACTGCTCCGACAGGCTGCCTCAATAAACTTGACCTGTTCCGGGACCCACGCTGGTTCGATGCCCAGGTCGCAGTAAATAATGGCGTCATATCTCGGCACCTCGGTATGTACGATCTCGCCCCTGGTCTGCTCACACGAGATCAAAGCCAGTGCGGTACTCTGCATCCCTGCTCCGCAGCTTAGTATTTTCATCAATTAGTCACCTCACAGACATCCGCGGGGGGCAGCTATACGCTGGTCCCCCGCAGTTAATTTTTACTGTTTTACGAAATAGTACGGAATACCGGCCTGAAAGGGGTAGAGTGTAAATGTATCATCCCCCCCACACTCTCATGGCGTGGCCACCACAGTTCTTTCTGATGATGACCCTCTTCGACTTTGCAAAGAGGTGCTTGATATGGTCGGCACTGTACCTGCTGTTGAGTTCTACAAGCTGGAAAATGTACGATTTCTCAGTTTCCTTTACCTCCATGACAATGGAGTATTGGGATAAAAAGTTGTCGTTGTTTTCTGCCTTATAGCGCCCCGGCGAAAGCATCGTGCTCAATCGTCATTTCCCTCCTCGTCTCCGTCCATTAGATGGTAGCTGTTATAGTAGACAGTCTCATCACTCTCTGCGCAATAGACACCGATGCACAGTTCATGGCCAGGCTCCTTCTCTAGGCTGTACTCCACGAAACACACGCGGTCTTCTGTGCCATCAGCAGCAATAAGGTCGATATTGATACACGGATACGCAGGTTCCGGGTGGGCGGTTGCCCGCAGAACCGTCCCATCAGGCAGGGACAGCGTGCATGTCTGCGGCGCTTCAATAGCTGTACTGCGCCGGCTGGTCGTAAATGTGACTGGCACAAAACCGCAGACCACACATAGATAGTGCAAACCTTCCAGTTGGACGATATCGCCCACCGACAGGCTGCGGCTGCAGTACCCGGTGGGCAGGGCATTATTGAAGATGGAAAACACCTGCTCCAAAATCACATATGTCCGCCGCTCCGCTTGTAACCGCAGTCAGCGCAGCAGAAACTGCCTCGCCGCCGGTCACAATGAAATATTTTGCATCGGCGCGGCTTGGGTATCATCGCTCTGTTCACTGTTCAGCACATCCTTTGAATGTTTTGACTGGTCATGCCGCAGGAGTTATAAGTACGCTGCCGCTTTGCTCTGTAAAACGATGGGAAAGGGCTCAGCATACAGTTTCTGCTCCTTTTCATCCGCAAAGCTCCGCTGATCAGGGAGCCTGGGACAGCGGCCGGAGGTATGCATGAAATCTCGGCGGCTTCTTTGGTGTTTGCCCAAGCACCGGCACTCGGTGTCCTTGCATTGGCCGCACTCAACTTTGCCAGATAGCGGCGGGAAATAGGGACTGCTATTTTGCTTTTCACTCATTTTGTGTTCACTCCATTTCTGCAGGATTTGTTTTGCCTGATGTTTCACAGACGGGCCTATATATAAAGCGCATGAGCAAAACTACACCTCCGATAATAAAATAAGCTATTTCTTCAAGTTTCAATTTTTAATGCAGTCTCTCATGCAGTTTACAATTTATGCCTTGTATTGTCCTCTGACTTTCCTATATAATTTGGACGAACGCTACCAAGCTCAGGAGACACAAGTATGGATAAAATTCTATTGCTGGAAGACGATGTGAGTCTGATTGATGGACTGACCTATTCCCTGCAGCGGCAGGGTTACGAAATAGACGTTGTCCGGACGGTCGCTGAGGCGCTTGCGCTTCTGCCCAACCTCAGCCAGTATGTTCTGCTGCTTCTGGATGTCACTCTGCCGGACGGAACGGGGTTTGAAGTCTGCGAACGGGTCAGGGCGCAAAATCAGCGGATCCCCATTATTTTTCTGACCGCGTCCGACGAGGAAGTCAGCATCATCCGCGGTCTGGACAGCGGCGGTGACGACTACATGACCAAGCCGTTCAAGCTGGGCGAGCTGTGTTCCCGCATCCGGGCGCTGCTGCGCCGGGCCGGTGTGGCCAAGCCGGCGTCATCGGAGATCATCCAATGCGGTGACACCCAAATCGACCTTCTGGGAAGCCGGGCCTACCTGGACGGCAGGTCCTTGGATTTGACCGGCGCGGAATACCGCCTGCTCTGCCTGCTGGTACGCAACGCCGGCCGCGTTGTTACGCGGGACACCATCCTCAGCGAGCTGTGGGACGACGCCGGAAATTATGTGGACGGCAACACCCTGTCTGTTTATGTGCGCCGCCTGCGGGAGAAGGTGGAGGCTGATCCCTCCCACCCTCTGCATCTGCTTACGGTCCGGGGCTTTGGCTACCAATGGAAAGAGGTTTCGCCATGAGCTTTTATCAAGACAGGCAGATTAGAACCTATGGACTCTTTCTGGCGTGTTTCTCCCTCTGTATTGTCGGTATGGGGCTGCTGCTGAGTATGATCCAAGTGGAACTGGCAAAGGCCAGCTATCTGTCTCACAACGCGGCTATCGCAACTGCCCTTTTTGAGCAGGATATTCCCAGCACGGTCATTGCCGCTGCGCTCACAAGTGCAGAAATCAGCGAGGAAGGAACGGCTCTGCTCGCCATGGCGGGCGTGGATGCCACGGCCGAAAGCAGCCTGCTGCCATTCCATGCACAGCTCCAGCGTACCAGTATTGCCGCCGCCCTGGGTATGGCCATACTGCTGGTCATTGCCCTCCTTGCCGGAACATGGGTGTTCTTTTCGGCGCGGAAACGCTTGTACTGTCAGGCGGACCGAGCCGTCAGCGGCTATCTTTGCGGGGATTACTCCCAGCACTTGCCCCGAAGCAGCGAGGGTGCAATTTATCAGATATTTGCCCAGGTGGAACAGCTGGCAACCATGCTCCAGGCCAAAACAGAAACCGAGCATCAGGCCAAGGAATTCCTCAAAAAATCTATATCGGACATCTCCCACCAGCTCAAGACGCCCTTGGCTGCCCTTACCATGTATCAGGAAATCATTGCGGATGAACCGGAGCATCCCGATACGGTGCGGGAATTTTCCGCCAAAATGTCCGTTTCGCTGAAGCGTATGGAATATCTGATTCAAGCCATGCTGAAAATCACCCGGCTGGATACGGGGAATATCGTGTTTGAGAAGGACTGCCTCAATGTCGCTGCGCTAGTATCCCAATCCATCCGCGAGCTGACGACCCGGGCGGAGCGCGAAAGCAAGCAGATTCTCGTTGATGGAGATGCCAGACAGCAGCTGGTATGTGACAGGGACTGGACCTGCGAGGCCATCGGCAATATCGTGAAAAACGCTCTGGACCACACCGGTCCAGGCGGAACCGTGCGCATCCATTGGGAGCATACCCCTGCCATGCTGCGTATTTTCATTACAGATAACGGCAGCGGCATTGCTCCGGAGGATATCCACCACATTTTCAAGCGGTTTTACCGCAGCAAGCGCTCTCTGGACACCCAGGGGATCGGGCTGGGGCTCCCCCTGGCAAAGTCGATTATAGAGGGGCAGGGCGGAATTATCGCCGTGCGGAGCGATCCGGGAATCGGCACAACCTTCACCCTCTCCTTCCTTACAGAACTGTAAGCTGAAATTCACCTGATTGTAAGCTGCCTCTGCTATACTCAAGTTCAAGGAGGCATTTGCGCTATGAAAATTTTGACCGTGCAGAATTTGTGTAAGACCTATGGCAAGGGCGAGACAAAGGTCGACGCTTTGAAAAACGTGTCCTTCTCCCTGGAAAAGGGCGAATTTGCCGCAGTGGTCGGCGAATCCGGCTCCGGCAAGAGCACCCTGCTCAACTGCATCGGCGCTCTGGACACCCCCACCTCCGGCGAAGTCCGGATGGACGGACAGGACCTGTTCTCCATGGGTGAAGAAAAGCGTACCATCTTCCGGCGGCGGAATATCGGCTTCATTTTCCAGTCCTTTCAGCTTGTCTCCGAGCTGAATGTGGAGCAGAACATCATCTTTCCCCTGCTCTTGGACTATAAGAAACCGAATCCCGCCGCTGTCCAGGAGATTCTGGAGCTGCTGGGCCTGACCTCCCGCCGGAATCACCTGCCCAACCAGCTCTCCGGCGGCCAGCAGCAGCGGGTGGCCATCGGCCGGGCGCTGATTACAAAGCCCAAATTGATCCTGGCCGACGAGCCTACAGGAAATCTGGACAGCAAGAACAGCCGCGATGTCATGGAGCTGCTGACCCAGGCGTCCCGGCACTATCAGCAGACCATTCTGATGATTACCCACAACCGAAACCTGACCGCTTCCGTGGATCGCGTTTTCCAGGTGGCGGACGGCGTGCTGACGGACTTGGGAGGGGAAGCGGATGAAACACTTTCTTGACCTGATCCCCATCTCAGCGAAGGTACACCGGAAACAGAACCGGATGTCCATCCTCTGCATTATCCTGTCCGTATTCCTGGTAACCACCATTTTCGGTATGGCGGACATGTTTATCCGCAGCCAGATCTTACAGGCCCAGCGGGACGATGGCAGCTGGCATATCGGCCTGAGAAACATCAGCGCTGAGAATGGGGCGCTGATGGCGGCCCGGCCCGACATTGCGGTAATTTCCCCCTATGGTACTTTGAATTTTGGCGCCAATCTGGGCTATACCATGGGAGGAAAGGAGGCGGTGATCTTCGGCAGCGAGGAAGCCCTTGTCACAAAAATTTTTCCTGATATGCTGACGGAGGGCGCTTACCCACAGGCAGAGGGCGGCGCGCTGGTCACAGAAAACGCCAGGGAGATGATGGGCCTCCACATTGGGGACGAGGTAACATTGAGCACCCCGGATGGGACTTCACTCCACTATCCGATCACTGGATTTGTAGGGAACTCCTCCGGCTTGATGCGCAGCGACGCTTATGGGCTTTTCTTGTGTATGGAAGATTATTGTGCGGTCTACCCCGGCGTCACAGAGGGGGAACCCTCCGATTTTGACATCACGTTCTATGTCCAATTCTCCCATACCCGGGATATCCAGGGAAACATCAAAAATCTCAAGTCGGCCTTCCAGCTGTCAGACGGCCAGGTATCCGAAAACACAAAGCTGCTGGGCCTGCTGGGGCAGAGCAGGGACAGCTTTATGATGTTCATCTACGCGGCGGCAGGGATTCTCTTCGTTCTGGTCATGTCAGCAGGGATTCTGATGATCGCCAGCAGCCTGAACAGCAATGTTGCACAGCGCATGGAATTTTTCGGCCTGATGCGCTGCATTGGGTCAACGCCCAGACAGGTCATGCAGATGGTGCGCAGGGAAGCGCTCGGCTGGTGCCGCCTTGCGATCCCCGCCGGTGTGGCCTTGGGGGTCGTGGTGATATGGGTCCTGTGCGCCATCCTTCGATACCTCAGCCCGGGCTACTTTGCAGAAATGCCCGCCTTCGGCCTGAGCCTGCCCAGCGTGGCCGCCGGCGTCCTGGTGGGACTGCTGACCGTGATGCTCGCGGCCCGCTCCCCGGCAAAACGCGCCGCGAAGGTCTCGCCGCTGGCAGCCGTGTCCGGAAGCGCCGGGGATACGCGTCCTGTCCGCTCTGCTGCCAACACCAGACTGACACGGGTCGATACCGCCTTGGGCCTCCACCACGCCGTCTCCAGCCGGAAAAACTACCTGCTCATGACCGGCTCCTTCGCCTTGAGCATTGTTCTTTTCCTCTCCTTCTCCGTAACCGTTGACTTCATGCGCCACGCCCTGACACCCCTGCAGCCCTGGACCCCGGACCTCTCCATTGTCAGCCCGGACCAGACCTGTTCCGTGGACCGTTCTCTGCTGGAGCGGCTGCATGAAATGCCGGCAGTGAAAGCCGTCTACGGGCGGATGTTTGCCTACGGACTTCCAACGGCAGGCAGCGGCACGGTATCCTCTCTTGATCTGATTTCCTATGAGTCAAAACAGTTCGGCTGGGCCAGGGGCTACCTTCTGGATGGCTCCATTGAGGAGGTCCAAACGGAGCCCGGCACAGGGCTGGTGGTGAAAGAGACCGCCAGCACAGCGCAGGTTGGCGATATCATCACCGTACAGGCAGGCGGACGGGCGCAGGAACTAAAAATCGCAGGGCTCCTATCCGATTGCCCCTTCAGCAACGCCGCTGGTACAGGAATCGTTATCTGCTCCGAAGATACGTTCCGGCAAATGACGGGCCTGTCCAACTACACGGTACTTGATATCCAACTGAACAGCGGAACCTCAGACAGTGAGGTAAATGCGATCCATCGGATCGTGGGAACCCAGTACACCTTCTCAGATGAACGGCTTGGAAACAGCAGCACGCGGGGCATCTATTA
Source organism: Lawsonibacter sp. JLR.KK007 (assembly GCF_036941135.1). Taxonomy (NCBI): domain Bacteria; kingdom Bacillati; phylum Bacillota; class Clostridia; order Eubacteriales; family Oscillospiraceae; genus Lawsonibacter; species Lawsonibacter sp. JLR.KK007. The sequence goes on along the minus strand of NZ_JAYWSY010000001.1, from coordinate 805,370 downwards.
CTGCTTTAATCTTTTTGTCTATGGTTTTCTGGTCCTGATTGCCCTGATTACGATTTTCAACGTGGTCAACAGCATTGCCATGAGTGTCGCTTCCAGAACAAAGCAATATGGTGCGTTCCGGGCCATCGGACTGAGCACCCGGCAGTTGTCCAAAATGGTAGTTGCAGAGGCGGGGGCCTACGCCTTATCAGGCAGCGTGGCCGGCACTGTACTGGGCTTGCTCGCCAACAGGCTCCTGTTCGCCATGCTGATTGGGCAAAAGTGGGGCGAGCCGTGGGGCATTCCCTGGTCTGAGTTAGGGATCATCCTCCTGATCCTCCTCTTTTCCGTAGCATTGGCAGTATATGGGCCCATAAAACGGATCCACAGCATGACCATTGTTGATACCATTTGCGCACAGTGATATAACAGGAGGCAGATAATTCCAAGCCGATTATCTGCCTCTTCAATATGAAAAGCGTCTGCCATCTCATATTCTATCGGCAGAGAGTCGGGCACCCCGGCCACCCACTCCATCAGCATGGACTGGGGCATCTGACAGGCCTGGTCCAGGGAGATGCCCCGGAGCCTGGGCGGCCTGGGTCATCCGCCTTCTCGTGTAGGTGGACAGGGCCTCCAGATAGCGCCGGGACCCCTCGGCATACAGAACACCCAGCGCCAGGGAGGACTTCCCGGAACCGGACACGCCGGCAATGGCGACAATCTGATTGAGGGGAACATCCACGTCGATATTTTTCAGGTTGTGGACCCGCGCCCCGCGTACTTTTATGATTTCTGGCATTGCCGTCTCTTCCTTGGTATCCTGGTGCATCTGCTGTTCCTTCACATATAGCCTTCCGCAGTCCGAAACACTGTCAGTATAATACCTGTCCTGGCACTATCGCAAGACCATATCGCAAACTTAACCAACAGGACTGTCGCGGAATTAAAGCTCGGCGCCGGCGGTCAGCAGCGAGAAAGCACGCTCAGACAGTGAAGCTGAAAGACAACTTCAAGAATAAAACCAAAAAACTCTTGACCTTCCACAAACCGGAAGGTGTACGATGCACATATGGAGGTAACCTATTATGAATAAGAACCGCTGAAATAGGATCGCCGGCCGCAGGGCCTCATCATCCTCGCCTTAGCCGTTGTTATTTTGGTCGTCACCTTTGTTTTCCATCTCTGACCCTACACAATACTTCAGCCGAAAGGAGACTATCATGCTTTACATCGAACACTATTCCAAAACGTACCCAGGCGGTAAAAAAGCGGTGGACGATCTTACCCTTCATGTCCAACCTGGGGAAATTTACGGCTTCATTGGCCACAACGGAGCTGGCAAGACCACCACCCTGCGGGCCGTGGCGGGGGTGATGGACTTCACCGAAGGGACCATTACCATCGACGGCCACGATATCAAGCGGGAACCGGTGGCGGCCAAGCAGGTCACCGCTTTCCTGCCCGACAACCCGGACCTTTACGAGTTTATGAAGGGCATTGACTACCTCAACTTCATCGCCGACCTGTACGGCATCCCAGCAGACCAGCGGACCGCCGACATCGGCAAGTACGCTGATGCCTTTGAGCTGACAGGGAATCTAGGCTCTCCCATCGGCAGCTACTCCCACGGAATGCGGCAGAAGCTGGCCCTGATCTCAGCCTTCATCCGCCGGCCCAGGCTGCTGATTCTGGACGAACCCTTTGTAGGCCTGGACCCCGCCGCCGCCCATCTGATGAAAGGCTATCTGGCGGAGCTGTGTCAGGGAGGCTCGGCGGTGTTTTTCTCCACCCATGTGCTGGAGGTGGCGGAGAAGCTGTGCCACAAAATCGCCATCATCAAACACGGGCAGCTGGTAAAATCCGGTCCTACGGCGGAGCTGGTGGGCGATTCCTCCCTGGAGGACGTGTTCCTGGAGCTGGAGGGGGAGAAATGAAGAAGTTTCTCGTTTTGCTGAAGGTGAGCATCCAGTCTATGCTGCTCTCCTCCACCAATTCCCGGGGCCGCAGCCGGAAAAAGGCGGCCACCGGCCTGGGCGCTGTCATGGTCATTGCCGGCCTGGGCCTCTACCTCTCCGGTTTTTACAGCTACATGCTGATGCAGGCGCTGGCCCCCTCGCATATGGAGCTATTGGTGTTCCTCTTTATGGGCATGGCCGCCCTGGTGGGCGGGCTGCTGTTTACCACCTTCGCCGTCAAGGGCGTGGTATTTGGCGGGAAGGACAACGATTTGCTGCTGAGTATGCCGGTATCCTCCACCCTGCTGATGGCCAGCCGGGTGACGGCCATCTACCTGGAAAACCTGCTGTTCTCTGCCTTTGTCCTGCTCCCTGCCGGGGTGGTCTGCACAATGCTGACCCAGAACGGCGTGGGGCACAGCCTTCTCTTTTGGGCGCGGCTTTTCATTTCGGCCCTGACTCTGCCCCTGCTGGATACGGCGCTGTCAGTCCTGCTGGGGGCGCTGGTGGCCTTTCTGTCCGCCAGGGTATCCAAGGGTGCGCTGGGACAGAACATCGTAACGGGCCTGTTTCTGGTTGTGGTGTTCTATTTTTCCTTTAACCTTAACCGAATGATTAGCGGCCTTGCCGCCAATGCCGCTGGTATAAAGGACTCCCTTAACTGGGCCGCGCCCCTGCTGTGGATGGGCGAGGGCATCCTGGGGGACTGGAGGCTGCTGCTGGCCTTCGCCGCCTGCTGTGTCATTCCCTTTGCCCTGGTGGTGTTCGGCTTAGGCCGGGTCTACCGGCAGGCAGTCACAGCCTTCGCCGCCCGATCTGCCCAGAGCAACTATAAGCTCTCCGCCCAATCCGCCTCCAGTCAGAAGAAGGCCCTTTTGCGGAAGGAGGCCCAGCGGTTTTTTGGCACGCCCATGTACTTCTGGAATGCCGGCCTGGGCCTGATTATGCTGCTGGCCGCCGGAGCGGCCTCCCTGGTGATGCGGGAGAAGCTGCTTGCCTTTGTTGGTACGGAAGATTTCCCCCTGCTGCCTATGGCTGCGGCTGTGATCTGCTTCTGCCTGTGTACCTGCCTCATCACCGCCCCTTCCGTCAGCCTGGAGGGAAAGTACCTCTGGATCCTGCGGGAAGCTCCCATGTTGGGCAGTACGCTGCTGTGGGTCAAGGTAGGGTTCCAGCTGCTGCTCACCCTCCCCTGTACTGTAATTGCCGGGGCGTGCATCTCCGTTGCGCTGGGATTCCAGCTGTGGCAGGGCGCCGCGCTTCTGATTGCCACGCTGCTCTTTGCGGTGGGCCACGCCATGTTTGGGATGCTGATGGGGCTGACCTTCCCCAAGCTGGACGCGGTCAACGAGACCGTGGTCATCAAGCAGTCCCTGGCTGCCACCCTGGCCATGTTCGTCCCTATGGCGGCGCTGGCCGCGGCGGGCGGGCTGTACTGGCTGGGCAGTCAGACGGCGGGCTGGGCTGCGTTGGCCCTCCCGATCCTGCTGTTCGCCCTGCTGACGGCGGTGTGTGCCGCTGTCCTCTCCAAGCGCGGCCCGGTCATGCTCCAGGCGCTGTAAAAGCAAGCCCCGGCGTTCACAGAGCTGTCAGCCTCTCGGACGGTTCGGGCGACCTCCAAAGCATACCCCGCTTTTTGAAACGCAGATGAAGCGATCAGCCATAGTATAATTAGGGGGTACTCCGCAACCCCGTTCAAAAGGAAGTTGAGGGCAAAAGCGTGGAAAAGAGCCAAAAACAGGCTTTATAGCCTTATCGAAACAAGGAAATATGGGGAAAGCATGGTCCATTCCTGCCCGAATATAGAGGTGACAATTTGTCAACTGCAAGGGTTTTGAGATACTGTCTGCAAAAAACCTTGCACTTTAAACTCCCATTTTTGCCTCCTAACCCTTGCAGGGCAATGGCTTTGAGGTTGCGGAGTACCCCCTAATTTATAGACTCAGGCGTATGTATGACTGGCGTAAAATGCCTCCGCACTTTGAAGATAGTATCCACCATCTGTTTGGGCCAGCAAAAAGATATTTGCTTCCAGCGATCTCGCCAGTGTATAGCTTATGGGGACAAGCCCATTTTCGTCCATCTCCTCACCGCCAATAAATTCATCATACTCGCTTATGCCACATTGGCCAGACCATCTGATCGAAAAATCCGGATACAGAAACCACATATTGTCATCAATCCCCGGAAATTGTCCAAAATAAAATCTGCACCACTCTTCTAAGTCAGCTCTTTCCGATGATACTTCTCCACTTTCAAGCAAGCCTAACGCATTGGTAATGACATCCGCTCTGGTCTGCAGAATCTGATCTGGCACCGCATAGTCCAAAATGGTAAATTGGCGCTCATTGGAATCTTCACCCATGGAGTCCAGCATGGAGGATATCAAAATCTTTGCAGCCTCATCTGGAGTAACAGCCGCACCACTCTCACAGAAAAATACTGTTCCGCACGAGAGTGGACAGGTCAAATCAATATTCAATGCTGCGGCATCCATCCACTCTAAATCATTCTCATGCAGGTCATCCCATGCACGCCAGCTAGCTTCGTCGGCACCGAAGTTCCGAATTATTGTCTCTGGTGTCGTTTCATCCGAAGGCTCGGAAACCTTCCCTTGGCAGCCGGCCAATGCAGTCGTCAAAATTATAACCGCAACCAGAAATAGGAATCGTCTTCTCATATTCACTTACCTCACCGTTAAGTTTTATCTGCCGCAGCGCCTGCGTAAGACGCAGTATCTGCTGTATCCTCCAATCCACTGCCATCATCTTCGGGAAGATCGACCAGGAACTGCTGAGCGACTTGCTGGTTGGTGCCCGCATTAGGATCATCCTCCGGGGCAATGTCCGGTATGCTATCGGCATTCTCCGGCACACCCTTGGAAGTTTCGTTCCGTTGCTTAGCACCGCCGCTGGCTGTATCGGAACTACCAGCATCATTTTTCTCGTTTCCCTTGGGAAGGTTGGCCTGGCCCTCTTCAGCACTCTGCTGGCTGGACTTTGCGCTCGGGTCATCCTCGGGAGCAAGGTCCGGCCCTGACCGGTAGTCGTTCTCGGGGTTGCCATTCATGTTAGATTCGCCAACCTGTTGGCTGGAGCTTCCGTCCGCCTCGTCGCCCTTGGGAATGTCCTGGCCGCAGGCGGCCAGAGAGAGCAGCATTACAGCCGCAAGACAAAAAGCAAAGATTTTTTTCATAATAGATTACCTCGTATAATAAGATTTGCAGATGAATTTAAAGTGAATCTGCATGGTTCACTCCAATTGGCCAACAGGCTATGAGATGCCCGTGATACAATAGCTGTAGGACAGCAGGGTCAAGTTCTCAATTACCTTGTCGAGCTGAAAGGCTGCTTCAGATGGAGTCCGTTCCCCTGAACCGGAAGTTAGCTGCAAACTCATTAGCTGTTTACCGGGAGCAGGGCCGCCCTTCCAGCAGTGAGGGCTATCGCATTGGCCCGCCCCGGAATGATTCTGATAAGCGAGGTTGCGGATGCTCCGGATATCATGGGTATCTCAAAGCCTGCTGGCCTGAAATCTCCACGCGGGGAAGTGAAAATCATGAACCCACTTTTTGTAGGCATTGACGTGAGCAGTAAGAACAATGTGACCTACCTGATGAAGCCTGACGGCAGCAAGCACAGCAGTTTTTCCGTGCAAAACAACCTGGGCGGTGCTAAACTGATGTCAGAGAAGATCGTGTTAGCAATGGAGACTATGGGGCTCAACGATGTGGTGATCGGCCTGGAGGCCACATCCATCTACGGGGACAGCCTGGTCTACGCGCTCCGCGAGGACAGGCGGCTGGGCCGGTATCAGAGGAAACTCCATGTACTCAACCCCAAGCAGGTCAGGAAGTTCAAGGAATCCTACCCGGACCTGCCCAAGAACGATTGGGTAGACGCCTTTGTAATCGCCGACCATCTCCGTTTCGGCAGGATCGGCAAGGAGGTCTACATGGACGACTATCGCTATAAATCCCTGCAAACCCTCACCAGGGCCAGATTTGATGTCGTACAAAACCTGACACGGGAGAAGCAGCACTTCGCCAATTACCTGTTCCTAAAATGCTGCGGCATGGCCCAGGACAAGGATATCGCCAACTCCAGCGCCACCACCATCGCCTTGATGGAGCGGTTTGAAACGGTGGACGAGCTGGCCTACGCCGACCTGGACGAACTCACCAAATTCATTGATGAAACCGGGCGTAACTTCGCGGACCCGGCGGCCAAGGCCAAAGCAATCCAGACCGCCGCCAGAAACTCCTACCGTCTGCCCATCACTGTGAATAACTCAGTCAATCAGGCGATGGCCGTTTCTATCGCCACCATGCGGGCTTTGGGGAAGCAGATCAAGGTCTTGGACAAGGCCATTGAGCAGCAGTTTCAGATCATCCCCAACACGCTTACCTCCATCCCCGGTATCGGCAAGGTCTACTCCGCTGGTATCATTGCCGAGATCGGCGATGTCCACCGCTTCAACTCCCAAGCATCCGTTGCCAAGTATGCCGGTCTTGTCTGGACGCAGCACCAGTCCGGCGACTTTGAGGCTCAGCATACCAAGCTCATTAAGTCCGGTAACCGCTATCTACGTTATTACCTGCTGGAAGCCGCCAACTCCGTGAGAAGATGCGACTCCGAGTTCCGGCGCTACTATGACCTTAAATTCAAAGAGGTCAATCAGTTCCAGCATAAACGCGCCCTCGCTTTAACTGCCAGAAAGCTGGTTCGGTTGGTCTATCGGCTGCTGATGGACAACCGCCTGTATATCCCGCCGGAGAGTTAGGCCGATGCCTGCCGCTCTGACGTAATAGGCCCTGTTTCAAAAATTTGCAGGGACAGGGCTTGGGTTGGTGTTGCCTTTTTACCGCCAACATAGCCTTTTGTCCCCTATTTCCCTTGAAATTTTCTTGCATCACCTACTTGACTTCATACCATTAGACTCCTGTCAGTCAGTTATTCAGTTGATGATTGTAATGTCCGCCGTACCGGTGATGATAGATGCGATGGTCTTGACTACGTCCGCCCGCTCGATCTGCTGGGCTGTCAGTTGGAAGTGCAGCCCACCCGACTCCCACTCAGCATTGATCACTTCCACCGTTCCAGCCGGCTCGCACGGACGGATACTCACACCCAAAGTGACCGCTATGCCGTCAATATCCGTAGCCTGGCGCTCCTGCTCAGGCAGAACGTAGTCCCAGTGAGGCAGTATGCCAAGCCGGGAAACTGACAGGCTTAGCCCCTTAGCGGCGTTGGTGTCCTTGTACAATTCCGGCAAGTTATCGTCCTGGAACCCAGAATAGAAATCAAGAACAGCCATGTCACTGACAATCGCGCCGTCCGCCGCTATGACCTGCTCTGCCCTGCCGTTCTGTTTCGATGGGGTCAGTCCATCCGGAAGCCAGAGCGGGGTGAGGTCCCGCTGATAATAGTCCGTAAGGGCCTGTCCGGTCAACGAGGTAATGGTGTAGACCTCTGGGTCATACCAAATATCTTCCTGTGAACCTATGGCATCGTTGAAGTAAACCTGCTTCATGTCTACGGTCACTTCCTCAGAGACGAACTCAGGCGGCTGGCTGATGTCAGGGAGCGCGACAACCGGTCCGGGCGGCGTGGGACCAACGGGGCTGCGCGTATAGAACACCGTAGTGGCAACAATCAACACCGCAAAGCAGGCCGCCATAGCGCCATAGCGCCTTAACACCGTACCAAAGGGCTTCCTCAGTGTCTTTTCCTCCGCCGCCTGGATGTACGCCTCGTCCACATGCCCTAAACCCATCAGCAGGTCTTTCCCGTTCATAGATGGATTCCCTCCTTCTCCAAGAAATTTCTCAGATTGGTCCGGGTACGCAGCAGGGTGGTCTTCACCTTGCTCTCCCCGATACCATATCGTTTGGCAATATCTTTCACGGAGTCCTCAAACCAGTACCGGCGCAGGAAAATCAACCGCTTCTCCTCAGTCAATGTCCCAAGGAATATGTTCAGCAGTTCCCCCAGCTCCCGGTTGTCAAAGGCGGCCTGGGCGGCTGCGTCCGGGATGCAGGTCTCCAACTCAGCGGTCAATTCCACAACCTCCGCCTGACGCTTTTGAGCTGTTTTCCAATCCAGCTTTCCATAGGCGGCAAACCGGCAGATCTTCGCAAGGAACGCAAAGAAATGTATGGGCCGCTGGGGTGGGATGGAGTTCCAAGCCGACAGATAGGTGTCGTTGACGCTCTCCTCCGCATCCTCATGGCTATATAGGGGGTACTCCGCAACCCCGTTCAAAAGGAAGTTGAGGGCAAAAGCGTGGAAAAGAGCCAAAAACAGGTTTTATAGCCTTATCGAAACAAGGAAATATGGGGAAAGCATGGTCCATTCCTGCCCGCATATAGAGGTGACTATAAGTCAAGTGCAAGGGTTTTGATATACTTTCTGCAAAAAACCTTGCACTTTAAACTCCCATTTTTGCCTCCTAACCCTTGCAGGGCAATGGCTTTGAGGTTGCGGAGTACCCCCTATATAAAATTTTCACAGCCAGCCGCTGGAGCCTGCCGCCATATTTTGTACTGGTTTCCTCAATGGCCGCCTGGTCGCGCGCCCAGAACAGGTCCATGATTTTGTCGTCTTCCACGGTCATGTCCTCCGTTTCGTGTTGAGGGCCTCTCACCCTTATAGTGGGATTTGGGATGGAGCAGGTTACACCTGCTGAACATATTGTTCCTGTTATTTCTCCCCGCCTTGTGGGCGAATGTCCTGTATGATATAATAGCTTGTATTTCTTTAGAATATTGAGGGATATGTAATGAGATTAGAAACATTTTTGTACTGCCCAATTTCGTATCCACTGCTGGGCTGGTGGGCTTTTTAGCAGGTTAGGAAATGGAAAAAGAAATGGAACACAGCGATACCTCCAAGATACCGCCATGTTCCTAAAAGAAGCAAAAGGGATGGCTGAGATAGAAAAAGCAAAACAAATCTATTCTTTGAGCGGCAATCATTTCATGGTGGAGCAAATAGAAATTGGACTTGATGCTATAAAGTCGCTCAATGCGAAATAAAATACTACTTTTCAACAGATAATCCAATCACCTCTTGTTCCGAATCTCCCACTTTGCGCTATGGCCAAGAAACGGCAGCACAATAACCAGCTCTATATCCTCTTTCAGCAGAGTGTAATCGCCTCCCCGCATTTGCCATCAACATTCAAATTCGGCGTTATGGTCATCATTCGGGTTTGCCCTCCCAACGCTTAAAGACGACGATTTCAGCATCAGAGCCATAGCCGCTGTACTCAGATACCATAAGGTATTGTTCGTCAGCGACGATCCCATAGCACCTGTCGCTGTCCTGTTTAGGAAGTTGATACCCCAGATAAATCTTGTCATCATCCCAAAATTTCATGATTTCACCGCTTGGCAGTGTGTACGCAATGTTGATTACAGAACCTTTCAAAGCGTAGAGTTCCGTCACTGGCGGCATATCTTGAATGCCAAGCCCGTTGAACGCTGCAATCAGCTTGTCCTTCAGCTCCTGAAATACGTTTTCACCCTTCCGGCAGCACCCCGCCACAAGACACGGTTTTCCAAAAGGAGCGCCGTCCGTTTCCGTACAGCCTGCACAGGTCTTGGTAAACTCACACTTCGCGCAATCGGCTCCACAAATAGATCCCACGATTTTTTCCTCCATAGTTTGATGTATTTTCGCTGGGTGTTTATATGATAAAAACTTTGCCGCTGGAAGTCAAGGTTTTACTGCTTCATGGAAATAAACTCCATAACCGGTCCTTTCCGTTGGCTTGGATCAAAACATCCTTTCCCACGTTTGCGTGAAACTCCATCAGGACGCCCCCTCTAAATATTCCTCCAGGCAGACGCCCAGGGAATGGATCTGCTCCGCATCCTCGCGCCCCACATAGCGGTAATGCCAGGGCTCATAGATAATACCGGTGATCTCGCTTTTGTCATTGGGGTAGCGGAGGATGAATCCATATTCCCAGCAATGCTCCATCAGCCACTTCTGCACAGCCGTGCTCTCCTGGGATTCATCCAGGTGCTGGTTATTGATGTCTACAATATCCACCGCCAGTCCCAGCTGATGCTCGCTGGTGCCGGGGACGGCCACAGACTTTCCCGCTTCCACTGCGGCGTCAGCTTCAGAGTACCCCTGGGCTATCAAGCGGCTGACTTTGTTCTGGAACAACTTCTCCTGGTATTCCTGTGTACGGTAGGCGGAGCAGATCACTGGGGACAGGCCATCCGCCCGGCAGGCATCCATCATCGCCTGCAAGTCCGGATAGCACCGGCTATCCACGGAAAGCCCATTCTGCAATTCCGTCAGCGAAAGGGTATCGTCTGCCGGCAGCGAGTTCCAGGGATTCACCAAAATCAGATTCCAACTGTCCTTGTCCGGAGCGGATGCTCTGGGGCTGCCAGAAGCCGCTGGCGGTACAGACCCAGGCTGCTGTTGATCATCGGTTATCGGCTCAGGCACCAGCAGCGAGAAGTCCGGCTCGGTCTGGGGCAGGACGTTGGCGCGATAAGAGGTGTTCTCTGCCGCCAGCGTCTTGTCTCCCTGAGCGGAAGCATCCGGTTTGAATCCCACAATACAGACCGCGAACAAAAGGCACAGCGCTGCGGCGGGGAGGAAACACCTCCTCAGCAATGCGTTTTGTCTGCGTCTGCGCCTGCGAACACGCTTGCCGCCAGGCCGCCGTACCATCAATTCTCTTTGGTTCATGATAAAGCACCTTCTTTGTTTGAGATGCCTCCATCATAGCGGGCAGGTTGAAAGAACCGTTAACATTCCGGCAACGAAACTGCATCATTTTTAATTAAATGTTGTTACGCCGTCAAGCATCCTAAGTTCCAACTCACAAAGCGCAAGCCCGTCCTGCAAATCAGCCCCCAAAGAAAACTGGAACACCACGCCTTCCGAGTCCAGTTCCTGTGAATCCTCCTTCACACTGATAATCTCCATCCCATAGTAATCCTGAAGGAATGCGTTCCAGTTTGCAAACAGAGCATGGGCGGCCTCTGTGTCCCTGGGCGTAGGGCTGCTCACCACAAGCTCCACCGCCTTACTGGTCGCATCGTCTATCAGGCACAGATATAAATCCCGCCTATCGCCGCTCCAATAGCAGTTCCAAACCAGTGCGGAGCTGCCGTCCTCCCCAATGAGAAGAATCGGCTCCGCCCAACTCTCCTTGTCTCGAATCCTTTCTATCGTACCCGAAGCCAGCAGACCGTAGGCTTCCAGCTCCACTGCCGCTGCCATAGCGGCCTCGACCGCCTCCTGTGCGGTGAGTTTTGTTTCCTCCTCCCAGGGGATACTATTACAGTTTCCGGAACTCAGGCGCAGAACCGGACCGACTCCGACCTCCTGCTGCAGTTTCAAATTGACGGTGCTCAGGGGAAACTCTTCCTGAAGGCCACTGATTCGATTGTCCTGTACCCAGGAAACAGCAAAGGGCATCGCCGCACCGGCGGCGATTAACAGGAAGGTGAGCAGCGGAAGGATATACTGCTTGACCCATTTCATCGCCGGCCTCCTCTCAGCTCCACCGTGACACAAGCGCCGCCTTCCGGCCGGTTCTCAAACCAGATTCTTCCATTGTGGAGGGCGGCGATCTCCCGGCACAAGGACAGTCCCAGGCCAAACCCGCCCTGTGCCCGGGACCGGGCCTTGTCCACCCGGTAGAATGCCTCTGTCAAATGCTTCAGCGCCTGGGGCGGGATGCCACGGCCATCGTCCAACACACAGATTTGGCACCCATCCTCCAGCATCTCCTGGCGAAACTGGATTTCCCCGCCGTGCTCCATCGCCTTTTGCGCGTTGTCCGCCAGATTCAGGAGCAGGGACCAGACCAGGTCCGCATCCATCAGGCAGACCCCCGCCTTGCATACGCAGGACAGACGAATCCCTTTGGCGGCGTACAGCGGCCGCAGTCTCTCCACCAGCGCCTCAACCAGTTCCGCCGGAGAGACTTTGGCGAAGGGCAGGTCATGCCGTTTCAGGACCAGGAGCTCCAACAGCTTGTGTGACAGGCTCTCCAGCCGTTTTCCCTCCGAATAGAGATAGTCTGCGGCTTCTGCCTGTTCTTCCGGCGTTAAGCTTCCACTGCGCAGCAGCTCCGCGTAGCCGATCAGGGAGGTCATAGGCGTTTTCATCTCATGGGCGAAGCTGCCGGTGAACTGCTCCTGCCGCTCCATCGCCTGGTGCAGCTCCTCCACAGCCCGGTTCAGCTCGGAGACGGTCTGCTCCATCTTTTCCGCCATGGTGTTGAAGTCCGTGGATACGGCTCCGATTTCGTCATTGGAGCGGACCCGCACCCGGCTGGAGAAGTTGCCTGCCGCAATGGCCCGGGATGCCCGGGACAATCCGCCCAGCGGAGCGGTCAGCAGCCGGGACACCGTGTAGGACAGCGCCGCGCACAGCAGACACATCAGCAGAAACACCTGGATATAGGTACGCTGTTGGGCCTGCCGGGCTGTGTATAGGGCAGAGACATCATGGCTGGTCGTGAGATAGAGGACATCTCCATTGGTCTCGACTGCCCCGGAAAAGGTCAGAAAGCGCGCCCCGGCCCCGTTGTCCAGCATACGGAACAGGCAGACGCCAGGCGCCGGAGCCTCAATAGCCCAGGCGTTCTGGATAAACGGTGACCGCGTTCCTCTGCTTTCATACAACACTTCCTCTCCGGTAGACAGCCGCAGGTCCGACCAGGAGGCGCTGTTCTGCTGGTATAACTGCTCCATCGTCTTGACGATAGCGTCCCTGTCCAGGTAGGTATCCATGCTGTTGACGATCTGCAGGGTGCCCCAGGCCATGCGGTAGTCCCCCAGCGCCGCCGTCTTTTCCCGCTCCAGAGAGTCCTCAAAGGATTCGGAGATCAGCAGACTGCCACCCGCTCCGAACAGGACGGCCAGCGCCGCCAGCATACACAGGGTCATCTTCAAATGGAACTTCACGGCTCCACCTCCAGCCGGTAGCCGATCTTGTTTACCGCGCGAAGACAGGTCTCCCATCCGGTCTTTTTGCGCAGCCGCTGGATATGGATGTCTACCGCCTTGCTGCCAAAGGGGTACGGCTCGCCCCATACCCGCTCATAGATGGTCTCCCGATATAGAGCCCGCCGGGGGTTCCGGGCAAACAGGAGCAGCAGCTCATACTCCGTTTTGGTCAGGCTGATCTCTGCCTCGTCCCGCCATACCTGCATGGATGCGGTGTCGATTTTCAGCCCGCCAATCTCCAGTACCATGTCCGTCTTCTGATACCGGCGCAGGACTACGTCGATGCGGGCCAGCAGCTCAATGACCTCAAAGGGCTTGACGATATAGTCCTCCGCCCCCAGCTTCAGGCCCTTTACCCGGTCTTTGACCGCCGACTTCGCCGTCAGAAAGATGACCGGAATCTCCAGCGGGCGGATGTACTCCATCAGCTCAAAGCCGTCAATCTCCGGGAGCATCACATCCAACAGGATCAGGTCATAGTGATGATCCACCAGCAGGTCCGCCGCAGCTGCGCCGTCAAAAGCGCAGGTGCAGTGGCAGCCCTCCTTGGTCAGGCTGAGACGGATCAGGTTAGAGATGGGCTTTTCGTCCTCTACAATTAAAACTTGGAGCAAGATAACCCCTCCTTGGTCAAATATGTGGAATGCTCATTAAAGCATAAGCAACATAACCGCTGCATTTCCCCTTTTATCTTATGTGGGATTTTATCGCTTGGAGGTTACATATCATGTCCAACTTACTTTTGAAGATTAGATTTTTCGAACGCAAAAAACGTACAGTGCAGGCCATACCACACAATGAACAGACAGTATGCCGGCATCTTTGATTGCTGCGCCTGTGTTTCCGGCGGACAGGGCCATAATGCCGTCGAAGGCGGGCTGGGATGGGACGAGATTGCAGAGGACCGCCGACAGCCCGCTGACCCCAATCAGAGCGCATAAAATGGGCACCGCGATAAATACCAGCATGATGATCTTGATATAGACCACACCGATCATCAAGCCCTCGGAGAGCTTGCCGGTAAACAGCCCAATCAGCGCCGCCACAAAGGACGACAGAAGGATCAGCGCCAGCATCAGCCCAAAATTCTGCCAGGACAGTTGAAAGCAAATACACGCCGTTACGACAGACGATAGACTTCCAAAGAGAAATCCCACCGCCACCTTCTGCAACATGTACTGGCTTGGCGTCATAGGCAGTATCTCATTGATAAACGCTACGCCGTCCTCTTTTTCGGAAATGATGTTCATGGCGTTGAACGTACAGCCCATAAACATAGCCACGATCAGCACGGCGGGGATGAAAATGTCTTGAAAGTTTTCCAAAATATCAGGCCGATCCAACACCTGGACTTCTGTTTGTTCAGCGTTTTCTTGCCGCTCATAGAGGGTGGGCAGGGTAGCCGCCGCCTGCCGGAAAATCTCCAGCTCGTCCCCGCTGATTGCGGTTTTGAGGCTGTCTCCGTCTGCTTTTACGCCAATCACATTGGTAGACGGTTCGTTGATGGCGGCGGTCAGTTCTTCCTGTGTCCCATAAGCTGTCACCGGCCCGTACCGCTCCAGCCATGTGATTGTCTGCGGGGGCAGGTCGTTTTCCAGTACGCCAAAGTGCAGTTCTCCCAGGCTGGACAAGTCAATGGAACCCATAAAATTCAATGCCACGGCGACCAGGATGGGCAGCAGGAAGGTCATCAGGCAGAATTTATCCCGCAGGACGCTTTTCAGTTGATATGTTAAGCCTTTCATCCCTCACCCCTCCTTTCCGATTTCCCGATGGAACGCAAGCTGCACCACCAGGAACAGCAGCGCAATCACACCGGCAGCGCCGGCATAATAGGCAGGGGAAATGTCTGTTCCGAAATAGGCATTTTTCAGGCCCATATAGACGTGATAGAACGGATGATAGCCGATCCAGTCAAGTTTGATGGAGGTGTTGGCCGACAGGAACACCGGGGTAGCAGCGAAAATGGCGATCACCAGGTAGGCCAGCGTAAACTGCCGGAAATCTTTCAGCAGCAGGGCGCAGAGCAGTCCCACCAAGGCCATCATCAGGGAAAGAATGGCCGTCTGGAGCAGGACCGCAGGCAGCACCGCCGCTCCATCGTTCAACCCTACGTTCAGCAGGGTGAGCAGCACCGCAAAGGCCAGATCAGAGAGCAGGAACACCGCCAGCTTGGACAGGAGAAACAAATCTTTTCGCACCGGGAGAATGGCGTGGACACGAATGACCCCCATGCCCTTTTCCTTGAACAGTACGGCGGCGATGCCCAAAAATCCCACAGCGGCCAGCTCAAAAAACAGCAGTTCACAGGTGATCTCTTTCCTCGCCTTTTGTTCCGGCGTGTTGGTACCAAGCACCTCCGGGGCAGGGCTGGCCGAGGGTTCCAGCAGGGACAGGGCATAGTCGGCCCGGTGGCGGTCAACGTGTTCCGCCCCCCTGTAAAGTACCACCCGCACCTCCTCGCCGCTGGCGTCCAGCCCCACGCCGTTGGCGTCGGAGAGCAGGGCGGTGTCCATAGCCTCCATGGACGGAACGGTCTGTACCAGAGAGGATTGTTCCGTCTGTGTCCCCGCCGGATCGTACAGGTACACATTGTAAGGCTCCATCTGCATGAAGCGGATATAGCCCAGATTCACATAGGCCGTATAGAGGACCAGAAAGCCAAATGCCATGAGGAAAAACTTCCCTGACGCCAGCATCCGGCAGTCCTTTTTGAACAGGGCGCAAAAGCCTTTTCCCATCAGGACAGCCCCCTCCCCGTGTACTGGATGAACATATCCTCCAAGGTCGGCTCCTGGGAGTGGATGCTGATAATCTCGTCATGGGCAAAAGGAATGCCCGCCTCCAGTTCCTGGGCCTCTATGGTTTTCGTTTCCCGTTGCCCCTGATACAGATAGTCGATCACGACCCGGTGATTGCTGTTTTTCTCTTTCAGACGCTTAGGCGTGTCCAGGGCCACCAGGTTCCCATTAGAGATGAATGCAACCCGGTCGCACAGCAGATCAGCATCCATCATGTTGTGGGTCGTCACAAAAACTGTTGTCCCTTTTTTGCGCTCCTGTTCGATAATCCTGCGAAACAGTACCGCGCCGGAGGGGTCAAGACCGCTGGTGGGTTCGTCCAGAAACAGCAGGCGGGGACTGCTTACCAGCGCCCGGGCCATACTCACCCGCTGGCGCATCCCCTTGGAGTAGGAGGACACCGGCTTTTTCAGAAAGTCCGGCTTAAATTCCAGCGCGTCCAGCAGCTCGCCTATGTCCCTCCTCTGTTCCTTGTGGTAAAAGGATGCAAAGTAGTTCAAGTTATCCACGGCACTCAGATTGGCGTACAGATAAGGAAACTCAAACAGCACGCCGATTTTCTGGAAAAATTCCTGCCCGTGAGCGGCGGAGATATCCTGCCCGAACAGCGAGACCTTGCCCCCGTGGCCCTTCAAAATTCCGGTGAGAATTTTTTGTGTTGTGGACTTCCCGGAGCCGTTTGGCCCCAGGAAGCCGAAAATCTCCCCGTCCTCCACGGTGAAGTCCAGGCCGTGGAGGGCCTGCTTGTCTTTGCCGTAGGAGAACGTCAGGTTTTTGACCTCGATCACTCGCCGTCACCCCACTTTCCCCGCCGACCCTTCTCCTGCCGGCGCTTGGTCCACCACTTCATGAACTTGATCTTGAAGGGGATGGAGATGATCAGCACCGCCCCAATCACCAGCCACCAGTACCACGCTAACCCAAAGAACATAAAAAACCTCCTTTCCTTATTTGCAGCCCCAATTTTTCTTCCTGTTCCCGCCCCCTCCGGGGACGGGAACACAGATTTGAATTGGAAGCTGTGTGATACGGAGAGATTAAATATGCGGTGTGAAGTTGGTGTGAGGCCGCTGTGAAATCCGTGTGAAATTATTCTGTGACAGGGATGGAAAACCAGAACCGTACCCCGTCCGCCCGGTTTTCCGCTCCGTAGGGAAGATTCTGCATGGACAGGATTTGCGCCACAATGGACAGCCCCAGCCCGGAGCCGCTGTATTCCGCTCCGCTGTCCCGATAGAATTTTGTCCAGATTTTTGGCAGGTCATGTTCCGGAATCGTCCTGCCTTGGTTGAAAATGGAAAAATGCAATGCCCCATCATCCACTGTCAGCTCCAGCCGCAGAACCCCGCCGGGATACACATTTTTCTTGGCGTTGACGATCAGGTTGTCCAAAACCTGCTCCATGCGCCGCCGGTCTGTCCGCACAAAAGCCTTTTGCTCCGGCAGCTCATATTGCAGTTCAAACTCGGTGTCCGGGGCGTCAATCAGAAGCCGCCCGGCCACTGTCTCCGTCAGCTCCACAAAGTCAAACCGGATGGTGTTCAGCTGGACGGCTCCGCTCTCCAGGGCGGACAAATCCAACAGGGTCACGATCAGATCGTTCATGCGCTCCACCTCGGAAACGATCACCTGGGCGTATTTCTGCTTTTTGCCCTCGTCCGTCTCGTCCTGCAAGCCCTCGGCATAGGCCCGGATAATGCCCAGCGGGGTCTTCATCTCGTGGGACAGGCTGTCCACCAGCTCCCTGCGCTCGGCCAGCAGAAGCCGTTCCTTTTCCACATCCTTTTCGAGCTGGGTATTCGCATCCTCCAGACGGACAAGGGCCTGTTGCAGATTTTCAGCCATTGTGTTCAGGCTGGCAGACAGTTCCCCAAATTCATCGGTTGAAACGAGATTGCAGGGGGCGGAAAAATCCAGTCCCGCCATGCGCTTTGCGGAGGCGTTCAGTTTGTCAATCGGTTTCGTGATAAAGCGGCCCATGAAAAAGTCTATCCCTAAAACCAGCAGCATAAGAAAACCCAACCAAATCAAGAAAGAAGCATCCTCGCTGACAGGCAGACGGGTAGACAGAATATAGGAGAAAATCAGCACAATTCCCGCCAGCTTGGAGAGCATTACAATCTTTTTCCGTACGGTACGGAGGGAAAAAGCCTCTTTCATATTGTTACCTCGAATTTATAGCCGGAGCGGATCAGTGTGACGATATGGCGGCCCTCGTCCCCCAGCTTCTGCCGCAGGGTCTTGATGTGGGTGTCCACGGTTCGAGTCGTTCCCTCAAACTCATAGCCCCAAACACGGTTCAAAAGCTGCTCCCGATTGAATATCTGGCCAGGGTTTGCCATCAGAAAGGCGAGCAGCTCGTACTCCTTATGGGTCAAGGTAATCTCCTGACCGTCCAGATAGACCTTGCGGGCGTTGGGCTGGAGCAGGATTTTACCGGCGGTGACCGCTCCGGCAGAAGCAGAGGAAGAACGGCGCAGGAGGGCGTTCACCTTGGCCAGCAGCACCTTGGGGCTGAATGGCTTTGTCATGTAGTCGTCCGCGCCGTATTCGTAGCCTTTCAGCTTGTCGTCCTCCCCGCTTTTGGCGGTGAGCATGATAATGGGCATATCGCTCATTTCCCGCGCCATTTTGCAGACAGAGTAGCCGTCCAGATGGGGCATCATCACGTCCAGGATCATCAAATCCATAGGATGATTTTTCAGCGTGACAAGGGCGTCTATGCCGTCGTCAGCGGTAAAGCAGGTGTGGCCGCCTTTCCGCATATAGTCCGCGATGATGTCCCGCATGGCTGTTTCATCTTCGACAATCAGGATATTTGCCATAGTGCCCCCCTCGTCTCCGTAAATTTATGTGACAGCCCTGATTATATTTCAAATGAAGCAAAAAGGCAAGAGACCATCAGCGCCACATAAAGCGGGCTGCCCATTTGTGGGGACAGCCCGCTTCTAATCTCTATACATATCCGGCATAAGGTGATAAAATAGAGTCACGCCCAAGAAATCGGTGGTCTGCAATGAAAACAAGTGAAGAACTGCGCGCCAGCCTGCGTGCCATCGACCGCAGAAGCTATGAAATATATGATTTAACGCATACCGGTCTTAATGAATTCAATCAACTTTTCCACATCGTCAAATTCATCATAGTCACCAAATATTCCCTCACGGTGATAAAGAATGCCTCTTTTTTCATTTGCTTCAAGACAATCCAACAGATGCGTCTCCCCATACCGTTTTGCAAACAGGGTAAAGGCGTAGGGCTTGATTTTATTCAGTAATCCTTTTTTACAGGTCTCTGTGCAGGCATAACAATGCGAAATGCCTCGTTCGGAAGAGCACTTCTTGTTTTCGCACTTATCCGCATCGGGACATCCATCCGACCCACAGCCATCGCATCTCACGTTCTCAGAGCACAAACAGCACGCAAGGCCACATCGTGCAACACCTAGTTCTCGCCGCATTTCCTCACCCCACCAAATCTTTTTCCTGGATCGCGTCCTTCAGAGCCAAACCCGACCAGCTGAACTTTATCCTCCGCCTTGCGCGCATGCTCCACAACTCCAGTAAACGCGTTCAGCGCAATTTCACAGTCCTTTTTGGGCAGGCCGCTGGCCTCAGACATCGCAGTAATCAGTTCATTTTTGTTCATAAACATTCTCCTTCTGTATAAAAAGTCGCTCGTGTATGATAGCCGCCCCATTGGGAAAAGGCAACCTACATCTCAGAAATGCTTTATTCCTTACTATACTTGTCATAGCGGCACTGCTCAAATACAGCGTTTCCCAACAGTGTAATCGCCTGTGCAGGGCATGAGCTGATGCAGCGATAACACATTGTGCAGCGATCTCCCGCTGCTGCTTTGTGATTCTTTAGGGTGATGTTTCCCATTGGGCATATCTGGGCACATAGTCCGCAGCCCACACAGGCTTCACTGATTTTCAGCTTATCAGAGTAGTCCTTCGTCTTGCCATAATACCATAGGCGTTGACCCAAGAGGCCTGTTGCTCTGTTATAAAAGTTTAAGCCATCCCTTGGGTATTTGCCTTGCTTGATCTCTTGCGCACATTTTTCAATCTTTCTGTCCGCCGCTTTTATGATCTCCCGATTTTTTTCAACAGATCTTTTCAGCAGCTTCACATCGCAAATCGAATCCGGCATACAGATATGCAGGCCGCCAACGATACTCGCGCCACACTTTTTCAATAGCCGTGCAGAACATCCTGCTCCATCCCCGCTGAACAATCCCATTGTGGCAACACAAAGCACTCTTTTGTTTTTCCAAAGTTCCGAATTGTCTTTGATAAAGTTTCGTACCATAACTGGCGCATTGGAGAATTGAACGGGGTACGCCAATACAATAAACTTGTGCTGTGATAATAAATGCACAGTTTCTTTTCCCTCAATGGGAACTGCTCGCGCAGTTTCATCCAATAAATAAATCAGCTTTTCAATGCAGTGTTTTGTGTTCCCTGTTCCACTTAAATATACGCCAATCATCGTTTTCCCCCAACGTGGATTCTTCATGCGGATACGACCAATCATTTCCCCAGCTCACATTGTAGACGCATGATCGAGAAAAAGCAATCAAAATTTCAAATTTATATGCAATCCATATCTTATTTTGATGTTGTTCATATCCTGTCCGCTATACTGGTGAAACCTCGCTTGGCCTTCTGCTCGCGTGATTTCTCCAAATTTCATTTTTTAAGACCATAGTAGTATTGACAAGTGATTAAGACTGTGGTAGTATATGACCGTAGCTACTACCACAGTCTTGAAAAGGAGGTGTTACCAGATGGACATTAAGCTGTTTGCCTCTGAACTGAAAGTGATGTCCGTCCTTTGGCGCGATGGCGATGTTCCCGCAAAACATATCGCCAAACTGCTGACCCAGGAATTAGGCTGGAATGTAAATACCACCTATACCCTGATTAAGCGTTGCATCAAGAAAGGGGCGATTAAGCGCTCCGAGCCCGGTTTCATGTGTCACGCGCTTGTGCCGCAGGAGGAAGTACAGGAGGCGGAAACAAACGAGCTGATCGACAGGGTATATGACGGCTCTGCCGACAAGCTGTTCGCGGCTTTGCTGGGGCGAAAAAAACTGAGTGCCGAGCAAATTGAAAAGCTGAAACAGATTGTTGGGGATTTGGAATGAGGTGGTGCAAATGAGCCTATTGCAAATGAGCTTTGCGGGGGCCGTGATGATTTTGGCAATCACCATCATACGCGCCCTGGCGATCAGCTTACTGCCCAAAAAGACTTTCCTGGCGCTTTGGGGGATAGCGGTTGCGCGGCTGTTGCTCCCGTTCTCACTCCCCTCCATGTTCAGCATATATTCGCTGATCAGCAATCAAACTTCTGGGATTGCCGCAACAAAAGTCCCACAGATTGACAAGGTATTGCCGATTGATACAATAGGGCAAATGGCTGCTATGCCCGGTGATATTGGGAGTACCACAAGTACTGTTTCTATTTGGGGAACTGTTTGGGCCGCTGGTACGCTGATCTGTGCTATGGTCTTTGCAATCGCATATTGGAAGTGCCGACAGGAATTTCAAACTTCCCTGCCAGTAAAAAATGACTTCATCAAAAGCTGGCTGGACACCCACCAGCAGAAACGTCCGATTTCCATTCGACAGTCCAGCCGGTTTTCTGCTCCGCTGACTTACGGCGTATTCCGTCCCGTGATTTTATTGCCAACATCCACCGATTGGGAAGACACAACGGCGCTGCAATATGTTTTGGCGCATGAATATGTTCATATCCGGCGCTTTGACAGCATTGCAAAATTGGTGTTGATTGCGGTGCTGTGTGTGCATTGGTTTAATCCCTTTGCTTGGGTGATGTATATTCTTGCCAACTGGGACATTGAGTTGTCCTGTGACGAGGCGGTTGTCCGCCTTTTCGGAGAAACCACAAAGGCGGACTATGCGCGGGTACTGATCAGCATGGAAGAAACACGGAGCGGCTTGAACCCATTGAGCAGCAATTTCAGCAAAACCGCAATAGAAGAAAGGATTACAGCTATTATGAAAATCAAAAAATCGTCTGTTCTCTCTCTCGCCCTAGCCCTGGCATTGGTTGTCTGTGTGACAACAGCCTTTGCAACTTCGGCGGCGACAAAAAATAACAATTCGATTTCCGTCCCCTCAATCATTCACAGAGATGACGCTACTAACAAAACGTCTGAATCTGCCCTGGGAGCCGAAGACGGTTATCAATCATTGTTAGCGTTAAAATCAGCAGACTACCTCAACCAGACGGTTGCCGATTTTGACAAGGTCCTTTTGGATTGGGGAAATCAACATCCAGAGGAACACGAGGATATTATCCAAAACGATATTGCAGCATATTGCTTCCCCGCGCACCTCACAGCGGAGGAGAAAAACTTTTTGGCTTTAACCATAAGAGCGTCAAATATTGAAAACGCAATATTAGTAAAGAGCTCTTATGGCAGTCCAGTGATTGATCCTGATTTGAGTTTTGAACTTGCGAGAGAAAGCCAGGAAACTGACCCGCCCACATGGGCAAGTTTGATGTATGGCGTTTCTTATCACCTTGATCCTCAAGTAGTCACAGTCGGAGAACGGGACGCGGCACTTGCAAACGCAATCAATGATATTCAATCTTTTTGGTATGATACTGACCTGGAAACTCTTGCTGAAATGACGTCGGACGAAGTGTTTTCCAAACTAAACGCAATCGCGGATAACAATAGCACAAATGCTATACAGCTTTCGATGGTAACGAATTATTATATTTTTCAAGCATCCCCCATGTTTGATTGACCAAAAAATAGAATGATTTATCCCCCAGGCAAAAAAGAAACGGCACAGCTCGCAATGAGCTGTGCCGCTCTTTTTCTCGCGGTTCGTTTTACTCCCACTGGTGTCAACGCCGATATGAAATTGTAAGAAAACGCCGAAGAAATTTTGTAGTTTTTCGGCGGAGGGGGGGGGGTAACAAAACTAAGCGTTTCCTTGCTCAAAAAGAGTGTTCACGATTTGCTGCTTCTGGCGCATAAATTCCTTGCGTTCTTTCAGGCGGTAAGACTCGCCCTTGATGTTGATAACGGTGCAGTGATGCAGGACACGGTCCAGGATGGCGGAGGCGATGGTGACGTCGGCAAAGACCTCGTTCCACTGGGAGAAGGTCTTGTTGGAGGTAAAGACGGTGGACGTCTTCTCATATCGCCTGGCAATCAACTGGAAGAACAGGTTTGCGCCCTGGATGTCCATGGGGAGGTAGCCGATCTCGTCGATGATAAGCATCCTGTACTTGGACAGAACCTTGAGCTTGTCCGGCAGACGGTTCTCAAAATGGGCCTTCTTGAGCTGCTCAATAAGCTGGTGGCAGTTGATGTAGTAGGTGGAGAACCGGTGCTGTGCTGCCACCAGGCCCAGAGCGGAGGCCAGATGGGTCTTGCCCACGCCGGGCGGGCCAAGGAAGACCACATTCTCCCCGTTTTCCAGGAAGCGCATGGTGGCCAGTTCGTCGACCTGGCGCTTGTCGATGGAGGGCTGGAAGGAGAAATCGAAGTCGTCCAGGGTCTTCTTAATGGGGAAGCCGGACATCTGGATTTGCTTCTCATAGGCCCGTCTCCGCTTGGATTTGGCTTCTTCTGAGAAAATGTGATCCAAAACCTCCACAATATTGAGATCCTCCGCCACCGCCCGTTCCAGGTAATTGTCCAGAATCTCCAGGGTGTTTTTCATCTTAAGGGCTTCCAGGTTTTCCCTCAGCCTGTCCATAGTAAATTCACTCATACAGCGCCTCGTCATATCTGGATAAATCGGAGGGCTTCAAGGGGAAATCTATTACTTTGCCCTGTTCCAGCAGAACATTTTCCGCATCTATTGTCTGTTTCAGCGTAAGCCTTCTATAGTGCTGAGGATTGACAACCATGTCCTTTCTCTGATACGATATTCGGTGCAGAGCGATCTGCTTTCCCTCGTAATACGCAGCCAGCATACTGTCGAGGGCCACGACTGCCACATCTTTGCCGACATACTCCGCTGGCACGGAGTACTGATTGCCGGCGTAGGAGATGAGGCAGTCTTTTTGTACTCGCCTCAGGTTGATCTTGTCGATGATGTACTCACGAGAGAGGGGACTCAGGCCCTCTTTTTTCAGCCGCTCAAAGGGAATCTCGTTGGTGGTGGCGTGGACTTTCTCGTTCACTTTGTTGCACCAGGCCAGGGCCTGTCCGTTCAAGTCCGCCAGACTGTTGTACTGGATCCCCACCATGAAATTATCTCTGACAAACTGCACCGTCCGCTCTACTTTCCCCTTGGTCTGACCTCGGTACGGCCGGCACAGAATGGGTTTGAATCCGTAGAATCCCGCGAAGTCCTCAAACTGCCGGTTCAGCGTGGAGTCCTCCTGCTTCAAAAGCCGCTTGATGACTACCTGCTTTTGGATGGCTCTTAGCGGCTTTGCCGCTTAGAGCCATCGCATCCCCCTTGCGGGGACATATTGTCATACAGGATCTCCTCCGGGTAACCTCCGAAATACCGAAACGCGTTCTGATGGCACCGTATCAACGTGTTTGTGCTCATATCCGTTACGAACTCGATGTACCGCATCCGCGAATATCCCAGAATCATGAGAAAACAGTACAGCTTTTTCCACTTCCCATCCTCGTACACCAGGTGATCCTCGAAGAATCCCCAGTCCATCTGCCCTTGCTTTCCGGGCATCGTCTCAAACCGCACCGTTGCCTTCTCATTCAAGTCCATCTTCCGGCTGCTCACATACGCCTTGACGATGCTGTAGCCCCCGTCAAATCCCATTTCCCGCAGCTTCTCCAGTATCCGCAGCGCTGAATACGGCGCCTCTTCCAGCCACTCGTCCACGATCTGCTTGTATGGGTCCATCTTTGTGGGCTTGGGCTCGCTCAATGTGTACTCCGGCTTCTGCGGCGATTCCGCGTACCGCTTTGCTGTTCGCGGGTCCATGTGGTACTTCCGGCCCAGCTCCACATAGCTCAGCCCTTTTTGTCTGTCGCTTCGGATTTCCATCCACTGTGCTCCTTTCATTTCCTGCCTCCCTTTCCGGGCTCTTTTTCGCCCTGATTGGGAGTCTATCTTTTTTCCCTCCTCTCCGCCACAAAACTACATTTTTTCCTCGGCGTTTTCTTTCATTTTATCATTGGCGCTGACAGTGTGATTTCGTTCAGTTCAAGCACTTCGGCGCGGCTATGAAGCAGGTCCTCGGCAATATGTTCAAAGGAACTTCTGATGGCAAGATTTCCGGTTGGCAAGACGTCACCGCAGCACTGTCCGCCACTCTGGGCACTGGCAACATTGTGGGTGTGGGGACTGCCATTGCCCTTGGCGGGCCTGGCGCTGTGTTTTGGATGTGGGTCATCGGCATGGTTGCCATGGCTTTAAAGTACGCAGAAGCCACCTTGGCCGTTCACACCCGCAGCATTGATAAAGATGGTAACATAACAGGCGGCGCCCCCCGCTATCTGGGCAATATCTGGAAACCTATGGGTATCGCCTACTGTATCTGCCAAACCGTTGCTTTCCTGATTGCTGCTGGTGTACATACCGGCTCTGTGGTTACTGGCGCTGAAAGCCTTGGTCTGCCCCGCATTGCCAGCACTGCCGCTGTCTGCGTTATCTTGGCTCTGGTGCTTTTCGGCGGTCTAACCATGCTGGTTAAGATTACTGACAAGCTGGTGCCGATTATGGCCGCCATCTATCTGGCTGCTGGATTGCTCATTATCATCCTCAACATCGGCAATCTCATCCCGGCCTTGGTCAGTATCTTTACCGGTGCGTTCTCCGGTGCCGCTCCGACTGGCGGCTTCGTGGGTGCTACTCTTGCCGCTACAATCAAAAATGGATGTGCCCGGGGCATGTATTCAAGTGATGCCGGAAACGGCTCCTCCAGTTTTATTCACGCCCAAGCTAACGTGGACGATCCTGTCAAGCAAGGCTGTTTCGGGCTGTTTGAGGTATTCTTTGATACCATCATCGTATGTACCTTCACCGCCCTGGTCATTCTATGCACCGGTACATGGACCACTGGAGCCCCCGGTTCCGTGCTGGCAATCAACGCTTTCAATGATTCTTTGGGAACTATAGGCAACATTATCGCCTCTTTGGGACTGATCCTCTTTGCTGGTTCCACTGCTTTGTCGTTCTGTACATTTGTAGGTCTGTGCATCGACAACATGTTTCACAACAAAACAGTGCGCTACATCTGCCAGGTCATCTTTGCTATCATCGCCTTTGCCGGCGGCACTGTGGGTGTAGACATCATGCTGATGTGGGCCGACTGTGCCAACGCTTTCACCGTCGGCTTCAATACGCTGGGTATGTGTATCCTGGCCGGAACACTGCGAAAGATGACCAAAAGCTACTTCTCTACTGGAAAATCTTCCGTTGACTAAGGAATTACTCTTATCCATCTCTTTCTCCCCACCTGAATGTAAGTTCCGACGCATCTGCGTCGGAACTTACATTTTACCACAGTTTTCGAAACTTAGATATGTTCACAGAAGAAGATGGACTCAGCAGAACAACAATCTGTCAATCAGATAAATGTGTTCAGCACAGGAGAAAACGCGATGGACCTGTCATCCATCGCGCTCTGGTATGGCATTATACGGCCTTGCCATAAAATAATAAATCCGCAGTGCTTCGCCCCGGACGTGGCACTCAAAGCTATATTGATAGGTCCCGCTGTCTTTTATAGACCCAACTTCAATCAAGTCGGGGCAGTACCCCAAGGCTTTATAGTCCTCTTTCAAATAGTCAGCCTGCGCACACCGGTTGCTGCACTCTGGATACTTTTTTTGCAAATTTTTTCTGGTCTTTGCCGTTTTATCATAGCTGAGCTGTGAACCCAATATCTTAACATTGCTTTTAAAATGGCGTGCTACATCGTGAAGAAAGCAATGTTTATGGTAGAGTTGGTATTCGTTTTCCCCAAAATAGCTGATATGGAGGTCTACGCAGCTGTCACGCAGGGGGAAATGTTCCCCTGCATCAGCAATGTAGAGGATGTTGAGTTTCAAATCTATCTGTTCAATTAGAGATTTGTACATTTCAAGCGTCTCCGGGTATTTATCTATCACAACGCAGATACAATCTTCGGGCAAAAGGTTCAGGTATTGATAGAGGAAAAAATACCCATTGACATTGGCCTCCAACAGGACCTTACCGTGGAGGTTGTAGCTTGCCAATTTATTGCAAATATAGTCAGCACATTTTTGCAGTGCGGAGCTGAAATCAGGGCCCATATTTCGATATAGCCCTCGTTTGAGATCAGGGGAATCGTAGGGTGCGGTATAGATGTTTCCGGTTTTGATGATACCGTTGTCAATCACAGCCTTATAGTTCTGAGGACATTCTTGATTCGAGCACCGCAGAACGCCAGAGTAGACATACTCCTCTGAAATAGAAGCATCATCAACCATCAGGGGTTTCCCGCAGTGGGGGCAGACCAATAGCTTTAAAGCAGAGAGAGGAACGCCAGTCTGATGCCCCGGCTTGACGGTCCGGCTGCGCAACTCTGAAATCTCTTGGTCGATATCCTGAATAGACTGCTGCAGCTGAATAATCTGTTTGCATATTTCGGTACGCTTTGTTTCCCAAAGTTTGAGGCATTCGCTGATTGTATCAGGTTCGATAAAATTGGAATGCCTGGTCAGAACAAGATAGTTCTGAATTTCCTTCAGATTAAATTGTTGTTGCTTCATCTTTAGGATAAGCTGTAGGTCGTGATACTCTCGCTGAGAAAAATCGTATTGTGCTCCAGCGTGATTTGGCAGCAGCATACCAATGCGGACATAATAGCGGATAGTTGCTTGAGGCACACCGCATAATTGGGCCAGCTCTCCAATTTTCATCTACATTTACCTCCAAGCAATATGGCAACCGCTCTATGAAAATTACCACCTGATAAACTCTGTTCTAACGCCAGGGGTTTCCTGAACAAGTGCGCTTTGTTCATTCCGAATTTGTTTTTCATTGTGTATAGCTGCATATTCTGGGTATAACTCGCAAATTGCGTTCAAGAGAGCCGGCAAATTAATCATACCATTAGTCCCCGTCTTCATCAGTCTCCATTTTCAATATCTCCTGAACCCCATTTTTGAACTCATATGCGTATTGGACAGTATTTGGCCTGGTATCGTCACAGAAACCAAATGGGCAAATGGTATTCGTCTGGCCGCCTTCTGCCAAACACGTCTCAAAGGAAAGAGCCAAATCAAATGCCGCATCCTCAACCACAAACTGATATCCTGCGGAATAAAATATATTAAAGTGTACCCTTTGTCAAGGACAAAATAAGAAATAGACACCCCAATATTTGGACAGTCATCAAAAAGGCCCGCAGGCTGAATGAATCTTAAGCGTTTGTCGCCCGATCATAGAATCCGAAACAGTCTCTTCCAAAATGTGTGCGCCAAGTTCACCGGGCGTTTTAAGGACTGCAGGCGGCAGGCCGCTGGTTCGAATTCAGTTCTGGGTGTCAAAACGCCGGATATAGTTAAATATCCGGCGTTTTATAACCTTTTTCCGAAAATCATTTTCACAGAGGGATGACGGACTTATTTCACGTACCGTTTTAATTTCTGAGAGACAGTCTGAATATCAATTGGTTCTGCAAATAACCATTCATTCCGGAGGTAACCGCCGCGATGCCGCCCTTTAAAGAAGGGGGCACAACCACGCTTTGTATACGTGCCCTTCTCCTCACGTTTCAATCTTGTTAGAACATACCTGCCGTTTCGTGCTCCCGCCGTCACCGCAGGCTGCTCATAAGCCGGAACATCTTGCGGATGTCCACCGGTTTTGCCAGATGTCCGTTCATTCCGGCGTCCTTTGCCAGCGCAACATCCTCTTCAAATGCGTTGGCTGACAGCGCGATGATAGGGACGGTCTTCGCGTCTGCCCGGTCCAGGCCGCGGATCACTCGGGCCGCCTCGTATCCGCTCATGACTGGCATCATCAAATCCATAAGTACACAGTCAAATGTTCCTGGAGCAGAGGACATGAAGACATCTACTGCAGCTTTTCCGTTCACGGCGGTCACCACCTCCGCATCCGCATCCCGAAGAATGAACTCCACAATTTCGCGGTTGATCTCGTTGTCCTCGACCAACAAGACACGCATCCCCGCAATATTGCTCTGCCCGTCCTGCTCCTCCTCCCCGGTCTGCCCCGCCTCGTCGATACGGATGGGCAGGGTGATTTGGACGACGCTCCCCTGGCCTGGGGAGCTGTCTACCTCAACGGTTCCCCGCATTTGGTCCACCAGCTTCTTCACGATGGACATGCCGAGGCCGACGCCGTTATATTGGGTCCTCGCATCCGGATGCTCCTGGGTGAAGGGTTCAAAAATGTGGGGCTTAAAGTCCTCCCCAATGCCGATCCCGGTATCTTCGATCACAAAACGGTAGCTTGCGCTGCCATTCCGAAATGCGGTTTCCTCTACCCGGACAGACACGGAGCCTTGGGGCCGGTTATACTTGAGGGCGTTGTCAATGACATTCATCAGAATTTGCTTCAAATGCAACGGATTTCCAATCAGCCTGCTGTGGCACACGCTGACCTCCTCCAGGGCCAGCCGGATTTCCGCTTTCTCCGCCTGATGGGCCAGGATGGTAATGCAGTCTTCCAGCGCGGCATGAAGGTCAAACGGCTCCTCCACCTCCGCCGCCGGCTGGCCGCTCTCCAGCTTGCTGACCTGCAGAACGTCGTTTACCAGGGACAGCAGATGCTCCGTCGACACGCGGATCTTCTTCCGGCACGCTTGCTGCCGCTCCGGATCGTCCGGGCTTTTTTCCAGAATGGCCAGCAGTCCTAAAATTCCATTGATCGGTGTACGGAGATCGTGGGACATATGGGAGAGAAATTCGCTCTTGGCCGAATTCGCCCGCCTCACCCGCTCCAGCAGCTCCATGATGGACTGCTCCTGTTTCTTCCGCGCCACCATGGTCTCCGTAATATCCTGATGGTAGCCGTGCAGGCATACGCCCGGTTTTTTAAACGTTTTGTCCGGCACGCCGCCGCAGCGGACATATATTTTCCCCAGCTTCGGATGCTTCCAGGGGTATATTACCTCGGCCCGGCCGGTTTCTAAAATTTGCAGTACCGCGTCCTGCACCATATCCACATAGTCTGGCTCAATATTTTCAAACCAACGCCGGTAGCACTCCTCCGGACCGATCTCATCCGGCGCGCCCAGGAGAATCCGCATCGTGCGGTCCGCGTACATCCTTGGCTGGCAGCCCTCTTCCAGCTCAATGGTCCAGATTCCGGTCCTGGCGCCCTCCAGAATGTCCTCCAGGCTCTGCCGCGCCTCCAGCTTGTATTTCTCCTCCTGCTCCACTACGGCATTAATGTCCCGTTGGGCAAAAATCGCACAGTTCTCCTCCGCCGTCTTCTCTGTGGCGGAAAAATGAAGCTCCATGTGCTTCAGTCCGGAACAGCTGTCGTTCACCTGGTATCGAACGGAGAACTTTTTCTTTGTTCTGAGCTGAGCGAGCACATAGTCCTTCTTTGTCACGGCGCGGAGCCGCTCCCGGTCCCTGGGAACCACATATTGGGCAATATACCGCTCCACCGCCGTTTGGTAGCCGTCCTTAAACTGGGCGGCCCAATCAATCCCCGTCTGTTCACTGCTCCGGTAGACCTCGCATTCGCCGGTATCGAAGTTCACCTGATAGATGCCCAAATAGTCCACGCTGAGGGCGTGAAGAACGTTATAGCTCCGCTTTTGCAGCTCCCGGAACAGATTCCGCCGCTTCAGGGAGGATACGATAAAATATGCCGCGGTCTGGAGCATATTCGACGCATACTCCAGCGACCGCACAGGGGGATTGTCCACGCCGTAAAAGCCAATGATCCTTTTGCCGTCATAAAGGGGAACCACCACAAGGGCATGAACGTCCTGCCGCTTCAGATTTTCATACTGAAGCGGCTCCGTTTCCCGGATATCCTCCAGGCGCTCAATTACGATATGCTTGCCGACCCGGAATTTCCGGTACCAGCTTGCGCATACCTCCGGAGGCACATTTTGGAGATATTCCTTTTCTGGCTCCACCCCGTCAGCTGCCCACTCATAGGTGTTATCGTCGCCGCCGGACTCGTTCTGCTCAAATATGTAGGTCCGTTCCCCATTTAACGCTTTTCCCAAGTGCTCCAGCAGCACCTCCAGAGACCGGTCGGGAGTATCCTCCAGCAGGGCGACGCGAAGGCCCTCGTTGATAACGGCCTCCAGATTCTGAACGCTCCGCATGCCGCTGTGCCGCTCCTGTTCCTCGATCAGTGGAGCTTCGTCTCCAGCCCGTTTGAAAAGCTCCCCTGAATAGTCCATAAGCCCGCCCCTCCATATAGACCACATTCCGGTCATAGCCGTTGCGGCGAGTTCCGGTACAGGGAAACAGCTCCTCACCGGAACCCGCCGTTTTGGCGGCATACCGGTTTGTTTCCGTAGTTTTGCCGCAGAAAACTAGAAAAGTTGGTGTCATAATATCACATGTCCTTACTTTCGTCAATACAAAAGTGGGGCTTGGCACTTCGGGGCCGGCAGGATGGAATCAGGAAACGAAAGCGGCACAGCGCTTTCGCCGCTCTGCTTGGGCCGCCCGGTCAAACATCTTCTGAATTAAAATTTGTAGAAACCCTGTCACATATCACATCATAACTATCACAAGAAAACAGTGCAAACGTTCACTGTTTATCTAGATTGGCAGTCCAGCGCACGAAAGTCCTGTTGGAGGGTCCTGCGCCCAATTCTCCCTTCTGGTTCCGGCATATTTTTCATTTTTTCCCACTCTGCAAGGAGGGCAGGCCGTTAAAAAAACTCCCTGACCGGATGGGTCAGAGAGTATGAGGCTCAGGAGAACTGGGCGTTGAATGCCTCCACGATCTCATCGCAGTTTTCGTGGATGATCATCATGACATAGTTCCCGCTGGAGACGATTCGGGAGTTGTTTTCCCATTGGTCCATTGCCATGGGATACTGAGCCCCGCCGGGGCCGCTGCCGTCGCCTACCATGTAGTCAACGCGGGTCTGAAAGATATCCATCACGGCGTCCACGTCCTTGCTGTCCTTCACCTGAACCAGGCCGAACTCACCGTTGTTCATAGACATCGGGCAGTAGTACACCTGCATCTGCTCGGCATCAATGTTGGACATACCAGGGTAGAGCATATCCAGGATAGCATCATCCGCCAGCTCCAGAAAGCCGAACTCGTACTGGCTGGTGGTGTCGTCGAAGAACGCCTGGAGGTCTATCTGGGGCCCGGCAGAGGCGGAGTCGCCGGCAGAGCCTCTGCCGGGAGGGTTGGCTCCGCAGGCGGCCAGAGAGAGGGGGAGGGCTGTGAGCAGGACTGCTGCGAGGATTTTCGTTCTCATTGGGGCGTTTGCTCCTTTCTGCAGGTTCATTGCTGCGGTTGGGGTATGGCTCTGTGCCAACAGAGGAAGGGCGGTTTGGCGGCGTTGCTGGCGCCACTGCACTGCCGCAAAGATGGCAGGCCCCCCCCACTGGCGGGCCAGGGGTTCGTTTCTCTCCTTCTTCCCGGGAAGCGAATGCTCCGACCCCGGGGTGTAGTTTGCGCAGAATTGGCGCATCGTATTCTTGACCTGTGGACGGCAACTCCTACTGAAACAGCCGCTGGCCCACCCGCAGAAAAATGCAGCCTTCCAGGACCGAACCGATGATGCTGGCGATCCATCTATTTCAGATCAGCACCCCTTCGCAGTGGTCGATCTCGTGCTGGATGATCTGGGCCGTCCAGCCGGTGAAGGTCTTGAAGCGGGTCTGGAACTGCTCGTTCTGGTACTGTACCTTGATGGACTGCCAACGCCGGGTTTTCCGGGTTCCGGTGAGGGAGAGACACCCCTCCTCCGCCTCGTAGGGCTGGGATCTTTTGACGATCTCCGGGTTGAACATGACCATGTACTTCCCCTCGTTGTCAAAGACGATGATCCTCTTGTTGACGCCGATCATGTTGGCCGCCATGCCAACACAGCCGTCCTTGTGGGCGGCCAGAGTGTCCAGCAGGTCTTGAGCAGCGGGGAAATCGTCCGGTGTGGCGGGCTCCGCTTTTTGCGCGAGGAAGGTCTCATCCTTCATAATATCTCGAATCATAATATATACCTCCAGTACCTACTTCCCATAACGGGAACTGTGTGGTATAATAAAATACCACAAACAAGGGAAACGTGCAAATGCGTCGATCATACAGCAGAAGACGGCATTACGGTCTGCAAGGCCATCTTTGACCATAAGGCCCGATACAATCAACAGCAATAGGAGCGTGATGAAACTATGACCTTTATTTGCTATCCCAAGTGCACCACCTGCCAAAGGGCGAGAACATGGCTGGACAAAAACCAGATTGCGTATACCTTCCGGGACATCAAAACGGAGCGCCCTGACTATGATGAGCTGGCGGAGTGGTACAAGCGCAGCGGACTGCCGCTGAAGAGGTTTTTCAACACCAGCGGACTGCTGTATAAGTCCATGGAGCTGAAGGACAAGCTGCCCGGCATGAGCGAGGAGGAGATGCTGCGGCTGCTCTCTACAGACGGGATGCTGGTCAAGCGCCCGCTTTTGATTGGGGATGATTTCGTCCTTGTGGGCTTTAAGGAGGCCGAGTGGGAGAACCGTCTGAACAGCAAATAGGACGCAGATGATACCGAAAAGGCGGGACCGGCTGGACTTCTGGCATCAGAACTGCACTCCAAAGATCCCGCCGCAGCGTGTAAATCACACCTGCGGCGGGATCTTCTTCCTCTCAATACAGTGACCACCAGTAATCGAACACCTTGCGGTAGCCGTTTCCCTTTCGAGGGAGGCAGGGATAGGAACGGACCTTTTTGCTGCTCACCCGCTTCAGCCAGCACTGGCACTTGCTGTTCTTGGGGTACTTTATGTACTTGCCTGTGTGCAGGAGGGTTTTCCCCTCAAAGCCGCAGTCCACATACCCCCGGTGGGGCGCATAGCCGGTGAGCTGGACGATGGCCAGCCGGCGGTCTGACTTCTCCTGTCCCTTCCTGCGCCGGTACTGGCGGCCCGTCCGGCGCTTGCAGCATATCGCTTTCCCAGAATGCTCCAAGAGCGCTGTAAGCTGCTCGTTTAACTCAGTTTCGGTCATATGCCTCCCGAACCTTACACATTTTCTTCCATGCAGTGGAGACAGCCACTCATGGTATCGCTCCTCGGACGCAGGGGGCATGGCGGAAGTTCAAAGCCGGTTTAGGCCCTTATCCGCCGTCTCCAGGCCGGACGGCGCCTCAAAGAGCGCCGTACCCGCCCAGACTTGGCGACTTGTCATCATTATCAGCCCGCAGGCCGAGGCCATACGGACCAAATTCTGAAAGAGGGAAGCGTAAGGGCGGTTTGACGTTCTGCGTGTTGATCAGGGAGCAAAAACGTACTTACTTAGAACGCAGGGAAAAGTGTCTGTCGTTATTCAGTTCAAAATATGTTACAGATACTCTTCAATCTGCTCTTGGTAATGTGCGGCATCATCATTCATCCGCACCTGAACCGGCCGTCACAGCTTCTCCATTCCGCCACACCCCCCGCGCCCGGGGAGGATCGTTATCCGCCCTGGCGCTGGATGAAATCGGACAAGATCACGTCAAAGTTGTCGTTGATCTCGAAGGGGAGGGCGTAGTCCACGGCGGTGTTGACCAGGCACTGGTCCAGCTTGGCGGACACCTCGTCGGCTTTGCGCCCCAACTCGGTGGCCATGCCCCGGATCTTGTTCCGGTCAAAGTTGATGGTGGTCACCCGCTTGGCGTCGCAGCGGTAGCTCACCTGATTGCCCTCGCCGTTGAACCGGTAGCCGCTGCCGCCGTTGGCAACCACCACCTCGCTGTTGCGCTGGACGGCCATCCGGCGGAAGACTTCGGCCAAACTCTGCCGGGTCCGGTTCAGGCCGGTCTCGCTGTCCATGTCCAGGGGCAGCTTCGACTTGGCGGCGCAGATGGCGGTGCTGAGCTTCTCCCGCTCCGCCAGCATAGCCATCAGAAAGGCGGCCACCTGGTTGATGTGCTCCGTGTACTCGCTGGGGGCAGAGTCCTCCACTACCACGTCCTGGGCCTCCGGCATGACCTTGCTGCGCAGATGGGTGGTGGTGACCTTCAGGGTGTTGTCCCGGTCCTGGAGGATGCAGCTGGCCTCATCCATGAGAACCTGCAGCTTGTTCTGGGCCCGGAAAGCATCTTTTAAGTTCATGGCGTTCCACTCCTTTGCTCTGTCGTTGTGGCTCTATCATACATGCTTCGGGGCGGCTTGTCATTGAACCAGTGGTTTAATTTTGGCGCAGGTATCCCCTGCTCTCAAACATGATGCTCTTTTTCATAGAGAATCACCCCTCCAAGAAAGCGGAATGTACGTCAAAACTCCACCCCCTCTCTGGCCGGGACCCCATCCTGATAGGGATGACGGTGACACGTCATCTCAGTCGAGTAGTGGGCGGCCTCCGCCATCCAGCGGGCAGGTTCCCGGCCGGTGAGCACCACCTCCCGCCCCTGCGGCCGCTTCAGGACAGCCGCCTCCAGCAGCTCCCGATCCACCATGTTCAGCTGCCATGCAGCGCATGCCTCATCCAGCACCAGCAAATCGCAGGGAAGCTCCAGCGCCCTCCGCAGATGGTCTGTGTTCTGCCGGGCCGTATCCGCCCGCTCCTCCCGAGTCATCTGCGCGGCAAATTTGCCGCAGGTTTTTCCCGCGTAAACCAACGCGCCCAGCCTGCGCAGAGGCTCCAGCTCACCGCTGGCGCCGTCCTTTAAAAACTGGACCACAGTCACCCGCCGTCCCCGGCCCAAGGCCCGCAGAGCCAGCCCCATGGCCGCAGTGGTCTTGCCCTTCCCCTCACCCCAGTAGAGGTGGATCAGCCCCTCATCCATAAGAAAATCCTCCTTGCTCCTGCAAATTTTGTCTATATCCAAGCCGTTTCGGAACTGACGGCAATTCGGGTCCACCTCCGGGTCCTTCAGGGCCAACACGGCCTCAAGCTCCCCCCGGTCCGGGGACGGCCCACCAGCATCCGCCCCTTTTCTCCTACCATCCATATTCCATTCCCATTAAAATCCTGCTATAATGGGAGCATAGTTTCAGTATCAGGAGGAACACGCTATGAATTGGAAGCGAATCCTTGTGGCGGCATGCGCCATTGGAACGCTGCTGGCGCCGGGCTGTGCCAAAGCGCCCGAACAGCCGTCCAGCCCTTCCGATCCTGGAGTGCAGACGGTATCCTTTCTCGACGGCCTGGGCCGTTCGGTCGCGGTGGAGCGGCCGGAGCGTGTCGCCGCGCTCATCGGCAGCTTCGCAGATATCTGGTGTCTGGCCGGCGGGCAGGAGACCCTCGCGGCGGCGGCGGACGACGCCTGGACCTCCTTCAACCTGGGGTTAAGCGGGGATGTGGTCAACCTGGGAGGGGTCAAGGAGCCCAATTTGGAGCTGCTGCTGTCCGTCCAGCCGGATCTGGTGCTGGCCAGCTGCAACACGGAGGCCGACGTGGAGCTGCTGGACGCCTTCGAGCAGGCCGGCATCCCGGCCGCCTACTTCGACATCCAGTCCTTTGACGATTATCTGCAGATGCTGAAACTCTGCACACAGCTGACCGGCTGTCCGGAGAACTATGACCTCTACGGCCTTCAGGTCCAGCAGCAGGTCGAGGCCGCCCTCGCCCGCCAGAACGGGGAGGCGCCGAGGATTCTGTGCATGCGGGCGACCGGTTCCAGCTGCAAGGTAAAGGGGAGCACAGATTTTCTGCTGGGCGAGATGCTGGCCAGCCTGGGGTGCGTCAATGTTGCCGACGGGAGCTCCCTGCTGGAGGACCTGAGTCTGGAGGCCATCATCGCCGCCGACCCGGACTACATCTTCGCAGTGCTCCAAGGAGCGGACCCCGCCAGAGCGCAGGCCACCCTGGAGAGTACCCTGTTGGAAAATCCCGCCTGGAACTCACTGCGCGCGGTGCAGGAGGGTCGGTTCTATACCCTGGACCACGCCCTCTACAACCTGAAGCCCAACGCCAGGTGGGGAGAAGCCTATGAAAAGCTGGCCCAGATCCTCTACCCGGAATGACGGAAGGACAGTACCAAAACAGCTCCGGGCCTGGTTCCAAAGCGGAACCAGGTCCGGAGCTTACCGTTCTGTATGAAAAGACGTCCCGGATCAGCGTTTGTGTTCGATCTCCTGGACCAGAGGAGGGATCTGCGAGATCATGTTGTCCATGTCCTCAAACATCGCGCTTTTGGTGGTGCCCAGCTGGCTGGCGTAGCTGATGTGCTTGACCACCTCCTGGTACTGACTCTTGATCTGATCAAAAAACTGGCACAGCAGCTGCAGCTCCTGCTGAGACTCCCCGATCACGCCGACGATCCCGGTCTGCACGGACACAGCTCCCTCCGCCGCCTCTGTGATCTTTTCAAAGCTGCCCTCGGTCTGGTTGACGATGCCTACGCCCTGGCCCAGGGTCTGCTGGGAGGCGGAAATGCTTCCGCTGAGCTCGTTGGCCCGCAGCTCCACCTCGCTGACTCCGCTGTCCACCTCGCCGGCCAGGTCCTTGATCTCCCCGGCCAGCTGCTTGACCTGGGACGCCACCACCGCAAAGCTGCGGCCCTCTGCCCCGGCTCTGGCCGCCTCGATGGAGGCGTTGATGGCCAGAATATTGGTCTGCTCCGCAATGGATACGATCTTCCCCAGCGTCTGCTGGATTCCCCGGATCGCGTTTTCCAGCTGGGAAAAGGTCTCCGCCATGGCGTCATAGGACTGCTGCACCTGCATGGAGGTCTGGCCCAGCGCCTCCATCTGGTCCCGGGCCTCCGACACCGCCTGGCCGATCGCTCCCCGCACCTGACCGAACTGCTCTGCCGTCGCGCCGATGCCGGAGAAGGACTCGCCCAGCTCCTGAAGCTTCACCTGAAACTGGTCGCCCTCCTCCAGAACGCCAGAAAAGGACACCCCGACCTGGCTCAGCTCCCAGAGGGAGGAGACCTCCTTTTTCACAAGCTCCTTCTGATACTCCTTCAGGCTCTCTGCGACATGCAGCACCGGATACAGGCCCGTTTCCTCCTGAACCGCCGCGGCTGGCTGATGTTTGCGTTTCAACAGCATCAAAGTCCCCTCCTTTACTCAAAGACCACACAGGTCATAGACTGATTCACAAACCGGTTATTGTAATGTTCGCCGTATCCCACAAAGCCGGCGTGGTTGCCCAGAGCCGACATATCCCGCAGATAGCCCTGCATGTAGCCCTGCTCTGAGAACAGCTTGTAGCGGAACAGGCAGTTCACCGAGAAAATGGCCGAACGACGGGGGAAGTCCCGGCAGATCTGCTGAATGGTCTCCCGCACGATGGCCTTATAGTCGCCCAGCTCCAGCAGAATCAGCACGTCGGAATCGTTCACCTGGCGGAAGCAGGCCAGGGCGTTCCCCTTGACCTCCTTGATGGAAATGATGCAGGTGTCGTCTCCGTTCAACTTGCCAAAGGGATTTTGGAAGGTTCGGGTCAGGATTTCCTCGTCGGTCACGTGGAGGATATCCTGATAGACCTGCTTCGCGCTCTTGCCGTTCAGAGAGCCCAGAACGTAGTTGGTCCGGTCGGTGTCAGCGGCGACAAAGCGGTAGTTGCCCAGCTGATGGTAGATGTTCTCCTTATAGGTCTTCACCCGGCCGTTCTGGTTGCGCACCAGCCCGTAGGCCACCGCATCCTGATAGATCCGGCCGTTGGCGGACACCTTGCCCTGGTCGCCGGTGCCGCCCACCAGAGAGATGCCCCGCTTGCACAGAGCGGTGTAAATGGTGGTGAGCACACAGGCGTCGTTGCCGGAGCAGAAATCGATGCACACGGTGTCCCGGTTGGTGCCGCCCACCGTCCGCATATCCTCCTCCAGGCGCTTTATGTACTTCACCGGCATGGTGGACGCCTGCTCCAGCACATTGGCGGCGGCCGTCACTCCCTCCGAAAAGGCAATGACCCCCACTCCGTGCTCCGCCACCGAGGTCTGGTAGCTCATTCCAATGCATCCAATGCTGGGTACGCCGGGAAAACGCCGTTCCAGAGCCGCTACATGCTCCTCAAACTGATCATTGTTGGATAATAGCATGATGAACTGGGGGGAATAGAGACCCTGGAGCGCCTCATCCAGATTCCCCCGCTGGCTCATACCATAAAACTGCTTCATGCTGTTGTCCCCTTCCAAAATAATTTCAAGGCTTGCATTATTATATTGTAAATCCATCCATCTGTCAATTATGAAAGACAAATCATTCCTTTTCTGGAAGAGATTTCCAATCAAAAATACCAGCAATTTCACCAAAAACCACCAACCCGGCCTGGGATGCCGGTCACCGCCGCAGGCAGCCCTCCAGATCTTTGAGCGCCTCAGGCGTATCCACATCCCGCAGCTCATACGGCCGCCGGGCAGACGTCAGGCGCACCTGCTCGGGGTACTCGCCCAGGATCACGCTCCCTCCCTTCCCCGGCGGCAGCGCCATCAGCCGGGAAAAGGCCCACTGTGGAAACAGAACCGGCGCTCCGGCCTCGCCGCTGTACGCCAGCCGCCAGATGTGCTCCGGGTCCTGGGCGGCGCACTGCGCCATGGCCCGCACCGACTCCCGGGACAGCAGCGGCTGGTCCCCAGGACAGAACATGCAGCCGGACAGGTCCAGCCCCACCGCTGTCAGCCCCAGGCGCACGGTGTCGCTGCGGCTGGGCAGGCCGTGCAGCACCACCGGGACCTGCCGCCGCTGGCAGAGGATCTTTATATCCGGATGCCGGGTCACCACCACCCATCGGGAAAAAATACCCTCCGCCGCGTCCAGGACCCACTCCAACATCGGCCTTCCGCCGAAGTCCGCCATCAGCTTGCTGCCGCCAAACCGCCTCCCCTCTCCGGAGGCCATGATGACGCATCCCAGCAGGGCGTCCTGCCGGTCACGGCCCGGGCTGGGAGGTCTGCCGGCCGGTCCGGCCGCATGGGTCCTGGCAGGCTTCATCCTGGTTCAGCAGCTCCTTTCCCTGGGAGGTCCAGACGGCTCCTCCTGTTCCTTCAGCATGACCAGCTGTTCCCGGCCGGTGCGGTCCAGGCATCTGGCCAGTGTAACCCCTCCGTAGATCTGCTCCAGCGCCGCCTCCATGCTGGCCAAATCGTCCCTGCCGGGCTGGAGCAGGCCGCAGGCGGCTCCCTCCTTCAGCAGGATCAGGCTGTCACAGCCGTTCAGCGCCAAACCGGGGTCATGGAGGGTGACCAG
Organism: Lawsonibacter sp. JLR.KK007; assembly: GCF_036941135.1. NCBI lineage: Bacteria > Bacillati > Bacillota > Clostridia > Eubacteriales > Oscillospiraceae > Lawsonibacter > Lawsonibacter sp. JLR.KK007. Next base: position 765,405 of record NZ_JAYWSY010000001.1, on the reverse strand, counting down.
GGCGGCCCGCCGCCCTGCAAGCACCCACTGCCGCAGGAGGCTCATCAGCTGCCAGCGGTGGGGAACGTCCAGAGCGCTCTCCGGCTCGTCCAGCAGCAGAAGGGACCCGCCTCCGGCCAGAGCCCGAGCCAGGACACACAGCCGCTTCTGCCCCTCGCTGAGGGTCAGATAGCTGTCCTCCTCCCTTCCCTCCAGCCCCACCAGAGCCAGCGCCCGGCGCGCCTCCTGACGCATGGCCCGGCTGGGCCGCTCCAGCAGCCCCAGACAGGGGTTGAAGCCCATCAGGACGACGTCCAGCAGGCTGATATTGATGGCAATGCCGCAGCTCTGCGGGACATAGCCGCAGAGCCGGGCCAGCCTACGGGGGGACAGCGTCTCCAAACGTTCTCCCTCCAGCGTACAGCTGCCGCTGTGCGGCAGGATGCCGCAGACCGACTTGAGCAGGGTGCTTTTGCCGCTGCCGTTCCCCCCTAAAACGCCGGTGACCGTCCCCGCCTGGAGGGAAAAGGAGACCTCCTGAAGGACAGGCGCTCCGCCGTACCCGGCGGTCAGGCGGTCCGCACAGAAAAAGCTCATATCCCCCTCCGCTCCCTTCCCACAAGCCAGATCAGGAAGGGCGCGCCCAGCAGACTGGTAAAAATGCTCACCGGCAGCTCCACGGCGGCAGCGCTCCGGGCCAAAAGGTCCGCGCCGCACAGCAGCACGCCGCCCAGCAGACCGCTCAGCCACATGGTGGAAGCCCGGTTTTGTCCGGTGAGCAGCCGCGCCCCGTGGGGGGCCAGCAGTCCGATAAAGCTGATCAGCCCCGTCAGGCTGACCACCGAGGACACCGTCAGCGCAGCCGTCAGGATGACCAGCAGCCGCAGGCGGCTCACATGGACGCCCAGCATCCGGGCCTCCCCCTCCTCCACCGACAGAAGCACAATCTGCCGGTGAAGCAAAAACAGCGCCAGCAGACTGCCCAGACACAGCGGCAGATTCCACACGATGGCCCCAAGGCTGACGCCGTTCAAACTGCCCATAATCCAATATTCGATGGAGGCCAGCTCCCGCTCCGGGTCAGCGGTCAGCTTCAGGCACATCAGGGCGGTTTGGGCCAGGGCGTGCACCGCAATGCCAGACAGCACCACCGTGCTGTTTTTGCCCGACCGGTCCAGGCTGGACAGCCCCAGCACCACCGCCGTCCCTCCCAGCGCCCCGGCAAAGGCGGACGCCGTCACCGCCCCGGTCCCGGAGCAGAACAGGATGCCCGCCGCCGCCCCGGCGCTGGCCCCGGAGGAGACGCCGATCACATCCGGGGAGGCCAAGGGATTGCGGAGTACCGTCTGATAGACAAAGCCCGCCGTCCCCAGGCAGAAGCCCCCAAGGACCCCCATCAGCGTCCGGGAGAAGCGCAGGGTCCAGAACACCCGCAGCTGAAGAGGGTCCCCGGCCAGGAGTTTTTCCGGCGACAGCGGGTATTTCCCCACAAAGAGGCTGCACAGGGCCAGCGCCGCCAGCAGCAGACCTGCGGCGGCGCAGAGCCAGACGGGGTCACGCCTGGCTGTAAGAGAAGCCGTAGAAGGTCTCATAGTACTCCTCAATGATCTGATCGCATTCCGCCTGGGAGAACAGGTCGGGGTGCAGCACCCCGGCCAGCCAGACGGAGCCCAGAATCCCGCTGGGCACCGGGCTGTCCCAGGCTTCGGCCTTGCTGGGCATCTGGTACACGTTCCCGCTGCGCACGGCGGTACAGTTCGCCAGGCTTGGATTGCTGAGGACATCCTCACAGGTGTAGCTGGCGCCGGAGGCCAGAATGATATACTCCGGGTCCCAGGCCAGGATCTGCTCGTAGTCCACCTCCACCCAGTAGGCGTCCTCAATCTCCTGGGCCACGTTCTCCCCCCAGGCGTTGCGGATCATGCTGGTTTGATACATCTGCCCCCCGGCGGTGGAGAGAAAGCTGGAATTTCCTCCCAGATAGACCCGGGGCTGCGGGGCGCCGCCCAGCTGCTCCAGCAGATGATTGCGCTGATTGCCGATAAAGCTCAGAAGCGCCTGGCCCCGTTCCCGGCCCTGCACGGCCCGAAACAGCAGGCCGATGGTCTCCTCCAAGCGCGCCTCGTCCTCCGGGTCCACCAGCAGGACGGGGATGCCCAGCTCCTCCAGGGCGCCAGCGGCGCTCTTCAGCTTGAGGGGCAGGATCACCAGATCGGGCTCCAGAGCGGCGCAGCCCTCCAAATCCAGCTCCTTGGCGCTGCCCACGCTGGGCAGGCTGATGAGTTCCGGGGCGCTGAGGCGGTAGATGTCCCGCATGTCCGCCTTGGCCTCGATCCCCACCAGCTTGTCCTTCTGCCCCAGGGCGATGAGCATGCTGGTGGAGACGTAGTAGCCGCTGACGATGCGCTCCGGCTCCTTTTGAAGGGTGACGGTCCGGCCCGCCTGGTCGGTGAGGGTCATGGGATAGCGGTCAGGAACTGACGGGTCCTCCGCAGAGCCGCTTTGAGCGGGCCGGCTCCCGGCGGCGGAGACATCCGGGGACTGCGTGCCCGTCTGCCCGCAGGCGGCGGCGCTCAGCAGCAGGAGCAGGGGCAAAAGCAGATTAGCAATCCGTTTCATGGTCTTCTCCTTTTTCGTTGAAGTCGTAAAGATATAAGGCATTTTATCAGATAAGTCTTTCGGACGCAAGAGAATCGTGTTATAATATCGATTAATGTCGCAATTCCGCCCCGAAACTTCCACCAAGGAGAACACACCTATGATAACCATCCAACATTACATACGGGCCCAGAGCCTGGAGCAGGCCTACGAGCTGAACCAAAACCGGCGAAACCGGATTCTGGGCGGCATGCTCTGGCTGAAGATGACCTCACTCACCGTCCCCACCGCCATCGACCTGAGCGGGCTGGGCCTGGACGCCATCCAGGAGAGCCCGGAGGAATTTTCCATCGGCGCCATGGCAACGCTGCGCCAGCTGGAGCAGCACTCCGGTCTGAACCAGTACACCCACGGGGCCGCAGCCCAGGCGGTGCAAAGCATTGTAGGGGTTCAGTTTCGCAACATGGCCACGGTGGGCGGCAGCATCTTTGGCCGCTTCGGATTTTCCGACGTGCTTACCCTCTTTCTGGCCCTGGACACGTACGCAGAGCTGTACCAGGGAGGCCGGGTCCCTCTGGAGCGTTTCGCGCAGGCAGAGCCGGACCGGGATATCCTGGTCCGGCTGATCGTCCGAAAGCGGCCTGTCCAGTGTGTCTACTCATCCATGCGCGGCAGCCGCACCGACTTCCCCATCCTCACCTGCGCGGCCAGCAGGCTGGATGGGGAGTACCGCACCGTCATCGGAGCCCGTCCCGCCAGGGCCATCGTCCTCCGGGACGAGGGGCGGCTTTTGGAGGGCGGGATCTGTGAGGCATCCGCCAAAGCCTTCGCCGCATCCGTGGCCCAGCGCACCCCCACCGGAAGCAACCTCCGGGGCAGCGCCGCCTACCGGAGCCGTCTGGCTCAGGTGCTGACCCAGCGGGCCATACTGGAATTGGGAGGACAGAACGATGGAACTTAAACTCACCCTCAACGGCAAACCGGTCCGGGACAGCGTCGACCCCGATCTGCTGCTCCTGGATTTTCTCCGGGCCCACGGCTGTTACAGCGTGAAACGGGGGTGCGAAACCTCCAACTGCGGGCTGTGCACCGTACTGCTGGACGGCCGCCCCATCCTGTCCTGCTCCCTGCTGGCGGTCCGGGCGGACGGCCGCAGCGTCACCACGCTGGAGGGCCTCCAGGAGGAGGCCGCGGAGTTCACCGGCTTCATCGCCGCCCAGGGAGCCGACCAGTGCGGCTTCTGCAACCCCGGCTTTGTGGTGAACACCATCGCCCTGCTTCGGGAAATCCCGGACCCCACCGATGACCAGATCCGCGCCTGGCTGGCGGGTAATCTGTGCCGCTGTTCCGGCTACGACGGGCAGCTGCGGGGCATCCGCGCCTTTCTGGACCGCCGCGCACCGAAGGGAGGCCCCCATGGAGCATAAGTACAAGCTGATTGGAAAGCCGGTCCCCAAAAAGGACGCCGGACGCCTGCTGCTGGGCAAGCCCGTCTACATGGACGACCTGACCCCCAGAGACGCGCTGGTGGTCAAGCTGCTGCGCAGTCCCCACCCCAACGCCATGGTGGAGGACATCGACACCTCCGCCGCCAAAAGGGTCCCCGGCGTGGTGGACATCTACACCTGGCAGGACGTCCCTTCCACCCGCTTCGCCATTGCGGGCCAGACCTACCCGGAGCCCTCCCCCTATGACCGGCTGATTCTGGACCGCCACGTCCGCTTCCCGGGAGACCCGGTGGCCATCATCGCCGCAGAGGACGAACGGGCTGCGCAAAAGGCCATGAAGCTGATCCGTGTGCAGTATCAGGTGCTGGACGCCCTGCTGGATTTCCGTACAGCACTGGACAACCCCGTCCTGGTCCACCCGGAGGAGGACTGGTTCCCGCCCTGCCCGGTGGGAGGGGACAACCAACGAAACCTCATCGCCAGCGAGACCAACGGCAGCGGCGACGTGGAGGCCGTGCTGGCCGGCTGTGACGTGGTCCTTGACCGCACCTACCACACAAAAGCCTTCCAGCAGGCTATGATGGAGACCTTCCGCACCTACACCGCTCTGGACCGGTACGGAAGGCTCCACGTCATCTCCTCCACCCAGATCGTATTCCACGTCCGCCGCATCCTGTCCCGGGCGCTGGGCATTCCCAAAAGCCAGATCCGGGTGGAGAAGCCCCGCATCGGCGGCGGATTCGGAGCCAAGCAGACCGCCGTCTGCGAGGTCTATCCCGCCTTCGTCACCCTGAAGACCGGCCGTCCGGCCAAGCTGATCTACACCCGGGAGGAGTGCCAGACCGCCGGCTCCCCCCGGCACGAGATGGAGATCCGGGTCCGCCTGGGGGCCAGCGGAGAGGGAAAGATCCGGGCGCTGGACCTGTACACCCTGTCCAACTCCGGGGCCTACGGGGAGCACGGTCCCACCACAGTGGGCCTGTCCGGACACAAGTCCATCCCCCTGTACACCGGGGGGCTGGAAGCCTACCGCTTCCGCTACGACGTGGTCTACACCAACCTTCAGCCCGCCGGAGCCTACCGGGGCTACGGGGCAACACAGGGCATCTTCGCGGTGGAGAGCGCCGTCAATGAGCTGGCGGAGATGCTGGGCATGGACCCCACAGTCCTCCGGGACCGGAATATGGTCCGGGAGGGCATGGTCATGGACGCCTACTACGGCGAAACCGCCAATGCCTGCGCCCTGAACCGGTGCATGGAGCATTGCCGCCAGATGTTCCGCTGGGAGGAACGCTATCCCGTACGGGATATGGGCAACGGCAGGGTCCGGGCCGCCGGGGTGGCGATGGCCATGCAGGGCTCCTGCATCTCCAATGTGGATGTGGGCTCCGCGGTGCTGAAGCTCAGCGACGACGGCACCTACAACCTGATCATCGGCGCGGCGGACATGGGCACCGGCTGCGACACCATCCTGGCCCAAATCGCAGCCGAGTGCATGGACTGCCCGCTGGAGTCGGTGGCGGTGTTCGGGGCGGACACCGACGTCTCCCCCTACGACTCCGGCTCCTACGCCTCCTCCACCACCTACGTCACGGGCAAGGCGGTGGAACGGGCCTGCGAGGAGCTGAAGGAGACCATCCGCGCCATCGGAGCGGAGATGATGGACTGTCCGCTGGACGAGGTGGTCTTTGAGGGCTCCCAGGTGCGCCGCCTCCACAGCCAGCAGGCGGTGAGCCTGGCGGATCTCTCCTACAGGGCTCAGACCTCCAGCTGCCGCGCCGCTCAGGCGGCGGCCACCCACTCCTCCCCGGTCTCCCCTCCCCCCTACATGGTGGGCATGGCGGAGATCGAGCTGGACAGGCTCACCGGCCATGTGACCGTGCTGGATTACATGGCCGTGGTGGACTGCGGCACCCCCATCAACGAAGCGCTGGCCCGCATTCAGGCGGAGGGCGGCATCGTCCAGGGGATCGGCATGACGCTGACCGAAAACGTCACCTACAACGCCAAGGGGCGGCCGTTCGAATCCTCCCTGATGCAGTATAAGCTGCCCACCCGTCTGGATATGGGCCGGCTGCGGGTGGAATTTGAACCCAGCTATGAGCCCACCGGTCCCTTCGGGGCCAAATCCATCGGAGAGGTGGTCATCAACACTCCGCCTCCGGCCATCGCCCACGCCATCTACCGGGCCACCGGAATCTGGCACCGGGAGCTGCCCATCACGCCGGAGCACATCGCCATGTCTCAAGCAGAATTGGAACTCTGATGTTCAGACAAACCTACAGCAGACAGCGCCGCCCGCTCCTTAAGAGCGGTGCGGCGCTGTCTGTTTGACCTTGATCTGGGGCTGTGCTTCCTATTTGGCGCCCAGGTAGTCCTCCTGGATCGCCGGGTCGTGGAGCAGATCCTGGCTCTGTCCCTCCCGGATGATGGCGCCTGTCTTCATGACATAGGCCCGGTGGGATACCTCCAGCGCCAGATAGGCGTTCTGTTCCACCAGCAGGATGGTCTGCCCAAATTCCTTGTTGATCTGCTTGATCTTGTGGAACACCTCATTGATAATGATGGGCGCCAGGCCCAGAGAGGGCTCGTCCAGGCAGAGGAGCTTGGGCTTGGCCATCAGGGCGCGGCCGATGGCCAGCATCTGCTGCTCGCCGCCGGAGAGGGTGCCCGCCTGCTGATTGATCCGCTCGTTCAGACGGGGGAAGAGCTCCATCACGTCGTTCAGCTCTTTTGTGATGGTCTCCTTGGAGGTCTGCAGATAAGCGCCCAGCACCAGGTTTTCCCGCACCGTCAGGTTGGGGAAAATCCGCCGCCCCTCCGGGACCAGCGAGATGCCCTTGGCCACCGCCAGATGGGACTTGGCGGGCAGGGACTCCCCCATAAAGCGGATGGAGCCGCCCTTATAGTCCTTGTCTGCGGCGATGGTGCGCATCAGCGTGGACTTGCCGGCGCCGTTGCTGCCGATGACCGCAACAATTTCGCCCGCGTCAACGTGCATCGAGACGCCCTGGAGCGCATGAATCCCTCCATAGTATACCTGGAGGCTTTCTACATCTAACATCTTATTGCTGCTCATCGTTCTTCTCCATTCTGCTTCCCAGATAGGATTGGATGACCTTCTCATCGCTCTGAATGTTCTGCGGGATATCAATCTTGAGCACCTTGCCCAGATTCAGCACGCAGATGCGGCTGCACAGGTCAAAGACCAGATCGATGTGGTGCTCGATGATAATGATCGTCACCTGGAACCGCTTCTGAACATCCCGCAGCAGCTTGGCCAGCTCCACACACTCGTCGTTGTTCATGCCTGCCGCCGGCTCGTCCAGCAGCAGAAGCTTGGGCGAGGTGGCCAGGGCGCGGGCGATCTCCAGCTTGCGCTGCAGGCCGTAAGCCAGGTTGCCCGCCCGCATGCCGGCGTACTCGGTCAGGCCGAAGATCTCCAGCATCTCCGCAGTCTTGCGCTGGACCTCCTTCTCCGCACGGCGCACGCTGGGCAGGCCCAGAAGGGCCTCCAGCCGGGAGTACATGGGGGTGCAGTGAAACCCGATTGCAATGTTCTCGGCCACCGACATTTTGGGGAAAAGCCGGATGTTTTGAAAGGTGCGGCTGATGCCGGACCGTGCGATCTTGTCGGGAGAAAGCTTCAGCAGAGACTTCCCGTCCAGCAGGATATCGCCCTCCACCGGCGTGATACTGCCAGTGATCACATTGAATATCGTCGTCTTGCCCGCTCCGTTGGGGCCGATCAACCCGAAGATCTCGCCCTCCTTCACATCGAAGGACACATGATCCGACGCCCGTAGGCCGCCAAACTGAACGGAAATATCCTTCAGCTCGAACAGTGTTTTATCAGCCATCTTTTTTCCCTCCTGCTCTGTCTAGAATCCTCCCCAGGTTTTTCACCCGGGCCGGAATCTTCCGGACCCAGCCCACGATCCCGCGGATGGAGAACTCCTTGTAGCCCAGCAGGCCCTCCGGCTTGAAGAGCATGATCATCACGAACATGAGTCCGTAGATCACAAAGCGCCACAGGGCGAAGATCCGCAGCACCTCCGGGAAGATGATCAGCAGCGCCGCCGCAATCACCGGACCGGTGATGGAGTTGGTGCCGCCGAATACCACAGCGGCTGTCAGGTCGGTAGACTTGGTGGATGTGAAGTTCGAGGGATAGAGGCAGGTCATGTAGAAGCCGAAGAGGGCGCCGCCCATCCCGGTAAAGAAGGCGCTCAGGGCCAGGGACCAAAGCTTGGTCTTAACGGTGTCGATGCCCATCATCTCCGCCGCGATCTCCTGCTGCTGGACGGCCACCAGGTTTTTTCCGTACTGGGATTTGGTGTAGTTGTGCAGCAGGAACAGGCACACCACCACAAAGGCCGCCACTACGGTAAAGGTGGTCTTTTTGGGAATCCCGGTCAGGCCCATCGCGCCGTTGATGACCGGATAGATGTTGCTGGACAGCAGGCGCACGGTCTCGCCAAAGCCCAGCATGGCGATGGCGAAACAGTCGCCGGTCAGACGGTTCTTAATGGTCGGTACACCGACGATCAGACTGGACAGCGCGGCAAGCACTCCTCCCAGCAGGACCGCCAGCAGGAACGGGACATGCAGGTGCATATGCAGTACAGCGGCGGAATACCCGCCAATGGCCATGAAGCCTGCGTGGCCCATGGAAAACATGCCAGTAAAGCCCGTCAGGAGCGTAAGGCCGGACACGCAGATGATATTGATGCCGGCCACTGTGGCAATACTCAAAGCGTAATACATTTCGTCCCCTCCCTTAAATCTTGTCGCTCTTGCTCTTCCCCATCAGTCCGTAGGGCCGGAAGATCAGGATGACAATCAGCAGCGTGAAGGAGAACACATCACGCCAGGCAGAGGACACAAAGCCGGAAATCATGGTCTCCAGCACACCCAACAGCAGCGCGCCCACAATAGCGCCGGGCAGACTGCCCAGGCCGCCGATCACGCTGGAGATAAACGCCTTGTTGGAAATGGAGCCGAGGGTGGGATACACTGCGTACTTCAGGCCGAAAAACAGGCCCGCGCAGGCCCCCATCACCCCTGACAGGGCGAAGACGATCAGCGAGATCACGTTCACGTTGATCCCCATCAGACCGGCGGTCTTGGTGTCCACAGAGGAGGCCCGAATGGCCACGCCATACTTGGTCTTCTGGAGCAGCGTCCACAGCAGGGCCAGCAGGATAATGGCCACTGTGGCGGAGCACAGGTCCAGCTTGGCGATGGTAACGCCGCCGATCTTGATGACGCCGGAGAGAAAGGGGACGCTCAGCGGGCGCACGTTGGTGCTGAAAATATTGACGCACAGATAGGTCAGCATCAGGTCAACGCCCATAGCGGCGATCATCAGGAACAGACGGGAGGCGTTCTTGTTGCGCATGGGGCGGTATGCGACCAGCTCCGTCAGGACGGACAGGCACATTCCGAAGACGAGGACCACCACCACCGCCAGGGGGAGGGGGGGGGGGGGGAAATGGGGGGGGGGGGGGGGGGGGGGGGGGGGGGAGGGGGGGGGGGGGGGGGGAGGAGAGGGGGGAAGGGGGGGGGGGGGGGGGGGGGGGGGGGGGGGGGGGGAGGGGGGGGGGGGGGGGGGGGGAGGGGGGAGGGGGGGGGGGGAGGGGGGGGGGGGGGGGGGGGGAGGGGGGGGGGGGGGGAGGGGGGGGGGAGGGGGGGGAGGGGGGGTTGGGGGGGGGATGGGGTGGGGGGGGGGGGGGGGGGGGGGGGGGGGGGGGGGGGGGGGGGGTAGGGGGGGGGGGGGGGGGGGGGGGGGGGGGGGGGGGGGGGGGGTTTGGGGGGGGTGGGTTGGGGGGGTTGGGGGGTGGGGGTGGGGGGGGGGGGGGGGGGGGGGGGGGTTGGGGGGGGGGGTGGGGGGGGGGTGGGGGGGGGGGGGGGGGTTTGGGGTTGGGGGGGGGGGGGGGGTTATAATGGATTTTGTTTGGAGTTGTTGGAGTTGAGATGATATGATATTTGGGGTGGGGTAATTGTTTGATTTGTTTGAGTGGGGTTTATGTGGGGGAGGGTTTTTGATTGAGGGGGGGTAAGTAGATATGGGGGTTGAAATGGGGTTATAAGTGATAGGGTGTTTTGGAGATTTATTGGAGGAAAAGAAGGGGGGTAAGAGGGTGTTTGTGTAGGGATGATGGTTTTGTTATTTTTTTGATTAATAAGAGATGATAATGTATGGGGGGAGGGGGTATAATGATGGGAGTTAGTAGAGGTTATGAGGTAGAAAAGATGGATGTGGGTTAGGAGGGGGTAGGGAGGAAGGAAATGGATGTTAGTTATTTGGAAAATGTGAGATTTAGGAAGGTTGTGGGAGGGGTGGGGGAATGGGGGTGAGGAAGAGTGAATGAGGAAATGAATGGAATTAATTGTGGATAGGGGGGAGGAGGGTTAGATGTTAGAGGGTTGAAGATTGTGAGTGAAGGGGGGGTTATGTATAGAAGGGTATTGAGGGAAAATAGGGGAATAGAGTAGTTGTATATATGAAATTGATAATGTTGATGTAAATTAGAAGAGGATAATTGTTGAGAGAAGGTTGAGGATTATTTAATAGGAATAAAGTGGGAATGGGAGATAGTAATAGAAATAGAGAAAAAGTAAATGGAATGTATAGAAGAATTGAGTAGGAGATTTGTGAGGATAATAGGAGTAGGAAAATAAAGAATGTATGGGATTGGAGGGGTATTGATAATGGAGGAAAGTGTGATGTAGATATAATTAATGTAGATAGCAAGGAATAGGGTAAAAAGGAGGGTATTTGATGTGAGTGAAGAGGATAGTGGGAATTTGGAGGGGTGATAGGGGAATAGGATAAATTTTCATTATCGGCATAGCAGAGCTTGTTGACGATGTTCACAACCTCTTCGTTCTTGCCGGCGTTGTCGTAAGCGATCAGCTCGATCTGCTGGCCCAGCAGGCCGCCGTTGGCGTTGAGCTCCTCAATGCGGTCCTCCAGAGCGTAGTAGCCGGCCATGCCGATATAGCCGTCGGCAGAGGACATGTCGGTAAAATAGCCGATCTTGATGGTCTCGCCGGAGGCGCTGGAGGCGGGAGTGCTGGCATTGCCGCTGCCAGAGCCGTTCGCGGCAGGAGTGCTGGTGCCCCCGCCGCCGCAGGCCGCAAGCGACAATGTCATGGCAAGAGCGAGAACTGTGCATAGAACCTTCTTCATAGTTTTTCCTCCTACTTTTATTATAAATAAAATCCAAAGGGATTTTTGACTATCTCTTTATAAGTTCTTAAATGCCGCTAAGTCTTGATTTTTCAAGGGTTCGCGGCATTTTTGCTGTCGGGGGAAGCTCACATATACTCTCAAAAGTTTTTAGGTTTTTGCTCTCAAAGGTAGTACGAAAGTAGTAAAACCTCGTCCTGCCTATGCTGCCAGCCGTTCCATTTCAGCCCTTGCGGAAGCGTAGGTTGCGTGTGCGTAATAGTTCAGCGTCATGGTAATGTTGGAGTGTCCCATGATGTACTGCAACGCTTTGGGGTTCATGCCCGCATTGGCTAAGTCGGTGCAGAACGTGTGCCGGAGCGTGTGCGGCGTCATTACCTTTGGCAAGGCTTCTTCATGGCACTTGTTGTACTTCTTCACAAGAAGCCGGAACATGGTGTCGTAGTTCGGTGCCGTTTTCGGATTGCCGTCCCGGTTAAGGAATAGGAAACCGCTGTAACCGTCCACGACTATATCCTTTGCTCCTTTGCGATTGGCAAGCACACGCTTCAATGCTTCATAGACTTTCTCGCTCATGGGGATTTGCCGGACACCGCTTCCCGTTTTAGGCTTCTCGATGTAGTAGCCCGTTTCCTTGCTCCTAAGAAGCTGGTGGTCTACATTGATTGTCCTGTCCTCAAAGTCAAGGTCGGCGTCGGTCAGCCCGCAAAGCTCGGAAATCCGCAGCCCCGTCCCCAGCAGTATCACGATCTCGTCATAGTATTTCTCATAGACGCTATCGCTCTCCACAAAGGCCAGTAGGCTTTCTTCCTGCGCTGGCGTGAGAGGTACCTTTGGCACCGTCGTATCTTCCAGAACGGTGTTAAGCTGGAAGTCAAACGGATTCTTGCGTATGCAATCGTCCTGTATCGCCGTATAAAAGGCTGCTTTCAGAGAACGCTTGTCATTGCTGATAGTTCGGTAAGCTATGCCCCGATCTCTCATGCGTAAAGCCCATTCTTTCGCGTCGGACATTTTTACGCTCTCAATCGAACACGCGCCCAGCGGGTCGCTCTCCAATAGCTTCATCAGCCGTTCCTGGCTCTTTACGGTGTTGTGCCGCACATTTCCCCGGTGGCGGTTCTGCTTCGCATAGAGCTGGCAGACCGTCATTTTTTTGCCGATAGGGTCTATCCCGTCGTCAAGGTCTTTCTGGATTTCCTTTTCCTTTTCCCGTAGGGATATGTCCTCCCGTTTTCCGGCTGGGGTCTTGTCCGTAGGCACTAACTTCCATGCGTAGACGAATTGCGGTTTTCCAAAGGTATCAACGTATTTGTAAGCATATCGCCCGTCTTTCCTCTGGCTCTCTCCTGAACGCAAAATACGGTTTTTGCTGTCCCGTCTTTTCTCTGACATAATGCGCTGCTCCTTTCCAAAGACGGAAAGAGCCTTGATATGCTACACTTATTATAGCATATTCAAGGCTCTTTTGCACGTTCTTTTTCTTAAATCACGTCCAGCGTGTCGATGATTTTTTCAAACTGCTTCCGCTTGATCTGAATACGGTTGCCGTTCATAATCACCCAGCCAGAAGCGGGGTTTTCCTCTGCCAGCTTGCGCAGCTTGTTTTCCCCGATACGAAAATATTTTGACGCTTCTTCAATGGTAAGCGTGTACTTTTCCCAAATGGGAACATCGTTATTGCACATAGATAATCCCCTTTCAAAACTGTTAAAAGGTTGGAATCGAAAAAAAGGGGCTATCATCGGACGGCTGTTAGCGGCAACCTCACGGGAGTTTCACCCCTCCGACGGTCTGCCGGAGCTGTACCCATTGCCTGCGACGCTTTTAACGCTCGGACTGTGGCTATACAGGAGTATCATTATGTATTTTGCGCGTCGCGGCCTACAAGCTGCTATGCCTGTTTTCCGGCGTCGGTGTTGGTCGCTCGGCTTTTTCCCATAGGGAAAAGCGTCATGGCGCACCCGCCGCGTGGCTCGGCGCAAAAGGAACGTATCCGATTTGCCCTATGCTGCGCCGCCGTTATCTTGCGCCGCTTTCTTTTTCAAGGTGCAGCAGCAAGGCCAGAGCTGGGAGCAGCGGAAAGGGGGACGCTGCTTTTCAAATCAGGCCTTGAATGACAGGACAGCCCGCATGAGCTTTGACCTCAAGCGGTCGCGTATGTCCTCGTCTATGCCGTAGTAGCTGTTACCGCGCTCGTCGCGGAGCTTCCGCATAGACAGGGACGCTATGTAGCTGTCGTAATGATGTACGACGATCTCCATAGCTTCCGGGTCGCCCTTTGTTGCGGCTATGATTACCGGGTAAGGCAACAAGCCGCGCTCGTCCTGTTCGGTGTTACCAGTCGCTTGTGTCATAGGCGCGTTCCTCCAAATAGCGTTTTAACAGTTCAAAAGAGCTTGTCCGCCGATACTGGACTGTGCTTCTCGGAACGTCGCGGAGCTTTCCGATCTCCACGTCGCTCATGTCAAAGAAGTAGTAGAGCAATACGGCGTCCCGCTTTTCTTCCGGCAAGCTGCGCAGGGCTTCGGCAAGCAGCTTCGCGGTAATCTCCTTTCCCGCCACGCAAAAGGACTTTTCAGCTTCATCATCTGCAAAGTAGGTATCATAGGTGTAAAGCTGTTTTTCCTCTTGCGGGGACAAGTCAGAAAAACTAACCTCGCGGAGCTGCTGACGCTTCGTGTCCCTGTGGGCGTTGATGGCTTCGTTTTTCAACGTCCGCTTGCAAAAGCCGTTAAAGGCGCAACGGATTTGCCATTGGGTACGAATAGGCTCGTTCATGGTTTCACCTCCTTTCGCAACCGCGAAAGCGGGTGATGACTTCCCCTTTCGTAAGCCCTCAACACCAAGCGTTTTGAATACGCCGGAAACAAAGGCCGGATTTCTCAAAATCTTTTCGGGAAAACACAAAAATGCCCTCGTCCGCAAAATGCAGACGAGGGCAAAGGAATTGTGCGCAGCATAGATGTAGTCTGACAGTTCACCCTTTGGGGTGTGCTGTCCCCTGGCGGTGGCCGGGCTTTTTTTGATAAGTCAAAGAACATTGTACCCCAGCGATATATGTTGCGCTTCATGGCGGCTACCTCCTTTAGCCGCCGTAGGTTTGATGGGGTGACGTTATACTTTGTATTCCGACAAGGTAAAAACGGCGGCTTTGATTTCTCAAAGCCGCCGCGTTTGGGTATGCGGATATGGCTGCTGTACGACGGCTTTTTTTCTTTTGCCGTCGTGCGGCAGATAACTTCATATTTGTTAGATAGATGATTGGTGTTTTCTTGTTATGGCAGTTCGGGCCGTTCCTCCGTATGGTCGAAATGGACGTGCTCTGCGCTTATGGTAATCACAATGTCGTCGGTGCTGTATTCAGCAGCCAAAGAATTAAGGCAGGAAATCACATCATCTTTCGTCATAGTGAGCAGATCATCAAGCGTTGTGTCATTCCAAAACTTCTCTACGGCGGTAATCATGCCGCCGATACAACGATCTCGCTCTCCAACCGTCAGCGTTTCCTGATTTGCTATGTGGTACAAGAAGCGATAGCCAAAGTCGCACCACATAGGGGCTTTTTCGTTGGACTTATCCACTTTCTGCGGCAAGCTCTCTTGATAGGCCGGGGCTACCATAGGGTCGCCTGTGTAATTGCTTTGCACAAACTCACCATTTTCAGTTCCAGACAGAAATACTGTCAGTCGAATAAACGCAAGTTCTTCTTCGCTGAAACTCACTTGAAAATCATTACATAGCATATCAGCGTCAATCCGTTCCATTCGGCTAAAATCCTCGTTAGCCCATGCCAGCAACTTTGCGTTGAAATCTGCAACGCTCATGCTGGCATAGTCTGGCGTTTTCAAAGCCAGCAGGGATTGGTAGTCCTCTTTTGTACCATATTCGGATTGTCGGGTTTCCGTATTGGGGGCTGGTGTGTCGTTGTCGTTCGGGGTCCCATCCGGCGGATTTTCGCAGCGAAAAACATACTCAATCGTAATTTCCAGTTTTTCGCTCCCCCACGATTTCGTAAGCGTTGCAATCTCATTCCCGATTGCCGTTTGCATTGCGGCCTCGTCTTGCAGCTCGGCGGCAGCTTTGCCGCTCAAAAAGGCTTGGAGCCCATCGGTAATTCCCTTTTGCGCGGCGTTATACTCGCGGATCGTGAGAGTATTTTCATCTGCAATCGTGAGCGTATAACCGTATTCCAAAATTGCGCTGGTATCGGCTTCCGTTATGGCAGCACCATTAAAAGCCTTTGTCTGCCAGTTTTCATCGGTAAGCGGCATCAATGTGTAGAAAAGGAACGCGGCGGCTTCATCGGTATCTTTCATGTCTTGGAGCGCGACGCTTTGGGAAAGCCGTTCAAAGAGAGAGGTATATTCCTTTGTGTCTGTTGTAGCGCCAACCCTGTCCCGAAACTCGGCTACGGTCATTTCCTCGTAACCGTCAAATCGGAGTGCCAGCAACTTTTCGTATTCCTCGCTGGTAAAGGAACCGTCAGCCGGGAGCGTTGCCTGTGCGCGAATGGGTGCGCTGGAATTGTCAGGGGCCTGGGTGTTTCCCTGTTCTCCACAGCCTGCCAGCACACCCACGATCAGCAGAGCAGCGAGAACGAGTGATAGGTATTTTTTCATTGATAAATGCTCCTTTCTGTTACCCTTTCCGGGTACAGCTTTATCATACCGACCCAGCTTGAATTGAGTTTGTATTGAATATGTTTTTTATGTGGAGATGGAAAAGGGCGGCAAGCCTTTCGCTCACCGCCCGTTGAGGTCTGATATTTCTAAAATTGTACTGATACCTTTACGCCCTGTGCTGTGTTTTCGATTTTGATTGCCGCTCCATGAAGATCAAGGATTGTCTTGACAATATATAGGCCCAAACCCGTGCCGCCTGTCTGTCGGTTTCTTGACTGATCTACACGATAAAACGCCTCAAACAATTTTGGAATATCCTCGTCAGGGATATGTACCCCTGTATTCTCAATCGTCAAATGCGCTTTTTCATCGGCCTGCCATACATTAACCATTATTCGTTCCCCCGCTGGGGAATATGCGGCGGCGTTCCCCAAAAGGTTGTCCACCACTTTTTGAAGAAGCTGCAAATCGCCTGAAATGCAGACCTCCGGGGATATATCTTTTTCAACCGTTAATTCCCGCTGCATAAACAAATCTTCATTTGCTATCAGACGGTCTTGGATTAGTTTGTCAAAATGAATGGGCGAGGGATTGAACGCATACCCCGGTGTGTCCAGACGGGATATTGTCAAAAGCTCCTGTACCATTTTCTCCAAGTTATCCGTTACTTCCAGAGATTGTGCAAGATAGGTTTCCCTGTCCTTATAGCGTCCCACCTGATAAAGCATACCTTGTAGCTGGCCTTTGATAATAGTAATAGGTGTTTTTAGTTCGTGGGAAGCCGCCGAAAAAAACTCTACCCGCTGGCGTTCAAGCTGCCGCTCCATATCAATATCCGCTTGCAGTTTTTGGTTGGCTTCCTGCAAATCCGAGAGCGCAGCGCCGAGCTTTTGGGAAAGTGTATTCAGACTGATCGACAGAACGCCTATTTCATCAGTACGGGTCGTGCTGCATAGGCCGCTAAAATCCATATCGGCCATTTGCTTTGATAGCCTACTTACTTTCTTGATTGGCGCTGTCATATACCATGAATAGAAAAAGGCAGCGATTACCGATACCACCAAGACAACAATTCCCAGTATGGGAAGTGACTTTTGGAGTGCTTCTACTACTTGACTTTCTTTGCCTGCGTTTTTAGCAATCAACAGGCTATATTCCTCTCCTCCATCGAGTAAAGAAACAGCGTATGGCTTGGATAGATCACCGCTCTTAAAATCTTCAACCTTTCTGCCTGTAATGGTATCAAGATGTGGTAAAGTCACTTCTTCGCCAGAGCTGTTGAAAATCCGAATGATAAATTCGCCGTCAAATCGGTCTGCAAGCATATCATCGTAGTTTGGAAGAAAAAACGGTACTTCATCTTGCGGAATATTGGACAGCTCCGTAGCAAATAATTCCGCTAATTCCTCTGCTTCGGCTAATTCGTGAGAGTACACATAGGGAGCAAAACGGGCGATACATAAGTAAGTTACGCTGCAACAAGCAGCCACAAGTAGCAGAGTGATAAAAAACACCTTGACCGACAGCTTGCTTCTAATTTTCCTTATCAATTCTATATCCCACCCCTCTAATCGTTTCTATGTAGTCTGCGGCACCGAGTTTTTTTCGTAAGTTTTTGATATGCGTGTCAATAATCCGTTCTTCTCCGAAAAACTCATACTTCCAAAGTGTTTGCAAAAGGTTTTGCCGCGTCAAAATCCTGCCTTGGTGCATTATCAGCTCCCGCAGGATTTCAAACTCGCGGGGTGTGAGGTCGATGTTTTCCTGCTGGGTATTTACCCGATACCCCTCTAAATCCAAGGTGAGGTCTTTGTAAGTGATCGTCTGCGGTTCGCCAGACTGTTTTGCGGAGCGACGCAGGACAGCGGCGATTTTCCGCAGCAATATAGGCATTGAAAAAGGCTTTGTAATATAGTCGTCCGCCTGCATATCCAAACCTTTAATTTGGTTTTCTTCTCCGTCCAATGCCGTAAGCATGATAATAGGCACATCTGACTTTTGCCGGATAACCTCACAAACACCGTAACCGTCAATTTTGGGCAGCATAATGTCAAGCAGTATCAGGTCAAAGGATTGTTCAGAATACTTTGCAAGTGCTTCCACCCCATCAGACGCTAATGCGACGCTGTGGCCTGCTTCCTCTATGAAGTCGTGTAGTAATGCCTGTATGGATAAATCGTCCTCCACAATTAAGATTTTGCTCATAGCGCACCTCCTTATGGTGATTGTAGCAGCCTAATTTGAATCTATTGTGTAGATTTGCTTTTTTTTCGCTTATCTGCTGGCTTTTCTGCGTCCTTTGGTATCAACCACACAAAGCTAAACTTTGCCACGCCCGGTATGCGATTTTCCTCGCACAGCTTTTGTACCCGCCTTTCTGAAATGCCCCATTTGCCCGCAGCTTCAGCACAAGACATATATTCCATCATTCGCCCGCCCTTTCTTTTCAGTCTATCAGTATAATTATATGCGGAGCGCCGAATAATCGCAAGACTAAAATTATGAATTATTCTAACCATCTAAGAGAACTGTGTAGACATATCCAAGCAAGAAAGGGAACAGTAAAATGTAATAGGGTGAATTAACATGGCAAAAAGACCAGTACCAAAGTTTGATTTCAAGCCTGCTGGACAGGCCATCAAGGAAGCGCGAAAGGCACATGGGGACAGCCGCAAGAAAGCCAGCGACGAAATGTTCCTGTCCCCGCGCTACCTTGTGAATGTTGAAAATAAGGGGCAGCATCCCAGCCTGCAAGTCTTTTATGAGCTTGTCACCCGTTACGGGGTGTCCGTAGACCAGCTCTTTTTCCCGGAGCAGTCCGCAGAGAAAGGCACACAGCGTCGGCAGCTCGACGCGCTGCTGGATAATATGAGCGAACAGGGATTGCGAATACTGATAGCAGCGGCAAAAGAGATTTTGGAAGTCGAAAAGGAAAACTGAACAGGCTTTGAGAAGCGTTGCAGCCATTACAGGCCGCAGCGTCTTTTCTTTTGCGCTGTTTTGGCAGATAGGGACTTTTCGTTGTAGTAGGGATTAGGGAAGAAGTTTCGTAGCAAGCATAGGAAGCGGGTACCCACTTCCGTATTTTCGCCCTCCCGCGCTGCGGCGCGTCGGTTGAAAATTGCTTGTTGGGAAGTGTCCCAAACCCTCTAAACGGAAAGGAGCGGCGGCGCATGGACGGACGGAAAAGGACGGTGCAAGTCAAGTTTCGCGTGACGGAAGCGGAACGGGATTTGATTCTGGAAAAAATGAAGCTCATACCGACAAAGAACATGGCGGCGTATCTGCGGAAGATCGCCATAGACGGCTATATCGTGCAAGTAGACCACAGCGACATAAAGGCCATGACAGCGGAGATACAGAAAATCGGTGTGAATATCAATCAGATTGCGCGGCGGGTGAACAGTACGGGCAGCGTGTACCAAGAGGACATAGACGAGCTAAAGGGGGCGTTAGATGAAATATGGCGGTTACAAAGATTAAGCCTATTAAAAGCACTCTAAGCAAGGCCCTTGACTACATCGAAAACCCGGACAAGACGGACGGGAAAATGCTGGTGTCCTCTTTCGGCTGCTCCTATGAAACGGCAGACATAGAGTTTGGCTTTACCCTGTCGCAAGCAATCCAAAAGGGCAACAATTTAGCCTTTCACCTGATACAGTCCTTTGAACCGGGGGAAACGGACGCGCAGACCGCCCATGAGATCGGGCGGCAGCTTGCCGACGCTGTTACCAAAGGCCAGCATGAATATGTTTTGACGACGCACATTGATAAAGGCCACGTCCATAACCACATTATTTTCTGCGCCGTCAATTTCGTAGACCACCGCAAGTACGTTTCCAACAAGCGGACGTACTACGGCATACGGAACATGAGCGATAAGCTGTGCCGGGAAAACGGCCTGTCCGTCGTCGTCCCCGGCAAGGGCAGCAAGGGAAAGAGCTACGCGGAGTACCAAGCGGAGAAAACGGGAACGAGCTGGAAAGGCAAGCTGAAAACCGCTGTTGACGCGCTTATCCCCCAAGTGTCCAGTTTTGAAGAATTGTTGCAGCGGTTACAGGCGGCGGGCTATGAGATAAAGCCGGGAAAATATGTGTCGTGCCGCGCACCGGGGCAGGAGCGTTTCACCCGCCTTAAAACCCTCGGCACGGACTACACAGAGGAAGCTATCAGGGAACGGATAGCCGGAAAGCGCACCCGCGCCGCCAAAGCCCCCAAGCAGCAGCAGGGCGGCGTCAGCCTGCTTATCGACATTGAGAACAGTATCAAGGCGCAGCAGAGCCGGGGCTATGAACAGTGGGCGAAAATCCATAATCTGAAACAGGCCGCAAAGACGATGAACTTCCTGACGGAACACAGGATAGAACAGTACGCGGATTTAGTCAGCCGGATAGATGAAGTGACAGCCGCCAGCGAACAGGCCGCAGCCAGCCTAAAGGACGTGGAAAGGCGGCTTGCAGATATGGCGGTGCTTATCAAGAATGTTACCACCTATCAAAAGACAAAGCCCCTCTACGACGCATACCGCAGGGCAAAGGACAAGGGGCAGTTTAAGGCAGACCACGAGCGCGGCATTATCCTCCATGAAGCGGCGGCAAGGGCGTTACAGGCCGCGCAGATCGGCAGGAAGCTCCCCAGTGTCGCCGCCCTCCAAGCGGAGTATGAAAAGCTGCAAGTCCAGAAAGAAGCCCTTTACGCCGACTATGGCAAGCTGAAAAAACAGGTCAGGGAGTACGATGTTATCCGGCAGAACATAGACAGCATTTTGCAGCGGGAACGCCAGCCGGAAAAGGAGCGGCAGACAGAGCGTGAATAATATCCCTTTTGCCAGTAGAAAGTACGGGAAAGGCGTGGTATAATAGGGCTATCAATACATACGGGGGCTTTGGCATGGGAATGCAGAACACGCCAGATATTGAAACGATACGTGCCGCCGTTGCTGGGGAAGCGTGGGCATTGGAAAAGGTGCTTGCCTGTTACGACGACGAAATTAACCGCCTTGCGACGGTAAAGGAGCGTCAGTCGGATGGGAGCATGAAAGTCGTTGTCGATGAAGATATGCGGCAGCAGCTTATCCTAAAATTGCTTGAAGCAATCCCGCAATTCCCCATTGAGGGCAAGTAGACGCAGCTTTGCCATCAATGGAAATGCCGACTTGTGGAAAAGATACAGACGCGAAGCGGGTGTATCTTTTCCACAAGTGCCACAAGAGGGCGTAGCTCTCTTGTGAAAAAAGAAAAGGAGCTTTCAAAATGGATATTAGGATTTTAACACCAGATGATTACTTGCTGATTATGGAACTGGCACCTGATGATGAAATTATGACTTCAATGTTTTTAAGTGTTGCCGCAGCCATAAAAGCCGGATTTGACGGAATTAGCTATACATACGGGGCATTTATAGATGGAATGATAGTAGGGTTTATATACGGCTTTGTCTTACCCAATAAAACGCTACTTCCGCAATACCTATATGTTGACACTAATTATCGTGGTCAAAAAATAGGAAAACGCCTTCTTGAAACATTTGAAAAAGAATCAAAATGCACTTGTTCAATAGCATATTTTGAAAAAGGGCTATGCAAATATTATGCAGAGCAAGGCTATATTATAGGTAACTCTGTCGTTGCCCTTAAAGAATTATCGTACAACCCGAACGAGAAATAACAAAGGCGGGGCGCGGCAGCCAAGTATGGCCACCGCGCCCCGCCTTATATGTGGGTGCAGCTCTTATGTGCCTGTTACGCAGTAGAAGCCCATTTTAGAGGGCTTGAATGTAATTCCCTTGCTTCCTAAAAAACACGCCCGGAAAGCCGCATAAAATGGGGCTTATTTTGCCCCTACCGCGTAACATGGGAGCGTCGTTTCCTCATGCGCTCGGCGGCTTGCTTCCGGGTGATACGCTTCCGGCAATCGGGGCAGTATTTCACGCTGTTGGAGCTGGAAGCAAAGGCCGCGCCGCATACGGTACAGCGGCGCAAGTCCTCCCGCTGGTACAGCTCGGCTTGCAGCTCCCTATCGTCCGGCAGGACGGCGGCACGAAACCACTTGCACAGCAGCGAATAGGAAATAAGCTGCGGACAGACGCACGTTTCCCCGTCGTCCAACAACAGGCAATTCCCGTTGTCGTAGTTACAGCAGGATTTTTTCACAAGGGCGTTGACTTTCCGGCTTTGCTGCGGCGTCAGCCGTTTCAGCCCGTTCATTCGTCGTTTGCGGCGAAAACGGCAAGCCCCGCAAACTCCGCTTCGGTCAGGGCGTCGATCTTCTGCAAGGCGCGTACCGCCAGCTCTTGCATATCCCCGTCCATGAACGGCAGGGCGGCGTTGACGCGCTCGAACAGCTCCCGCTTGTTGCCTGTATTGTAAATGCTCAAAAGGTTTTCTTCCTCAACGGTCAATCGAATCATGTTCATACCTCCATTTCGTGTTTCTTCGATTTCGCCGCCGCCTTTTTCGGGGCGGCTGTTTTCTTGTCTGCGGCAAGCTGCGCCCGGATAGAGGGGCGGGGCTTACGGATTTCCCTGTCCCGGTTCTCGTCCTTGCCGATCAGCGCATACGTCCCATGTCTGCCCTCAATTTTGGAAAAGGAAAGGGTCTTATAAGGCAGCATGGAGAAAAGACGGTCGGTGTCCTTTGTAGACGCAAGCTGCATAAACGCCGGGGCGATCTCCACCATGAAATGCGTCTTGTTGGGGCTGTTCAGCCTGTCCAGCCCTTTCATGCGCTCCACAATGCGCCGCGCTTCATGCTCAATCAAACCATCGTGCAGCGCGGCGACGTGGGCTTTGAAGTCCCCCGGCGTCAGGGCGTCCCGGCTGTGCTTCTCCGCTTGCAGCACTTCGCGGAGTGCTGCGGGGTCGTTCGGCAGCGTTTCATAGCGCAGATACTTTCCAAGGCGCGGGTCGGGGGAAGCGTCGAAAAACTCCCTTGTGTCAGCGCCAATGATAAAATGAAAGAAAACGCCGAGGAAAAAATGTAGTTTTGTGGCGGAGGTGAAGGAAAAAAGATAGACTCCCAATCAGGGCGAAAAAGAGCCCGGAAAGGGAGTCAGGAAATGAAAGGAGTACAGTGGATGGATATCCGAAGCGACAGACAAAAAGGGCTGAGCTATGTGGAGCTGGGCCGGAAGTACCACATGGACCCACGAACAGCAAAGCGGTACGCGGAATCGCCGCAGAAGCCGGAGTACACATTGAGCGAACCCAAGCCAACAAAGATGGACCCGTACAAGCAGATCGTGGACGAGTGGCTGGAGGAGGCGCCGTATTCAGCGCTGCGGATCCTGGAGAAGCTGCGGGAGATGGGATTTGACGGGGGCTACAGCATCGTCAAGGCGTATGTGAGCAGCCGGAAGATGGACTTGAATGAGAAAGCAACAGTGCGGTTTGAGACGATGCCGGGGAAGCAGGGGCAGATGGACTGGGGATTCTTCGAGGATCACCTGGTGTACGAGGATGGAAAGTGGAAGAAACTGTACTGCTTTCTCATGATTCTAGGGTATTCGCGGATGCGGTACATCGAGTTTGTAACGGATATGAGCACAAACACACTGATACGGTGCCACCAGAACGCATTCCGGTACTTTGGAGGATACCCAGAGGAGATTCTATATGACAATATGAAGCAGGTAGTGATCAAACGGCTTTTGAAGCAGGAGGACTCCACACTGAACCGGCAGTTTGAGGATTTTGCGGGATTCTACGGATTCAAACCCATTCTGTGCCGGCCCTACCGTGGCCAGACGAAAGGAAAAGTGGAGCGGACGGTGCAGTTTGTGCGGGACAACTTCATGGTCGGAATCAAGTACAACAGCCTGGCAGACCTGAACGGACAGGCCCTGGCCTGGTGCAACAAGGTCAATGGCAAGGTTCACGCCACCACCAACGAGATTCCCTTTGAGCGGCTGAAAAAAGAGGGCCTGAGCCCTCTCTCCCGTGAGTACATCATCGACAAAATCAACCTGAGGCGGGTACAAAAAGACTGCCTCATCTCGTACGCCGGCAATCAGTACTCCGTGCCAGCGGAGTACATCGGCAAAGATGTGGCAGTCGTAGCCCTCGACAGTATGCTGGCAGCCTACTATGAAGGCAAGCAGATCGCTCTGCACCGAATATCGTATCAAAGGAAGGACATGGTTGTCAATCCTCAGCATTACCGAAGGCTTACGTTGAAGCAGACGATGGACGCAGAAAATGTTCTGCTGGAACAGGGCAAAGTGATAGATTTCCCCTTGAAGCCCTCCGATTTGTCCAGATATGACGAGGTGCTGTATGACTGAATTTACTATGGACAGGCTGAGGGAAAACCTGGAAGCCCTGAAAATGAAAAACACCCTGGAGATTCTGGATAACTACCTGGAACGGGCCGTGGCTGAAAACCTCAACATTGTGGAGGTTTTGGATCACATTTTTTCAGAAGAAGCCAAATCCAAACGGAGACGGGCCTATGAGAAGCAGATCCAGATGTCCGGCTTTCCCATCAAGAAGACCCTGGACGATTTCGATTTCTCCTTCCAGCCCTCCATCGACAAGCGCCAGATCGATGAGTTAGCTACCATGCGCTTCCTGGAAAACGGGGAGAATGTGGTCTTCCTTGGCCCGCCCGGCGTGGGCAAGACCCATCTGGCCTCCGCTCTGGGCCTTGTGGCGGCACAGCACCGCTTTTCCACCTACTACATCAACTGCCATCAGCTTATTGAGCAGCTCAAGAAGGCCCATTTTGAGAACCGTCTGCCAGACAAGCTCAAGGTTCTCGCCAAGTACAGGATGCTCATCATTGACGAGATCGGCTACCTCCCCATGGACATCCAGGGCGCAAACCTGTTCTTCCAGCTGATTGCCAGAAGGTATGAAAAAACGTCTACCGTCTTTACCTCCAACAAGACCTTCTCCCAGTGGAACGAGGTCTTTGCCGACGTCACCATCGCCTCCGCCATCCTGGACCGCGTCCTGCATCACTGCACTGTCATTAACATCAAGGGCGAGTCTTACCGCCTGAAAGAACGCAAGGAATTTATGCGCCAGAAGCAGCAAATCGTGAACACTCTTTTTGAGCAAGGAAACGCTTGATTTTGTCCCCCCTTACCGCCGAAAAACTACAAAATTTCTTCGGCGTTTTCTTACAATTTCAAATTGGCGTTGACACCTTGCGGGCTGCTCCCTGTCCCCGTAGGCATAGGTCAGGCGCACCATGTCGGCGGGAACCGCCTGCTCCTTGACGCGCTGGTAGTGCTGCGCATAGTCCAGCTCATACAGATTGCCCCGGATTTTCCCGTCCTCCACGCCTGTAAGCTCAATGGCATAGGCCAGAATCCTGTCGCGGGTCTGCTCCTTGTGGAAACGCCAGGTATTGTGCGGCCCTGTGTCCTTTAGGAAAACGTCGCGCTCCCTAAAGCAATACGTCCCCGACGGGCGGGAGAGCCAGAGAAGCGTTTTGTCCGCTGCGTCAGGGCTTGCCGCCGCCTTTGCGATAACCTCCTTGTCAATCTCCAAATCGCTTTGGTAAAAGCCTGTATTTTGCCGCATAAGGGCATTGAGGGACGCGAACACGTCCACATTATCAAACCTTTGCATGGGTCAACTCCTTTCCAAGTCCTGCGACTTCGTTTTTGCCGCCGTCTTTTTCTGCGCCGCCCGTTCCTTATCGGCTTTGAGCTGCGCCCGGATAGAGGGCTTCTTTTCCGGCATCCTGCCGCCGCGCTCCGAATCGGCCTTGATTGCGTCGGCAAGGTCAAGCAAGGAAATCTGTTCCCCAGCCTGTACCTTTGCTTCCAACTCGTCAACGGTGGGCGGGGGCGGGGTATTGTTGATGATACCGTCAAAGCTGTTGTCGTTCTGCTCTACGGCGTCCTCAATGTGCTTTATGGGGCTTTCCGGCTGCGTGGCGGCAACGGCAAACGCCCGTGTGCCATTCCCCATGATGAAATACTTTCCGTCCTCCGATTGGTGGTGAAAGCCATATCCGGCGGCTTCCATCTGTTCGCGGGTCATATCGGTAACATGGAAGCTGCCCCGGGGCGTCCTGATTTGCTCCCCCGTCATACGGGCGTCGGGGGTAAGCTCCTGCTGCTCCCGCAAAAACTCCGGCACCTGCTGATAGCCGATACTGTCAACATAGTGGGCGGTGTCCTGTCCGGCCTGATGAAGCACTACCACGTCGGAAACGGAAAGGCTGTGTCCCTTAAAGTCTGCGGGGTGGTCGATGTTGAAGCAGGTGAAAATATCGTCCAGCGACATATCCGGCGCAAGGGGCGCGGTATAGATCAGGTCATAATTCGCCGGGTCAACGGCAAGCCCCGCCGCCTGCAAGCGGTCGTAAGGCTCAAAACGGAAATCCCGCGTTTCGTCCCCGCGCTTTAGCTGGTAGATGGAAAAGGTGTCCTGCGTTTGCGGCTGGGCCTGCTCCGGCGCGGGGGCTTCGGCGGCGGGCTGCTCCTGCGGGGTCTGTACCGCCTGTTGCTTCTGCGCCCGGATATGCGCCCGCTGTAACTCGGTGGGCTTCTCGCCAGTAATGGGCGCAATGGCTTTCACATAATCCGCTGCGTAGTAGGCGTTTGTGGTAAGCTGCCGCTGCCATGCCCCCTCTTTGGGCGACCAGCGGAAGCCGTTGTGTTTCAGTTCTTCCCTTGTTGCTTCGTCGGGCTTGCCGTCAAAGAAGATTTGCAGACGGTTAGCGTCGGTATTCGCTTCCACCTTGCCGCCGTCAAACTCCCAGCCTACAAAGCCGATTGTCTTTTGCTGTGTGAGGGAAGCAATGCGGGTTTTCAAGCGGCGTATTTCTGCGCTGTTGTTGGATAAAGCCCACGAGGGGTAGGGTACGCGGTCATAGGAAGCCATGCCAGCCACCAGTTTTTGCCCCTGTTCCGGCGAAAGGCCGGGGCAGCCGTCAAGTGTCTTGTGCTTGCGGAAATAGGCGTTTACCGCTTTCATTTTCTCCTGCAACTTTTCCAAGCCCACCAGTTTGCTTTCCAGTTTGGGGACAGCCTGCGGGTCGTCCGCGCTGATACCGCCCATACCCGTACTGCGGATTTTATCAAGTAAGCCTTGAATATCCCGCCATTCCTCCATATTCCTATCCCGCGCCGCGTTCTGCTTTTCTTTCTGCCTAACCGGGAAATTAGAACCGCCAGTAATCAGAATAGAGGGTACGCGGGCTTCAATGGCATAGCTGGCATTTAAGTTTGCCGCCAGCTTCCGGGCATAGGTATCAAGCAGACTGTCTATTTTCTCATGGTACATCGGGTCTACCCGCGCTTTTTGACGCTCCGCGATCTGTATGGCTTCGTCAATGTAACTGCGGTAAGCTGCCGTCGCGCTGCCCGGTTTGTAGCTATCAAAGCTATTCATTTCCTTTGCGCGTCGGGCGGCGGCTTCGTTAATGGGATAATAGGTAACGGACGCTTCCGGCTTCGCTGCGGCCTGCTCCGGCGTGGGGGCTTCGGCGGCAGGGGCGTCCTGTTTCACAAGATTTCCGTCCCGGTAAGCGTAGCCCTGTGTAGCAATCGTTTCCAGCGTTTCAGCCGTAACCTCTCCGGCGGTCTGTATGTCCGCGTCGATCAGCATTTGTAGCGTGGCCTTTACCTCGCTGGAAAGCTCCTGCTGCTGTTCAGGGGGCAGTTTATCAAAGACAGGGGTTTCCGGCTCCTGCGGCTGTCCCTCGGCGGCGGGGTAAGGCTCGTAGCCTTTGGCGGCGTATTCCTCGACGGTCATTCCTGCGGCGGCGGCTTCCTGCGCGATTTCCTCCCTGACGTGTTCCTTGTACGCCTGAAGCTCCGGGTCAAAGTCGGCAAGCCGTGGCGCGGGCGGCAATTCATAGTCGCCGCTGTTGAGCTTCCCCCGGCACTCGGCAACATAGGCTTGTACGGCGGTGTGATAGGCCGTTTCGGGCGGGGTCAGGCTATCGCCGCTTTGCATTGCGGCGGTAGCGGCCTGCTCCATCTCGGAAAGGGCGCAATGGAGTTTCAGATAGGGGACAAACTCATGCAGCAGCATAGCCCGCTGTTCCTTGTCCGCTTCCAAGGCTTCCTTGCCCTCGGTGTGCAGCAAGTGGTTTTCCCAATCCGCGTTGTTCTCATAGTGGGCGTGGTATTTTTCGATATGGTCTATCAGGCTCCCGTCGCCGTCGCCCAAATCCTGCCGCCCCTCGTAGTGGTCGGCTTCGCCGTCAAAGACGCAATCAATGGCAAACTTCGTCTTGTCATAGCCGGGGCTTGCAAGCTCCGCTTCGTCAAGGGAAGCAAAAAGGGCGTTTGCGCGGGAAAGGGGCATGGTTTCTCCCTCCCGCAGCCCCGCGCTCTCGCTCCAAATAATCGTAACGGTAGGCTCGGCGGCAAGGTCGGGGGCCGCTTCCTGCGGCGGTTTGTCCTGCTCCGGCAAATACGCGGCTACATCGTCGGACGGCTCCCCCGGATTATCCGGCAAATTGTCCGGGGTGGCTGGCTCACTCCATTGCTCAAAACCGGGCTGCGGCTGCTCCTGCTGGGCGGCCTGCTCCCGCGCCTGTTGCAGCTCCGCAAAGTGTCCGTCAATGCTGTCTATGATCTCGGCGGCGGTGGTGCGGATTGTTTCAAGGGACGCTTTCAGCTCCGCAAGCTCCCGCCCGCTGCTCCACCCGGCGACGTAGCCAAAGGAATAGTCCGACGTATCAAGCCCGTAGTGCTGGCAGACGGTGTACGCCACGCTTTCGGCCTGTACCTCCCTTGTGCGGCGGTCTGGCCTGTCCGCTAAATCCTCTTTCGGGGCGTTCAAGTCAATGTCATGCAGCTTTGCGTGAGCGATCTCATGGATAGCGGTTTTAAGGGTCTGTAATTCGCTCATGCCCTCTTGAATGGCAATCCGTTTTTCTTCCAGATGGTAATAGCCGTGAGATTTGCCCTCGATGTTTTCAAAGCCAACGGGGACGGGTGAGGTCTGTTCCAGCGCGGCGAAAAAATCATTGTAGCGGTCAACGTCCCCCGTCAGCTCGTCCACCGCAATGTCGGGCAGCTCCCGCCCCTCGGTCTGCGAAACATCAAAGACAGATACCACCTTGTAGGCGGGGACGGTGATTTCCTGTTCCTCGGTGACGGGCTTCCCGTCCTTGCCGATGATGGGTTTCCGCATCTGCGGGTCTAACTTCTCCACTTCCCGCTTGACCTTGTAGGGGGACGGCGCAAAGATTTTAATGCCCTTTTCACCCCGCTTGACATTGCGCCCGTGGGTGTTCTTCCATGTATTGAAGCCCGCCACAAGGGAAGCGTCGGGGGCTTGCATGGCAATCAAGAGCGTATTCCGAAAGCTGTAATTATGGAACTTCGACATAACGCGCAGATAGTCCTTATAGCGTTCACTGTCGAACAGCTCCGCAATGCCCTGTTCCAGACGGTCGGTAATCTCCTTTATCTTCTCGGTGGGCTTCTCGGAAGTCAGGACGATAGGGACGACGGGGCGCGGCTGCGGGGGTTCGGCGGTCAGCGTCGCGGCCTGCCCTGTGCTGATAGCGTCAAAGTCCGCTTTCTCCGGGTCAGGACGCGCCGGGGGCTGGGGATAGCTCATAATGCGGTATTCCTCCGGCACGTCCCGTCCCTCGTAGTGACGCTCCCATTTGTCGCCGCTTTCCACGATATAGCCATAGGGGGTGAAGCTGCCGCGCTCCTGCTCGGCGGCATTGCGCCCAAAGGCCGCAAGGTCAATGCCCTTTTTCCATTCTTCGGGCATATCCACCATGCCGGATTTGTTCAAGTAGTAGTCACCCAAATCCCGCACCGTCTGTACTCCGGGGATATGCACGAAAAAGTCAGGGTTATAGGTGTAGTCGATGATCTGCCCGATGTTCTCAAAGCCCTTTTTCCGCTGGGCTGCGGCGTTCAGCGCGTCAAGGTCAGCGGGGGTAAGGGCTTCCAGACGCGCCGCAAGGAAATTCAGCTCGTCAATCCCGGCGGCGCGTACCATGTCATAGGGTAGCGCAAGGGGCTTATCTATGGGGTAAGAATACCCGTTGATGAAAAAATCCTGCGGATTGTCGGCGGTGATACCGACGCTCTGCATAGCCGCGTGAAGCTGCTCCACCGTCGCTGGCATGGAGAGCCACGCGCTACTTAATTCTCCCGCTTCAAAGCGGCTGCGGTTGTCAATTAAGATAGAAAAAATTTCGCTCAATCGTTCGCTCCTTTCTTCGCTCATCATGCGGTGCATAAGCTCGTAATCCTCCGCGCTCATGCTGCCGTCAAATACATAGGGGTCAAAGTCCCCCTCCCGGTAGGGCTTTTCCGAAAACGGAAGTCCTGCGGCGTGGGCGGCTTCCCTCGCTTCCTCGATCTGCTCCGGCGATAATGCGTTGTCGTGGGCTTCGATAAAGTCAGCGATATTGTTATAGCCGTTCTCATAGTGGCGGCGCACTCCGGCGGTCAGCTCGGTAAGGTTCATGTCCTCGCCCAAGTAGCCGCAGTAATAGCCGTTCAAAACAACGGCGGCGGGGTCGGTCTGCTGGATTTCCTGCAAGCGGCTCCTGTCCTCCGGCGTAAGGGTGTCGTCCATTTCAAGATAGAGATAGTCGCTGCTCCATGAACGCCCCTCCCGCCAGAACGCTATCCACGCAATGCCCGCCCGCAATTCGTCCTGATAAACCTTTACGGCGTCCCGTAAACTCGCCATAGCGTTCCTCCTTTCCGCATAAGGGTTTGGGACTATCCCAACAAGCAAAATCCCCGTCCTGCACCGTAGCGCAAGGCGGGGATTTTACGGAAGTGGGTACCCGCTTCCTATGCTTGCTGCGTAAGTTCTCTGTCCCTCGAAACCGTAGCCCGGTAGTTGACGTACTTCCCGCCAGTGTCGGCTAAAAGCACCAGCCCGTCGTAGGTTTTACCCGTTTTCGGGGAGTACAGCTTTTTCACTTTCGCCTTGCCGTCTTTCAGCAGCGCGGCGGCGATTTTCGGGGTAAAGGCGGTTTTGCGTTCCTCGAAAAAGCGGTCATTTTTCCACATGGTAAAAGCGCAATCCCGGTTCCCGCAATAGTAGTTCTTCCTGCCCTCGTAGACGCTGCCGCCGCAGCGGGGGCATTTGCCGATAACGGGCTTGTCCTCCTTGAAACGCGCCTTATCCGCGTCGGAGATATTCGGGTGGGCCTGCACCAGCTCCCGCGCCATAGCTTCAATGCCGCGCATGAAGCCGTCCGCGTCGGCCTTGCCCTTTGCGATCTGCGTCAGGGTGTTTTCCCATTCAGCGGTAAGCTGGGGAGAGGTCAGCACGTCGGGGAGAACAGCCACAAGGCCGTTGCCGTCCCCTGTGGGGATAAGCTGCTTGCCCTTGCGCTCCACAAAGCCGGATTTCACCAGCTTTTCAATGACGGCGGCGCGTGTGGCGGGAGTGCCAAGCCCGCGCCGTTCCGCATCCGGGTCAGTGTCCTCGTTCCCGGCCCGTTCCATAGCGGATAAAAGGCTTGCTTCCGTGTGCTGCTTCGGGGGCGTGGTGTCGTGGGCCGTCACCTTAACGGCGGGGCGGTCAAAGCTCTGCCCCTCGGCAAAGGGCGGCGCGTCCAGCGCAAGGGCGTTTTCCTCGCCGTCGGTATCAGGCTTCTTTTTCAGCGTCGCCCGATAGCGGCGTTCAAGCTCTTTCCAGCCCATGCAAAGCACCGTCTTTCCCTTTGCCGTAAACTCGCCGCCGGCGCATTGGAAAACCGCCGTAACCACTTCGTAGGTGTGCGGCTCGGCGGCGGCGAACAGCAGCCGCGCCCCGGCAAGGGTCAGGATATTCCTTTCGCTTTCGGGCAGCGCGGCAAGGTCGGCCTTTGCAAGCTCCATCGTGGGGATAATGGCGTGGTGGTCGGAAACCTGTCTGCTGTCAAGGATGCGGGAAACATCGGGGGAAAACTCCGCGCCCTCCATAAAGGCCAGCTTGCCGCACAGCATAGCGGCGGTGCTTGCCGCCGTTTCCCCCATGTCGTCGGTTAGATAGGTGCTGTCCGTCCTCGGATAAGTCAGCAGCTTCTTTTCATACAGGGCTTGCGCCAGGTCAAGGGTCTGCTTCGCGGTGTAGCCGAAAATGCGGTTGGCTTCCCGCTGTAAGGAAGTCAGGTCAAAGAGCTTCGGCGGGGCTGCGGTTTTCTTCTCCCGCAGAACGGAAGTACAAACGGCCCGCGACGCTTCGCAAGCCGTTTTAAGTGCTTCCGCTTCGGCGGCGTCGGGGATCTTCGCGCTTGCCGCTTCCGCGCCGGAAAGGCCAAGGCGCACATGGTAGTATTTCTCTTTCTGGAAATGGGAAATAGCCGCGTCCCGGTCAACCAGCATTTTCAGCGTCGGGGTCTGGACGCGCCCCACGTTCAAGGTCTTTCCATACAGGCAGGAGAAAAGCCGGGTGGCGTTGATACCGATAAGCCAGTCGGCCTTTGCGCGGCACAGCGCGGAAGCGTAGAGGGCTTCGTACTCGCTCCCGTCTTTCAGATTGTCAAAGCCTTGCCGGATTGCCGCCGTTTCCATTGAGGAAATCCAAAGGCGGCGCATGGGCTTCTTGCAGCCCGCCATATCGTAGACAAAGCGAAAAATCAATTCACCCTCGCGCCCAGCGTCACAGGCATTGACAACCTCGGTCACGTCGGCGCGGTGCATAAGCTCTTTAAGGGTCTTGAATTGCTTTCCCTTGTCCGGGGAAACGGTGTACTGCCATTCCTGCGGCAGAATCGGCAAGCTGTCAAGCTGCCACTTCCTGTACTGTTCCCCGTAGGCGGCGGCTTCCGCAAGCTCCACCAAATGCCCGACGCACCATGAAATGAGGTAGCCCCCGCCCTCGATATATCCGTCCTTTTTGCCGGAAACGCCAAGGGCGGCGGCAATCGCCGCCCCGACGCTGGGCTTCTCCGCAATGACTAACGCATAGCTCATTCTTCCTCGCCCTCCTGTTCCTCCGGCTCGTCCTCGTCGTACTCGTCAAAGTCGAAATCGTCAAGGTCTGTGCTGCCTTTGACGGCCTGCTTCGGCTTCATAAACTTGAAGTAGTAGAGCGCACCACCGCCGCCGATCAGGGCGACAACAAGGAACAGGACAAGCCCGCCCATGCCGCTTTTCTCTTTCGGCTGCTCGGTGGGTTCCTCCGGCTCCGCTGCCTTGCCGCTGCAAGTGGTCATGTTCGTAGCACATACGGGGCAAGCCGTATTCACCTTTCCGGCTTCGCATTTGTCGGTACAGCTACAAACGGCGGGGGCGGGCGTCGCGCTGCCGCCGTCCTCGTCGATAATAGCCAAAAGGTCGGCTTCGTCCACCTGATTCAGAAAATGGACGGTGTTATTTCCGTCGGCGGCGTTGTCAATGACGATGTAAAAATAGTTGCCGCCCTTGCTCTGCACCACGATAAACTGCTTATCCCCGGCGGCGTCGCCGCTAATGTCGTCCACAAGGGTCATGTTGCCCTCCGGGGTCAAGGGCTGCGGGTCGGGTGTTTCCACCTTTACGTTGCTGTCGTCGGTGGGGGTGTCGTCGCCCTGTGCGTAGGCGGTGACGGAAACGCTGCCAAAGCACATAACGAGGGCCAGCAGCACAAGGAAGCTGCGCACGATTTTCTTATTCCTCATTCTCTTTTTCCTCCTGTCCGTCATAGTCTGCGGGGGCGGCGGCAATGCCAGGAATACCGCCCCCGGAAAGCATAGCCGTAAGCTCCTGCGGGGTCAGGCGCATAGAGCGCACGACCTGGACGATTTGCAGATTTTCCGCTTCGGTTTTCTGCGCTTCCAGCCCTTTCAGCCTGTTTTGATACTCGGTGATCTTCTCGCGGGTCTTTTCGATCTCCTTGTCAATGCGGTCAATTTTGTTTGCCATACTGTCATTACTCCTTTCCGTAACGCTCTTTCCAAGCGTAGCTGCGCCCCAAGCCTTTCACTTTGATAAGGTGGGGCATGGCGTTTTCTTCAATGGCAATCGCCCGCTGGTACAGCGCGGGGTACTGCTCTTTCAAGGCTTCAACCTCCTGCCGCTTCATGCTGGTGCAGAAAAAGCAAGAGGATTTTCCCGGCTGCGGCAAGCCCGCCGCCCAGATTTCCCGGACGCAATCGCTCCGGCTCCACCCCCATTGTTCAATCAGGGGATAGATGTTGTGATATTTCTTATCGGCTTCGTTGTACTCGCGGGAATGTTCATACCGCTTCACTTCGCCAGCGTCATAGCCGATATAGCGGTTTACCCTTTCGCCCCGCGCCCATACCTCCCGGCATGGGGCATAGTTGTTGCAAAACTTCTCCTGCGGCCCAATCTTGTGCTTTTGGGAACACCGCTTATAGCCATAGGCGATAGAGGGCAACGTATGGGAACGCAAGCACTCCATTTCAAGGGTCAGGCGGTTGCCGTAGCGGTCTACATTCTCCACAACGGTAATCTGCGGCATACCGTGGGCGGCAAGCCACTCATTCATCGTCACAACGAATTGATAGGTGTGGGGCTGCTCCGCGCCTGTGTCCGCAAAGGTGATAAGGTCAACGGGGATATGGTGATTGTAAAGGCCAACAAGTAAGGCGGCACTATTCGTGCCGCCCCCAAAGGAAACTATATTGATTTATCGCACCTCCATTTTTGATGTTTTTTCATATCGGTATTTCATTTGCGCGGGGTACAGGTCGGCGGCTGGGCGTCGGCTTCCTGTCCAACGCTTGCCGCCAGCCAGCCCCGCGCACGTCCACCCGGCAGCGCGTAGACTTGCGCCGCTCTCGGTGTCCAGCGTGTAGGTGATGATCTTCTCGTAGCCCATAGCCCGCGCCGCCCGCCACGCTGCGGCATAGAGCATACTGCAAGCGTTTTTCGTGCCGTCCGTACAAAGGCGGTTGACTTCCAGCGTCAGGCCGTTGTCCAGATAGCGGCTGACGGGCCGCCCCACGATGGCAACGCCCACAAGCCGCCCGTCTGCGGTGCAGCCGATGGAAAACTTATGCCCGGTAACGGGCTTATGGTGGCGGTGGTGCTGGGCGACAAAGGCGTTGGCTTCCGCAAGGGAAACGGGGGTCAGGGTAAGCATTGGCTGTCCCTCCCGTCAATCCCAATTCATCAGACCGTAGCCGCGAATGACGCTGCTTCCCAGCGGATAGCTCTTGATTTTACAGGCGTCGCCGGAATTGCCCTCGACGGTGTAGACGCGCTCCCCGTCGGTGCCGATCACAATGCCTACATGGTCGGCGTCGCCGGAGTTGTCCCAGTCAAAGAAAATCGCGTCGCCGGGGGCAATGTTGGTATAGTTCCTGTCGCCCCATTGTCCATGAGAGGTAAACCACGCCATACCGCCGGACGTGCAGCCAGCAAAGCGCGGTTCGGATAAGCCCATCTGATTGTAGCACCACGAAACGAAACAGGCGCACCACTCGACACGCCCATTAAAGCCGTACCAGCTCCAATAGGGATAGCCGCCCACGTTCCCCACCTGTGACTTTGCAATGTCCACCACAGCCGTATTGCCGGGGCGCGTCCCATTGATGAAATGAACGCCGCTCAAATCCTCGGACGGGGTACTGTTCGCAGAACCGCCGCCAAAGATAAGGGGCTTGTTGCCGCTTGTTTCCAGATACACCCGGAACATATCAAGCTGCTCCGGCGTTAAAAGGCTGGGGGCCAGCGACGATATGGGCGTGTTCGTCAGGGACACATTGAGGATATAGTAGTTATAGGGTACTTGGACGGTATAGCTGTTGCCCTCGCTGTCCGTCCGGGTTTCTGTGCGGTAGCGCACTTCGACGGTGGGCGTCACAGTCAGGGTGTATTGCTTATCAAAGACGCGCTGCAATTCTGCCTGTGCGCTTGCGAGGGTATAGCTCTGCAAAAGGGCGGTCAGGTAGGAAGCCAGCTCGTGGGGATTGTGGAAAATGTCGTCAAGGTCATAGCGGTATTCGTCATAGCCCGGATAGGTGCTTTCGATGTTGTCTATCTGGCTTTGCAGCGCAGCTTCCTTTCCGGCATAACTGTTTTCCACCGCCACAAGGTCGCTGTCCTCCGACGTATAGGACGTACCCAGCACCCCGTTTATGGTGCCGGAGAAAATAGAGGAACAGGACGACAGGCCGGAGAAAATCATCACAGACAGCAGAAGCGCGGCGACGGCGATTATCACGCCTACCGGGTGCCGCGCCACAAAGGAAACGGTTTTTTTCGTTTCCTCTGCGGTCTTTTTCGCTGCCTTGCGGGTGTTCTCCGCTGCCTTTGCCGCCGCAGCCGCGCCGCCCTTTTTCATGGCCTTTGCATACTGCCGCTTGATACGCTGCTTCTGCATAAAGCGGGAAGCGGGGTTGGACGCGGCGATCTGCGGGTTATCCTGCAATGCCTTTTGGTACAGGTAGTTGACGTTGGCCTTTTCTGCCGCCCGTTCCGCTTTCGCCGCCGCCCGGTAGGGTTTGAGCTTGTGGCTGCGGTAGCCCTCCCTGACTTTCCGCGCCCCGTATTTCAAGCCCTTTTCCGCTGCTTCCTCGGATTTGTGCGCACCCTCCACGCCGGAATTGTCCTTTTCAACGGAATGTACCTTGTTGTGGACGAAAATACCCGCCTCCTGTGCGGGGCGGGAAAGAGGGCTGTGCTTGTCCTTAAAGCCGGGGGGCCTGTCGTGTTCCTCAAAGCGCAGGCGGGTCTTGCCCTTGCCTGTGGCTTCGTCAAAGGTACGCTCCCGCACCAGCTTCTTTTCTTTGGGGATAGCCGCCCTTGCAGCGTCCAGACGGTCGGCGGCTCTGTCGGATTTCTCAATATACTTGCCAAGCTCCGGCGTCGCCCGTTCTTCCTCGGTGAATTGCAGACGTGACGATCTCGCCCCCGCCGCGCCCTCCCGCTGGGCTTTCCGCACCGCCTTTTTAGACGCTTTCCGGGTCTGTGCGCCGCCGATATGCTCCATGACGCGCTCGGCGGTGGCGGCGTCCTCCTTTGCGGGGGTAACAGGCAGACGGGGCAGCGGGGCAGCGTCGGTGGCTGTGGGGTCAAGTTGCGCCGCCGCGTCCTGTGAGGCCTGCTGCTCCGGCGTTTTCTGAAAATCCGCGTCCTGCTCCCGCTGGCTGATACGCTGGGCTGTCTGCTGGGTTTCGTTGACTTCGATAGCCCCGTCGCGGGTCATTTTCTGCGTGATCTTATCGCGGGGTTTATACTGTTTTATGGTGCTTCACCTCCAATTCGCGCCCTTGCAAGGGCGCAGTATTCGCTGTTCAGCTCAATGCCGATATAATGGCGGTCAAGGGTCTTTGCCGCAAGCCCCGTCGTGCCGCTGCCGAAAAAGGGGTCAAGGACAACGCCGCCTTTGGGACAGCCTGCCAAGATACAGGTTTCCGCCAGCTTCGGCGGGAACGCGGCGAAATGCCCGCCCCTATACGGGACGGTGTTTATCAGCCACACGTCCCGCCTGTTGCGCATGGTGGGGATAAGGGCGGGGTCGTAGTAGCCGCCGCTCCTTGCCTTGTTCAAGCCCTGCACCTTGCCCTGTCCCGGTACCTCTGCGGCATATTTGCTGCTTGCGCTGCGGCTGGATTTGTACCTTGCCGCCGTTTTGGGGGCGGTCGGCTCCGCAACTGCGGCGGCGTCATAGTAATACTGCTTTGACTTCGTAAGCAGAAAGACGTGTTCATAGCAGCGGGTGGGGCGGTCTTTCACGCTCTCCGGCATGGGGTTTTCTTTCTGCCAGATAATATCGCTGCGCAGATACCAGCCGTCAGCGCGTAAGGAGAACGCCAGAAGCCAAGGAATCCCGATCATGTCCTTGTGCTTGCAGCCTGCCGCTGTCCGGGCAAGGGAAAAGCCCTGTCCGTTGCGGCCTTTGGGATATTTGGGGTCGGTGTAGCCGCCTTTGCTGCCTGTGCCGCAGTAGGTGTCCGAGATATTCAGCCAGAAAGTGCCGTCAGGACGCAGGACGCGCTTTAGCTCATGGAAAACCGCCGTCAGCCGTTCTATGTACTGCTCCGGCGTGTCCTCCCGCCCGATCTGCGCGTCAAGCCCATAGTCCCGCAGGGCGTAGTAGGGCGGCGACGTTACCGCGCAATGGACGCTTTCGGCGGGAAGCTCCCGCAGGGCGCACAGCGCGTCCCGGTTGATGATGGTGTCCGCTGTCATGCGCCGCTCACTTCCTCCGGCTTCGTCGTCATTACCCGGTACAGCTCCGTATCTTTCGGGAAGCGGTCTACAAAGGGGAGAATGACGTTGCCGTAGAACAAAAGCCCCTCGCCCGCTTCGGTGTGGGTAACGTACTTCATCTGCTGGGGGGAGATATTGAGCTGCTTTGCAAGGATAGCCCTGTCGCCCGCCGCCTGATTGAGCATGAGGACAAAATCGCTGTTCTCAAAGATATTTTCCACTTCCCGGCTGCTCAAAAGGTCTTTCACGTTCTGCGTAATGGCGGTGGGAATCCCGCCCCATTTGCGAAAACGCTTCCAGATTTCAACACTGTAAGCGGCGGTCTGTTCCTCTTTCAGCAGCAAATGAAACTCGTCCATGTAGTAGCGGGTGGACTTCTGTTCGGCGCGGTTGACGGTGACGCGGTTCCATACCTGGTCTTGGACAATGAGCATACCCAGCTTTTTAAGCTGTTTGCCTAACTGTTTAATATCAAAGCAGACAAGGCGGTTGGAAAGCTCCACGTTGGTACGGTGGTTAAAGACGTTCAAGCTCCCGGAAACATACAGCTCCAACGCCGCCGCGATACGCGCCGCTTCCGGCTCCGGCTGCTTCAAAAGCTCGTCGTACAGGTCGCCCAGAATCGGCATTTTCTCCGGGTCGGGGTCTGCAAGGAACGGGCGGTAGACGTTGCGCACAGCCCGGTCAATGACGGTCTTTTCCACAGGCTGCAAGCCCTCCTTGCCGCCTACCACCAGCTCACACAGGGAAAGAATGAAGTCGGATTTCAGCGCAAGGGGGTTGTCGTCCTCGCTGTAATTGAGGTTTATATCCATCGGGTTCACATACTGGCTGCTGGTGGGGGAAATGCGCACCACCTGTCCGTGAAGCCGCTGCACAAGGGGGTAATACTCCGCTTCGGGGTCGCAGATGATTATGTCGTCGTCTGTAATTAGGAAAGCGTTTGCCATTTCCCGCTTTGCCGCAAAGGATTTGCCGCTTCCGGGGGTTCCGAGGATTAACCCGTTGGGGTTTTTAAGTTGCTTGCGGTCACACAAAATCATGTTGTTAGACAGGGCGTTTAGCCCGTAGTACAGGCTTGCCCCTGTCTGGAACAGCTCTTGCGTGATAAAGGGGATAAAGATAGCGGTGCTGCTGGTGGTAAGTCCTCTTTGAATGGGGATAAGGTTCTCCCCAAGGGGGATAGAGGACACAAGCCCCGCTTCCTGCATATAGTCAAGGCGGGTCAGCGCACAGTTGTATTTCTGCGCGATACCCGCCGCCGCGAACACGTCATTGTTCAGCTTCCGCTTTGTGTCCGCCATATTCACCACAAGGAACGTGAGCAAAAACATTCTTTCATTCCTGCTCTGTAAATCCTGCAAGAGATTTTTCGCTTCGCTGCCGAACGTGGCAAGGTCGGACGGAATAATGTCCATGTCGTAGCCGCTTCGGACAGCTTTTTTCTGTTCCTCAATCTTCATTTTGTCAAGGTCGGTGATCTTGCGCTTGATGGTCTTGATGGCTTCGATCTGGTCGATACTGCGGATATGCAGATTGACGATCACACCCGTTTCAAGGTCGAGAATGTCCGCAAGCATACGGTCATTCAGTTCCGGCGCAAGGATTTCAAGGAAGCTCACCGCCCCCAGCTTGCGCCCCATGCGGAAATAGCGTCCCTCGCCAAAGCGGAACGAGGACGGGGCGATAAAGTCCTTTGTGGAAAGCCCGGACGGGGCCAGCCAATCCCACGAGAAGCGGAACGGTTCGCCCTCCGGGTGGAAAACGCCGTGTAGGGTCTGCAAGCGTTCATAGCCTGTCTGCGGGCGGGCGGTCACGCCCAGCACCTTAAAATTGTTCAGCACATCGGTTTCAATACGGGAAAGCCGCGCCTTTGCCGCCGCAAGGTTATCCGTTTCAATGGAGAACGTGATATACTTCTGCTTCACAAGGCCGTTGTTGCCCTTTTCAAGCTGATTTTTCAGCATATCGGCGTACTCGCTGCGGATAGAATTGAAAGCGTCGGCCTGCGGGGGAATGTCGATAGTCTGCTGCGCCTTTTCCTGCTGCGCCCCCTGATTGATGAAAGAGAGCTGTACCGATACGGAAGCGTCAAAGTAGTTGAGGAAATCGCACCAGTTTTCAAAAATGGCGGTCTTGTCGTCGGCCTGCGCAAGCTGGTAGTTTATATCCTCAAACGCGATACTCTTTGAATACCGCTTGTCCGAAACATGGCAGATACCGTCCGGGTACATCTGGATATAGGGGATAGTCTGCTGGGCGGTATGGGGCTTGCCGTCGCCCTTTGCCCTCTGGATAACGGCTGCAATCTCTTTCTTCTCTGCGCGGGTCAGCTTCCTTTTAGCCCCTGCGGGGGCGGCTGCTGTGTTTTGTGCCTTTGGCAATCGCTGATACCTCCTTTTCAAGTTTCCGCTGCTTTTCCAAGACAGCGTACAGGTTTTCGGTCTGATAGGGCCGCTCCTTTGGACGGATAAACTTTGTTTCCGCAATGTTTCGGATTACCGTTTCAAGGGGCTGCCCGTGTTTTTCGTACATGGCAAAGAGGAAACAGGGGAGCATGACGGCGCACATCAACGCCGCCGCAACGGTCGTCCCGGTGCTTCCTTTGAGCAAAAAGAAAAGCGGCAATCCCATAGCGAGGGCTGCCGCAAAGCAAACGATCTGCCGCTTCGTCAGGCTGAGTGCGACTTTCGTTTTTACTTTCGTCAGGTCTTTGGGTACGGGTACATACGCCAAGCGATAACCTCCTTTCCCGCCCTAATGGGCACTAAAGATGGATTTTGCCAACGCGCCGGACTTGAACAGGGAGAAGCAGAGGATAACGGTGTAGGCTGCAAGGGAGAAAATCGCGCTGTGCAAATTGTCCGCTATTATCATGCTGTTTACCAAAACCGCGTAAACGCCGACGCATATCATAATCAGGAAGCCCTGAAATCCGAGGGCGATAAGGGATTTGAGGTAGTTGTTTCCAATCTGCCCCCACTCCCGGTTTGTCATTGTTGCGAATGGAATAGGCGCAACCGAGCAATACAGGTATATTTCTATCATTCTGCCGTACAGGATAACCGTTATCAGCACCGACATGATTTTCATGCACAGGCTGACAAGGCTTGTTTCCATGACAAGCAATAAGAGTTCGGGGATTTCCATAGCGTCAAGCCCGGCCTGCATGGACGATAGGGCGGCGTCCACGTCTATATTTGTGTTGCCGCCAATCACGCCCGCCGCGCCGGAAACGACGTGCTGCGCCATATCGAACACAGCCATAGTAATATCAAAGGTGTGGGTGACGAGATACACCGCCACCCACGCCTTGAAAATCCACTTGAAGAACATGAACGTATCAATGTCGTGCATATTGTTCTTTTCCGTTACCATGCTGATTAGCTCGTAGCACAGGACATAGGTAATGACAAGCCCCGCAATGGGGACTATGACACTCTCCGATAGCGTCCGTATCATGGAGAATATGCCAGCGTTCCACCCTTGCGGGGTCTGCCCTACCTCTGCGGCGATTGTGCCGACTTTTTCGTTTACGTCCCCGAACATAGTTGACAGATTACCGTTGATGGCTCCTATCAGGATTTCCTTTATCCATTCGTTAATCGCGTCAAGTATGCTCTGCATAGGTTCTTACCCTGCCGCTTAACCGAACAGGCCGGACAGCAGGGGTACGAGGGTGCCACCGATCAGGGCGACACCGCCGCCCGCCATGAGCTGCTTCATGCCCTGGCTTTTGGCACCGGGATTGTCGTTGCCGTAGCCCTCAAGCAGATTGATAACGCCCCAAATGCCGAGGCCCGCGCCCAGCGCGATAACAAGGGTCTGAAGAACACCAACCGCAGAATTGAAAAATGCCATAGAAAACTCCTTTCCTGCCGCGATTCGCGGCTGCCCCACAAAGGGGGCAAAGGGCGGTCTTGCCGCCAAAAAAGCCGCCATTGCTTCCGGCGGCTGCGTGGGTATGGAAAACCGCGCCCGGTGGGGGCACGTATCATGTAGCCGATGTTTACGTTTCTGATTGTGTTACCACCTCCTCAAAATCTGCCGGATATGGGAAAGGCGCAGACGGATTTAACCGCGCTGCGCCTGCTGTTGTTCATAGAGCCTTTCGCAAGCGGCGATAAACCGCCGCATTTCAGCCTGCCGCTGGGCTTCCGTCAGGGGGAGAATCAGCGGCATACCAAGCGGATTGTCCTTGTCCAGCTCAACACGCACTCCGTACTTTGCGGAAAGCTCCTTGCAGCGTTTTTCACGCTCCGAAACCATTTCCTGATAGCAGAGGACAAGCCCGTTGACCGTCCTTGCCATTTCCCGGTTTTGCTGCTTCTTACTGATACGCTTATTCATGGCCTGTGTCCTCCTGTAATTCGTCGGCGTCGATCTCGTAGTAGTCAAACACTTCATCGGGCTTGACGATGGCGGGGCGTCGTCTTAGGTGCTTCTCCATGTCAAAGGCGTTTTTCGGGTCAGCGTCGGACAGGTGCCTATACTGCGGGTGCTTCGTTATATCAAACTTATCCGAGAAGAACGGGCGCACCCCGCGCACCTGTAAAATGCACTTGCCGCCGTCCATGACAGCGATTTCGTCCTGTGTCATAAGCTCTTTCCCCAGCTTTTGATAGTTCAGCCCGTGGGACAGCTCCCGTCCCCGCGTTTCGGACGTGTTGAAGCTGTCAATCGTTTCCTTGCCGAGTATTTCCGAGATTTCCTTTAGCGTGGATTTCTCCTTGCCACCCAAGAAAAGGGTGGTGTCGCAGTTACCGACTATGGTATCGGCGTTGTCCTTGTAAATGGCCTTTAGCTGCGACTGGCTTTGCAGGATAATCGACGCGGAGATTTCCCGGCTTCGGATAGTGGCAATGAGCTTTTCAAACTTCGGAATCTGCCCGATGTTCGCAAACTCGTCAAGCAAGCAGCGCACATGAACGGGAAGCCGTCCGCCGTACACATCATCGGCCTTGTCGCACAGGAGATTGAAAAGCTGTGTGTAGAGGATAGATACGACAAAGTTAAAAGTGTCGTCCGTGTCGCTGATAATGACGAAAAGGGCGGTTTTCCTATCCCCCAGCGTGTCCAGCTCCATTTCGTCGCTCTCCATCAGCTCGCGTAGCTCCCGAATGTCAAAGGGGGCCAGCCGCGCACCGCAGGAAATGAGGATAGAGCTTCGGGTCTTGCCAGCGGAAAGCAGAAACTTCT
Source organism: Lawsonibacter sp. JLR.KK007 (assembly GCF_036941135.1). Lineage (NCBI taxonomy): Bacteria > Bacillati > Bacillota > Clostridia > Eubacteriales > Oscillospiraceae > Lawsonibacter > Lawsonibacter sp. JLR.KK007. Next base: position 722,318 of record NZ_JAYWSY010000001.1, on the reverse strand, counting down.
TGTACTGCCGGACGGCAAAATGCTCCGGGTCTTTTTCTTCCAGCCGTTCAAACATCAGGTCAACGGGGCTTTGAAACTCCGGGTCGTCCTCGCGGGCTTCGCTGGCGTTAATCATTTCAAGCAGCGTGGTAAAGTTCTTTTCGTCCTCCGGGGCTTCGTAGTGGATATAGCCAATCAGGGCGCAGTAAAAAAGCCGCTCTGACTTCACCCAAAAATCCTCGGTAGATTTCTCGCCGTCGCCTTTGGTGTTGGCGATTATGGTATTTACCAGCTTCAAAATATCTTTTTCACTCCGCAGATACGCAAAGGGATTGTACTTCATAGATTTTTTGAAGTTAATCGTATTCAGTACCTTGATACGGTACGGCTCATAAACGGGCTTCCCGTTCCGCATAATGGGTTTTCCGTCTTTTCCCAGCTTCGGCGCACCACGGGCAAGCAGCTTTCCACATTCGATTAAGACTGTGCCTTTCGGGTCTGTGACAACATAGCTGCTGTGCATTTGCATAAGCGACGGCTTGACGAAAAAGCGGGTCTTGCCGCTGCCGCTCCCGCCGATCACAAGGATATTTTTATTCCTCGCGTACTTCGGCTGCTTCGGGCGGCTGTTCATGGTGAGCCGTTCTGTCTGGGTTAAGGGGATATTGTTCTCAAATACGGAATCGACATAAGGGGCTATGTCTTTTGGCCCGCCCCAACGCGCCGAACCGTACTCCATGCCTTTCCTGTACTTCTTCGCGTTCTTGCCTTTTACATAGACGGCAAGCCGGATAAGGAGCGCACCCGCAATCCCGATTAAAAGGTCTGTCGGGTGGAAGCTGGGGGCTGCGCTGGAAAAGGCGGCGGTAAAGCCCTCGCCCATGTGCAGCAGCTTTTGGCTTGCGTCCGCACCGGGGGCAAGGCGCACCGCTTCGCCCAGCTTGTCAAAGAGGTAGACAAAGAGAAGATAGGGGGCGTTTAGGATAAGCTGCTTCTTGATTTCCGGCTTCATAGGGATTCCTCCTGCACCTTGTTTTTCACCTTTTGACGGTTGGTGTTGAGCTGCTTTGCCTTGTCCCGGAACGCTGCCAGCACCTTACGGATAGACGGCCTTTGCTCCTGTGTCAGCTTCCTTGCGGAAAACTCCTTAAAAGCGGCGGTCAGCACGTCGGCGTCCCGCCCTTTGAAAAACACAAGGTAGCGGGGCGGGGTTTCCGTGGCGTCCTTTTTCAGCGCGTAATCAATGCCGTACTTTTTCGCCGTACTCTCAAAGGCTTTGATATTGCCGTCGGTGATCTCGATATTGGAAACGCCCGCGTTCTGCTTCATAAGCTGGCGCAAGGTCTGTTTTCCGTGGGGGATTGCCTGTTTATCAACCTCTTTTTTTACTTGTGAAAGTACCTCTTTCATGGCCTTTTGCAGCATTTCGGCGGTGAGCTTCGCCCCCTTGATGGACAGGGCCACTACTTTTTCGTTGACTTCATCTTGCAAATAACCACCTCGCTTTTAGGTGGGAATGGGGCAGGATTTATCTGCCACGTTCCCCGATGTCAGTCAAAATGTTCAGATTTTTTGATGTTCTGTGCCCTGTGGGGTACAGCTCGTCAAATCCGTACCCGCAGACCGCTCAAATCCTCGGCGCGGATTCCGACAAGATACCAGTTTGCGCCGTACTCAATGCGGGTGGGCTTCCACTTGCGGCCTGTGAACACTTCCAGCGCGTCGCCGCAATGCAGCCCGCCATAGTAGTCCCCCAGCCCAAAGCGAATATCGTAGCGGTCGGTTCGCTCGTCGAAAATCAAGGCTCCCTGTTTCATGTTGTACGCTCCTTTCAGATTTGTCCCGTCGCCATATCATGGGCGACAAGGGCGGTGTAGTAGCTTCCCATTGTGCTGGGGGCATTGAACAGCACCGCCAGCAGATATTTTTTGATATTGCGGATTTTCGTAGTGTTCTCCCGCATACAGTCCATGACAAACTCAATGTGACTGCTATTGAGTTTCAGCAGCTTGGACTTTACCAGCTCGGCGGGGTAGTCGTCCCCGGCCACCCGGATAGTTTTGCGGGCCGTGCAGACGGTTTCCACCAGCAGTTCCACAATGCCGTCCAATTCCACCGGGTCAATCTTGGAGTAGCGCAGGAGATGTTCGTACTCGATATTCTCCTTAATGATCTCCCGATAAAGCTCAACCGCGCTCTGTGTTACCGCTTCCTTTCGCTTCCGTTCCGGCGGCTCTGCCGCAGCGTCCCCGTAAGGTGAGGGGTCAGGGGAAAGGATAGGAATGGAATCGGTACTTGGTAAATCCGTAATTGATTGTTCTTTTTTTGGTAAGTCAGTTCTTGATATATCTTTATTTAATTGCGTTGGATTTTCCAACGTAGGTTTATCCAATGTAGGTTTTTCCTGCGTTGGATTATCCAATGTTGGATTTTCCAACGTAGGTAAATCTGATGTAGGCGGCTGCGGCTGTTCGTAGATCACATACTCCGCGCCCCGCAAGCGGCCTTTCGCGTCACGCTCCCTTGACCGCACGATATACCCGGCGCGTTCCAACTCCCGCACCGCTTCACGGATAGCGTCGATTTTCTCCCGGTTGATAAGGGACAGGCCAGCAAGGGTATAGTCCCAATCTTCGGGGAGTGAAAGCATTTGTGACAGCAGCCCCTTTGCCTTTAGGGACAGCTCTTTATTGCGCAGATGGTGGTTTGACATGACGGTGTAGCCACGGTTGCGCTCCACGCGGAAAACTGCCATAGCTCCGATACTCCTTTGCGGTAGATTTTGTTACGCAGTAGAAGCGCGATTTTGAGGGGTAAGGTATAAACACCCTGCCCCGCCAAAACCGCGCCCGAAAAGCCGCATGGCGCAAGGCTCCTTATGCCCCTACTGCGTAACAAAGGGCATAAAAAAGCGGCGTCCCTTTTCTCCCCGCGTGGGGAGTGAAGAAACGCCGTCATGGTCGGTATATGAAATTGTCATTGTAGGGGGTTATCTGTGTGCTGCCCCGTCCGGGCGGCTGGCTCTCGCGGTGCTGCGCATATCAAGGCTCTTTCCCCAAAAGTAGTAAATCGGTAGTAAATTCGGTTGCCCATATCCGCGAAAGTGCCTGTTTTTCAAGGCTTTGCAGAGATAATCAAGGTTGTTTATATAAAACTGAACGCTCAGTTTTATATCCCCGTGTGAAACGGCGCATCAGTAATAGCCCTCGCTGGTCAGCTTGGCCAGGGGAAGGCTGGCGGACCATTCGTTCTGCGCCAGGCTGCGGCTGATGCGGCTGGCCGACTCATTGGCCTTTTGGACCACATCCGCCTCATTCTCGGTGAGCAAAACGTGGTTTTCCACCACGATCCGTCCGTTGACCATCACCAGCTCCACCTCGTGCCCCCGGGCGGAATAGACCAGGTTGGGAATCAGGTTGCGGATGGGGGCGGTGTAAATGGGGGTCAGGTGGGGATAGGACAGATCGATCAGGATGATATCCGCCAGCTTGCCCGGACGCAGAGAGCCGATCTGGTCCTCCATCATCAGAGCTCTGGCCCCCTCGATGGTGGCCATCCGGAGCGCCTTCCAGGCGGGCATCTGGGTGGCGTCCTGCGTGGTGTGCTTGGTAAACAGCGAGGCGCACTTCATCTCGCCAAACATAAAGCTGCAGTTATTGGCCTGGTCAGTGGCCAGCGCCACGGTACCTCCGTATTCGGCAAACTGCCGGGCGGGAGGCAGAGAGCCGTCCACCAGCATATTGCTGCCCATGCACAGCACCATGGCTGTGCCGGATTGGGCCACATGGCGGATCTCCTCCGGCGTGGCGCAGATCAGGTGGGCCGCGATCAGGCGGCGCCCCAGATAGCCCAGCCGGTCCAGCAGCTCGGCGGGACGGCAGCCGTTGCGCATCATACACTGCCGGTTCTCTCCGCTGCTCTGGGACAGATGGGTATTGATCCCCACTCCGTATTTGTCCGCCTGCGCCTTGATCTCCCGAAGCAGCTCCACCGTACAGTATTCCACCGTGTGCATCCCAAAGCGGCAGGTAATCCGTCCCTCATGACTCTGGTGATACTCCTCCAGCAGCCGGATGTTGCTCTTCAGCTTCCGGTCACCGACGGCGCTGTCCAGCGGGAGCAGCTCGTCGGGCGCAAGGCCGATGGTGTCCTTGGGCATCTCGTTGATCATGTCGCTGATGCAGGCGCGGGCGCCCAGATCGATATAATTCTGCACAATGGAGGACATGGGGCTGTAGAAGTCCCCAAAGGTGGTGGTGCCGGCCTTGAGGGCCTCAATGATATTCAGCCGGGACCCGATCTGATAATCCTCGTCCTGTGCCACCCCCAGCAGCGGAAGGATGCCGTGGATGCGCCAGATATCGCCGGGAATATCCTGGGCGCAGCTGCGGACGATCACGTCCCCGGTGTGGATATGGGAATCCACAAAGCCGGGCATGACGGCCTTTCCGGCGATATCGATGTACCGCTCCGCCCTGCAGTCCCGGAGCACCTCGTCCGTCCGGCCCACTGCCGCGATTTCTCTGCCCTTCACGGCCACAGCTCCGTCGTTGATCACGCCGGTACCAGGGCCCTCCATCGTAATGACAAATCCGCCGTGAAAAATAACATCAACCTTCATCTGCTGCCCTCTCTTTGATCAGATCCCGTTCTTCCGGCGGACCAGCTTGCCGTAGCCGTCCGGGACAAGGATATTCTGGCCGTCGTAGACCAGCTCTCCGCGCACCAGAGTGCTGGTAACCTTGCCGGTAAACTTCATGCCCTGGTAAACGCCCTTGCTGCTCTTCGTCTTGGAAAAGCTCTTCAGGCCGTCGTAGACCCACTCCTGATTGGGGTCGATGATTTGAAGGTCGGCGTCCGCGCCCGGCATCAGACTGCCCTTTTGGGGGTAGATTCCAAACATCCGGGCGGCATTGCCGGAGGTCAGGCTGGCCAGACGGTTCCAGCTCAGCCCCCGCTTGTGGACCCCTTCCGTAATCATCGCAGCCATGACCGCATCGTTGCAGCCAAAGCCGCAGTATTCCTTCCAGAAGTCGCCCTCCTGTCCCTTTTCCTCGTCGGTAAAGGGGCCGTGGTCGGTGCCCAGCACATCGATCGTGCCGTCGGCCACATAGGCCCACAGGGCGTCCACGTTCTCCCGGCTGCGGAAGGGCGGCGTACATTTCGCAAACGCCTTCTTCTCCCGCAGAATGTCGTGGTCAAACAGGAGATAGTGGGGGCAGGTCTCCACATAAATCCTGGCCCCCTTGGACTTCAGGTCCTTCAGGTACTCGGCGCCCTGCGTGATGGTCATGTGGCAGACCATCAGCTTGGCGTCCAGCACCTTGGCGAACAGGGTCGCCCGCTGGATGGCCTCGTACTCCACCCACCAGGGGCGGGCATCGTCGAAGCGCGCCTCGTCCGTACAGCCCTCAGCGGAAAAACGCTTGCAGCCCATGTCCGCCACCTCGGCATTCTCCGCGTGGACCGCGATCAGACCGCCGAACTCCTTCGTCCGTTTCAGTCCCTCCACCAGGTATCCGTCGGTGATCTGGGGGTATTCCTTGGTGGCAAAGCACATAAAGCCCTTATAGCCAATGCAGCCGGCCTCATTCATCTCCTCCAGCTTGTCGATGTTCAGAGGGGTGACGCCGCCCCAGAGGGCAAAATCCACCACAGAGCTGTTCTCCACCACCTGAAGCTTCTCAGCCACGCGGTCCTTGTTCAGCACCGCAATACTGGGCAGCGGCATATCAGCGATGGTCGTGATGCCGCCAGCCGCGGCGGACCTGGAGGCACAGTGCCAGTCCTCCCGGTAATTGTAGGGGCCTGGATCGGTCACGTGGGAGTGGGTATCAATCATACCGGGCAGGACCATTTTTCCTGCGGCGTCGATCACGGTACAGTCTCCGTCCGCTTGGGCGTCTAAGGTGATCCCGGTAATGATCCCATGTTCGATGACCAGGTCGGCCTGCATCGTCTGCTCCTCAAGAACCAGGTTTCCATGTTTGATAATTGTTTTGCTCACCGTTGTCCTCCTCCTTTTTCTACCCCACCGCGCTGCGAGGGGTCACCATTCCTCGTAAAGCCCGGCAGCTCTGCGTCAGCTGAAAGCGGTCTGCCCCGTCCATCTGCGCCTCGACGGACAATTCTCCCTGATAGCCGGCGTCCAGCAGCATTTCAAGGTAGGGCCGGTACCGGATGACGGTCTCCCCATCGGGCAGCCTGCGCCCATCCTGCGCGTGGGCAATATGGACGATCCCGACCCGGTCCATCGCCGGCAGGGCGTCCGCCGGGGGTTCCTTCATCATCCAGGCGTGGAAAATGTCGTATACAACGCCCACCGGCTCCTCACAGTGCTCAATCAGGGCCAGCACCTCCGGAGTGCGGTTCAGCAGATTGGTCATCTGCCTGCATATGGGTTCCAGAAGGATCGTGATCCCCCAGGGACGGCACAGCCGGGCGGTCAAATCCAAGCTCCTCCGAAGCTGATTCCAGGCGGCGTTCTTGGGGTAACCCGCCGGAACATCCCGGGACAGGGGGGCGCCCACCCCAATCCGGTCAACGCCCAGCAGCGCCGCACGGGGCGCCAGCTGCCGGATATAGTGTTCCAGCTGTTCCGGGTCATGATTCGGTCCGCACAGCTTCAGCTCCGGCGGGCAGAAATCGTTCAGAGCCCGGCACTCCAGCGCCCAGGACGCAAGCTGACCCTCCAGCTGCTTTAACTGATCCGGCGGCGTACCGGCAACCTCCTGGGCCGAGAGCGCCACCCGGTCAAAGCCGGCTTCCGCAACCATCTGACATTGACGGATCGGGGCACAGCAACTTATGTACATCGGATTTTGCGCCTCCTAATTTCGTCCTGTTCCTCATTGGATACTGGATTGTACACAATTTTGTTTTCCGTTCAATTATACCAAAGGTATAGAAAAAGTCAATTCCTTTTTTTGTTTTTGTGCAAATCCACGGTCCGGCTCGTTTTCAAAATGAAGCTTGATCGCTTTTTTCACTTATTTTGTTGAAAAACCATACAACTTTTTAAAATATTTTACGTTATCTGGTTTTGTTATTTTCTACAAGGCAAAATAAAAAACGGAATGATTTACATTCCGTTTAAAAAAATTGTTGTTTTCCATAAAAAAAGCCCGTTTTGTTTGTCTGTTCTGCCGGTTATTTCTCCCTTGCATTTTTGTTCAATAAATTGTATATTAAATTGTGTGCAATTATGATTTTAATTTCAGGCCACCGCCGCCGGCCGCGCCTGATGGGGCAGCAGTCGTCTGTGTGGCCCTGATTTTGAAGATCGGTTCACATTATGTCTGGCCTCCCTGGCGATAGGTATTTGTAATATGCGCCATAGCCAGGTTGAACTGCGGATTATACCGGGGGTCCGCCAGTACCTTTTTAAAGGTCTGCTCGCTGCGGTCCAGATGGACCGTCAGGCTCTGTACACTGGCCTCGCGGTCGTTGTCCATCAGCGCCTGATAGATGGACTCATGCTCCCTCTTGGCCTCATCCATACGGTCCGGAAGGACAACGCTCAGCCACCTGGCCCGATAGATCTGCAGCCGCATCTGGTTGGAGATATGGATCAGACGGCTGTTGTTCGCCATCGCCATAATCTCGCCGTGGAACAGGTCATCGTAGTGATAGTTCTGGATAGCGTCTGTTGTGCCCTGCAGCTCCTTGAAGATCCCAGCCAGCCTGCTCTTCTGCTCTGGAGTCCCGCCGCCGTTGTCCAGCAGGATGTTGACCGCCGCCACCTCCACCGCTTTGCGGACCTGGCAGATCTCCACAATATCGGTCAGCGTCATAGGCGACACCTGGGCTCCCATGCCTGTGGAGTCGATCAGCCCATCGTTTGTCAGCATGAAGATCGCTTCCCGGACTGGGGAACGGCTCATATTCAGCTCCTGGGCCAGCGCGTTGTCCGAAATTGCCGCCCCGGGAGGCAGCTCATAGCTGAGGATCTTGGATTTGATATAGGAATAAGCTTGCTTCGCCTGGGGCCCCTTTCTTCTTGCCATGTACATTCTCCTCCTATAACATGCCGCTCTTCTTTGCGCTGTTTATAGTATTCAATAGAATTTGGATTTTGTCAATATCCGCTTTTGCCGCCAGCTGCTGCAAAATCAGCCGATGGCGTGTTGATATCACACAAGAACAGAGAAAGGAAGATCACCATGAAAAAAATCGTATCCTTCTTCGGAGAGCCCTCCCCCGTATTTGATGAGCTGAACCGGCGGGCGGAGTCCTACGCCGCGGAAAAAGGCTTCGCCTACCGCTGGGTCCCTCAAAAGCCCTTTGACCAGGCTCAGGTCATCCAATGCCTGCAGGAGTCCGACATGGGCCTGATCGATGTAGAGCCCTACGGAGAGGAGATTTTCCGCGCCATCGACGGCAAATGCCCCCTGCTGGTCCGCTTCGGCGTAGGCTACGACAAGGTGGACCTGGCCGCCGCCACCCGCCACGGGATTGCCGTGGCCCGCACCACCGGAGCCAACGCCAGCGGAGTGGCCGAGATGGCGCTGACGCTGATCCTGGCCTGCCGCCGGGAGCTGCGCCCCAACCGCTTCCGCTGCATTGAAACCGGCCGCTGGGATAAATACATCGCCAGCGAGACGGTGGGCGGCACGGTAGGCATCCTGGGCTTCGGCGCCATCGGCCGGCTGCTGGCCAAACTGCTGCTGGGCCTGGGCTGCACCGTGATCGCCTACGACCCCTTCCCCAACCAGGCGCTGGCCCAGGAGATGGGGGTGCGTCTGGTGGACCTGGACGAGCTCTTCACCACCTCGGACGCCATCAGTGTCCATGTCCCCTACAATCCGGACACCCACCACATGGTCAACGCCGCCCGTCTGGCCCAGATGAAGCCCACTGCGGTCATCGTCAACACGGCCCGGGGCAACATCATCGACGAGGACGCCCTGTATGACGCCCTGAAGGCCAGGCAGATCCGGGGGGCTGGCCTGGACGTCTACGCGGTGGAGCCCCTGCCCGCGGAGAGCAAGCTGCTGGAACTGGACAACCTGATCCTCAGTCCCCACTTCTCCAGCCAGACAGTGGAGTCCCTGTGGAACACCTATAAAATGGCCATCGATATCACCGTCGATTTCTATGCGGGGAACCCCTCTCCCCATATCCTCAATCCCGAATATAAAACCAGAAGGGTCTGAAGGGACCGCTTGAGCAGAAAGGAGTGGCTCAAATGGCGCAATATGTGATGGGAGTGGACAATGGCGGTACCGTGATCAAGGCCGCCCTGTTCCGTCTGGACGGCACCGAGGCGGCGGTGGCCTCCCGGCACACCCCGGTCTCCTCCCCCCGGCCCGGGTATCAGGAGCGGGACATGGAGGAGGTATGGCAGAAAAACTGCGCCTGTATCCGGCAGGTATTGGAGCAGTCCGGCGTCTCCCCCCAGGAGGTAGCCGCTCTGGCGGTGTGCGGCCATGGAAAGGGGTTGTATCTGTGGGGGAAGGACGGGAAGCCTGCCCGCCCTGGCATCGCCTCCACCGACAACCGCGCCTGGTCCTACCCCCTCCGCTGGCGGGAGTCCGGCGTCTTTGACCGGCTCTACCCCCAGCTGTGCCAGCAGCAGCTGGCCTGTCAGCCCTCCGCCCTGCTGGCCTGGATCAAGGAGCACGAACCGGAGGTCTACCAAAACATTCAATGGGTCTTCTCCATCAAGGACTACATTCGCTTCCGCCTCACCGGGACAGCCCTCAGCGAGCGCACGGACCTGTCCGGCTCCGGGCTGATGGACGTGTCCCGTGCCCAGGTAGACCCGGCCCTGCTGGAGGCGCTGGGCATCGGTGAGGCGGCGAACTGGATTCCCCCTCTGTGCGGCTCCTTTGACCCATGCGGCCAGGTGACCGGCGAGGCCGCCCGGCTCACCGGGCTGTGTCCCGGCACTCCGGTGGCCGGAGGCATGTTCGACATCGACGCCTGTGCGGTGGCCATGGACATCACCTCCCCCGATCAGCTGTGCACCATCACCGGGACCTGGAGCATCAACGAGTTTATCTCCCCCCGGCCCAAGCTGGGCACCCAGGTGTCTATGAACTCCCTCTACGCCCTGCCAGGATATTATCTGCTGGAGGAGTGCAGTCCTACCAGCGCGGGGAATTTGGAGTGGGTGCTGGAACAGCTGTCCGGCAGCCTGAAGCTGCCCCAGGACCAGCCCCTTTACGACAGCGTCAACCAGCTGGCGGCCTCCATCGCTCCGGAGGACTGCCAGGTCTATTACCTCCCCTTCCTCTACGGCTCTAATGCCCACCCTCTGGCCAAGGCGTGCTTCCTGGGGCTGACCAGCTACCACACCTCCGCCCACATGCTGCGGGCGGTCTTTGAGGGGGTCGCGTTCTCCCACCGGGTCCATATCGACCGCCTCCTCACCGCCCGCACCACCCCGGCCATCGTGCGTATGGCGGGAGGCGCCGCCAACTCCCCGGTCTGGGTGCAGATGTTTGCTGATGTGCTGAACCTCCCCATTCAGCGGGTCTCCGGAGCGCGGGAGCTGGGCGCGCTGGGCAGCGCCATCGCCGCCGCAGTGGCCGCCGGACTCTATCCGGACTACACCCGCGCGATCCAGGCGATGGTACGCGTCAGCGAGCCGGTCCAGCCGGACCCGGCCGCTCATGCGGTCTATCAGAAGAAATTTGAGCTGTACCAGGCGCTCAGCGCCGCGCTGGACCCCGTCTGGGACCGGTTTACAGTGTGAGGAAAGGAGACGCCCCTTGCTTGAACCGTTTATGAACGCGGTCCCGACCGCTGATTTCCAGGCTCTTCCAGACAAGCGACGCTTGAATCAACACGGAGCCAACGCCTATTACGGACAAACGATTGCGCCTCGGAAGGAGAAGAAACAAGATGAACTTTGAAAAAACACATCTGTGCCGCCTGCCCTGCTGCTATGCCGTTTCTCCCCTCACGCTGGACGGGCGGCTGAAATATCTGCTGGCCACAGACGATCACGGTCCCTGCTACTGCATCGACGCCCAGACGCTGGAGCAGGAAACCGTCTGGGAGGAAACAGGGGGCACGATGTCGATCATCCCTCTGCCTGGGACCAACGGCGAATTCCTGGCCTCCCAGCGCTTTCTCCCCGGATTCGCCGCCCTCCACGCCCGCATCGTCCGCATGACCCGGGAAAACGGCCGGTGGACGGAGCGGCTCTGGATGGAGCTGCCCTATGTTCACCGCTTTGACCTGCTTCACCGGGGCGAGCAGCGCTATTTTCTGGGCTGTATTCTCTCCACTACCGAGGAGGAGCAGGCGGACTGGTCCAAGCCCGGCACCCTGGCAGCCGCCCCTGTGGACGCCAGCTTCTCCCCTCCCGCCGCGCTGGAGACCATCGCCGTTGGCATGAGCCGCAACCACGGCTACTGCCGGATGGAGCGGGCCGGGTATTCCGAAGCCTATACCGCCTGCGACCAGGGGGTATTTCGGGTGGCTCCCCCCGAGGCTCCCGGCGGGGCGTGGACCGTGGAGCAGCTGCTAACAATCCCCGCCTCCGATGTGGCGGTGTGTGATCTGGACGGAGACGGCCAGGAGGAGCTTGCCACCATCGAGCCCTTCCACGGCAGCGCCTTCGTGATCTACAAAAAGCTGGGAGACAACTACCGGGAGATCTACCGCTACCCCACTCCGGTGGATTTTCTCCATGCCATCTGGGGCGGACTGCTGTGCGGAGAACCGGTGTTCCTGGCCGGGTGCCGGGATCTGGACAAGGAACTGTTCCTGGTGCGCTGGACGCCGGAGGGTCCCAGGGAGGAGATCATCGAACGGGGCTTTGGACCCAGCAACGTGGCCGTCTTCGGAGACGAGGAGACCGGCTATATCCTGACCGCAAACCGCCAGAGCGATGAGGGCGCTCTGTTCACCGTACGAAAGGGGGCGGAGAGATGAAGGAGTACCGCCTTGGGCTTTATGAGAAAAGTATGCCCTCCTCGCTGACTTTGAAGCAGAAGCTGACCGAGGCGAAGGCCGCCGGCTTCGACTATCTGGAGCTGTCCATTGACGAGACCAACGCCAAGCTGGCCCGGCTGGACTGGAGCCAGGAGGAGATCGCCGGTCTGGTCCAGGCCCAGCTGGAGCAGGGACTTCCCATCCGCTCCATCTGCCTGAGCGGGCACCGAAAGTATCCTCTGGGCCACCCGGACCCGGCGGTCCAGCAGCAGAGCCTTGCCATCATGGAAAAGGCCGTCTGCCTGGCGGCGCAGCTGGGGGTGCGCACCATTCAGCTGGCGGGATACGATGTGTACTATGAACCCTCCACCCCTCAGACCCGCCGGGATTTTGCAAAAAATCTCCAGCTGTGCGTAGAAATGGCGGCCCGGGAGGGGATCATCCTGGGCTTTGAGACGATGGAGACCTCCTTTCTCAACACGGTGGCCAAAGCTATGTACTGGGTGGAGCGCATCCATTCCCCCTATCTTCAGGTCTATCCGGACATTGGCAACCTGACCAACGCCGCCCTCACCTACGAGAGCGATGTGTGTCAGGACCTGCGCATGGGAGCGGGCCATCTGGCCGCCGTCCACCTGAAGGAGACCACCCCCGGTGTGTTTCGGGAGGTCCCCTTCGGCGCCGGACATGTGGACTTCACCACGCTGGCCCCTCTGGCCCGGCAGCTGGGCGTGAGCCGGTTCGTTGGTGAGTTCTGGTACACCGGCGGGGAGGACTGGCAAAATACCCTGCGGGACAACTGCGCCTTTCTCCGCCGGGCCCTGGACACACCCGCTCCCGCATTGCTATAATAGGCTTCAAAAGGAGGAGATCCTATGAAAAAAATATCCGGCATCGCCAACCGGGACCAGGCCACCAAAACGGTCTTTACCGCCGGTCCCTTTACCTACGAGCTTATCCCGGACTACGGCCAGTTCCCGGATGGCTACGAGTTCACCATGTACCCCAGCGGCTGCTGCGACCGGGAGGACAATCTGTTCCTCACCTCCCGCAATCTGAACCACCCCATCGTCATGCTGGACGCCCAGGGCCGGTACGTGAAGGACTTCGGCAAGGGGCTGTTTCAGGAGACCCACGGCATCTGCGTCACCCCGCAGAACACCCTTCTGTGTCCCGACACGGCCCTGCACGTGGTGCGGGAGCTGACCATGGAAGGAGAACACCTCCGGGACCTGGGCACCCTGGGCGTCCCCAGCGACAGCGGCTATGACCCCAACCTCTGGCGCAGACTTCAGCGCCAGGGCAAGCTGATCCCCACCGATGTGGCCTTCGACACCGCCTGGGCCTTCAGCCTGAGCCTGCAGAGCATCCAGCGGGCAGCCCCGCCCTTCAACCGCCCCACCGGCGTGGTGGTGGGTCCCCAGGGGGACATCTTCGTCAGCGACGGCTACGGAAACGCCTCGATCCACCGCTTCGCCCCAGACGGCGCCCTGAAAAAGACCTGGGGCGGACACGGCGACGAGCCGGGCCGGTTCATCATTCCCCACTGCATCTGGTGCGACCGGCTGGGCCGTCTGTGGGTGGGCGACCGGGAGGGCAACCGGGTCCACGTCTTCGACGAGGATGGCCAGCTTCTGGCCTGCCTGGAGGACAACCTGTACCAGCCTACGGAGATCTGGGCCGACGCGGACTACGTTTACATTGCCGAGCGGGGCGGCGGCGTCACCATCGTCAACATGGATCTGGAGGTGGAGGCCCAGCTTGGCTTCTTCAACTCCCCCATTCGGGCCCACGGCATGTGCGGCAGCTCCAAGGGCGACCTGTTCCTGATGCCCCTGACCACCTACGACCGGCACTATCTCATGAAGCTGGCACGTATCCGCTGATGCAAACCAAAACGGCCGGCGCAGCTTAAAACTGCGCCGGCCGTTTTATCTGTTCTCTTACTGCGCCGCCCGCTGGAGAAGCTCCTGCTCCCCCATGGGCGCGTTCCCTCTTGACAAATTGGTCTATATACTGTAAACTCGTATTGGACTACAAGCTGTAAACCAATTCAGGAGGGGATCACTATGACGCAATATAAGCTTGGCGAGGTCGAATTTGCCTTTGCCGCCCTGATCTGGGACCATGAGCCGCTCACCTCCAGCCAGCTGGTGGAGCTGTGCGGAGAGCGGCTGTCCTGGAAAAAATCCACCACCTATACCGTCCTGCGGCGGCTGTGCCAGCGGGGCCTCTTTCAGAACGAGGGAGGAGTTGTGACCTCCCGGCTGTCCCGGCAGGAGTTCGACGCCCTGCGCAGCCAGGAGTTTCTGGACCAGACCTTTGACGGCTCCCTCCCCCGCTTTCTCACCGCCTTCGCCAGCCGGAAGAAGCTGAGCAGCGAGGAGATTGCGGAGCTCCAGCGGCTCATCGACGAGAACAGGGGGTGAGGATATGGAACGATGGCTCTCCGCTGTATTGAGCATGAGCGGAACGGCCTCCCTCGTCATTGCGGCCGTACTGCTGATCCGTCTGGCTCTGCGCCGGGCTCCCAAGCGGTTTTCCTACCTTCTGTGGGCGGTGGTCCTCTTCCGCCTGTTGTGTCCCATCTCTCTGGAGAGCGCCTTCAGCCTTCTGCCCGCCGCTGAGCTTGTGCCAGCCGCCGGGAATGGCGGGCAGGAGCGTCAGGTGGTCCAGGTCCAGACCGGCTTGCCCGGCCTGGACCGGCAGATGAACGACTTTTTCCTCCGCCACCCCTATCAGGGCGTTGCGGACCACCCAGAGCATGCGGAGGCTGCCCCCTCCCCGGTCATCCCCCAAGCAGGCAAGGTCACCCTGCCCGCCATCCTCTGGCTGACGGGCGCGGCCCTTCTGCTGGGGTACAGCGCCCTGTCTCTGATCCGTCTGCGGCGCGCCCTGGCCGAGGCGGTCCCCCTGGAGGGCGAACCCGGGGTCTGGCTGGCGGACCGGGTCCCCACTCCCTTTGTACTGGGGCTGCTGCGGCCCCGGATCTATCTGCCCTCCGCACTGCCCAAGCAGGAACGGGACTACATCCTCCTCCACGAGCGGACCCACATCCGCCGCTGTGACCATATCCTCCGGGCGCTGGCCTGGCTGGCGGTGGCGGTCCACTGGTTCAACCCCCTGGTGTGGCTGGCCTTCCGGCTGGCGGGCAAGGACATGGAGATGTCCTGTGACGAGGCGGTGCTCCGGAACATGGACCGGGACGTGCGGGCGGACTACTCCGCCTCCCTGCTGCGGCTGTCGGCCGGAGGCAGGGAAAAACTCCCCGCCGGACCGCTGGCCTTTGGGGACAGCGATCCCAAGAGCCGCATCAAGAACGTGCTCAGCTACAAAAAGCCGGCCCTGTGGGTCATGGCGGCGGCGGTGGTGGTGGTCGCCGTCACCTGTGCGGCTCTGGCCACCAACCGGGTCAGCCAGCCCGCCGGGGAGAAGGACACGCCTCCCGTGGAGGTATGGGTGGACTACTTCTCCAACCCCAGCGATCTGCCCTGGGACGAATACCGCGACCTTCAGCTGCCGGAGTTTCCCGAAAAAACCTTCCGCTGGAATCCGGGGCTTGTGGAGGTGGTCGAAACCCATTACGACCTGGTCACTCATGGCACGCTCTACTCCGGGATGCCTGTGTGGAACGTCTTCCTCTGCGACCTGAACGGCGACGGCAAGCGGGAGTTCTGCTCCACCGTCAGCTTCGGCTCCGGGCTGGTGGACAGCCATGTGGAGGTGTACGACTACGCCAACCAGCACAGATACCTCCTCTGGGACCGGGGGATTTATGATTACACCCTGTCCCTGGAGGACGGACAGCTGATGGTCACCAAGTCGGAATACATAGGGGAGGATATCGCCTCCGGGCGGCTGATCCTCACCGAGGACGGGCGGCTGGCCATTGAGGGCCAGGAGGTGAACTCCACCGCCGCCCCGGAGATCGACCTCTCCCCTGCCGCCTACGCACTGGATGACCTGTGGACCTATGTAGACATCACCGGGCTGGACTGTGAATACATCCGCTGGTACGCCCGGGAGTTGAATACCCACTCCGAGATCCCGGAAAACGCCTTGGGCTATCTGGAGATTTCGGAACCCAGGTTCCTTGGCCTTTCGGAGGATTACTACTATGTCACCGCCGTCTACAGCCCCCAAGAGGACCCGGACCGCATCTGGCTCCAGCTGGGTCCCAGGGCGCAGGGCGGCAGCAGTGAAATCCACTGCGTCGTGGACCTGACCACCGGCCAGCAGTCCCCCATCTACGGGGAGCCCTACGCTGAGCTTGACCCCCAGGAGCTGCTGTCCGCCGCTCGGGCACTGGCTCAGCTCATCGTCAACGCATCGGACTACCACGCCGCCAGCGCCGTTCCCGAGGAGGGCCCGCTCCCCTTTGACAAGCCCATGAAGCTGTGGTTCGGCAGCGGCGCGGGGGGCTGGGCCACCATTCTCACCCTCCACCCCGACGGGACCTTTGAGGGGGACTATGAAGACGCCGACATGACCATCCGGTACGTCTGCCAGTTCCACGGGCGGTTTACCGATATCACTCAGGTCTCCGACACCTCCTGGTCCATGACCCTGGAGGAGCTGGTGCTGGATACCAAATACCCCGCGGGCCGGGAGTGGGACGAGGACGGCTGCCACTACATCTCCAGCGAGCCCTACGGCTTTGACGGCAAAGATGGCAAGGCCCTGAAGCCCGGCGCGGAGTTCACCTTCTACACCCCCCAGGCCACCGGCTACGCCCCTGGCGACGACCTGTACGGAATGATGGACGAGGAAAACGCTCCCCTGCGCGAGTTCTGGTCCTGGTGGCCCGCCAAGCACGGCTGGGGCCCCAACGGCGACATCCTGGGCTGCTATGCCCTGCACAATGTCACCTCTGGACGGGGGTTCTTCGACCTGTACGCCTGGGGGCTGCTGTAGGGTTGCATTCTTCCCCCTTTCGCGCTATACTGGCCGAAAGGAAAGGAGCGCGTCTTATGGTGGAAGCAGTATTCAGCGAGAGCGCCTGCGGCAGTTTGAAGTACGCCCAATTCTTCGGCCGGGGCGAATACGGCGGCGGCCTTTTGGGGATCATTCTGGAGCCCTCCGACGGCGAGCCGTCGGAGGAGGAGATCGCCCGGCTCCAGCGCCGCGCTGAGGAGGAGCACCGCCGGAAATGGGAGCGGGCCCGTCCCATGGGCGGCAGGGCCCAGGACGTGTATGGCTTTTCCCTGGGCCTGAGCCTGGGGGATATCTCGGAAAAAATCCCCGGCCCCATCCGCCGTCAGGTCCTCTGTGCGTACTGCGGCTTCTCCCCATCGGTACCGGGCATCGGGGAGCAGCTCGACCGGTGGATCGACGGCGGAGCCGAGACGCTGCGCGCCGTTCTGGAGCGGTCTGCCGCCGGGGAGCCGGTGCGCCTGTGGTACAGCGACCAGCCCGATGAGCTGTGCGGCTTCTACTGGCTGCTGGCCCGGCTGGACGGCCTGGAGCAGTGCGGGGCCGTCAGCGCCGTCAAGCTGCCCCGCTGGGACCAGCGGGACAACAGCGTGGTGACCTACACCGCCTGGGGCGACGTGCCCCCTGGGGAGTGGAGCCGCTTTCTCCCCCTGGAACAGCCCATCTCCCCCATCCTGCGCCGGGCCTGCGCCAACCGGTGGAGGGAGCTTCAGGAGGAAAACGCCCCCCTGCGGACCGTTTTGAACGGAACGCTGGCCGGTGTTCCGGAGGATTTCTACGACAGCTTCATCCGCCGGACGCTGGCCCGGATGGAGCGGGAGTTCAACGAGTCCCGTCTGATCGGGGAGGTGATCGGCCGCTGCCAGCTGGGAATCGGCGACGGTCTGATCCACCGCCGCATCCAGGCGATGGTGGACGCCGGCGAGCTGGAGGCTCTCACCCAGGCGGCGGAGGGCGACCCTGTCTACCGCCGCATGCTGCGAAAACGGTAAAAACACACGGATACCTCCTTTGAGGTATCCGTGTGTTTCATTCCTTCAAACTTACACCGACTCGAAGATGGCCTTCATCCCCTTGAAGGTCATATAGCAGTCCAGCTTGCCCACCGTCTCGAAGGGGGCGTGCATGGACAGGACGGGTACGCCCGCATCCAGGGTGTCGATGTTCCGCTCGGCCATGTAGGCGGCCACTGTGCCTCCGCCGCCGGCGTCCACCTTGCCCAGCTCGGCCATCTGCCAGACCACGTTGGCGCCGTCCAGAATGCGGCGCGCCTTGGCCACCACCTCGGCGGAGGCGTCGGAGGCCCCCGACTTGCCCCGGGCTCCGGTGTACTTGCACAGACCCATGCCGTAGTTGACAAAGGCGCTGTTGCGCTTTTCGTAGACGTCGGCAAAGTTGGGATCGTAGGCGGCGGTGACGTCGGCGGACAGGCAGAAGGATTTCTCATAGCAGGCCCGCAGGGACACCCCCTGGGCCTGGCACAGGTCCTCCATAAAGGTGTCAAAGGCAGCGGACTTCATGCCGGTCACCCCCTCGGAGCCGATCTCCTCCTTGTCGGCCAGCATACACACGGCAGTGTACTCCGGCGCGGACAGCTGGAGCAGGGCCGCAAGGCAGGCGTAGGCGCACACCCGGTCGTCATGGCCGTAGGCCCCGATGAGGGAGCGGTCAAAGCCGATGTCGCTGGCGCGGAAGGCTGGGACTGCGCACAGCTCCGCAGAGATAAAGTCCTCCTCGGTGATGCCGTACTTCCGGTTGAGCAGCTCCAGGGCGGCCAGCTTCACCCGGTCCTTGCCCTCGTCGTCCTCCAGGGGGCGGCTGCCCACCAGGATATTCAGCGTCTCGCCGGGGATGGCCTCCCCCAGCGGCTTCTTAGACTGCTCCGTCCCCAGATGGGGCAGCAGGTCATCAATGGTGAACAGGGGGTCGCCCTCTCCGCCGCCGATGGATACCCGGACGGTCTGCCCCCCCTTGAGGGCCACCACCCCGTGGAGCTCCAGGGGGATGGTCACCCACTGGTACTTGCGGATGCCGCCATAGTAGTGGGTCTTCAGATAGGCCAGCTCATCGGACTCGTAGAGGGGATTCTGCTTCAGGTCCAGGCGGGGGGAGTCGATATGGGCCGCGCCGATGTTCGCCCCCTCAGACAGCGGCCGCTTTCCGATCACCGCCAGCGTCACCGCCTTGTCCCGGTTCACCCGGTAGACCTTGTCGCCGGGCTTCAGCTCCCCGCCCCGAATATAGGGCCGAAAGCCCGCCTTCTCTGCCAGGGCCACCGCCCGTTCCACGCACTCCCGCTCGGTCTTGCCCGCGTCCAGGAACTGCTTGTAGCCCGTGCAGTAGGCCTCCATGGCCTCCGCCTCGCCCTCGGCCAGACGGTCGTAGCCGTTTTTCTTGTCGTAGAGCAGCGCCTTGCGCAGCTGCTCGCCCCGGGTCTGTTCCTTCTTTTCCTCGCTCATGATGATAAAACCTCCTTCAAAAATGCCCGCGCCGTTTGAGAAAACTCCTCCGCGCTGGAACAGTCGTTGATTAAAGTATAGTCACAGTTTTGGATAAAATACTCGTCCGGCTTCTGAGCGTTCACTCTGGACCAGGCGTAAGCCTCCGAAATGCCCTCCCGGGCCATGATGCGGCGCACCCGGACCTCCGGCGGAGCCAGGACAGCCACTGTCAGTTGACATAATTCTTTTATGGAGCCCTCCAGCAGGGCGATGGCGTCCACCGCGGCAAGTTGCTTCCCCTGCCGTTCACAGTCCGCCAGCAGAATACGGACCTGATCCGCCACCGCCGTCCAGGCGATGTTGTTGAGGAGTTCCAGCTTGTCCGGATCAGAAAAAACCACCGCCCCCAGCCTTTTCCGGTCGATCCTCCCGGAGCCGTCCCGCAGAGGGCCAAAGGCCGCCTCCAGCTCAGACCGTAAAGCGGCGTCCTGTTCCAGCATTTCGTGGTAGACGGCGTCGCAGTCGATGACCGCGCCGCCCAACGCCCCCACCTCCCGCAGGAGGGTGGTCTTCCCCGCCCCTGTGGGGCCGGTGATGCCCAAAATCGTCATAGCCTTACCTCTCTTAAAAGCGGTCATATCCCTCCGCCGCCCATTGCCGGGCGCGGAGGCTCTTCTCCAGGCGGCCAGCCTGGACCAGTCCCCACACCGGGACCAGCAGGGCAAACCAGGGACCCGGCCGGTCCTCCTCCGCCGCCAGACGCCAGGCCCGCAGGAGCATGTACCTCCGGAGCAGCCACAGCAGTCCCAGCCCTGTCACGATGCCCGCTACACCGTCGTAATCCAGAAACCTGCGGCTCCCCGCGAGCAGCGCCCCGATGAAGAAGGAAAACAAGAGCCCCCCGGTACTCATAAACAGCACGCTCCCGGCCAGCAGAAACAGCCACAGCATCAGGAACAGGTTCAGCTCCCATCCCCGTTCCAGCAGGGCCAGCCCCTGCTTCCAGCCAGGCCCCTCCACTCTGCCCGGCAGCAGGACGCAGCCTGCCAGCAGAAGCTGAGGGAGGAAAAAAGCCCACATCGCCGGGGTGGGCGTGATCGTGTCCCCCCGCCAGAGGGCATCCACCGCCCCGCACAGGGCGGGGAGCAGTCCGGCGGTAAAGATGCGCCACACGGTCCCCTGCAGGGATGGGCGGCCCGTCCTCCCTGCCGCCGCCAGCGCCAGCCACAGCACCCCAAAGGCCCAGGCAGCCAGTCCCAGCTCCTGCACCGCCTCCAGCAGGAACAGCTCCAGCAAAGACCAGATCCCGGCGGCGGTGTGGGCCGCATAGTATAAAATCCAACCCAGATTTCCCCAATTCACAGCTTCCACTTCCTTCCGTGCATCCAGCATACCGAAAGGAGTGCAAAACTGCAAGGGGGTTGGGACAGCCGGTCGTTTTGGGAGGATAATCGGCTGTCAGGCGTCCACGACGCGGAAGCCCGCCGCCTTGTTCAGCCGGTTGACCACCGCCAGCCCCATACCGGCGGAGTCCGGGCACTGGGCCCAGATGTGCTTCACGCCGCTAGCGTCCATGGCCCGAAGGGCACGGAACAGCCGCCGGGCGTGCTCAAAGCTGTCCAGTGAGCCTCCCAGCTGCTCCACCGGGTAGTCCTGAAACCAGTGGGCAAATTCATTGAAGCAGATGACCCCATCCCAATAGCTGTCCTTTATGTGATCCAGAATATACTGCGCACTGCGCGGCGGCTCCCCCCGGACCACGGTAACCGGAGCCTTGGGGGCGTAGTGGCGGTACTTCATGCCGGGCGCCCGGGGGCGCTCCTCCTTGCCCAGCTGCCGGGTGACGGCGGGGTCCAGCTCCACGTCCTCCAGCACGAGCTGCAGCTCCTCCAGGGGGATGCCGCCGGGGCGCAGCAGCCGGGGCGGCGTGCAGGTCAGATCGATGATGCTGGATTCCACCCCCACCTGACAGTCGCCGCCGTCCAAAATGGCGTCGACCTTGCCCTCCATATCGTCCAGCATGTGCTGGAAGCTGGTGGGGCTGGGCTTTCCCGAGGTGTTCCCCGAGGGAGCGGCCACCGGCACCCCCGCCGCCTGGATGATGGCCCGGCACATGGAGTGGGCCGGACACCGCATCCCTACCGTATCCAGTCCGGCCGTCACGACATCGGGGATCACATGCGGACCGAAGTGGGTCGCGGAGCAGACAGGTCCCTGCTCCAGCTCCCTCAGCTCCTCCGGAGTCCGTTTTTTGCACCGGAGGATCATCGTCAGCGGCCCAGGCCAAAACCGCTTTGCCAGCCGCCAGGCCGCGTCCGGAATGTCCTGGCAGTAGAGCTCCAGCCAGGAGGCGTCTGGAATGTGGAGGATCAGCGGGTTGTCCTGGGGACGGCCCTTAGCCTGGAAGATGCGCCGGACCGCCATGGGGTTCAGCCCGTTGGCCCCCAGACCGTACACCGTCTCAGTAGGGATGCCCACCAGACCGCCGGCCCGGATGATCTCAGCGGCCCGGTCGATCTCATTTGCTGTGAGAAGCTGTGTTTTCATAGTGTCTGCCTCCTGAAAAGGCTTCCATTGATGTTTATGGGTGCAGAATCAGGTCCCCCAGCTCCTCCGGGGTCCCGGCCAGGAAGACGGCTCCCTCCGCCTCCAGCTCGGCCCGGGTCCGGAAGCCCCAGAGCACTCCGCAGCTGGTCAATCCGCCGTTTTTGGCGGTGCGGATATCCACATTGCTGTCCCCCACAAAGAGGGTGTTGTCCACCGAGGCCCCCATCTCCCCCATCAGCCGGTGGAGCAGGGTGGGATCGGGCTTGGTGGGCGCGCCGTCCAGCGCCCCTTGGACGCAGTCAAACACGCCGGGGAAATAGCCCTCGATGATGGATGGCACCAGGCTGTGGGCCTTATTGGACAGCACCGCCAGCTTCACCTCCGCCCCCTTCAACCGCTCCAGCAGCGCCTGAATGCCGGGATAGGGGGCGGTCTTGTCCTCCTTGTGGGCATCGTAGCGGGGCATGAACTCCGCCAAAACGGCTGCCACCCCCTCGGGCGTGCGCCAGTCCTCCGGGACGAAGCGTTCGGCCAGCTTCGCCATGCCGCTGCCCACGTACTGCTTGTACTCCTCCACGGTATGGGTGGGCCAGCCGTGGACCCGGCACACCCAGTTGCTCGCGTCCGCCAGATCGTCGATGGTGTTCAGGAGGGTGCCGTCCAGGTCAAAAATCACATTGGTATACATCACATTTCCTCTTTACTCGTAGACGCCGATCTCCATGCAGCCGATCTCCACCGTAGTGTCCCTGGGAAACTGGACCCGCTGAAGGTACGCCTTCACCGCCACTTGGGCGTGCTTGGGGTTGGCCCGCTCGTCTTCCAGGTCCAGGTCGATGCGTCCGGCCTCACCGCCGCAGACGGACCCCACATCCTCCAGCACCTCATTCAGCTCCCCGATCACGTCATGGAGGTCCTTTCCCTCCGGGAGGGATTTGTAATGAATATACATTTCCATAAAATTGGCTCCTTTTCCTTATTTCTGCTCCTTCAGCAGCTCCGCTTGATGGCTGGCAGCCAGGGCGTCGATGATCTCGTCCAGAGCGCCGTCCATCACCTGGTCAATCTTGTACAGCGTCAGGCCGATGCGGTGGTCGGTCACCCGGCCCTGGGGAAAGTTGTAGGTACGGATGCGCTCATTCCGCATGCCGGACCCCACCTGACTGCGGCGCTGCTGGGTGTATTCGTTGGAAATTTTCTCCTGCTCCGCCTCGTACAGCCGGGAGGCCAGAATCCGCATGGCCTTGTCCCGGTTCTGGAACTGGCTGCGCTCCTGCTGGCACTCCACCACCGTCCCAGTGGGCCTGTGGATCAGCCGGACAGCCGAGGAGGTCTTGTTCACGTGCTGTCCCCCCGCCCCTGAGGAGCGAAACACCTGCATCTCGATATCGGCGGGGTTGAGCTGAACGTCCGCCGTCTCCATTTCGGGCAGGACGGCCACCGTGACCGTGGAGGTGTGGACCCGCCCACCAGACTCGGTCTCGGGCACCCGCTGGACCCGGTGGACACCGCTCTCAAACTTGAATCGGGACCAGGCGCCGTCCCCCTCAACGGTAAAGACAATCTCCTTCACGCCGCCCAGCTCCGTCTCATTGGCGGAGTCCACCGCAGTATGCCACCGTTTGGACTCGGCATACATGGAGTACATCCGGTACAGGGAGTGGGCAAACAGGGCCGCCTCCTCCCCGCCCACTCCGGCGCGGATCTCTACGATCACGTTTTTCCCGTCGTTGGGGTCTTTTGGCAGAAGCAGGATCTGCAGCTCACGCTCCAGCCGGGGCAGCTCCTCCAGCGTCCGCTGATACTCCTCCTGGGCCAGCTCCTTCAGCTCCGGGTCGGACATCATCTCCTCCGCCTGCGCCTTGGCGTCCAGGGTGCGCCGGTAGGTGCGGAAGGTGTCCACCAGAGGCTGGAGCTCAGCCTGCTCCTTGTTCAGCCGGGCCACCAGGTCCGGGTCGCCGTAGGTCTCCGACGCTCCCAGCCGGGCCTCAATCTGACTGTAGTTCGCCTCAATCATAATCAGCTTGTCCAGCATGGACAGCCCTCCTTCGTATGCGCATTCATTCTGCCGCCGCACAGGCGGCGGCAGGCTCTCTTCGCAGCGGGGACTCCGCCCGCAGGGCTGAGCCCCTTCTACCGGTCGAACACAAAGGATTTCACCAGGGCCAGCGGCTCCCGGATATACATTTTCAGCCGGGAGACCACATGGCTGGAGGGGGCGGCCAGGGTGGACACGTTCTCATACCCCGCCCGTCCGGCCAGCAGTTTGGCCCGGGTGAGGTGGAAGCCGTTGGAGACGATGATCACACCATCCTTTATGTCGATGCCCGCCTCCGCCAGGTGCTGGGCGGACCAGCGCAGGTTCTGGTTTGTGTTGTGGGACTGGCTCTCCAAAATGATATTCTCCCGGCTGAAGCCGTGTTCCGCCAGGTAATCGGCCATGCCCTGGGCCTCGGAGGTGGGCTCGTTCTCCCCCTGCCCTCCGGAGACCACCACCGTCATATCCGGGTGGTCCTGCAGGTATTCCAGAGCCTTGTCCAGCCGGTCCTGCAGCATGACAGAGGGACCCCAGTCGTGGAGCTGGCAACCCAGGATCACCATGACCTTGGGGTCGCCCCGGACCTCGTCCCGCGCACCGCTGAGCACCAGGCTCAGCAGGGCGCCGAAGACCATCGCCCCAAGCAGGACAAGGGCCAGAAACGCCTTGAGCCACAGGGCAAACCGCTTTCCCTTGTAGCTGGCCACCTCCACCTTGGGCCGTCTGTGAATTTTCTGCATCATCCCCGCGCCTCCTCCAGGTCTGCCGCCAACCGCTCCCAGACGGCATACAGATGGGCCAGCTCGTCCTCCAGGGCCTCCCGCTGTTCATACAGCTCCTGGAGCTTCAAATAGTCCGCCGACGCCTCCTGGATGGCCTGCTCCAGATCAAACATCTGCTCCTCGGCGGCGGCCACCGCCCGCTCGGCGGCGTTGACCTCCTTCTCCAGGTTTTTGGTGCCGCCGGAACGTTTGGGCTTGTCCTTCTTCTCCGGCGGCGGAGGGGGGGCGGCGGCTTCCGCCAGCCTGCCCCGCTCCTTCGCCGTTTGAAATTCCTGATAGGTCCCCCGGAAATCGGTGATCGTTCCCTGCTCCAGCATCCAGATGCGGGTGGCAAAGCGGTCGATGAAGTACCGGTCGTGGGAAACGAAGAGCAGATTGCCCTCGTACTCCTCCACCGCCTCCTCGATCCACTCCCGGCTTTGGATGTCCAGATGGTTGGTGGGCTCGTCCAGGATCAGCAGGTTGATCTTGCTGTCCATGAGCATGCACAGCCGCAGCCGGGACTGCTCCCCGCCGGACAGGGCGGACACTGGCTTGAAGACGTCCTCCCCCCGGAACTTGAAGGCGGCCAGCCGGTCCCGGGCAGTCTGGGCGGTGCAGTCCAGCTCATAGAGCATGGTGTTCACCAAGTCGCGCTCCGGGTGGTCAAAGTGAATGATCTGCGGCAGATAGCCCACCTTTACCGTCGGTCCCTTCCTCAGCTTTCCGCCGTCCGGCTCCTCCTCCCCCATGAGGATCTTGATCAGGGTGGACTTGCCGGTCCCGTTGTCCCCCAGCAGGGCGATGCGCTCGCCGCCCGCCACCTCCAGGTTGACATGGTCAAACAGGGTCCGTCCGCCAAAGCCCTTGGACAGGTTTTTGATGGACAGCACCTCGTCCCCCCGAAACTCCCGCTCGCCAAAGCGGACGGACATCTTGCGGTCCTTTTTGGGCTTGTCCGTCTGACGGATACGCTCGATGCGCTTTTCCATGGACTGGGCCCGCTTGAAGATCTTGTCGTTGCCCGAGTAGGCCCAGATGCGCAGCTGCTCGGCGGCCTTCTCCAGCTGCTGGATCTTGGCCTGCTCCTTCTCGTACTGGCGCAGCTTCTCCTCATACCGCCGCTCCTTCTCCACGGCATAAAAGCTGTAGTTTCCGGCGTAAAACTCCGCTTTTCCCGCCTGGATCTCCACCACCCGTCTGACCACCTTGTCCAAAAACCAGCGGTCGTGGGAGACGGCCAGGACGGTGCCCTTGAATTTTTCCAAATACTCCTCCAGCCACTCGGTAGCCCGCAGGTCCAGGTGGTTGGTGGGCTCGTCCAGCAGAAGGATGTCGGTGTCCTCCAGGATGAGCCGGGCCAGGTTGACTCGGGTCTTCTCCCCGCCGGACAGCTGGTCAAAGAGCCGCTCCCGCATATCCTGGGGGATGGACAGGCCGCTGCACACCTTATTCTTGTTGGTGTCCGTCTCATAGCCGCCGCCGGTCTGGAAGGCGGCAGACAGCTTGTCGTACCTGGACAGTACAGCGGGATCGCTCTCCCCCTTCTCCATCCGTTGGGACAGGGCGGCCATCTCCTCCTCCATCCGATGGAGGGGCTCAAAGGCGGTGTCCAGCACATCCTCCACGGTGTAGCCCGCCGGGTAGACGGGGATCTGGGAGATCAGTCCCAGCCGCCGGTTGGGGGCAATGACCACCTCCCCCTCGTCGGGGTGGACCACGCCAGTGAGGATGCGCAGCAGGGTGGTCTTGCCGCAGCCGTTTGGGCCCAGCAGCCCCACCCGCTCGCCGGAATCCACCTGGAAGGTAAGCCCGTCCAGTATTTTTTTGCCGACCTCAAACTCTTTTACAAGGCCGGATACTGCGATATCAATCATTGTTTGGGTCCTCGCTTGTCTGCAATCGTTTCTTATGGTACAATCTCTCTCGAAATCAAATGGAAATGAGGGATTTTTTATGGAGGCGATCCGCTGGGAACGGAATGAGCTCTATCTGTTGGACCAGACCCGTCTGCCCGGCTCGGAATACTGGCTGCGCTATACCAACTACCGGGATGCGGCTCAGGCCATCCGGACCATGGTGGTCCGGGGCGCGCCTGCCATCGGCGTGGCGGCGGCCTACGCGATGGTGCTGGCCGCCCAGGAATATGCCGGTGCGGCGGACTTCACGGGGAGCATGACTCAGGCCAAGCAGACGCTGGCCGGCAGCCGCCCCACAGCGGTCAATCTGTTCTGGGCGCTGGACCGGATGGAGCGGTGCTGGCTCGCCTGCGGGCCTGACCTGCTCCGCCTGGAGGAGGAGGCCCGGACCATCCACCTGGAGGATATCCAGATGAACACCGCCCTGAGCAAAGCGGGCGCGGAGCTGGTGCCCTGTCAGGCCAGAATCCTCACCCACTGCAACGCCGGAGCACTGGCCACCGGCGGCTGGGGCACCGCTCTTGGGGTCATCCGCACGGCCCATGCCCAGGGAAAGGTCTCCATGGTATACGCAGACGAGACCCGTCCTCTGCTCCAGGGCGCCCGGCTCACCGCCTACGAGCTGGTGAACGACCGCATCCCTGTCACCCTCATCTGCGACGGCATGGCCGGGTATCTGATGGCTCAGGGGTGCGTCGATCTGGTGGTGGTGGGCTGTGACCGCATGGCCGCCAACGGGGATTTCGCCAACAAGATTGGCACCTACTCCCTGGCCGTGCTGGCCAAGCACCACGGCATCCCCTTCTACACCGCTCTGCCCTCCTCCACCATCGACCGGTCGCTCCCGGACGGGAGCCGCATCCCGGTGGAGCAGCGGGACGGCGGAGAGGTCACCTCCTTCGCGGGGGTCCAGACCGGCCCCGCCGGGGTGCGGACCTGGAACCCCTCCTTTGACATGACTCCCCACGAATTGCTCACCGCCGCCATCACCGAGCGGGGCGTTCTCAGGCCCCCCTTTGATCAAAGTCTGGCCAGATTGTTTCAAGAGGCATAAACGCCTCCCTCACACCTCTTCTGTCAGCGCCAGCAGCCTGGCGGTCAGCTCCTCCAGCTTCATGCCCCGGGACGCTTTCACCAGTACGGTGCAGTCCGGCCCGACCACCTGGGGCAGTACCGCCATGGCATCCTCCCGGGTGTGGCAGTGGATCACCTGAGCGACGCCCGCCTCCCGGGCGCCCTCAGCGATGTGCCGGGCCAGGCTGCCCACCGCCACCAGACAGTCGACGCCCGCAGTCCCCAAATATTCCCCCACCCCGCTGTGGAGCGCGGGGGCAAAGGGACCCAGCTCCAGCATGTCGCCCAGGACGGCCACCTTCCGGCTGCCCCGGCTGTCCGCCAACGCGCTGATGGCCGCCCGCATAGACTGGGGATTGGCATTGTAGGTGTCGTCCAGAATGGTGATGCCGGAACTCCGCCGCAGCACATTCATCCGCATCCGGGTGGGGACAAACTGGCTCAGACCCTCCTCGATCTGGTCGGGCGTCAGGCCGAACCGCTCCCCCGCCGCCGCCGCGATGAGGGCAGGATAGATCATGTGCTCCCCCAACGCGGGGATTCTCACATCCCGGTCCATGTGCGGAGTGGTCAGGCGGCAGTGGATGTGGCTGACGCCGTCGCCGCCGGTCACCTGGGCCCGGTAGTCGCACCCCTCCCCCTGCCCGCAGAAGACAGCGGGAACAGGAACGTTCCCCTTCAGCGAAGCCAACAGAGGGTCGTCCCCATTGAGGATCAGCAGGCCGTCCCCCTTCACATGGGGCAGCAGCTCGCACTTGGCCCGGAAAATATTCTCCCGGCTGCCCAGACGCTCGATGTGGGCGTCGCCAATATTCGTGATGATCCCCACATCGGGCTTGACGATACCGGCCAGATAGTCGATCTCGCCAAATTTGTCCATCCCCATCTCCAGCACCGCGATCTGATGGCTGGAGTTCAGCTCCAGCAGGGTCAGCGGCAGACCTATGTTGTTATTGTGGTTGCCCTCCGTCTTGAGCACCTTGTATCGGACGCCCAGAACGGCGGCCAGCATATCCTTGGCGGTGGTCTTGCCCACGCTGCCGGTCACGCCGATCAGAGGGATTGCAAACCGGTTTTTATGCCAAACGGCCAGGTCCCGGAGGGCCTGCTGGGTGTCCTCCACCTTCACGTAGAACTTTCCCGGCAGGCAGCTGTCCCGCTCCAGGGCGGTGATGCAGCCGGCGGCGCCCCCCTCCAGGGCGGAGTTGATATAGGCGTGGCCGTCGAAGCGTTCCCCCACCAGCGGGAGGAACAGGGTGCCGGGATGGATGGACCGGCTGTCCGTCTCTACCTTGGAGATGGGAGTATCCAACCGGTCAAAGCTTCCCAGCAGGCGGCCGTGTACCGCCTCCAGCAGCTGAGCCAAGGTGATGGGTTCCATTACAGTCTCTCCTTCCGGGCCTCCATGGAAATTTGAATGATGGTCTCACAGAGCTTACCGTAGTCCATGCCCACTGCGGCGGCCTCCTGGGGCACCAGGCTGGTGGGCGTCATGCCGGGCAGGGTGTTGATCTCCAGAAAATAGGGGACGCCCTCCTGGGTGACGATAAAGTCCGCCCGGGCATAAACCGACAGGCCAATGGTATGGAACACCGCCAGCGCCGCATCGCCGACGGCCTTCTCCCACTCCTTGGGGATGCGGGAGGGACACACCTCCGTTGCCGCGCCGGGCTGGTACTTGTTGGCGTAGTCGTAGAAGCCCTCTCTGGGGATGATCTCGATGGAGGGCAGAGCCCTGCCGCCCAGCACCGCCACCTGAATCTCCCGGCCTTTGATGTACTCTTCAATGACCGTGCGGCCGCCCAGCTTGACGCTCTCCTCCAGGGCCTTTTTCAGCTCCCCTTTGCTTTTCGCAATGTACACCCCGATGGAGGAGCCGCTGGCAATGGGCTTCACCACCACCGGAAGCCTGGTGCGCTCCACCAGCTCCTCCAGGGTCTCCCTGGTGACGGTAACCGTCTCCCACCGGGGGGTTTTCACCTGGTTCGCCACCAGACGCTTGGTCAGGTCCTTATCCATGGCGATGGCGGAACCCAGACAGCCCGAGCCGGTGTAGGGCACGCCCAGCAGATCCAGAGCGGCCTGGATGCGGCCATCCTCGCCGCAGGCGCCGTGGAGGGCCAGGAACACGACCTCCGCCCCGGCGCACATCTCAAAGACGCCGGGACCGATGGCGGAGGGACCGCCGCCCCGCCGGGCCTTTACCTCCTCCAGATCAGGGGCCTCCCGGGCCACCCGCTTGAAGGACTCCGGAATGGGGGCGACATACAGGTTTTCCCCGGACAGCGCGCCGTCCAGACCGTAAAACAGGTCCATCAGCGCCACCTGATGCCCCCGCTCCCGCAGGGCCTGGCAGACCATGGCCCCAGAGGACAGCGACACATTGCGTTCCGGGCTGAGTCCGCCCGCCAATACTAACACTTTCATAGCATAATACCTCACTTCATGATACGCGGCGGCCGCTTCTTTGGCCCTGCCCCCGCGCGATGGGCAGACCAATCACATTTTATCATTAGTAAGATATTCTAACACATCCCTTTCTAATACTCAACCCGAAGATGAAATTTTTTCCCTCTTTTGTTTGACATCCTCCCCATTTTCCTGTATGATAATCGGGCAAGTAAGCTGGACAGCCGCGCAAACGGGGCGAAAGGCCCGTCTGTGAGGAAAGTCCGGGCTCCGCAGGGCAAGGATAACGGGTAACACCCGCCGGGGGCGACCCTAGGACAAGTGCAACAGAGATATACCGCCGCATCCTTCCTCACAAGGGATCGGTGCGGTAAGGGTGGAAAGGCGAGGTAAGAGCTCACCCGATGGCGTGTAAAAGCGTCCATCGCTGTAAACTCTATCCGGAGCAACGCCGTGGAGGGACATACAGGCCGGCCCGGCCGTCCCGGGGAGGCGGCTAGAGCGCGTTGGCAACGGCGCGTCGAGATAGATGGCTGTCTTAAAAGACAGAACCCGGCTTACAGGCTTACTGCACCAGAAAACCGCCGTCCCATTTGGGACGGCGGTCCTGTTTATGCCTGAATGCTGATTTCCGGCGCGGGAGCCGGTTCCGCCGAGGCGGCGGCATACTGCTGAACGGCCGCGTCCACGGCGGTCTGGGTCTGAGCGGTCAGCTGCTCCATCTGGGCGCGCATCTCCTGCTTAGAGGCGGCGATATGGTCCTGCATGCGGTTATCCACCGCCGCTTCCCGCAGATACCCAGACTCCCGGATGATCCGCATGGTCTGCTTGCTCTTCAGCTGGTGGCGCAGGCGCTTGGCCTCTCGGGTGCGCTTCTCCTTCTCCAGCTTGGCCTGACGCTTGGCGGTCAGCTTCTCCTGATTGAGCTCCCGCTTCTTCTTCCCCGCCCGGTTCACCGCCTTTTGCAGTTGGTTGATGGCAGCCTGAATCCGGTCTGCGTTGTCGCTGTCGCTGCGCTTGGCGGCGCTGAGCTGGGCGATCTGCCGCCGGGCATAGCCGGAGGCGGCGTCCACATCCCCTGCAGTCCTGGCCCGGGCCAGCTTGGAGTAGGCCAAAATGGCGGCATCGCCATACCGCCGGCTGCTCTTGGGGAGCTGGAACATCTTCTCCCGCTCCGCCGCCTTCTCCTGGGCCTCCTTCATCATGTCGGCCAGGGTCGGCTGGCTCTCCTGCTCCTCCCGGAGCGCATCCGCCAGCGGCTTCTGTTCCTCCTGGACGGCGGCGGCCTGACCAGACGCAGCCGGTTTCGGATAATACGCGCTCGCACCGACACCAGAAACACTCATGCCGCTCACAGAGCTCCCCTCCTCATTTCATATGTATTGATATCGACCAAAACAGGGAGGGAAATAAGAGCATTTTTGGAAATATTTTTCAGGCCGTCCTCTCACGGGGCAACTCGATTTTCTGGATCAAGCCGATGATCTGGCCAGACAGGACCACCGTCAGCACAGACCAGCCGATGCGCCGCAGCGGGATGTAGCTGACAGACAGCGCCAGCACGGAAAAGTCAGACAGCAGATAGACCCACTGGATATCCCAATGCGTCACATGGGAGACGCACATGGCTAGGGCATCATCCCCGCCGGTGGCCCCTCCCACCCGGACACACACCCCTGCTCCCACGCCCACAAACACCGCGCCCAACACCGACGCCGCCAGGGGCATCTCCGCCAGCTGGGGCCACAGGGGCGGGAACTGCTCAAACACCTTGTAGGCCGCGGAAAAGCCCAGTGACGCCAGGGCGGAGTAGCCGATAAACTCCCGTCCCAGCAGCTTCCAGCCCATGGCGTAGCACAAGGCGTTCATGATAAAGCCAGACACCGCCGGAGAGATTTTCAGCCAGTGCTCCAGCAGCAGCGTCATGCCCAGCACGCCCCCCTCTGTCACCCCGGAGAAGGAGTGGACATGGTATAGCCCGAAGGCCAGAAACGCACTGCTCAGCGCCGCCATCATGCAGGATATCGGTTTCAGCTTCAATTCATAACAATCCTCATTTCTGCTTTGATAAAAAAGACCGCCGTCCAGTCGGGCGACGGTCTGTGTTCTTACTCCTGGTCCCAGTTGTGGTAGACGTTCTGCACGTCGTCGTTCTCCTCCAGCAGGTCGATGAGCTTTTCCATGTTTTTGATGTCAGTCTCGTCGGTGAGCTTGACGTAGTTCTGGGGCACCATCTGCACTCCGGCCTCCAGGAAGGTATAGCCCTTGGCCTCCAGGGCCTCGGTGACGGCGGTGAAGGAATCCGGATCGGTGTAGACCTCAAAGACCTCGCCGTCGGCCTGCATGTCGTCGGCCCCGGCATCCAGCGCATCCATCATGACGGTGTCCTCGTCCAGGTCCTCCGACTCAATGACAATGACGCCCTTTTTATCAAAGGACCAGGACACACAGCCGGTGGCCCCCAGGCCCTTTCCGTATTTATCCAGCAGGTGGCGGACCTCGGGCGCGGTACGGTTGCGGTTGTCCGTGAGGGCCTCCACGATGACCGCCACGCCGTTGGGACCGTAGCCCTCATAGACCACATTCTCAAAACTGTCGGTGTTGCCGGAGCCCAGCGCCTTGTCGATGGTGCGCTTGATGTTGTCGTTGGGCATATTGGCCGCCTTGGCCTTGGCGATGACGGTGGCCAGACGGGAGTTGTTGGCCGGATCGCCGCTGCCGCCGGTCTTTACCGCCACGATCATCTCACGGGCGATCTTGGTAAAAATCTGGGAGCGCTTGGCGTCCGCCGCCCCCTTGGTTTTTTGTATGTTGTGCCACTTGGAATGTCCGGACATGAAAATGTTCCCCCTCTTGTGTAATAAGCGGTGGTATTATATCACTGTTTTGTCCTGTTTGCAACCCTTGGAGCGCATTTTTTAGCCCAGCGTCGCTACGGCCTCCTCGATGGCCGTCTCCTCGGCCTGTATGGCCTTAAGGGTCATATCCAGCAGCTTGTCCAGCTCCCAGCCCAGCAACTCCGCTCCGTTGGCGATTACATCTCGGGAGCAGCCGGCGGCGAATTTCTTGTCCTTGAACTTCTTCTTCAGGGATTTCAGCTCCATATCCGCCACGCTCCTGGAGGGCCGCATCAGGGCCGCCGCACCGATCAGGCCGGTGAGCTCGTCGCTGGCGTAGAGCACCTTCTCCATCTCGTGCTCCGGCTTGATGTCCACCCGCAGGCCCCAGCCGTGGCTGGCGGTGGCCCGGATGACGGCTTCCTCCACTCCGGCCTCCCGCATCAGCTCCTGGGACTTCTCGCAGTGCTCCTCGGGCCACATCTCAAAGTCCAGGTCGTGGAGCAGACCCACAATGGACCAGAAGTCCGCCTCCTCCCCATAGCCCAGCTCCCGGGCGTACCAGCCCATGACATGCTCCACCGTGATGGCGTGGCGCAGGTGGAACGGCTCTTTGTTGTATTTGGTCAGCAGGTCCCATGCCTGCCCGCGGTTCATCGACATAACGAATTCCTCCTGGTGATAAAATAAAGAGGATGGAACAACCATCCTCTTATTATGGGCACAAACTGGCAGTTTTGTCAATAGGCCACCACGATCCCGCCGTCGTAGGCGTAGACGCTGGTGATGCCGCCGGCCTCGGTGATGATGATGTGGGCAAATTTGCACTTGGCCTCCACCATGGCCTTCACCTGAAAGGCCCGGTCCAGACAGTTGCAGTGGCAGATGGCCAGGGTGCGGCCCACATGGCTGGCGTCGGCGGCGATCTTGTCCACCATCTTGGTCAGGGCCTGCTTGATGGTGAGGGCCTGGCCCAGCTTGCAAATCTCCCCTTCGGGGGTGGCGCCCATAAACAGCTTAATCTTCAGCGCCCCGGTGATCACCGCCTGGAGCTTGGTGAGCCGGCCGTTTTTCCGCAGATTTTCCAGGGATTCCAGCACAAACATAGTCCGCATCTGGTAGATGAACTGCTCCACCTCGGTCACCACCCGCTTGAAGGGCATCCCGGCGGAGGCCAGCCGGTGGATGGCCATGGCCACCAGCAGCTCCCCGGCGGCGGCGGAGCAGGAGTTGAACACATGGACGTTGGCCTGGGGGGCCTCCTCCTCCAGCAGGAGGCGGGCCTGCTCGGCGCTGTTGTGGGAGCCGCTGAGCAGCGCGGACAGGGTCACCACATACACGTCGTCCACCCCCCGGAAGGCGTCCAGATAACTCTGAGGAGAGGGGCAGGCGGTGGAGGGGGCGTCCTCGCTCTGGCGCATGGACCACAGCAGGTCGGCCTGGTCGAAGGTTTCGTCGTCAACGAACGTGCTGCCATTGGAAAAGATGGTCAGCGGCACCTTCACAAAGGCCGGGTCCTTCAGCATAGCGGGGGTCAGGTCGCAACAGCTGTCCACTACAATCTTAAAACTCATGTATTTCATCTCCAGACGTGGTTTTTTAAATTAGATTTCACCAATAAGTTTACCATACCTTTGGGGAGATGTAAAGAGGAAATCAAAAAATTGGGCCGTCAGCCGTTTGCCGCATATAGCTTTGCCACTGCGTTGGCGGATGATACGTCCCGGCGCAAACCGGACCGTCGCGGCATCCCAAGCCCAGATTCACCGGAGTCCCCCCTCCTCCTCCAGTTCCTTGAGCAGCGTTTGGTCCTCTTTGGAGGACAAATCCAGCTTGTCGTACAAATCGGGCCGGCGCTGTCTGGTGCGGAGGATGGACTGCTTCCGCCGCCACTGGTCCACCTTGGCGTGGTTGCCCGACAGGAGGATAGGGGGCACCGCCCGGCCGTGCCACACCTCGGGACGGGAGTACTGGGGGGCCTCCAGCATTCCGTTCCAGTGGCTCTCGTTCTCATAGCAGGAGGGGTCGGACAGCACCCCGGGCACCAGGCGGCACACCGCGTCGGCCACCGCCATGGCAGGGATCTCGCCGCCGGTCATGACAAAGTCGCCCAGGGAAATTTCCTCGTCCACGCACTCCTCGATGAACCGCTCGTCGATGCCCTCATAGTGGCCGCAGACCAGGATGAGCCGCTGGTAATCGTCCTTCAAGCGCCGGGCGTCCGACTGGGTAAAGGTCTTGCCCGCCGGGGACATGTAGATGGTATGTACCCGCTCCCCCGCCTCCTGACAGATGTGCTCCCAGCAGCGGAACAGCGGGTCGGCCTGCATCACCGCTCCCCGGCCCCCGCCGTAGGGATAGTCGTCCACCTGCTTCTGCTTGTTTACGGTGTAGTCCCGGATCTGATGGCACTCCACCCGGATATACCCCCGCTCCTGGCCCCGGCCCAGAACGGATTCGCACAGCATATCTCCCACCACATCAGGGAATAATGTCATAATATCAATACGGTACATGTTCGCCCGCCTTTCTGATTGTTCAGGCTATATTATACGGGATTCGTCCCTTCTTTTCAACAGATTCCCAACAAACTGGAAAATTTTCCGCCGTTCACAAATTGTTATCGCATTTTGAAGGAAAATATGCTATGATATGGGGCGATAAAATTTCTGCACGAAAGCGAGGTTTTTCTATGTACTGTACCCGTAAGGTCACGGAAGACCTGATCTGGATTGGCGCCAACGACCGCCAGCACCCCATCTTTGAGGCCGCCCACCCCGTCCCCCGAGGGATGTCCTACAACTCCTACCTGCTGCTGGACGAGAAGACGGTCCTCTTCGACACGGTGGACCGCTCTGTTCAGACGCAATTCCTGGAGAACCTGGAGCACGCCTTGGACGGCCGGAAGCTGGACTATATCTTTGTCCACCACATGGAGCCCGACCACGCCGCCACCCTGGGCGACCTGATGCTCCGCCACCCTGAGGCCCGCATCGTCTGCAATGGCAAGGCCATCAACATGATCCGCCAGTTCCACGCCACCGACCCCAAGGGGGCCATCCTGGTGGGCGAGGGGGACACCCTGTCCACCGGCCGCCACAACTTCACCTTTGTGGCCGCCCCCATGGTCCACTGGCCCGAGGTGGTGGTCAGCTACGATTCCACCGACAAGATCCTCTTCTCCGCCGACGGCTTCGGCTCCTTCGGCGCGCTGAACGGCATTCTCTTCGCTGACGAGGTGGACTGGGAGCGGGACTGGCTGGACGAGGCCCGCCGGTACTACACCAACATCGTGGGCAAGTACGGCCCCCAGGTGATGGCCCTGCTGGGCAAAGCCTCCAAGCTGGACATCCAGATGATCTGCCCCCTCCACGGTCCCGTGTGGCGCAAGGATTTTTCGCAGATCATCGACCGCTACGTGAAATGGGCCTCCTACGAGCCGGAGGTCCAGGGAGCCGTCATCCCCTTCGCCTCCATCTACGGCCACACCGAGACGGCCGCCAACATCCTGGCCTGCCGTCTGGCCGAGCTTGGGGTCCCCGTCCAGATGCACGACGTCTCCGTCACCCACTACTCCTATGTGCTGTCCGACTGCTTCAAGTACAGCCACATCGTCTTCGCCGCCCCCACCTACAACAACGGCGTCTTTGATCCCATGGAGCACCTGCTTCGGGATCTGGCCCACCACAATCTGCAGAACCGCAAAGCGGCCCTCATTCAAAACGGCTCCTGGGCCCCCGCCAGCGGCAAGCTGATGGCCGAGATCCTGAACGGGATGAAGAACATCGAGCTGCTGGAGGCCCCCATCACCCTGAAGTCCGCCCTGGCCCCCGGCCAGGAGGCCGAGCTGGAGGCTCTGGCTCAGGCCCTGGCCGCCTCGGTCAAGGGAGAGGAACCCGCCCCCATCCAGGAGGAGGCCCCCAGGCCCAAGGGCTTTATCTGCAAGATCTGCGGCTTTATCTATGAGAGCGACACCCTGCCTGAGGACTACGTCTGCCCCATCTGCCGCCGCCCCGCCTCCGACTTTGAGCCGGTACAGTGATAGAACGACCGCCGCCCCTGTGTTGGGGCGGCGGTCTGTACTTTATCGCTCCGGCAGCTGGGGGACCATCGCGCGGGTGTGGCGGATCTCCTCCCAGACGGTGGTTTTCTTCCAAAAGCTGGCCGCGGTGATGGGCAGCCAGGTGAGGAGGAACAGCCAGTAGGCGGCCAGGCCCTTCCACAGGCGGCGGTCCCACTTGCCCTCCAGGGTGAGCACGATCCCGGCGGCAGCTGTGGCGGTGAGGGCGGCCCAGGCGAGATTGCCAAAAATTCCCACCAGGGCCAGGATCAGGGATTGCAGAACAGTCCGTCCGCCCAGCGCGGAGGTGAGGGCGGCTCCGGCCAGTCCTGCCAGGGCGGCCAGCTGGTAGGCGGGCATCAGAAGGGTAAACTCAAAGTCCAGCAGCGTCAGCCGGGGCCGGCGGGACTGAGCCTCCCCCAGAAGGGGCAGGAACCGCTGGGCCACCTGAAGGGTGCCGCTGGTCCAGCGGCGGCGCTGCTTCATGGACTGCTCCCAGGTGAGGGGCTGCTCGTCATAGGTGACCGCTTTCGGCACATAGGCCACCTTCTCCCCCGCCAGAACGGCCTGGGCGGTGATTTCCAGGTCCTCGCTGATGGTTTCGGTGTGCCAGCCGCCCAGCTTGTCCAGCAGCCTCTGGGTGACCATAAAGCCGGTGCCCCCGATCATAGCGGACGCCCCCAGCCCCGCCTTGCCTCCGTTGTGGAAGCGGTCCATCATCCAGTAGTAGATAGAGGAGCAGCCGGACACGGCGGTGTCGTAGGGATTTTTGCTGTCCCGGTAGCCCTGAGCCGCCTGAGCTCCGGCCAGCCGGGCGTTGTTCATCTCCGCCAGAAAGCTGCGGTCCACCACGTTGTCCGCGTCGAAGACCAGCCAGGCATCGTACTGCCGGCCCCGGAGCCGGTTGTAGGCAAAGTGGAGAACCTCCCCTTTGCTCTTCACCGGCACAGTGCACTCCAGCACCTTGGCCCCAAACTGCTCCGCCGCCCGGGCGGTGTTGTCTGTGCAGTTGTTGGGGAGGACCCAGATGTCATACAGCTCCGCCGGATAGTCCTGGGTGAGCAGACTGTTGATCAGAGAGCCGATGACCAGCTCCTCATTCCGGGCGGCGATCAGGACAGCGAACCGGGTTCGGGGCGGATGGAAGCCGTAGTCCGCCGGCTTCCGTACACAGGCCAGGCCAGCCGCCAAATACCACAGGCCCCAAAGCCCCATCAAAACTCCAAATGTGCCCGTCAGGGCCAGCGCGGCAGGAAACAGCCAATCCATATCCCGCTCCTCCTCTCGTTTGATCTGTCCCCAAGGATACCAGACCTTCTTTAAGGACAAAGGGGGAGTTCGATTAAGATTTTATAAAGGTTTCCTTAATGCGCCAGCCTTCGACCAGAATTTACAGTTTCTTCATTTGACAAAAATGGCAAAATCGGCTATACTATATTTAGTCAATATGCCAGACCTTTCCATTTGGCCACATCTTCGGATATGATTTCTCGGGCCGGTCCAATTCGGCCCTCTTTTTTTACTATTTGAATGGATGTGTCTGGAAAACCGGCGCGGCGCGCCCCGGAAAAGGAGGTAGCTTTGCTCAGATTCGATCATGTAAACTTGGCTTACGGAAGCCAAACCATTCTGAAGGATATTTCCTTCGAGATCCAGGAGGGGCAGTTCGCCGTCTTCATCGGCCCCTCCGGATGCGGCAAGACCACCACCCTGAAGATGATCAACCGTTTGATCCAGCCGGACAGCGGTCATATCTACTTAAATGGCCGCGACATCGCCTCAGTGGACCGCTACGAGCTGCGGCGGCACACAGGCTACGTCATCCAGCAGATCGGTCTGTTTCCCAACATGACGGTGGCCCAAAACATCTGCGTGGTGCCCAAGCTGCTGAAATGGCCCAAGGACAAATGCAGCCAGATCGTTCACGACCTGCTGGACATGGTCGACATGCCCTACGATCGGTACGCCCACAAGTATCCTGGAGAGATGTCTGGAGGCCAGCAGCAGCGTATCGGCATCCTACGGGCGCTGGCCGCCTCTCCCCCGGTGGTCCTGATGGATGAACCCTTCAGCGCCCTGGACCCCATGACCCGCCGCTCCCTCCAGCTGGAGGTGAAGACCCTTCAGCAGAAGCTGAACAAGACCATCATCTTCGTCACCCACGACATGGAGGAGGCCCTGGACCTGGCCGACGTCATCATCTTCATGAACCAGGGGGAAATCGTCCAGATCGCCCCTCCGGAGGAGATGCTGGAAACCCCCGCCACCGACCAGATTAAGGAATTTTTGGGCAAACACCAGACCGGCCCCGACCCCGCCAGCCTGACGGTGGACCAATTCATGCGCACCGGCATCATCACCGTCAAGGAAAACCGGGGGGTCAACGAGTGCGTCAGCCGGATGCAGCACCACAACGTGGACACCCTGCTGGTGGTGGACCAGGAGCGCCGCTATCAGGGCACGGTGTCCATCGCTGACATCCGCCTGACGGGACATGTGGTAAAAACCATCGGACCGCTGGTGCGGTGCACCACACCCGTGGTCCACGTGGGAGACAACGCCAAGGAGTGCTTTGAGCAGCTGATCTCCAGCGGCTTCCCCTATCTGGTGGTCCTCAAGGAGGACGAAACGGTGGCCGGCATCGTCACCAAGACCAGCATGGCCTCCGCCATGGCGGAACAGCTTTGGGGGTGATGGTATGAGCGAACTGCTGCTTTCCATCCTCCGCGCCGCCGCCGTCCATACCGGATACACTCTGGTCTGCGTGGCCGCCGGCTTTGTGCTGGGACTGGCGCTGGGCATCGGGCTGTCCCGGCTGCCCACCCTGGCCAATTATCTGATCCCTCTGCTGTCCATTTTGAATACGGTGCCCGGCATCGTCTTCATCGGTGTGCTGGTCATCCTCATCGGCATGACCCCCGCCACCGTCATCATCGCGCTATCCATTTACGCCATGTTCCCGGTGCTGAAAAATACGGTGGCCGGCCTCAACGGCGTGGACGCCCAGTATAAGGAGGCCGCCCGGGGCTGCGGCATGAACCACCTCCAGCGCCTGGTCCAGGTGGAGCTTCCATTAGCCATGCCCACCATCATCGGCGGGCTGCGGCTATCCACCGTGTATACGGTCAGCTGGGCGGTGCTGGCCGCCATGATCGGCCAGGGCGGCCTGGGCGATTTCGTCTATAAAGGGGTCAGCTCCAACAACAACGCGCTGATCCTTCAGGGCGCCATCCCCGCCGCCATTCTCGCTTTGGCGCTGGGCGGGCTGGTGGACGCCCTTCAGAAGCGGGTGGTTCCCCAGGGCCTGCGGAAAGGCAGGGCCGGGAAATGAGTATTTCTATGATTTGGGACCATCTGTCCCTGGTGCTGTCCGCCCTGATCCTGGCCATCGCCGCCGGAGTGCCTCTGGGACTGCTGGCCTATTTGTTTCCCAGAGCGGGAAAGGCCCTGCTGTGGGTCGTGGACCTGATCCAGACCATCCCCGCCCTGGCCCTTCTGGGCGTGATCATGGTCATCGCCGGGCCGGGCTCCCCCACCGCCATGCTGGGCCTGGCCCTCTACTCCCTGCTGCCCATTGCCCGGAACTGCTCCCTGGGCCTGTTCCAGGTGCCGGACCACCTGAAGGAGGCCGCCGCCGGCATGGGGATGAGCAAACCCTACCGCCTGTTCCATGTGGACGTTCCTCTGGCCACTCCCATGCTGGTCACCGGCATCCGCATCGCGGCGGTCAACGCCATCGGCACCGCTGTCTTCGCCTCCTTCGTGGGCGGCGGCGGACTGGGCGGACTGTTTTACACCGCCATCCGCCAGCGGAACATGGGCATGATCGCCTTGGGCACCGCCGTCCTCATGGGCATGGCCCTGGTGCTGGATGTGGGCCTCGGCTGGGTGGAGCGGCGGCTGTCCGGCGCCCGGCACAAGAAGCTCCCCCTCCCGGCGAAGGCCGCCGGAGGAGGCGTCCTGGCCCTCGCCGGTATCGCTCTGGTGGGGTCCATGCTCCTGCCCACCAACACCTCCGGACAGCTCACCCTCTACGACGGGGACTACTCGGAGGTCAAGCTGATGCACAGCATGGTAGAGCAGCTGGTGGAGGACAAAACCGGCCTGGAAGTGGTCATTCTGGACCAGATGACCCAGGTCAACAACCACAATGAGTTAAAGGGGAGCGATCCCAGCTGCGATCTGATGTTCAGCTATGACGGAACGGTGCTCACCACCTTCCTTGGTCTGGACACCAGCGACATTCCCGAGGGCGTCAGCCTGTATGACTTCGTCAATGAGGCCGTCAGCCAGCGGGAGGGCCTGCGGCTGCTGGGCAAGGTGGGGCTGAACAACACCTACTCCATCGGCGTGACCCAGTCTGTTATAGACCGGTACGGCGCAGAAACGATCTCCGACCTGATCCCCATCGCCGGGGAGCTGGACTTTGGCGCGGAGCACGAATTTTACACCGAAGAAGGCAGCATGAAGTATCAGCCCTTCGTGGACTTTTACGGGCTGAACTTCCGCTCCTCCAAGCCGGTGGACGTGGTGCTCAAATACAACGCTGTGGAAGGCGGCGCCTTTGACGTGATGGTGGTCTACGCCACCGACGGCCTGAACAAGCGGGCGGGCCTCACCATCCTGGAGGACGACCTGGGCTTCTTCCCCGAATACTACGGCGCCTTCCTGGTCCGGGAGGACCTGTTCCAGGACTTCTACGACGTGGCCCCCAATCTGGAGCAGGTGCTGGAGCTGCTCACCGGTCAGGTAAGCAGCGAGGACATGGTGGAGCTGACCTACGCTGTGGACGTGGACGGCCGGGCCGTGGCCGAGGTGGCCCGGGAATTCCTGGTCTCCAAAGGACTGTTGACCGCATAGGACAGCCCCTTCCTCTCATACCCTGAGATAACGAACAATGCAGGGGGAGTGCGCATGGAAACCAGGATCGCGGAGCTGCGGTACAAAGAGGTCATCAGCGTGGAGGACGGCAGCCGGTATGGATACGTAGGCGACATGGAGGTGGACCTGGAAACCGGTCAGGTCCGGGCGCTGGTGGTCCCCGGCCGCCGCCGCTTCTTCGGCCTGCTGGGCCGGGAGGAGGACAAGGTCATCCCCTGGGGAGCCGTCAAGCGGTTCGGAGAGGACATTATTTTGATCGAGAGGTAGAAAAAGCCGCCCAGCCGGGCGGCTTTTTTACAGCTCGAACGCCGAATCCGTTGCAAAGAACCACAGCACCTGCCGGCTGACGGGCTTGCCCAGGATAGCGGACAGAGCCAGGCTATAGGCGTTGAGCTGGGCGCGGTACTCCTCGGCCCGGGCCCGCTCCCCGCCGGGACGGATGCGGTCGCTTTTGAAGTCCACTACGGTGATGGAGCCGTCCGCCCCCTCGAACCAGGCGTCGATGACCCCCTGGAGCAGGACCTCCTCCCCCTTTCCCTCTGGGAAGTAGTTCAGCGCGGAGTCCAGGACGGAGAACTTGAACTCCCGGCGGCATTTGGCCCCTGCCGCCGCCATGGACCGGCCCAAGGGGCTGGTCAAAAAGGCGGACAGGCGCTCCGGTTCAACGGCCTCGCGCTGGAGCCTGGTGAGAAAGCCCGCCTCGGTCAGGCTGTCCAGCTCCTCCGTCACCGACGCCAGGCTGCCGCCGCCGTCCAGGGACAGATACTGCATGGCCAGATGAAGGGCGGTGCCTCTTTGGGCGGGGGTAAGCCCCTTCTCCTCCGCGATAAAATTGGGCCGGGTAATGGGCTGTCCCTGGCGGGAGGGGGGAGCCGCATGCTCCGCCGCCTCCTG
This sequence comes from Lawsonibacter sp. JLR.KK007, assembly GCF_036941135.1. Classification (NCBI taxonomy): domain Bacteria; kingdom Bacillati; phylum Bacillota; class Clostridia; order Eubacteriales; family Oscillospiraceae; genus Lawsonibacter; species Lawsonibacter sp. JLR.KK007. The sequence goes on along the minus strand of NZ_JAYWSY010000001.1, from coordinate 679,660 downwards.
GTCCTGGGCGCGGCCCTTGATCTGGGTGGCGGTCAGTTTGGAGGGCAGGTCCGCCGCCCCCCGATGGGGGTAGGTCCAGGCCAACTGATCCGCCAGATCCAGCCCGGCGGCCTCCATCTGGGGAAGGCTGGTATAGCGGCCCTCCACTTTCTGCACTTCGTTCAGAGACCCGCCATCCACCCACCGGATGTCCCAGGCGGGACCGGCAGATGGCTCCGACGCCTCGGGCAGTCCGGCCTGCGCCCGGAGGGTCTGCCCCTCGGGGCGGGTGAGGGCGTAGAGAAGCACCCAGGCCCCCACGCTCTGCTGCTGCTCCAGAGCCAGAGGGGAGACCGGCAGGTCCTCCCCCAGCCGCTTCAGCCCGTCTGCGCCCTCGGACAGGACCGTGGTGAGAATCAGCTTCTCCCGGGCTCTGGTCATGGCCACATAGAGCAGGCGCAGCTCCTCCGCCATCATCTCCCGTTCCAGCTGGCGGGCCACCGCCTGACGGGCCAGCGTGGGGTACTCCACCATCCGCTCCCGGTCCAGGCCCCGCGGGCCCACCCCCAGCTTGGGGTGGAAGAGCACTGGACGCATCAGGTCGTCCCGGTTGAGGCGGCGGGTCAGGCCGCACACCAGCACCACCGGCTTCTCCAACCCCTTCGACCGGTGGATGGACAGGATGGACACCCCCTCCCCCTCCCGGCCTGCGCCCGAGGAGTTCCCCAGGCGGGAGCCGGTGCTTTTCAGCCGCTCCAGCCGCAGGAGGAATTGGAACAGTGTGCGGCAGCCGCTGTCCTCCAACTGGCCGGCCAGCGCATAGAGGGACAGCAAATTGCTCTGCCGCTCCCCGCCCCCCTCCATGGCTCCGAAAATCCCCAGCAGATTGGTCTGCTCAAAGATGTGCCAGATCAGCTGGCGGCAGGTGCGGTCTCCCGCACCGAAGCGCAGCGTCTCCAGGCGTTCCAAAACGTCCTGGCACTCCCCATCGCCCTGTTCGGCGGCATGGACCAGGGCGCTGTAAAAATCGCCGCCGCTGTCCGCCCGGAGAAGGGCCAGCTTGTCCCCGGAAAAGCCGTACACCGGGGAGCGCAGGGCGGCGATGAGGGGCACGTCCTGCCGGGGATTGTCCACGATCTGGAGGATGGCCAAGGCGGTATTGACCTCGGTGGTCTGAAAGAAATTTTCACCGCCGTCGGCGGTCCAGGGAACCCCCGCCTCGTTGAGCGCCCGCAGGTAGTGGTGGAGCACCGGACCGGGGCTGCGCAGAAGGATCATCACGTCGGAGGGCCGCAGAGGCCGCAGGCCGTCCCCCTCCTCAATGAGCAGAGGGCGGTCCAGCAGCGCCCGGATGCGCCGGGCGGCCAAGCGGGCCTCCAACAGATTTTTATCCTCCTTCTCCCCCTCCTGGTCCCCCAGAAACGACAGATCGAGGACATTCAGCTCCAGTGCGTAGGGATCGGGGCCGCCGGACCGCTCCTCCTCCAGAAAGGACTTGCCCGGCGCCAGGGCCTGATCCTGCGTATAGTCCAGCTCCCCGAATTCAGTTGACATAATGCTGCGAAACAGGTCGTTGCATCCCTCCAGCACCTGGGGACGGGAGCGGAAATTTTGTGACAGCACCCGCTTGCGCGGCTGTCCCTCCTCCGCCTCCTCCCCGCTGGAAAAGCGGCGATACTTGTCTAAAAAGATGGTGGGGTCGGCCAGGCGGAACCGGTAGATGGACTGCTTCACATCCCCCACCTGAAACAGCCGCCGTCCGTTGGACGAGATGGCCTGGAAAATGGCGTTCTGCACCTGGTTGGTATCCTGATACTCATCCACCAGCACCTCGTCGTACCGGGCGCCCCAGTACTGGGCCAGCTCGGAGGGACCCCCCTCCCCGTTGGTGAGCAGCCGGACGGAGCAATGCTCCAGATCCGAGAAATCCAGCAGGCCCCGCTTGGCCTTTTCCCGGGAAAAGGCGGTCTGGAAATCCAGCACCAGATCCATCAGCGCCTCCACCACAGGCGCGGAAAGGGACAGCTCCTCCACCTGAGCGGCGGTGTTTCCGGCGAAGGGGACCGCCAGCTTGTCCAGCGTCTTTTTGCACCGGGTGCGGATGGCCTTCATGCGCTCCCCGGCCTGGGCGGCCCGCTCCTCCTCCATGGGGCTGAGTGTGACCGTCCGCTTCCGCTTCCGCCCGGCGGCGGGGAACGGGATGGGCAGGCGGGCGCAGACGCCGTCCCAGGTTGTCTCCCGAAAAAGCTCCTCCAGGGCGTCCAGCGAGGCGGAGAGGGTGGGGCCGTAATTCATCTTCAGCAGTTCGTCTGACTGAGCCAGCTCCAGGGCCTGACGGAGCCGGTCCCGGCAGGCGCGCATCTGGCGCTTGGCGTCCTCCAGCAGGGGCGCGCCCCAGGGGGTCTCGGTCAGGTCGGAGATATCCTGCAGCCTCCACAGCTCCTTCTGCTCCTCCAGCCAGCGGGCGGGGTCCGGATGGCTCTGCACCCGGCCAAAGACGTCCGCCGCGATCTGGACCAGACGGCTGTCATCCCGCCCGGCGGACAGGGTGTCCACCAGCAGCGCAAAGGGGCTGTCCTCAGCCAGGTCCTCGTAGCGCCGGTCCAGCACCTCCTCCAGCACCTGGGCCATGATCACCCGGCTCTCCCCCTCGTCGCACAGGCGGAAGTCCGGGTCCAGGTCCAGCAGATGGCCGTTCTCCCGGAGCAGGGCGGCGCAGAAGGCGTGGATGGTGGAGATCTGCGCCCGGTAGACCAGGGTGGTCTGACGGCGGAGGTGGCGGTCGTTGGGGCTGGCCGCCAGCCGGTCGGACAGCTCCTGGGCAATGCGGCCCCGCAGCTCCGCAGCCGCCGCCTTGGTGTATGTAATGACCAGGAAGCGGTCGATGTCGATCCCCTCCTTGGTTACCCGGTCCAGCAGCCGCTCCACCAGCACCCGGGTCTTCCCCGACCCCGCCGCCGCCGACACCAGCAGCTCGCCGCCCCGGTCGTCTACGATGTTTCGCTGTTCCTCTGTCAGTGGAAAGGGCATCGCTGTCGCCTCCTTTATCCTTTACCCAGCATCAAGCACCAAGGTCTTGCCATCAGGGCTATGCGCCAAAAGCTTTACTGTGCTGAATTGACTGTGTATCTCCTCAAATCATTCTGCGGGTTCACGGCTGCCGCCGCTGTCTTTGTATATGTCTGTATGGATATTGTACGCGGCTATATTGATTTCGGTCGTATCCAAAACGATTTTCGTCAAGTCCTCATCGTCCGCAACCTCCTTGCCCTCGCCGTCAGACACGTCCACCGTCCCCTCCGTTTTCCGCAGGTGCATGGATGTGGCCGACGCGCCGCCGCCGCAGGACGTCAGCAGCAGGGCCAGAGACAGCGCCAGCGGCAGCGCCGTCAGCCGGGTGTGTGCTCATGTTCTATCGTTCCCTGCGCTGTATGAGTTCCAAAAGGGACTCACTCTGTCAGCACACTGAGGTATTGTTCGATGCGGATGCCGTTGTTCCGCTCGGCCACATCCTGCTCCATAAAGATCAGCCGCTCCAGCAGCTCGACCGCCTTCCCGACCGCCTGGGGCAGGGTACTGTCCTTGACCAGCTGTCCGGTCAGCAGAGAGGTGAAAATATCGCCGGTGCCGGGGAAGTGGGCCTTGATAAACCGGTAGGGCACGGTGAAATATTCCTCTGTCCGGTGGTCAAAGCCCCACACCACATGGCGGCCAGACTCCTCCTCCCGGCCGCTGGTGACCACCACCGACCGGGGGCCGCAGGCGCGCAGGCCGTCCAGCAGCTGGCGCGCCTCCCCCTTCGTCAGCCGCGCCCGGCCCAGGTACAGGCCGGTGAGGAATTCCGCCTCCGTCAGATTGGGGACGATCACGTCCGACGCCCCGATAAAGCGGCGCATATTGTCCACCGTCTCCTGGGTAGAGCCGTTGTACAGCTTGCCGCCGTCCCCCATGATGGGGTCGGTGACCACCAGCAGGCCCTCCCTGCGCTGGCTGCGGATAAAGGACTGGAGCAGCTCCGCCTGGTCCGCCGAGGCCAGAAAGCCGGTGGTGATGCAGTCGAACTGGAACCCCAGCGACTGCCAGGCCTGAATGGTCTCCCCGATGTACTGGGTCGTGTCCATCAGGGCAAATGTTCCGTAGTCGAAGTTGTTGGACACCAGCGCGGTGGGCAGATTGTACACGCTGTGCCCCATGTTGGACAGAATGGGCAGCACAGCCGCCATCCCGATCTTCCCATATCCGGGCATATCTCCGATAATGAGAATATTTTTGCTGTTTACCATATTTTTACCTCTTTTACTCCCTTATTGAAGAATATTGAGCCGCCGGTGCTCATTTGTCACGGTTCTTTCCCCACCTGTTCCCAGAATTCCTCCGCACTCACGCTGGACAGCCAGCGCCTGCAGTCGCCGCCGCGGCCCGGCTCGAAGTGGCAGGCGGCGGCGTAGTCGCAGTAGCGGCAGGCGTTTTTCTCCGGGCCGCGCCAGAAGGGATCGGCGGCGATGCTGCCCCCGGCCAGCTCCTGGCAGATGTCCTCCAGCACCCGCTGGACGTGCTTGCCCAGCTTGCCCAGCTGCTCGGCGGAGGCCAGCGCCTCTCCGGTGACCTCCCTGCCGGCGCTGCTCACCTTCAGAGGCAGGAAGCGATAGCCCTCCCCGCCCCTCGCCTCCATAGCGTCCAGCACCTTGGGATCGTTTACCAGCAGGCCCCGGCGGGTCAGCTCCCGGTCCACCTGTTTCTGCAGATCCTCGTCGCTGATGGTGCGGCTGCCCCGGACCACCGCCTCCCGGGCCGGGAGGTAGAGCACGCCATCCCCCTCCACCGGCAGGCCGTAAAGCGCCTGGCCCGTTTTCTCCAGCGTGAACAGGTAGAGCAGCATCTGCAGCCCCAGGCCGTTCCACACCTCGGTGAGGTCAAAGGTCTTCCGGCCCGTCTTGTAGTCCACCACCCGCAGGTGGAGGCGGCCGTTCTCCTCCCAGCCGTCCACCCGGTCCACAAAGCCGGTGACGCTGATGGTCACGCCGCTGCAGGTCAGCTCCACCGGCGGCAGCGCGCCCTCCTCCCCTGTCCCAAAGCCCAGCTCAAAGGAGATAGGCTTGAATTCGGAGCAGAGCAGCTCCTCCGCCACATTGTCCACCACCGCCTGGACCGACCGGAGCAAACGGCGGAACAGGTACTTGAATCGGGGGGTCTGGCCCTCCAGTCCCCCCAGCTCCTGGGCCACATAGCGGTCCACCGCCTGCTTGGTCAGGCGGCGCAGCTTCTTCTTCCACGCGGCCAGCGCCTCCTCCCCCTCCGGGCGGGGGGCGCCCTTGCCAAACATGCGGTCCTGAAGGACCTGCTCCAGCACGTAGTGGACGAAGGTGCCATACTCCGGCGCAGTGAATCCCGCGGGCTTGCGGGGCTCCGCCGCCAGTCCGTAGCGCATGAAGTAGGAGAAATGGCAGGATTTATACTTGTCCATCCGGGAGGCGGACATCGACACCCGCTTGCCATACAGCCGGTCCACCGCCTGCCGGGACAGCCGGCCCCGCTCCCAGACAGCGGCCCGGTCCAGACGGGCCACCTGGTCCTCGAAGCCGGGCAGCTGCTCCAGCGCCCGGCGGGCGGCCTGATCCCGCCCCGCTTGCTCCAGGGCGGGCAGAGGAGCCGCCAGACGGAAGGAACCGTTCAGCTCCTCCTCCCGCACTGGCTTCAAATCAGAAAACAGCAGCCGAAGGCGGCCCACCAGAAAGCTGGGACGCCGCTCCTCACCGCCCGGTCCCTGGGCCGGCCAGGTGACGGCAAGCCTTTGGCTGGGCCGGGCGCAGATCTGATAGACGGTGGTCATCTCCCGGTAGAGCAGATCCCGCTGGGACTGGGCCAGCTCCAGGCCGCAGCCCGCAAGCAGAGCCCGGTCGTCGTCAGACAGCAGGCCGGGGGCCGTCCCTACCTGGGGCAGGGAGGCGTCGTCCGCCCCCAGCAGGAAGAGCACCTTCACCCGGTGACCGGTCTGACGGGTGGTCTCCCCCGCCGTCACCCGGTCCAGCGAGACGGGGATGGTACCCACATCGTACTGGGACAGCACCAGCCGGAACAGCAGGGCAAACTCCTCCAGCTCCATGGGGGAGGCGTCCAGCAGCCGGGCGCACTGCTCCAGGCCGCCGCACAGAATGTCCCACAGCTGGCGGTACTCCTCCGCCAAGGCGGGCTGTCCCCGCCGGGCCAGCAGGTCAACCCGCTCCTCCAGGCGCTCGGGCAGGCCGATTTCCTCCAAAAAGGTGTACAAACAGACCGCCTGCCCCCGCCCGGTCTTATCCTTGTTCTTCCGCAGGGTCTCCAGCGGAGCGGCCACCTGCCTCCGGGCCTGGTCCACCCGGGCCAGCAGGGCCTTGTCCTCCCGCTTCCACTTCAGACCATAGCCCTTGGGATGCCAGGTCCAGTCCTTCCCCTGAGTCCAGCGGCTGCCCTTGATGTCCCACTTCAGGACGTAATTCTCCAGCAGGTCGATCTCCTCCTGGGGCAGATCGGTCAGGCCGGTCTTCAGATAGCGGAAGACGTCATCGTAGCGGTATCCCCCGCTGTGATGTCCAGAGCGGCGGTGACCAGGGCCAGCACCGGCTTTTCCAAAATGTCCGTCATGGCGGAGGAAAACACCGGCACGCCGTACCGCCCGAAAACGGATTCCACCAGGTCCTGATAGGTCCCATAGCTCCGGGCCGCCACACCGATGTCCCGGAACCGGAGGTTCTCCTCCCGGACCAGCTGCAGGATGCGGGCGGCGGTCCACTCCACCTCGCTCCGGGGGGAGGCGGCCTGAAACAGCTCCACCGCCCCGCCGCAGGGGACGGGCGCGGGGGTCTCCTCCGCAAAGAGGGTCCCCTCCAGATGGACCAGCGGCTCCGCCTTGCCTGTGGCTGACGGGGCCAGGCGCTCCACCTCGCAGGGGACCCGCTCCTCCTTTGCCAGCCGCAGCAGAGTGTTGGCGGTGCGCCGGGCGGGCGAAAAAATGCCGGTCCCCCCCTCGTCCTCCTCCAGATGGTCGCAGGTGAGGGTGACGGTCATGGACTCCGACTGGACCATCAGCAGCCGCAGCAGCTCCCCCTGCTGGGGGGTGAAGTCGGTAAAGCCGTCCAGCCACAGGTCCTTCCCTCTGGCCCAGCCGCAGGAGCGCAGCTTCTCCGCCGCACGGGTGAGCCGGTCCCTGGGGTCCAGAGCAGTTTGGGCGGTGAGGGCCTCGTACTCCCCGAAAATCAACCCCAGATCCCGCAGCTTGTCCCCCTCGGGGCCGGGGGCCTCCTCCCCCGCCCGGATCAGCAGCTCGGGGGACACGCAGCAGCTCTTCAGCTCGTCCGCTGTGGCCAGCAGGGCGGTCAGAAACGAGGGCCGCCTGGAGGGCCGGCTGTACACCGTCAGCTTAGGGGAGGCGTTCTGCACCGCCCGGTACATCAGCAGCAGCCGGCCGCCGGGCTCCAGCTCCTCCACGCCCAGCCCCCCCGCCATCTGGAAGATGCGGCTGGACAGGCGGCTGAAGGACAGCACCTCGGCGTACAGACTGGCCTGGGGTCCGCCGGCGGCGCACAGGGCCCGCTCTGTCTCATGGGACTGCTGCTCTGGCACCAGCAGCACCTGGGGCCGCTCCCGCCCCGCCCGGCACATCCGGTCCAGCACTGCGGTGGTCTTGCCGGACCCCGCCCGGCCCAATAGCAGCTTGAACATGGGCGCGCCTCCTTTTCAATGTTACTGCGGCTCTTGATCCGCCGTGAAGCGGACCGCCAGGCCATTGACCTCCACGTCCTCCTCCGCCGGGACCAGGATGTACTTTCTGCCGTTGATGATCCGGGTCTCTACCAAATAGCAGTTCTCCGGTGCGACGGACACCACCGCCTGCGCAGTTTTCAGCTGAAAGCGGCCGGCGTCAATGAGATTGGCGGGACTCAGGGCCGCGTCCGCGCCAAACTGCTCATCGCACCGCTTCCGAAAGTCCTCCACCCGCTCCTGAGTCACGCCGCAGTCCTGGAGGATGCTCCCCACATCCCGGGCGGTCAGGGCCAGCGGCTCCGGGTCCTTGCTCTCCTTGTGCCGGAGAATCCGGTCGGTCAGCTGCTCATGGACGGCCTGGACAATTTCCACATTGAAGCCGTCCTCCAGCGACTCGGCCAGGGCGCTCTGGAAGGTCTCCCGCTGCTCCCCGGCGGACATGGGGGGCTCTGTGCGGAAGACGGCGTCGATGAACTCCTGGTGCAGCTCGTCCGCCTTCCGGGCATAGAACAGGGCGTTATAGATGTTAGCCGTCCGGTCGTCGAAGGCCGGGAACAGGAAGCCCAGCTCCGGCGGAGCCACCGTCTGGCTGACAGCACAGTGAAACTCGTTGTCCCCAGGGTAGTAATTCAGCTCCGGCTTGCCCAGCTTCAGCGGACAGATCCCGCAGAGCAGGTAGGTAAACACCTCCTCCGAGGCGTCCTGCTGCTCCTCGCCGTCCCGGCCCCGGCGGGGCACATCATAGGAGTCGCAGGCCAGCAGCAGCAGATAGCCGCTGCCGCCCATGTCCAGGCTGTCGGTCACAGTCTGGTAAAACTGCCGGCGAAGCTGCCCGTCCTTCAGCCTGCTGGAGCGCAGCTCCATCAGCTGGCGGTGCTCCGGGCTGTCCATAACCTGCTGGGTGGAAAAGACAATATCGATCAGGTTCTTTCCCAGCCCTCCGGACAGGGTCTTTTTCAGCAGGCTCATGTACTGCTCCCCCTCCTCCTGGGTCATCATGCCCAGGGACTCGTCCAGGTCGGCTATGATCTCCTTGTTGGCGTTGACAAAGCAGCCATAGATATGGCTGACGGCATTTTTCTCCAGCCGCCATCTGCGGCGGAGCTCGCTGACTTCTTTTTGGTTCATAGTTGTTCTCCTGTTCCTGATGTTCAAGTTGGAATAAAACAGCCCGAGGCAATGGCCCATCGCCTCGGGCTGGTGTTTGGATCAGTTGGGGCTGATCGTGTAGTTGGGCGCCTCTTTGGTGATGTAGATATCGTGGGGATGGGACTCCTTCAGGCCAGCGGCGGTGATCTGCATAAACTGAGCCTTGGAGTGCAGCTCACCGATGTTGTGGCAGCCAGTGTAGCCCATACCGGCCCGCAGGCCGCCCATGAGCTGGTAGATGGTCTCGCCCACCCCTCCCTTGTAGGGGACGCGGCCCTCCACCCCCTCGGGGACCAGCTTCTTGTTGGACTCCTGGAAGTACCGGTCCTTGGAACCCTTGTTCATGGCGGCCAGGGAGCCCATACCCCGGTAGACCTTGAACTGGCGGCCCTGGAAAATCTCGGTATCGCCGGGGGACTCCTCGCACCCGGCCAGCAGAGAGCCCAGCATGACCACATCCCCTCCGGCGGCCAGAGCCTTAGCAATGTCACCGGAGAACTTCACGCCGCCGTCGGCAATGATGGGGACCCCGTACTCCGCAGCCACCCGAGCGGCGTCGTAGATGGCGGTGATCTGGGGGACGCCGATGCCGGCCACCACACGGGTAGTACAGATGGAGCCGGGGCCGATGCCGATCTTCACGCAGTCGGCTCCCGCCTCGATCAGAGCCTTGCAGCCGCCGGCGGTGGCCACATTGCCAGCAATCAGCTGGACATCCGGATAGAGCGCCTTGATGCGCTTGACGGTCTCCAGTACGTTCTGGGTATGGCCGTGGGCGGAGTCCAGGGTGAGCACGTCCGCCCCCGCGTCGGTCAGGGCGGCCACCCGGTCCAGCACGTCGGAGGTGGCCCCGATGGCGGCGCCCACCAGAAGACGGCCCTTGTCGTCCCGGGCGGAGTTGGGATAGACCTCCGCCTTCTCGATATCCTTGATGGTGATCAGGCCCTTCAGGCGGCCCTCCTCGTCCACGATGGGCAGCTTCTCGATCTTGTGCTGGCGGAGGATCTCCTTGGCCTGGGCCAGGGTGGTACCCTCGGGGGCAGTGACCAAGTTTTCCTTGGTCATCACGTGGTCGATGAGGACGGTCATATCCGTCTCAAACTTCATGTCCCGGTTGGTGATGATGCCGATCAGCTTGCCGCCGTCACAGATGGGTACGCCGGAGATGCGGAATTTGGCCATCAGCTCGTCGGCCTCGGCCAGGGTGTGGCCGGGAGCCAGCCAGAAGGGGTTGGTGATCACGCCGTTCTCCGACCGCTTCACCATATCCACCTGCTCCGCCTGCTGGCTGATGGACATATTTTTATGGATGATGCCGATGCCGCCCTCCCGGGCGATGGCGATGGCCATGCGGTATTCGGTCACCGTGTCCATGGCCGCGCTCATGAGGGGGATGTTCAGCTTGATCTTCTTGGTCAGCCGGGTTTTCAGGTCGATATCGGCGGGCAGCACGTCGCTGGCCGCCGGGATGAGCAGTACGTCGTCAAAGGTCAGGCCCTGCTTCACAAACTTCTGGGCGGCATCTTGATTCACCATAATTCCACGTCTCCTTTTCGATATTTTACCTATTGTACCTTGCGTTTCAGGGCTTGTCAAGGCAGAAGTTTGCCGGAGGCTAACTGTGATTCGAAAGGAACCCCCTCCTCACCGGGCGCACTGATGTTCTCAAACCCCTCCGGCGGCGGGCCGATTGCTTTGATTTTCAGTACCGCTTCCTGCATGTTGGTTTCCTCCAAATCAGAATATATCCTGTGAGCCAACTATTTCGCTTTCCGGAACAGTTCCAAAATCACCCAAAATACCAAGACCGGAGCCATTATCAACACGAGGCCAACCAAAAATCTGGTTTGGAAGGACCAGGGCATGTCGTTCAAAAAGCCATAGCCAAAGCTTGACGATACCGCGCAAAAAATCCAAGTGGTTATGCTGATTGTAATCTGATACTGTTTCCTATTTTCTTTCCGGAACAGTTCAAAAATCAACCAAGATAACGAGACCGGAGCCATCATCAACACAAGACCAACCAAAAATCTGGTTCGGAAGGACCAGGGCATGTCATTCACAAAGCTATAGCCAAAGCTTGACGATACCGCGCAAAAAATCCAAGCGGTTATGCTGATTATAATCTGATACTGTTTCTTATTTTTGATTTTCATAAAATTCCTCCAAAAGCACTTATTAAACCGGCGTCTCCCCGAAAAACAGGGCGGATTCAAAGCGGCTGTCCCCCCAGGCCGCTGGTCTGGATGGTGAGCACCTCGCCGGGGCGGCACCCGGCCAGGTAGCCGATCTGCCCTTGGCCAGGCAGCGGAAGTTTGCCAAAGGAGAATCCATAAACTGGAATTTCAATATGGGTTTCTCATGTGATCCAAATAATCAGCGCCAACATAAACGACACGGCCATCGTTTATGACAAACCCAATATTCTCGCCCCAATCTCCTTCACCCTCAACAGCATAGGCTATGTCATCCTCTTTGCTCCCCATATCCACATATAACGCCATAAACCAACAATAATCCAGTACATCAAGAACATCGTCAAGCGCAGGTAATTCAAATTCTTCATTTATGCCGCCATCCTCCTTGGCACAGCTGATAAGTCTTTTGCAAATTTCATTGATCATAGACTCAGGAAGGTTATTAAATGCCTCGACACATGTTTCGGCACATTCTTCAAAGTCAGGGCTGTCGCTGTTTGCGTAAACAATCAGTTCATCCTCTTTTTCATCATTGCGGAAAAATTTACTGTTAAAGCGTCCCTCTCCATCTTCCTGGTGCAACCAACGAATCATAAAACTGTTCCTCCTTATTTTTATTATGGCTTAAAAAGGCGTTTCTCCGAAAAACAGGGCGGACTCAAACCGGGGTTTTCTCGCATCGTCCACGCCCCGGACGAACCGGCTGTCCCCCAGGCCGCTGGTCTGGATGGTGAGCACCTCGCCGGGGCGGCACTCGGCCAGGTAGCCGATTTGCAGTTCGGCCAGATAGCGGTCCCCGGACAGGCGCTCCATCCCCACGGCGTCGCAGGCAAAGTCGGCGTAGCGGGTGTTGTTCACGTGGCCGTTCAGGTCGGAGTCGCTGTACCGCATAGGACGGCGCTCCGCCTCCCGCAGGTCGCCGGGCTGACGCAACTTGGCCAGGGTCATGGTCTTGCAAAGCGCCCCGCCGCCGGTGCCCTCCAGCTCGGGGATGGCGCTCAGACGCATCAGCTTGCGGCTGTTCACATTGGCCAGCACCCAGGCGGACACCGACTCCCCCACCGGCTGTCCGTTGACTAAAATGTCGTAGTCCCGGTACATGATAGCGCTTTTGCCGCCCCGGTGCCAGGTGCGGATGGTGAGCCGGTCCTCATAGTTCAGGGGCCGGGACAGCCGGTACCAGGACCGGGCCAGCATCCAGAAGGCCCCGTACCGCTCCACCAGCATCTCCCGGGAGAAGCCTCCGTCCTCCGCCGCCAGGGTGGCGGCGTTCTGCAGATGGTTCAGCAGGGCCGATGCCTTGCACTGGCCCCGGCCGTCCACGTCCAGGCCGTTTAAGCGGATATCATACTCAAAAAACGTGCTCATTGCTCTTTCCCTCGAATCAAAATAGATGTTTTGCAGCAGAGATCGTCGATGTCGTCGGCGGTGGCGGCTGGGATGCGGGCTTTGCCGCCGCACTCCTGGCAGTACAGCTCCACCGAGCTGAAATGGACGTCGAACCCCCACCGTTTGCTGCCGCAGGTGCAGGAAATACCGCCCCGGGCGGCGATGTCCCGCAGCTCGGACAACACCTCCTCCATGACGATCCCGTCCAGAAAGGCCCCGTGTTCGGCAGCGTCCTCCCCCAGCTTGTCCACCGCCCCCTCCAGCCGGGCGGTGGCGGCGTAGACCGGACCCTCCTCCCCCACGTAGCAGCAGTCCAGCCCGGAGGCGGCGCAGGAGAAGGCCAGCGCCTTCTCCCGGATAAAGGCGTGGGAGGAGCAGGACACCGTGTGTTCCCGCCCGCAGAACAGACAGGGCACCGTCAGCTGCACCCGGTTGGGGAGAAATTCCACCCCCAGCTCCGACTTGCCGCAGGGGCACTTGATATGGGCCGGGGCCGCCGCCAGGGAAAACAGGTCCCGCTCCACAATCACCGACTGCATGCAGTGAGGGCAGATATAGGACAAAAACCGCTTTGTCTCTTGTACCATGTTCGGGTCCCTCCTTTGAGGTTTCTTGTGGCCCTATTATAGCGCGCTCCTCCGAAAAAAACAAGATGGGAGGGCCCCTGGCGGCGCTTGACAGCCAGGCTCGCATCTTGCAACGTGGATGTAACAGATGGTTTGATTGTAAGGAACCGCTTGGTCTGTGACTCAGCTATACCGTTCCCCTCCGGCCAAAGGCCGGAGGGGGCGTTTTCTCGTCTCTTGTCTCTGTCATCTGCTCCGCACCCGGTCTACCGCCTCGTGCCAGCCAGACAGCAGATCTTCCCGCTGCTTCGCCTCCATGGCGGGCTGGTAGCGCCGGTCCAGGGTCCAGCTGCCCCGGATGTCGTCCAGCCCGGACCACATCCCAACGGCCAGCCCGGCCAGATACGCCGCCCCCAGGGCGGTGGTCTCCCGGATGTTCGGGCGGGACAGGGGCCGGTCCACCAGGTCCGCCTGGAACTGCATGAGGAAGTTGTTGGCCGAGGCCCCGCCGTCCACCCGCAGCTCCCGCAGGGGGATACCGGCGTCCTCCTCCATAGCCCGGAGAACGTCGGCGGTCTGGTAGGCGATGGACTCCAGCGCCGCCCGGATGATGTGGTTGCGCCCCGCGCCCCGGGTCAGGCCCAGGATGGCGCCCCGGGCGTTCATGTCCCAGTGGGGCGCGCCCAGGCCGGTGAAGGCGGGGACCACATACACGCCGGCGGTGTCGGCCACCTTGCCGGCGAAGTACTCGGTGTCGGAGGAGTCGGAGATCAGCCCCATCTCGTCCCGCAGCCACTGGACCACCGCGCCGCCCACAAAGACGCTGCCCTCCAGGGCGTACTGCACCTTGCCGTTCAGCCCCACAGCGATGGTGGTCAGCAGGCCGTTTTTGCTGACAAAGGGGGTCTCCCCGGTGTTCATCAGCAGGAAGCAACCGGTGCCGTAGGTGTTTTTGGCCTCCCCCGGCCGGAAGCAGGTCTGGCCGAAGAGGGCGGCCTGCTGGTCCCCGGCGATCCCGGCGATGGGCACCTCCACCCCCTGGATGTTCACCGTTCCGTAGACCTCGCTGGAGGAGCGGACCTGGGGCAGCATCCCCATGGGGATATCCAGTTTCCGGCAGATTTTCTCGTCCCAGTCCAGGCTCCGGATGTCATACAGCATGGTGCGGCTGGCGTTGGTGGGGTCGGTGACGTGGACCTTCCCGCCGGTGAGCTTCCAGATCAGCCAGCTGTCCACCGTGCCGAAGAGGAGTTTTCCCGCTTCCGCCTGCTCCCTGGCTCCGGGGACGTGATCCAGAATCCACTTGATCTTGGCAGCGGAGAAGTAGGCGTCGATGAGCAGGCCGGTGCGGTCCTTCACGTAGTCCACAAAGTCCGGGTCCTGCTTCAGCTCCTCGCACAGCCCGGCGGTGCGGCGGCACTGCCAGACGATGGCGTTGTACACCGGACGGCCCGTGTCCCGGTCCCAGACGATGGCGGTCTCCCGCTGGTTGGTGATGCCGATGCCGGCAAGCTCCCGCACGTCTACCCCGCTCTGGGCCAGCACCTCCATCAGCACCCCGTACTGGCTGGACCAGATCTCCATGGGGTCGTGTTCCACCCAGCCGGGTTTTGGGTAGAACTGGGTAAACTCCTTCTGGGCCATGCCCACCATATTCTGGTCCCGGTCGAAGAGGATGCAGCGGCTGCTGGTGGTGCCCTGGTCCAGAGCGGCGATGTAGCGCTTTTCCATAAATGTTCCCCTTTTCTTTGGTTTTCCTTATTATACCGCCGTTCCGGGGAAAAAACAAGGATTGAAAAACGGCGGGCGACCTGTCCGGTCACCCGCCGCGTGGGGTTGCTTATTCGCTGTAGGGCTTGTTGGTCTCGATGTACATGCCCCGGTCCGCACTCCAGCCCACGTAGAAGTTCAGGGCCTTGCCCAGGTCGCGGAGCTTGAAGTAGTTGGAGCCGTTGATCTTGTAGACCTCGGCGGTGATTTTTTCGCCGTTGACGTAGATGGCGTCGTTGCTGGGGTCGGCGGACCTGCCGCCCTTGGCCGGGCCCTCCAGGTCGCCGGACTGCCTGTCGTAGCTCTCGCCGGTGGTGGCGGTGACGGCGTTCTTCGTGCCGTCGTAGCCCACGGAGAACTGCTTCTCAGTGCCGTTGAGCATGGCGGCCACGTCGCGGATTTTGAAGTAGTTGCTGTCGTTAATCTTGTACACCGTGGGGACAGCCACCGCACCGTTCACCTCCAGACCGTCATTGCTGGGAGAGGCGATTGTCTCAGCGGTGGTAGAGTTGTTGAATGTGACGGAAAGCCCCAGATCACGGGAAACAGCGTACCACACCTCTTTGAAGTCATCAGCGACAGTAATTCCCGGCCCGATACTGATTGAGATAGTATCACTGCCAAAAACATAGTCAGAACCATCAATAATAAAGCCCGCGTAATCGAGACATTCTATGCTATCATCCACATGATACGCTCTCAGTGTCCCTGCTCCGATATAGCTGAGCGAGCCGTTTGAATAAGCGGTAATGATAATACCATCGCTGTAGCCGTACGTATAAGATTCTGCAAAAGCCGGGATGGTCAGCCCCAGGCACATTGCCAGGGCTAGCACAAGGGAAAATATTTTTCTCATAGTTTATACCCCTTTTCTCTTTTTGAGCACCTTAGCCTTTGCAATGCAAAGGCTAGAAGGGTACCCTTCTAGCCTTTGCAATGCAAAGGCTAGAAGGGTACCCTTCTTCGCTTATCATACCACAGTCAGCCGACGATTGCAACTATGTTGTCAGCATGGTGTGAAAAAAGACCGCAGTTGTTTCTTGACCCGGCTGTCGAACCATGGTATATTTTTGTAGGGACGCTGTCCAATACAGGCGAGGCGGTTCAGCTACACCACCCGAAAGGGGGTGAGCGTATGCCAATCACAGTTACCTTTCACATCTTTGGTTGTACTGTGACCATACGTATAAAACGCTGAAAACCGCCACCCCGGAACGGTGACGGTTTTCTTGATTAAACCAAACCAAACGGGCTGAACCGTCTTGCGGACGGCATCCCTTTATAGTTACTATACCACCGCCCCGACAATTTGTCAAGGCGGCTTTTTACCACGCCGCAACCGTCCCGTCGCACCGGGGCTCAGTGCCGCCGACAAGCAGGCCGTTTTCGGTGCGCCAGATGATCTGGCCCCGGCCCATGTTGATGCGGTCGTCAATGACCTCCACCTCGTGGCCCATGGCCGCCAGTGCTTCGGCAATCTCCGGACCGGCCTCCCGCTCCAGCTGGATGTGTTTCCCCCCGATCCACTGCACCCGGGGAGCGTCCAGGGCCTCCTGGGGGTTCATGTGGTAATCGATGGTGTTCACCAGCACCTCCACATGCCCCTGGGGCTGCATAAAGGCCCCCATCACCCCGAAGGGCCCCACGGCCTCTCCGTCCTTCAGCAGGAAGCCGGGGATGATGGTGTGGTAGGACTTCTTCCCCCCGGCCAGACAGTTGTCGCTGTCCGGGTCCAGGGAGAAGTTGGCCCCCCGGTTTTGCAGGGAGATGCCCGTCCCGGGAATCGCCACCCCCGCGCCGAAGGTGGTGTAGTTGCTCTGAATCCAGGACACCATGTTGCCCTCCAAATCGGCGGTGCACAGGTAGATGGTGCCGCCGCAGGAGGGGTCCCCTGCCTGCGGGGTGAGGGCCTTGCCGGTAATGAGCGCCCGGCGGCGGGCGGCGTACTCCTCGCTGAGCAGGTCCTCCACCCTGGTCTTCATGTACCGGGGATCGGCCACATAGGTCTTCGTGTCGGCAAAGGCCAGCTTGATGGCCTCCATGATCTTGTGATAGGTGCCGGCGCTCTCCCGGTCCGGGGAAAGCTTCAGCCCGTTGAGGATGTTCAGCGCCATCAGGACGGTGATCCCGTGGCCGTTGGGCGGGATCTCGCAGACGGTATAGCCCCGGTAGTTGGCGGTAATGGGCTCCACCCACTCCGGATGGTACGTACGGAAGTCGTCCTCTGTAAAATAGCCCCCGGTCTTCCGGCTGAACGACACAATCGTTTCCATCAGCGGTCCCCGGTAGCAGCTCTCGCAGCCGGTGGCGGCCAGCTCCTCCAGGGTTTGGGCGTACTCCTCCCAGCGGAACAGGTCCCCCGCCTCGTAGGGGGAGCCGTCCGGCTTCATGAATGCCCGCCACCAGCCGCCGTGGACCTCCGGAGCCCGCTCCATGGCCCGTTTCAGCCGCCGGGCATCCTTGGCCCACTGCTTTGCCACGTTGACCGGGACGGGAACCCCCTGGCGGGCATAGGCAATGGCGGGCGCGAACAGCTCTGCAAGGGGCTTGGCGCCAAAGCGGCGGTTCAGCTCGGCCCAACCGGCGGGCGCGCCGGGGACCATGGTGGGAATCCAACCCTCCTTGGGCATCTCTGTAAACCCCAACCCTCTGACTGCCTCCACACTGAGGGCCGCCGGGGCCACGCCGCTGGCGTTGAGGCCGTAGAGCTTTTTCTCCTTCTCCACCCACACCAGGGCGAAGGCGTCGGAGCCCAGGCCGTTGCCGGTGGGCTCAAAGAGGGGCATCCCCGCCGCCATAGCCACGGCGGCGTCCATGGCGTTGCCGCCGGACTTCAAAATATCCAACCCCACCTGGGCCCCCAGGGGCGTCGAGGTGCAGGCCATGCCGTTTTTGGCAAAGACCACATTTCTTCGGGATGGGTATGTATATCTGTGCGGATCGTACTGGGGCATAACGGTCAGCTCCTTTGCTTCGGTTTGATGGAACCATTATACAGGATTTTTGGGGAAAAAGCAACCAAAGCGGCTCCCGGTTGGGAGCCGCTTGTCTGTTATGCGGAGCAGGGCTGATCCGTTGTGATATACATCCCCCGGTCCGCGCTCCAGCCTGCGCAGAAGTTCAGGGCCTTGCCCAGGTCCCGGAGCTTGAAGCAGCCGCTGCTACCGGTCTTGTACGCCGTCGGGCCGGCGGCGCTGCGGTTTACAGCCCCTGGGCGATCATGGCCTCGGAAATTTTCTTAAAGGCGGCGATGTCGTTGCCGGCGATGAGGTCGTCCCCCAGGCCGTACTGGGCGGCCGCCGCGGCGGAGGCGTCGTAGATGGAGCCCATAATCTGGCGCAGCTTGTCGTCCACCTCGGCCCGGGTCCAGTTGTAGCGGATGGAGTTCTGGGCCATCTCCAGGGCGGACACCGCCACGCCGCCGGAACCGGAGGCTTTCGCTCCCGCCGTGAGGATCTTGGGGCTGAGGCGCAGCAGCTTCATGGCCCCGGCGGTGGCCGGCATGTTGGCCCCCTCCACGTAGTAGCGCACGTCGTTGGCCAGGATGCAGATGGCGTCCTCCACGTCCAGCTCGTTCTGGGTGGCGCAGGGGATGACGATGTCCGTCTGCACCTCCCAGGGCTTTTTCCCGGGGAAAAACTCCACCCCGAACTCCCGCGCGTAGGCGGACACCCGGTCGGAGCCGTTGGCGCGCATCTCCAGGAGGAAGTCCAGCTTCTCCTGGGTGGTAATGCCGTCGGGGTCCCAGATATAGCCGTCGGGACCGGACAGGGTGACCACCTTCGCCCCCAGCTCCGCTGCCTTGCGGCACACGCCCCAGGACATGTTGCCGAAGCCGGACACGGCGATGGTCTTCCCCTCCAGGGTGTCCCCCTTGCTCTCCACCATCCGGGCCAGGAAGTAGACGGTGCCCGAACCGGCGGCCTCCAGCCGGACCTTGCTGCCGCCGTAGGTCAGGCCCTTACCGGTGAGGGCGGAGCTCTCCGCCTTGCCCAGCAGGCGCTTGTACTGGCCGTAGAGGTAACCGATCTCCTTGGCCCCCACGCCGATGTCTCCGGCGGGGACGTCGGTGTCCGCCCCGATGTAGCGGTACAGGGCGTTCATAAAGGACTGGCAGAAACGCATGATCTCCCGGTCAGACCGGCCGCGGGGATCGAAGTCGGCTCCGCCGGAGGCCCCGCCGATGGGCAGGCCGGTGAGGGCGTTTTTGTAGGTCTGCTCAAAGCCCAGGAATTTGACCACGCTCTCGTTCACCGAGGGGTGGAAGCGCAGGCCGCCCTTGTAGGGGCCGATGGCGCTGTTGAACTGCACCCGGTAGCCGTGGTTGGTGTGGGCGTTCCCCTTGTCGTCCACCCAGGGCACCAGGAAGGTGACCATCCGCTCCGGCTCCACCATGCGGGTGAGCAGATCCAGCTTCTCATAGCGGTAGTTGTCCAGGGCGGGGTCGATCATCTCCAGCCAGGTCTGGACGGACTGGAGGTACTCCAGCTCGTTGGGATATTTCCGGCGGAGCCGCTCCAATACGCGGGCTGCGTAGTTATTCATAAAGAACCCTCCTTACACCAGGCCGTAGGCCAGCATGGAGTCGGCCACCTTCAGGAAGCCCGCGATGTTGGCGCCGGCCACCAGGTTGCCCGCCATCCCGAACCGCTCGGCGGCCTGAGCGGCGTTGTGGTACAGGTCGGTCATGATGGTCTTCAGGCGGTCGTCCACCTCCTGGAATGTCCAGGAGAAGCGCATAGAGTTCTGGCTCATCTCCAGGGCGGACACTGCCACACCACCGGCGTTGGCCGCCTTGGAGGGGGCGAAGAGCACGCCGGCCTCCTGGAGCGCGTCCATGGCGTCGGGGGTGGAGGGCATGTTGGCCCCCTCGACTACGGCGAAGCAGCCGTTCTGGATCAGGGCCTTGGCTCCCTCCAGGGGCAGCTCGTTCTGGGTGGCGCAGGGCAGGGCGATGTCGCAGGGTACGTTCCAGATGTTGACACAGCCCTCGTGGTACTCCGCCCCGGCCTTGCGCTGGGCATACTCCTTGATGCGGCCCCGCTCGATCTCCTTGATCTGCTGGATCAGGGGCAGGTCAATGCCGTCCTTGTCGTAGACATAGCCGTTGGAGTCGGACATGGCCACCACCTTGCCGCCCAGCTGGGTGGCCTTCTCGCAGGCGTAGATGGCCACGTTGCCCGAGCCGGAGATAACCACGGTGGAGCCCTCAAAGCCCTTGCCGCCGTCCTTGAGCAGACAGTCGGCCAGGTAGCACAGGCCGTAGCCGGTGGCCTCCTTCCGGGCCAGGGAGCCGCCGTAGGTCAGGCCCTTGCCGGTGAGCACGCCGGTGAATTCGTTGCTCAGCCGTTTGTACTGGCCGAACAGGTAGCCGATCTCCCGGGCGCCCACCCCGATGTCGCCGGCGGGCACGTCGGTGTCGGGGCCGATATACTTGAACAGCTCGTTCATAAAGGACTGGCAGAAGCGCATGACCTCGGCGTCCGACTTGCCCTTGGGATCGAAGTCGGAGCCGCCCTTGCCGCCGCCGATGGGCAGGCCGGTGAGGCTGTTCTTAAAGGTCTGCTCAAAGCCCAGGAACTTGATGATGCTCTCGTTGACCGAGGGGTGGAACCGCAGGCCGCCCTTGTAGGGGCCGATGGCGCTGTTGAACTGGACGCGGAAGCCGCGGTTGACGTGAATATTGCCCTTGTCATCCTCCCAGGGCACACGGAACTTGATGGTGCGCTCCGGCTCCACCAGGCAGTCCATCACGCCTTCACGGATCAGCTCGGGACGGGCGTTGGCAACAGGGGCGAGGGAGGTGAGGACCTCCCGCACCGCCTGGTGAAATTCCGGCTCGGCGGGATCGCGCTTGACGACCCGCTCCATCAAACCGTTCAAATACTCATTTTGAATGCTCATGACTGTTTCCTCCCGAAAGATTATTTGTCGAAACCTGCTTTGACCCCTCTCCTGATAGGGACATATTCACCTTACCACGTTCATTTTTGCAAGTCAATGTTTTGTTTCCTTCATTTTGCATTTTTGTTTTAATTCATTAAAGCAGTAATGCAAAAAAGAAAACTTTCGTCGTTTTGACGCTTCCCTCTCCCGTTTTTCCCAACTGCCCGCCGCAAACAGAAGGACCTGCCGGAACACCGGCAGGTCCTGGTTGGTATGCATCGAAATGAGAAATTCAATCCTGGGGACCACGCTTCGCGGCCAGAAACTCCATAAAATCCATGACCGTCCCCCGGTCCACCGGCGACAGGCCGCGGAAGGAGGCGCACAGCCTCTTCAGCGAGGCCTCCTCCCGCAGGTCTGAGTAGCCCATCAGATAATCCAAACTCACCTCAAACAGGGCGGCAATCCGCTTCAGGATGATCTCATCCCGGGGAAAATGATTGCCGCTCTCATAAAAGCTGATCATCCGGGGGGATATGTCAATCGCGCGGCCCAAGACCGCCTGGGTCATTTTCTTCTCCTGCCGCAGCTGCCGGAGCCTTTCGCTGAACGTCACGGTCATCACCTCTGGCCCATTATGACGAAAATGTGTGACGAAATCATGAATTTTTTTGAAATTTGCCGAAAATTCTTGAAACAGCAGGATAGTTACTATTATAACAGGAAATATGTTCCTTAATTCACCCGCAGCCAGGGATAATAGAGGCCCACCGTGCCAAAACTGTCCCCCCAGTGGAGCAGACGGTAGAAATTCAGCTGCTCCTCCTGGTTGCCCGTCTCCCAGAAATCGCCTGGAAGGCAGTAGATGTTCCGCTCCTTCAGGGATACATAATACTCCATGGCCACCGCGCCAGACTCGTCCAGGCCGAAGATCTTATAGCAGTCGTGGTCCAGGATGACCGCCGTGCCCTCGTTGGTCAGAGTATACTGTTCCCCGGTCTCGTGGATAAAGTCCCGGTCCAGCTCCAGTTCCCGGATCATCTGGGCGCAGTAGGAGCTGGCAAAGGCCGTCTCATACAGCGCCCGGACGCTCTCCGCGTCAAAGGAGCCGTCGGAAGGGCGCCAGCGGTGCAGAACCAGCCTGCCCTCCATCATCGGCGTGCTGCACAGCACCACCTCACACACCGGCGTCTGGGCCTGGTACCACTGCTCCTGGGACAGCTCCTCCAGCAGACCGCCCAGGCTGGTGATGAGTTCCCCCGCCCCGTCTGTGGGCAGGGTGATGACAAAGGTGCTGCCAGTCTCCCACTGCTCCAGCCCCTCTTCCCGGTCTACGGTATCCACATCGTAAATCTTCCGCTCATACATAAAGTCCCGCAGAGACCAGAGCATCATCATTTCCGGAAGGTTGGTGGTGTAGCCGGGACTGCCGTTTTTCACATCCCGGTCCCCGTCCGGCCCGGCCAGAAACTGCCGGTTCGGATGGTCCTCCAAATAGAATACGTTGCTGAAGGTCTCTCTGGCGTAGTACTCGCTCATCTGGTACAGAGAGGCCACCTCCAGGCCGAAGTCCTTCTCCAGATAGCGGCACACCTGCTCCCGGGGGTCCCTGGTGGGCAGAAGGTCCCGCAGGTTCAAATCGGGCCGCGTCCGGCCCCAGGACATCACGCCCACCAGCACCGCCACACAGACCGCGCCCAGGAGGATGGACCGCCGCTCCTGCTTTTTGCTGACCTTCTCCCCCCTGGCCCGCCGCTCCTGATTACCGGTCTTCACAGCCTTCCGGATCACCCAAAAAATCCAGACCGCGCCCAAGCTGAGGGCAAGAGCCGGAAGCACCCCCAGCTTCAGTAGGGGCGGAAAGACAAAGGGGAAGGCCAACCCCAGCACAACGCCCAGGGCGGCAAGCTTCCATTCATGGGTCTTTTCATAGTTCGCCGCCTTCCAGGCGGGGAGGAGCATCTGATACAGGGGCCGCAGCTCAGGCCGGGACACCCCCTTGTCCATGCCGCAGGCCAGAAACAGGGCCAGACGGACCTCCTGGGGCAGGCTCTTGGAGCTGACAAAGTCCTCCAGGCCGAAGATCAGGTCCAAGCTGTTTTTGTTCTGCTGGAACATGGCGCTTTGGAAAAATTTTTTCCACACCTCCGGCCCAGCCTGGGCATTGTACATCATCTCAATGGTGTGGAGGATGGTCTCGGTGTTCTGCCAGTGGGACTCCTCCCGGCGGAACTGGTCCTGGCGCTCCCGATCGTAGGTATTCCGCTGCTCCTGACGCTGCCACTGCTCCCGCTTCTGCGCCCACTCCTTGGCCCGCTGGCGCTCCCGCGCCCACGCCTGAGCCTGGGCCTGGGCCCTCCGGCGCGCCTCGCCCCGGCGGCGGCGGGCCTCTGCCCGCTCCGCCTCCCCCTCAGCGAAGAGACGCTCAAAGTCGAACTCCGGCTCCTTCTCCTCCTCCCGGGGAGGCCGGGAGGGCTCGTCTCCCTCCTGAAGCAGCTCGTCGTAATCGAAGTCCTGCTCCCCCTCCGGGGGACGGCTGGGCGGCTCGCCGCCATCCTTCAACAGCTCGCCAAAGGCGAAGTCCTCCTGCGGAGGGGGCGGACTGGGCGGCGGCTCCGTCCGGGGCGCGGCGGGCTGGCCGCCCCGCTTCTGCTGGCGGGCCATGCGGCTGGCCAGCTGGTAGGCCGAGTGGAGCCGCTGGAAGCCCTCCGGGTCCTCCTCCGGGTGTGCGGTCTTCAGCTTCTCCGCGTAGGCGTGGCGGACCTCAGACAGGTCAGAGGGCCCGGGCAGGCCCAGCTGACTCCAGGGCCAGCTCATGTCTCGTCCTCCTCAGCGTCCCCCTCATCCGCCAGCGGGTCCAGGTCCAGGGGCGGCAGGTCCCCCAGCCCGATGTAAGCCTCCGCCTGGTCAAAGAAGCCGGCCACCTTGCGGCTGGCCTTCGCCACCCGCAGCGGCTCCTGGGTGGACAGCTGCATCTGGTACCAGTCCAGCATGTAGGCCACCTGGTCCCGCATCTGTCCCACCGTCATGGCGTACAGCCGCTCTCCACGGGCGATGAGGGTGCGGGGACCTTCCTGGTCCCTGGGGTGCATCTTCAGCCGCTCCAGCTCCTTCAGCCGCTGCTCCACCTCCGCCTCGCTCATGCCGGAGCCCTGGAGGACCAGACGGCCGGTCTGACCGTCCTTGGCCACCACGTCCACCTCCAGAAGGCCGTTGATGTCGTAAGTAAAGCGCACCCGGACGTACTGTTGGCCCCGGGGCGCGGGAGGCACGGCGATCTCCACATGGCCCAGGTAGGTGTTGTCGTCACAGTAACGCTGCTCCCCCTGGTACACCTTGATGTCCAGGGCGTTCTGGTTGTCGTGAGCGGTATAGTAGGTGCCCTCCTTGCTGGTGGGCAGCACGCTGTTGCGCTCGATGATGGGGGACATCAGGTCCTTGTTCTGCTCCGCATGGTTCAGCACATTCACCCCCAGCGTGAAGGGGCACACATCGGTGAGCACCAGCTCCCGCAGGTCGCTGGCCCGGGCCTTCATCCCGGAGCAGATCCCCGCGCCGATGGCGATGGCGGTGTCCGGCCGGGTCCCGGCGGCGGGCTCCCGGTCCAGGGCCTTGGCGATGTACCGGCGCACCGCCGGCATGTGGCTGGAGCCCCCCACCATCACCAGCTCGTCCAGCTCCCCCGCCCCCAGTCCGGCGTCCATGAACACCTTGCGCACCGGAGCCAGCATCCGCTGGAACAGAGAGCTGCTCTTGCGGATCACCCACTCGTGGGTCAGGGGCAGAGAGGCGGACAGCTCCTCGTCAGACACCGCCATGATCACCGGCTCCTGGGTGGTAAGGGCCATCTTGCAGGTCTCCGCCTGGCGGATCAGGGTCTCCTGCCGCTGGCGGGACAGGCTGTCGAAGTTCAGTTCGCAGTCCTGGCAGAACCCCCGGGCGATGAGCTCGTCGAAGTCCCGCCCCCCCAGGTAATTGTCCCCGCTGACGGCGGTCACGCTGACCACGTTGTCAAACCGCTCCACCAGGGAGACGTCCAGCGTGCCGCCGCCGAAGTCAAAAACCAGACAGACCTTGTCCTCATCCCCTTCACCGATGTGTCCGGCCACCGCGGCGGCAGAGGGCTCGTTCACCAGCCGTTCCACCGTCAGTCCAGCCAGGGCGCCCGCCCGCTTGGTGGCTGCCCGCTGGGCCTCGGCAAAGTAGGCTGGAACGCTGACCACCGCCTCGTCCACCACCTCGCCCAGGTAGCTCTCTGCATCCTCCCGCAGGCGGCGCAGAACAAAGGAGGACAGGTCCTCCGCTGTGAAGACCCGGCCCCCCAGCTCATACCGGCGGCTGGTGCCCATGCTCCGTTTGAACCCGGCGGCCGTCCGCTCCGGATGGGAGATCAGCCGGTCCCGGGCCGCCGCCCCCACCAGAATGGTCCCGTCGTCATCCACGCTGACTACGCTGGGGGTCAGATACTCCCCCAGGCTGTTGGGGATCAGTTCGCTCTTTCCGTTGCGCCACACAGCCGCCAGACTGTTGGTGGTGCCCAGATCGATTCCAATGATAGCCATATGCACTCACCCTGCCTTGCCGTCCCTCGGACGTTTTTTATGCCCTCCATTATAATGCGGTCCGGAAAAAAAATCAACCGGGAAGCGGCCCCCCGAAACGGGGCCGCTTCCGCGGCTGTGTCAGCTGTTTGGGAGGGCATGCACCCGTTCCGCGCAGGCCCGGAATTCCTCCTCGTCCGTCCGCCAAAGCTCGTACTCCGACAGGGAGGGCAGTCCCATGGACACCCCCTGCCTGCGATAGCGCATCCCGCTGTCCACCGGCCCCTTCCGCCCGGTGGTGTGGAACACCCGAATGCCGGTCTGCTCGTAAAGGGAAACAATGTTCTCCCTGTTTACGCCGCAGCCCGCCATAATGTCGATCCGTCCCGCCGCCTGGCGGAAGACCTGCCTCAGCACCTCCGTCCCCTCCGCCGCGCTGCGCGCCTGGCCGGAGGTCAGGATGGTCCGGAAGCCCAGCCGGACCGCCTCCTCCAGCGCCTCCAGCGGGTCCCGGGTCATGTCGAAGGCCCGGTGAAGGGTGACGGGCAGCCCTCTGGCGCAGTCGATCAGACGGGCCAGCGCCTCTCTGTCCAGCTCGCCCTCCGGCGTCAGCGCGCCGATGACCACCCCGCTGGCCCCCAGCTTCCGAAAGCGGCGGATCTCCTCCCCCATCTCCTCCAGCTCCGGCTCCGAGTAGAGGAAATCCCCAAAGCGGGGACGGATCAGAACGTTGACCGGCACCGCATAATCCCTCCGGACCTGCTGGAACAGGCTGGAAGAGGGGGTCGTGCCGCCGATGGACAGATTGGCGCACAGCTCCAGGCGGTCCGCACCCGCCCGGCAGGCGGCCGCGCAGGAGGCGTAGGAATCCACACAGCCTTCGATCAGTGGAACATTCATCTTGGATCATCCCTTCCTGTTGTTCAGAAGCCGCAGCGTCGATCCCATACCGTGATCCGCTCAGGAATCAGGGATCACAGACAGGCAACAGGCAGCAGGCCGCTTGCAGTATACCATGAACAACGTGATGAATCAAGCGGCCTCTCCACACACAGCGCAGATGAAAAATCTCCGGAAATCAGATGATTCCCGGAGATTTTTGAACCAGACGGTCAAACCGGTTTGAACCTCAGGCGCTCAGGACCGCTGCTTAGGTAAAAGAGGGCGCTCGCCTTCCATCGCATCGGAAGCCGGAGCATCTGGACACGCCATCTGATCGATGCAGAGGGCAAAGCTTTCCTGCCCCACGCGAAACAGCAGGCTGTACTGCGGGGACCGGTCCTTGAATTGCTCCAAAAACTCCTTGTGCTCCAAAAAGCATCCCTTCTCCAGCTGGAACTCATCCGGCTGACGGCCAAAGCTCACAGCCGCCCGCTGAATCAGGTTCTGTGCAATTTCCTGCAGGGCAAACCCGACGATGTCACTCTTTTCGTAAAAATCGATTCCAAACATCAGCCCCGCCGCATGAAGCAGCATCTGCTGCCCCATGACCAGTATGATCCGCAGCCGTTTCCCCTCCCGGGTACTGTAGATCAGCTCGTAGCACTGCTCATGCAGGATCATATCCCTGACCGAGAACTGGCCGGTGAATTGGATGGGACAGCCCAAAATTTCCTGTAACGGGGCGATGATCACCGCTTGGATCACAGACATCTCATCGTCAAACTGTATGGGAGCCAATTCACCGCTCCCTCCCCCCACAATCGCCCGGTCCTCCACGAGGATGTGGCCGGTCAGCCAGCCGGTGCAAACGCCAATGAACCGCTGGACCGCTTCAACTGAAAAATCCGATTCGTAAAGCAGCCGCTCCAATTCCGGCAGGGTCTCATACCTCATCCGGTCGTGAATCTTTTTGTGCGCCGCGTAGCCAGGATATCCGATCTGGTGCATATAGGCTTCCTCCTCAGCAAAGTGCTTGAGGGCGTACGCCTTAAAATATTTGATCCCTTCCACACAGGCAAATTTGTCCTTGTGCCGTTCAACGTACAGATCCATCATCTTTTGCACGATGGAAAACAGTCCATGGTGCGCCTGATCGATGATCTCCACACCAATATTAAACCGATCCTTCCATTCGATTTGCTGCATAGTATTCCCTTCTTACCCGCCGCCCGCAGGAGTGCGGAGGGCAGGAGTTCGCTTCATGTTCCGCTCCAATTGCGTAAACGCTCATCGGTTGCATTGGAGAAAACATGCCGGGCCAAGGGGACAAGTCCTCCGCAAGGGGCCCCTCCATATTCCACAGCCCAATCCATTCTATGCACAAAATCCGGCGGCGCTCCTGTGAGGAGGGAGAGGGCGGCTCCATCGGCGCCCGCTTCAGGGACTCAGAAAGAGCGCTTTTTTCATCCAAACGCGTCCCGGTCCCCTTGCAGGACCCGGGACGCGAATGTTTCCAGCGCAAAGTCGGCCGCCCCCAGGGCACAGGCATGCTCCAGCCGGGTGCAGGGAACGATGTAGTCCACATCCCGGGCAAAGTGGTCGTACTGCGCCGTTTTGACCCGCAGCTCCTCCAGGTGGGGGCCAATCTGCGCGCCCACCTGTCCGCCCACCACAAGGTCGATGTTCAGCAGCATCCGCAGATCGCTCAGCAGCACAGCCAGGTGTTCCAGGTAGCGGTCCCATCCGTCCCGCTCCAGCGCCTGGGGGGACAGATAGGCGTCCGCACACCCCTCCTTGCCGCAGTAGCACCGCCGGCCCTCCGGGATCAGCAGCATGTGGCCAACCTCCCCTGCCTGGAAGGTGTCCCCCGTCCAGAGCTGGCCGTTCAGCATGATGGCTCCGCCCACCGACTCGTTCAGGGAGAGGTAGAAAAAGCTGCTGCGGACCGGGCCGCGCTCCGCAAAGCAGGCGCAGTTGGCATCGTTGGCGAAGATGGCCGGGAAGGGTAACGCCTTGTGGAAGCGGTCCAGGCTCATGTGGGACAGTCCCAGGATGTGGGAGCGGATAACCTGTTCTCCTCCGCCGTCAATGATGCCGGGAAAGGACACCCCGCTCCCCAGGATCTGTCCAGCCTTCAGCTGGTGCTCCGCCAAAAAACGGACCAGGCTCTCGTGAAACCGGTCGTACCACTCCGGCTCGTCCCGGAAGACCAACGGAACGGAACCGGCCTGCCGGAGTTCCCCCAGCAGGTCGGTTACTGCAAATTCCACATGGCGTACCCCGATATTGACGCCCACCGCCCGGCCGGCCTCCGGACAGAGGCGGAGCAGCTTGGCCTTTCGCCCACCGTTGGACTGGGCCGTGCCGCGCTCTTCCAGGATACCGGCCTCCATCAGCTCTGTGACATACTGAAGGGTGGTAGGCATACTCAGGGACAGCGTCCCTGAGATCTCCTGCCGGGTCAGCTCCTGTCCGCTGCGGAGCAGCTGGAAGATGCGCGATGGGACCGTCTGGGTGATCTGAACCATGTTGACACCTGCTTTACAAAATCGTTTTATCTAAGTATAGCAGGAATGAACCGGAAGCACAACCGCAAGTTTTGCGGCTCTCACTCCTCCACAATCTGAAGCACGGTGCCCACCTGGATGTCCGGCATGGGTTTGTCCTCCACATAGATGGTGCCCAGCAGCTCCACTTCGGTCTGGCCGCTGAACTTGAAGGAGCAGTGGCCCAGTCCGGCCAGAGTGGTGGGGACCTCGCCGCCTACAGCGGTGATCCGGTAGCACTGGCCGTCCACCTTCAGCACCTGGCCCGGGGCGATGGTCCCATGGATGGGCGCTACATCCACCCAGTAGCAGAAATCCTTGATCTCCTCGGGGGCGCTGTCGCCAAAGAGGACAAACATATTTTCCTCTCGAAATTCCTGGGCGCACTCCCCCATAGCCTTGATGGTATTTTCATAGATGATGTTCATGAGATCGACCTCCATTTCATTAAGCATACAGCCCGAAGCTGGCGGCATAGGCCAGCAGGACCCGCAGCCAGCCGGTGGCAAAGCGGGAGTACATCACGGACACCACGCCCACCTCGATGGTCTCGGTCTCCGCCTCGGCCAGGCCCAGGCCCACGGGGATGAAGTCGCAGGCGCCCTGACAGTTGATGGCGAACAGGGCGGGGAGGGCCAGCTGGGGGGCGATATTGCCCTTGCCGATCTCCGCGCCCACCAGGGTGCCGATGATCTGGGCGATGACCGCGCCGGGACCCAGCAGGGCGGACAGGCCGGGGATGGAACAGATCAGACCCAGGGCAACCAGTCCGAAGATATTTCCTGCCAGAGGGGTCAGGATCTGGGCAAACGCGTCACCAAAGCCGGAGCCGTTGATGATGCCGATGAGCATGGACACAAAGGCCATGAAGGGGAGCAGGGTGGTGATGCAGGTCTGGATGGCGTCCCGGGCGGCCTGGTAGAAGGTGTTGACCACCTTGCCGGCCCCCAGACCGATCTTGGTGACCAGAGACTTGTTCTCCTGCTTGGCCAGGGTCTCCGAAACCTTCTGGTTGGCGGTAAATCTGGGCTCCTCCCTCCTGGCGGGCTCCGCGTTGGGGGCGGGGACGGCGCCGCCGGCAGGAGAAACCTGTTCCGAGGTGACGGCGGAAACATAAATCTCCGGGACGATGTACTGGGCCATGGGGCCCGCCTTGCCCACAGGCATGACGTTGACGGTGGGAATCCCCTTCTTGGGATAGATGCCGCAGCGCAGGGTGCCGCCGCAGTCAATGATGGCCAGGGCGATCTCCTCCTCGGGGCACTTGGTCTTAAAGCCGTTCACCGGGATCATGCCGGTGAGCTCCACGATCTTTGCCAGGCACTCGGGCTCCGCACCGCCGCCGGTGATGTACATCACCTTGTTTTTTTGCCCGGTGGGGGTGACGGTCAGCGGGCCGCCAAACCCGCCGGGTCCCCGCTCGATCCGGATGGAACGATAGTCAGCCATTTTTCTCTCCTCCTTACTCTGCGGTCTTGAACTGGCGGCTCAGGGTGACGCCCTGCTGCTTCTCCACCATCCGGGTGGTCAACTCGGTGGCCCAGCCGGAGATGAAGTTGGCCGCCAGGCCCACCAGCAGGTACCGCACTGCCAGAGGCGTGGTGTCCAGGCCCAGGGCGGTGATGCCGTTGGCAATGCCCAGCCAGATGAACAGCTCCGAGGCGTTGATGTGGGGGAACAGACCGTTGTTGGTGTGGCAGTGGTAGGTGACCGAGGCGTAGAAGCAGGGCTTGTAGAACTCGGGCATGAACTTACCCATGGACAGGGCCATGGGGTTGCCCAGCATGAAGGCGCTGACAAAGGGGAGCACCGCGTAGCGCAGGACCGGGTTGCCGGTGCAGACGGCGGCCAGCTTGTTGACCGTCTTCTCCCCGGCGATGGCCATGATGGCGTTCATCAGCACCAGGAGCATAATGATGGTGGGGATGATGCCGGTGACCCAGCTCATGAACTGCTGTCCGCCCAGGGTGAACAGATTCATAAAGCCGGAGGCTAAATTGACGATAAAGTCCATAGAAATCCGCCTTTCATAGTGTTTTGGGCTGGGGCCGGAGGGCTCCGGTCAGGGTCCGTCCCGCCCGCTGGAAGGGGGAGGGCGGCTCCGGGATGACCTCTCCGGCCATGAATTTGTTGTAGGTATTGCTGGCGTCCAGCACCGCCTTGCGCAGGTTTTTGCCGTACTTGGGCAGGTCGGCCTCGGTCAGCCCGCCCACGAATTTGCCCTCGAAGCCGGGCAGGTCCGTCACCCGGGCGAAGCAGGTGACGCCCATCAGCTTTCTGCCCTCCTGAATGACCCCGTCCTCGTCGATGCGGAACAGGACGATGGCCCCCGCATGGAACCCGCCGGACTTCCGCCCGCAGGCCACCTTGCCTTGGCGGCGCAGCTTGACGAATTCCTTGGAAAAATGCCGCATCTGGATGACGCTGAGCACTCCCTGGAGCAGGAACATGGCTCCTAAGAGCAGCGCGAGTTGAAACATGATCAATTCCTCCTGATCAAGCCTGCCGGTACAGCGCCCGGAGCAGGGCCTGGAAGCTGTTGGCAGCGGCGATCTTGTCCAGCATCTCCCTGTCCCGGGTGATGCTGATGATCTCCTCATAGACCCGTACCAGCAGAGCGTCGCTGGCGGCGTCCTGGGGCAGCCCCATGAGGAAAATGGTGCGGACCTCCCGCTCCCCCTGGCGGATGGGCTGGGGGCAAACACCCACAGCCAGGGTCAGCCGGCCGGAGGCGTACTGCACCGTATGGGGGATGGCCACCGACCGCTCAAAGACGGTGGAACCGATCTGCTCTCTGGCCCGGAGCCGGGACAGGAACTCCGGGTCCGCCTGCCCCTGGGCGGTCAGCGCCGAGGCCATCTGCTCCAGGGCCTGGTCGTAGGTCTCCACGCCGTCCAGGATGAAGAACCGGCTCTCGTCCAGCAGGCCCGCCATGACGAACCAGTTGTTGTCCAGCATGGGCACGTCCACCTGGTCCCAGTATTTGGCCTTTTCGATCTTGTGGCGCAGCTCCTGTTCGTTGAACACCTCGTGGATGAAAATCACCGGCTGGCGGGTGGAGCAGGGCAGCTCCACGGTGGTAAACACCAGGTCAAAGTCCGCCAGCAGCTCCGGGGTGACTTTGTCGCAGGACAGCAGAGTCAGCTCTGAGGCGCTGTCCAGCACCCGCCGCAGCTGAGCGGCCACCAGACGAGCGGTCACCCGGCCCGTACCGCAGACGATGGCCGCCCGGAAGGGCCTGTCATGGGCGGCGTGCTCCTCCAGAAAAACCCCGAAGTAGGAGGCCAGGTAGCTGTGCTCGTCCTCGGTGACCTGCACCCCCTGCTCCTCTTGGATCACCCGGGCGGCGATGCCCGCCATCCGCCAGGCCAGGGGGTACTTCTCCCGCAGCTCCGCCGCCATAGGGCTCTTCAGCCGCACGTGGAATCGCAGGCGGTTGACCATAAACATCAGGTGGTAGAGGAACTCCTCCTCAAACTCCGGGCTGGCCATCTGAAGGTCCATCTCCAGCTTGATCTGCCGGAATATTTTCTCCTGGAGGGGCCGCATGGCCGGGTCCAGCTGGATGGACCGCATGTCCATCACATCCGCCGGGGTACGCATCCCCACAATGGGCAGCAGGGTGAACAGCTTCTCCTCCGCCGGAACGTCGATGTGGAGGAACGCGCCAATCTGCTGGGTCAAGGCGTTGACAGCCTGAAATTCCGGCCGGGCGGCCAGACGGTAAAAGGCGGTGGGCAGCTCGCCAATGGGGTGCCCGGTGAGGAAGCGGTCCAGCATGACGGTCAAAAACCGCTGGAATCGCTGCCGGGTGGTGCGGCCCACCGGAGTTTGGGCAAAGGCGTTCTGCACCAGTGCGACAATCTCCTCCTCCAGGGGGTAGTCCCGGTAGAGGGCTTCGAAGCAGTGCTCCAGCAGGTAGTGGCGCACGTCCTGTTCCCGGCCCTGGAGGGTCAGCCCCTGGCTGGTCTTGCCCTGGATGGACAGCTGGTAGGGCTCCAGAGCGGTGCGGAGCCGCTTCAGATCGCTGACTAACGTACTGCGGCCCACGTTCATCTCGTAGGCCAGCTCGTCGGTGAGGAGAGGGGCCTCCGCCCGCATCAGGCGGCCAAATATGTAGTCCATCCGGCCTCCTGGGGAGTTCAAACCGCCATCGTCCGCCAGAATCCGGGCCCGGACGGTCTGGAAACGGGCCGCGTCGTAGATGTGGAGGGTGTACCGGCCCTGGCTGCTCCGGATGGACGCGCAGTCCTTCAGCTCGGACTCCAGCTGCTTGACGTCGTTGGAGATGGTCCGCTCGCTGACCTGGAGCTTCCCGGCCAGGGCGCTGGAGGAGACCGCCGACGCGCTGCACAGAGACAGCAAAATATACGCCAGCCGGTTGCCGCCAAATTCGGTGTTCACCGCGATCCCCTCCCTATATGTGTTACCCTCTGGACTTGCCGCCTGAGATGTTCAATGTGGTGCCCGCGATGTAGCTGGCCCGGCCGGAGACCAGGAAGGCCACCAGATCGCCCACCTCGTCCAGCTTACCGTCCCGGCCCAGGGGGATGACCTTGCTGTAGTCGGTGGACAGCTCCTCCGGCTTGCAGCCTCTGGTGTAGGCCAGGGCGTCGTTGTAGGCCGGGGAGCGCAGGCCGGTGGCCTCCATGATACCGGGGGCGCAGGCCACTACGCGGATGTTGTGCTTGCCCAGCTCCTTGGCCCAGGAACGGGTGAAGCTGTCCACTGCGCCCTTGGTGGCGGAGTAGGCGCTCTGGCCCTGGGAACCCTCCTTGCCCGACTCGGAGGACATGTTCACGATGACGCCGCCCCCCTGCTTCAGCATCTGCCGGGCGCAGGCCTGGGCGCACAGGAACACGCCCTTCACGTTGATGTCAAACATTTTGCCGAAGGACGCCTCGTTCAGCTCGTATTCGGGCCGCTCCCCGGCGGCGTCCACCAGCAGGCGGGGCATGTTGATGCCCGCATTGTTCACCAGGGCGTCGATTTTTCCGTACTTCTCCACCACGGCGTCCGCCATGGCCTGCACGCTGTCAGGACTGGTCACGTCGCACTTGACGCACCAGGCGCCGTCCAGTTCGCCGCCGGTGTTCACCGTCATGTCGGCCACTACAGCCTTGGCCCCGGCTTTTGTCAGGGTCTGCACCACATGCTTGCCGATGCCGGAGGCCCCGCCTGTGACGATGACCACCTGATCCTCCAAACCAAGCCAGCCTTTTTCCATAACAATTTCCTCCTTTACCGCCCCGGATCTCAGGTCCGGCGCTGTTTATGTCCCCATTTTAGAGGAAATCCGTGCTGGCTTTAATACCGCCTTTTTTGAAGGGCCGGAAAAGAATTGGGCTTCCATTTTTCTGAGCAGCGGAAAATATGCAGTGAAATAGTTCATATTCCGCAATACAGGCCCCTCAATTTTGTGTACTATGACTATATCATATTAAATAAAATATTTTATTAAATATAATATATAATTAGAGGTGTGAACTGTCAAGAGCCAAATCCTGTTATGATCCGATCTTGACGGCCCCCTTCGCCTGCTCCGAACGCTGGCCGGACGCTTGCAGCCTGCAAAAACAAACGCTCCTGGAAATCAATCGATTTCCAGGAGCGTTTGGAAGAAGCACGCAGCCAAATGACGCTCTTTCTATCACCACCAATCAACTGTCCACGGCTCAGAAGCATTGCTTTGAGCCGGGATCATATAGCTGGCTCCCTTCGCTTTCAGGAACCAGCCCCTCGTGGCCTAGTTCTCTTTTTTCATCTGTCTGCTTGACAGAGGGCGGTGCACATTTCAAAATGGCCGTTAAACGTTTCTGCTCATATCGGGGCATACCAATATTCTCCAATTATGTCTATACGTCTCAAGGGGCGCTCAGTTCCTATTACCTGTTTTTTATTGTAGAATTGACCCTGTTTGGGTCAGGACCCGACCCGTTTTGCATCCGAAAAAGTCCTGAGACTGCTGCAATCTCAGGACTTTTTGAACGATATGTCAGAAAACAGGAAAGCCAAACGGCTTACACGTCTCCTGCTCCGCATGGAACCCGTGCGGCAGGAGTCGCTCTTCCAGCGTGCGCACCATACGGCAGTAACGCACCTTGCACGCCTTCTTGCGTCCGGCGCGAAGATCGTCGAAGCAGGGAGCAAGATAGGCGCGCCACAACTCCTCGTAAATATGATCCCGGTCAGCATGAAAAGCGATTCGCTGAACGATTGCCGGCGCCGTACGGTAGTATTCCGCGATGAGCCGCTCTCCGTCGCGGCAGCGCTTCAGATACCCGTCACGGAATGCGCGAAAGGCTGTCAGCTCAGCGCAATCATCGCTCTTCCCAAGGTATTCGCAAGCCGCCTGCGTGATGTAGCAGCGATACCACTTTTTGTCGAAACCCGCAGAGATGGCCTCCGCCGCGGCGCTTCGATAGGCCTGCTTCGGCCATGCCGCCTGCCATTGCAGGCGCAGCGACTCGCAAAAGGTCTGCGCCAAGGGATACTCCACCTGTGCAAGCGCCGGGGAGAGGAATGTCGCCAGAAACATGCGGTAAGCGTCGTGCCGCAGCGGGCGGTCTACACGCGAGCACGTCTCGAGATCCTCCCGGATCGCCTGCAGCAAGGTGGCTGCCAGTTCCTCCGCAAACTCCTGCGCATCGTTTGAATGGTCCGCGCAGTACGCTGCAAGCGGCTCAAAAATGCCGCGCAGCTCCTCTGTGCATCCATGCAATGCAGGTGCATAGGTCTGTTTACTGAACTGTGGGAACTCCCGGCCGACCACAAGGGCAATCAGCGCCTGTTCCGCTTCATGCCGGGCGTCACTCGACATGATCCAGCACCTCCTTGATGTGCTTGACCTCTGGCCAGATGAGCCAGACCGCACCGGCGCAAAACACGGCGACCGCAGCGATCATCCACGGCAGTGCCTTACCCGGCACGTCGCTCGCCACGATCTGACCAATCAGTTGATAGACTAGATAGGCGAGGTAGAATGCTGCCAGCGTGCGGAACGCACTTCTGCGGTTGGGGGCCATCGTTTCCCGTCCCGCCGCCTTGCGCTCTTTCGTATTTCTTTCCTCTGGTACCTGTTCTTGCTGTTTTTCTTCGCCCATGCTCACCATTCCCGTTTTTCCGTATTATGACAGTGTCAAGCTCCCAAAGCGGCCAACCTGCTCACAAATTGCCTTTTCCGTCGGCAGCCGCTCCGCGCTGGATGCGCCGTAGAAGCCCACGACGCCATGCGCGCGCGAGAGCACATATTCCGCATCTTCTGGTGTTGCAATTGGGCCACCATGGCAGAGCACAAGCGCCTATGGATTGATTGCCTTCACCGCATCATGAATATCCTGCACCTTTTTCACCGCGTCGTCCAGGGTCATAATGCCCTCTCTGCCCAC
Organism: Lawsonibacter sp. JLR.KK007; assembly: GCF_036941135.1. Lineage (NCBI taxonomy): Bacteria > Bacillati > Bacillota > Clostridia > Eubacteriales > Oscillospiraceae > Lawsonibacter > Lawsonibacter sp. JLR.KK007. The sequence continues at coordinate 643,626 of NZ_JAYWSY010000001.1, read as the reverse complement.
ACCGACCATGCCGCCAACCGTCGCGCGACAGTGCGCGACCACAATGTCGGCGCCGGCCTTCGCCATCTTCTCTGCCTCCTCAATGGTGTAGGAATATGGGGTGGTCAGCAGATCCAGCTCGTGCGCGATGTGGATCATTTCAACCTCCTTATCGTAGGAGATCCCCACACTTTCGATGTTTTTCCGGTATGCGGCCGTGTAAGTGCCGACCGTGGGGAAGTTCTGCACACCGGAGAATCTCATGGTTTTGAGTTCAGTCAAAAATGTTTTCATGTCGCGGAACGGGTCGTTCGCAAACACGCCCGCAAGCACCGGCGTATCCCTGACGCGCGGCAGCACCACGCGCCCCAGCTCCTTCAAGATGGTATTGGCATCGCCCAGCGGGAAATTCCCGCACACGGACGGCAGGCCCTGCATCCGGAACGCCGGAGTTATAGACGATAATCAGGTCGCTGCCGCCGGCTTCTTCGCACTTGGCACTCAGGCCCGTACCTGCACCCGTACCAACGATTACCTTGCCCTCGCCGATTTTTTCCGCAGTCTCTTCAGGACGGTCTGTCTATCCATCATCTAATATTCTCCATTCCCTTTCAAATGATACAGTTTCAAAAAGTCCTCCGCAATACGTACAGCAAAAGCCTCGTCGTTGACCGTCACGTCCATCCGCACGACTGGGATATCGCTGCGCAGTGTCCGGCAGATCTCATCAAACATAACGCGGTTGGCCGCCTCATCGTAGAGCGGACCGCCCGGCGAATCGTAGAGCGACGTTCCCCGCTCTGGTAACAGCACTTCTACCGGTCCTGTGCAGCGGTTGATCTTCTCAGCGAAAATCCTGCCGATCTCGACGCTCTCCCGCTGGTCCGCACGCACGAGCACCAGATTCGGGTTGTGCAGATACGCCTTATTATGCTGGTATTTTTCTGGCACTGTGGACGGCGGCATGAAGTTTGCATTCGTCAGCGCCCCCGGCACCACGACCATCGGGATCCCCCGTTCAGGCCCGGCCTCTAGACGGTGACAGCCGGCTGTACAGGTTCCGCCCATATACTCCTGCCCAAGCTCGCCTGTCGTCACATCAAGCACACCGTTGAGCATGCCCTCCCGGATCATCCGTTCGAGCATCTTTCCACCCTGTCCGTTCACATGGAACACCACGACCTCGAAGCCCTGCGCCTTCAGAATAGCGCATACGCGCTCCACACAGGGCGTAGTGATTCCGAACATCGTGATGCCCACGCGGGGCTTTTTCGTCTCTCTTGCGGCCACGGCTTTTTCTGTATGCTCAACCATGCCCACGATCGCGTGTGCGGCATTCGTCATGACCATGCGGAGGATGCCGTTGCTGCCGCTGATATCGACGAGCGAGTTCATCACAACCGTGTCGTTGACCCCCTCAAACGGCAGCGTGCGCAGATTGGCGATCGTCGAAACGAGCACTTTTGGAAAGCCGACCGGCAGCTCGCGCATTACCATGACTGCGAGCAGCGTCCCCTGTCCGCCACCCATTGAGATGACGCCGTCGATCGCCCCCTTCCGGCACAGCCCGCACACGATCTCCGTGGAGCCGTGGCCGATCACCTCAAAAGCATACGTCCGCTCATGCCGGCGGATCTCCTCTGTCGAGGAACCGCCGGCCGCGATGACCTCCTCGCTGGATACGTCGCACGGGTACGCTGCCATAGACGCTAGCCCCGTGTCGATGAGCAGCGTTTTTAGCCCGGCCTCCTCAATCTTTTCTTTCAGAAAGAAATAATCCTCGCCTTTGGTATCCATCGTACCAAAAATCGCGATCACTTTTCCCATCTGCCATTTCCTCGATTCCAAATGTCAGAAAATGGCATGCAGGAGCAATGTGTTGCCTGTATGCCATTTCATGTCTCTTATACCTCGACTACGCTCTTGAGCTCGAGCGCAATGCCGCTGTTGTCAGACGATTCGTAGTAATTCACCAGCAGATCACGCACGTGTGCCTCAAACACGCAGCGGTAACCCTGTGTAGCGAGAATCTTACACATCGAGAGGTGCTCAGCGTGTTTTTCAAACGTGAGCGCGAGATGATGGAAACAATCCCCGTGCGTCTCCAGGAACTTCGTCAAGTAGGCGTTCGGGCTGTCCACTGGCTCGATCACCTCAACATCCTGTCCCGCAACTTCGATGTGGTGGATACGGATCTTCACTGGCTCACCGACCGTCATCTGCTCCTGTCAGCGCCAATGATAAAATGAAAGAAAACGCCGAGGAAAAAATGTAGTTTTGTGGCGGAGAGGAGGGAAAAAAGATAGACTCCCAATCAGGGCGAAAAAGAGCCCGGAAAGGGAGTCAGGAAATGAAAGGAGCACAGTGGATGGAAATCCGAAGTGACAGACAGAAAGGGCTGAGCTATGTGGAGCTGGGCCGGAAGTACCACATGGACCCGCGAACAGCAAAGCGGTACGCGGAATCGCCGCAGAAGCCGGAGTACACATTGAGCGAACCCAAGCCAACAAAGATGGACCCGTACAAGCAGATCGTGGACGAGTGGCTGGAAGAGGCGCCGTATTCGGCGCTGCGGATACTGGAGAAGCTGCGGGAGATGGGGTTTGACGGAGGTTACAGTATTGTCAAGGCGTATGTGAGCAGCCGGAAGATGGATTTGAATGAGAAAGCGACGGTGCGGTTTGAGACGATGCCCGGAAAGCAAGGGCAGATGGACTGGGGATTTTTCGAGGATCACCTGGTGTACGAGGATGGGAAGTGGAAAAAGCTGTACTGCTTTCTCATGATTCTGGGATATTCGCGGATGCGGTACATCGAGTTCGTAACGGATATGAGCACAAATACACTGATTCGGTGCCATCAGAACGCGTTTCGGTATTTCGGAGGCTACCCGGAGGAGATTCTGTACGATAACATGTCCCCGCAAGGGGGATGCGATGGCTCTAAGCGGCAAAGCCGCTAAGAGCCATCCAAAAGCAGGTAGTCATCAAGCGGCTGCTGAAGCAGGAGGATTCCACGCTAAACCGGCAGTTTGAGGACTTCGCGGGCTTCTATGGATTCAAGCCCATTCTGTGCCGGCCATATCGGGGTCAGACGAAGGGGAAAGTAGAGCGGACGGTGCAGTTTGTCAGAGATAATTTTATGGTGGGGATCCAGTACAACAGTCTGGCGGACTTGAACGGACAGGCCCTGGCCTGGTGCAATAAGGTCAATGGGAAAGTACACGCCACCACCAACGAAATTCCCTTTGAGCGGCTGAAAAAAGAGGGCCTGAGTCCCCTCTCTCGTGAGTACATCATCGACAAGATCAACCTGAGGCGAGTACAAAAAGACTGCCTCATCTCCTACGCCGGCAATCAGTACTCCGTGCCAGCGGAGTATGTCGGCAAAGATGTGGCAGTCGTGGCCCTCGACAGCATGTTAGCAGCATATTACGAGGGAAAGCAGATCGCTCTGCACCGAATATCGTATCAGAGAAAGGACATGGTTGTCAATCCTCAGCACTATAGAAGGCTTACGCTGAAACAGACGATGGATGCAGAAAATGTTCTGCTGGAACAGGACAAAGTGATTGATTTTCCCTTGAAACCCTCCGATTTGTCCAGATATGACGAGGTGCTGTATGACTGAATTTACTATGGACAGGCTGAGGGAAAACCTGGAAGCCCTTAAGATGAAAAACACCCTGGAGATTCTGGACAATTACCTGGAACGGGCGGTGGCGGAGGATCTCAACATTGTGGAGGTTTTGGATCACATTTTCTCAGAAGAAGCCAAATCCAAGCGGAGACGGGCCTATGAGAAGCAGATCCACTGGATAGCTCTTAGCGGCTTTGCCGCTTAGAGCTATCGCGTCCCCCTTGCGGGGAGATGTCCGGCTTCCCCATTAAGAAGACCTTGGACGACTTCGATTTCTCCTTCCAGCCCTCCATCGACAAGCGCCAGATCGACGAACTGGCCACCATGCGCTTCCTGGAAAACGGGGAGAATGTGGTCTTCCTTGGCCCGCCCGGCGTGGGCAAGACCCATCTGGCCTCCGCTCTGGGCCTTGTGGCGGCACAGCATCGCTTTTCCACCTACTACATCAACTGCCATCAGCTTATTGAGCAGCTCAAGAAGGCCCATTTTGAGAACCGTCTGCCGGACAAGCTCAAGGTTCTCGCCAAGTACAGGATGCTTATCATCGACGAGATCGGCTACCTCCCCATGGACATCCAGGGCGCAAACCTGTTCTTCCAGTTGATTGCCAGGCGATATGAGAAGACGTCCACCGTCTTTACCTCCAACAAGACCTTCTCCCAGTGGAACGAGGTCTTTGCCGACGTCACCATCGCCTCCGCCATCCTGGACCGTGTCCTGCATCACTGCACCGTCATTAACATCAAGGGCGAATCTTACCGCCTGAAGGAGCGCAAGGAATTTATGCGCCAGAAACAGCAAATCGTGAACACTCTTTTTGAACAAGGAAACGCTTAGTTTTGTTACCCCCCCCTCCGCCGAAAAACAACAAAATTTCTTCGGCGTTTTCTTACAATTTCATATCGGCGTTGACAGCCTTTTCCAACTCCCGCGCCCGGTCGCCCGTGGTGTCCTGCAAGGCCGCAATCTCCCGTTGCAGGCTTTCAAGGCGCTTTTGCTGTTGCTTCGTGGGCGGTTTTCCCTGCTGAACATCCATGTCCCAGCGCAAGGCTTCTTCTTCCGCTTGCAGGCTTGCCAGCTTTTCAAGCTGTTGATTTAATCGTTCCTGCCCTTTTGGGGTCTGTACCTCGACAACTCGATCAATAAAAAGACTTCCGCTTTCCGCACTCTCCAACTTTGCAATCTTGTTTTGCAAGTCGAATTCTTTTGCTATAAGCAACTGTAATTCGGCAAGCATATTTTTCTTTGTGTCCAGCGTAATTTTCTGAATATAAACCCGCTGTTCCGTGGTTAAATCCTCCATCCGTACCGCCGAATACGCGCCGTGTGTTTCGGCGTTCCGGTTGCCCGTAGGCGGCCCCGCTCCGACGGCGTTCTTGTTCCCCGGCTGTCCTCCGCGCTTCCGGGGCGGCTTTTGGGCTTCAAGGGCCGCGGCCCACGAATCAAGGCTTTTCCATTTTCGGACCTGTTCGGGCTTCACGCCGCCGACGGCTTCCGCAACCTGTTTCGCCGTCATTTTCCCGCCGGATTCAAGCCATATTTCCCGCGCCTTGTCGCGCTCCGGGCTTCGATCTCGCGCCATGCGCCGCGCACCCCCTTTCGTTTGTTTTTCATTTTCCGATCTGGACGGCTCCGCGGAAGCGCACACAAAAACGGACCTCGCAAAAAGCAAGGTCCGTTTCCGGTCAGCGCCGGGCGGCGGAGAATCGCCCGCCCGAATCGCTGTTTCAATTTTCCACAATAGCCATTATAGCAGAAAAAACGGGCAATAGGTGGCAATCTTATTTTTCAGGAAATTTGAATGTAAAAATTGCTTTATTCGCTGAAAACCAGCTTGTCAGCCGGTCTAAAGCCTTGTCGCGTATGTTTCGACATTGCCGCGGGCTGTAATTCAGCCGTCCCGAAATCTGTTCCCACGTTGCGCCGTCTAAATAAAACCATGTTACAACCGCTTTTTCATAGTAATTCAGACGGTCCAGTTCCCGCCCGATAGCGGCCCCGACTTCTTCCAGCCGCTTGTTCCGGCGCTGTTTTCCTGCAATCTTCTTTCGGACGTAATCGGGGACATTCGCCACCATGTTTTCAACCGGCTTTGAAACCCCGCCTTTCCCATGCGGCAAGCCGTCCATATTGACCGCGCCCAGCGCCAAATAATAGCGGTCGTTCAAGTCCTCGACGGTCGCATTGTTCATTTGAATTTCTTTGTCAATCGTGCTAAAGAACCGCAAGATTGAAATTACTTTTCCGCGCTTCATGCCCGTTCCTCCGATTTATGCTTTAGGGCGGCTTATATATCCGCCTATAAAACCTTTCCCGCTCGACGCGGTGAATCTCCGCCCGGTATCGCTGTTCTATGGCCCGCGCCCGGCTCCGCTCCATCTTCCGCCGCCGGACGCGGCTCTCTCTCCCGATTTCCTCCAACTCTTTCCGTAGATCGTCCAAAGCTTCAAGGTCAGGCGGGCCGATCTGCAAAAGAATATTTGAAAACGCCGCCACCGCTTCTTCTATGGCAATTCGCACCCGCTCCGCCCAAATCCGCGCGGCTTCTTTTATCGCTTTCGCTTCCTCTTCCGTAAATCCGCCGAAAATCAAAACTTTTTCCTGATTCATCGTCGCGGCCCTCACTCTTCCAGCTTGTCAATGGCGATATAAAGGGCTTGAACGTCCGCCGTCCAGTTCCGCGAACGGTCGAAAGATTCCGCCTTGTCCATGCAGTATTCCAGCAGATTCTTTAATTGCCGTTCGGCGCGGTCAGCGTTCATTTCCTGATCGTCCGTCTGTTCCGCGCCCATAGGCGGCGGGGAAGAGGTGGTGGGCGGTTTATCCTGCCCGGCGGTTTCCGGCTGTTCCTCCGGCTCTGTGCGGCCCTCTGTGGGCGCTTCTGCGGCGTGTTGTATCTTTTCCCGCCCGTCCGCTTCCCGCGGCCCTGTGGCGGTCTGTGGCGCGTCCTGCGGGGTCGCTGGCGATTCTTCCCGCTCCGCTTCCGGCTCTTCCGCCGGGACCTCCGCCGCGGGCGGCTCTTCTTCCCCGCGGGGGTTCAGTCCGTGACCGCATTTTTCGCCGTCCATGATCGCGCAAACTCCGCCCGCGTTCCACTCACACGCTTCAAAGTCCTTGCAGGGGAAACCGGCTTGCGGTTGTTCTCTTTTCCGCTCCCGCGCGGCCCGGATTGAAATTTCCCCGGTTTCCCGGTATTGCTCAAACGCCGCGGCCTGATCTTCCGCCGAAAGCCCGGACAGTTCATATGCGGTTGAAATGTTTATGCGGTTGGCTTTCAATTCCTCCATGAACGCCGGGCAAAGATTCCGGGTGATCGCGTCGAACCGCCCGATCTGCGCCGGGCTGGTGTTCAAGGCTTGCGCCACCAGCTTCCGCATATCGCCGGGCAATTTCTCCTGTTGCTTGATTCTCTCCAAAAGCGCGCGGGTCCGGCGGGCTTCCTCGATCTTGTCCCACGCCGTTTTCTCCCGCTGGGAGTTCGCCGCAATCAGCATAATTTCTTCCCGGATTGCCTGAACCTCCGCGTCCTCTTCGTCCGCTTCTACGGTACACGGGACAAACTCATATTCCGGTTTTCCCTCTTCCACAAGGGAAATGCAGGCGGCGCGGCGGCGGTGTCCCGAAATGACCTTGTATTTCCCGCCGCCCAGCGGAACGACGATGAAGTTTTGAAGCACTTTCCCGGCAAGTTCGATCTTGCTTTTCAGTTCTTCAATGTCGTTCATGGAATAGAAGTTATCTTCCGACGGCACAAGGTCAAAGACGCTCAACCGCTCAATCTCCGCCGGGCGGCTGGCGGGGGCTGTCTGCCCTCCGCCGCCGGGCGCGGCCCTCTTTGAAGCGTCGTTCAAAATCTGATTCAAGTTAAACTTTCCCACGATGTACGCCCCTTTCTGTCCGAATCGGACAAACTCTTTTCTTGTTCGCATTCCGGGCAAGGGTAAATCATGTCATGAAATCCCGGTTTGTTCGTCCTGTGAAAAACCCGCCGCCCGTACTTCAAGCAAATATGCGGTTCTTTTGTCCCCAGCCTTTTTTGCTGTTCTTCCGTCATATTCAGGTTTTTACAGCGATTGCAGTTCATTCCCGCGGTCCTCTATTTCTTCCCGCGGTCCAGATATTCCCGCACAAATGCGATATAGTCCATAGCGGCCCCGCTCCGGCGGCTGTATTCCGCAATGGGGGATTCCGAAAACGTGCTTTCCGCCACCTTTTCGGAATAGCGAATGTGTGTGTCGAATACCGGGTATTCCGGCTGGCTCCGCAACCACTCTTCCCCCTGCCGGTCTGCGTCCGTCCGCTGAAAGCACGTAATCAGGCAACCGGCCAGCCGCAAGCGGGGGTTCCAGTCGGCGCGTGTGTCCTCGATCTGCTCTTTCAACTCTTCCAGCCCGTCAAAGGCGTATTTGTCAATCTTGATCGGAATAATCACGTCGTCGGAAGCGACAAGGGCGTTGATCGTGGAAATGTTTATATCCGGGGCGTTGTCGATAATACAGAAATCATAGAAGCTTTCCGCGGCAATCGCGGTCAGTGCGTCCCGCAACCGGGTTTGTTGGGGGCGGGCGCTGGTGTCCAGCATGACCTCCAAATTCGCCCGAATTAAGGACATATTCGCGGGCATTACGTCGATCATGTCGAACCGGGTTTTCTTGATAACCTCCCACGGGTCCAGCCGCCGGGCGGTCAGAACGTCCGAAATGCTCTTGTCGTCGTAGCTGTGGACCCCGAACGTCTTTGACGTGTTGCCCTGCTTGTCGTTGTCGATCAGCAAAATGCGCTTTCCGTGGTAGGTTGCCAGAATGTGCGCCATGCTCCCGGCGGTAAGGGTCTTTGCAACGCCACCTTTCAGGTTGATAACCGAAATTGTTTTCACCGTGTAAACCTCCTATTTTGATTTTTTCCCGCTCGACGGGGTGGTTCAATTCCCAATTTCCTCCGCCATTTCGCGGGCTGTCCGGTTCACCGCTTCTTCCAGAGTTTCACCGCCGGTCAGTTCGTCGATCTTAACGGTCCGGGTCATGTTGACAACCCCGTTCCACGTCTGCTTCATCATGTGGACGACGATTCCGCCCGCCTTGCGGCGCAAAGGCCAGCAGTCCGATTCAACGGTTACTTTCGCCCCATTCAGGGCCGCGGCGGTGATCTCACTGTTCATCGTCGTTCCCTCCGCCGTCCTCTTCCTGTTTCTGCTGGCTGTTCCCATACACCCACGCGGAAATATAGGCTTGTGTCAGCTTCATGCACTCTTCCAGCGACGCGCCCGCCGCCTGCAACGCACGAAAGTAAATCAGCGACATTTCAGCAACCACGCCGACGGCGTTTTTCAGGCTTTCCATTTGCCCTTTTTGGTCCATTACGTTCCCCTCGCTTTCTCCATTTCGGCGCGCAAGTCCTCTTTGATGTAATAGGCGCGCCCGTGTTCCCGGCAAAGGCGTTCGGCTTCCTCTCCGAACGCGGCCCAGCCGCCCGCCTTGACGATCTCCGCCGGGGGCGCGGCGTGGTTCAGCTTTCCGATTTTGAAGAGGTCAATATACCAGCCGTTCCGAATCAGGCTGTAAACGGCATTCGGGTAAAGGACGGGTTCGCATGATACCCACGTTTGCACGCCGTTATATTTCGCCTGTTCCAGTGTCGCCAGCCGCTCCGCCGGGGGCGCGGCTTTCGGTTCCTCCGCCGCCGGGCGAAAGAGGTTGTCCGTTGTGAACGTTACCCCGAACCAATCGGACGGCCCCAGCAAATCAAAATCCCGCCGGGCGCGGTCCCCGCCCTTTGTCAGAATGCGGACGCTGTTTCCGCTGTCCTTGATTGCCTGAATGACTTCCCGCGTCTCCGTGGTGTCGATTTCTGCGGGGTAGGGGTCGCACGTGAAGCAAAGAAAGATCGTGCGCCCGCTGATCTTCTCCCGCTCCAACTGCCGCTGGACCTCTTCGACGATACCGGGCCGGGGCCGGACCTCCGCGAATTCCTCCCGGCCCCTATGCAGGACGGCTGGGGCGTAGCAGTAGGAACAACCGTGATTGCACCCGGTATAGATGTTCACCGCAAGTTCCCCATATTCACGGGCGCGCCCGCGGGGTTCGTAGATCGGTTTATTCACGCCGTTTCCCCTCCTTTTCCAATTCTTCCCGAATCTTTTTCAATTCTTTTGCGATTTCCCGCAAGGTTTCAAGAACCTGTGTTTCCAGATAGGCCACGTTTACCCCTCTTTCGTCCTTTCGATCACCCGCTCGGCTTCGTCCCCGTTCCATTCCACGGAATACCGGGTTTCGCAAGGTTTTTCCTGCCGAAACAGGCGCTTTATACTCCCGTGGCACTCATACCGCGCGAAAACCCGCGTTTGCCAGCCTTGATCTATCCGTATTTCGCTGGGCGTATTTGCCCGCCCGCAAACCTGGCATTTTACTTCAAGTGCTGTCAGGTTCATTTCCTCTTCCCGCCTTTCTTCTTTTTCTTCTTCCGCCGCGGCTTCGTAGGCGGCGGGGAAGAGGGGACCGGGGCCGGTTTCGGCGGTTTTACCTCTTCCGAAATCACTTCGATCACTTCCACGTCGCGCGGGCTGAAACAGATAACCCCGCCGGGGTCGTAGGTTCCCGCCGCCCAATCCGCCTTGAATTTTTCAAGGTCGTTTTTGTACCGGGGGACCGGGTGGACCTGTTCGGAATAGTAAATTGCCATCATCATGCGTTCGTCGTCCGGCGCGTCCCAATCTTCAAGGTGGTAACTGTCGTAATTGTCCCACGCCCAAAGGGACAGGCGGCAACGCACGCCGTCGAAATATTCCCCGGCCCGCTGTATGTTCTCGAAATCCCGGTAGGTCATGCCCTGCCCGGCGCATTCCTCCCGGATTTGCTGAATCGTCTTGCCCGCCATGTGCAAGCGGCAAAGAACAACTTTCGGTTTGTATTCCATGCTTTCACCGTCCTTTTGCTTTGTGCATTTTGCAACCGGCATTTTTCAGAAATTCCGGTTCTTCCATCCCCAGCCCTCTGTATTGCTCCAAAAAGAAGCGGTCGCATTCCGGCTGGTTCTCGCAAGTGTCGCACGTCTTTTCCTCTCTCCGCCGCTTTACTGCGAACGGATAGCGCGCCCAATATATAGCCCACATTATCACCGCTGAAACCGCCGTAAAAAGCACCAGCAGAACGGCAAGCGGAATGATTATTTCTATCATGTCGAACCCTCCCGTTTGCTCTATCCCTCAAACATTGACCCTTGATCGGGGTCCCGCTCCGCCATGCGTACCGGCGGCGGGGCGTTCAGCACCCGGCGCGATTCCCGCGCCACTTCTTCAAGCCGGTTCACGAATTTTTCTGTCACCAATCTGTAAGGGAAGATCACCGCCGCAATCAGCAAACCGGCCTTTGCCGCGACATAGGTTTGACCGTCCGGCGTGACCCGCTCGTAAAGCTGTACCACGTCCAGCACGTCCTCCAGCGGCGCAAGGTATTTTTGCTGAATGAAGATTATTCCGGTCCGGGTCTTTATCGGTTTGACTTCCGTTCCGCCGTAAATAATCGAAAAGTCGTCGTCTTTCAAAACCCGTTCGTCCGGGTCCGTGTCGCCGATGTTCAGCACGTCCGGCATTGTCAGCCGCCGAATGCTGGTGTTCTTCAACTGCTTTTCCGAAATGTCGAACACGGCGCACAAGGTTTCTTCATCCAGTATCGGAAGTCCGTTCAGCGGGTAGGCCGCGCACCCGTCACCCATCCATTGCACGATCTCCCCGTTTTCGCTTATCTTGTCGAACAGGCGGAACGTCTTTCGCTGGTGGCAAAGGGAAATAACCTTTTTCAATTTCATTCCGCGTCCCCCTCCTTTCCCGGCTCCTCTGTAAATAGAGCGTCGTCCAATGCCTTAATCGAAAATTTCATGTTCGGCAAATCGAACGACGAATAAGCAAGTTCACAATCAGACTGCGAAAGCCCATGTTGCCCTTTGTCCCAAACCAGCCAGCCCTTTGTCCCGCGGTTTAGCATAGGGGCGAAATAATTTCCGCCGAAAATAATTTGATTTTCCGACACACGTTCCAGCTCCCGGAAGTATTCAGGCGGGGGCGGCTCCTTGTCCCAGCCTTTCCGGGCGTGAAACTTCCGGTTGTGCTTCCGGTTGTTATGTACCCTTTGCCGCTGTCCGTCGTGTCCTATACCGTATGGCGGGTCGCATATAGCAAGCTGAAAGAAATTGTCCGGGATTTCTTTCATTGCTTCCATGCAATCAAGGTTATAAATGCGGTTCAGGTTGAACACGGGTTATCACCTCTTTTCGCGCCGGTCATACAGGGGCATATATCCCAGCCAGTTCCGGTTAAGAACGTATGCCCCCGGCTCTTCGTCTGCTCGAACCGGCTGTTTCATCTTCATACAGGCGGTTTTGCTCAAGAATCCCGGCGGAATATCGGCGTATGACTTATACAGGGGCTTTCCGGTCGCTTCCGCTTCCCCGCGGCGCAAGGAAACCGCCATCCGCTCCGCCGCCGTCTTATACCTTCCCACGATCAGCCGCGCCGCCCTTCGTCCTGAACACGCAAGTTCAGCATTTTTTCCCGAACCAGCTTGTCAACCACCCGGCCCGGCGTTTTCTGCCCGCTGATCTGCATAAGACGTTCAAGGTTGAACGCCGTTTGCGGTGTGACCCGGACCGTCACTTTCCGCGTTTTCTGCCGCTGTTTCTTCATGGTCCTTTGACCTCCGTTTTCAAAAATTCGTCTATGAATTCTTCACCCGTCCGGCAAAATCTCAAAAGCCCGCTTCCGTTTTTGTAGTCAAGGAAAAGAACCGCGCCATTGAAGCGAACGCGGAAGGGTTCAAGGTTCGCCGCCGTCACATACTTTCGCCCGAAATGCTCTTTCATCTCCCGCCATACGGCCCACGGAACAAAGAAAAAATTGTTCCCAATTCCGGCGCATACGGCGGCAACCGCGCCGCGGCTGTGGTGGCGTTCCAGTGCGTCCTGCTGTTCGCCGGTCAGAACGTCCCGTTTCAGCCGGTCCGTCGTGGTGTGCTTTGCTTCAAAGACGATGGAGCGCCCGCCCGCAAGGGTCCCTTGAAAATCCGGCTGGGCGTGGGCGGTGAACCGGCCCTTGAAAATTCCGCCGCCCAGCTTCTCCATGACGCGGAACGGTTCGGGGGTCTTGTCGATCTCCGCCCGGCCCTGTCTGGAATACAGGGCGCACCCGGCTTGTATGTATTCCTCGAAAGAATGTCCTTGCGCGTTGTTTACGGCGTTCTGATAACGCTGGGCAAGGTATTTCTTTTCCCATGTCACGGGCATTATTGATCGCCCCTTTCTTCCGTCCCGCTCCCCAACGCTTTCCGGCGGCTGTGTTCCTCCATGCCCGCCATCATCATTGAAAGGCGCTGTGCTTCTTCAAGGTCCATTTCGCCGATCTCCGGCACGTCGTCAATGGGCTTGTCCGGGAATAGCCGGTTCTTTTGCAGAAACGCTATATAAAACCGTTCAAGTTCCTTTTCAAAGGCGGCTTTGTAAAATTCAAAGCTGAATTCAATTTCTAACCGTTCCGCCGCCGTGCATTCGATTCCTGTTTTTTTCCGGGGCCGGTTCGTATAGGCTCCGACGCACCCGAAAGCGACGCGGCCTGTAACCGCATAAATTATCTGATTCAAAAGCCGGAGTTCAAGCGGCGTTTTATACCTGAACCACGCCATTTCCCGGCGGTCCTCCGAAAGTTCGCTTTCGGCGATTCCGTGTTGCTTCATCAGCCGTTCAAGCAATGCGGCGGCGGATTCCTTTTCCCCGCGGTCGCCGCGTTCTGCTAAAGCCTGAATCTTTTTGACTTTCTGCAAAAGCTGTTCCCGGTCCGTCATGCGTCCACCCCGCTTTCGGGAATCGCCCACGAATACGGTTCTGCGGCGCACATGGTATAAAACGGGCATTTGCGGCACGAATCATCTTCTGTCCGGCGGTTGCAAATTTCCTTGATGACCGCCGCCGCGCGGTACATTTCCCGCAATTCCTGTTCGCTGTCCAATACTTTCCCCTCCTTACAATTCCTCAATCCCGCCGATTCTGTCCACGTCTGCGGCTGTTACCGTCCGCCGTTTCAGAATGGACGCTATCACGTCCCCAAACCGCTCCCATCGGGCAGAAACAAGGGTGAAATATCGGAATCCGGGGTTGTTCCGCGCCCAATCCCGCAAGAGCGAAATTGTCCGATCTGTCATTTCTTCGCCCACCCGATAGACGGCAATATTTCCGGTTTCCGGGTCAACCTCCCGACAAATCGCAATCAGCTTCATTTTTTCGCGGGGTTGTGCGGCTCCGTCCTGCCGCTTCTTCCCGCAATCGCAAATTTCGCCCGCGTCCAAGTGTGCGCCGCACCGCGGGCATTCCCGGTAAGGCTTCCCCATGATGACCGCCCCTTTCTATTCTTTTTTCCTCAATTTCAGGTAAATTGACCACCCTGTTTGTTCGTTGTATTCGTACTGAACCCCGTAATCGTCGTCGGTCAGGGTCCAGCCCGGATACTTCTTTTCCCAAAAGGCGCGGCCCGGCCTTTCTTTCGCCCACTTCTCGATCTGCCGCCGGTTATACTTCCCGTCGTTCGCCCGGCTTGTCGGCTTCTTTAAGTTGTGGGAAGAGGACCACCGCTTTTTCCCGCCCGCCTGCTTGACAAGGTAAGTGCAAAGGGCGGCAATCCCGTTTTCGTCTGCTTGCAGGCGGTCCGCGTTGCAATATCCTATTCGGTCGCCCTTTTTCTGCCCCTTGCGCTTCCTCTTGCGCCACAACTCTTCCACAACGTCACGGTCAAGCCCTCCATTCATGACAATGTGGTGATGAATCCGGGTCGGCTTCCCGCTGTTCCGCGCTGTGGTGTAGGCCGTGACAAGGATATATTTCAAGGGCGGCAACCCCTCTTTCTTCCGGGCGTAGGCCACCCGGCGCAAATAGTTTGAAACTTCCTTTTCCGCGGCTTCCACGGTCCGCGGAAGATGTTTCGCGGAGTATGTAGCCGTTACGTGCAAAGCTTCCGGGTCGTCCCCGAAATTCAGGTTTCCCAACTGGACGAAATACCGGCGGGCATTCTTGTCATTCAAGTTCTTTTGTTTCGGCTCCGATTCCTGAACCTTTTTTGACCGCTTCCCGCGGGCGGCGGCGTTCTTTTGGGCTGTGGTATAGCCGAATATATCAACCTCCCTGTAATGATCGCCGCAAAAAATCTTCTTTTCTCTGATAAAGGTTCGCACCATGCTTCACCCTCTTTTCGTTGGATGATGAAGCGGGCGTGTTCTGTGCTTCCAGCAAACGCGGGTCAGTAGGGCGGGGGATGGAGCGGGACCGGCCCGCAACCTCCGCACCCTGTTTTCCTGTGTAAACGTGACAGGCTTTGCCAGAATCTTAATACCCATTACAAGCCCGCCACGCCGCATAAAAACGGCGCTTTTTCTTGACTTTTCCGCCGGTTTCTGGTATACTAATCATAGGTTGATAAGCTGTGTTTTTACCGGCGGATTCCGCCCCGCACCCGTTTTCGCACAACGGGCGCGGGGCGGTTTTCTTATGCAGTTTTCGGCGGCGGGGCGTGGGCTTTCAGCCCTCCGCCGCCGCGTTGTCGTTCCCGCCCTGATCGCCGGGCGTGTTGTTCAGCGCCCGCGTCGCGGCTTCCTCCTTTGCGGTGTCCTCCGCGTCCTGCTTCCACTGGAAGAGGGAAGCAACCGCGGCGGCGATAGCGTCGCCCCAAACGTCCACGGGATAGCCGTTCAAAACCTCCAGCACTGCGTCGCGGGCTTCCTCGATCATGTCGGCGCGGGGGTCCGCGGTTTCATCTTCATAAGGGACAGATACAAAGATGGACGATTCCAGATAACAAAGCGGGCGCGCGCCCCAGTGGCCGTAGTACGCGTCGTCCCAGCCCACCGCGCCGGAGGAATCGACGTAGCGGACGACGCACGAATCCGACGGGTTACAGGTCCACGGGGTCAGGGTCCAGCACCAGTCATCAACAAGGGGGATATACTGCCGGTACTTCCGGTAAAGGCCGTCAGACAGTAAAGCGATTTTGTCGGTCGCGGTCCCGTAGTCCGTCATTCCGTCGTCGGCGGTCAGGTCGCTTTCCCAATCAAGGAATGCGGCCCGGTTCGCGCCCTCCTCAATCAACGCGTCAAAGAACGGGCCGTTCAGCTCCCGGCGCAAGGACGAAACGCGCCAGTCGTTCCGGTTCTCTTCGTCGAACGCCCGGTGAAAGACGGGTTCGGCGGCAAGCGCCAGCGTCGCGCCGATCTTGTCGTTGTTTTCCAGCACCACCCATTGAACGCCGCCGTAAAAGAAATATCCGCCCTGTTTCAAATCTGCAAGTTTCTTCATGGTTCGTTTCCCTCCTTATAATCCGGCAAATAGCCGTTTTTCGTGTCTTTGACGTATCCCCGGCCCACGCCCGAAAGCAGGGCATAAAACACGGGAAGAAAGAGGGCGAAAGCTTCACCGCCCACCGCTGAATACCCGCGTACCGTCAGGGCGTAGGCCGCACCCGCTCGAAACAGGATGATTCCCGCAAGGGTCAGGCCGGTATATTTCGCAACGGTCAGAATCAGCCGGGCGGCGCTCCGCCGGGCTTGTCCCGCTCCGCGGGTGATCGTGTCAGGTGTCGGCATTGTTTGTCCCCCTTTCAATTTTTCCCGCTGGGGCAATCACCACGGCGCGCCCGTTCCGGTCCAGCAGTTCCGCCGAAATCTGAATGCGCGTACCTCTCCCGGCCTTTCGATAAATCAGCGCGGTTACTTTCTGATAGGTGATACCGGCGTAACGCACCGGGTATTCCTCCATCAAGGCCGCTTTTAGTTCAGCCCCCGTCACGTCCTGCACCTACTTTCCGCGAAATTTCGTATTCGGCCCCATACCGGCGGCGCTTGCACCACCAGCACGTTACCTTCATATTGACCCCGCCGCTGACGCGCTGAATGTTGTGTTTCCCCGCCTTTTTCAGTTCAAGGAAACAGGGCAAGCAGAATTGACGTTTCACGATCTCACCCCCTCCCGCACGTTTTCCAATGCGGAACAAAGGCAACGGGCAGTTCCGGCGATTCCTCTTCCGGGCGGGCGACGCGGCCCACGATCACCGCGTTTTCGTCGGTGTAAAACTGATCGTTCCCGCCGCCCTCAATCACGAATACGGGTTCAAGGTCAAGGGGGACAAACCGCCCGTTTTCTCCCTGCGCCCACTCAATTTCACGCCCGCACCGGCGGCAAACGCTCATACGGCGCACCCCCGTTCCGCCGAATAAGGGAAAAAGCGCCGGTAAATGCAAACCGCTTCCGGGCCGACGTTCGGGTTTTCCGGCCTGAATGAAACGACGTATTCGTGATGTGGCGCGGCCCGCCACAACTGTTCAGCAAAGGCAAGGGCGTTCCGCCATGCGGCGCGCCGGTTCGCTTCCAGCCGCGCGGCTTCCTCTTCCTCTCTGCTGTCGAACGTTTCAAAGAGGACCGAACCCCCGGCGATTTCCAGCGTTACACGGAGGGAAAGCCATTCCGCCGGTTCCTCCGTGTACGTTCCCCAAACGGCGCGGGGCTTGTCCTTTGTTCCTCCGCGGGTGATCGTCACCGCCGCCTGGCTTGTCCAGTCCGGGAACGTGATTTTCTTTTTCATGTGTCCCGCTCCTTTCTACACTTGCACGAAAACAAGTTAAAGCACCCGCCCTGCGGTATTACTGTCCGCTGTGAAACGCTTCCCGGCTTTGCTCCCGAATCAAGGCTATAAATGTTTCAACCTCTGCCGCTCCATGAAGCAAGATAGAATTTTTCCCGAACGTTCCAATTTCGATTACCCGCTTTTCCGGGTTGTTCTTTGCAAGAAATCGACGAACGGCCTTTTCCGCTTCAGTGGCTTCCATTTCTGAAATTTCTTTTTCCGTCAACTCCACCGAATCGGAAACCGAATAACGGAACATAGGCCGCGTACACTCCCGTTCCTCCGCGGTCAATGCCACTTTAGGCCCCGCCGGGTCAAGTTCGATCACATAAGTTCCCTTTTTCACGGTTCACCGCCTTTCTTTTTCTTCCGCTTTGTGGTAAAATAGAATAAAATACAAAACGGAGGTTTTCGGAGTATGGACAACAAACGCTTTCTTCAAATTCTGCGGAGAATACCGCTAACGCCGTATGAAGATGTTGGCGCTGTAATCGGGTTTGACGATATTTACGTTACATTAACCCCATATGGTGAAGTTAAAGAATCTATCGAATGGAGAATCAGGGAATTAGAGCGCGCCGGGAAGCTTGAAGTTTTCCGGGCTAATTCTGTGATTTACGCTGTCCGGCTTTTGCCCTGATTCACCCGCGTTCGTGAATCCCGATTGCCTTTGCTATGTGGATTGCCGTTGCCCATCCATAGCCCGAAATCTTTTCTTCTTTCAAGATTTCTAATGCTTTCATGGAGATTTCCAGCATTTCCCCAGCTTCCGCCGCGGAATACTGATCGACAAGGGCCGCAAGCTTTCGCGCCGCCCGCTTCGTTTCCTCGCTGGGTTCCTGCGTGTCCGTCAGGGACAGCCACCAGCGGGGATTGTTTCGAAACTCCTTGCACCGGCAATCGTCGCAATCTTTCGCCGGGCAATAGTCGCAAAACCGCTTATGAAATTCTGTGTCCCACGGCCCATCAATGACGGGCAGTGCCGCAAGGAACGCCGCCAGCACTTCCGGGCTTTCTGTGATTTTCTCAAATTGCGTCACCGTTGAAACCTCCTTGCATATCGTCCGCCGCGGTCCGCCCCCGCCGCCTGAAATTTGCCTGTACTGTCTGCTGGGCGACAACCGGGTTGTAAGCCCGCCGCCGGTTCCGGTCCAGAACCGGCGCGCCGTCCTCTCCGACGCTTTCCCCGCGCTTCAACTCCCGGTAGATCGTCGCCGTGGTAACGCCCAGCCTTTCTGCAATGTCCGCCGGTCGTGCATTCGCCTGATACAGCGCGGCAATCTCCCGCCTGTCCGAAAAAGTTATGTATTTGTAGTGTCGCGCCATGCTTTCACCCCCGTTCCCCTTTCCCCGGCGGCGGGGGTCCGGCCCCGCCGCCTGCTTTCCGTTCGGTTTCCTGCGCCCCCTGCTGGCCCAGCTTCCCGGTCGCCGCCGCTGTGGTATCCGCTCCCGCGGCGGTTGCCGCTTCCTTGCACGCGGCTTCCGTGGTCTGCTCCGCGTCCTGTTCGGCGGTGTCGGTGTCCGCCGTTACAAACTCGAATTTCCTGTAATCTTCCATCAGTTCTTCCCGCCGGGCCGCTTCCTGCGGTTTTTCATACTGTGCAAAACTAAAGCAGTTCTTGAATTTCCGCGCCGCATTGATGATCTTCTTGTCGTAATCGTATTCAAGCAACGACATTGTGCAAAGGAAGTCCCATGCGCTCTTGATTCCGTCGATCTTGTGGCATACCTGCCGAAACTGTTCCCGCTCTTCCGCGTTCATCAAAGTTTCCCCGGCTTCCAGCGCTAGCTTGTCTGCTTCCTGCTTGTGCTGGTATTCCACCGTTCCGGGAAGTTCCGCCCGGTATGTTTCCTGGTAATCCTCTTCCGCCCGCTCGTACAGGTCGTCAAAGGAAATTTCAACTTCGCCGTCATAAATCGTCGCGTCGTCGTATTCCACGCGGTAATTGTCGATCAGGCCGTTTTCATCATAGGAAACGAAAATGTGAACCTTGCCGAAATCTTCCGCCCAAACGGTGAAACCGCAAGAATCGCTTACGATGATCGCGGCGCACTCCGCTTGTTTCGGCATTTCCTTTGTTGCGATTTCCTCATATGCGCGAATACCGAAATAGCCGCCGTTCTTCGTGTAGAGGTCAGCGGCGCAATCTTCGTCGCAAACCAGCGCGTTGTTTTCGTCGCGGTACACGGTTCCCCAGCCGTCTTTCGCGGCCTGCCGGTAAGTTTCGGTCTTGCTGTACGCCTTATACACGGGAACGCTGGCAACCGCCGTCACGAAATAGCGCACTTCCCATTTTTCCTTCATCTTTTCGCCCTCCCGCTTGATTTTCCGGCCCGGTTGTGGTATAAAAAAATAAATGCGATAGAACCGAACCGCCCCGTTCGTGGGGCTTCGTGTTCTTTCGCATTTAATATTACAACCTGCGGACGAGGTTTTTGCAACGAATTTTTTCTTCCCTTTTGGACAAACCAGCGTTATAATCAGAGGACTCTAAAGATAAGGACCTGATATCATGGATCAAACTTCTCATCCCGCCGCCCAGCGTCTGCTTCCGGTGGCCCTCCTCACCCTCTCCGGCGGTCTGCAGGACACCTATACCTATCTGCGCCGGGGCAAGGTCTTCGCCAACGCCCAGACGGGCAACATCGTGCTCCTGGGCCAGAGCCTGTTCGACGGGGACTGGGCCCGGTCCGCCCGCTACCTCCTGCCCGTGGTGGCCTTCGCCCTGGGGGTGGCGGCTGCGGAATGGCTCCGGGTCCGCCGGCCCCGCTGGCAGCGGCGGGTACTCCTGTGGGAAATCTTTTTGCTGTTTCTGGTAGGCTTTGTCCCCCACTCCCTGGACCAGCTGGCCAACGCCCTGGTCTCCTTCTCCTGCGCCATGCAGGTCCAGGCCTTCCGGCAGGTGGAGGGCTTCGCCTTTGCCAGCACCATGTGCATTGGCAATTTGCGCAGCGGGATGGAGGCCCTGTGCGCCTTCCTGCGCACCGGAGATCCTCAGGAGCGGAAAAAGGCCCGGCTGTACTTTTTTGTCATCCTCCTGTTCGCCCTGGGGGCCGAGACCGGAAGTCTGGCCGTGGAGCTGCTGGACCTGCCCGCCATCTGGCTGTCCTGCGCCCTGCTGGCGGTGAGCGCCCGGCTGCTGAGCTGAATGTCAGCAAAATCGACTGGACCAAAGCGTGGAGCAAAAAGTATCCCATCCTGGCCCAGTATCAGTCCGAGGTAGACGTTCCCCGCTGCGCCGCGGAATGAAGCAGGCTGCTGGCCGAGCTGGAGGCGGCCTGCGGGTACGACCCGCTGAACGCTATGCTGGTTCTGAAGGATATTCTGGCTTCCGTTTGGAAAAACAGGCAGTGAAAAGAAAAAGTCCGCCAAAAGGCGGACTTTTTTCCTGGCTTGTTTATCAGCCCTGCTGCTCACGCATCTTGGCGAAGCAGTCGCTGCAGTAGACGGGACGGTCAGACTTGGGCTCGAACGGAACCTTCGCCTCACCACCGCAGGCGGCGCACACGGCGGTGAAGTACTCACGGGGGCCGCGGGCGGCGTTCTTGCGGGCGTCACGGCAGGGCTTGCACCGCTGGGGCTCGTTCTGGAAGCCGCGCTCCGCATAGAACTCCTGCTCACCAGCGGTAAAGGTGAACTCGTTGCCGCACTCTTTGCATACCAGGATCTTGTCTTCGTACATGGATATTCCCTCTCTTTGACTTTTTGCCCGGCGCTTGGCCTGGGCGTGTGATATTGCGATCAGCTCTCGCTGGATACGCCAGAAGAAATTTGCAGGGCCGTTTTCCGGCGGATACGCTGGATGGCGTTGTCCACCGACTTCTGTGAGCGGCCCACCCGCTGGGCGATCTCTCGGCAGGAGAGGCCGTTCAGGTAGGGGGGTAAGATCTGCGCTTCAAACTTGGATAACCGGCCCTTGAGCGCCTCCAGGCGCTCTTTTCGTTCCTCTCTGCCGATGACCACGTCCTCCGGGCTTTCGGCACTGGAAAACAAATATGCGTTGGTTCCGTCAAAAAGAGGGGGCTCGTAGGAAACACTGTGATTCAGGGGGGCGTGCTTGCCGCCCTGGGCCGCCCGGACGGCGGTATACAGACGGCTGCGGATGCAGACCTCCGCAAAGGTGCGGAAGGCGGCGTCCCGTTCCGGGGCAAAGCTCCGGATGGCGGTGAGCAGACCCAGCATGCCCTCCTGGATCAGGTCCTCGCTGTCTCCCCCCGCCAGAAACAGGGGGCGCGCGCAGGCACGGACCAGCCAGCCATACCGGCAGACCAGCTCCGTTTCCGCCAAAGAATCTCCCTGGGCTGCGCCCAGGCACAGTTCCTCATCTGAGGTGTTTGGAAATTGGTGTTCCATACTATTATCCCGGCTAACTTTCATAATAAACAAAATGTTCAGATTTGTCAAGGGTTTTCCCAAAAATCTTTGTTGATATTTTCCAATCCGCCGGCCGGTTCCTCATTTTGCTCAAAGCTGGGGGATCAAATCGGCCAAACGCTGGGCAGTTTTCTGAGCGGTCTCCTGAGTCTTGGCCTCCACCATCACCCGCATCAGGGCCTCGGTGCCCGAGGGACGGACCAGCACCCGGCCCTCGCCGGCCAGGGCCTCCTCCTCCCGCTGGACGGCCTGGGCCAGCAGGGGGCTGGCCATGGCCGCCTTCTTCACGTCGTTGTCGGCCACGGGGATGTTGATGAGCACCTGGGGGTACCGGGGACAGGCGCTGAACACCTGGCTGGCCTTTTTGCCGCTCTCCTTCATCAGGGCCAGCAGCTTCAGGGCGGTAAGCTGGCCGTCGCCGGTGGTGGCGTGGTCCAGGAAGATCATGTGCCCCGACTGCTCGCCCCCCAGGCGGTAGCCCTTCTCCACCATCCGCTCCAGCACGTTCCGGTCGCCCACGTCGGTGCACTCCAGCTTCATGCCCCGCTCCCTGGCGTAGACGTGGAAGCCCAGGTTGGACATGACGGTGGCCACCACCGTGTCCCCGGGCAGCTGGCCCTTGGCCTTCATGTCCAGGCCGCAGGCGGCCATGATCTGGTCACCGTCGATGAGGCTGCCCAGCTCATCCACCGCCAGACACCGGTCGGCGTCCCCGTCGAAGGCGATGCCGATGTCGTAGCCCCCCGCCTTGACCATGGCGGCCAAGGCATCCATGTGGGTGGAGCCGCAGCGGTCGTTGATGTTCACCCCGTCGGGATCGGCATTGATTACGTCGGTGCGCAGCTTGGAAAAGCGGTCGAACAGCCGGGCGGCGGTGGCGGAGGCCGCCCCGTTGGCGCAGTCCACCAGGATGCGCAGGCCGCCCAGGGTGGAGTCGATGGTGGACTCCAGGTGGTCGATGTAGTCCTCAGAAGCCTTGGGGGCGGCGTAGCTCACCCTGCCGATGTCCGCCCCCGTCTTCATGGGCACGTTGTTGGAGCCGAACAGGACAATCTCCTCGATCTTCTCCTCCAGCTCGTCGGACAGCTTAAAGCCCTTGCCGTTGAAAATTTTGATGCCGTTGTGCTCAAAGGGGTTGTGGCTGGCCGAGATGACAATGCCCGCGTCGGCCTCCTCGTCCACCGTCACCCAGGCCACCCCGGGGGTGGGCAGGGTGCCCAGGTCCAGCACGTCCGCCCCGGCGGTGCACAGCCCGGAGATCAGCGAGCCCTTCAGCAGATCCCCCGAGATACGGGTGTCCTTGCCGATGGTCACCAGGGGTTTGCTCCCCTTCTTCTTCGCCAGCACCGTGGCCGCCGCCAGACCCACCTTGTAGGCCAGGTCCGCGTCCAGCCCGGCGTTCACCACGCCGCGAATGCCGTCCGTTCCAAATAATTTGCCCATGTTGCCGCATCCTTCCTTACTTATTCACTTCCCGCTTGTCGGTACGTCCCAGCAGATAGTCGATGCTGACGTTGAAATACTCCGCAAGCGCATACAGGCGGGGGACGTCCGGGTAGCCTTTCCCCTGCTCATATAGTCGGTATCCACCAGCTGATAGCCCTAAATCCGCAGCTACTTCGTCCTGATTCAACCCAAACTCCTTTCGAATCGCTTTTAAGCGTTTCGGAAATTCTTCCATAAATATCTCCTTTCCCCTTGACAAAGGAGAGAATACGAATTACAATAAATTAATAGTAATACTTGTACAATAATAACTATTAATTCGGAGGGCTATTCCTATGAACACACTGCCGTCTATATTCCTCAACGACACTATTGACGCGGAAATCGAGGCGTTCTGCGCCAGTGACCCAGAATTTGTACAAGCAGAACAGGATTTTAAAGAGATCGCAAGGCAAATCGCGCAGCTGGTGGGCTTCGACTGGTATGACGCCTTTGAAAAACGATTCACCAAATATATGTACCGGACCTCCGACCTCTATTATCTCTATGGGCTGGGTCTTCGTCAAGACATTTTGCGGGCGATGGGCAAATAATTACCGCTTGGCCGCCGCAAAGTCATACGCCTCTTTCACCCAGGCCATCAACTGGCCGTCGATCTCCTCCACAGAGCCGATGACAATGTGATGGGTCCACCTTCCAGGATATGGCTCGGAGACCTGGTCAATGCGGGGGGAGCCCTCCCGGCGGTTCAGGCCCAGGGTGATGGTGATATAGGGATCAGGCCGGTTCTTGGCCTTCCGTGCCGCAAGAAAGGACACCGCCCCGAACACCCGCCGGTTCTTCAGGGTGATCTGGCTCTTCTGGGGCTGGATGACAACCCCCTCCAGCCCGGCCAAAAGCCGCTCCTCAAAGACCTCGTACAGGGGGATGGCCTCCGGCTTCTGGTGAAAAAAGAACAGGGTATTTTGATCCATGATTCAATCCTCCCGCAGCCGCTTCTCCATCACATCCCACACCAGCACACAGCCGCCCTCCGTCCTCTCGCTCTGGTGCTCCACGGTATGGTATCCACGGCGCTCGTATAGATGAACGGCAGGCAGCGAGGCGTCCAGCCGGACCGTGTCGTAATCCGCCGCGACGGCTTCCTCCAGCCGGTCCAGAATGTAACGCCCATACCCCCTGCCCTGGCGCTCCGGCCGGACAAACACCCGGGTAATGTGGTCCCCCTCCTGACTGCCTGTGCCCACCAGTTCTCCGCCGTCCAGCAGGATATGCGCCTGCCCGGCCTCTATGGCGGCGGACACCCGCCCCTGGCTGTGCCAGTTCAGAAAATAATCCACACAGCCCTGTGGGTAGTATTGGGGGTAAATGGCTCGGATGGTGTCCTGAATCAGCGCCAGCACAGCAGAAAAATCCGCCTGATCCGCTTTTCTATACTCCATACTACCTCCTCAAAAGCTCAGCTGGTCCAGCCCGCCGTCCCCGCCGGGGACGGGCAGGCCCAGGTGCTGGTATGCCTTGGGGGTGACGCACCGGCCCCTGGGGGTGCGGGTGAGGAAGCCCAGCTGCATCAGGTAGGGCTCGTACACGTCCTCCAGGGTGACCGACTCCTCGTTGATGGTGGCGGCCAGGGTGTCCAGCCCCACCGGGCCGCCCCGGTAGTTTTCCATAATGGACCGGAGCATCCGGTGGTCGATGGCGTCCAGCCCCAGGTGGTCGATCTCCAAGGCGGTGAGGGCCTCGTCGGCCACTTTTTTTGTGATCACGCCCCCCGCCCGCACCTGGGCGAAGTCCCGCACCCGGCGGAGCATCCGGTTGGCAATGCGGGGGGTGCCGCGGGACCGCTTGGCGATCTCCATGGCCCCGTCCGGCTCAATGGGCACCTCCAGAATGCCGGCGGAGCGGGTGACGATCCAGGAAAGCTCCTCCGGGGAGTACAGCTCCAGCCGCAGGGTCACCCCGAACCGGTCCCGCAGGGGGGCGGACAGCTGGCCCGCCCGGGTCGTCGCCCCGATGAGGGTGAATTTGGGCAGGTCCAGCCGGATGGAGTTGGCCGAGGGCCCCTTGCCGATGATGATGTCGATGGCGTAGTCCTCCATGGCGGGGTACAAGATCTCCTCCACCGCCCGGTTCAGGCGGTGGATCTCGTCCACAAAGAGGATATCGTTCTCGTTCAGGTTGGTCAGCAGAGCGGCCAGGTCCCCCGCCTTCTCGATGGCCGGGCCCGAGGTGATCCGCACGTTCACCCCCATCTCGTTGGCGATAATGCCGCTGAGGGTGGTCTTGCCCAGGCCCGGCGGGCCGTGGAGCAGCACGTGGTCCAGGGGCTCATTTCTCATTTTCGCCGCCTGGATGAACACCTCCAGGTTGCCTTTGGCCTTCTCCTGGCCAATGTACTCCTTCAGAGTCTTAGGCCGCAGGGAGTACTCCCCCTCGTCCTCACGGGTCAGCGAGGTGGTCACCAGGGGCTCCAGCTCCTCGGCATCCAGCCCCGCGCCGGAAAAATCGATACTCAACGCTTCACTTCCTTTTTACCATCTCTGAGCCAGACCCCGAAGAATGTCCAGAAAAGCCTCCTCGCCCCAGGTGTTGATTTTCAGCCACACGCCCTGGCTACCGCCGGCGGTGATGCCGGAGAGATACAGTTTCTCCCCGTCTCCCACCAGGGTGAGGGTCATGGACAGGCGGTTGCCGCCGGTCATACTGTAGCGCTCATAGACCCGGACGGTAACCCGAACGCCAAAGCTCTGGAAATAGCTCTCCTCCTCGAAGCTAACGGACATACTGCCGTTCAGGATTCCCTCGTGGAAGTAGCGCAGGGCCTGATCATAGTCGCCCCGCAAAGTGCATTCATATTTCGCCACAGGATCACCCCTTCACCATCTTTTTCAGCGCCTGCTTGATGATCTGCTCCAGGGGCAGGCCGTCCAGATCGATGCCCTTCAGGGCCTGGCTGATCTCCCCCTGGGAGTAGCCCAGCACAGCCAGGGCGGCGGTGGCCTCAGACAGCTTGTTCTCCGGGATGACGGTGACCCCGGTGCCGCCGTAGCTCTCCCCGGCGGCGCTGATGGTCTGGCCCTTGGCCAGCTTGTCCTTCAGCTCCAAAATGACCCGCTGGGCGATCTTCTTACCCACGCCGGGGGCGCAGGTGAGGGCTTTTTCGTCCCCGGTGATGATGGACAGGGCCAAATTGGCCGGGGTGGTGGAAGACAGAATGGACAGCGCCGCCTTGGGGCCCACTCCGGACACGGAGGTAAGCTGCTGGAACAGCCGCAGCTCCTCCGCCGTGGCGAAGCCGTAGAGCTCCATGGCGTCCTCCCGGACGTTCAGGCAGGTAAACAGCTTGCCCTTCTCCCCCTTTTTCAGGAGGGACAGGGTGTAGCTGGTGGTGCGGCAGGCGTAGCCTACCCCGCCGCAGTCGATGACAGCCAGATAGGGCTCGATGTGGGCCACTGTGCCGTTTAAGTAGTAGAACATAAGCGTTACCTCGTGTCGTATTTTTCCGGGTCAAAGACTCGATCCGTATTCAGCAGGCTGGTGGCCGACCGGGCGTGACAGATGGCGATGGCCAGCGCGTCGGCGGCGTCATCGGGCCGGGGAATCTCCTTCATGGACAGCAGACGCTGGGTCATGAGCATCACCTGCCGCTTGTCCGCCCCGCCGTAGCCCGCCACCGCCTGCTTCACCTGCATGGGGGTGTACTCGAAGATGGGCACCCCCAGCTTCTCCGCCGACAGGAGGATCACCCCACGGCCATGGGCCACCGAGATGCCGGTGGTGATGTTTTTGGAGAAAAACAGCTCCTCCACCGCCATCTCGTCGGGGTGGAAGGTGTGAATCAGCTCCTCCATGTCGTCCGAAATTTGCAGCAGCCGGTGGGACAGGGGAATCCCCGCCGGGGTGGTGATCACCCCGTAGCGCAGGAGGGTGTTTTTCTGCCGGTCCGCCCGGATGACCCCAAAGCCAATGGTGGCCACCCCCGGATCAATGCCTAAAATAATCATGCGCCTCTCCTCTGCCCACAATATTACATAGTAATTATAGCACAGGAATGGTAGAATGGGAAGAAAGTTTTTCGCCGCTGTGACACTTTGCCTCTCTTCTTTGAGT
This sequence comes from Lawsonibacter sp. JLR.KK007, assembly GCF_036941135.1. NCBI lineage: Bacteria > Bacillati > Bacillota > Clostridia > Eubacteriales > Oscillospiraceae > Lawsonibacter > Lawsonibacter sp. JLR.KK007. Next base: position 616,429 of record NZ_JAYWSY010000001.1, on the reverse strand, counting down.
TATGGGTGAAAGGAGGTCTTGCGTATGGAAGCTCTGCCGCTGCGCGCGGGCGGTGAGATGGACGCGATTATTGACCGCTATCAGGACACGGTGTACGGTCTGGCCCTGGCCCGGACGGGCAGCCGTTCTGACGCCGACGACGTATTTCAGGAGGTTTTTCTGGCCTACTGCCAGTGCGGCAAGACCTTCCGGGACGAGGAGCACCGGAAGGCCTGGCTGCTGCGCACCACCATAAACCAATCCCGGCGGGTAACCTCCTCCAGCTGGAGGCAAAAGACCGTCCCCCTGTCGGAACGGGAGGACGTCCCGGTTCAGTTTCAAGAACCGGAGGAAAACGAGGTCTGGACCGCCCTGCAATCTCTGGCCGAGGATTACCGCCTGCCCATCTATCTGTTCTACTTCCAGGAGCTGTCCACCCAGGAGATTGCCAAGGTGCTGGCAATCCGCCCCGGGGCCGTCCGAATGCGGCTGACCCGTGGCCGGGAGCAGCTCCGGGAGAAGCTGAAAGGAGCGTATTTCGATGAATAAGGAACTTTTCCAGTCCATGCAGAAGCAGATGACTCCCTCCCCCGAGGCTCGGGCGGAGTTGAGCGAGAAGCTGGCCCAGCCGGTGAAGAAGCGGCCCGTCCCCTGGAAAAAGTACACCGCCCTCGCCGCCTGCGCGGCGCTGGTGATTGGGGCGTTCTCTCTGCACAGCTATGGTCAGGAGGACGGCCAGTGGATGTTTTTCCTGCGCAGCTTTCATCGCGATGTCATAGAGACCAAGCTTCACAGCTATGTGACGGTGGATGATTTGACTGGGTTCGTCCCGGAAAACGCCATCACCGCCACTGGTGGAAGCGAAGGGGCCGTCCGGGACCAGGACACGGGCATGACCCCGGAGGACCTGACCGCCGCCATGCTGGACGTGGGCTACACCCAAGATGAGGTCGACGAGTACCAGTCCATCGGCTACCAGATGACCTGGGCCAACTGGTGGAAGTTCGTCCATCAGCAGGAGAACAGCGAGGGGGACGACCCCTTCAACCTGGACGACCTGAAACTGTTCTCCCAGAAAGAGCTGTACGTCCGCACCGGAGCCCTCCCCGCCCCCAACACCGGCGACCTGCCCGGCGGGGCCTATATCGGCGACATCCCCGTCCAAGTGGGGGCTGAGGACTACCAGAAGCTGATGGAGCACTTCAACGGCACCTACCCCGACTGGTACGGCGGGGCCTATCTGGACGAATCCGGCCGGCTGGTGGTCCAGCTGGTGGAGGACAAGGACCCCGGGGACAAAAGTCTGGAACTGCAAGTGCTGGACTGGACGGGCAGCGACCAGGTGATGTTCTCCTCCTGCAAGTACTCCCTGGCCCAGCTGAAAGAGCTGATGGACCAGCTCAACGCCCTCCCAGGCCAGGACATGAAATGCGGCGACGTGATGGCGGGCTGGGGCATCAACGAGGAGGCCAACCGCATTGAGCTGACCCTTACCCAGGTCTACGACCCCATCCTCGTCGTTCTGGCAGAGCTGGACCCCGATGACGACGCCATCTACGTCCAGGTGGGCCAGCGGGCCACCGCCGATGTAGGGACTGAGGACCCGGCGGTCCACCACGTTATGCCCGGAGGGGTGCCGGTCCCGGACGACGAGGACCTCGCCGCTGTGGAGCCCTGCTACGTGGAGGAGCTGCCCGGGAAGCTGCCCAAGGAGGAGCAGCGCCCCGCCACCAATGTAGAAGCCCCCGCCTACGATCCCGACGCCAAATAAACGGAAAACAGCGACCGCCCCATCTCGGAGCGGCCGCTGTTTCATTTTGTTTAACGTCTCTTGTTGCCCAGGAAGCGCAGCAGGTACAGGAACAGGTTAATGAAGTCCAGATACAACTGGAGGGCAGAGAAAATAGACGCCTTGGCCAGCATGTCGGGAGACATGGAGTAATAGTTGTAGAATGCCTTGATCTTCTGGGTGTCGTAGGCGGTGTAGCCCAGGAAAATGGCGATGCCCACAAGGCAGACCACCCGGTCAAGGACGTCCAGGGCGGGGATGAACATGGACAGCACACCGAAGATAATCAGGAAAATCAGCCCGGAGAACAGGATGGTCCGCAGGTTGGACAGATCCCGCTTGGTCGCGTAGCCGTAGGCGGCCAGCGCGCCGAAATAGACGGCGGTAAGCGCGAAGCACAGCACCACAGAGGTCAGCTCAAAGACCAGCAGGTAGATGGACAGGGTAAAGCCGAACAGGGCGGAGAACAGCACGAACAGGCCGATGGCCGTCCCTACCGCCATCTTCTCCAGGCGGTGGACCATAGTGATGGAAATCACCAGCGTGGCAATCAGCACAATCAGGTGGACGTAGGGGATATAGACGATGGCGTAAATTGTGGCGTTGGTGAGCCAGCAGCCCACCGCCACGCCGAAGGTAACCAGCAGGCCAAGCACCATCCACAAAAAGGTCTTGGCGGTGTACTGGCCCAGGGTGTCCCCTTGGCTGGAGGCATAGCCGCGGTCAAATTCATAAGGATCAAAGCTCATCAAAAGCACTCCTTTCAGGCCGGACGGTGTTTGTTCTATTGTACCCGCCCGGGGATGGTTCTATTATACTGCCGGATCGGGAAAAAATCAACTGTTTCCAAACACAACGTCATAAAAGTTATGTTCCACGATCAGCGGGGTGGCGTTCAGCTTGTAGCCGACCAGCTTCTTCATGGCGGAAACGTAGCTCTCCTGCTCCTGCGCCGTCATGGAGGTCCCCTCCGCCGGGGTGAACGTCTGGGTATAGCGGTTGTAGAAGCCCCGGTCGGTCATCCAACTGTTGGAGGTGAACACCACCAGGCCCTCGCTGTCCGACAGGATGTCGCTGCCCGCCAGCATCCGGGAGTCGTACTCCAGTCCCAGCAGATTGGACACGGTGGGCAGGATATCCACCTGACAGCAGGGCTTATCCACGATGACCGGCTCCTCCATGGAGGCCGACCACAGGATCAGAGCGTTTTTGTACACGTCAAAGTCGATGCTGGACTCGTCCAGGTGCTCCATGGCCTCCGAGCTGCCGAAGGTCTGGCCGGACAGCTCCTCCAGGGTGTCCACGTTGAAGTAGGGGATGTGGTCCCCGGTGGCCACGATCAGGGTCTTTTCCAGCTTGCCCGCCGCCTCCAGCTTCTGAATCAGCAGCTCCAGCGCCCGGTCCACCTCCATGACGGTGGCCACGTAATTCTGGGTGGTCTCGCTGTAGGGCAGGGCCCGGACAGTCTCCCGGTAGGGGGCCACCACCCGGTTGTTGGAGTAGGGCATGTGGCCGCTGATGGTCAGGTAGTAGACGTGGAAGGGCTGGTCGGAGTTGATGTAGTCGTCCACGCTGGCCTCGATCATGTGGGTGTCCCGCTGGGGCCAGAGGAGCTTGCCGCTGTCGCTCACCTCCAGGCCCTCGAACTCGCTGAGCGTGCCCCGGGAGGAACTTTTAAGGTTTCCCACCTGGAACTGGTGCCAGTCGTAGCCCAGATTGGAGTGGGACAGGGCCCGGCCGTACATCTCAGAGTTGGCGTGGTAGCCCAACACACTGTAGCCCGCCCGCTTCAGCTGCTGGGGCAGTGTCAGGTAGGCGTTGTAGCCCACCGTCTGGCCGTCCTTCTGGAAGGTGACCTCGCCGGTCCGCTTCATGGTAATGGGGTTGCCGTTCTTGGGGTACAGGCCCAGCAGGGTCTGGCACTCGCCGTTGGAGGTGCTGGTATAGTGGAGGGCGGTATAATAGTTGTTGAAGACAAAGCCCTCGTGGGTCAGCTTGTAGAGGGTTGGGGTCAGCTCCGGGTCGATCGCGTAGCCGGAAAAGCCCTCGATGACCACCTCGATCACGTTGTACCCCTCGAACATACCGGTGTACTCGTTCTTCTTGGTGGGGGCCACGCTGTTGAAATAGCCGGCCAGCCACTTGATGTCGTCATTCGCCCCATTCTCCGCCAGGGCGGCCAGGTCCACGTCCATCACGTTGGGAGAGGTGTCGGTCACCGGAGTGGGGTCCGCCGTCTGGGAGCTGCTGCCGGAGGACGCGCTGCTGGAGGAACCCCCCGGCGGGGTCAGGATATCGATCCCGCTGAAGTCGCTGCCCATGGTGTTTTTCACTGGGATGATCATGTGCTTGACGTCCAGCCGCAGCATGGTCAGCAGGCCCAGCTGCTCTACCTGATCGTCCACATTGGTGTCCACCTTGTACAGCCAGGCGGGGGTGACGTCCCCCTTCCAGGGCAGCAGGGTGACTCCGATGCCCAGCACATGGCAGAGCACGCAGGCCCCCAGCACGATGGCGGCGAAGCGGATGTCAAACCGCTCAAAGCCGGGAAAGTCGTTGCCGAAGAGGCAGATCAAGACGGACGGCAGCAGCAGGACCAAAAGGATCGGGATGCTGTGAAGGACGGTGGAGACAATGACGTCGGAGTAATCGGTCAGCCGGTTGCCCGCCGCCACCTTCAGTGCGCTGGGGCCGTAGTAGGACTGGAGGATGGTCTTGGCGATGAGCTCCACCGCGTAGATCACCGACAGAAGCACCGCCAGCACCTTGGAAATGATGCTGTTGACCTTGGGCGGCCAGGCCAGGGTCAGGGCGGACAGAAACAGCCCTGCGGCCAGACTGAACACGATGTACACTGGGGCGTAGGCCAGGGATGTCTTCATATAGACGTGCAGCACCAGCTCCAGATAGAGCAGCAGCACCGGAAACAGCAGCACCCGCTCCAACGTCTGGATCATCACCGCAGCCTCGCTGCGGCGGGAACGGCTCCGGCTGCCGCTCATCCTTCTTCCGTTATAACCCATTGGGTCCGACCTCCAAACTAAAATGCCTGTTTTTGCCTATCCTACTTTACTCACTTGACCCCAGACAGTCAAGGGCATTTTCTTGAATTTTTCATAAATTCCAAAGCCCTCCTGTCCGGCAGGTCCGACGCGCTCCCCTAGCCAAACAGGGAAAACAGGTCCATCTGGCTGGTCTCGGGCAGGCCGCCGAAGGCGCCCGCCTCCTTCAGCAGCTGGATATGGGTCTTGGATACCTTGGGACAGGCGGCGGCGATCTCCTCAATGGAGACAAACTCCCGCCCCTCCCGCTGCTCCGCCAGGGAGAGGGCGGCCGTCTCTCCCAGCCCGGCCACCGAGACAAAAGGGGGCCGCAGGGTCCCTTTTTCCAGGTCCATGGTGAACCGGGTGGCCTGGGACTGGTAGATGTCCATCCGCTCAAACTGGAAGCCCCGGAGGTAGAACTCGTAGCACACCTCCAAGGTGGTGAGCATATCCTTCTCCACAGCGGTGGCCTCCTTGTCCTTGGCCACAATTTCCCGCATTTTCTTCCGGCACACGTCCATCCCACGGCACATATAAACCTCGTCAAAGGCTTTGGCCCGGATGGAGAAGAAGGCGGCATAAAAGGCCAGGGGGTAGTGAACCTTGAACCAAGCGATGCGAAAGGCCATCATCACGTAAGCCACGGCGTGGGCCTTGGGGAACAGGTAGGCAATCTTCTTGCAGGAGGTGATGTACCAGTCCGGGACCCCGGCGGCCTTCATCTCCTCCTCTGCCCCGTCGGGCAGGCCCCGGCCCTTTCGGACCGACTCCATAATCTTGAACGCCCGCTTGGGGTCCAGCCCCTTGGAAATCAGAAACAGCATAATGTCGTCGCGGCAGCCGATGACCTCGCCAACAGGAATGTTGTTCTGCAAAATCAGGTCCCGGGCGTTGCCCAGCCACACGTCGGTACCGTGGGTAAAGCCGGAAATGCGCAGCAGGGTATCAATCTGGGTGGGCTGCGTCTCCACCAGCACCCCCCGGGTGAAGGGCGTATTGAACTCCGGGATGGCCACCGCGCCGGTGGGGCCCATCACCGGGTCGTTCTCAAAGCCCAACGCCTTGGAGGAGGTAAACAGCGACATGGTGTCTTTGTCGTCCAGGGGGATATCCCGGACCTTCACGCCGGTCAGGTCCTCCAGCATCCGAATCATGGAGGGGTCGTCGTGGCCCAGCATGTCCAGCTTCAGCAGGTTGGACTCCATGGAGTGGTACTCAAAGTGGGTGGTGATGATATCGCTGTTGGGGTCGTCGGCGGGGTGCTGGACGGGGCAGAAGTCGTAGATCTCCCGGTCCTGGGGGATGACCACCATGCCGCCGGGGTGCTGGCCGGTGGTGCGCTTCACTCCGGTGCACCCAATGGCCAGCCGGTTCTCCTCCGCCTTGGAGACCGTCTTCCCCTTCTCTTCCAGATACTTTTTCACATAGCCGAAGGCGGTCTTCTCGGCCACCGCGCCGATGGTCCCCGCCCGGAAGACGTGGGTCTGGCCAAACAGCTCAAAGGTGTATTTGTGGGCGCTGGACTGGTACTCGCCAGAGAAGTTCAAGTCGATATCGGGCACCTTGTCGCCGCCAAAGCCCAAAAAGGTCTCAAAGGGGATGTTGAAGCCGTCCTTCACATACGGGGTCCCGCAGACCGGACAGACCGCGTCGGGCATATCCGCCCCGCAGCCATAGGGGTGGGCGGGGTCCTGGGCGTAGTCGAAGTCGGTGTGCTTGCACTTGGGGCAGCGGTAGTGGGCAGGCAGGGAGTTGACCTCGGTGATGCCCGACATGTAGGCCACCAGAGACGAACCCACCGAGCCCCGGGACCCCACCAGATAGCCGTGCTCCAGGGAGTTCTGCACCAGCTTCTGGGCGGACATGTAGATAACGTCGTACTTGCATCGGATGATGTCTCCCAGCTCCGTCTCGATGCGGTCCACCACGATTTTGGGCGGGTCCTCCCCGTACAGCTCGTGGGCTTTGCCCCACACCAGCTGCTTCAGCTCCCCATCGGAGTTCTCCAGCTTGGGGGCGAACAGACCCTGGGGCAGAGGCTCAATGGGGTCGCACCAGCTGGCGATGAGGTTGGTGTTGGTCACCACCACCTCCTTCGCTTTCTCCTCCCCCAGATAGGCAAACTCCTGGAGCATCTCATCGGTGGTCTTGAAGTAGATGGGCAGGCTCTCGTCGGCGTCCTCAAATCCCTTCGAGGCCAGCAGGATGTGGCGGTAGACCTCGTCCTCCGGGTCCAGGAAGTGGACGTCCCCGGTGGCGCACACCGGCTTGCCCAGCTCCTCCCCCAGCTTGACGATGGCCCGGTTGAAGTCCCGCAGCTCCTCCTCCGACCGCACCAGCCCCTTGCGGAGCATGAACATGTTGTTGCAGATGGGCTGGATCTCCAGATAGTCATACCAGGAGGCAATGCGTTTCAGCTCCTCCCAGCTTTTCCCGTCGGTCAGAGCCCGGAACAGCTCCCCCGCCTCGCAGGCGGAGCCCAGGATCAGCCCCTCCCGGTTCTCGTTGATGAGGGATTTTGGCATGATGGGGTATCGCTTGAAGTGGTCCAGATAGGACAGGGATACCAGCTTGTACAGGTTGCGCAGGCCGGTCTGGTTCTTGGCCAGCACGATGAGGTGCTTGGGCTGGCGCTTGGCCTTGCCCTTCCCCCGGATGGTGCGCATGTAAGGGTTTACCTGGGACAGGTCATGGAACCCCAGCGCCTCCAGCTTTCGAAAGAAGTGGGGGAGCATGTAGGCCACCGTTGCCGCGTCATCGCTGGCCCGGTGGTGGTTGAAGGCGGGCAGATGCAGGTGCTCGGCCACGATATCCAGCTTGTACTTGCCCAGTTCGGGCAGCAGGTTCTGGGCCAGAATCAGGCTGTCCACCGAAGGGTTGTGGAAGGGGATGCTGTACTTCTCACACCCGGCGGCGATAAAGCCCATGTCGAAGTCGGCGTTGTGGGCGGCCAGGGGCCGGTCCCCGGCAAAGGCCAAAAAGGCCCGCAGCGCCTCCTCCTGAGAGGGCGCTCCGGCCAGCATCTCGTCGGTGATGCCGGTGAGGCGGATGATCTCCGGAGGCAGCATGCGCCCCGGGGCGGCGAAGGTGTTGAAGGTATCGGTAATCTTCCCGTTTTTCAGCACCACTGCGCCGATCTCGATGATGACCTCGTACTTCTTGTTCAGGCCGGTGGTCTCAATGTCGAAGCAGACGATCTCGCTGTTGAAGGGGGCGTCTGTCTCCCCGTGGACCGCCACCCGGTCGTCCACGTCGTTGATGTAGTAGGCCTCCACGCCGAAGAGGACCTTGATTTTCTTGGCCGAGTGCTTGGCGTTGGGGAAGGCGTGGGCCACCCCGTGGTCGGTGATGGCGATGGCCGGGTGGCCCCAGGCCTCGGCCCGCTTGATCACGTTCTTGTCCCGGCCGATGGTGGAGTCGGTCTTGAAGCCCACCGCCGTCAAGGCGTCCATGGCGGACATGTTGGTGTGCAGATGGAGCTCCACCCGTTTCTCTGGGGCGGTGTCCATCCGGGGAGTGACCTCCGTCACACTGACCGCCGCCGGCTCCAGCACCATATCGCCGTAAAAACGGTCCAGGTTCAGCCGGCCCTGGACCTTGACGTGCATCCCCTTTTTGATCCCGTCCACCAGAGGCTTCCCCTCCTCGCCGGGAAAGAACTTGTTCACCCGGATGGAGCCGGTGTAGTCCGTGATATCGAAGGCCACCACCCAGGCTCCCCGCTTTTTCAGCTCCTTGTTGTCGATGGCGAAGACGTCCCCCTCCACCACCACGGCGCCCATATCCAGTTCCAGATCCCGGATTGGGACCGGGGCCTTGGTGACGGGCCGGCCGAAGACAACCTTGCCCTGGGGCTTTTTGTCCCCCTTGGGCGGAGCGGGACGGGGGGTGTGTTTCAGCGCCGCCCGGCGGATGGCCTCCGTGCGGGCAAAGGGGTCCAGCTCCTTCTCGGGCTTGGGCGGTTCCGGCGCGTCGGGAACCTCCGGGTCCGGAGGGGCAGCGGCCTCCGCCGCCTCGATCTTCACGCTGGTCAGGCCGTAGGCCCGGCACAGTGCCTCCTCCGCCTGGATGATCAGGTTCGGGCCTGCCCCGGAGGCCCCCTCCACCGTGATCTTGGCGCTGCGGCTGGCCTTGTCGATGGCGGCGGACAGGATCAGCCAGCCCTCCACCCCGTTGCACAGCTCGGTCCACTGGCGCAGGGCGGCAAACATCTGTAAAAATGGTATCTTTTGGGACATTCAGTCGCTCTCCTGTTCATGTGTTCGGTTTGGACGGCCAGTCCCAGTCGTACAGGGTCCGGCCGTTTTTATGCCAGATGCGAATCTCCCGGCGGCCCCAGTCCCTCTCAACGGACTGAGAGGCCAGCATCAGCTTCTCAGAGAAATAAGAAAAGGCGTTGCGCAAAATGGTTTCGTCATCCCCCAGGCACTCCAGAAGGGTAACTTCCACAATATTCCGCACATCGTCGTCCCCATTGGCGTACATGTCCTCCACAAAGTCAATGTACCGGCGGATGGTTTCCCTCTCCCGGTTGGTCTTCAGCAGCCGCTCCAACGCTCCCAGCAGGGTCTCGCTGCCGAAAAAGACGTGCCCTAAAAGCACCTCATAATACTCCAGGTGCTCCGCATAGGCCGTCCGAAACTCAGGGAACTGCTCTGACAGCCTCCGGGCAAAATATTCCTTGTCCATTACAGCGTCTCGATCAGGGCAAACAGCTCATCCACCAGCCGCTCCTGGGGGACCTTTTTGACGATCTCCCCCTTCTGGAAGAGCAGGCCCTCGCCCACGCCTCCGGCAATGCCGCAGTCGGCGGCGGCGGCCTCGCCGGGGCCGTTGACGGCGCAGCCCATGACCGCCACGGTGATGGGCTTGTCCACCGGCTTCAGCCGCTCCTCCACCTCATTGGCCAGGGCGATCAGGTCAATTTTTGTCCGCCCGCAGGTGGGGCAGCTCACCAGCTCCGGACCCTCCCGGCGCACCCCCGCCGCCTTCAGAATCTCCCTCGCGGCGTAAATTTCCTCCACCGGGTCGGCGGACAGGGACACCCGCATGGTGTCCCCCACCCCCAGGGCCAGCAGGCCCCCGATGCCCACGGCGGACTTGAGCGTGCCCATCCGCACCGTCCCCGCCTCGGTGACGCCCAGGTGCAGAGGGTATTCCTCCCGCAGGTGCATGAGCCAATATGCCTGCACCGCAGTCTGTACATTGGAAGCCTTCAGCGAGACGCAGATGTCCGTAAAATCGTACCGCTCCAGCAGTCGGATCTGTCGTATGGCGGACTCCACCATACCCCTGTAAGTCACACCATACCGTGCCTTTACTTCCCGTTCCAGCGAACCGCTGTTCACCCCGATGCGGATCGGGATATTATGTAAACGGCAAGCGTCCGCCACCTGTTTCACATAGTAAGCTCCCCCGATGTTCCCCGGGTTGATGCGCACCTTATCCGCCCCGGCGGCGATGGCCTCCAGCGCCAGCTTATAGTCGAAGTGGATGTCCACCACCACGGGGATGGGGCTTTGCTCCTTGATCTTCCCCACCGCCCGGGCGGCCTCCATGTCGGGCACCGCCACCCGGACGATCTCACACCCGGCGGCGGCCAGCTTCTTGATCTGGGCCACCGTGGCCTCCACGTCCTGGGTGGGGGTGTTGGTCATGGACTGAATGGTAACGGGAGCGCCCCCTCCAATGAGGACGCCGCCCACGTTGATCTGTTTTGTCATGCTTACCTCCCGAACAGCTTGCCCACGTCGCTGAGGGTGACCGCCAGCATCAGGCACATGAGGGCGGCCAGGCCGGCCAGGTGGACGTAGCCCTCGTACTTCGCATCGATTTTCCGGCGAAACAGCCCGTAGATCAGGCCGTTGAGCGCCAGAAAGAACACCCGGCCCCCGTCCAGAGCGGGCAGGGGGAGCAGGTTCATCACCGCCAGGTTGACGGCGATCAGCGCCGCCAGATAGCCCAGGTTCCAGGCGGCATCCAGGAGGGTGGGAGACTGGCTGCCCACCTCCCCCATCATGTTCACAATACCCACCGGGCCGGACATATCCCGCAGGCCCACCGCGCCGGTGATGAGGTCGCCCAGACTGATCCACCCCAGACGGACAAAGTCGACGGCGGTCTTCCAGGAATAGCCCAGCGTCCCCAAAAAGTCCGTCGGGTCGGCGGTGACCGCCATGGACAGCCCCCGCAGGCGGGTATAATTGCCATTCTCATCGGTGCGCTCCTGATAGGGCAGGTGGACGTCCTTCAGCTCCACCCGCTGGCCGTCCCGCTCCACCACGAAGTCGATGGTCTCCCCCGCCCGGTCCAGGTAAAAACGGGCGTTGCCGTAAACCAGCACCCGGTGGCCGTCCACCGACAGGAACCGGTCCCCGGCCAGCAGGCCGCAGTCCTCGGTGCCATAGCCCTCCAGGGGACCGCCAAACACCTCCACCCGGAACCCTTGGGCCGGAGCGTAGAGGACGGCGATGATGACCACCCCGGTGATGAAATTCATAAAAGCCCCGGCGCACAGGATGATGATCTTCTTCCACCAGGCCGCTTTGCCGAAGGAACGGGGATCGGCCGAGTCCTCGTCGTCCCCCTCCAGGGCGCAGAAGCCGCCAATGGGCAGCAGGCGCAGGCTGTATACGGTGCCCTCTCCTTCCCGAGGCTCCTCCGTATTTTTCCGGCTCTGCCAGATGACAGGGCCCATGCCGATAGCGAACTCGTTCACCTTCACCCCCAGCAGCTTGGCGGTGGCGAAGTGGCCCAGCTCATGGGTGGCCACCAGAACGCCGAAGATCAGAATCGCGACGATGATATAAAGCATAGGAAATACGCCTCCAAAGGTTTACATAACAGACTCCCGGGCCGCCTGGTCCGCGTCCAGGATGTCCTGCATGGTGGGGTTCTGGACCGGCGGCACCTGGGCCATGGCCTTCTCCACCTTGGCGGCGATGTCCAAAAAGCCGGTCTTCCCCGCCAGGAACTGGGCGACAGCCTCCTCGTTGGCCCCGTTGAGGATGGCCCCCGCGGTGCCGCCGGTCTTAGCCGCCTCCAGGGCCAGGGCCAGACAGGGAAAAGCCTCCAGGTCGGGGGCGCCGAAGGTGAGAGGGCCGCAGTTCCACAGGTCCAGAGGGGCAGACGGTCCGGGCACCCGCTTGGGGTAGGTCAGGGCGTACTGGATGGGCAGGCGCATATCGGGCGCGCCCAGCTGAGCCAGCATGGCATTATCACAGTATTCCACCAACGAGTGGATCATACTCTCCCGATGGACCACAACCGAAATTTTTTCCACCGGCATGCGATACAGGTGCATGGCCTCGATAACCTCCAGGCCCTTGTTCATCAGGGTGGCGGAGTCCACGGTGATCTTGGCCCCCATGGACCAGTTGGGATGCTTCAGGGCGTCCTCCACCGTTATGCCGGCCAGCTCCGCCCGCGTTCTGCCGTAAAAGGGCCCGCCGGAGCAGGTGAGGATCAGCCGCTTCACCTCGCCCCGGTCCCGGTTGGCCTCCAGGCACTGGAACAGAGCGGAGTGCTCCGAATCCACCGGGTAGAGCTTCGCGCCGTAGTCCTTGGCCTCCTCCAGGACAAGGGGGCCGGCGCAGACCAGCGTCTCCTTGTTGGCCAGGCAGACCCGCTTACCCTCCCGGATGGCGGCCAGGGTGGGCCGCAGGCCCGCCATGCCCACCAGGGCGGCAATGGCCGCGTCCGCGCTGGAGATGGTGGCCGCCTCCAGCACCCCCTCCAGCCCGCTGAGGACGTGGATGTTGGTGTCCGCCAAACGGACCCGCAGGTCGGCGGCGGCCTTCTCGTCCGCCAGGGCGGCAATGGCCGGCCGAAACCGCCGGGCCTGCTCCTCCATCAGCTTGACGCTGGAGTTGGCCGCCAGCGCCGCGGCCTCCATGCCGCAGGCGGCAATCACTTCCAAGGACTGCCGCCCGATGGAACCGGTGGAACCTAAAACTGTCACCTTTTGGCTCATAATTGTGTTCCTTTCTATGCAAACACCCCAGGATTGCATCCAAAATCCCCCCGTTGCAAAGGGAGGCTTCTGCCGCTGCGGCGGGACGGGGACGCTGTTCTCAAAACGCCGGCAGAACCTCCACCAGCAGCAGCAGCATGGGGGCCGCGAAGGTGGTGGAATCAAACCGGTCCAACATCCCGCCGTGGCCGGGCAGAAGGGCGCCGTAGTCCTTCACATGGTGCTGCCGCTTGATCAGAGAAAAGGACAGGTCCCCCAGCTCGGTGATGGCGCTGCCCAGCAGGCCGTACAGAGCCATAACCGGCAGTTTGACTGTCACCCCGCCAAAATACTGCACCAGCCAGCCGTAGAGCAGCATGCACAGGCACCCGGTGACGATGCCTCCGATGTAGCCCTCCAGCGACTTGTTGGGGCTGACCTGGGTGATCCCCCGGTGCCGCCCCAGAAAGACTCCAAAAAAGTACGCCCCGATATCGGTGGTGAAGGCGCAGATCACCGGCAGCAGCACGTAAAACTGTCCGCAGTCAAACCACTTCAGCTGCACCAGGGCGGACAAAAAGACCGGGATGCCGATGCCGCCGAAGAGGCAGACCATAATGCTGCTGAAGCTGATCTCCCCCTCCGCGCCGTACTGACGCAGGGCCGGGAGGAACAGAGCCGCCATCAGCAAAAGGGCCGCCGCCCGGGCGGTCCAGCCGCCGAAGCCCACCCCGTGTCCCAGGGGGATCAGGACGGCGGCCACGGCGGTGACGGCGTACATCCCATTGTGGTGGGGCACCTGAGCGGCCCGCAGCAGCTCGAAGGAGGCCATCCCGGCGATAAAGGCCACCAGCACCGCCAGCGCCAGGGGGGGCAGAAGGTAGAGGGCCGCCAGAAAGGCCGGTCCCAGCGCCACACCCACAAGAATCCGAGTTGCCAACGCTACACACCTCCAAACCGGCGGTCCCGGCTTTGATACGCGGCAATGGCCCGGTGGAGCTCCTCCTTAGAGAAGTCGGGCCACAGCACATCCGTGATATAAAACTCCGAATAGGCCGCCTGCCATAGCAAAAAGTTGGACAGCCGCAGCTCCCCGCTGGTGCGGATCACCAGATCCGGGTCGGGGACGCCCTGGGAGTAGAGATAGCCGCCGAACCGGTCCACCGTCAGGTGATTGGGATCGGCTTTGCCGTCGATGCAGTCCTGGGCAAAGGCCCGGGCCGCCCGGACCAGCTCGTCCCGGCCCCCGTAGTTCAGGCAGATGTTCACCTGACAGCCCTCGTAGTGCCGGGAAATTTCCCGGGTCCGCTCACACAACTCCCGCAGCTCCGGGGTCAGGGGGGACAGGTCGCCAAAAAATTCCATCTTCACCCGGTCCCGCTCCATCTGGGCGATGGCCTCCAGCAGGTACTTTTTCAGCAGGCCCATAATGGCTCCCACCTCCTCCTCCGGCCGCTTCCAGTTTTCTGAGGAGAACGCATAGACGGTGAGGTAGTCCAGGCCGATGTCCTTGCAGTAGGTGGCAATGGTGCGGAAGGTCTCCGCTCCCGCCGCATGACCTGCCGTTCGGGGCAGGCCCCGCTTCTTGGCCCAGCGGCCGTTGCCGTCCATAATGATGGCGATGTGCCGGGGCAGACGGGAGAAGTCCACCTCGGTCTGCGCTGCCATTTTTTTGGAAAAGAGGGCCATGGGCGGTCGCTCCTTTTTCATGTTTCTATGCCGGGAAACGGGCCGGTGTCCTCACCGGCCCGCTGTCTGCAGTTACACCGCCATCAGTTCCTTTTCCTTCTTGGCGGTCAGGTCGTCGATGTCCTTGCACCGCTTGTCGGTCATGTCCTGAAGCTCCTTCTCCAGCTTCTTCTGGTCGTCCTCGGTCAGCTCGGACTTTTTGGTCTTCTTCTTGATGTCATCCATGGCGTCCCGGCGAATGTTCCGCAGGGCCACCTTGCCCTCCTCGCCGTACTTGCGCACCTGCTTGGTCAGCTCCTTGCGGCGCTCCTCGGTGAGCTGGGGGAAGGCCAGACGGAGGACCCGGCCGTCGTTCTGGGGGTTGATGCCCAGGTCGGAGGTCTGGATGGCCTTCTCAATGGCCTTCAGCAGGGACATGTCGTAGGGCTGGATGGTCAGGGTCCGGGGATCGGGGGAACCGATGTTGGCCACCTGGTTCAGCGGCGTGGGAGCGCCGTAATACTCCACCATGATCCGGTCCAGCACGCCGGCGTTGGCCCGGCCCGCCCGGACGGCGGCGAAATTGGATTTAACCACCTCAATGGTCTTCTGCATTCTCTCATCATAGCTTACGATCTCAGGGCTCATGGTCATTACTTCCTTTCTTGTTTTTATCCCACAATGGTCCCAATGGTCTCGCCCATCACCGCGCGGTAGATGTTTTCCGGGTCCTTGAGTGCGAAGAGGAGCACCGGGATCTTGTTGTCCATCGACAGCGATGTGGCGGTGGAGTCCATCACCTTCAGGTGCTGAGCCAAAACGTCGTCGTAGGAAATGGCGTCGTACTTCGTGGCGGTGGGGTCCAGCTTGGGGTCGGCGGAGTAGACGCCGTCGATGTTCTTGGCCAGGAGGATGACGTCCGCGTCGATCTCGGCGGCCCGGAGAACGGCGGCGGTGTCGGTGGAGAAGAAAGGATTGCCGGTGCCGCAGCCGAAAATGACCACGCGGCCCTTCTCCAGATGGCGGATGGCCTTGGAGCGGATGTAGGGCTCGGCCACGGCCTGCATCCCGATGGCGGTCTGTACCCGGACCTCCACCCCCTTCTGCTCCAGCACGTCGGCCACGGCCAAGGCGTTGATGGCGGTGGCCAGCATACCCATATGATCGGCCCGGACCCGCTCCATGGCTCCGCCGCCGTCCTTCACACCCCGCCAGAAGTTGCCGCCGCCTACCACAACGCCCACCTGGACCCCACGGTCCACACAGCGTTTGATCACGTCGCAGACCCGGCCGATCACCTGGAAGTCCAACCCCCGGGAAGCCTCTCCTGCCAGGGCTTCGCCGCTGATTTTCAGCAGCACGCGTTTATACTTGGGCTGATCCATGAACTACCCCTCCTGTTCGTTTTCTTGCCTCTATTTTAATATATTTTTTACCGTTTGCATAGAGGGTAAGTCAAACTTTTTCAAATTGTCCACAATTTGCCCGTCCGGCGAAAATTAGGGGTTGCATTTTCTCCGCCGCTGTCGTATAATAGAGCAGACAACTGGATACGATGTCTTCAGGGCGGGGTGAAATTCCCCACTGGCGGTAAAGTCCGCGACCGGACACGGAAACGTGTCCGCTGACCCGGTGAAACTCCGGGACCAACGGTTACAGTCCGGATGGAAGAAGATGTGTGTGAAACAAAACACGCGCCGTTTTGGTGCGCGCAAGCACGCCTCCTTGTTTGTTTTGACACCTGGAAGACATGGTCTTTCAGCGGTCAAATACAAAAAAGGAGTGTTTTTTATGTCCAATCCCGCCACTGTCTCCCATTCCAGACGCGCCATCTCCACCCGGGCCATCACCGTCACCGCTATGCTCTCGGCGGTGGCCTGCGTCCTGAACATCTTCGACTTCCCCATCCCCTTCCTGATCCCCGCCTTCATCAAAATGGACATCGCTGACCTGCCCGAGCTGCTGGCCGCCTTCTCCCTGGGGCCCTGGTACGGCGTGACCGTCACCTTCCTGAAGAACCTGCTCAAGGTCATCATCAAGGGCACCTCCACCGCCTACGCCGGCGAGCTGTGCAATTTCATCCTGGGCGCCGCCTTCTCCTTTACCGCCGGGGTGATCTACCACTACAAGAAGTCCCGGAAGAGCGCCCTCATCGGCGCGCTGGCCGGGGCGGCGGTGATGGCTCTGCTCTCCATCCCCTGCAACTACTTCATCTCCTACCCTGTCTACACCAAGTTCATGGCAATCGACAAGATCATCGCCGCGTATCAGGCGATCCGCCCCGGCGTCAACGGCCTTCTGGAGTGCCTGATTATCTTCAACGCCCCCTTCACCCTGCTCAAAGGGCTGCTCACTGCCGCCCTGTGTTTCCTGGTCTACAAGCCCCTCTCCCCTATCCTCCACGGCGCCGGCAAATAAACCGGAAGCAGTCCTCCTCCTCTCTCACCAAAAGCGGGACAGGTTTTCACCTGCCCCGCTTTTTTGCGCGCTTTTTTTGCTGGCGCAGGAGGTACTTTTCCTGCCGCTCCTGCTCCCGGCGGCTTTGGACGTCCCGTTTCCGGGCCAGTCCCTCCTGCTCCCGCTGACGGCTTAGAGCCTCCTGGGCCCGGGTGCTGACGCCCCGCTCCCCGGTGGCCGCACGGGCCTCCCGCTGGACCCGTTTGGGATTCCTGTGCTCCGGAGCAGGGCGCTCCCCCTCCGCCGCCGGGCTGAACCGCAGCCTGTGCCACTCCGTTTCGATCCACTCATAGAGCTGGGCGTCGGTGGGTTCGGCTCCAAAGACGGCTCTGGCCGCCGAATACCCTGACTCGTCCCACCGCTCCGCGATCCCCACCCAGAAGGGCGGCTGGAACAGCACGGTAAAGCTGCTTGCATGTCGGTCCATATTCAGTTTCCTCCCTGATTGTGTGTCAGAGAATGGACGACCCGGGAGGGAAGGTTACTGACGGGAGCGCGGCCCGCGGACGGACTACCTACCGCCCTGTGTTTTTATCTCTGCAGTGCCATTATACCAGATCCGAACCAGCTTTGCAAATACCGCCTCCCTCTGCGATGGGAGGCGGTTTCACTTCTCTGTAAGTGCTGCTCCTGGATATCCCTTACGTCTCCACCACGGCCAGCACATCGTCCACGCTGGTCAGGGCCTGGAAGATCTCCTCCCGCCCCGCTCCCTGCCGGGAGCTGAGGGCCAGAACAGCGCAGGACGCCCCGGTCTCGTCGTTTTTCCGGTTGATCTCCAGGTCTACAATCTTCACGCCCAGCATATGGCACCGGTCCACCACCTCCTCCAGGCAGGAGGGCTTGGTATACTCCACATACACGCCGATCTCCCGGTTGCTCCGGAGCAGACGGTACTCCAGTTTGGAGAAAAACACCTCTGCCACCAGCACCAGGATGGTGGTATACACCGCCCCCTCGTAAAACCCGAAGCCGCAGCACAGGCCCACAATCGCCACCACCCACAGCCCCGCCGCGGTGGTCAGGCCCTTCACCCGCCGCCGCCGGGTCACCATGATGGTGCCCGCGCCGATAAAACCGATGCCGGACACCACTCCGGCCCCCATGCGGGCCACGTCCAGATAATAGTGCATCGTCACAAACAAATGCACGCTGGTCATGGCGGCGATGGCCGCCCCCAGACAGATCAGGATATGGGTGCGGAAGCCGGCGGGCCGGCGCTTCTCCGCCCGCTCGATGCCGATCACGCCGCCGCACAACAGCGCCAGCGCCACCCGGAAGACAACGCCGGACAGGCCCATCCCCCGCAAAAAATCCAATTCGTGCAGCATATCCCCGCCTCCTATATCTCGTCGATGGCCCGCACGTCCGGGCTGTAGGACAGATTGGCCAGCAGTTTGGTGTGGGACTGGCTTTTTGGCAAATGCAGATAGAGCACTACGCTGACTCCACCGCCGCTCTGTCCCTTCCGCTCCAGCTCCACGTCGAAGATCTGGATGCCCATGGCCTTCAGCAGGGCGATAAAGTCCCGCAGGCGCTCGGGGGACACCAGCTCCACATACAGATTCATGTTCCGGGACCGGGACAGCAGAAATTCCTCGATCCGGGGCAGCACCTTGATGCTCAGGAAAATGGCTGCGAAGCCCGCCAGCGCCCCCTCGTAGAACCCGGCTCCAATGGCCACGCCCAGGCAGGCCGAGGCCCACAGCCCCGCCGCGGTGGTCAGCCCCTTCACCTCCGACTGGTCGGTGATCAGGATGGTGCCCGCCCCCAGAAAGCCCACTCCGCCGATGGCCTTGGCCCCGATGCGGGAGACGTCGATCTTCTTCTCCAGCAGCGCCGAGACCTCCGCCCACTGGGTATTCATCATCACCCACAGATACTGACTCAGCACACCGGTCATGGCGGACCCCAGGCACACCAGCATATAGGTGCGAAAGCCCGCCGGACGCCGCTTGTGCTCCCGGTTGACCCCGATCATCCCGCCGCACAGCACCGCCAGCGTCAGCCGCAGGAGGACGGAGGGCATATTGAATTCCCGCAGAGCGTCCAGCATGTTTCTCTCCTTTGCAGTTCGTGACCGAAGCTCCTCCGCACAGTTGGAGAAGCTTCGGGGTTTGGGACCAGCAGTTTATCCCCCACCACTCAAAATCCCACCGCTCCATACAGCCGCTGCATTCGTCTACTGCACCACCACATTCTCCTGCCCCAGCCGCTCGGTCAGCTCCTGCACCAGGGCGGGGTGTATCTCGCAGCGGGAGCCCAGCAGCTTTTTGCAGTCCTCAAAGTAGAGCTTGACCTCCTGCGACCCAGGGAAGAAGGACAGGGCCAGCCGCACCTTCCGCAGGCGGGGGTCCTCCCGGCTGGGCAGACGCAGGTACAGGGTCTCTCCTTTGCCCTGGACCGCCTCCAGATGAGACAGGGGACTGACCGAGTCCACCATCAGCTGGGGTTCCTTCTCCTCCCGGACGGAGATCTTCCCGGTGGCCAGAACGGGCACGTTCTCCTTGATACAGCTCCCGCTCTCGTCCAGGACGCGGGAGAAGCACAGCAGCTCTATGGTGCCGGTGCTGTCCTCCAGGTTGACATAGGCCATCAGGGTGTTGTTTCGGGTGGTTTTGGTCTTGACGCCCGCGATGACTCCGGCGATGGACACCCGCTGGCCGTCCCGGTACTCCCGGGGACCCGCCGTCTCCTCGAAATCCTCCAGAATGGAGCCGATGGACGCCGCGCCGTGCTGCTTGGCCAGCTCCTGGTACTGGTCCATAGGGTGGCCGCTGAGATAGAGTCCAGTGGTCTCCTTCTCCATGTTCATCATCTCCTGGAGGCTGTACTCTGGCACATCGGGAAGCACCAGAGCCGGCAGGGAGATCGCCGCCTCCCCGCCGCCCAGTCCGAACAAATCCATCTGACCATCCACGTTCCGCTTCCGGGTGGCGGCGATGCCGTCCAGCGCCTGCCCAAAGACCCGCATCAGCTGGGAGCGGCGGCAGCCCATGGCGTCGAAGGCGCCGCTCTTGATCAGGCTCTCCACCATGCGCTGGTTGATGTCGTGGTCGTAAAGCCGGTCGCAGAAGTCCATAAAGTCGGAAAAGGGACCGTTCTGCTCCCGCTCGGCCAGCAGACTGTTGATAAACCCCCAGCCCACCCCCTTCAGGGCCACCAGGCCGAAGCGGATTCCCTCCTCCACCACGGTGAAGTCGGCGCCCGACTGGTTGACGTCGGGAGGCAGGACCGGGATGCCCATCTCCCGGCAGGTGGCGATGTATTTGGACACCTTTTTGCCGCTGTCCAGCACCGAGGTGAGCAGAGCGGCCATGTACTCTTTGGGGTGGTGGCACTTGAGCCAGGCGGTCTGGTAGCTGACGATGGCGTACACCAGGGAGTGGGATTTATTGAAGGCGTACTCGGCAAAGTCGGAGATGTCGTCATAGATGGCCTGAGCCGCATCCTCCGGCACGCCGTTTTGGGCGCAGCCGGCGATGTTCCGGGCGGGGTCGCCATGGAGGAACGCCTCCCGCTCCCGCTGGATGTCCTTGGCCTTTTTCTTGGACATGGCCCGGCGGACCATGTCCGCCTGGCCGACGGAGTAGCCTGCCAGGTCCTGGAAAATCTGAATCACCTGCTCCTGGTAGACAATGCACCCGTAGGTGGTGGCCAGGATGGGTTCCAGGGAGGGGTGCCGGTAGGTGATCTTTTCCGGATTGTGCTTGCTCTCGATGAATTTTGGGATGGAGGACATGGGGCCGGGGCGGTACAGGGCGATGATGGCGGTGATATCCTCAATGTCCCGGGGCTTCAGACTGACGCACACTCCGGTCATGCCCGGCGACTCCATCTGAAACACCCCGGAGGTCTTCCCTTCGGCCAGCATGGCCATGGTCTCGGGGTCGTTGTCCGGGATACTTTTGATGGCAAAGCCGGGGAGCTTTTTCCGGATCAGCCGGGCGGCGTCGTCCAGCAGGGTCATGTTGCGCAGGCTGAGAAAGTCCATCTTCAGCAGGCCCAGCTCCTCCAAGGGACTGGCGGTGTACTGGGTCACAGGCTGGCCGTCCTTGGAGGCGGCCAGAGGGACGTAGTCCACCACCGGACGGCGGGTAATCACCACCCCGGCCGGATGGACGGAGGCATTCCGAGGGGTGCCTTCCAGGGCCATGGCGGCGTCGATGAGCTTTTTTACCCGGGGTTCCCTGTCGCAGCTCTCCTTCAGCTGCTTGGACAGCACCAGAGCCTCGGCGATGGTGGTCCGGCTGTCCGGGATCAGCTTGGACAGCGTATTCCGCTCCTGGACGCTGAAGCCCATCGCCCGGCCCACATCCTGCACCGCCGCCTTGGCCTGGAGGGTGTTGAAGGTGACGATCTGGGCCACGTGGTCCTCGCCGTACTTGTTCTTGACATAGTCGATGACCTCCTGCCGCCGCCGGGCGCAGAAGTCGATATCCAGGTCGGGCATGGAGATCCGCTCCGGATTGAGGAACCGCTCAAAGAAGAGGCTGTAGCGCATGGGGTCCACGTCGGTGATGTTCAGGCAGTAGGACACCATGGAACCCGCCCCCGAGCCCCGGCCGGGACCCACCTGGATGTCCTGGTTCTTGGCGTAGGCCACAAAGTCGTGGACGATGAGGAAATAGTCCACAAAGCCCATCTGGCGGATGACCCCCATCTCGTGGCGCAGCCGCTTCTCCTGCTCCGGGGAGGGCTCCGGGTAGCGCCAGGCAAAGCCGTCGCTGCACAGCTTTTCAAAGTAGGCGTCCCCGTCGGTCCAGCCCTCGGGGAGCTGGAACTGGGGCAGATGGTATGTTCCGAACTGGAAGTCCACATTGCACAGCTGGGCCACCTTCGCCGTGTTGGCAATGGCCTCCGGGTGGTCGGGGAAGAGGGCGGCCATCTCCTCCTCCGACTTGACATAAAACTCCTGGCTGTCCATCCGCATGCGGCCGGGGTCGTCCAGGGTCTTGTCCATCTGGATGCACATGAGGATGTCCTGAAGCTGCGCGTCCTCCCGGGACAGGTAGTGAGCGTCGTTGGTGGCGATGAGGGGGATGCCCGTCTCCTGGCTGAGGCGGATGAGGCCGGGATTCACCTGCTTCTGCTTGTCCAGACCGTGGTTTTGCATCTCCAGGTAGTAGCCGTCCTCCCCGAAGAGGGCGCGCATCTCCAGGGCTGCCTCCTTGGCCTTGTCGTACTGGCCCGCCAGCAGCAGCTTGGGAATTTCGCCCGAGATGCAGGCGGAGCAGGCGATCAGCCCCTCCGCGTGCTCCCGCAGCAGGTCCAGGTCGATCCGGGGACGGATGTAGAAGCCCTCCAGATAGCCCTGGGACACCAGAAAGGACAGATTCCGGTAGCCCTCCTCGTTCCGGCAGAGGAGGATCAGATGGCTGTAGCTGGAGTCGAACTCGTGGACCTTCTGAAACCGGGTGCGCCCCCGGGGGGCCACGTACACCTCACAGCCGATGATAGGCTTGATCCCCGCGCCCTTGCAGGCCCGGTAGAACTCCACCACCCCGTACATGTTGCCGTGATCGGTGATGGCCACCGCCTCCTGGCCCAGCTCCTTCACCCGCTCCACCAGCCTGCTGATCCGGCAGGCTCCGTCCAGCAGGGAAAACTCCGTATGTAAGTGCAAGTGGACAAAGGACATGGCGGTACCTCCTCGTTCTTTACATTCAGTCCAAGCCTTCTGCTTTTCGCCTCGGCTCCCACACACCCGGCTCCGCCGGGAGTCCCCTTTGCCAAGGGGACCCTTTGGTGCGTCTGCCCGCTTTACTCCGTCTGCTCGGGCCGGGCGGCCTCCTGCAGGGTCTCGCCGGTAAGACGGTAAACCGTCCACTCATCCATGGGGACGGCGTGCATTTTCTTGGTGTAGAAGTCGATGGAGGGCTGGTTCCAGTCCAGGCAGGACCACTCCAGCCGCCCGCAGCCCCGCTCCACGGCAATCCGGGCCAGCTCCTTCAGCAGGGCCTTGCCGTAGCCCTTCCCCCGCTCCTGGGGGAGGACGAACAAGTCCTCCAAATAGATCCCCGCCCGGCCCAGGAAGGTGGAGAAGTTGTGGAAAAACAGGGCCATCCCCACCGCTCTCCCCTCGGCCATAGCGAAGATAATCTCCGCCTTCTGCTTCTCAAACAGCCACTCCCGCAGCAGCTCGGGGGTGGCCACCACCTGGCCGGACATTTTTTCGTAATCCGCCAGGGCGCGGATAAAGGTTAAAATCAATTCCTCGTCGCCGGGCGCGGCGGGACGGAAGGTACAGGTTGACATAAATTACCCCTTTCCCAGCTCCACCAGCTTGCGCAGCCGGTGGTTGAGGGCAGATTTTGTGATGGGCGGGTCGCACCGCTGGGCCAGCTGGGCCAGGGTGTCCTCGGGATGGGCCAGGCGCAGGGCGGCCGCCTCCCGGAGCTTGTCCGGCAGGGTGATCAGCGTGCCGGAGCCCTCCAACCGGCGGATGGCCTCCACCTGGGACATGGCGGCCTCCACCGCCTTGTCCAGATTGGCGGCGTCGCAGTTCACCCGGCGGTTGACGCTCCCCCGCAGGTCCCGCTCCAGCTTGGCGTTCATCACCTCCATGGCGGCCAGGGGCGCGCCGATACAGGTGAGAAAATCCTCGATCTTTTCGCTCTGCTTGAAGTAGATCACCGCGTTTCCCTTGCGCTGGGCGGATTTTGGCTCCTGGTCCAGCTCCCGCATCAGGGCCAGCACCTCCCGGCTGACGCTGTGGTGCGAGGTGGCCAGCTCCAGGTGATAGCTCTTCCAGGGGTCGGTGACCGACCCCCCCGCCAGAAAGGCCCCCCGGAGGAAGGACGCGCGGCAGCAGCTCTCCTCCAGCAGGGCGTAGTTGACGTGGAGGGACACCGCCCTGGGGTCCGCGCCGAAGGTTTGGTGGAGGACCGCCAGTTTGTCCGGGTCCTCCATGGTGAACACCTGCTTGCCGCCCCCTTCGGGCAGGCGGTCGAATGGGAGATGGAAGGCTTTTTTGAACAGGACGGGCAGCCGCTGGGCGAAGGCCCCGTTCTCGGTGACCAGTCTCGCCTCCCGGCTGTGGAAGGTGTTGCAGTAGAGCAGCGCGCCGTAGGCCTCCGCCTGGGCACAGCACTTGCGGCTCAGAGGGGCGCGGCACAGCTCGGTTTTCACGTCAGCGGCAAAGGACATGGTCACTCCTCCAGTATATACCGCCGGGCCCCCCGGAAGATGCGCACCGCCCGGCTGCGGTAAATTTCCAGAACCGCCTGAGCCAGCCGGTCCGGGTCGTGGCGGGCGAAGTCGCCGTCGGCGGAAGCCACCGGCCGCTCCACCAGCTCCAGGCCCAGGGCGGCGATGCGCTCCCGGTCCACCGTCAGGGGGACGGCGTCCTCCTCCCGGTACTTCTCCAGCAGGCCGGGCCGCACCGGGGCGGTGTTGGCCAGGCACAGGTCCACCAGCCCCGGCTCCCCGTGGGCCAGCAGGGCCTCCAGGTGGTCGGCGGCGGTGTAACCCTCCGTCTCGCCGTCCTGGGTCATGATGTTGCAGATGTACAGCTTGGGAGCCTCCGACTGGGCGATGGCATGGGCCACCCCCTCCACCAGCAGGTTTGGAATGATGCTGGTGTACAGGCTCCCCGGCCCCAGCAGGATCAGGTCCGCCTCCCCGATGGCCTTCAATGCCGCCGGAGTGGCCGCCGGACTGCGGGGGATCAGGTTGACATGGTGGATGCGGCAGTCCTGCTCCTTTTTGAAGGCAGCGATTTGGGACTCCCCCACCACGCGGGCGTCGTTGGCAAAGACGGCCTCCAGCTGCACATCGGCGCTGGTCACCGGGATCACCTGGCCGGTGATGGCCAGAACATAGCTCATCTCGGCCACCGCCTCCTCAAAGGAGCCGGTGATGCCGTTAAGGGCGGCCAGAATCAGGTTGCCGAAGGACTGGCCCGCCAGCACTCCCTCAGAGAAGCGGTAGGTCAGCAGCCGCTCCATGATGGGTTCGGTGTTGGCCAGAGCCTCCATACAGTGGCGGATGTCCCCCGGCGGGGGGATGCGCAGGTCCTGGCGCAGGGCGCCGGAGCCTCCTCCGTTGTCCGCCACCGTGACGATGGCGGTGAGGTTCTGGGTGTATTTTTTCAGCCCCCGCAGCATGGTGGACAGCCCCGTCCCGCCGCCCACCGCGACAATTTTTGGCCCCCGCTCCCACAGCTGGAGGGTGGGATATGCTTCACTCATCCGTTTTCCTTTCTTCCGGCTCCGGCCAGTCCAGCTGGCGCCGCTCCAAACCATCCAGACTGAACCGTCTCATCAGCTGGTTCAACTCCATGGGAGGCCTCCTAATTCCGCCCCAGGTCCCGGTGGCTCTCGGCCAGCGGCCAGCCCTGGGCCTTGATTTTCTCTCCCAGCGCATGGGCTATGGCCACCGAGCGATGGTGGCCCCCGGTGCAGCCGATGGAGATGACCAGAGAGGTTTTTCCCTCCTCCTCATACCGGGGGAGCAGCCAGCCTACCAGGTCCCACAGCCGGTTTAAAAATTCCGTCCCCTGGCCGTTTTGAAAAACATAGTCCCGCACCTCCGCGTCCAGGCCGGTAAGGGGGCGCAGCTTGGCGACGTAGAAGGGGTTGGGCAGAAATCGGACGTCAAAGACCAGGTCGGCCTCCATGGGGACCCCGTGCTTGAAGCCAAAGGAGGTTACCCGCACCTCCATCCGCTCCCGGCCGGTGTCCGCCCGGCCGAACATCTGCCGCAGGACCCCCTTCAGCTTGGCGGTGGACAGGTTGGAGCTGTCGATGATCTTATCCGCCCGCTCCCGCAGAGGGGCCAGCATCTGCCGCTCCAGCCCGATGGCCTCCTCCAGGCTGTCCGCCTCCTCCGCCAGGGGATGGGAGCGGCGGGTCTCCTTATACCGCTTGATGATGGTCTCGCCGGAGGCCTCCATAAACAGGATGCGGTAGGCGCACTTCATCTCCTCCAGGACATCCAGGGCATGGAACAGGCCGTCGAAGTTGGTGCCTGTCCGGACGTCGGTGACCAGGGCCACCCGGTCGTACTTCCCCGGCCCCGCCGCGCACAGCTCCGCGAATTTGGGGATCAGCGGGGCGGGCAGATTGTCTATGCAGAAGTAGTCCATGTCCTCCAGGAACGAGGCGGCCTTGCTCTTCCCCGCCCCGGACAGACCGGAAATGATGATAAATTCCATGGTATCACTCTCTTTTGCAGAACTTTTAACCGGGTTCTCCCCGTTCCTTCTCCACCAGAGGGAGCAGCGCCGCCAGGATGGCCTCTCCCAACTCCCTGGGGCCAATTCCGTCCTGGAGCACTGTGCAGGGCTCCAGCTCTGGCACAAAGCCCCGCTCGGAGCGGCCGTCCCACCGGGTAATGGACAGCTGCGTCCCTCTCAGCGTCACATCAACCGAAGAGGACGCCGCCTGAAATGCCTTCCAACTCCGGAGCCCCGGCTGGAACCAGTAGCCCTTGGCCTCCGGGTCATACTGGATGTTCCCCGCTTTCAGTTCGTCCAGCAGTTCCAGCACTGCCGCCCCCAGTTCCTCCGCCTGGGGCGGCCAGGGCAGCTTTCGGGCCTCGTGGGAGGCGCATTTGATGCCCACCGTGGGCACCAGCAGGGTGGTCTTCTCCCGGACGGCGTAAATGCTCACCGGGTATCGTTCACTCAACTTCATTTCAGCACCTTGACCTCCAGCTCCAGCTCCACGCCGGTCTTCCGGAGGACCCGCTCCTTCACCCGGTCCACCAGCGTCAGCATGTCTGCGCAGGTCGCTCCGCCCCGGTTGACCAGGAACCCGGCGTGCTTTTCCGACACCTGGGCTCCGCCCACGGAGAGGCCCTTCAGCCCGCACTGGTCGATGAGGGCGGCGGCGAAGTGTCCCGGCGGGCGCTTGAACATGGACCCGGCGCTGGGGTACTCCAGGGGCTGCTTTTCCCGGCGCTGGGCGGCCAGCTCGTCCATGCGGACCTTGATGGCGGCGGGGTCCCCCTGGTCCAGGTGAAAGCGGGCCTCTAAAATCAGGCATTTACGGTCAGAGAAGATGCTTTTCCGGTAGCCCAGGCCGCACTCCGAAGCGGGCAGGGTACATATCGCCCCCGTCTCGTCCAAAAAGGTGACCGACTCCAGCACCTGGGCCATCTCCCCGCCGTAGGCCCCGGCGTTCATGGTGACCGCCCCGCCTACGCTGCCTGGGATGCCGCCGGCAAATTCCAGGCCGCCAAGCCCCCAATGCAGTGCGGTCTGGGACAGCTTGGACAACAGCGCCGCCCCTCCCGCATCTAAGAGCGGTCTGCCGCCTTTGGGGGGCGTCTTAAGGCATATTGCCTCGAATTCCCCCGCCAGCTTGACCACAAAGCCCGGATACCCCTCGTCCGCCACCAGCAGGTTGGAACCGTTGCCCAGGAAAAAGGGCTCGACGCCCAGCTCACGAGCAGTATTGATGGATGCCTGCACCTGCTCCATGCTGCCGGGCAGCGCCATCAGCGCCGCCGGACCGCCGATGCGGAAGGTGGTGTGCTTCGCCATGGACTCATCCGTCCGCAGCTCCAGCTCCGGACTGCGCTCTGTCAGCCGTTTTTTCAGTTCCTCCAGTCGTTCCATAGGCCCTCCCAATCTCAGGATCGTTATCGTTTGATTATAGCAGATTTTTGCGGAAATTAGAATAGGGGGAATCAAAAAAACTGCTGCGGATTTGTCCACAGCAGTTGGCCTCTATTCCCCGGCGGCCTGCACCGCCTTTCGTATGTCCTCCTCGGCTTCCTGCAGACAGTTCCAGATCACAAAAAATCCATCCGCATAGGGGTCCCGCACCCGCCCCAGCCCGTACATCATCAGCTCCACTGCGTTGACTGCGCATTTCAGCCGGTGTAACGGCTCCTCCAGGTCCAGCAAAAGTTCTTTTGTATTCACGTTTTCCTCCTTGCTTTTTGCCAGAAGGAATGGTATAGTGAAATTTGCCATTCCTTTCGGCATGGTTCAATAGGGTGTTGGTACAGCTTGTCAGGGCGGCCAACACTCTATTGCTTTTCCAGTTCCTCTTTCAGCAAATCAATCCCTTGCATGATTGCATCGGTTCTTGATACCCCTAATTGCTCGGCACAATCCTGAATTTTTTGTACTTCACCTTTAGAGATGCGCAGATTAATTTTTTCTGTACGGGATTCTTCGCCTTTAGGAGGTCTTCCAGTCCGTGGAGACACCCATTATCACCTCACTTTTGGGCATACATATATCATAAATTATGTATGCCCAAATGTCAAGAGATTTAAATATTAAAAAGAGCGGCAAGGACTACACCAATGAGGAGCTGTGCAATCTGATCGACACCATTGCAGAAGCGAAGGACCAGGAAACCTGAACATGAGCAAGGCCCGGGCAAAAGCCCGGGCCTTAACACGTCACACCAGATTACACAGCAGGGCCGCGCCAACCACACCGGCGTCGTTGCCCAGAGAAGCCTTCTCGATGCGGACGCGGTGGTTTTTGTCAAAGCTGCCGTTCCAAACCAGCTCACGCAGAGGGTTCAGCAGCAGATCGTCTTCGGCATTGCTCACGCCTCCGCCCAAGCAGATAATTTCAGGCTGAAGCATGTTCACCAGGTTGATCATGCCGATGGACAACCCCTGTAAGTAGTTGTTCAGCACCCGCTTTGCGGCGGCGTCCCCCAGGCGGGCGGCCTGGAAGGGAGTGCGGCCCTGGACCTTGTAGCTGTCGCCGTCCACCAGCGTCCACAGCTCGCTGTTCCGCTCCCGCTCCATCTCCAGCCGGGTGAGCTGGATCAGGGCGGTGGCCGAGCCGTACCGCTCCCAGCAGCCCCGGCTGCCGCAGCCGCACAGGATGCCGTTGGGCTGGATGATCATGTGGCCGACCTCCATTCCGGCGTTGGCAAAGCCGGTGAACAGCTTGCCGTCCAGGATCAGGCCGCCGCCGATGCCGGTGCCCAGGGTGATCAGCATCGCCGGGTCACAGCCCTTGGCCGCGCCCGCCCAATACTCGCCCACGGCGGCGCAGTTGGCGTCGTTGCCCAGGAAAACCGGGATCTCCCACTCCTTCCGGAACATCTCCCGCAGGGGCACGTCCCGGTCCCGGAAGGGCATGTTGGGGTTCTGGACGAACAGGCCAGACTTGTTGTCCACCACGCCGGGCAGGCCGATGCCCACCGACTTGATCTGGCTGGGGTCCACCTCCCCCACCTCGCACAAGCGCTTGGCCATCCGCACCAGCTCCCCGGCGAACTGCTCCGCCGTCATGTCCTTGGACACCGGAGTATTGACCTTGTTGAAGATATGCCCCAGCTCGTCCACCAGACCGGCCACCAGGTTGGTGCCCCCCACGTCAATTCCGATATAATACATCAGTTTGCTCCTCCTTCCAGTTGCTCCTGAAACAGTTTATCCATCCGGTCCGTCAGCTCCTGGGCCGCGTTGTGGCCCATCTTCCGGTTGCGGTTGTTCATGGCCGCTACCTCCACGATGCTGGCCAGATTCCGGCCCGGCTTTACCGGGATAGTGGCCGCAGGGACCTTCACCCCCAGAATCTCCGTAAAGTGAGACTCCAGTCCAAAGCGGTCGTACACCGCCTTGTCGTCCCAGGGTTCCAGGTTGACCACCAGATCAATCTCCTGGTTCAGCTTGATGGCGCCCATGCCAAGCAGGCGGCCGATGTCGATCACTCCGATGCCCCGCAGTTCCATGTAGCCGCGGATCAGCTCCGGAGAGGTGGCCATCAGGGTGTGGCGGCTGGTTTCCTTGATCTCCACCGCGTCGTCCGCCACCAGGCGGTGGCCCCGCTTCAGCAGCTCAATTGCCACCTCGCTCTTGCCCACGCCCGACTCCCCCTGGATCAGAATGCCTTCGCCGTAGACCTCCAGCATCACGCCGGAACGGGTGATCTCCGGGGCCAGACGGCTGTACAGGCGGCTGATCAGCGAGCTCATAAAGGGGGCGGTCCGCTGGGTGGAGCGCAGCACGGTCCGGTCGTGCTTCTCCGCCATCTCCATGCACTCGCTGGGCAGGTCCAGCCCCCGGGTGAGGATCAGCGCGGGCACCGGATAGGACATCAGCCTGTCAAACCGCTCCCGCCGCTGCTCCGCAGGCAGATCGCTGAGGTAGGTGTGCTCCGTCAGGCCGATGAGCAGCAGGCGCTCCGTATCGAAATGCTCAAAAAAGCCCGTCAGAGGCAGGCCGGGACGGTTGATGTCCAAGGCCCGCAGGGGTACGTTCTCGTAATCGGGGGCGGTGCGCAGGATCTCCAGGTTGAACTCCCGGATGATCTCCCCCAGCTTCACGCTGTTGTGCTGCTCTGACATAGGTCTGTTCTCCTCTCTGCTTGTTGCTTATATTCCATCGATCCGGTCCTCCACGACCGCCAAATTCCGATTCTTCATCAGCGCCGTGAAGCCCCCATCGTTCCGCTTCACAAACGCCGTCCCGCCTACGGTCCAGAGAAGATCGCCTCCATGCGCAAGGGGCTGGAACCCCCTCCCACGATCGCAGCAGGATGACCAAATACTGATATCAGTATAATCGAAACAGGGCTTTTCTGTCAATTCCTTATCTTCGCTTCCGGCGCAAGAAAACATAAAAAATCTCCCGTGCCAGGCACGAGAGATTTTTTATGTTCCATTACACAGCGCGGGTGACCTTACCGGAACGGAGGCATCTGGTGCAGACGTAGACGTGAGTGGGAGTACCATTCACGATTGCCTTAACCCGCTTCACGTTGGGCTTCCAGGTACGGTTGGAGCGGCGGTGGGAGTGGGAAACCTTGATGCCGAAGGTCACGCCCTTGTCGCAGAATTCGCATTTGGCCATGTTGCTTACCTCCTCGCTATGAGAATCTATACATCCAGGGAAAAATCGCCTTCAAAAAAGCTTCGACTGATATCATACCAGATTTTTTTGCGAAATGCAAGCTTTTTTTTCGCGTTATTGGAACATATTCCGCACCCGCTCCACGGCGGTCCTGGTATCCTCGGCGTCCCCGAAGGTGGTGAGGCGGACATAGCCCTCTCCGCTGGGACCGAAGCCGGCCCCCGGCGTGGTAGCCACGTTGGCCTCGGCCAGAATCCGGTCAAAAAACTCCCAGGAGCCCACCCCTTCCGGCGTCTTCAGCCAGATATAGGGGGCGTCCACTCCCCCGAAGCAGGTCAGCCCGGCGGAGGCCAGGCCCTCCCGGATCACCTTGGCGTTGGCCCGGTAGTAGTCGATGTTGGCTCTGATCTGCTTCCGGCCCTCCTTGGTGTAGATGGCCGCCGCCCCCCGCTGAACCACATAGGGCACTCCGTTGAACTTGGTGGTCTGGCGGCGGTTCCACAAGGTGTTCAGCTTTACGCCGCCCCGCTCCAGGTCCATCGGGACCACCGTGTAGGCACAGCGGTTGCCGGTAAAGCCGGCGGTCTTGGAGAAGGAGCGGAACTCAATGGCGCAGGTGCGGGCGCCATCGATCTCAAAAATGGTGTGGGGCACATCCTCACTGGTGATAAACGCCTCATAGGCGGAATCGTAGAGGATCACAGACCCGTGCGCATTGGCATAATCCACCCAGACCTTCAGCTTCTCCCGGCTGATCACTGCGCCGGTGGGATTGTTGGGCGAGCAGAGATAGATGATATCCGGAATTTCCTTAGGCGGCTCGGGCGAAAAGCCGTTCTCCTCCACGCAGGGCATATAGATCAGGCGGTTCCACTTGCCCAGCGCCTCCTGGTACTCCCCTGCCCGGCCGGCCATGGCGTTGGTGTCTACATAAACGGGATACACCGGGTCGCACACCGCCACCACATTGTCCACGCCAAAGATGTCGCCGATGTTGCCGCAGTCGCTCTTGGCGCCGTCCGAGACAAAAATCTCCCCCGGCTGGACGTCCACCCCCCGGGCGGCGTAGTCACCCTGGGCGATGGCCTCCCGCAGGAACTCGTAGCCCTGCTCCGGGCCATAGCCGTGGAAGCCCTCGATGGTACCCTGCTCCTCCACGGCGGCATGCATGGCCTTGATAACCTCAGGAACTAAGGGGCGGGTCACATCACCGATGGACAGCTTAATGATCTTCGCCTCGGGGTGGACAGCGGTGTAAGCGTTGATGCGCCGGGCCACCTCAGAGAAGAGATAGCTGCCGGGCAGCTTCAGAAAGTTTTCGTTGACTTTTACCATGGAGATCCGCTCCTTTGAGAGAAAATTAAAAAGGAAGACACGCCGCAAGGCGTGTCTTCCTGGTACGGGCGAAGGGATTCGAACCCCCGACCTACTGGTTCGTAGCCAGTCACTCTATCCAACTGAGCTACGCCCGCATACCGTAAAGAGGTGTTCCTCTTGACAGCTTGGTTATTATAGCACAGCTGATTTTGAAATGCAAGAGCTTTTTTCCATTTTTCAAATTTTTTTGCAAAGAGGACCCGGCGCGTCCTTCGACGCGCCGGGCTGGATAAATGAAATCTGCGGAGATCAGCCGCCGAACACCTTGATCATGAAGCCGGCCGCACAGGCGGAACCGATGACGCCGGCCACGTTGGGACCCATGGCGTGCATGAGCAGGAAGTTGGAGGGGTTCTCCTTCTGGCCCACGTTCTGAGCCACGCGGGCGGCCATGGGCACGGCGGACACGCCGGCGGAGCCGATCAGCGGGTTGACCTTGCCGCCGGTGACCGCATACATCACATTGCCCAGGATCAGGCCACCGGCAGTGGACAGCAGGAAAGCAGTCAGGCCCAGGACAATAATGAACAGGGTCTCGCCCTTCAGGAACTGATCCGCGCTGGCCTTAAAGCCCACAGACAGACCCAGAGGGATCGTAACGATGTTGATGAGGGCATTCTGAGCGGTATCAGACAGACGCTCGGTGACGCCGCTCTCACGGAACAGGTTACCCAGCATGAGCATACCGATCAGCGGGGCGGTGTCCGGAATCAGCAGCACCACGAAGATGGTTACAGCGATGGGGAAAATGATCTTCTCCGCCTTGGACACGGTGCGCAGCTGGCTCATCTTGACCTGGCGGGCCTCCTTGGTGGTGAGGGCCTTCATCAGAGGGGGCTGAATCATGGGGATCAGCGCCATGTAGGAGTAGGCCGCAATGGCGATGGCGGGCAGCAACTCCACAGCCAGCTTGGAGGCCGTCAAAATTGCTGTCGGTCCGTCAGCGCCTCCGATCACGCCGATAGCCGCCGCGTCAGCGGGGGTAAAGGTGATGATAGGGATAAAGGGCAACATGCCGTTCAGGGCGCTGGTGATGGGGCCCACACACAGGGCCATCAGGAAGGCGGCGAAGATGCCCAGCTGAGCGGCAGCGCCCAACAGCAGAGAGGTGGGGTTGGCCAACAAGGGACCGAAGTCGGTCATTGCGCCGATGCCCATAAAGATAATCGACGGATAGATAGCGTACTGAACGCCCTGATAGAGCACCCACATGAAGCCAACGGTACCACTGTGGGTAGCGGCGTCATAGACAGGCTCAGCAAACAGGCCGGTGATGGGCAGGTTGGCCAGCAGCACACCAAAGCCGATGGGGACCATCAGCAGAGGCTCATAGCCCTTGCCGATACCCATGTACAGCAGCACACAGGCGATGAACAGCATGATAATGGTCTTGACATCCAGAGCGGCAAAGCCGGAGCCGGACGCGATGGCGCTAATTACTCGAGTGAAAAATTCCATACTTTACCCCTCCTTTCAACCAATGGTGACCAGCAGGTCATCGGTGTTGACAGCGGTGCCCACAGAAGCGGCGACCGCCTTGACGGTGCCGGCCACGGGGGCGGACACTTCGATCTCCATCTTCATGGCCTCCAGGACCACGAGGACATCGCCGGCGTTGACGGTCTGGCCCACAGTGCACTCCACCTTGAAGATGTTGCCCGGCATGGGGCTCTTCACAGCGGTCTCGCCGGCGGCGGGGGCGGCGGCCACCGCAGGGGCCGGAGCAGCCGCAGGAGCGGGGGCCGGAGCCGCAGCCACAGGGGCCGGGGCGGGCGCGGGAGCAGCAGCCACAGGAGCGGCGGCTGCGGCGGGGGCAATGTTGGTGATCTGGAAGGAGCCCAGAGGCATACCAGATTCCTCCGCCACGGCGGCCATCATCACGGCTACCAGCTCGCCGTCATCCACAGCGGGGGCCGCGGGAGCCGCAGGCGCTGCCGGTTTAGGGGCGGGGGCGGACTTCTTGGCGGCAGGCGCGGCGGCAGGCTTATGCTGGGCGTCGATAGCGGCTACCACCTTGGAGATGACCATGATGACCACCATCAGGATGGCCAGCATCATGAACACCACCAGCAGGCCGGAGACAGCCGTCAGCAGGGCCTCGGGCACGGTCAGCGGCTCAAAGGGGTGCAGGATATACTTACTAGGATCAGTACTCGGCATAGTTGAAGCTCCCCCCTATCAACCCAGGGTAACCAGCAGGTCGTCGGTGTTGACGGCGGTACCCACAGAGGCGGCCACAGCCTTGACGGTGCCAGCCACCGGAGCGGACACCTCGATCTCCATCTTCATGGCCTCCAGGACGATGAGGACATCGCCGGCCTGGACGGACTGGCCCACAGAGCACTCCACTTTGAAGATGTTGCCCGGCATGGGGCTCTTCACGGCGGTCTCGCCAGCGCCGACTGCGGCAGGAGCGGCGGCGGGGGCCGGAGCGGGAGCAGCGGCAGGCGCGGGAGCCGCAGGGGCAGCCACAGGAGCCGCGGCCACAGGAGCCGGAGCGGCGGCAGCGGGGGCAGCGGCGCCGGTCCGCTCAACGGAGACGCTGTAGACCTTACCGTTGACGGTCACATTGTAATTCATAACTTCTTCCCCTTTACATTATTTCTGTTCCGGTCCCCGGCCAGGCCGGATGCCGAAACTCATTCGCGGTCCCCCTCCCGCCGGTTGGACGGGAGGGAGGCCGAAATTGGGAACATTATACCATTTTTTCATAAGAAGTGTCAATATAACAATAGACAGCCTTCTTACAATTGAACGGTTTTTTTACAGCACATCGGCAAATGCCTGAATGGCGGTGCTGGCCTGGCCGAAGTCCCGCATCTGCTGGTCCACGCCCAGCTTGATGTGGGGGATGCCGGCGGCGTCCAGGGCCTTCTTCAGGTAGGGGTACTCCATCTCCTCGGGGTCGCAGAACTGCTGCATAAACAGCACAAGCCCCTGAGCGCCGGAGTCTTTGATCTGCTTGACCACAAAGTCCGCCCGGCGGTTCTGGTTGGAGAACTCGTCGTAGAGCAGGATGTCGTAGTCCTGGTCGGCGTACTGCTGGGCCAGGGCCATCATGGGGTCGCCGGTCTCGGCGGCGTCCACCCGGATGGGACGGCTCTCGTGGGCCACGTCGTCGGCCGCGATGGCGATCTGGTTGTCGTCAAAGATCTGGAGCAGCTTGGGATTGTCGCAGATGATACCCGAGGTGAGCACCTTCTTGCCCTTCCAGTCGCAGGCGGGCAGGGCCTTCAGCTCGGCGTTCAGGCTCTCCAGCTTGGCGGTGTGGTCGTCCTTGATCATGAACCAGGCGGAGCGAAGCACGGCGGAGCGGGCCACGGCGGACACCACGTCGGGGTGCTCTCCGGCCAGCTTGACGAACTCCCGGCGGGCGGCCCGGCTGCGGTTGTAGACCTTGATGGCCTCCCGCAGGGCCTCGTCGGTGATGGTGTTGCCGGAGATCTTCTCCAGCTCACCCTTCACGTGCTGGTACTGGTCCATCGTGAACTGCAGGCCGAAGGCGGGCTTGCGCTGCTGGGGATGGGCCAGGAAGATGCAGGGCAGCTTGCCCTCCATGGCCACACGGAAGTTCTGGCTCATGGGGCGCAGGGTGTCGCAGATGGTGGGGGTAATCAGGCCGTCCAGGCCGTCCAGGGTGCCGTCCAGCAGCATCTCCAGAGCCAGCTGGGCGATGGTGCAGTAGAAGGTGGCACAGTACTCCTTGGCCATGGAGATGGTCTTCTTGTTGCTGCCCCAGATGCCCATAGGCACCATGCCGGCGGCATAGACCAGCTCCTCGGGGGCGTAGTAGGGCAGAACGCCGATCACCTTCTTGCCCTCGGCCTTGAAGGCCTGGATCTGACGGCGGGGGTGCTCGGAAATTTCCGCAAATTCCTTCAGCAATACTTCAATGCTCATCTCTCAGCCCTCCTTCGTTTCCGCATTGGCTTCCATGGCCTCCACCAGACCCTGGACGCGGGTCTCGTACTGGGCCTCGTTGAAGTTCCGGGGATCGGCCTGGTCGCCGTCGAAGCCAGCGCAGGGGATGCCCAGGTCCTCGGTGAAGCGGCGCTGCATCTCAGCCATGTAACCCGACCAGGGCTTGCAGGAACGGTTGTAATGGACCAGCACGCCGTCCACCTTGTTGTCCTTGCAGATGCCCTCACGCCAGGACACGCCCTGCTCGATACACACGGAGTTGGGGGCCTTGTAGTAGGCGCGAACCATCTCGTCCATGTTGTTGTACACAAAGCCGAAGGCGGGGGCGTACACCACGGCGGTGACGTTGACGCCGTGCTCCTTCAGGGGCTTGAACAGGTTGGGCAGCTTGGGCCAGCAGGGGATGCCCTCGAACATGACCCGGTACTGCTCGGGGAAGGGAGTGGTGGACTTGCCCGCCTTGACGGCCTCAGCCAGGTCCTTCTCCAGCAGCTCAAAGGCCTCGGCGGCCTGGACGCGGCCCCGGGCGGTGACCACGTCGGCCATGTGGTTGAACAGGTCGAAGCCGGAGTAGGGCGCGGGCTTGTACTGGAGGTAGTCGCACACCCGCAGCCAAGCGCTGGCCGTACGGTTGGCGTTGGCGCAGGCCTCCTCGAACTTCTTCTCGTCGAACTTCTTGCCGGTCAGCTCCTCCAGCTGCTTGATGGCGTGGTCGAACTGGGCCCGGACGTAGGCCACGTTGGTGTCGTGGACCTCCACGGTGTTGTTGTAGGGGATGTCGATCATGATCAGAGGCACGTTGCACATACGGGCAATGTTCTCGTACCACTTGGTCATGCAGTTGCAGATGTTGTTGCAGCACAGCACGAAGTCGGGCTGGGGCATCTGCATCTGGCGGTAGGGCTTGATGGCGGCCCGGCGCAGGTCCTTCTCCTTCCCGTCGGGGAGGGCCTCGATCTCATGGATATCGTCCAGGACGGTGTAGGGCTGCATGGTCTTGGGGTCCTTTTTGGGCTTGCCGGTCTCGGGGTCGATGACCACCTTACCGTTCTCGTCCTTCAGGGGACGGCCGCTGGCGGGGTCGATGACGTACTCGCCGGTGGCCAGGTCCAGCTTGCGGGAGGCCCGCTTGCCGGCGGCGTAGGCCAGGGAGATGCGGGCGTAGCCGCAGATGTCGTTGTCAAAGCCCAGGTCCTCGGCGGCCTGGCACATGATCTCGCCGTCCCGGTTGGCGGCGATGCCGGCGGCCTGGTTCTCGGGGTACATCACGTCCAGGTCAAAGGCGGCGGCCAGCTCACAGGGGAACTTGGAACTGGACCAGCCCACCAGCTTGCCGGCCTTTTTGGCCTCCCGGGCGTCGGCGTAGACGTCCTCAACGACCTTGCGCAGCGCCAGTACGCCGGGGCTCACTTCTTTTGCCATGGTAAATTCCTCCTAACTAGTTTTTCGTTACAACGGGCTTCCCGTTTTCGTCCAGAAGGACTGTAAGTCCTCCGGCATGCCCGTCATGATGCCAAAGATAGTTCACGCCAGTCTGGGTATCCACCCAGATTTCAGTCACGCTGGAAAAGCCCCCGCCCTGACGGTAACCCTTTTGAAAACGGTCCATTTCCCAGCGCCTCCTTACTTCTGCGCTTTCTGGTACTTCTGATAGGCGAACAGGGCCGCGCCCAGGGCGCCGTTGTACTGGGTAAGGGGCGAGGTGTGGATTTCCCGGCCCAGGGCCTCCTGGAGGGCGTTGACCACCCCGGTGTTCTGGGCCACGCCGCCGGTCATGACTACCTGGTCCTGCACTCCGATGCGGTGGGCCAGTCCGGCCACCCGGCTGGCCACCGACTGGTGGATGCCGTTGATGATGTCCCGCTTGTCGGTGCCCATGGACAGCTGGCTGATGACCTCGCTCTCGGCGAAGACGGTACAGGTGGAGCTGATGCCCACATACTTGGTGGACTGGGCTCCCAGCTCGCCCAGCTGCTCCACGTCCACCTCCAGCACCCGGGCCATCACGTCCAGGAACCGGCCGGTACCGGCGGCGCACTTGTCGTTCATCTGGAAGTTGGTCATCACGCCGTTTTCCACCCGCATGACCTTCACGTCCTGGCCGCCGATGTCGATTACAGTCTTGACCTCCGGGAAGAGGAAGGCCGCCCCCTTGGCGTGGCAGCTCAGCTCGCTCATCTGGCTGTCGGCAAACTCCTCCAGGGAGTTGCGGCCGTAGCCGGTGGCCAGGATAAAGGCCATCTCGTCCCGGGACTTTCCGGCCTCGGCCAGCACCTGGTCAATGGCCCGCTGGGGACCGCTGGTGCCCGCCCCCACCGAGATGAGGGACTTGGCTGCGATCTCCTTGCCGTCGGAGAGCATAATGCACTTGGATGCGGTGGAACCGATGTCGATTCCCAGGGTGTAGATACTCATAGGTTTCTTCTCCTAAATTATTTGTGCCCGTCCTCGTAGTCCTTGATGGTGCGCGGCAGCAGCATCTGGTGGAAGGGGCAGATGGAGGCGGGATTCTGGTAGCAGGAGTCGGCAAAGGCCACGATGTAGTTGCGCATCATGGGCATGTCGACAACCTCGTCCAC
The DNA here is from genome assembly GCF_036941135.1 of Lawsonibacter sp. JLR.KK007. NCBI lineage: Bacteria > Bacillati > Bacillota > Clostridia > Eubacteriales > Oscillospiraceae > Lawsonibacter > Lawsonibacter sp. JLR.KK007. Next base: position 577,888 of record NZ_JAYWSY010000001.1, on the reverse strand, counting down.
CAGACCGGCCTGGGCGCAGAACAGGGGCTGAGACTTCACGTTGTAGTCGTCGATCAGGGCGTTCATCTTGTCGATGGTGGGCTGGAGGTCCTTGCCCGCCTTCTGGTCCTTGGCCAGACGGCCGGTGTACATGGCGTTGGCGGCGGTCTTGCCGTTCATGACGTTGATCTCGGTGGCGGCGGTGCCCAGGGAGAAGGCGTTGTTGTCGTTGCCCTGGGGTCCGCCCAGGACGTAGTGGGCGGCGGCGGTGCCCCGGCGGAGGGTGATCTCCATCATGGGCAGGCCGGAGGACTGGATGGAGTAGATCAGGGACTGGCCCAGGCCCAGCAGCTCGGCGACCTCGGCGTCGTCGCCCACGTCGATGCCGGTGGTGTCCTGAATCCAGATCATGGGCAGACGGTCCCGGGCGCACAGGGTGACGAACTCGTTCATCTTGATCAGGCCCTGGCGGTAGAGCTTGCCGCCCGCGCCCATAGCCTGACCATATTTTGCCATCTTATACTCGGGGTAGTTGGGGAAAATGCCCTGCTGGTTGGCCACCACGCCCACCAGCAGGCCGTCCACCTTGGCGATGCCGGTGATCATCTCGGGGCCGTAGCCCTTCTTGTACTCCATGAACTGGCTGCCGTCGAACAGGCGGCCCAGGACGGAATACATGTCGTAGGGGCGGTTCTTGTTGTTCAGCACCAGGTCGTACAGCTCCACGTCGGACATGGCGGGAGACTGGGGGGTGTCCACCCGGAAGAACTCCAGGTCGAAGGTGGGCAGCATGTCAACATACTTCTTGATGCCGGCAATGACCCCCTCCTGCTCGGTGTACACCTCACGGAAGAAGCCGGTCTCGCCGTAGTGGATGGAGACGGACCCGGGAGGATCGGCGCGCAGGCCCTTGGTGGCCTCGATCTGAGCCAGAGCGGCCTCCATGTCCACGTGGGGCTTGGGGTTCATGCCGCCCACGATGCCCGCGCCGCCCACGGCCATGTTGGCCTTCTGGTGGGCCACCAGCACGGTGGGGGAGATGGAGTGGTAGCCGCCGCCGGCGGGGTTGGTGCCGTGGATGCCCACGATGACGGGGATGCCCATCTGGTTCAGCTCAGAGTTGCGGTAGAAGGGGGTGCCGCCGCCCCGGCGGTTGGGGTACACCTTCTCCTGCTTGTCCAGCTCTACGCCGGCACATTCCAGCAGGTAGATCAGGGGGATGCGCAGCCGCTTGGCGGTGTCGCTGCCCCGGAGCAGGTTGTCCGCCTGACCGGGCACCCAGGTACCGGCGTGTTTCTTGTTGTCAGAGGCGATAATGCAGCACCACTTGCCGTTCACCCGGCCCAGGCCCTTGACGATGGAGGTGGAGCCGTTCTTGTTGTGCTCGGGGTTGTACAGACTGTTCAGGGGGCACCAGGTGCCAGCGTCCACCAGCAGGGCGACGCGCTGCATGGCGGTGAGCTGGCCCTTGGCGTTCATGTCCGCGTCGGCCTTGCCGGAGTTGAGCGCGTCCACGATATGGGCGTGGATGTCGTCCTCAATGGCCCGCAGCTCGTTGACGTTCTCCGTGTTGGCCTTGACCGGCTTGCCCACCACGGGCATATTTTGGAAATACCGGGGCATGGAATAATTACCCAATGTAAACTCCTCCTAAATCTTGTATGGAGCCCCGCCCGGAGGACGGGGCGTCCCATCGCTATTTTTTCCGCAGATTCAATCCAATCCAGCAGCATCCGCCGCCGATCACCGTTGCCAGGTATAGAACAGGCGGATTGGTATATTGGTACACGGGACAAATTTGGATAAAAAACCATCCAATTATGGCAATGACCACAGCTGCCGCAATGGAAATAAACAGGTTTTTCATGCTTACTCTTTGGGAATCTTGATAAACGCCTGGCCGGGGTCGATCTCCTCCCGGATGATGCGCAGGATCTCCTGGTCGGGGTCGGGGAAGACCTCGGCCTTGGAGCAGTCGATCTCGAAGCCGGTGTTCTCCTGGACGATCTCGGGGGTAACGCCGGGGAACATGTAGGCGCAGTACATCCGCTTGGTCTGCTCGTCGAACTTCATGATGCCCAGGTCGGTGACCACCATCTGGGGGCCCCGGTTGCCGGGCAAGCCAACCTTCTCACGGCCCCCGGGGCCGTCCATCCAGCCGCAGGAGGTGATGTAGTCCACCTTCTCGATGAAGCGGCGCTTCTGGTGCTGCATCATGATGATGGTGTTGCAGTAGGTGGCGATGCCGTTGGCGCCGCCGGAGCCGGTGAAGCGGGTGGTGGGCTGAAGGTAGTCCCCCTTGCCGAAGATGCAGGTGGAGTTCACGTTGCCATAGGGGTCGATCTGGGCACCGCCGATGAAGGCGATGAGGCGGTCCTCATCGTGGAGCCACTCGTTGGCCTCAAAGCCGATGAAGCGGATGTTGGGCCACTGCACGGCGCAGTGGGCCATGAAGCGGTTGTCGCCCACCGAGCGGGGGACCTCCACGGGGGAGCAGTCCATCAGACCGCTCTCCACGATGGGATGGCAGGAGGGGCAAACCACCCGCTTGGCCAGGGAAGCCCCGATCAGGGGAAGGCCGGTGCCCACGATGACGATCTGGTTCTCTTTGATGTTCTTGGCGATGGCGTAAGCCTGACGCTCCTGCTTGGTAATCTTATATTCAGCCATTTTGATTTACCTCCCTGTTTATTAGTGGCGGGTGGAGTAGCCCAGGTGGGGCTCGTTTTTCAGCCGCATCAGACGGGAACCGCCGATCTTATCCAGCAGCTCGTCGTGGTCCTTCACGCTGTAGACCCACTTCTCCATGTAATCCTTGAAGGTCTCGGGGATGGCGGTTCCGGCCGCGGCGTCGTCGGCGGCCTTCTGAGCCTTGGCGGCGGCAGCGGCGGCCTTCTCGTCGCCGGGCTTGGCCTCGGCGGCCTTCTGAGCCTTGGCGGCGGCCTTGGCCAGCTGGGCCTTGGCGTCCTCGGCGTCCTGATACTTGGAGGCCTTGTCGTACTCGATCAGGGCATGGGAGTCGTTGTCGTAGTAGTTGTAGCACTGAGAGGGCCACGCGCCGTAGGGAGCATGGACCACGGCGGAGACGCACTCGCCAAAGATGCGGGTCAGGGTGGGATCGCGGCGGATGTACTCATCGCTCACCAGCTCCTCGCAGGTGACGATCACCTTGCGGGCGGCCACGGCGACGTCCACGTCATGGAACTCGTCGCCCTCGATGATGCAGGTGCCGTCGGGGCTGGCCTTCTGCACATGGATGACGGCCAGGTCCAGCTTGGGGGTGGGCACGGCCACCACCTTCTCACCGGGGTTGAAGGGGTTCTCAATCTCCACGCACTTCAGGTCGTCCACCTTCTCCAGGGTCTTGCGCTGCTCCTCGCTGATGCCCCAGTACTTCATCAGGCCGGAACCCTGCATCAGGCGCACCGGCAGGAAGGGCAGGCCCAGAGAGGCGGCGTGAAGCTGAAGCATCAGAACATCCTGAGAGTAATCCTCATAAACCAGCTGGCCCTTCTCAATGGCGGCGCGGAAGCGGCGGGAGACGTTGGTGTAGCCGGAGTTGGCGGTGTAGCAGTTGATGTACGCCTTCACCCGGCCCTCGCCGATCATCATGTCCCAGTCGCCGCCGGCGGGGCCGGCCCAGACGGTGAAGTCCTTCTGGCCCTGGCGCAGGATCTCGCTGAGCACGGCGTAGGGCTTGCGGTTGGTGGTGAAGCCGCCGAAGCAGACGCAGTCTCCGCTCTCGACGAATTTTGCCACGGCGTCGTGCATGGAATACACTTTGTTCATAGTAATACCCCCATTACAATATTTTGGTTCTCTTTCTGAATGCTTAAATTGTCAAGGTTCCACAACGCGCTTTTCTACAGTGGCTATTTTACCACAAATCTCACAATCGGTCTATACTGTAATTTAGCTTAAAGTTTGCATATCGTCTCCTGGCGTGGTATAATAGGGACAGCCCCATCAACCACAGGAGGTCCCGCCCATGATAAACGTGGAATTCCACCTGCAGCTGAACCACAACGAGACCTGGAACATGAGCCGCCTGCACTTCCATGACCACTGCGAGCTGCTGCTCCCCCTGGTCAGCCCTGGGAACATCTTCGTCAGCGACCAGGTCTATCCCCTGCGCCGGGGGACCCTGTACCTCATCGGAGAAAACACCCTCCACCGCACCATGGCGGAGGGCTTTCATGCCCGGTACGTGCTCCACATCAACAAAAGGTCGCTGACCCAGCTGTCCACCCCCCAAACCGACCTGACCCAGTTCTGCGGGGCCTCCTTCCGCCGGGCGGAGCTGTCCGGCGGCGAGATGACCGAGGTGATCGAGCTGTTTCAGGCCCTGGAGCGCAACAAAAACGACGGCTCCTTCGGCAGCGACATCCGCCAGATGGTGGCCCTGCTCAATCTGCTCATCCGGGTGGCCCCCACCCTGAACGTGGCCGATGCCGGCGAGGCTATCCACAACAAGGATTTTCTCCGGGTAGCCCCCATTCTGGACTACATCCGGGACAATCTGGACCAGCCTCTCACCCTGGATCAGATCGCCGGACGGTTCTATATCAGCAAGCACTACCTGTGCCGCATCTTCAAATCCGCCACCGGCTTCTCCGTCATGGAGTATATCATCTACAGCCGGGTGCTCCGGGCCCGGCAGCTGCTCCAGGAGGGGGTCAGTGTCCAGCAGGCCGGAGAGCTGTCCGGCTTTTCCGACAACTCCCACTTCATCCGCACCTTCGGCCACCTCACCGGCATCACGCCGGGGCGGTACGCCAGGGAGTATCAGTCCGGAGATCAGGTCCTCCTGCCCGGCGAGATCAAGCCCTGAGCCCTCCGCATTATGTCAACATTTGCAAAGCAGGCCCTTCTGCCGCTTTGCATATCTTTGCACAAAACAAGACCTCCGCCCGGCAGCTCCGGGCGGAGGTTTTTCTTAATCTCTCGGCCTTCGGTAGAACTTGCCCACCACCCGTTGGGTGCGCAGGACGTTGACAAAAGCCTTGGGGTCCGACTGGCGGATCTTCCGTGCCAGAGAGCGGACCTCGCCGTCCGACACCACCGAGTAAATGATAACGCAGGGCTCGCCGTTGTACAGGCCCACCCCCTCCATCAGGGTGGCGGTGTGGTTGGTCTCCTGAATCTGGGCGCAGACGCCGCCGGCGGTCTCCCGGCCGGTGACGATGAGCAGCGTGGCCCGCCGGCCATCCGGGTCCAGCATCTTGATCACCTGGGTGCAGGCGTACTGGTACAGCATGGAATACAGCGCCCGGTCCCAGCCGAACAGGTAGCCGGCGATGAACAGCAACACCACATTGCCGCAGAATATGTAGGTCCAGGCGTCCACGTTCTTCCGCTCAGACAGGGCGATGGCGATAAAGTCGGTGCCGCCGCTGGTCACCCGCACCCACAGGCACAGACAGCCGGCAAAGCCGCTGATCATCCCGCCGAAGACGCTGATCAGGAGAATATCCTCCGTGATCTCAAAGGCAGGCACCAGATCGGTAAAAATACTGGTGAGCAAGATGGTCAGGCAGGAGTACAGGGTGAACCGCCTGCCCACCAGCTTGAAGCTGATCACCGCCGGGATGGCGTTCAGCGCCAGGTTGATGGGGCCAAAGGGCAGCTCCACCCCGCCAAACTCCAGGGCGCACCGCTGGATCAGGCGGGCGACGCCGGTAAAGCCCCCCGGGAACAGGTCCCCCGCCGCCACGAAGCTTTTCAGGTTGATGGCTACAATCAGTGAGGACAGGGCGATCACCAGCACGCGGATGACGAATTCCTTGAGCCGGTCCTTCTGGGTCATCGTTCTCATAGCCGCTCCTTTTTATTTGGCTTCCGCCAAAATATCCACATTTTTCATAAAATATTCCACACCGGAATAGATGGTGGTCAGTACGATGACGGCGGTGCAGATCTGGTTGACCACGGCTGGCAGGGGCAGAAGCATGAGGATGACGCACACCATGGTGGCGGCGGTCTTCACCTTGCCCGACCAGCCGGCGGCAATCACCCGGCCCTTGTCGGCGGCCACCATCCGCAGGCCGGACACGGCGAACTCCCGGATGATGACGATGAGCAGCGCCCAGGCGGGCATCTGTCCCACCTCCACGAACCACAGCATGGCGGCGGTGACCAGGCACTTGTCCGCCAGGGGGTCCATGAACTTGCCGAAGTCGGTGATCTGGTTATAGTGCCGGGCGATATAGCCGTCCAGGGTGTCGGTGACGCTGGCGGCGGCGAAGATGGCCAGCGCCCAGTAGCTGGCATAGGGCACGTCTAAGTACAGCACCAGCAGAAAGGCGGGGATCATCACCACCCGCAGGATAGTCAGCTTGTTGGCGGTATTCATTGACACGTTTCTCACTCCTCGATCTCACCGGTCAGGTCCCCGTCGGCAACCCCCGTGATGCGTACGTTGACAAACTCCCCTGCCGGGACCAGTCCGGCGGCGGTAAACAGGACCCGGCCATCGATCTCCACCGAATCGGCGCAGGTGCGGCCGGCGTAACAGCCCGCCTCGGCGTCGAAGCCCTCGCACAGCACCTCCAGCGTCCTGCCCAGCCGCGCCTCGTTGTACTCGTCCATGATCCGGGACTGGAGATCCACCACCAGCTCCACCCGCCGGGCGGCAGTGTCGGGATCAACCTGGTCCTCCATGGCGGCGGCCAGGGTGCCCTCCTCTGGAGAGAACTGGAACACCCCCACCCGCTGGAGCTTCTGCTCCCGGAGGAATGCGCACAGCTCCTCAAACTCCGCCTCCCCCTCCCCGGGCAGGCCGCAGATCAGGGAGGTGCGGATCACCACGTCGGGCATGGCCTCCCGCAGCTTTGCAAACAGCGCCTCCAGCTCCGCCCTGGTGGTCCGGCGGCGCATGGCCTTCAAAATCCCGTCGTTGCAGTGCTGGATGGGGATGTCCAAGTAGTGGAGCACCTTGGGCTGGGAGGCGATGGTCTCAATCAGCTCATCGGTAATGGCCTCCGGGTAGAGGTAGTGAAGGCGGAGCCAATGGAAGCTCAGCTTACACAACTCGTCAATCAGCCGAGCCAGGGAGGTCTTTTCCTCCAGGTCCAGGCCGTAGCGGGTGATGTCCTGGGCAATGACGATCAGCTCCTTCACCCCGGACCGGGCCAGCCCCTCCGCCTCCTCCAGCACGGCCGCCATTGGCCGGCTGCGGTACCGGCCCCGGAGCTTTGGGATGACACAGAAGGCACATCCGTTGCTGCACCCCTCAGCGATCTTCAGATAGGCGGTGTAGGGCGGAGTGGTCACCAGCCGCTCCCCGTCCTCATAGGTACGGTGGATATCGCCGAAATATTCCGGCCGCTCCCCCGCCATCAGCTCCTCCACGGCGGACACCACGTCGGTGTAGCTGCCGGTGCCCAGCATACCGTCCACCTCGGGCAGCTCCTCCTGGATGTCCTCTGGGTAGCGCTGGCTGAGACAGCCCGCCACCAGCAGCTTTTTCAGCTTGCCCGCCTTTTTCAGCTCTCCCAGCTGGATGATGTTGTCGATTGCCTCGCTTTTGGCCGACTCGATGAACCCGCAGGTGTTCAGCACCGCCACGTCGGCCCCCTCCGGGTCGCCGGTGACGGTGTGTCCCGCCGCCCGGCACAGGGCCATCATCTGCTCGGTGTTCACCAGGTTCTTGGCGCAGCCAAGGGAGATAAACGCGATTTTATATGCCATGATATCGCTCCTATTTTTTACTTCCCTCTCCACGTGGGGTCGTCTGTGATACCCAGGAGGTAGTCGGTAGAAACCTGGAAAAACTCCGCCAATATAACCAGACGCTGGAGACTGGTTCCCGTCTTTCCATTCTCCATATCTCCGGCTTGTGTCGTGCTCACATTCAAGAGTTTCGCAATATCAGCAAGAATCAGGTTTTTTCCTTTTCTCAAGCTCCGGACCCGCTCACCAAATATTTTTAAATCAAGCATAAATTCACCCTTGACTTTTCCGGTTTAATCTGATATTATGTTTTCAGATAAAATCTGAAAACAGGGGGTATTCCCATGAACGAATTTTTAACTGACCTCTACAACTACATCAGCGAACGCACGCCGGGCTTGCAGGACGACCGCGACTATCAGCGTGCGGTACAAGCATACATGACGCTGGAGGGAGAAGTCAAGGAAAAGATCGGCAGCGACCTGCTATACCGGTATCAATGCGCGGAGGATGATATCTCCCGCCGGCGAAATATTGCGGTCTTTGCCCAGACCCTGCGGTTCAGTCACCGCTTCATGCTGGAGGTCCTGCGTTAGTCCCAGACCTCCATACCGTAGCGCCGCAGGGCGTCGCTGATCTCGGGCCAGCGGTAGCCCCGGCGGGCCAGAGCGTCAGAGGCCCGTTTCACGTCCTTGGGGTCGTGGCTGCCCTTCAGCTTTTTCTCCAGAAAGGCGTCGATGGCGGAGGCGCTGTCCTCCTCCTCAATCCGCTCCAGGGCCTCGTCCCACAGCTCCCGGGGGACACCCCGGCGGTAGAACTCATCCCGGATCTTCCGTTTCCCGTAGCCCTTGCGGGTGTAGAGCTCCGCCACCTCACGGGCATAGGCGGCGTCGTCCAGATAGCCCAAGTCCTCCAGCCAGCCGGCAATCTCCTGGGCTTTCTCCGGCGGACAGTTTATTTTCTCCAGCCGCTTTACAAACTCTTTCCGGGAACGAGGGGTATCCATAATCATGCGCAGGGCATGGGCGCGGAAATTTTCGTTCTCGATGGCCTGCGTGAGCCTGTCCGCCTCCTCGTCCGACAGCTCCCGGCCGGCGTAGAGGGCAAAATCCGCGATCTGATTTTTGCTCAGCCGCAGGATGGACCCGTCCTCCAGCACCGCCAGCCAGCGGTCCCGGACCCGTTTAGAGGGCTTTAATTCCTCAATAACCATTTACGCCTCGTCCGCCGGAGCGCCGTCGTCAAAGTCGTCGGCGGAGACGTCCACTGCACGGCCGGCGGCCTTGGCGGCGGTCTGGGACTGCTTGCTCATCAGCTTGTATGCATTGGCCCGGACCTGCTCCTCCACGTCGGCGGCGATGTCCGGGTTGTCCTTCAGGAACTGCTTGGCGGCGTCCCGGCCCTGACCGATGCGGGTCTCCCCCATGGAGAACCAGGAGCCGGATTTCTGGATGATGTCCAGCTTGGCGGCCAGATCCACCATCTCCCCCCATTTGGAGATGCCCTCCCCGTAGAGGATGTCAAATTCCGCCTCCCGGAAGGGGGGCGCCACCTTGTTCTTCACGATTTTGGCCCGGGTGCGATTGCCGATCACCTCGCCGCTCTCCTTGATGGCCTCAACGCGGCGCACGTCAATGCGGACGGAGGAGTAGAACTTCAGCGCCCGGCCGCCGGTGGTCACCTCCGGATTGCCGTACATCACCCCTACCTTCTCCCGCAGCTGGTTGATGAAAATGACGATGCAGTTGGTCTTGGCAATGGAGCCGGCCAGCTTGCGCAGGGCCTGGCTCATCAGGCGGGCCAGCAGGCCCACGTGGGCGTCTCCCATGTCCCCCTCGATCTCCGCGCGGGGGGTCAGGGCGGCCACGGAGTCCACCACGATCACGTCCAGCGCGCCGGAGCGGACCAGCGCCTCACAGATCTCCAGGCCCTGCTCGCCGGTGTCCGGCTGGGAGATGAGCATGGAGTCGATGTCCACCCCCAGCGCACGGGCGTAACTGGGGTCCAGGGCGTGCTCGGCGTCAATAAAGGCCACCTCGCCTCCCCGCTTCTGGGCCTCGGCCACGATGTGGAGGGCCAGGGTCGTCTTACCGGAGGACTCGGGACCGTAGACCTCAATGATGCGGCCCTTGGGCACGCCGCCAATGCCCAAGGCGATATCCAGGGACAGAGAGCCGGTGGGGATGGAGTCCACCACCACGCCGGTATTCTCCCCCAGCCGCATGATGGAACCCTTTCCATAGGCCCGCTCGATCTGGGCCATAGCGGTGGCCAGAGCCTTCTTCTTATCGGTAGCCGGCGCGGCCGACTCGATCATGGGTTTTTTACTCGCCAAGTCAATCATCCTTTCCTGCCGGCGGCATTCCGTCCGGCCCCGTTCTGTCCCATAGCATACTCTTTTAAATGTCCCATAAACCGGACTATTCTTCCACCCACTCCTGCCACCGTTTCATCCAGGGGATACCGTCCCACAGCTTGCCAGCATGGATGAAGTACGCAAGGGCGGTCATAACCGCCTCTTTGTCGGTGGTAGTGGTCTCCCGGAAGATAATGGTCTGACCGTCCGAATGGGAAATGTTGGTCTCTTCGTCCGAGTCTAAGTACTTCGGGTCGTAGGTGGACCACCAAACTTGTCCCAGATCCTCCCCGTAGCTCAGGTTGTAGAGGGTCCCGTCTGTCTCCAGCTCCAGATAGTCCCCCTCCTCGTCCGCCTCGCGGTAGAGGTAAATATCCATCCAGACTCCGCTGCGCAGGTTTTTCAAGACCCGCTTCACATTGCTTGGTGTGATTTCATGAAAGTCCCCCGGCCAACGGACGTAATAACGGGCAGCAATCCCCTCCGGCAGCGCCGCCGGGACCTGGGCCGCGGGAATCAACTCCCTGTGTTCGATACACCGTCTCATTTCGGCATCTCCCGTTCTAGTTGTTGATGGTCCCCTCCACCACCCGGAGGATGTTCTGCGTATCGGGCAGGACCTTGATGTCCTCATAGCCATTCTTGTCCAGAATGTCCTCCACGGCCCCGGCCTGACCCATTCCCACCTCAAAGATGAGGGTCCCGCCCAGGCGCAGGGCGGATTTCCACTTGGAGGCAATCACGTGGTAGTAGTCCAGTCCGTCCGCGCCGCCGTCCAGAGCCATAACCGGCTCGTAGTCCCGTACGGAGATATCCAGGTTGGGGATATCCCCGCTGGGGATGTAGGGCGGGTTGCACACAATGGCGTCGAAGTCCCAAAGCGCCGAGCTGGGGGCCTCCAGCGCATTCACCGACAGACAGGTGACCCGGGCGTTAAGCTCATTGCGGCGGACATTCTGCTTGCACACCCGCAGCGCTCCCTCGGACAGCTCCGCCAGCACCACCCGGCACTCCGGGGCGTTGGCGGCCACCGCCAGCCCCACGCAGCCGCTGCCGGCGCACAGGTCCAGCACCCGGGCGCCCTCGCCGGACTCACGGGCCTTCAAAATGCCCCGCTCGGCCAGCAGCTCGGTGTCCAGCCGGGGGATGAGCACGTCCCGGGAGATGTCCAGCGACAGGCCGTAAAACTCCCACTCGCCAATGATATAGGCCACCGGCTCCCCCGCCAGACGGCGGCGGACCAGCTCCTCCACCCGCTGCTCCATTGCACCGGAGACGTACAGGGACATGTCCCGGTAAAACTGCTCCCGGCTCTTGTCGGCGGCAAAGCAGATGATCTCCCGGGCCTCCAGCTGGGCCGACTCCACCCCCGCCTTCTTCAGCCGGGCGCGGGTGTCCAGGAATAGGTTGTTGTAGGTGGTTGCCATGGAATCACCTTCCTGTTGTATTTCGTCTTTGGTCTCGTTACCAGGCGTCCTCCCCCTGCTGCTCCGGCAGGACCAGCTCCAGGGCCTGGATGCCCACCTCGATCATGGAGTCGTCCGGCTCGAAGGTGGTAAAATTCTGCAGCCACAGGCCGGGGGCGGTCAGGACCCGGGTGACGGGGCCGTCGTGACGCCCGGCCCAGCGGTTGAACTCGTAGCTGATCCCCACAATGACCGGCAGCATGGCCAGATGGGCCAGAAAGCGCAGGAAGGGGTTGTGCACCGGCCAGATGGCGAAGACAATGGTGGACACGAGAATGGACACGGCGATGACCATAAACAGGAAGCTGGTACCGCACCGGGGGTGGTGCCGGGGCTGGAGGCGCACATTCTCCACGGTCAGGGGCAGTCCGGCCTCGTAGCAGAAGATGGTCTTGTGCTCCGCTCCGTGGTAGGAAAAGACCCGTTTCATCTCCCCCATCCGGGAGCAGATGGCCAGGTAGGCCACAAAGATGAGCAGCTTCAGCGCGCTCTCTGCCAGGTTTCGAATCAGCATGGAGTCGGTCAGGACGGTGACGGCCGTCCCCAGCAGGGTGGGCAGGAGGAAAAACAGCCCGATGGACATGGCCAGCCCCAGCAGTACCGCCAGGGTGGTGATCAGGGCGGTGAACCGCTCGCTGCCCAGGCGCTCGTTGAGCCAGCTCTCAAATTTGGAGGGTTCTTCCCCCTCCCCCTCCTCCCCGTCCTCCGGGTAGAACTCGGCGGAGTACATCAGGGCGGTGACCCCATTGTACATGGAATCGGCAAAGTTGATCACGCCCCGGATCAGGGGCCAGCCCAGGATGGGGTACCGGTCCTTGATGAACCGGAGCTCCTTCTCCTGGATCTCCAGCCCGCCGTCGCTCCTGCGGACCACCACGGCCTGCTTCCGGGGGCCGCGCATCATGATGCCCTCAATGAGGGCCTGTCCGCCGCACATGGTTTTGAATTTCTGTGGTTCTTGCTTGGACATTTAGGTTCTCCTTTGGTTTTACTTCTGTTTATTATAGCAGACCTGCCCTCAGACTTCAACGGGCAGCCGGACGGTCACCTGAAAGCCGCCGCCCACAGCGTTGTCCACCTCCAGCTTCCCCTCATGGCGGGTGACGATCTCCTCGCACACCGCCAGACCGATGCCAGAGCCCCGGGCTCTGGAGCTGCCCTTGTAGAATTTGTTCTTCAGGAAGGGCAGCTCCTCCTCGGGGACGCCGGGGCCGTAGTCCCGGATGCGGATCACCGCCTCCTCCCCCTCCTGGTGGATGGATACGTCAATGCGCTTGCCGGCTCCCCCGTGCTTGCCCGCGTTGTCCAGCAGGTTGCAGAACACCTGGCGCAGCCGCTCCGGGTCCCCGGAGATGGGCAGGGCCTCCTCCGGGCCGCCGGCATACACCACTGCGATGTCCTCCTTGCGGAAGAACTCGGTGTAGGTGTACACGGCGTCCTCCAGCTCCGCCTTCAGGTCCAGAGGCTCCACCGACAGAGTGAACCGGCCGTCCTCCATCCGGGAGAACTCCAGCAGCTCCTCCACCATGTTGGTCAGCCGCCGGGCCTCGGAGACGATGATGCCCATCCCCTTGCGGATGTCGCTGGCCGAGCGGCACTCCCCGTTCTGGATGGTCTCCGCCCAGCCGGTGATAGCGGTCAGCGGGGTGCGCAGCTCGTGGGAGACGGAGGAGATAAACTCGCTCTGGGTCTTCTCCGCCTGCCGGATCTTTCGGGACATATCGTTGATGGCGTCGGTGAGCTCGCCGATCTCGTCGTCGTACTTTTTCTCGATCTGCACACCGTAGCTGCCGTCGGCGATCACCTGGGCGATCTCGGTGATGCCGGCCAGAGGCTCCACAATGGAGCGGACAAAGTACAGGTTGGAAAAATAGACCATGGCAAAGATGCCCAGGGCGATGGCGGCGATCACCGTCATGGTAAAGATAAACTGCCGGTCGATCTCAGACAGGGAGGTGACATAACGGATCACCCCCACCACCTCCCCCTGGTAGATCACCGGGCTGGAGGCGGCCAGGATGCGCTCCCCGGTGTCCGGGTCCCGGCCGCTCCAGGAGCCGCCGCTGCGCTCGTTCAGGGCCTTTTGGATGTCCGGGGTGCTGGGTGCAGAGCCGGCGGTCAGGTCGTTGCCCGAGAAAACCACCGCCCCCGTCGTGTCCAGAAACTGCAGCTCCAGCTTGCCCTTGTCCTCGTAGCTGCTCACCGTCTGCTGGGCCGCCGCCCAGTAGTCGGAGCGGGTATACATCCGGAAGCCGTTGGCCCCGGAGGTGGCCTTGCGCAGCAGATCGTCCTCCGTGCCGGTGTAGTAGTAGCTCACCAGCATGGCGGCGAAGGCCCCCACCGCCAGCGTCAGGATCAGCATCACAATGGCCACGCTGTTCAGCAGCCACCGCCTCCGGATGCCCCGGATCTTTACCTGGTCCTGTACCTTCGTCGTCTTGGCCATTGCTCAACTTCCCCATTTATAGCCGTAGCCCCACACCGTGTTGACAAAGGTGGGCTTTTGGGCGTTGTCCTCGATTTTGATGCGCAGGCGGCGGATGTTTACGTCCACAATCTTCAGCTCTCCAAAGTAGTCCTTGCCCCAGACGGTATCCAAAATCTCCTCCCGGGACAGGGCTTTCCCCGGATTCTCCATAAACAGCTTAACGATAGAGTACTCCACCTGGGTCAGCTTCACCCGCTGGCCGTTTTTTTCCAGGGTGCGGTTGCGGGTGTTCAGCAGGAAGGGCGGGTCGCTGATCTCGTCGGGGGAGACGGAGACCTCGTCCCCGCCGGTGCGGCGGAAGAGGGCGTCCACCCGGGCGGTGAGCTCCGCCGGGGAGAAGGGCTTGGTCACATAGTCGTCCGCCCCGGTCATCAGGCCGGTGACCTTATCCATCTCCTGGGTGCGGGCGGTGAGCATGATGATGCCGATCTTGTTGTCCATGGCCCGCAGGCGGCGGCAGACCTCAAAGCCGTCGATGCCGGGCAGCATGATGTCCAGCAGGGCCACCTTGATGTCCGGGTTGTTCTTCACGGCCTCCAGGGCCTCCTCGCCGGCGCCCGCCTCCACGGTCTGATAGCCCGCCCGCTTCAGATTGATGACCACAAAACTGCGGATATTCTCCTCGTCCTCCAGGACCAGTACCTTTCGCATGGGCGTTTTCCTCCCTTACTCATTATACCAGCTGCGCTTGATGGTGTCGAACCGCTCCAGCAGGTCCATCTCGTCCAGGCCGGAGTTCCAACCGTCCTCATGGAAGCGGGCGGCGTAGGTGATGTTCTCCTCCTCCCGGAGGATGGTCCAGCCCTCCTCCTCCAGGTCGGTGGTGCGGCTGCTGGCCATGCGGTAGATGGACAGGAAGGGTTCCGGTTCCCGCTCCTGGCCCAGCCAGTGGGAGATGACCACCTCTCGCCGTCCGGTGACCTGGTCGTTGCGGGAGATGGTGATCTGGTCCCGCCAGCTCTCCGGGATGGTGAGGTACCAGCCATCGCTGACGTTGTGGTAAGTCGTGACCACATGGTTGCGGGTGCCCCGCTCGTCGTACTGGGCCCAGTCGATGAGCCAGAAGTTGCTGGAGGTGCTCTCCCCGTAGCTGGGCAGCTGGTAGGGGGAGGGCAGCTCGGCCACCATGTCGCTGTTGATGTCGGTGGGATTGATGTCGGTATAGCCCTGAATCAGCTCCCGGCTCACCCCCTCGCTCCCCATGGAGACGTTGGTCAGCGTACCGTTCATATAGGCCACCACATCAATGACCCGTCCCCCCTCCGCCAGGGTGCTGGTGACATAGAGGGCGGGCTGGTTGTGGTTTCCGGCCAGATAGTTGGTGCGGATGCGGTTGAGTGCGTTGATGCCGGCGGACAGCTCGGTGACCCCCAGCGAGGCGATGGCGCCGTCATCCCAGCCATACAGCTCCACCTGACTGCTGGCCCCGCCCGCGTCCATCCGGGCGACCAGCACCTCGATGCGGGAGTCCCGGTCCATGTCCAGCAGCCGGCAGCCGCTGGAGCCGTCGACGGCCACGCTGCACCGGGTGAGCAGCCGCTCGGTGCCCATCAGGTCGGCCCGGGTCATGGACCGGACGGCGGCGAGCCGCTCCTCCTCCTCCAGACCCTCGCTGGGCAGGTCCACGTCGTCCAGGGTATAGACCCCCAGCTGGTACGCGCCAGTGCTGATCTGCCAGTTGACCGCCAGCTCCTTGCGGCCCTCGCCGTTGATCTGGGCGTAGTCGATGGCGTAGATGGCGCTGCCCTCGCCCTCCACCACGCCGGTCACCACATACTCCTCGTCGATCTGGTTGAAAATGTAGATTTTGATCGGCTTCTCGATGCCGGGCACCCGGAAAAAGGTGACCGCGCTCTCCCGCAGGCTGTCGCCGTCCAGGTCCTGGAGCTGGATGCTGGCGGTGTTGTCCCCCGCCATGATGGTCACATCCTCCACCCGGACCCCAAACTCGGTCTCCAGCCCGGTGCGCACCGCCCGGATGGCGGCGTTGAGCTGCTCATAGCCCGGCGACTTCTCCGGCTGGCGGTACAGGTCGTCCGGGGAGCGGAACAGACAGCCGCTGAGCAGCGCCAGCGCCAGCAGCATGGGGGCCAGCATGGTCCATCGTTTCTTCACAACGCTCCGCCTCCTTTCCCGGTCCAGAATACATTACATAATGACGGTACCTATCATCATACCACAAATCCTGAAAAAAGCCATAGCTTTTTCCAATTTTCTGGGGACAAAAAATCCGCCCATCCCATTGGGGACGGGCGGACGCAGATGGGTCAATTGGCCTGGGGCAGGGTAACAATGGCTTTGAACAGGTCGCCGTCCACAGCCAGGTCGAAGGCGCCCCCCTGAAGCTCGGTGAGAGACCGGGCGATGGACAGCCCCAGCCCGGAGCCCTCGGTGGACCGGGACTCCTCCCCCCGGACGAACCGCTCCATCAGCCGCTCGGCGGGGACGTTCAGCGGCTCCCGGGAGATGTTTTTCACCGACAGGACCACCTGTCCCTTCCCCCGCTCCAGGTCCAGGTAGACCCGGGTACCCTCCATGGCGTACTTGGCGCAGTTGGACAGCAGGTTGTCGATGACCCGCCACAGGTGGCGGCCGTCGGCGTAGACCCAGGTCTCCCCCTCGGGAAGGGTGGTCACCAGGGTGAGGCGCTGCTGGGTCAGCCGCTCCTCCCACTCCGCCGCCGCCTGGTCGATGAGCTGGGCCATGCCAATCTTCTCCCGAGCCACCGACAGCACCCCCGTGGACGCTTTCGACGCCTCCACCAGATCCTCGGTGAGCTTTTTCAGCCGCTGGGACTTCCGGTCCAGCACCTCGATATACTCCGCCGCCTTGGGGTCGGTCTGGTCGGTGGATTTCAGCAGGTTGACATAATTGATGATCGAGGTGAGGGGCGTTTTCAAATCGTGGGAGACGTTGGTAATCAGCTCCGCCTTGAACCGCTCGCTCTTCATCTTCTCGTCCACCGCCGCCGACAGCCCGGCGGAGATGTTGTTCAAATCCTCCGCCTGGAGGCGCAGGTCGTAGGGCATCCGCCGGGTGTCGATCTGGTATTCCAGATCCCCCTTGGCAATGGTCTTGGTGCCTTGGCGCAGGCGGTAGTAGCCGTAGGCCCACCAGGACAGGAAGAGCAGCAAGACCATCTGCAAACAGAAATACATCAGCATAAATACACCGTCATACCTCCCCACCGCAATCAGCCAGAAGGAAAATACCACATACGCCCCGAAGCCCAGCACCAGCTTCCAGGTAAAGGGCAGGAAGCGAAGGAAGTCATGGATGGTCTTCACCATCCATGTGACCACCCTGCACAGCAGGGTGGTTTTCCCCAGACAGCCCGCCTTGAGCCGGACAGCCAAGGTGCGCAGCAGCAGCGCACCGCAGGACACCTCGGCGGCGAAGAGAGCACCGGCCCCTATCATCCCCAGCTCATAGAAGGCACCAAAATCCTCATTCATGATGGAGTAAATATTGGCCGCTCCCCAGTAGAGCTGCTCCGCCGTCCAGATCAAGCAGGCAACCAGACAGACTTCGGCAGCAATCACAACCGCGGCGTACAGGTCAAAGAATATCCGCTCCTGCCAGGTGGTGACGGTCCCCTCCGCCCCCGCCCTGTGTCCGGCGGTCCAGAGTACCCAGACCAGGGCCAGCAGGGTGAGCGCCGTCAGACTCAAAAAGCCGGTGAGGTACTGGTCAAAGGCCGCCCGGTCCATGTTCCATATGCTCCAGATCTGGCTGAACTCGTCCTGAATCGAATCGTCAATCGTTTCAGGCACCCCGTACTCCAGCACCAGCTTCAGCGGCGCGGCTTCGGTCTCCGGATTGAGTCCCGCAGTGGGAGGATCAGAATATCCTTCGCCCGTTTCCGAGTTATAGTAGGACGCATTCCCATAGATATCCTCCTCCCAAAGCTCGAAGGAGAAGTAGTGTACATTCTGGACCGCCCGGATCATGGCCTCGTCGTCGTTGAGGTTGGTGCCCAGAAGGGTCTGCCCGTTGTCGGTAAGCACCCGGAAACGGAACCAGGTGTTCTGCCGGGAAAACCGCTCCTCCACCTTGGCCCGCTCCTCCCGCAGGGCCTCCGCGTCGGCGTAGGCCAGGGAACTGGCGGTTCCCTCCCCAATCTGCTGCTCCAGCTGCTCCAGCCGCTGGGAGAGCCTGATCCCCGCCACCAGCTCCCGCCGGCGTTCGTCCACGGCGTTGTAGTACCGGGAGGAGTTCTGCCAGCTGTCGTCGGCCACCGATCCGAAGCTGAGCACCGCCCGCACCCCGAAAATCCCCGCCCCAAAGGCGGCGGCCAGCAGAACGGCCCAGGCACACAGCTTGGCGATTACATTGCCTTGCAGCTTGTTCACGGCTATGCTCCCTTCTCAATCTTATAGCCCAGGCCCCAGACCACCTTCAAGTACCGGGGCTCGGCAGGGTTGATCTCGATCTTCTCTCGCAGGTGCCGGATGTGGACGGCCACCGTGTTTTCCGAGCCGTAGGCCGGGTCGTTCCACACCTGCTCGTAGATCTGGGCAGAGGAAAACACCTGCCCCGGGTGGGACAGCAGCAGCTTCAGGATGTTGTACTCGATGGGGGTGAGGCTGATGGGCTCTCCGTCCACGGTGACCACCTTGGCCCCGTCGTCCATGGCGATGGGGCCGGCGGTGATGAGGCCAGGGCCCTTCTCCGCCCCGCCCAGGGAGGTGTACCGCCGCAGCTGGGATTTTACCCGGGCCATCACCTCCAGAGGGTTGAAGGGCTTTGTGATATAGTCGTCCGCCCCGATGTTCAGACCCAGGATCTTGTCGGTGTCCTCGCTCTTGGCGGTAAGGAGGATGATGGGCACGTTGCTCCCCTCCCGCAGCTTGACGGTGGCCCGGATGCCGTCCAGCTCGGGCATCATGATGTCCATGAGAATCAGGTGGATCTCGTGGGTCTCCGCCGCCTTCAGCGCCTCCCGGCCGTTGTAGGCCTTGATGGTCTGGTAGCCCTCGCTGGTGAGATAGATATCCAGCGCAGACACAATGTCTCTGTCGTCGTCACAGATCAGGATGGTGTACATGTCAACGGCTCCTCCCCTGTTTATTTCTGACCATAGCATATCACAGACAGTTTAAATCGCAAGTAGGAAAATCTTAAGAACTCTTAAAATTTCCCCACTGAAAAGCCCCGGAGAACATCCGCTCTCCGAGGCCGGCTGTCAGGTCTCTTTCCCAAACTCGGTTTTGAAGTAGTGGCCGGTCACGGAAGCGGCCAGTGTAAAGGCCAGCAAATCGGACACGGCCTGTGTGCGCTCCAGGCCGGCGAGGCCGAAGCAGGCCGTCATCAGATAGACCAGCGGGATGTACAGCCCCTGCCGGCAGATGGCCAGGATGACAGCCCGCCAGGATTTGCCCAGCGACTGGAAGAACATGTTGGAAAACACCATCACCGCTCCCAGGGGCAGGGTAAAGCACTGATACCGGAAGGCCCGGGTGCCGATCTCAATGACCAGAGGGTCGTCCCGGCGGAACAGGGCGATGATCCAGGGGGCCAGGAAAAAACCAATCACCGCCCCCACCGTCAGGATGATGGTGCAGCTTTTCAAGGAAAACCGCACCGCCTCCTTCACCCGGTCCAGCCGCTTCGCGCCGTAGTTATAGCCCAGCACCGGCTGGAACCCCTGGCCGAAGCCGATGACGATGGACTGGATCAGGTTGAAGATTTTGGTGACGATGGACAGGGCAGCCACCGCCGCGTCGCCGTAGATGCGGGCGTTGTAGTTCAGGGACATGGTGGCCGCCGACAGCACTCCCTGGCGGAAGAAGGAGGGCATGCCCTGCTTCAGAATGGCCAGATAGGTCCGGGGGGAGCGGGAAATGCAGGCGGGACTCACCTGCAGGCTGCTCTTTCTCCGCAGGAAGAAGGAGGCCAGAATGCTCAGGCTGACACACTGACTCAGCAGGGTGGCCGCTCCCGCCCCGGCGATGCCCATGTGGAAGCCGTAGATGAAGATGGGGTCCAGGATCATGTTCAGCACCCCGCCGGTGGCCAGGCCGAAGACGGACAGGCTGGCCTTCCCCTGCCAGCGCAGCAGGTTGTTCAGGGTGAAGGCCAGGATCATCACCGGTGCGCCCAGAACGATGTAAAAGGCATAGTCCAGCGCGTAGGGGTAGATGGTACTGGTGCTGCCCAGCAGCCAGATCAGGTCCCCTCGGAAGGCCAGTCCCAGCGCCGACAGGATCAGGCCCAGGACCAGCGCGGTGATCACACCGGTAGAGGCATAGGTGTCGGCCTCCTCCCCCCTGTCCTGGCCCAGCAGCCGGGAGGCGATGGAGCCGGAGCCCATGCCCACCGTAAAGCCCACCGCCTGAATGATGGCCATCAGGGAAAAGACCACCCCCACCGCCCCCGAGGCGCTGGTGTTCAGCTGGGAGACAAAGTAGGTATCCGCCATGTTGTAGATGGAGGTGACCAGCATGCTGACGATCGTGGGGGCGGCCAGGGACAGGATCAGCCGGTCCACCGGCGTCTCCAGCATTTTTTCGCGCTGGTTTGCCGGTTCCTTGGGGTGGCTTTGATGAAAATGGGGCAAGGATTTCGCCTCCTAATTGTAATATTTCTCAGGCCAGACGTAGACCGACAGCCCGTCCAGTTCCCCATATTCGATAAGCTGGGGGGCCAGAGTCTGAACGTCGTACCGGCGGGCCACCTCGGTATCCAGGCTGAGGCAGCACAGCCGCTTCATGGTGGAGATCACCTCCAGGCCGGTGAGGCCGGGGTTGTTCTGGAGATCCAGGACGTGGGCCCGGCAGAATTCCAGACCGGAAATGTCCCCCAGGCCGGTGTTGGACAGGTCCAGCATCCCCAGCCGCTTGCACTTGCGCAGGCAGGCCAGCGCTCCCGGCTCCAGAGGGTTGCCCCGCAGGTCCAGAACGTTCAGATTAGTCAGTCCCCGCAGAGGCTCCAGGCTGGTAATCTGATTGCCGTAAACCTTCAGCTGCACCAGCTTGTCCAGCCCCGCCAGCGGAGACAGGTCCGAAATCAGGTTGTAGGGGACCCACAACTCCCGCAGGCCGCTGAGGGTGGCCAGAGGGGTCAGGTCCTCAATGTCGTTGTCCCACAGGTCCAGCTCCTTCAGCTGGGTCAGCCCCTCCAGAAAGGACAGGTCCCGAATCCGCACCCCTCGCTGCTGAAACCGCTTGGCCTTGACCAGCTCCGCCGCCTGCCGAAACAGATGCTCCTCCTCCAGGGTCAGGCCGGCCTTGACCAGCTCCTCCCCGTCCGCCTGAATGGCCCGGATCAGACGGCCCAAGCGGGCCACCTCCTCGGGGTCGTTCCAGAAAATCCAGTCCGCCAGCGCCTTCCGCTGCCAGCCCGCTTCCGCCGCCTCCAAATGCTCCGCCCGGGAGACGTTCCACTGCCAGCCGGGCTGGCTCTGGGCCTTCCGCAGGGCGGCAAGGCGTCCGTCCCGCTCCTGGGGCAGGGGGGCCAGGGTCCGGCGCAGCTGGTTTTTCAGATACCCCGCCCACACGTCCGGGCTGGGGCCGGAGTAAAAAAAGCCGTCCGCGTCGGGGAACTGGACCCCGGAATCAGGCTGGTTTTGTTCCGTCTCTCTCCTGTTCATCCGTCTATGCCTCCTTTTTGTACGAGCAAAGGGCTGTCCGGCGGACAGCCCTTTCCGTTTGAATTCTCACAGTCCCAGGCCGCCCAGGTTCAGGCCGCCGGTGAGGGACTGCATGGTATTGGCGGCGTCGGTATCGGCGGCGCGCATGGCCTCGTTCACCGCAGCCACGATCATGTCCTGGAGCATCTCCACATCCTCGGGGTCCACCGCCTCGGGGTCGATGACCAGATTTTTCAGCTCGTGCTTACCGCTGACGGTGGCGGTGACCACCCCGCCGCCGGAGGCGGCAGAGTACTCCTTCTCCTGCAGCTCCTGCTGCATGCGCAGCATGTCCTGCTGCATCTTCTGGGCCTGCTTGATCATGTTCATGTTCATGCCGCCGCCCATGCCGGGCATACGGCCATACCCTTTTGCCATAACAAAAACTCCTTTTTTCAGGTTTTATTGAATGGTGATATTATCCAGTCCGCCGAAGGAGGACATCAGATCGTCCAGCGGGTCCTTTTCCGGCTCCTGCGCCGCGGGGGCGGAGGACGGAGCCGGCCCCGCCGGGGGAGGCGTCCCCACCGACACGCTGACCTGGGGCTCCCCGCCAAAGACGGCGGCCGCCGCCTGGGCCAGCTTTTCCAGCACCGCAGGCTTGTTCAGCATGGAGCGGGTAAAGCTGCTGTCCACCCACAGCGTGAGCCTGCCGTTCTGCCATACCCCGGTCACCTTGGCCGGGTTGTTCAGGTATGGCATCACCGTCGGAGGCACCTTTCCCCGCAGGCCCGCCGCAAAGGAGGGCCAGAAGGCACGGTCCCCGCCCCCCTGATCCGCCGGAGCGGACGTGGGCGCAGAAACGGGCGCAGGCGCGGGACCAGATTCCCGGACCGCAGGCGCCTCTGAGGCCGGTGCAGGTGCGGCACGGGGCGGCTCCGGTCTGGCTGCCGGGTCCTCCGGCAGGTCGAAGACATACTCCAGCTCCTCCTCCGGAGGCGGGGCCTGATCCTCCCAGGGGGGAGGCGGCTCCTCCGGCGAAGCGGGCTTCACCTGGACAGGCTCCGCCTTAGCCGCGGGGGGCGGAGCGGCGGGGAGTCCCTTGGCCAGCCGCTCCTCCACCCGGGCGATCCGGGCGGACAGACCGGCAAAGGACTCATCCAGCCCCTCGTCGCTGAGCCGGATAAGGCACAGCTCCGCGTCGGTGCGCCGGTTGACGCTCCGGGACAGGCCGGAGGCGGCGCTTTGCAGCTGGGTGAGCATCTGCAGCAGCCGCTGGGCGGACAGCTGCTCCCCCAGGCGGCGCAGGGTAGCCTCGTCGTAGCCCCCGGTCATCAGGGCGGCCCCTCCCTGGGGGGCGGTCTTCCGGAGCAGCAGGTCCCGGGCCAGCGTGGACAGCTCCCCAAGCACCGAGCCCACCTCCTTCCCGCTGCTGTACAGCCGGGCAAGGGTGTCTAAGGCGGCGGCGGCGTCCCGGGCGGCCAGCTGGCCCATGAGGGCGGCGGTCTCCACGTTGCCCGCCAGGCCCAGGGTGTCCAGAATGGCCCGCTCATCCACGGCAGAGGCATGTCCGGCGCACTGGTCCAGCAGGGACAGAGCGTCCCGCATGCCGCCGTCGGCCAGGCGGGCCAGCAGGGCGGCCCCCTCTTCGGTCAGGGGGATGCCCTCCTGCTCCGCCACAAAGCTGAGGCGCTGGGCAATCTGCATGGGCAGAATGCGCTTGAAGGAGTACTGCTGGCACCGGCTGCGGATGGTGGCCAGCACCTTGTGGGGCTCGGTAGTAGCCAGAATAAACATCAGGTGGGCGGGAGGCTCCTCCAAAATCTTCAGCAGAGCGTTCCACGCCTGGGTGGTGAGCATATGGGCCTCGTCGATGATGTACACCCGCTTTTTCACAGCGGCCGGGGTATAGACCGCCTCGTCCCGGAGGGCGCGGACCTGATCCACGCCGTTGTTGGAGGCGGCGTCCAGCTCCAGCACGTCCAGAATGGAGCCGTTTTCAATGCCCAGACAGGCGGGACAGGCGTTGCAGGGGTCGCCGTCCTGGGGATGTTCGCAGTTCACCGCCCGGGCCAGAATCTTGGCGCAGGTGGTCTTGCCCGTCCCCCGGGTGCCGGTGAACAGGTAGGCGTGAGAGAGCCGCCCCGCCGCCGCCTGACGCTTCAGGGTACCGGTGATGTGCTCCTGGCCCACCACGTCGTCAAAGGTCCTGGGCCGCCATTTGCGGTACAGCGCCTGGTACACGTCTCCACCTCCCAAAATATGCCGCGTCCCGGCAAAGAGCAAGACCGCACACCGGCCTTTGAAGCGCGGGACATACCCGTTACCTGGACAGCCGGCTCAAGACCAGCAACCCCACGGCACACGGGGCCATCCGCTTAGTGCTGCTCGGTTCCCCGCCTGACACGGTTCACAGCAGCCCCGTTGCGCGGGACCGGTCTATCATCACTGCTTTTCCAGGGCAGACAATACATCCTCACGTCCGGGGGCCGGGATTCATCCCCGCTGTAGCGGATTGCGGGTACAGGGCACCGCTGTCTCCCCGACTAGTGCGGCCTTGCTCCGTACCGAGACGGAACAAAAGCTTTTCCTATTGTACTATACTTTTTCCAGTTTCGCAACGATTATTTTCACGAATTTTCCCGACAACACAAAAGAGCGGCTCCCCTCAGGGGAGCCGCCTGTCCGCTTATTCGCTGTAGGGCTTGCCGGTCTCGATATACATGCCGCGCTCCGCGCTCCAGCCCACGTAGAAGTTCAGGGCCTTGCCCAGGTCCCGGAGCTTGAAGTAGTTGGAGCCGTTAATCTTATACACCTCGGCGGTGATCTTCTGGCCGTCCACATAGATGGCGTCGTTGCTGGGGTCGGCAGTCTGGCTGCCGCCGGCGGCGGCCCCTGTCAGGTCGCCGGACTGCTTCTCATACCCCTGGCCGGTGGTGGCGGTGACAGCGTTCTTGCTGCCGTCGTAGCCCACGGCGAACTGCTTCTCGGTGCCGTTGAGCAGGGCGGCCACGTCGCGGATCTTGAAGTAGTTGCTGTCGCCAATTTTGTACACCGTGGGGTTGGCGGCGTTTCCATTGACCTCCAGTTTGTCGTTGGTGGGGGAGGCGGTGGTCCCGGCGGGCTGCTGGGGCTGGGGCGGGGTGGTGGGCTGGGTGGTGCTGGGGCCGGTGCTGTTGAAGTGGACGGTGCGATTAATGTAGCTGTACCTGGCCCAGTTACTTTCTGCTACGTCCCCGCCACGCTCCTTCCACTGCGCCTTGGACCCGATGTAGTAGATATCGGTCAGGCTCGGACAACTTTCAAAACGGATGTAGCTTCCCAGGTAAACTTTGTCGCTGAGGATGGTCATGCTGGTCAGACTCGCGCACTTTCCGAATATGTTTTCTCCAAAGTTCGTGACGCTGCTGGGGATGGTCACACTGGTTAGACTCGTACAGCCTCGGAACGCATCTTCCCGAATGCTAATGACGCCATCGGAGATTGTTACGCTGGTCAGGCCCGTACAGTTCTCAAACGCACTATTTCCAATGGCAGTGACGCTGCTGGGGATGGTCACGCTGGTCAGACTTGTGCAGTTCTCGAACGCAGCACCTGCAATGGTAGTGACACTGTTGGGAATGGTCACGCTGGTCAGGCTCGTGCAGCCCTTGAACAAAGCATTGTTAATATATGTGATGCTGTTGGAGACAGTTACACTGGTCAGACCCGTGCAGTCACTGAATACACCCGTTCCAGTGCTAGTAACGCTGTTGGGAATAGTCACGCTGGTCAAACCTGTGCAGCCGCTAAACGCACCATTTTGAATGCCAGTGACGCTGTTGGGGATAGTCACACTGGTCAGGCCCGTGCAGCCGCTGAACGCATTAATTCCAATGGCAGTAACGCTGTTGGGGATGGTCACGCTGGTCAAGCCCGCGCAGTCCTCGAACGCACCAAGCCCAATGGTGGTAATTCCGTCGGGAATGGTAACCGCGCCGCCGTCGCCGTAGTACCCCACCAGCGTGTCGCCGTTGACCACAAAGTCGCCCACCCACTCCTCGCCAGGGTTCAGCGCCGTTGCGGGAACGGCCATCAGGCCCAGGCACATCGCCAGAGCCAGCGTAAGGGAAAACGCTTTTTTCAGTTTTCTCATACTTCATACCTCTTTTCTCTTTTTGAGTAACCTCAGTCTTTGCATTGCAAAGACTGGAAGGGTACCCTTCCAGTCTTTGCATTGCAAAGACTGGAAGGGTACCCTTCCGCATCCATTATACCACAATTTTTCTTTCCCGCAACTATAAAATTTAAAGCGGGCGGATCGACTCAGGGATTGGGGTAGGCGTAGACGATGGGCCGCACCTCGGGGGTGAGGGCCTCCAGGGTGTAGCCGGCGTCCCGGTAGCCCTCGATGATGGCGGGCAGGGCGGCCACGGTATTGGCGTGGCTCCGGCTGTCGTGCATCAGGAGAATCACCCGGTTGGAGGTCCCCAGCTTGTCTAGGGCGTTCCGGGTCAGCACGGCGGCGGAAGGGGAATTGCGCACCGCGTCGCCGCTCTGCCGGTTCCAGTCGAAGTAAACAAAGCCCCGGCGAGTCATCTCTGCCACGATCTCCTGATAGATGTGGCCGTTATAGGCGTTGATGCTCCCGCCCGGAAAACGGAAGATCTGGGGGGCTGTCCCAGTGGCCTCCTCAATGATGTGGTACTCCTGGGCGAAGTCGTCCAAAAAGGCCTCCACCGAGTCGTAAATGGTCCGGTAGCTGTGTGTGTAGCTGTGGACGCCGATGGTATGCCCGGCGTTCACGATCTGCTTCATCCACTGTTTGGACTGCTCCGTGTCCTTGCCCACCACAAAGAAGGTGGCCTTCACGCCGTACTCCTCCAGAATCTTCAGCACCTCCGGGGTCCGGGCGGAGGGGCCGTCGTCAAAGGTGAGGTAGCACACCATGCTTTTTTCCACCGTGCTCCACTCATGGGGCTGGGCGTAGAGCTCCGGGTACAGCGCCTGATAGGCGGGGACCTCCGGGCCGGGGCCATCGGATTCCGGCTCCTCCCGGACTGCGGGGGGACTCTCCGGAGTCCCGTCCCCCTCCGTACCCGGCCGGTACCAGACCCCTCCGTCCGCCGCCGGAACGCCGCCCGGCTGCTGCAGCTGGCTCAGTTGCGCCCGGGCCTGGGTCAGGGAGACCTCCAGCCCCAGAGCCACCCCAGTGGGGACCAGCACGGCCAGGGCCAGCAGAATGGGGACCGCCCTTCTCACCCACCCTTTGGCCGGACGCCGCCCCTTGTTCTGCCGGGACGGGACGTCCCCGGCGGACTGCGGCCGCTCCATGGTGATCTCTTCGGACATTGGCCCCACCCTCTCCAGCGTTCGACACGCTTCGACATATTCAGCTCTATTGTAGTCCCCTTCCGGCAGAATAGCAAGTGGAAATTTCACGAAAAACGTCTCCGCCCCACAGCCGGGGCGGAGACGTTTTCATGTTACATCCAATTCCACATGGCAACCTTTTTGCCGCTGCTCAGCACATAGAGCGCCTTGTCTGTGAAGTAGTTCACCGGGTCCTTGCGGGTGCTGCCCACCCGGACCTCAAAGTGGAGATGGTTGCCGGTGGACCGGCCGGTGGTGCCCACATAGCCGATCACATCCCCCTGGGTGACCACCTGGCCCTGCTTGCAGCCGATGCGGCTCATGTGTGCGTAGAGGGTACTGGTACCGTCGCTGTGGGAGACGATCACATAGTTGCCGTAGGACCAGCTGCTGCCGGTACCCTTGGCCGCGTGGATCACCACGCCGCTCTTGGCCGCGTAGATGTTGGTCCCCGAGGGGGCTGGGATATCAATACCGGCATGGTTGCCCGGCTTGCCGGTGACCGGGTGGATCCGTCCGCCCGCCAGCGAGGAGATGGTGTTATAGCTCCCCGGCAGGGGCCAGAGGAAGCCGGATTCGCTGGGCACCTTGGCGACCTGGGCGGCGTATTCCTTCTCCTTGGCCTTGATCTGGGCGTCCAGCTCTTTGGCGGCCTTGTTGACCGCTTCCTCCATCTCCTCCAGCAGGTCCTCCTGGGCGCTGATCTCCGCGATCAGCTTGTCCACCTCGGCCTCCTGGGCCTGCAGCTCCTCCTGATAGGCCATCTGCTGGGCCTTGGCCTCCTCCTGCTCGCTCTGGGCCTCCTCCAGCTCGGTCCGGTCGGCGGTCACCCGCTCCTGGAGGGCCACCAGGTCGTTGATCACCTGGTTGTCATATTCGATAATCTCCTCGATCATCATGTAGTTGTCAAGCAGCTCCGTAAAGCTGTTGGAGGAGAACAGGATGGACCAGTAAGACACCTCTCCCTGCTCCTCCATCAGCCGCATCTGACGGCAGAACAGCTCGAACTGGGCGGACTCCTCCTCCTCCGCCCGCGCCAGCTCCGCCGTCTTCTCGCCGATGAGCTGGTCATACATGGCAATCAGGTCGTTGGTGCTGTCGATCTCCTGGCGGATGATGTCGATCTGCTCCTCCAGCAGCTGCTTTTTCGTCAGGGCGGCGCTCTTGTCCGCCTGGACCGCCTTCAGCTGGCTCTGGATCTCCTTCTTCTGGCTGGCCAGATGGCTGGCGTTGTTCCGCAGGGCGTTGATTTCCGCCTGGGTCACGGCGGAGGCGTCCAGGACCATGCCCGGCCCGGTCAGGGGCAGCAGCATGGCCAGAATCAGGGCCAGCCCCACAAGGCGGCGGGCCAGCTTGTTCCGTTGTACAGCATTCACAGCAGGTCCTCCTCTCAGCGGATCATAAAGATATTGGCCAAAATGGGCAGCAGCATCAGCAGCGCCAAAAATCCCGCCAGAATGGACATCATCAGTTTTTGTCTCTTTTGCCGCTTCATCCTCGAAACCTCCCCGCAAAACCACTATACCTGCAAAAACTTCCGGATGGCGAACAGCGAACCCACCACGCCGATAAACACGCCCACCCCGCAGAACACCGCCAGGATGGTCACAGCCATGGAGCCGTAGCTGATCATGTTCACCAGGGACAGGCCGTTGCCCTGAACGGCGAACCTGGCCACCATCTGATACAGCCCCCACTGAACGAAGAAGGCGATGAGGGCTCCGGTGAGCCCCAGCAGCATCCCCTCCACCACGAAGGGCCACTCGATGAAGCCGTCGGTGGCGCCGCACATCTTCATGATGGCGATCTCCTCCCGGCGGTAAAAGGTGGCCAGCTTAATGGTGTTGGCGATGATAAACAGGGAGATCACCAGCAGGATGCCGATGAGCACCAGGGCCACGCCGGTGGCGATGTTGCGCACCATCACGAAGCCGTCGGCGATCTCCGTGGCGGCGTTGACGTAGCCCACCCCCTCCATCTGCTCCAGGGCCGCCTTGGTCTCGGCCATCCGCTCGATGTCCACCACATGGACCCGGTAGCGGTCCCGGAAGGCGTCATCCGGCAGATTGTTCAGGATGGCGGTGGTGTCGCTGTGCTTGGCCTTGAAGGCGGCCACCGCCGCCTCCTTGGTGACAAAGGTGAGCTGGGCCACATTGTCCACCTGGGCCAGCTTGGGCTGGAGCATCCGGGCCTGATCCTGGGTGAGGGCGTCGTCTATGTACACCAGCATCTCGTTCTCGTTCTCCAGGTCGCCCAGGGTGTTGTCCAGATTGACCGCCAGCAGGGTGAAGGAACCCATGATCAGCAGACACGCCACGATCATGCACACCGCCGCGAAGGACATGAACCCATGGGTGAAAATGGAGTGGAACCCCTCGCTGACATAGTATCCTGCGTTAAATTTTCTCGACATTGTAGTAACCACCTGTCTCGTCGCTGATGATCCGTCCGTTTTCAATGGCCACCACCCGTTTGGCAAAGCGGTTGACCAGATTTTTTTCGTGGGTGACCACCAGCACAGTGGTACCCAGCTCGTTGATGCGCTCCAGCAGCATCATGATCTCCAGGGAGCGCTGAGGGTCCAGATTGCCGGTGGGTTCGTCGGCAATGATCATGCTGGGGTTGTTCACCAGCGCCCGGGCGATGGCCACCCGCTGCTGCTCGCCGCCGGACAGCTGGCCGGGGTAGCGGTCCGCCTTCTGGTCCAGGCCCACCAGCTGGAGCACGTAGGGGATGCGCCGGCGCAGCTCCCGGTTGGAGGCTCCGATGGCCCGCATGGCGAAGGACAGATTTTCGTACACCGTCTTCTTCTCGATGAGGCGGAAGTCCTGGAAAATGACCCCCAGGGTGCGCCGCATCTGAGGCACCTGCCGGGGGGTGATGTTGTTCAGGTTGAACCCATTCACCATCACCCGGCCGTCGGTGGGGGCGATCTCCGCCGTGATCAGCTTGATCAGGGTGGACTTGCCCGACCCGGACGGCCCCACCAGAAAGACAAATTCCCCGTCGTCAATACGCACGTTGACCCCCTTCAGGGCCTTGGTGCCGTTGTCATATTCTTTATGTACGTCGATAAAGCGAATCATAACACGCTCTGCTCCCCATTCAGCCAAGTCTGTTTCTCAGGCTGTCAGCTGTTTAGTGTATCACAAATCAAAATCCATGTAAACAGATAATCTGTGAACGATGGCTTCCTTTTTCTGTCGTCTCGGGTCGGTTTTTACCGTTTTGTCATTTTTGTAACTTTATTGTAACCTATATCTCCGGAAATAGCAAGAGGGATTGGGAAATTTCCTCATAAAAACAGCGCCGCCCCAGAGGGCGGCGCCAGTGTACATGTTCAGGATTCGATCCCCCGGGAGATGAGGTACTTCTTGACCATCAGCGCCACCTTGAAGGTGATGGCGTCGTCAAACTCCCGCAGATCCAAGCCGGTGAGCTTCTTGATTTTCTCCAGCCGGTACACCAGGGTGTTCCGGTGGACGAAGAGCTTTCGGGCGGTCTCGGACACGTTCAGGTTATTTTCAAAGAACTTGTTGATGGTGAGCAGGGTCTCCTGGTCCAGGGCGTCAATGGGACTCTTTTTAAAGACCTCCTGGAGGAACATCTGACACAGGATGGTGGGCAGCTGGTAAATCAGACGGCCGATGCCCAGGTTTTCATAGTTGATCACGGTCTTCTCGGTGTCGAACACCTTGCCCACGTCGATGGCCACCCCGGCCTCCTTGTAGGCTCGGGCCAGGTCCCGGATGTGGGGCACGATGGTGCCGATGCCCACCACCACCTTCACCCCTAGCTCCTGGTTGACGGCGGTGACAATCTGCTTGGCGATCTTTCCCAGGTCCTTGGAGTCCGCCCCCTCGGACAGCTGCTTGATCAGGGCCACATCGGTCTCGTTGATGGAGATGACAAAATCGGTCTGCTTGTCGGGGAACAGATTTTGGATGACGTCGATAGCGGACACATCGGCGGGACCCAGCTGGCGCACCAGAAAGGCAGCCCGGGGCACCTCCGAGACAAAATGCAGCTCCTTGGCCTGGGTGTAGATGTCGCCCAGAAGAATATTGTCGGAAATGATATTCTTGACGAAGGTGGCCTTGTCGTGCTTCTCCTCATAGTAGGTCTTCGCACCGTTGAAGGCCACCACGGCCATGGCGCACAGCGACGCGGCCAACTCGTCCTCCCCCTTGACGAAGGCGGCGTAATCGAACTGGGCCCCCCAGCCCGCCAGAGGCTTGAAGGTACGGCCCTCGAACCGGGCCAGATTGTTGTCCGCACCGTTGATTGCGGTGACCGCGCCGGGCCAGTGCTCGCCGATGCAGGTAAGCTCGCTGCAGGCGACCACGATCCCCTCCGCGTCCACGACTCCTACCGTGCGGCTGATGCTGTCTTTCATTTGGAGTACGACACCCTGGAACATCCTGCTAGACACAGCGATCCCTCCTACATTGTCTTTGGTAGTGCTTCTCCTATTATAACGGTTTCCCCCCCTGTTTGGCAAGAGGTTTTTTCGATTTTTTTGTTCAAAACGACCAAAAAATCAGGTAGTCGTCCCTAACCCTCTCAGCTCAGTCCGCTCCTGCCGGGTCAAAAACCGCCATTTTCCCGGTTTTAGCTCCCCGTCTAATGTCAAAGGCCCCATGGAGAGCCGGTGCAGCAAAATGACCGGCTTCCCCCGGGCGGCCAGCATCCGCTTCACCTGGTGGTACTTGCCCTCCCTCAGGGTGACCAGACAGGAGGAGCCGTTCCCCAAAGGCTCCAGCCCGGCAGGGAGGCAGTGCAGGCCGTCCCCCAGCACCATGCCCGCCTCCAGCGCGCGGACATCGTCCTGGTCCACCCGGCCCTCCACCTCCGCCAGATAGACCTTGTCCACATGCTTTTTAGGGGACAGGAGCCGGTGGGCCAGGCCGCCGTCGTCGGTGAGCAGGAGCAGGCCGGTGGTGTCCTTGTCCAGCCGTCCCACGGGGAACAGTCCCCGGCGGCGCAGCTCCTCCGGCAGCAGGTCCAGCACGGTGGGCTGGTCCCTGTCCTCGGTGGCCGACAGCAGCCCCGCCGGCTTGTGGAGCATCACATAGACATACGGGGAGCAGTCCACCACGCCGCCGTCCACCGTCAAACAAACCGTCTCCGGGTCCAGCTTCTCCTCCGGGCGGGCGACCGAGCAGCCGTCCGCCTGCACCCGGCCCTGACGGATCAGCTCCTTGACCTCTCTCCTGCTCCACCGGCCGGTGGCGGCCAGCAGCTTGTCGGCTCGTTCCATAGGTTCCCTCTTTTCCGCATACCTCCAAAAAATCCCGCATATGGTAAAGGGAGAATGACTCACGGAAGGAGATATGTGCTGTGTTGATCGTAACTGCCAAAATGCCCAAACGGAAGCTGACGCTGGGGGTGGCTGCGGCGGCTCTGCTGTGCTGCTGCGCCATCGCCCTGAACCTCGGCCAGGGGATGATAGGGCGAGAGGTCTCCGCCTCCGCCCTGCCCAGCCCCAAGGGGGTGCGGAGCAACCAGGACCGGATCGACTACCTGGCCGCCTACGGCTGGCAGGTGTCCGAGGAGCCCCTGGTCACCCAGGAACTGCTCATCCCCGAGGAGATGGACGACAGCTACACCGAGTATCTGGCCCTCCAGACCGGCCAGGGCTTCGACCTGCAGAAATACGCCGGAAAACGGGTGAAGCGGTACACCTACGAGGTGCTCAACTACCCCACCGGCGAGACGGGGGTGCAGGCCAACCTGCTCCTCTATAAAAACACGGTGATCGGCGGCGAGGTCCTCTCCCCCCAGCTGGACGGCTTCCTCCACGGGCTCGCCATGCCCTGAAGGCCAAGGGGAACCGGCGTGGCGCTGGTCTAGCCGCCCCTCACTTCTCTACGATGTGTACGTTCAGGTGGTCGTAGGTCATTTCCACCCCATGCCGGGCGAAGGACTCCCGCACGTCCTCCATCAGGGCGTAGTAGACCGTCCAGTAGTCATCGGAGGCGGTCCACAGGCGGGTCAGATACTCAATGCTGCTGGACTGGTACTCCGACACATAGACCACTGGGGCGGGGTCCTCCAGGATGCCGGGGACGGCGGCCAGTGTCTCCTGGATGGCCGCCCGCACCTGAGCGGTGGGGGCGTCGTAGGAGGCGGTGAGCTTCAGGTCCATCCGCCGCCGGCCCAGGTGGTTGTAGTTGACGATCTTAGTGGAGGACAGCTGGCTGTTGGGGACAAAGATCTCCTTGTTGTCCGGGGTGACAAAGGTGGTGTAGGACAGGGACAGGTTGGAAATGGTCCCGCTGATGCCATCCGCCTCCACGTAGTCCCCCACCAGAAAGGGCTTGGTCACCAGCAGCACCAGCCCTCCCGCCAGATTGGCCAGCGTGTTCTGGAGCGCCAGGGAGACCGCCAGCCCTACCACGCTCAGCATGGCAATGATGGAAGTGGCCTTGATGCCCAGCGTCTCGGCCAGCATCAGGGCCAGCAGGAACCAGAGAAAAATATTCACCGCGGTGTAAATATAGGTCTTGATGGCCGCTACCGCTTTGCTCTTATCCAGCAGCCGGCCCACCATCCGCATCAGCAGACGGATCACCAGCCAGCCCACCAGCACCATGATCAGCACCCGCAGCACATCGCCCAGGGTCAGGTCCCGGATTCCTACGGTATTTCCCACCGTCTGCAGGACCTCCTCCACCGTTTCCATCAAAAATCCCTCCTTACGAGGACAGCCGGCCTGCGGCCGGCTGTCTGCTGTGCTTAATAATTCATCTGCTTGCGGCGGGACAGATTCATGGTGCCGTCCTGCATCTGGTCCAGACTGTCCAGGCTCTTGCCGGTGCCGAAGGCCACACAGGAGATGGCGTCGTCCGCCACATGGGTGTCGATGCCGGTGTGGGACTGGACCAGCTTATCGAAGCCCCACAGCAGCGAGCCGCCGCCGGTCATGACGATGCCGTTGGTGGAGATATCGGCCACCAGCTCGGGGGGGGTGCGCTCCAGCACGCCGTGAATGGCCTCCAGGATGGAGGCGGAGGTCTCCTCAAAGGCTTCAATCATCTCGCTGGAGGTGACGTTAAACACCCGGGGCAGGCCGGTCATCAGGCACCGGCCCTTGATCTCCATGGAGACCTCCTCCGGCCGGGGGAAGACGCAGCCGATGCTGATCTTCAGCTCCTCGGCGGTGCGGTCGCCAATGAGGACATTATGCTTGCGGCGGATATACTTTACCACCGCCTCGTCAAACTTGTCGCCGGCCACCTTGATGGAGGCGGACTCCACCACGCCGCCCAGGGAAATCACCGCGATGTCGGCGGTGCCGCCGCCGATGTCCACCACCATGTGGCCGTCAGGCTTGGTGATGTCGATGCCCGCGCCGATGGCGGCGGCCACCGGCTCCTCGATCAGGTAGGCCCGGCGGGCCCCCGCCTGGATACCGGCGTCCACCACGGCGCGCTCCTCCACCTCGGTGATGCCCGAGGGGACGCAGATGAGCAGACGAGGCTTGAACAGGGAGAAGGAGGTCACTTTTTTCATAAACTCCTTCAGCATGCGCTCGGTCATGTCGTAGTCGGAGATGACCCCCTCCCTCAGGGGACGCATGGCCACGATGTTGCCGGGGGTGCGGCCCAGCATGGCCTGGGCCTCGGTGCCCACCTTCAGCAGCTTGCCGGTGTTCTTGTCCATGGCCACCACGGAGGGCTCCCGGAGGACCACGCCCTTGCCCTTGATATATACCAAGACCGAGGCGGTGCCCAGGTCGATGCCAATATCTTTACTAAAGAAACCCATTCTCTGTTCCACCTTAAAAAATTATTTGTTTCAAAACCGCCCGGATGGACGGCGCTTAAATTCCACTTTTTATTATACCCCGAGCGCTCCCGGTTTTCAACCGTTTTTTCCAACAATTTTCTTCTTTTTTTCCAGTCCCTGCCGCATCTAGCCGTGCCGGGCCTGGGCCAGGGTGAGGCAGTACACCCCCTCCGCGCCTCCTTGGCGCAGCAGGGCGGCGCACTCGCTGAGAGTGGAACCAGAGGTGACCACGTCGTCCACCAATACCACCCGCCTTCCCGTCAGGTCTGCGCCGGACAGGAGCGCATAAGCCCCTCGGGCGTTGGCCCGGCGGGCGCCCTCCTCCTCCAGCTCGGACTGAGGGGCGGTGTTGCGCACCTTCTCCAGAACGGGCCCCGCCGGAATGGACAGCAGCCGGCCCACCTCCCGGGCCAGCAGCTCCGCCTGGTCAAAGCCCCGCTCCCGCAGCCGCTTCCGGGACAGCGGCGCCCAGCAGATCAGACCGGCGCCCTGGGGGAGGCGCTCCTCCAGGCACTGGGCCATCAGAAGGGCGAAGGGTTTTCCCAGCGCCCGCACCCGGCTGAACTTGTACCGGTGGACCGCTCCAGGCACCGCGTCCCGGTAGGCCAGCGGCGAGAAGCAGCGGTCTGCAAAGTCCACCCGCCGTTCCGCCGCCTTCCCCTCCAGCCAGGGCAGCCCGGGCTGGCACACCGGGCAGACCGGCGCTCTGGGGTCCTCCAGAATTTTCTGGCAGAAGGGACATTTGGGCGGAAACACCAGGTCCAGCACCTTCTCCCGGACGCTCATTTCAGCTCGTCCTCCGGAATGGGGCCGTGCTCCTTTTCAAACTCCCGAATACACTTCTGAATCAGGTATAGAATTTGACCGCTCATGGAGCGGCCCTCATATTCCGCGATATAGACCAACTTTCCGTGGTGTTCACCGCTGATCGTAATACCTAAATGCTTGTCCCGTTTCATGGATTACCACCGTCCAAAATTTCTTTTGAACGTATGGTATCCCATTTCGCCGTCTATTATCTTATTTTTAACTTGAATCAAGTCTATAAAATACTGATTCCAAGTAACCTCATGTTCTTTGCATGAACTGGTTGACAAACCGGCGGGACGTGGTATAATGAATCCATAAAAGGCGCTGCTGCATAGCAGTTAGCCCGTTCTCTCTAACGTAAAACCGTTAGCCGTCCGGGGCCTAGCCGGGCGGCTAACACGCGTTTGGGGATGTAAGGATCATCAGCAGAGCTGTTATGATCACACATACCACGAAACGCAGGACGTTGGTCCAGCGCCCGTTTCCCATCGCCTCACCCCCTCTCATCGGGGAGTGGCTAACCGCCATTTTGCAACAGCGCCTGTCCTCCAGTATAGAGGGCAGGCGCTGTGTTGTCAATTATATTTGTTATTCCTCATCAATGGGCATGGGGGCCTCGGGGCGGCCCAGCTCGGTGGCGCTGTAGGCCCGGCGCACCCCGTCCAGAGCGTCCCCCTGGCTGCTCATCAGCTCACTGAGCTGATCCAGGCTGGCCCCGGCCTTCTCCAGCTCGCTGGCCGCATGGGACACGGTGGCCTCCACCCGGCTGCACAGGGCGTCGTACTCCCGCTCCACCCGCTGGAACCACTGCTCCACCTGGCGGCGGGCCTTCTGGGCGTCCCGCTCCGCCTTCTCCTGGATGGACTGAGCCCGGCGGTGGGCCTCCAGCTCCACCCCGGCGGTGCGCTCCTTCAGCTCAATGTAGGCTTGGGCATCGGGCCGGACGGCCTCCATCTGCTGGCGCAGCTCGTCCCGGTCCCGGCGCAGGCGCTCCACCTCCCGGGCCAGCTGCTCGGCCTGTTTCCGGCTGGCGGACAGCTCCTGCTCCGCCTGCTCCAGCTGGACGGACAGGCTGTCCCGGCTCTGGCGGGCGGTCTCCAGCTCCCGGCGGACCTGCTCCAGCTGGGCGGACAGGCTGTCCCGCTCCTGGCGGAGGGCGTCCCTCTGCTGCTCCGCCTCCTCCAGCCGGGTCTGGAAGTCCTGCTGGGTCTGGGCGGCCTGCTTGGCCTGTGCCTCCAAAAAGGTCAGCACATCCTGCTTGTTGAAGCCGCCTACGGCGGCAGAGCGGAAGGGATGGTCCATAATCGCGCACCTCTCTCTGTTTCTATCCGTGCTATTTTAGCACAGCTTACTCCAAATTACAATCACTATTTCATTGACGGAACCCCTTGTTCGATGGTATACTGGTCCCAATTTTGGAACATTGCGGCAAGGAGGGCGCGGCTATGTGGCTGTCCGACAAGTGGAACGACTATGAACTCATCGACTGCAGCCGGGGGGAAAAGCTGGAGCGCTGGGGGGACCAGCTCCTGGTCCGGCCCGACCCCCAGGCCATCTGGAACACCCCCCGCAGCCACCCCGGCTGGAGGAACAACGCCGGGCGGTACGCCCGCTCCTCCACCGGGGGCGGACAGTGGCTCAACCGGTCTATGCCCGAACGGTGGACGGTGTCCTACGGACCCCTCACCTTTCATGTCAAGCCCATGAACTTCAAGCACACCGGTCTCTTTCCCGAGCAGGCCGCCAACTGGGACTTCGCCATGGACCGCATCCGGAACGCAGGCCGTCCGGTAAACGTGCTCAACCTCTTCGCCTACACCGGCGGGGCCACCGTGGCCTGCGCCGCAGCGGGGGCCTCCGTCTGCCATGTGGACGCCGCCAAGGGGATGGTCCAGTGGGCCCGGGAAAACGCCAAACGTTCCGGGCTGGAGCAGGCCCCCATCCGCTGGATTGTGGACGACTGCGCCAAATTCGTGGAACGGGAGATCAGGCGCGGAAGAACGTACGACGCCATTATTATGGACCCGCCCTCCTACGGCCGGGGACCCACCGGCGAGGTGTGGAAGCTGGAGGAGAACCTCTACCCCTTCGTGGAGCTGGTCAGCGGCGTACTGTCCGACGACCCTCTGTTCGTAATTTTGAACTCTTACACCACCGGCCTGGCCCCCAGCGTGGTCACCTACATCCTGGAGACGCTGGTGTCCAGGCAATTCGGCGGGCACACCGTCTCCGACGAGCTGTGCCTGCCCGTCACCGAGAGCGGTCTGGCCCTCCCCTGCGGAGCCACGGGGCGGTGGACCAGGGACTGAGGAGGTATCCCTATGCTAAGGCAATTTGTACTGAACCCCAACCAGCTCCTGCCCGAGGACTGGTATCCGGAATTGGCCCCTGCTCAAATCACCATACACAGCCTTAAAACCGGCAGGCAGATTCAGGAGCCCTCCCTGATTGCTGCGGCGCGCTCCCAGCCGGACAAGCTGGCCGCCGCTGGCGGCCAGGCGCTGTCCTATCAGAACGATCCGGACATGGTGGTCTTTTCCCCCTTCCGGCAGGGACAGATCGCCCACTATCCGGCGGCCCAGGCGCTGATCAAGGCGCTGTTGAAACAGGCCGGACACGGCGCTGTCTCAATTCCAAAGCCCGTCATGTGCGTCCACATCCAGGAGCGCACCACCCAGGTGGAGGAACAGGCCCTGGCTGAGGCCGCCATCCAGTGCGGCGCGGGGAAGGTTTTCTTCTATTCCGGTACGCTCTCCCAGATGGTGCAGGCCGCCGAGAGCCGCAGAGAGCTGCGGCACGCCATTCTGCTCCACATCGACCCATGAACAATACCCTCCCCATCCGCGGGAGGGGTTTCGTCTCTTTTCACATTGACGAAACTGCCCATGAAATGGTATAATACGGCGTTACTTTTTAAAAACATCGGAGGAACCGCCATGTCCGCCATCATCCGCACCGACGATCTGCACTTCTCCTATCCCGCCGCCGAGGGGGTCACCCCGGTGGTGCTGGACGGGGTCAGCCTGGAAATCGAGGAGGGTTCCTTCGTGGCCGTCCTGGGCCACAACGGCTGCGGCAAGTCCACCCTGGCCAAGCACATGAACGCTATCCTCCTGCCCTCCGGGGGAACGGTCTATGTGGATGGCATCGACACCAGCGATGAAACCCGCCTGCTGGACATCCGCCGGGCGGTGGGCATGGTGTTCCAGAACCCGGACAACCAGATTGTCGCCAACGTGGTGGAGGAGGACGTGGCCTTCGCCCCGGAAAACCTGGGGGTCCCCCCCGCCCAGATCCGGCAGCGGGTAGACGACGCGCTGAAGGCCGTGAACATGTACCACTACCGGGAGCACGCCCCCCATCTTCTGTCCGGCGGGCAGAAGCAGCGGGTGGCCATTGCGGGGGTCATCGCCATGCAGCCCCGGTGCATCGTCCTGGACGAGCCCACCGCCATGCTGGACCCCATCGGCCGCAAGGACGTGCTGAACACCATCAAGAGGCTGAACCGGGAGCGGGGAGTCACCGTGGTCCTCATCACCCACCACATGGACGAGGCCGCCCAGGCCGGCCGGCTGGTTGTGATGGCCAAGGGAAAGGTGGTGGCCGACGGCACGCCCAAGTCCGTCTTCTCCCAGGTGGAAGAGCTGCGCCGGGTGGGGCTTACCGTCCCTCAGACCACCGCGCTGCTGTGGGAGCTGCGTCAGGAGGGATACGATGTCCCCCTGGACGCCCTCAGCGACGAGGAGTGCGCCCAGGCGCTGTACCGGCTTCTGCAATAGGACGTGACCCCCTGGGGGCATGTACCACTACAATAAGGATGATCTCTATGCAGCCCATCATTGAAACCAAGCAGCTCACCCACATCTACTCCGCCGGCACCCCCTTTGAGCACACCGCCCTGGACGGCGTGGACTTCTGCGCCTATCCCGGGGAGTACCTGGGGGTCATCGGCCACACCGGGTCGGGGAAATCCACCCTGATCCAGCATCTCAACGCCCTGCTCAAGCCCACCTCGGGAACGGTGCTGTTTCAGGACACGGACATCTGGTCCGACCCCAAAATCACCAAAAAGACCCGGTTTCAGGTGGGGCTGGTGTTCCAGTATCCAGAATACCAGCTCTTTGAGGAGACGGTTTACAAGGACATCTCCTTCGGCCCCAAAAACATGGGCCTGGACGAGGCGGAGATCGACCGCCGGGTGCGCTCCGCCGCCTATTTTGTGGGCCTGCGGGACGATCAGCTGGAAAAATCCCCCTTTGAGCTGTCCGGAGGCCAGAAGCGCCGGGTGGCCATCGCCGGGGTAATTGCCATGGAGCCCAAGGTGCTCATTCTGGACGAGCCCACCGCCGGGCTGGACCCGGAGGGGGTGGAATCCATCCTGGGCAACATCCGGGAGTACCACCAGGCCCACAACGCCACCATCATCCTGGTGTCCCACTCCATGGAGGAGGTGGCCCGGTCGGTGGACCGGCTGGTGGCCGTCAACGACGGAACAATTCCCTTCCAGGGCGCTCCCCGGGAGGTCTTCCAGCACGGGGACGAGCTGGAACAGATGGGCCTGGGCGTGCCCCAGCTGACCCGGGTGTTTCACCGGCTGAAGGCCATGGGGGTGGACATCGACCCCTCGGTCTACACCCTGGATCAGGCGAAGGCCGCCATCCTGGACAAGCTGAGAAAGGGGGCGGTGTAAATGGCGCTGAAGGACATCACTCTGGGCCAGTATTTTCCCGGAACTTCTGCGGTCCACCGCCTGGACCCCCGCACCAAGCTGCTCGCTGTGCTGCTGTATATTGTAGCTCTGTTTCTGGCCAACTGGTTCGTCACCTACGCGATCATGTTCCTGGTACTGGCCGGTTCCATCGCAGTGTCCAAGGTGCCGGTGAAGTCCATCTTCCGGGGACTGAAGCCGGTGCTATTTATCGTAGTGTTCACCGCTCTGCTGAACATCTTTTACACCCCCGGCGTCACGGTGCTGGCCCGGTTCTGGGTCTTTACCATCACCCTGGAGGGGGTGTACCGGGCCTTCTTTATGGTGGTCCGGATCATGATGCTCATCTCCGGCACCTTTTTGCTCACCTACACCACCTCCCCCATCCTGCTCACCGACGGGCTGGAATCGCTGCTCAGCCCGCTGAAAAAAATCAAGGCGCCCGTCCACGAGCTGGCCATGATGATGTCCATCGCCCTGCGGTTCATCCCCACCCTCATTGAGGAGACGGACAAAATCAT
This sequence comes from Lawsonibacter sp. JLR.KK007, assembly GCF_036941135.1. Taxonomy (NCBI): domain Bacteria; kingdom Bacillati; phylum Bacillota; class Clostridia; order Eubacteriales; family Oscillospiraceae; genus Lawsonibacter; species Lawsonibacter sp. JLR.KK007. The sequence continues at coordinate 537,176 of NZ_JAYWSY010000001.1, read as the reverse complement.
GTCCGCTCAGCGGGCCAGGGGGGCGGACTTCGAAAGCGGAAACCTGATCCAGCGGGCCAAGGCCCTGCTGCCTCTGCTGGTGCCGCTGTTTATCTCCGCCTTCCGCCGGGCCGACGAGCTGGCCACCGCTATGGAGTGCCGCTGCTACCACGGCGGCAAGGGCCGGACCCGTCTGCGCCAACTGAAATATAAGGCCGCCGACTATGTGACCCTGCTGCTCTTCCTGGCGATTGCCGTAGGGGTGGGCGTGTTAGGACGCTTCGGGTTGTAACGCCAATATTACCCCATGCTATACCGCTTTTAGTTGCGCATCAATAGCTCAGGAGGAACTATGCAAATTTTTTCTGAACGAATGAGAGAGCTCCGAACTGAACGCGGCCTGAAACAGCGGGAAATGGCCGAAATCTGTGGAGTAAAACTGCGCAGCTATCAGGGCTATGAATATGGGAAACATTATCCCGAAGTCCCTGGCCTGATTCAGATCGCCAAGTTTTTTGATGTCAGCACCGATTACCTGCTGGGCTTGACGGACAAACGGGAAGTCAACAGGTGAGCCCATGGAACGAAACGTTGCTTTAAAACTGATGTACAACGGCACGGCCTACCACGGGTGGCAGGTGCAGAAGAACGCCGTCTCGGTAGCGGAGACGCTGGAGAAGGCCCTGGCGGCCACGGTGGGCCACCCGGTGAAGTGTACCGGCGCAGGCCGCACCGACGCCGGGGTCCACGCCGAGACCTATGTGGCCAACTTCCGCACCACCTGCCGCATCCCTCTGGACAAGCTCCCTCTGGCGGTGAACACCCGTCTGCCCAACGACATTGTGGTCGTCAAGGCCACCCAGGTGCCCGACGGCTTCAACGCCATCGGTTCCTGCCAGAAAAAGGAGTACACCTACAAGATTTACAACTCCAGGCTGGGCAACCCCTTCTTTGTGGATCGGGCCTGGTTCTACCCCAAGCACCTGGACGAAACGGTCATGGCCCAGGCGGCCGCCCAGTTCGCGGGCACCCACGACTTCCGGGCGGTGCGCTCGATGGGCACCGAGACCAGGACCACTGTGCGCACGGTCTATTACTTCGACGTGGAGCGTTCCGGCGATCTGATCTCCTGCCGGGTGTGCGCCAACGGCTTCCTCTACAACATGGTCCGGGCCATGGTGGGCACCATTGTCTACGCCGCTGAGGGCAAGCTGGCCCCGGAGGACATCCCCGCCATCCTGGAGTCGGGCAACCGGACCCTGGCCGGCCCCACCGTCCCTCCCGGCGGGCTCTACATGACAAAATTGTGGTATGAAGAGGACGTTTTGTAAGTAAATATGGACGAGAAGAAAATCATCCCCGCCCCCAAGCGGCTGAAACAATCCAATCCCATCGTCCGGATGCTGGCCCTGCTGCTGACGGCGGCGCTGATCCTGCTGGCCATGGTGCTGGTGATCTACCGGGACACCATCAACGTGGACACCTTCAAGCGCTGGCTGACCTACCGGAACATGGAGACCGGCGAGTCGGGCGAATCCGCCCCCTTCTCCCACGCCGGGGGCGACAAGCTGTCCATCGCCTATCTGGACAGCGGCCTCGTCACCGCCTCCGCCGCCGGGGCCCACTACTACGGCCTGGACGGTGAGCAGCTGGCCGAGGAGGTCCGCTCCCTGGAGAACCCGGTGCTCACCGCCTCCCGCACCACCGCCGTGGCCTACGACGCGGGCAACCAGACCCTGTCCGCCTTCCGCAGCGGGGAAAAATACTTCCAGCTCACCCTGGAGGGCAACGCTGACCTGCTGTCCGCCCGCCCCAACGAGGGGGGCTGGCTGGCGGTTACCGCCCAGCAGAGCGGCTACAAGGGGGCGGTCACCGTCTACGACCGGAAGGGGGAGGAGATCATCCAGATCAGCCTGTCCTCGGTCTTTGTGGTGGACGCCGCCGTCTCCCCCGACGGCCAGACGGTGGCGGTGGTCACCATCGGCCAGGCGGGCGGCTCCTTCTTCAGCCGCCTGCTCCTCTACCGGGTGAACCAGAAGGAGCCCTTCGCCCAGGTGGACCTGGGCAGCATCACCGTGCTGGACATGGACTTCGACGAGGGCGTAGTCTGGCTGGTGGGCGAGGACCGGCTGGTCACCGTCTCCCTTCTGCCCGACGGCGAGACGGTGCAGACTTACTACTTCAGCCCCAACTACCTGAAGGGCTGCTCCCTGACGGGGGACGGCTTCGCCTTCCTGCTGGTGGGACGGTACCGCTCCGGCGGGGCCACCCAGGCCCTGCGGGTGGACCGCTCCGCTCAAGTGGTCCAGTCCATCCCCCTCACCGGCCAGGTGCTGGACTACGCCGCCGCCGGTGACTACTGCGCCCTGCTCACCGGCAGCCAGCTGTCCATCTACAGCGCCGCGCTGGAGCTGTGCACCACCGTGGAGAACACCAGGGCGGCCCGCAAGGTGGCTCTGGCCACCAATGGCTCCGCCCTCCTGGCCAACGACCAGCAGGCGTGGCTGTATATCCCGGATTTTTAATCGTTTGGAGGATCGCTCATGCCCTATTTTGCCTACGACCTGGCCGCTGCCGCCATTCTGCTCCTGTTCGCCCTGTGGGGCAGCCGGAAGGGGCTGGTGCTCACCCTGTGCTCCCTGCTGGCCGTCTTTGTGGCCCTCATCGGGGCCGCCTTCCTCTCCGACGCCCTGGCCGAGCCGGTGGCCAAGGCGGTGGAGCCTATGGTGGCCGCGCGGATTCAAGAATCGCTCACCGAGGCCATCCAGAGCACAGAATTTGTCTCCGCGGACGGCGGAGTGGCCCAGTCCCCGGAAGAAGTGGCGCTGGCCGGCGTGATCCAGCACCTGAAGGAAACCGAACTGTTCCAAGGGTTTGCCGACGCCTTCCAGAACGCGGTGGACAACGGCGTGGCGGAGGTCACTGCCAACGCAGCCCAGTCTCTGGCCCACTTTGTGGCCGTACAGATCGCCCGGATGGTGCTTTTTGCCGTGGCCTTCTTCGCCATTCTGATCGCCTGGTTTTTCCTCAGCCACGCCTTGGACCTGGTGGCAAAGCTGCCGGTGCTCAGCACCCTCAACCGCTGGGGCGGCGCAGCCGCCGGACTGGTGAAGGGGGCGCTGGTGCTGTTCATCCTCTGCTGGCTGCTGCGGGACAGCTGTATCCCCCGGGAGGCCGTGGAGCACTCGATTCTGCTAAAATTCTTCTGTACCGCCGCCCCGCTGTCATTTTTCCTGTAAACCCTGTATTTCTCAGGGGAAAGTTCATACCCAGTTCATAATTAAGGGGTATCATCTCCCCAAACGTGGACTTTTCCTGAAAGGAGCGTATTTACCATGCAGCCTACCATGTGCAGCCGCTGCGGCAAGAATGTGGCGGTCATCTTTATTACAAAGCTGGAGGGCGGCACCTCGAAAAACGAGGGGCTGTGCCTGAAGTGCGCCCGGGAGATGGGCATCAAGCCCATCGACGACATGATGAAGAAAATGGGCATCAGCGACGAGGACCTGGACAACCTGACCACCGAGATGATGTCCGCCTTTGGCGGCGCCGAGGGTCTGGAGGGCATGATGTCCCCCGCCAAGGACGAGGACGACGACGAGGACGACGGCCGCACCGCCACCTTCCCCTTCCTCAACCAGCTCTTTGGCGGCGGCTCCTCCTCCCCGGAAAAGCCCGGCTCCGGCGAGAGCTCTGCCCCTCCCCCCAGCCGGGGCGAGAAGAGCGGCGCCAAGCCCGCCAAGCGGAAGTTCTTGGACAGCTACTGCATCTCCCTGACCCAGCGGGCTCAGGAGGGCAAGCTGGATAAGCTCATTGGCCGGGAGCGGGAGCTGGAGCGGGTGGTGCAGATCCTGAACCGCCGGCAGAAAAACAACCCCTGCCTCATCGGTGAGCCCGGCGTGGGCAAAACCGCCATCGCCGAGGGCCTGGCCCAGCGCATTGCCAACAAGGACGTGCCCTACAAGCTGCTGGACAAGGAGGTCTACCTGCTGGACCTCACCGCCCTGGTGGCGGGCACCCAGTTCCGGGGCCAGTTTGAGAGCCGCATGAAGGGCCTCATCGAGGAGATCAAAAAGCTGGGCAACATCATCCTGGTCATTGACGAGGTCCACACCATCGTGGGCGCTGGAGACGCCGAGGGTTCCATGAACGCCGCCAACATCCTGAAGCCCGCCCTCAGCCGGGGGGAGCTCCAGGTCATCGGCGCCACCACCCTCAACGAGTACCGCAAGCATATCGAGAAGGACACCGCCCTGGAGCGGCGGTTCCAGCCCGTCATCGTGGAGGAACCCTCCATTGAGGACAGCGTCAAGGTCATCGAGGGCATCGCCCCCTACTACGAAGCCTTCCACCAGGTGGCCGTCTCCCCCGCCATGTGCCGCCTGGCCGTCACCATGAGCGAGCGGTATATCACCGACCGCTACCTCCCCGACAAGGCCATCGACCTGATCGACGAAGCCTGCTCCAACGTGAACCTCCACAACAAGTCCCTGGCCCGCCTCAACGAGGTGGACAAGGAGCTGGCCGATCTGGCCAAGGAGAAGGAGGTCATGATGGCCGCCGCCACCGAAGACTCCTACAAGCGGCTGGCTGACATCAAGAGCCTGGAGCTGCGCCTGGACGAGGAGAAGAAAAAACTGGAGGCGGAGGCCCACCTCTCCCTCACTGAGGAGCATCTGGCTAACGTCATCGAGCTGTGGACCAACATCCCCGCCAGCCGCATCCAGGAGCAGGAGTTCCAGCGGCTGGCCAAGCTGGAGGAGCGGCTGGAGGCCCACGTCATCGGCCAGGAAGAGGCGGTGAAGGCCGTCTCCGCCGCCATCCGCCGGGGACGGGTGGGCATCTCCCCCAAGCGCAAGCCGGTGTCCTTCATCTTCGTCGGCTCCACCGGCGTGGGCAAGACCGAGCTGGTCAAGCAGCTGGCCGCCGACCTGTTCGACACGCCTGAGTCCCTCATCCGGCTGGATATGTCCGAGTTTATGGAGAAACACGCCGTCTCCCGGATCATCGGCTCCCCTCCGGGCTACGTGGGCTACGATGAGGCGGGCCAGCTCACCGAGAAGATCCGGAGAAAACCCTACTCCGTGGTCCTCTTTGACGAGATCGAGAAGGCCCACCCCGACGTGCTGAACATCCTCCTTCAGGTGCTGGACGACGGCCGCATCACCGACGCTCACGGCCGCACCGTCAACTTTGAGAACACGGTCATCGTCATGACCACCAACGCCGGGAGCAGCACCAAGGGGAGCGGCTCGGTGGGCTTCGGCCGCACCGCCAACGAGCAGGGCAAGGACCGGGCCATGAAGGCTCTCAACGACTTCCTCCGCCCCGAGTTCATCAACCGGGTGGACGAGATCGTCTACTTCAACCAGCTGTCTGAGGACAACTTCAAGGGCATCGCCGTCCTCATGCTCAAGGAGCTGGTGGAGACGCTGCAGGAAAAGGACATTCACTTCACCTGGGACGACACCCTGCTGGATTATCTGGTAAAAAAATCCTACTCCGCCGCTTACGGCGCCCGGAACCTCCGCCGCCTCATCCAGAAGGAGCTGGAGGACGCCATCGCCGTCCGGCTCATTGAGGGGTATCAGAACCCGGTATCCCAGCTCAAGGCCGTCTCCGACGGGGAAAAGCTGGAGCTGCTGGCGATGTAAAGACAAAATCTGGCCCGCCCTTCATTGGGCGGGCCTCGTACATTCTTTCGGGGCGCGGCAGTTACACTCCGGCATTCGCGGCTCAAAAAGGCAAGAAACAGGGGCGGCCTGAGCCGTCCCTGCTTCCTTTAGAGGATATTCAGCTCTCCATGTGCCGCCCCAGAAAGCCGGCGATGGACTGGACCAGTTTGTACTCCACCTCGCCGCCGGTGAGCTTGTCGCCGGCACTGGCGAAGAGCACACACCCCAACACGTCTCCCTCGGAGAGGATGGGCGCGGCGGTACACAGGGAGTACTTCTCGCTGTCGGCGCACAGTGGGATGGTCTCCTCCCCCGGCTTGTACTGATAGACCTGCCGGCCCTCCATCAGCCGCTCCATCTGGGGGGAGATGGTCTTCTCCGCCAGCTCCCGGCGGGGCACCCCCGCCACGGCAATGCAGCTGTCCCGGTCGGTGATGACCGTCACCTGACCGGTGGTGCGGTTCAGCGTCTCACACAGCTGACCGGCGAAATCCACCAGCCCGCCCATCAGGGAATACTTTTTAAAAATCACACCGCCGTCCTTGTCGGTGTATATCTCCAGGGGGTCGCCCTCGCGGATACGCATGGTGCGGCGGATCTCCTTGGGGATCACCACCCGGCCAAGGTCGTCCCATTGTGTCAAGTAGGTGCAAACAATTTTTTCAATTCCCGCAAAGCCTTGATTTGCAAGGGTTTGCGGGAATCCGCCGTTGCTTTGTAACTTGAAATTTCCAGACAATCTCAATCTCGCTGGGGCCATAGACAACGATACGCTCAATGGCATCGTAAAGATGCTCTCGAAGCTGTTTTTCTGTCAGCCGGATAAAATGATCTACAGACCTCTGCCTTTCATCGGAAGGCTCCATTGTCTGCTGATTTGCTTCCTGCTGCTTTTCGCATTCTGCGATCTGCTCTTTCAAGATATTCTGCTTCAAGGTTAGCTGATCGCGGCTGGACAAAAATTCTTCATCCGTAATCCTGCCCTCTCGAAAGGCTTCATATTGTGCTAACTTTTCTCTGCCACAAGCATCATACTGTGTTCGCAGAGTTGTAAGCTGACATTGCAGGCTGCTGCCCTTATTTTGAGCAGCAGATTTGGCATTGGTGCTTTCAAGGCGAACAACCTCAATTTGGACCTTCAGGGCCTCAAAAACGGCATCTTCCAGAGCATCCTTCCGCCACCGTACTTCCTCACATGGGCTTCCGGAATGGTAACGGTGAGATGGACAGGAAAACGATATGCCGTTTGCCTTTTCCAGTTTCCGCCCGCAGTGGCCGCAAAAGTACACCCGGTCAGATTGGTCATGCCGGGAGCGGACAGTCTTTTTCCTGCGGCTGATTGCCTCCTGTGCCAGATTGAACTCTTCCAGCGTGACAATCGCCTCATGGGCATTTTCCCGAAGATACCACTCTTCCTTTGGAACGCGCCGCTGGTTCCCATCCCGGATATGCCGGCTTTCCCGTGTATGATTTACCATCGTTCCGGTGTATTTCAGGTTCTCAATGATATTCAAGATCATGTGATGCGTCCACTGTGGTGTTCCAGAGGCCGTCTGGCGTCTGATGGATTTGTGCTCGGCTGGAGTTGCGACGCTCTCACTGTTCAGTTCCTTTGCAATCTGGCTGGTCGTCTTCCCGGCAATCACATCCAAAAAAATACGGCGGACAATGACAGCCGCTTCCTGGTCGATCACCAGCTGGTGTTTTTCGGTGGGACAGATTTGATAGCCATAGGGGGCACAGCTGACGTAGCGGGCCTCCCGCTGCTTCATCCCCATAGCCGACTTCACCTTTTTGGAGAGATCTTTGCAATAGTAATCATAAATCAGGTTCTTAAACGCAATATCCATTCCGATGGTTTTCCCGGAATGTTTTATGCTGTCATAGTGATCGTTGATCGCCTGGAACCTGACGCCGAGGAATGGGAAGATATGTTCCAGGTAGTCTCCGACCTCCAGATAATCTCTGCCAAACCGGGACAGGTCCTTGACTACGATACAGCTGATTTCACCGCGCTTGACCAGCTCAATCATCCTGGAAAACTCCGGGCGGTCAAAGCTGGTGCCCGAATATCCGTCATCGCAGAACTCCAGGCGCGGAAGATCCCGCAGCGCCGGGTTCAAATCCAAGTGGCGGGTAATCAAAAGTCTCTGTGCAGAAATGCTGTTGCTCTCATCTTTTACCCTGCTGGTTCGCTTGTCAATGTCCTCCTGCGAAAGCCGCAAGTAAATAGCTACCTGCTGCTTCATTACGCACTCTCCTTCCTGATGTGTTCACAGGCATCCATAAGGGCGGCAAATTCGTCCATATAATTCAGCTGAATGTCCAGGCTGCCATCCTGATGCAGTTTTATCGTCTCAACAAAAGCCTCGACCATCTCCGGGGACAGCTCAGTGGCATTTTGATAGTTCCGCACCATATACTGCCACTTCATTTCTCCAGTCAAAAGGTCGCGTGTCTGACCATTTGCGCTTTCCTGTTCAGCCAGCTCCGCCTCAATCATACGGATGTCTGCATCCACGCTTTCCCGAGTAAATAGATAGTCTGGCCAAGACAGCAGACCCTCCTTATAATCCACATACAGACCGCTCAGGATAGACTTCTTATTTTCCAATTTTTGTTGCAGCAGTCTGCGTTTTGACGCGGCGCATCCCTGTTCCACCTTCCCTGTCTGAACTGCCAGCAAACGCTTCAACGTACTTTCCATATCGACAAACACAGCCATCTGCGCCTTGATCAAAGAGAATACTGCAATATCCAAATCTGGTTTTCGCATTTTGACATCCGAGCATCCCTTCAAGCCGTGTTCCGCATAGGTTGGGCATTTGAACATGAAATACGCCTTATCCCGCGACCTGCTGAAAGACCGATGGAGCTTTATCACGGCCCCGCACTCAGCACAGGTGAATTTCTTCCCAAAAATATTTTTCTCCCTGGGGAGATGGGCATATTTACCGGAATTCTTTTTGGTGCGTTCCGCAGTCTCCCTATTGATTTTCTGTACCGTTTCAAATAAATCCCTGCTGATAATGGGTTCATGGGTATTCTCCGCAATAATCCAGTCATCCTCGTGGGTAATATGATACGGAATACCAGCATAGAGGCATTGACTCCCCTTCTTCTGGGCAAGATGGCCGATATAAACAATGTTATTTAAGATTTCTGTGACCATGTGCTTGTTCCAGAGTACAGGGCGGCCTTTGCGGTTATTGTTGGTTTCAATCCCGTGTTCCAGCCGGTACTGCCCAGGAGATGGGATACCGGCCTCATTGAGCCGCCGGTTGATCCCCATGTAGCTGATGCCCTTAGAGCGCCATTGGAATATCTGGCGAATGACCGGGGCGGTCTCCGGGTCAATGACCAAATGATTCTTGTTTTCTGGATCTTTGCAGTACCCATGAGGCGCATAGTTTCCGATATAGTCCCCCCGCTCCATTTTTGTTTGCAGAGCAGAGGTAACTTTACGGGAGATGTCCTTTGCATAATAATCGTTTACGATGTTGGACAGCGCCATAGACAGCTCTGCCGCATTTGTGACCGCTGACGTATCAAAACTGTCATTTACCGCAATAAAACGCAGTCCATAGAAAGGGCAGATCTTCTCAACAAACTGCGATGTCTCGATATAATTCCGGCCCAGGCGGGACAAGTCTTTCACCACAATACAGTCGATCACACCAGCCTGAACCGTCTCCATCATCCGATTAAACTCGGGACGCTGGAAATTTGTGCCGGTGTAACCGTTGTCCACAAACAGCTCAACCTTACTTAAATCAGGACACCCAGAAACATATGATTCCAAGAACGCGATCTGATTTTCGATAGAATCGGCATCTTTTCCGTTATCTTCTACAGATAGTCTAACGTAGAGCGCAGTTCTCCAAATGTGGGAGGCTGTCTCATTGGTTGGGATGTTTTTCCGCTTTCTTGATACACGCGCCATACTATACCGCCTCCCTCCCAAGGGGAATGATCTTTGCATCTCGCCTTAACTGCTGCTCACTCAAAAATGCCACAATGGAGGCGAAGTGGTCCCTGTGCAGAAGACACACATCAATATCCTTATTCTCACGAATCTCAATGCGGTCAACCAAAGCCGCCACGCTGTTTCTGGAGAGCTCCTGAATGTTCTCATACTTCGCAAATTGTGCCAGCCATCCCTGCTGCTTTGCCAGACCACCCATGATGCTGTTCCGCTCCTGATCCAGCTGTGCAATCGCGTCCATAGCCGCCCGAATTTGACGTTCAAACTGTTCCGTAAAGGTTTTATAGTCCTCTCTGCTGATAAACCCATTTTTGAAGTCATCATATGCTCCGGCCTTCAGACGCCTGTTTTTGTCCACAATCTCCTCCTGGAACGCACGTTTCGACTTGATCCGCTCCAGCTCCCGATTTTCCCACGCAAGGCTGTCCACCTGCCGCAGTGCTGCCGACATATCCATAGCAGCAGCGATCTGAGCTTGTATGACAGCCAGCACAGCATCATAAACGGTGCTTTCCCGAATCATGTGGCTGGAGCAGAGATGTTTGTCAGCCTTGTTTCCACCGCAGATAAAATATGTGTATTTGTACCCATTCGTGTGAGAAGTCTTCCGCACCATCGTACTGCCGCAGTCCGCACAAAAAACTTTTCCGGAAAACAGATGCACACATTTCGCTCCTGTGGGACTCCGCGTATCATCCAGCATAAGTCTCTGAACCAGGTCAAACTGCGCCGGCGCTATGATGGCCTCATGTGCGTGTTCCGTTCTGCACCACTCCTCGGGCGCTTTGCGCACTGTCTTTTTTACCTTATGATTGGGTGAAGTCGTTTTCCCTTGGACAAGCGTGCCAATATAAACTTCATTTTTCAAGATGCGGTAAATCGCCACCGCACTCCACTGTGCAACTTCTTTTGTCTGGAAGCTGGTTCGCTGCTTTGACCCTTTCCCCTTCTTGTACTCGATTGGCGATGGGATGTGATTGCGATTGAGCCTGTCCGCGATTTGTGCTGGAGACTGTCCATCAATTTTCCAGCGGAATATATCCTGGACCACAGCAGCCGCTTCCGGGTCGATGACCAGCAAATTTTTGTTGTCTGGGGACCTCATATATCCATAGACAACCTTGCTGCCCACAAATTGACCATTCCGGCGCTTCGCTTCCAGGTTGCTTCTCACCTTAATGGAAATATCCCGGCAATAGGAATCGTTCATCAAATTTTTGAACGGCAGGATCAGCTCATTGTCCGCCGCCCCAGGCTGAGCGTTGTCGTAATTGTCATTGATTGCGATAAATCTGACCCCAAGCGCGGGAAACAGCTTCTGAATATAGGCCCCGGAGTCAATATACTCCCGGCCAAAGCGGGAAAGGTCTTTCACAACAATACAGTCTATCTCGCCTCTTTGGACCGCTTCAATCATCTTCTGAAAATCCGGACGGTCAAAGTTGGCGCCAGTATAGCCGTCGTCACAATATTCCCTGACAAATGTGATTTCCGGGCACTTTTTGAGAAAGTCCATAATCACCAATCTCTGGTTTGAGATGCTGTTGCTTTCAAGTTTCTCGCTGGAACAAGAAAAGTCGCCATCTTCCCGGGATAATCTCAGGTAGATGGCGGCTCTATAATGTCTGTCTAAAGATAATTTCAACATCAGCCACCACTCCTTTGTGATATTCCTTGCCCAATAATCGGAAAACACAAGGGTGGTGTTTCGCGTGATTTTGCCCATTTCGATGATAACATACCACTACACAAAAGTCCAGTGAAATATGAAAATCCAATCAGACAGTATTTTCCAATTACTCCACATCTAAACTACATACTCGACAGCAGATTTACAAAATTATCGTTGATTGTTGCCTGCGTATTGGCATAGGAAACACGAACCACCGTACCACCGACCTTGAACATATATGGGTTCTTAATCTGCTCCACATAAGATTTCATACGCTCCTCAACAGGCTGTGCAGGGTCAATCTTCACGGAACGAATATCGACTAGGGAAGCCAGAAGTTCCTCCCTGCTCTGTGTGCTTGCCATTGGTTCACCCCCGTTTCCTCCATCAGTATTGACCAAAATTTCCCTTTTCATTCGACGCATAACCGATTTTTCCAAACAGCTGAAACGGCAAGGCCATCGACAATTCCCTTGTTCCCAGTTCAAAATGCAGCGGGATTTGTCGATGGCCTATACCAAATTTATCTTCAAAGTGTGCCGTATTCTCAGGCGGCAGGACCGCCCTACTGCTCACCCCCGGCACAGGGAGTATGCAAGCCCGCTGGCGGCAAACCGGCGGCGCAATACCGACAGATGGCGGCGGCAGTTGACGAAGCTGCCCAGACCATTCCCACAGTATCCCCCTTTGACCCTGCGGTACGGGATGATGCGGCTGCTTCACTGCGCTTCGGGCGCTGCCTGCGCCGGTCAATGGCTCTGGGGTCCCGCTCGTACCTTTGATATGATCGTTTTGACGGAACAGAGGATGCGGCCTCGCCTCCTTTCCTGCATCCCTGTCCCGCAGGCAGTCCTTGCGTCCATAGCCATACCGCAGCAAAGTCTCACTTGCATACTGACTATGAGCGGGAGCTTGTCCCACTGTTTATCAAGGTGCAAAAGAACGGAGTTTTCAGAAAGTGAACTGGAGCAGGATGCTGTTGAGTACAATAAGGTCGTCTCCGTCCAGCTGATCTCTCAGCCGCTGAAGAAGCGCAGCCTGCTTGGGAGTAAGCGCCTTGTGGTAGAGGTAGTATCCATCCGTAACCCTGACCCCGCCGCCGTGACGGCCCCGCACTGTCTCAATGGGATAGGCGCAGGTAAGTATCTCCAGATCACGGCGAATCGTTGAATTGGCGACATGGAACTCATGTGCCAGGTTGTCGCAGGTATCGTGCCGCCTTATGCACAGCACTTCCAGCAGTCTTTGCCGGCGCTCAGTTGGGGTCATACTCTGGCCCCCCTTCCCTCACTCTCTGGAGCTAACGATAAAAGGTAAACAGCCGATTCATTCGGCGGATTAAAAATATTTTTTTGACGGGCTATGTAAACTCGCTTTCTTATCATGGTAAGACCTCCGAAAATTTGATGATGTGTCAGGGCTCAAATTTTCGGAGACGAGGCGGGGAGCGGCAGCGCGGCAGATGTTTTGCCGCCATAGAATGGCATGACGGCCTGCGGCAGTGCAGAAAAACAAAAATGACCGCATGGCAGAAAGCCATACGGTCATTGTCTTTGGGCGCTATGGGATTGTCTGACAAAATGTGAGTAATTTCGACCCTGCGGGTATTTTGCCCTGTTACTGGGGGCGGGCTTTTTTTGACAGTTTATCAAAATATAATAATACTGCTCCAAACATGGCGATACCTCCTTTAAGTCGCCAAATCTGGAGCAAAAGGCGACGGTTTATATCTCTAACCGTCGATTTAGTTAGCGAATTGCTGCTAAGTCCACAAAACACTCCCGACAATGTAACGGTTTTATATTGTTCATCTGCTGGCAGACGTTTTTATTCCTATATTTGTTTCGGCCACAGATGGCATTTTGACCGCCGCCAGTTCCCCGTTGCCATCATCGGAGGATGCAGGTATAAAGTGTTCTGTTTTCCTATGGAGTTGTTTGCGCTGCCGTTTTTGAATATCCAGGCAGTATGAGCAAACAGGAGAGATTACCCCTCATTATGTTTAACGCAACGGAGGTGCAAGTTCTCACAGAAAATCACAAAAAATCTGAAATTATTTTTTGAAGAAACTTTCTTCGACACAGCCTCTAACTATCTACTATGGATTTCTGGGAAAATACTACACGAAACGCACGATTTTCTAAAAAATTGCTGGCCCGCAGTACATTTGCCGGTGCCAACAAAATTATCAAGGCAGAAATACAAAATACACGCCATACTCTATTGACAACCACAACATATTGTGTTAGAGTAGGCTTGTAATTGATTGTTTGTGCGTTCTCCGCTGAAACGCGGAGGCAGGCCGATGGCCTGGGACCGGGGGGACACCCGCATTGCATACGTTGTTAAGGTTGTACGTTATGCCGGCAGGGCCGCTACGCAGACAGGCGGACGGCGGCTGGCAGGATTTATAGGGGGCAGTCTGCCCCAACGCTTATAGCGGGAATGACGAAAGCTCTCCAGAGTGGGGGCTGAAATGCGGCTTTACGCCGTATTTTTGTCATTCCCGCTCTTTTTTTGCCCAAATGCCGCAAGGCTTTGAGGATAAATCAAATTATGGAAGGAGCAAAAGACAATGAAGAACAAATGGAAGCGGAGGAAGCGTCCCCGCCCCTCCAACACTCCCATCCGCGGCAAAAGCCGCCAGATGTGGAAGGCGCAGATGCAGCACATGATTTCAGAGGAGGAGGAACCCCAGTATGGCACAGGATATGGCGTATCAGCCCCTTGTGCTGGTGGACACAGCACAGCTCACGCGGCTTGAATGGCTGGAGTACCGGCGGAAGGGCCTGGGCGGCAGCGACGCGGCGGCAGTTTTGAACCTCTCGCCGTTTCGGACGGCCCGGGACCTCTACTTTGACAAGCTGGGCATCGTCACAGCGGACGATCAGGCGAACTGGGTGGCCCTGGAAGTGGGCAACCTGCTGGAGCCGCTGGTGGCCCGTATCTTTGAAAAGAAAACCGGGCTGAAAATTTACCAGCGCAAGTGCATGTTTCAGCACCCCCACCACCCCTGGATGCTGGCCGATCTGGACTATCTTGCAGAACTGCCGGACGGCACAACGGCTATCCTGGAGATCAAGACCACCAACTATAACGCCAAGGACAAGTGGTGGTACAACGGCCAAGAGATTGTCCCTGTCTACTATGAGACGCAGGGCCGCCATTACATGGCCGTGATGAATCTGGATCGAGTCTACTATTGCTGTCTCTATGGCAACAACGAAGATGAAACCATCATCCGGCGCATTGACCGGGATATGGCCTATGAGATGGAGCTGATCATGCTGGAACAGGAATTTTGGGAGAACAACATACTCGCCAAAATTCCTCCGCCCTATTGGGAGAATGATGGCGACCTGATCCTGGAGAGCTTGCAGAGGGCGCTGGGCCCGGCAGACAAAGACGCGCCGCCTGTCTCATTGAATAAAGCGCAGTCTTCACGGGTCACACGTTTTTTGGAACTCCAGAAGGAAAAAGGCCAGTGTGACGCAGATGCGAAAGCTATCGAAGCCGAGATGAAACGGCTGAAAGCTCTGATTGTGGCCGACATGGGTACAAGCTGTTCCGCCATATCGGAAGATGGCTGCACCATCACCTGGAATCCCGTCCGAAAGTCGGGGGTCTCCAAAGAGGGCCTGGAACGTCTGAAAGCCGTCCACCCGGACATTTACGCAGAATATGTCACGATTTCCGAGAGCCGGAGATTCAACATCAGGCGGCCAAAATCTGACGCCGCTTAAAAGGAGGAGTGAGCCACTATGGGATTCGTAGCGGCATTTGACAAATCAATTTTTTATAACCAGGAAAACCGATATTGTATTTTTCAGCTGAAAACAGCGGACAAAATGGTTCCACCGGAGGCCCGCAGTTCCTTCAAGCAAAGAGATCATCTGATCCGTTTTGTCGCTGTGGGCTATGACCTGCCCCGTGACGATACGGTGAAGATGGAGCTGGAGGGGACCTGGACCAACGATGGCAAGCACGGATTGCGGTTTGAGGTGGAGCACTGGAAGGAGATCCTGCCCTCCACCGTCCAGGGCATCCGGGCTTACCTCGCTTCCAGGTCGCTGAAATGTATCGGTGAGAAAACGGCGGACGCCATTGTGGAACGGTTTGGCGACCGTTCGCTGGAGGTGCTGGAGCATGAACCGGAACGGCTGCTGGAAATCCGCGGTATCACCGAGGAGCGGCTGGAGGAGATCAAAACCGGCTATATGGAAAGCCGGGTCATGCGAGAGCTGCTTCTTTTGCTGGCCCCGCTGAAGGTGACGCCCAACACGGCTCTGAAAATCCTTGGCCATTTTGGAATGAAGGGTGTGGAGCTGCTGCGTGAAAGCCTGTTCCGGCTCTGCGAGGTGCCGGGCTTCGGTTTTCGCCGGGTGGATGAAATCGTGCGCAACTCTGGCGGCGATCTCCATGACCCCATTCGGATACAGGGGGCGCTGTTCTACACGATAGAAGAATCCCGCGGCAAAAATGGGCATCTCTACATTGAAGTCGAGCGGCTGCTCAGAGATGCCTTTAAGCTGCTCAACGAGGATTTAGACAAACCCCTGACCCGGGATCAGGTGGAACAGCAGCTGGCCGCCATGATCAATTTGAATGTGGTGGTGTCCAGCGGCGGCAACATCTATCTGCCCCATGTGTATAAGCAGGAATGTGAAACGGCGCTGAAGGTGGCGCAGATGGCGCTGCATGTTCCAGAGCCTGTCAACCTGATGCCCGTTATGGAGCATGTCCGGAACCGGCTTGGCATCACCCTGTCCCAACGGCAGGCCGAGGGCGTGGAAATGGTGTTCCGCCACAATCTGTCCATCATCACCGGCGGCCCCGGTACTGGTAAGAGTACCATTCTGCGGGCGGTCGTGGAGGCGTACCGTATGCTGTACCCGGAGCGCAGGATCGCACTGGCGGCCCCCACCGGAAAGGCCAGCCGCCGCATGGCGGAGACCACCGGCGTGGAGGACGCCCAGACCCTGCACAGCCTCTTGAAGCTCCACGGTGATGACAGCGGACAGAATAAGAAACAGCCGCTGGAAGCCGGATTGCTGATCGTAGACGAGACTTCTATGGTGGATATGTGGCTGGCCCATCAGCTGTTTACCCGCCTGCCCTCCGACACGAAGGTTCTGCTGGTTGGCGACGCCGACCAGCTGGAGAGTGTTGGGGCTGGGAATGTGTTTCAGGAGCTGATTGAGAGCGGTATCGTTCCGGTCACCGTACTGGACCAGATTTTCCGTCAGGCGGAGGACAGCCGAATCGCCTATAACGCTAAATTTATCAACGAGGGAAACAGTGAGCTGTACTATGGGTCAGACTTCATTTTTATTCCGGCCACTGACCAAGAGGAAGCAGCGGAGACTGTCTGCCGTATCTACAAAGAGGAAGCGGCCAGAGTAGGTATCCAGCAGCTTCAGATCCTGTCCCCCTACCGCAAAAACGGCGAGGCATCCTCCCAGAATTTGAACGAGATGATCCGGGAGGAGATCAATCCCGAAATGGAGGGCAAACCGGAAATGGCGTATGGCGGCAGAGTATTCCGTCTGCGCGACCGGGTGATCCAGCTGAAAAACAACAGCAAGATGGTTTTGTATAACCGTCAGGGCGACATCATCGGAAAAGGCGTATTCAACGGCGATGTGGGTTTTGTCCGTGAGATCAGGCCCGATACTGTCATCATCAACTTTGATGGACGGTATGCCAAGTATCCGCTGGACAGCCTGGAGGAGCTGGAGCTGTCCTACGCCATGACCATCCATAGAGCGCAGGGCAGCGAATATGATACCGTTATCATCCCTCTGCTGATGGCCCATTGGAACCTGCTGACCCGCAACCTGCTCTATACCGCCGTCACCCGCGCCAAGGGCCGGGTGCTGCTGGTAGGACAGAAAAAGGCGCTGTTTACAGCAATCTCCAAGACCCGGAAAGGAAAGCGCAATACGCTCTTGGCAGAGCGGATGCGGCTTTACCACCGTAAGTTGACCAGCCAGAGCCTGACTGCGGCGGACACGCCCATGCGGAAGGCAAGTTGAGATGCAAGCACTTATGAATTGAGTGCCTGCGTCTTTTTTTATTGCGATATAGCGGGGTCCCCGCTGTACGAATTTTTATATGAGAGGAGCTTTCTACATGAATGAGAACATGATCCTTCGCACTGTCCCCGCCGCCAAAGATCTGCACAAGGTCCCCGGATTCGACCCCATGAAGTATCTGCGCAAGGCGGTCAATGAAAAGGGGGAGACGGTCATGCGGCTGGAGCCGCGCTATCAGCGGCTCTGGTTCCGGCTGGCCTGCCCCAAGGGCCGGATGCTGCTCAACCCGCTGCGGGTCACCGACCAGATGGCGATTTTCGAGGCCAAGGTGTTCTTCCACCGGGAGGACGCCGCCCCGGCCAGCAGCTTCACCGCAACCAAGACGGCGCAGGAGACTGCCGGCTATATCCGGGCCGCTCAGGACGAGGCCCTGACGGTTGCGCTGGACAACGCCGGATTTGGCATCCAGCTGTGCGATGTGACCCACGGCCCCGGCGACGGCAAATGCAGTCCATCTGCCCCGCCCGTCCAGGAGCACGGCAGTGTGCAGGAAGCACCGCCGGCCCAGGTTCAGACGGAACAGACCCAGGAGCAGAAGACGCCCGCCGGACAGAGCCCGGGGAGATGCCCGCCGGCCCCCGAGCCGGTTCCTGTGGCCCAGAGCGCACCGGACCCCAAGCCGGTTCCTACTGTCCGGCCCGCAGAGCCGGTCCAGACAGCAGACACCTCCACTGTGGAGAATGTTTCTGAACCGGCTCCGACAGCGCAGACTGCGCCGGCCGCTGATCCGGCCCCCACAGTCCAGCCTGACCCTGCTCCGGTGGCGGAAAGCCAGCCTGTGCAGGAGGCACGTCAGGAGGCGCTGGATGCAGAGCCGCATGAGGACCCCGCGCCATCTGCCGGCCAGCAGTCCGCGCCGGTAACTGTGCTGAACTTCCCTGTTCAGAGGGACGAAGCTGCCGCGGCGCAGGAGGATGAAACGCCCGTTTCCACCCAGGACCAGGCCGAGACGCCGCCCCCGGCAGCGCCCAGCTATACGGATGATATGTCGGTGGAAGAAATCTGCCAGGTGATGACCTTGGAGGAGGCCGGCGCCATTGTGGTGCCCAGCGGCCCCAATAAAGGCTCGACGATGGCCCAGCTAGCGGAGCGCAGACCGTCCAGCCTGCGCTTCTTTATGACCCCGTTTTATAAGTGCAGCAACAGTCAGAAAGCCGCCGCCACCCTGCTGATACAGGAGCTGGATCAGAAGATAGCCGGATAAATCCCCCGCATCGCCCTTCATTTGATGGAAAGGAGTGAGGCGCATCAGTTCGTCAGATTTTCCCTTTACCATTATGGATGTGGCGTCCCTTCTCCGCCTGAATATCAGGCGGAGAGGGGGCTCCCGGGTGGTGTACGCTGACTGCCCTATCTGCGGCGACCGCCGTGGAAAGATGGGGCTGTACCTCAATATCAATACTTGGCGCTGCTGGCATTGCGGCGAGAGCGGCGGGATGCTTCCACTTTACGGCAGAGTGCATGGGATCAGCAACTCAGAGGCTTACCGGGAAATTTGTGATGCTTTGGCAATCGACGGTTTTGCGGCGGAGGGTTCTGCCCCGGTCTGCCCGGTCAAAGAGCCATCCCCCAGGGATGTACCCCCTGACAAGGCCCCGGACGAGGAGATCCACCGGACGCTGGCCGCGCTGCTGTCTCTGCTGACGCTGACGCCGGCGCACCGGGAACATCTGCGGACGGTACGGGGACTGACGGACAACGATATTGACAGCTTTGGGTTCAAGAGCACCCCAACCTCCCGACTTTGCCGGACACTGACGCAGCGCCTGATCAATCAGGGTTGCCGCGTACAAGGTGTTCCCGGCTTCTATGTAAACGACTATGGAAAGTGGACCGTCAAATTCTACACGCGCACATCGGGCATCCTGATCCCTCTGCGCGGCGTGAACGGTCTGCTCCATGGACTGCAAATCCGGCTGGACCATCCTATCCGGGACGAAAACGACCCGCCGGATAAGCAGGGGGCGAAGTATCTGCCGCTGACCTCCACTGGGAAGAATCAGGGAGTCAGCTCCGGATGCCCGATACACTTTGTCGGCAGCCCCCATGCCCGTGTAGTCTATGTGACAGAGGGGGCGCTGAAAGCGGATATTGTCCATGCTCTGACGGGCCGCACCTTTGTGGCTACCATCGGAGCGAACAACCCCAACGGTCTGGACGAGCTGTTTGCCTTTTTGAGCCGCAACGGCACCGAGGAGATTATTGAGGCTGAGGATATGGATAAATACCGCAATGTGGAAGTCAATCGCGGGGCGGCTGCGGTCTACCGGCTGGCGAGAAAACATGGCATGACCTGCCGGCGGCTGAATTGGAACCCCAACTATAAGGGAATTGATGACTGGCAGATCGCCCTGCACCGAAAGCGAATTGAAAAAAGGGAGCCAATCAAAATGAATTTCAAGGAAATGTATCTGTCCGGCCTTTGTGCGCTTGACCACATCGAAAGCTGTGCGGAGCGGTGGCATACGCTGCCCGAGGACGGAACCAGTCTGCGCGACTATTTGGGTCTGACGGAGCAGGAGATGGACGTCTACCTGCAAACCGACCTGACCACCACCTTTGCGCGTCTGCTGGACAGCCAGCGGCGCTGCCAGCGTTACCGCATCTACCAGTTGGATTTGAGCGGCGGGAAAACGGTGCCCTTTGCCTTTGCCGGCATCAGGAAGATGCAGGAAAAGGGCTACGAGCAGCCCCCCGCCTCTTTGTACCGTCTGGTGTATGACGGCGAGATTTTCTGCCCGATGGAGCAGAGTGAGCACGACATTTTGGAACGGATTTTCGCCCGCTACAATGATGTTCTGCCAGAGGGCTTTCCCGGGCGGAACGTGGCCCTGTCCGATGTGATCGAGCTGTATGGAGACAATGGGCGCGCCTATTTCTACTGTGACACAGCCGGATTCCCTGGTGTGAAATTTTCGCCCATGCTGGCAAAGCCGCTGAACATAGATAAATGACAACGGACCAGCGGCTTCAAAGCATATCGGACCTTTGCAGAGCACTGGGCGCGGATGCCCGATACCAGCCGGAATACCGGCATCTGGTCGTACTGGCCTGGGAGAACGAGGGTGAACAACGGGCCCTTTTCATCCAGCGCCAGATACAGCGGCAGACGGAGGACGATCCAAGGTTGGTGTGCTACTGTTTTGACCCGTTCAGCACGCTGATTTATACCATTTGAAAAACAGGCAGATACCGCAGGGTATTTCTGCCCACTTAACAGGAGGAACGTACAATGGGATTCTATTCGGAACAGGACATTGAGCTGCGTTATGGTGACAGTCCCTTTGAGGAGGGCGGCTCACCCCCTGACAATACCAGGATGCAGAGCACTCCCGCCTTTACGGAGGCGGACCCGGTGGAACCGGCTGTTACGCAGCCTGCGGCGGAGACCGTTGTGCCTCAGCCGCAGCAGAATACCGCCCCGGCTCCGTCCGTGTCCGAGCAGGCAGTCGAGACGCCCCCAGAGACATCCACGGATGCCGTCGCCGGGCAGGCGGCGGAAACTGCGGACGGCGCAGTGAGTGAGGACGATAAGAAAAAGGCCCACGAGGAGGCCGAGGCCAAGCGCAAGGCTGAATGGGAGGCCCGTCAGGCGCAAAAGAAGGCCGAGGAGCAGAAAAAGCTCAATGAACTGGCCGCTATGAGCGACGACGAGGTGCTGGCCGCCTCCATGAAACGGGTGAGCACCGATACCGAGAAGCTGACCCGCCGCAACATGAAGGAATGTGTGGCCGAGTACATCCAGACTATGTGCATTGAGGACCCCGCCTTTGCCCGGAAGACCATGCACCCCCGCAAGACCATGATCCGCTGCTTCCAGTACATCAGCCGGAAAGCCTGGGAGTATATCCAGGACGAATTGAAGGCCAACGGCATCCGGCCCGGCCCGGGACAGCAGGCTTACGGGAGTGACATCCCCGACGACTTTTGCTATCAGTGGGCTGTGGACTATTTCAATGACCCGGACGCCAAGGAGGACCACGAGGACGAGGAGAAGTTCATACCCAAGCCCTATATTGGCGGCAGTACCTCCAAGAGCAAGGGCGGCAAGACCGCCAAGGGCAAGACGGGAGATAAAAAAGCGGATACGTCCAAAAAGGCGGCCGCGAAAGAGCCCCCGAAGAAACCAGCTGAAGACGACAGCCAGCTCAGTCTGCTGGGGGTGGCATAATGAGCGGAATAGATAAAAAAGCCTGCCGCCAGTTTTTGGAGCCTAGTTTGGCGCCTAATTCTGACTGTGGCTTGTTCCTTGTTCCCAAGTTGAAGTACATCATCCGCACGGCTGTAAAAATTGTTGGCCACCGGCGCCTGCTGATTTTGTGCCTGTATGCCAGGGGGAATACCCCTGGCGATAGGCCGAGGTTGGCCTATACCATATTCCAGGCCAGCGACAGCTTTGTCACTTATGACCATCAGCCGGACACGAAAACTGTATGGCGGACGGCCATGCTGGAAAATCTGGAGCGGGAATACCAATTTCTGACGGAGAAATGTGCTTTTTATTCCAGACCGGACGAAGTACGGGTGATCAACTTCTGCAAGCCTCATGTGGCCGTGCAACTTTGCGACACTGGTTTCTTCGCTATTTCTCATATGCAGCAGCATCTTCGCGATAAAGAGACTCTACAGCGGCAGAAAAACCGGGAGCGGAAGATCAGGTCTCGGTTGAGTGGGCTGAACCCTCTGCCCTGTGACCTGGAGGATTGGCTGCGGCGTAAGGTACTGCCTGCCTACTTCTTTTACGATTACAGGAAAGGGAAAAAAGCTATCCGTGGCCTATGCAGTGCCTGCGGTCAGGAAATCGAACTGACCGGGGTACGGCACAACGCTGCCGGTGTATGCCCTCACTGCGACCGGGAACTTACAATGAAGGCCAACAAGAAGCGTGGGTATATATGGGATCGCGTTACCGCTACGGTGGTTCAGCGTTTTCACGGCAACAGCTTGATTATCCGAATCGTCAAGGCATATCACGACTTTCCTAAAAATGGGCCGGTGAAAATGAACTGCTATGAGGAAACCCGGATCATCATTGACCCGCAGAAAAATGGTGCTCTTGGTGAAGAAGTCTATCACAACTCGGGAGACTCCGTTGGTATTACTCGCTGGAAAAAAGGGTATCCCCCCGTGTCATATCTCTTCCAGCGAAATTTCAATGCGGAGACCTGTGGCTTTCTCTATTGCAAAAACCTGAGCAAAGCGTTGAAGGGTACTCTGTGGCAATATTGCCAGCTGCGGGAGTTTTATGAAGGTGTCCATGACCAAATGGAGGTAGGGCCTTATCTGATTTCCTATCGTAAAATCCCTGCCATAGAGTTTTTTGTCAAGCTGAAACTGTTTTGGTTGGCAACCCACGTAGTTTATAGGCACGACGGGACAAAAGACATCAATCTTGATGGTAAAAATTTGAGAGAGGTGCTTCAAATTGACCCCTCCGACCTGCCTCTCCTCCAAAAACCGGGGGCGGATATTCGTGACCTACGATTGCTCCGTATCCTGCGGATGGCAGGCCACCAGCCTAGCGAGGAATTTTTTACATGGGTGAATGCGAACGAACTCACGGAAATAAATCAGCTTGCCCTTGCTCTGAACAATACCACGCCGCACAAGCTGATGCGCTACCTCGACCAACTCTTTTCCAAATTAAAAAAGAGCACTTATCGGGGCTGTGCAGGAGTTTTGTCCGACTACAGAGACTACCTGGGATTTTGTGAGCAGCTTCAATACGATCTGAAAAACGAGTTTATCCTGTTCCCTAAAAATTTCAAAAGGGCACATGATCAGGCCAATGATTTGATAAAGCAGCATCAAGTAGAGCAGTATGACTCCCAAATTGCATCCATGCAAGAGGAACTGAAGCATCGGTATCAATTTAAGTCTGATGGTCTTATCGTGCTGCCGCCTCACTCTGCGCAGGAAATCGTTGTGGAGGGGCAAAAGCTCCGTCACTGTGTCGGCGGCTACGCCCGGAGCATGGCCGAAAGGAGAACTGCCATTCTGTTCATACGGCAGGAAGCAAAACAGAACAAGCCGTTTTTCACTGTGGAGGTACAGGGTGATAAAATTCGCCAGGTACGAGGTTCTAACAACCGCGCACCTATACCGGAAGTTACAGCGTTTTTAGACAAGTGGAAGAAGAAAAAGCACTTGGAAGATGCCGCATAATGATGAAATGACAGGGTGTACCTCGCATGAGGCGCACCCTGCCTATGTATAGAAAGGAATGAGTGACATGACTTTGACAATTCCCCAGCGCAATTCTCTGGTGCAGGAATACCTTTGGTGCATCGACAGCGTGATCAAGCAGAACTATTCCCTGCTGAAAGCGGCCCATCTGGACCGGGACGATGTGTACCAGTCCCTCGCCATGCGGCTGATCCGGGCCGTGGAGCTGTACGACTCCGACAACAAGGCCGGCAAGACCTTGAAGGGCTACATTTTCATGAGCCTGCGCTTTGCTCTGCGCACTTGCAGCAGCGCCCAGGCCCAGTACGGTTTCCGCGGTGCTCCCCACTACCTGCCCAACGCCGTTGTACCCATGAGTGCGCTGGACGAATCCGACCCCTATTGGGAAATGCGGATTGCAGCCTGAAAGGAGTGGATATGAAAAAACAGCGATTTCAGTATGGGATCAGCGGCTACCGCTGGTCTCCTGCAAGCTTCCATGTCACAAAAGGACTCGTCGGTCAAAAGAAAAAGCCGCTTCCGCTGACCAGTGAAGAGCGCAGCGAGGTTGGATACCGGGTCATCACCAAAGGATTTCAGGCCGCTATAAGCTATATCAAACAGATTGAACGAAAGCGGACGCATGAGTACGAAAACCAGCTTTATGTGACTTACGGATTTTGGCTGAAAGAAGATTCTAAGCGATATTTGTTCTGCAAGCAGGTATGTTGTCGTGCGGATGCCCCCCTTGCCGAACGGCTTGGCCTATTCAAAATGATCCGCAGCGACCTGCTACAGAGGAACTGTCAAGTGGTAACCTCTGAGCAATGCGAGTTAGACGGCTCATATCAGCCTGTCAACATCAAGACAAACACAGTTACTGCGGACCTCAGCCGGCCGCTTGTGGTCCGGCTGCGCTTCGCATAGGAGAAAGGATATGACTATGAACGATTTGCTGTATGCGGTGCGCCCCCTGCGGGCCACTGTGGATGCGAAAATCTTTTCCGAGGCGCTGAAAAGCGTTGTCCCGATTTTGAAAAAATCCGCTATTCCTGTTTTGGAGGAAGTGAGCGTCCGATTTACTGGTGGGCGGTGCATCCTCGCCGCAACGGATATGACCACCTGGATTATCAGGGAGATCCCCGCCAGCGGCGACAACTTCTCCTTTGTGTTCTCCCGGACAAAAAAGGTGGAGCGGACCTGCCGCTGTTTTGACGGCAGCCTGACGATAGAGCTGACGGAGAACGCCGACCATAAGGACAACGGCGGCTTTGTCCAGCTGTCCTGCGGTTCCAGGACCGCAGAATTTGACACCCACTCCGCAGAGCTCTGCCCCGACGTGCCGAAAGTGGAGGGCGATGTGTCGTTTACTGCCAACGCCGCAAGCCTGCTGGAACGCATTGGCCGGGTTGCATACGCGACTTTGAAGGCGGAACCGGATACCCGGGGGAACAAGACCTGCGTAGAGTTTTCCGGCTGTCAGGTTTTTGCCTTGGACGGCTACCGGGCCGCCTGGGATAACGGGGAGTTAAATTTTCCCCAGCCGTTCTTGGTTCAGGCGGCGGCGCTGCATCATCTGAAGGTGTTTGGCAGCCGTCAAGTGGAGTTTCGGCTCTCAAAGCCCTGGATGTCTGTGACAGACGGGGACACGACGGTCATCTCCCATACAACCGACAGTGAGCCGTTCCATTTGGAGAGTGCGGTTCCCCAAAAATATCTGGAGGAATTTTCGGTGTCCCCCAGAGAATTTCTCGCGGAATTGAACTATCTGAAGGATGCGCTCCCCACGACCCACAAGCCCTATGTGTATCTGCGGGGGAATGAGCTGCTGATGCAGGTACATGACCGGAAATACAGCACGGCCATTGAGATCAGCAGAACGGGCGACACGACTGTAGGCTTTAACCTGAACTATCTGCGCGACGCTCTGAACCAGTTCAAAAAGGAAGAGCGTGTCACAGTCAAAATCAGCGGTGTCCATACCCCTATCGTCATTGAGGCGGAGGGCCGGAGCGACTGCGCCATGGTTTTGCCGCTCCGTGTGGCTCTGAATGCTGCGGCATAGAATTGGAGGTACAGAATGAAACAGCTTGGTAATTTGGCGCTGGTCTGCGCCCGGCGGCCCGAGGTGCTGATGACGCTCCATGAGGGCCAGGTATCCGTTTATGTGGGCGCAGGCCCTGAGCGGGCAGTCATTAGCAGCGCCTGGGATAACGATACGGAGATCAGCCGCATCGTCCATGAGCTGAATTTTGGACGTTATGCCCCGCAGAACTTGGGCAGGTGCGGCAAGGAGGGCTGAACGCGGTGAATGTTTATAAGCAGCAGGCGGTTGAGGTGGTTGACCGTCTGCATGAGGAAAACCGCCTTGACAACAGCGACTACTGCACTATCCACGATGGCCTGTCTGAAATCGAACCTCTGCGGGATCGTGACGAGGTTCTGGAGGAGCTGTGGGAGCAGTTTGGAGCTGTCCCTATGAATCCGGAAACGGAATGTATCGAGGAGCCATTTATGGGCTGGGGCGCTGGAATCCATCGGGAAGAGATCTGGCACTGGTTTGATGTCCGGCACAGCAAGGGCGTTGCTTATCTGCTGTACCACATCAACATAAACCGGACCCCGGAGGCAGAAAAAGTTGCATTGGAGATTCAAGATGCTCACCTATAAACCAAGGAAAATGAGCGAGAAAGATGCGACCATCATCATTGAGCGCAGACATCCCTATGGTCTGTTCTTTTTGAAGGAAGGCAATGTCTATGTCGGGATCGACAACCGTGACGGCGACGCCCGGACAGAGGAGTTTCCCACGAAACACAAATGTCTGAAATGGCTTACAGACGCTGCCTACGAAATTTAAGGAAGCACGATGGAGGGCGTACATGGAAACTGTGCGCCCTCCCCACATCTGACAATCTGGTGTCCGCTGTTGCTTCAGCGGCGTGCCGGACTGTCACGGACAGATAGGAGGAAATCAAAAATGGCACAGACAGGCATTGACCGGCTGCGGGCGCTGACCGCGCAGCTGAATCGGTACAGGTACGAATACTACAGCCTCAACGCTCCCACAGTGAGCGACGAGGTGTATGACCGGCTTTTCGACGAGCTGGGCCAGCTGGAACGGGAATTGGGCGTTCAGCTGGGCAATTCTCCCACCCAGACCGTGGGGTGGCTGGCGGTGGACAAGCTGAAAAAGGTCTCCCACCCCATTCCCCTGCTGTCGCTGGATAAGACCAAGCGGATGGAGGACCTGTGTACTTTTATGGGCGACCAGCTTGTTATGCTTATGCCCAAGCTGGACGGTCTCACCTTAAAGGTGG
The DNA here is from genome assembly GCF_036941135.1 of Lawsonibacter sp. JLR.KK007. Classification (NCBI taxonomy): domain Bacteria; kingdom Bacillati; phylum Bacillota; class Clostridia; order Eubacteriales; family Oscillospiraceae; genus Lawsonibacter; species Lawsonibacter sp. JLR.KK007. Next base: position 510,285 of record NZ_JAYWSY010000001.1, on the reverse strand, counting down.
TCTATGAGAACGGCATCATCCTGGAGGCTTCTACCCGGGGCGATGGCGACGAGGGCGAAAATATCACCCACAATGTCCGGGGCATCAGCGGTATCCCCACCAAGATCCCCTATCTGGGGCGGCTGGTGGTCACCGGCGAGGCGTTTATCCGCCCCAGCCATTTTGAAAAGATAAAGGCCACTCTGTTAGACAGCAGCGGCCAGCCCTACAAGAACGGGCGCAATCTGGCCGCCGGGTCAGTCCGGCTGCTCAGGTCCGAGGACTGCCGGAACCGCCGCGTGACCTTTATGCCTTTTAGCGTGCTGGAGGGCTTTGACGAACTGGAGAACAAATCCGACAAGCTGAAGCAGCTGACTCCCCTGGGGTTCACACACTGCCACTACCTTGCCGCCAGACGAAAGCTCACACAGGAAGAGATGGAAAAGGGTATCCAGCAGCTGCGCCAGTACGCCAAGGATTATGACATTCCTATTGATGGTATTGTCGTGACCTATAACAATATCGCCTACGCCAAGAGCTGCGGGCGCACCGGCCACCACTACAAGGACGGGATCGCCTATAAGTTTGAGGACGAGCTGTATGAAACGCGCATGACGTGCATCGAGTGGACGCCCTCCCGTACCGGTGAGATTGCCCCGGTGGCTATCCTGAAGCCGGTGGAGATCGACGGCTGCACTGTTTCCCGGGCCAGCCTGCACAACCTCTCTTTCATTGAGGGGCTGGAGCTGATGCCGGGGGATCGGGTGTTGATTTCCAAGCGCAATCAGATTATTCCCCATGTGGAGGAAAATCTGGACCGGGGCGGCTTCTGTATGGAGCGGGCTGTCATCCAGTCCTGCTCCTGCTGCCACCAGCCCACCCGCATCCATGAGGAAAATGGTACAAAGAGACTGTTCTGTGACAACCCCAACTGTGCCACCCGGCGTCTGCGGCAGTTCGTCCACTTCGCTGGGGATAAGGCGATGGACATTGCGGGGCTGTCTGAAACAACGCTGGAGAAGCTGATTGGCTGGGGCGTGCTGGATCACTGCCTGGACATCTATCACCTGGACGAGCATCGGAGCGAGATCCTGATGATCGACGGCTTTGGGGAGAAGTCCTGGCAGAACCTCTGGGGCGCTATCCAGCACAGTCGGGATACCACCTTTGAGCGGTATCTAATCGCTATGGACATCCCCCTGATCGGCAACTCCGCCAGTCGGACGCTGGCCCAGCGGTTCCACAGCAGCCTGGACGAGTTTGAGACGGCGGTCTGCGGCGGTTTCGATTTTACCCAGCTTCCCGACTTCGGGGACACCCTGCACCAGAATATCTATGACTGGTTTGGGCAGGAGGAAAACTGGTATCTGTGGAGCGAGCTTCGCCGCTATGTGCGTATCGCGCCGCCCAAGCCTGAGCAGGTCGAGCCGGTCCACGATAATCCCTTTGTGGGGCTGACCATCGTGGTCACAGGCAAGGTGGAGCCGTACACCCGCAGCGAGATCAACGCCAAGATCGAGGCCCTGGGCGCCCACGCCGGCAGTTCGGTGAGCAGTAAAACCAACTACTTGGTCTGCGGCGAGAATGCCGGGAGCAAGCTGGACAAGGCCCGGAGCCTGGGTGTGACGGTGCTGACGCCGGCCCAGTTCTTCCAGATGGCCGGAGCGTAAGAAAATGAGGGGGTGGCGTCTGTCTCCCCCTTGCAATTATATAGAAAGAGGTTATGAGTATGGCAAATATGGACTACTGCCAGTTTCAGACTATCCGGCGCGATATGGAGGACTGTCTGGACGCCCTCCGTGCTGAAAACCGTCTGAGCAGAGAGGAAGCCAATGTCGGCCGCTGGATGCTGGAGGACATTTTAAGCTACTGCCGGGACACCGGTATCATTGACTGCTACGACAACGGAATGCTGGAGGCCGTCTTTGAGGGGCTTGCCAAGGAGGACGATGATGACGAATAGCCGTTTCACACCTTTGCGGGATACAATGGAAGAATCCCGGTTTTTGTGGGAGGATTGCTGCCCGTGACAAGTTTTTTCCGCTATGCGTTTGGGCGGTAAGCTGGACAAGGCCCGGAGCTTAGAAATCACAATGCTGACACCGGCTCAGCCTTTCCAGATGACCGGAAAATGATAACACAGGGGAGGGCCGATTGGCTCTCCCCCACGCAAGATTTAGAGAGGAGCTATGCAAATGAACCAGTATCAGGAAATGAGGGACAGGCAGCAGCAGGAGTTTAACGCGCTGCCTCTGGGATTTGCCTTCGGGCAGAAGCAGTTTAACGAAATGATGCGGGGCTGGGGCCTCCACCCGGAGCGGGATGTCAAGAAGATTTGCGCCATTGGGGCCGGCGGCTACATCCAGAAGAAGGATGTGGAACTGCTGCGCCAGACGAGCGCCCGGCATAAGGAAGAGCTTGCGGCGGCCATCGAGGCGGACACGACTGGGGATGGTTTCATCTTCCAGATGTTCTACCGTGAGCTGAAAAACCATGAGTATGGTTACACCGGGGATGCGGATGACACGCTGGACACACTGAACTGCACGATGGAACAGGTACAGTCGGATCAACGGCTGTACAGAGGTTTTCAGCAAGCCTGCAAAAAGATTATGGAGGAGGAATCGTGATGGTAACACAAATCAAACGGGATGAGCATATTCGTTTGGCCGATGGACGCAGCGCGACGCTGAGTGCTGCTCAGCTCTCGGATGTGAAGTATGAAACCATGCTCCTGCTCAAGGACGGCAGCGGCGAGGAAGTCGTCTCCTATCAGAGTACCAGTGCGGATGATGCGGTGTACTTCTTTTATGAGATCAAGAACACGTACCATGTGCCCGAGCTGACCGGAAAATACAAAAAGCTGGCGGACGATTTGAAAGCGGCCCACGCCTATGGATTGGCGCACATGGGCAATGATGACGGCGGCACCTGCAACTTTGACGCTCCCGCCCTCACCCTGCCGGGCTGGGACAAAAAACTTGTCGAGGCCGCGGCAAGAGCGGCTGGGGTTGGCTGCTTTGTATGGACGCTCTGGAACGATACAACCTATGTGTTTTCTGTTCGCGGCGTCGGACAGGGATACACCCGGACAAAGGCCGCCGAGGCCATGAGCCGCTATTTGAAAGAACAGGGCTATGAGGCCGGAATGTACTATCAGATGGACTGAAGGAGGAAAACCTGTGTACTACATAAACACAATGGCAGGCAAGGCGATGGCCCGAAAGGGCCACGCCTCCTATCCTGATGACTTCCAGCGTCTGCGCCCCGGAGAAAATTTCACCGCATGGCGTGTCGGACAGGATTGGGAGATAGAAACACTGCTCACTGGAGAGATGCTTCTTGCACGGCTGAAAGCCATTGAGGAGCAGGACAACAGAGAACGGGAGCGGGCGCTTCAGTATGTCCTTGACTTTGCCAACGAAAACTGCTTCGATGCAGAACTCACCTGTAATCAGCTGCGCAGTTTGTGGACGGCGCACTGCCTGCGTTATGGCCTTAATGTGGATACCAGCGAGTATGACAAGGATTTAATGACTGTTTGGGCGCAGGCAGCTGCCGTCGAGGGCGACACCGCCTATTGGAGCGATTATAGCAGCTTTGACAGCTTTATGTGCGCCCATTTGGTCTGAGGAGGAGCTGCGATATGAAAAAACTGTTTTTCCGGCTTGGCGTCACAATGGAGCTGACCGAGGAGGAATTTGCTCTGATCTGTACCAGCAGCGATGCCGCACACGATCTTCTCAGGGAGAAGGTGGCACGGGACGAGTTTAAGCTGGATGGAGAGACCTATTCTCCGGCCAACTACACCTCCAGCGATGACGAGTTTCCCCACGAGGACGATATTGAATTTTATTTTTAGGAGGATTAAAGATGGCTGACTACAGCCGGTACAGGACCGAAACACTGGAAAAAATGCGCTCGGCCGCTCGGGAGAAGTATTATAACGAAACTATGAAGTCCGGCGGAAATTGGGGCGATGGAATGAGGCTTTCAAAACTCCCAAAGCATACGGCATGGGAAAAGGCCAAGCAGCAGTATGAAGCAATCTGCGCCGAGTTGGAGAGGAGGAAAGCTGCTGCCAATAACTGTAAGCAGAAAGACAAAAACAAGTGGGAGCACTTATTTGACCAGTTTCTGGAGACAATCGACTTCTGGCTTGTGAAGTACCCCGATGGCTGGGGCCTGATTGATCAGCAGAGAGCCAATCTGGGCAATATCGAAAGCGACCGTTTCCGTAATGCTTCCACCATCATTGACCGGCTGGACATCTATATTAAGGATTACTTTGCGGATGAAATCCAAGAAGGCATGGACGGGTGTGAGACGGAAGAATGGTCCGATCTTTTGCAGGAGGCCAGGACCACAATGCAGTCAAAGGATCTGGAAGATTACCGCTATGGCCTTGATGTGTTGGATATGGTATGCAACCATCCGCAAGAGATTGACTTGGAAAACTGCTACTTTACCGAAGAGGAGGAAGATTATTTTGAATAACAGAACACTTGTAAAAGTTTCTGCCGGCGAGTACTGCATGGGATTCAAGACTATCTCCCAGAGAAAAAAATCGCCCCAGACGTTCCTAATTACCCGCGATATGCTTGCCCAGCTGGAACAGAAGCCGGAGATTATCACGCAGGACATCTACTCTTTCGCTGCCTTGCGTCTGAACACTGCCGCCAGAACTTTGACCATCAGCTTCTCCTGGCTCCAGCGCCGCTTCGATTGCGAGCTGGCTGGCTGGGAAGAAACGGCGGTCCTGCCCTATGACGCGCTGACCTCTTTCATGGAGGCTAGCGCCCAAAAAGGCGGGCCGAAGACTTGGCGGGTTCTCTCCCTCCAGAACACTGTGACACCCCAGGTCGTATTTGTCGATACGGAGGGGCTGCGAAAGTGTCTGGAGAACCGCACCGTTCGCAGGAAGCTGGCGCGTGCCCTGCGGGACAATTTCTGGGGAGCAGACCGCGTTGTATTTTACCACGATTTTGAGTCGTATTCTTTTATGTTCCAGTCGTGTCGGGCAGGACGTCCATCCATCACAGGTGGTTTGATCCTCCACGACCAGAACGATTTGAAAAAAGCGCACTATTCCGTACACACATAAACAGAAAATATGAATACGGAGGAACATCTAAAATGAATGAACGAGCGGTTGAAATTGCCCAGAAACATATTCAACAGGCAAATCCATCTCTGTGGAACGGATCAAGTGAGCGGCCAAAAGATTTTGACAGCCGCATCTTTACATACTCCGTTGATGGGGGTACCGAGCTGGACATCAGCTTTGAGTATGAAAAGGAAGATGGATGGCTGCACCTTTGCGAATTGCGGGACCGCCATACCGGTGAATTGCTGAACATTATGCACGGGTATGGGATTGACTCCCCCCAAAACCTCACAGATACCATCGAGGACATCTGCGAGGGGAGATTAGCCCGTAACAGCAATGCGCCGTCTTAAACCATAGATTAGGCAAACAGAAAAAACCAGCCACGCCATGCACCAAACTTTGGAGGTTAGTATTATGGAATACGAACAGATTATGATGATACATCAGAAGACCGGCGACAAGAAATATGCCAAGTTTCTCTCTGATGAAGGCTGGAAGTACGATACTGAGACGGATGCCCTTGCCGGGTATGCCCGGTTGATCAAGGCCGAGCAGAAAATCCCCCTCACTTGGGAGGAATTTTGGAGCGAGCTGCAAATGGAGGGTGACCTCTCCGCCGCCCAGAAACTCTATCGGATTCTGCGCCGGCACATGGACAACGGCGCACTGAACGCCTATGAGCTCTATGGATATGCCCGGCATCGGTGGTGCGTCAGGTGTCCGGAGGCCGTTATCGCCTATCAGACCGGCCCGAAATGCTGGGCGGTGAACAACTGCGGCGAGGCGATCTCCGAGGAGCGGGCCATACAGCGGCTTAACTCCGAATGGGGCTTTGAGGCCAGCCGGATCAAGCTGCTGGGTACGCCCTACTACGACGCCACGGATTGGAACTTTATCCCCTTCCGCTGCGGACGCTATGACTGGATCATGCAGAACGGGGATCTCCACCAGATTTATCAATAGCCACATTCAGACGGCCTGCCCTTTGTGGGTGGGCCGTCTCACTATCCTGACAGGAGGACAAATCGTGACAATTATGTATCGGACGGAAACCTACTCCGGCTCTTTGGAGCGGCGCTTTGCCCATGTGCTTTGCTATGAACTGTTTACTTTGGGGAATGCGCATATTTTGAATGAATTGATCCAAAATGAACTGGTAAGAAACTCGGACTTAATCATTGAGATGGAGAGCATGGGCAGAGAATTGGAAGAAAACGGCTATGGGGATGATATGTCAGAGCTTGACCAGCTGGAGTTTTGGGAAAAAGTGCGGCTGGACATCTCTGCGCAGGCTGGCCGTGATATTCAATATGCCCTGTGGCTGGCGGATAAAGCCTGCGTACAGCGGTTTTACGGAGGGACAGACAGCGACATAGAAAGCTATGAAACCTCTGATGTGATCCTGTCGGATTTGGGACGCGGCGGCACTCTGTTTGGGTATGAGCTTGAACCGCTCCCCTGTGCTTATTAGAAAGCCCTTCCAATCACTGATCAGAAAGAAAAATATCATAAAAATAAATGCCGTCTGTTGAAAACGGCGTGTTATTTCCGTATTACATGAGTATAAGGAGGATAAAACTATGTTAATTGCAATGGATCACGGCAACAAGCAGTGTAAGCTGGTGCGGAGCGAACCCTTTATCTCCGGCCTGACAGAGAGCGAAGTGCGGCCCTTTGGACCGGATGTGCTGAAGTACGGGGACAAATACTATCAGATCTCCGACCAGCGCATCCCCTACCGCCGGGACAAAACAGAGGACGACCGCTTCTTTATTCTGACCCTGTTTGGGATTGCCAATGAGATTGAGGCATCCAGTGCCTATGCCCCCGGCATTATCCGGGTGCAGCTGGCGGTGGGCCTGCCGCCGGCCCACTACGGAGCGCAAAACGAAAAATTCATCCAGTATTTTTCCCGGAGGGGCGTGGTCAGCTTCACCTACCGCGGCAAGCCCTACTCCATCTGCATCGACGATGTGGCCTGCTATCCCCAGTCCTATGCGGCTGCGGCCTCCATTCTCCAGGCCCTCACCACCGTGCCCCTGGCGCTGGTGGTGGACATTGGCGGCTATACGATGGATTACATCCGCATCAAAAAGGGACGGGGCGATATGGCATCCTGCGACTCCTTGGAGAATGGGGTCATCATGCTCTATAACAAGATCATCTCCAAGGTTCGGGCGGCCCAGGACATCCTCTTGACGGAGGAGGAGATCGACGCCATTCTCCTGGGTCAGTCTGTGCAGGGACTCCAGGAGGTAATTCCGGTGGTGGAACGGTGCGCCCAGGAGTTTGTATCTGACCTGTTGAGTGCCCTTCGGGAACGGCAGCTGGAACTGCGCACCGCCCCGGTGGTGTTTGTAGGCGGCGGCTCCATCCTGCTCAAGCGGCACATTGAGAAATCCGGCAAGGTGGCCCATCCCCTGTTTGTGGAGGACATCCGGGCCAACGTCAAGGGCTATGAGACACTGTACCGAATCGCCCAGAACAGCAGGTGACCGGCATGGGAGAGAAGAAAAAACCGGGCCGGTTCACCCTGCAATTCAACATGGAGGACCCCCAGCAGCGGATGGCGTCGGAGCTTCTGGAACAGCAGGGGCGGCACAAGGCACAGTTTATCGCCAGCGCCGTCCTGTCCTATATCCAGCACCCGCCCCAGGGACACGGCGGCGATCCGCCCCCAATAGACGAAGCGGCGCTGGAGCGGATGCTGCTTGCCATCATGGAGAAGCACCCCCGGTTTGCGGGGACAGCTCCCGGTGAGCTACCTGAAGCGGAGGAAACTCCGATGCCGGCCGAACCTGCCAAGGGGCCGTGGAAAGCTCCTATGGGCGATGACGCGTTGAAAGCCATAAACGACACCCTGGCCGCGTTTCAGACTGGATAGCGGCCAGCATATCCCATACCAACACATTAAGGGCATAGGAACACGGAGTTGCAGCTTCCGTTCCTATGCCCTTTTCTTATGACTGAATTGCGAGGATGGTCCGGCCCATGCGTACTTCGGTCACACAGTCCGAATTGAGGAAATTATAAGCATCTTTAGCGCGGGAACGTAACACCCAGCCCACCGCCAAAACCGCCCAGACAGCGCAGGAGGGCGGCGCAGACGGGGGCGGGGCGCAAGGGTAACAGGCTTGCGGGGCGAGGCCGGGAGGGGGTACTGCCCTGCCCCGGCCTCGTTGGGTGCTGTGCCGTTCTTATATAAAATGGAACAAAGAATTTTTGGCGAGCCTTAATGGGTGGCTTCGTATAGTACACACGGATACCCAAGTTGAGTAAAATCATTTATTAAATATTGAATTGCATCTTGATTATGGGCATATATTTGTCCCGATACAGTATCAAATATGTTGTCAGGGTCAAAGTCGCGGGAAATTGAACAAAAACTATCTTGTTGGAGCCAAACCTGATCCAGCGGAGTGCTAAACCATGCTTCACGATAGCCATGCTTTAATAAAATATCCTGCAATTTCTTTGACTGCACGACAAAACCCGCATCTTCCAAAGAACTTTGATTTGTGTTTTCATAGTTGGTAATACACCAAGAGAATTCTTCGGAGGATAATTCATGTTCCTGTGCAATGCGATAGTCATATCCAACCGGAAATTGTTGTCCTCCAAATGCTAAAAATGCTTGACAACACAGATATTGCCGTAAACTATCTGCAATTTTTATGCCGATGTTTTTATCATATCGGGTCATCACAAGAGGCGTTTTATCGCAGGGAGAAGACACTGAAAATAAATAGCCCAATTTTTCACTCTCATAACTTTGTGAACCGATTGCTAAGATGTTATCCCAGTAATGTGGATATTCGAGCATAGTATGAATGTCATAATAAGAAAAGGAAATCGGTTTATAAGGAAAGTAAAATGAAAATTTGCCTCCTGCGTTCAGTAAAAAAATTTCATACTCTTTGGGTAATGTCAGAGTTTTATCATACTTCTTTAGCTTGTTAATTTCTTTTTGTTTAGCGCCTTGCAAGTTTTTACACCACCCAGGTTCGACGCAGTCAATAAATGCTTTCAGTGCTTCAAACCACACATCAGTTTGGCAATCTTCTGGAATAGCGAACATCTATGACCCTCCACATCTTTATAAGCATCTATTGAAAATTAGCTTATCACATCAGCTACTATTTTTCAATCACCACCCAGTAAATAGCCTCAAAACTTCAACCTCGCTCCTGCCAACCGGCGGGAGCGTTTTTTATGGAAAGCGCATGACGAACCGGCGCAGACGAGAGCCGGAACGGGGGCGGGGCGCAAGGGTAACGGGCTTGCGCCACTATTTTGCCATAATCTCCTTGCCAGCATAATGGCGTCTCCTCGTCTGTCAATGCTTATGGCTTCTTTTTCCGCCGCTTCTCCAAAATCAGCTGGAGCCGCCGGGCCTCTCGCTCCTTTTCCTGACGTTCCTGCTCCGCCCACTGCTGCCTGATTGCCTCATGCCGGGGTTCCGCCTGCTTCTCCCAGGCCCGCTCCTGGCTGTTCCACCGCCGGATCTCCGCCTGATACAACGCTCGGTTGGCGGGGTCCAGCTCGATCAGCCGCTCCAGGTCTCTCAAGGCCCGGTGCCGCTTTGAGAAGTCCGTCAGCGCTGCCCTGGCCCGGAGGACATAGACGTCGGTAGGCTTCTCATAGCTGCCATACACAGGCTCATAGGTGGCATAGTCCAGAAAGCCCCAGGCGATGCTTCCTCTCAACCAGAATGCGCAGAAAGCGGCCAGCACTGCTAACCGCTGACATTGGGGATCGCACTCCGGGCGGCTGACTGTCTGCCGGTGAAATCTGACCGCCTCAATGATCTCCGCCGGGTCCTTCTCCTCGAACTCGAATTCCTTCACGCCGCTCTCCTCCAGCAACCGGCGGACATACTCCTGGGACAGTGCGGAGGGCAGCCTGTCCAGCAGGGCCTTCCCCTCCGGCGGCACTTCCGTGGAGACAGGCGGCAGCTCCCGTTCCAAAATCTCCCGCAGTTTGGGATAGAGCGGCTGGAGAGGCGGAGCCTCTTGCAGCTGATCGAAGGCCCAGGGAAAGCCCAGCCGCGCCATGAAATCCGCCATCTGCCAGCAGTCACCATAGGTGAAGCGGTCATCAGGGCAGGCGGTCTCCTCCATCGCATCTTCATCCAAATCGGACCAATGAACAAGATACCGCCGCATCATGCCAGTGTCCCAGGTGGGGAGCCAGCCCGACAGCGCCGCCGGATTGCCGGTCAGGCGCTGTTTCTCTTCCGGGCTGACAGGGCCAAAATAGTCCGGAACGGTGTTGAAGTGATCCTCTTCGTCTCCGCCGTAAAAATCATAGCCCCAATAGTCGCCATCGTAAATGTACAGCAGCAGCACAGGGTTCTCCGAGACGTCGGACAGGGCCTTTGCAAGCGGAGCAAAGCCCAGGGTGTCCCCCTCTATCAGAACCTGCGTGCCCTCATAGCTCTGCGCGTATCTGCACGCTTCCAGGTCTATATAAAACACCGGATTCTTTGCCGCCGCTTCCACGGCATCACGGGCTATGGATTCATCGCAGCCCGGGAACAGGGCGGTTTGCAGGAATAGTCCCATGTAGGTGTCAACGCCGATATGAAATTGCAAGAAAACGCCGAAGAAATTTTGTCATTTTTCGGCGGTGGTGGGTAACAAAATCAGCAGTTGCCTTGCTCAAAAAGAGTGTTCACGATTTGCTGCTTCTGGCGCATAAATTCCTTGCGTTCTTTCAGGCGGTAAGACTCGCCCTTGATGTTGATAACGGTGCAGTGATGCAGGACACGGTCCAGGATGGCGGAGGCGATGGTGACGTTGGCAAAGACCTCGTTCCACTGGGAGAAGGTCTTGTTGGAGGTAAAGACGGTGGACGTCTTTTCATACCTTCTGGCAATCAACTGGAAGAACAGGTTTGCGCCCTGGATGTCCATGGGGAGGTAGCCGATCTCGTCGATGATAAGCATCCTGTACTTGGCGAGAACCTTGAGCTTGTCCGGCAGACGGTTCTCAAAATGGGCCTTCTTGAGCTGCTCAATAAGCTGATGGCAGTTGATGTAGTAGGTGGAAAAGCGATGCTGTGCCGCCACAAGGCCCAGAGCGGAGGCCAGATGGGTCTTGCCCACGCCGGGCGGGCCAAGGAAGACCACATTCTCCCCGTTTTCCAGGAAGCGCATGGTGGCCAGTTCGTCGATCTGGCGCTTGTCGATGGAGGGCTGGAAAGAGAAATCGAAGTCGTCCAGGGTCTTCTTAATGGGGAAGCCGGACATCTGGATCTGCTTCTCATAGGCCCGTCTCCGCTTGGATTTGGCTTCTTCTAAGAAAATGTGATCCAAAACCTCCACAATGTTGAGCTTGTCCGCCACCGCCCGTTCCAGGTAATTGTCCAGAATCTCCAGAGTGTTTTTCATCTTAAGGGCTTCCAGGTTTTCCCTCAGCCTGTCCATGGTAAATTCACTCATACAGCACCTCGTCATATCTGGACAAATCCGATGGTTTCAAGGGAAAATCTATTACTTTGTCCTGTTCCAGCAGAACATTTTCTGCATCCATCGTCTGTTTCAGCGTAAGCCTTCTATAGTGCTGAGGATTGACAACCATGTCCTTTCTCTGATACGATATTCGGTGCAGAGCGATCTGCTTTCCCTCGTAATATGCTGCTAACATGCTGTCGAGGGCCACGACTGCCACATCTTTGCCGATATACTCCGCTGGCACGGAGTACTGATTGCCGGCGTACGAGATGAGGCAGTCTTTTTGTACTCGCCTCAGGTTGATTTTGTCGATGATGTACTCACGGGTAAGAGGACTCAGTCTCTCTTTTTTCAACCTCTCAAAGGGAATTTCGTTGGTGGTGGCGTGGACTTTCCCATTGACCTTATTGCACCAGGCCAGGGCCTGTCCGTTCAAGTCCGCCAGACTGTTGTACTGGATCCCCACCATAAAATTATCTCTGACAAACTGCACCGTCCGCTCTACTTTCCCCTTCGTCTGACCCCGATATGGCCGGCACAGAATGGGCTTGAATCCATAGAAGCCCGCGAAGTCCTCAAACTGCCGGTTTAGCGTGGAATCCTCCTGCTTCAGCAGCCGCTTGATGACTACCTGCTTCATATTGTCATACAGAATCTCCTCCGGGTAGCCTCCGAAATACCGAAACGCGTTCTGATGGCACCGTATCAACGTGTTTGTGCTCATATCTGTGACAAATTCGATGTACCGCATCCGCGAATATCCCAGAATCATGAGAAAACAGTACAGCTTTTTCCACTTCCCATCCTCGTACACCAGGTGATCCTCGAAAAATCCCCAGTCCATCTGCCCCTGCTTCCCCGGCATCGTCTCAAACCGCACCGTTGCTTTCTCATTCAAGTCCATCTTCCGGCTGCTCACATACGCCTTGACAATACTGTAACCTCCGTCAAACCCCATCTCCCGCAGCTTCTCCAGGATCCGCAGCGCTGAATACGGCGCCTCTTCCAGCCACTCGTCCACGATCTGCTTGTACGGGTCCATCTTTGTGGGCTTGGGCTCGCTCAATGTGTACTCCGGCTTCTGCGGCGATTCCGCGTACCGCTTTGCTGTTCGTGGGTCCATGTGGTACTTCCGGCCCAGCTCCACATAGCTCAGGCCTTTTTGTCTGTCGCTTCGGATATCCATCCACTGTGCTCCTTTCATTTCCTGACTCCCTTTCCGGGCTCTTTTTCGCCCTGATTGGGAGTCTATCTTTTTTCCCTCCTCTCCGCCACAAAACTACATTTTTTCCTCGGCGTTTTCTTTCATTTTATCATTGGCGCTGACAGTAGGAGATCCTCCTTCTTTATACCTCAGATGTAAAGCCTGCCATCTCAAAAAACTTCCGTCTGCACGCTGGGCACTCCGATGGGATCACCAGCGGGCAGAGCTTTGTCTTCACATATCCGATCCGCATCTGCCGGAGGGTATAGCAGCACTCCTTGTTCCGCATTTCCTCATGCCTACCATCCGGGGCGTAGTAGGGGAAAGGCTGTCCGCAGCAAGGGCAGTGCCAAAAGAGTTTCGCCGTATGCCTCAGCCACCTGGCGAGGAAGGCCAGGGGCAGCAGCGCAAAGGATACCAGAGAGAGCAGGAACGCCATGGCTCCAACTCCCTCCAGCAGAGCCTTCTTGCCCCAGAGCAGCGCCACAACACCCGCTGGAAAGTTGCTGAGAACCAGCACCACAAAGCCTCCCCACTCTATCAGGAACAGCGCCTGGGCGAAGCGGCGGCACCAGCGAAACCGGGGCGGCATCTGCGGGTATATGTAGGAAAAGGGAGCAGCCCGGTTATTCTGTTGCTGCCTATAAGCGGCAAAATCGTCTTCTTCCCGTTTCATACGCTCTGTTCCCTCATAAGGTCAGTACTCCTCGTCTTGATTTCGCAGTTCTTCCTCAATGTCCGCCATGGCCTCCGGACTGACGAAGCCCTCCACCTCACGCTCTATGTCAAGCATTGTCTCCCGCTCAATCTCCCGGTCTGTCTGGAGAGTATTTCGGAAGAATTCTCGGTCCATAGGATCTGCCTGCCAGGGACATCCTGGTTTCTCCTGACGCTCCCGGTACAATTCCGTCTCAAATCCAGCCCGATCCAACTCTTTGAGGAGCTTCGCCATTTTCCGGTCACCCTCTATCCAAGACTTTTCCTGATCGGTTAAATAGATGTATTCATGATTTTGAACCATGGCCCGCAAATCAGATAGGGACTGATTTGGATACCATTTCCGCAGGAGCTTCAAAAGGATCACGCTGGGCGTAGTGGTTTTTAGCTTGATTCCGTCTCGGTATTCGCTCATGGTATTACCCCCTTTTCAATGTTCAATCTTTTTCAGACCATTTATAAATTCCGAAAATTTATTGCAAACTAAAATTGGATTATCTATATCACAGCTTAGGTCATTTTACAAGGAACTACACGCAGACCGTGAAACGGGCTGCTGACAACAAACAGGCGCTATGCTCCCGGCAAGGGGCATAGCGCCTGTTTGTTGTGGGGGTATCCAAAGGGGGCAACGCCCCATTTGGCACACGACTTTGCGAAGCAAAGTGTAGTGTGTTATACGCTCTGTCGGCGTTGCCGTGAAAATGCCGTTGCCGCCGGGGAGGGCAAGGGCATTTGAAGCGGCAGGAAAACAGGGCTTTGTTTGGGGCTGGGAAGCCGGAAACAAAGGGCTGGTTTCAGCAGCAGACAGGGCGTATATGAAAGCCCTCGTCCACCGTCCTCAGCCTATGGGACAAAATGTCCCAAACCTTTAGACACCGTGACTATATGTGTGGCCACACTCATTTATTTTAGTGGTCGTTCTTTTCTCAAAATTGAAATGGGCGGGAAGCCATTTTAGGGCTTTCCCGCCTTGATTGCCCATCAGCAAAGGCAGGCGGGGCTGTCAACGGCGGCGCATTTGTGCGCCGTTCATCTTGACCGTTGACTGGCTCGGCTGCCTTTGCTATCTCCCCCGATAAACTGAAAGTTTTAGATTAGTCCCACACGATTTCCAAACAATCGAAGTTATCTGGAATTGGTGGTACGCACGAATAAGTATTTAATTCAAATGCCTCTATTGTAATTACTCCATCAGAGCATAGCCATTCGCAATTTACTAATTTTTCTAATTCCGCAGGCAAAATGGTTGTGCAAATCACGATTGTATCTCCTGCAAGAACTAATTCTTCTTTCCCATTGTTTTCTACGATTTCTGTATCATCGTGGAGAGCAACACGCACCCATGCTATGTCAGGCATTAACTCAATCTTTTGTAGCATATTTCGTATTTCAGAAAGCGTTGGACGGCCAAATTCCCATTGGTTCGGAGCAATGGAATCCTCCTCTGTGTTTCCATCGAAAAATTCATCAAGCGTTAGTAATGGCAAGCGTTCTTCATTTTCTTCCAATATTTTTTTGAATGTATTCAACTCTATCATAGTCACAATTCTCCTCGCAAATCAGAATTAGTTGATTTTATCCTCTCCCCGGATTTTCTTGTTTTTCCGTTCTTCTAACTCCGCAATTTGGTTCATCAAGCAATCTGAAAAAGTCCCCTCAATCGGTGTAGCTTCTCCTGTTGTGTAGTAGTCAAGAAGGACTATGTTATTATTCTTGTCAAAACAAAATATTTCATCACCATTCCCTATAATGGACAAGAATGGGATAAAATCAGTAAAACCTTCATCGTGTAGTTCTTTCGTTTTTTCACGAATATCCAAAAAATCGGGTATTCCATTGGCAATTCCATAGACTATAATTCCTCGACAGAACGACCAAAATGGGCCTATGTCATATTGTTTCGCTTGTGGCCATATTTCTTCTCGAACCTCCATATAAAGCCCACCTAATGGGGACATAGTGAACTCTCTAAAATCAGCAGGAAGATTTATCCCATACTGATTTTCAAAATCCTTTATATCCTGCTCCGATGGCTCATTTCCCATACAAGCTACAACCTGATAAGTCTGCTTATCATAATTATGGAAATAATCATAAACTTTTTCCAATGACATAATATACCTCCTACAAAATGCGATTTTTTATTTTCTTACTTCCGTCCCCGCTGTGGGGTTGGTTTTTTCAGCAAGTCCGACTTCTGTGCAATCTTTTTCAGCCACTTCTTTTCTTCCCCGGACAGCTTCTTAAAGTTCAGCCGCAACCGTTTGCAGATAAACGCCAAAGACGCTTGCTCCGGGTCACTGTCTGGGTTGGTAATTTCGGTAGCGGCTTCCAATAATCCTTTCAGCGGGTTATCCTCCGGGACGCTGAAAAAATCCTCCCTGTGGGCTTCCCGCAGGCCGGCGGCTATCTCGTCTATGTCCTGCTGGATTATGTAACGGCAAAAGCTGTCATCATCAATATGGGCAGCGATAAGCTGTCTTAACTGCGGGTCGGTCAAGCCGGGATTGTGCTGTTTCATAATCATTGCGCTCATAGCGTCCACAATGGCGTTTGCGCTCTGTACCTGCTTCACCGCCGTTCCGTTCACATAGATTTCAAGGTCGGCCATCAGCTTGATAAAATCCGGGTGCGCCGCCAATTCGCACAGCAGAGCATTGTCCACCTGCCCGCTTTTCAGCAGGTCAATCATTCCGTCACTCAAACGCAGGTCTGCAAGATCAGCGTTTGGGTGACGCTTCATTTCAGACAGCCCCAGCAGATAGTCGGTGGTCACGCCGTAAAACTTCGCCAGCTTGATAAGAGCATAGTGGCTGATGTCCTTAAAATCGTCCGCTTCATAACTGCCCAACGCAGACTTGGAGAGGTTCGTCTGCTCTGCAAGCTGTTCCAGCGTCAAGCCACGCTGCACACGCAGGTCTTTCAAGCGTTCTTGAATGGATAAAGACATTTTCTCGCCCTCCTTGTCTGTTCGATAAATCGGAAGTTAGTGAATCGGTAATAATTCCATATTTTTTGCCCGCTTTAGATTTATTTTAAGGTCGTCATATCCAAACGGCTTGCCATGTCCCGGATATATTAGATTTGGTCTAAGTGCGATGATTGTTTCCCAAGATTTTAGGAAATCCGTTTTATCCTCCGCCCAAATAGTTATTCTGTGTAAACTTGGCAATCCGTTCATAGCAGCGTCGCCGCAGAATAGAGAACCGTCATTAGTTAAAAGAGATATGGAATCGGCGGTGTGACCGGGAGTATCAATGATTTTTCCTTGCAATAAAAGTTCCACTTGCTTACGGTTTTGTTCGGTCACTTGAATACATCTACATGAATATTCTTGCGTTATTGGAGGAAACAAATGCTTGCCCTTGCCAACAAATTTCATTAAGAAACAAAAGAGCAAGGCAATCTTGGTTGTGCAACCGCCATGAAAAGAGTTTTGCCCTTTATATAATCTTTCTAACGCCTTGTCACTCATAACGATTTGAATGTCAGAGCATTCCGAGAGTATTTCATTCAAATAGCCTGCATGGTCATCGTGAGCGTGTGTCAGAAAAATATATCGTATCTGTTGAGGGGCTATTTGCATCTTTGCCAGTTGCTTTTTGAAATGTGCAAATCCTCTTTCATACCCTGTATCAATCAGTACATAGCCGTTGTCAATAGGATATATCCAATTATTTACTATCCTGCTTCCTGCATTGAGCATAGATGTTCTCTCTTTTCATTTATTTTCATCGGCGTCAACTTTCAATTTACTGTTCTGTATTTTCTCATTATACCACAATTCCGAGAGCGTGGAAATAGCGAGTTTTCCGGGCTGATTTCCTACCTCTTGGATATACGGCACAGGCAATCAAAAAAGTATACACTTGAGATAGTTCATCGATGGACAAGCCTCTTGAAAACTAAATGACCGTCTGAAAAGGAATACCCCGGCTGGGGAAGTGTGCTGTGACCCCGCTTCTGGACACCGTGACCAGAGAGGGTGAGCGTACCAACGCCGGAACACGCCGCAGGAATGGGGCAGGAAGCCTTTTCGGGGAAAACGGCAGCAAGAAGAACAACGGAGGGAGTGCATGAAAGAAAGACCCTATCAACATTTGCCACCGCTGGAACACAGGCCGGACAGCTTCCCCTACCGCATGACCCCGGCGCAGAGGAAGCGGGCCAGCAGCCTGATCCGCCGGGAGTGCTGCAACTGTGGTGGTGGAAACTGCTTTGCGCTGGACGATGGCGACACCTGCACCTGTCCGCAGATGATTACATTCTCCGTCTGCTGCAAGTGGTTCCGCTGGGCGGTCTTGCCGCTGGATAGGACGCTGGAAGCGGAGATTTACCGTGACTGTGCTTTGAAACGCTGCTCGGTCTGCGGAAAGCCCTATGTGCCAAAATCCAACCGGGGCAAATACTGCCCGAACTGCGCCGCCAGAGTACACAGGCGGCAGAAAACAGAAAGTGAACGGAAAAGGAGGTCTGCTGTGGACAGTTAAGGCGGGGAAAAGCCTTGATTTGCAAGGCTCCGCAAGCCCAAAACCGGGGCGGGCGGTATGTTTTATCGCCCACCCCGGAAAACGGGCTTCTAACCGTCCACAAAACACGCTATGACAAACACGATTTACATTCACCAGCCGGAGAAAGTCATCAGCTTCACCCGGCTCCCCAATTTCCTTTTTGAAGCCCCATCATTCAAGCCCCTGTCCAACGAAGCGAAGGTGCTGTACGCCTTTATCCTGCGGCGGGCGGAGTTATCCCGGAAAAACGGGTGGGCGGACGAATATGGGCGGATTTACCTGTATTACCCCATCTGCGAGGTGGTCGCCCTGCTCCACTGTGGGCGGCAGAAGGCGGTGAATACCCTGCGGGAGTTGCAGTATGCGGGGCTGGTGGAAATACAGAAACAGGGCTGTGGAAAACCCAACCGCATTTACCCAAAATCCTATGAAGCGGTTCCAAACACCGACTTCAAGAAGTCCGGCTGCGGTACGCCGGAGGGCTGAAAACCGTACCCTACAAGTACGAAAATCAATCCTCTTGGAGTACGGAAACCGGACGGTATATAGAAATACAGAGATTAAAACCATTTATTTATATCTATTCCATTCCAATCCTATCAGAGATATTTTCGGTGGGGAAACCCGCCGGAAAGGAATGGAATGGGGAAAGGAGTTCAATGGCACAACACGCAATTTTGCGTTTTGAGAAGCACAAGGGACACCCGGCGGGGCCACTGGAAGCCCACCACGAACGGAAAAAGGAGCAGTACGCCAGCAACCCGGACATTGACACCAGCCGGAGCAGGTACAATTTCCATATCGTCAAGCCGGAGGGGCGCTACTACCATTTCATTCAGAGCCGCATTGAACAGTCTGGGTGCAGAACGAGGAAAGACAGTACACGCTTTGTCGATACACTGATAACCGCCAGCCCGGAGTTTTTCAAGAAGAAATCCCCGGAGGAAATACAGGCGTTTTTCAAAAGAGCGGCGGACTTCCTCATTGACCGGGTAGGCCGGGAAAATATCGTGTCGGCGGTAGTACACATGGACGAGAAAACGCCCCACCTGCATTTGACCTTTGTTCCGCTGACGAAAGACAACCGCCTGTGCGCCAAAGAAATCATAGGCAACCGGGCCAATCTGACGAAATGGCAGGATGATTTTCACGCCTATATGGTGGAGAAGTACCCCAGCTTGGAGCGTGGGGAGAGCGCAAGCAAAACGGGAAGAAAGCATATCCCCACCCGGCTTTTCAAACAGGCGGTTTCCCTCTCCAAACAGGCGAGGGCGATTGAAGCCACGCTGGACGGTATCAATCCAATTAACGCCGGAAAGAAGAAAGAGGAAGCCCTCTCTATGCTCAAAAAGTGGTTTCCGCAGATGGAGAACTTCTCCGGGCAGTTGAAGAAATACAAGGTCACGATAAATGACCTCTTGGCAGAAAATGAAAAACTGGAGGCAAGGGCAAAGGCCAGCGAAAAGGACAAGATGAAAGGCGTTATGGAACGGGCAAAGCTGGAAAGCGAGTTACACAACATTCAACGGCTGGTTGACCGTATCCCGCCGGAAGTGCTGGCAGAGTTGAAGCGGCAACCGATCTATGGAAAGGAAAGGTGATTTTATAACGAATATCAGATACAAAAAGGAAACAGAAATCGTGACTTTTCAAGGAAAGGAAATCACGCTGGAAAATCTCTCCCCGGTATTTACACCGGAGCAGGAAGCGGCCAAACGCCGGGAACTGGAACAGCAGCTTTATGAGGTGTTCCGCAAGTACGCCGACAAGCGGCAGAAAGAGGAAGCCGGGGCGTAAGTTTTTCCAGCCACATCATTGATTTACGGGGCTGTTGGCGGTATAATAAGACTGTCAGCAGCTCCGTTTCTTTTTTAAGAAAAGGAGCGACAATATGAATAATCGGATAGACGCAATCTATGCAAGACAATCGGTAGACAAAAAGGACAGCATTTCCATTGAAAGCCAGATTGAGTTTTGCAAATACGAATTGAAAGGCGGTAGTTGCAGGGAATACACAGATAAAGGATACAGCGGCAAAAACACAGACCGCCCGAAATTTCAAGAGTTGGTGCGGGATATTAAAAAGGGCCTGATAGCAAAAGTCATTGTCTACAAACTTGACCGTATCAGCCGTTCCATTCTGGATTTCGCAACCATGATGGAGCTGTTCCAGCAGTACAATGTGGAGTTTGTTTCTTCCACGGAAAAGTTTGATACTTCAACCCCGATGGGCCGGGCCATGCTGAATATTTGTATCGTGTTCGCACAGTTGGAACGGGAAACGATACAAAAGCGGGTGACGGACGCTTACTATTCCCGCAGTCAGCGGGGCTTCAAGATGGGCGGGAAAGCCCCCTACGGCTTCCATACGGAGCCTATCAAGATGGACGGTATCAATACAAAGCGGCTGGTAGTGAAGCCGGAGGAAGCGGCAAATATCCGGCTGATGTTTGAAATGTACGCCGAGCCGACAACTTCCTATGGGGACATTACCCGGCACTTTGCGGAACAGGGCATTTTATTTAATGGCCGGGAACTGATACGCCCCACGCTGGCGCAGATGTTACGCAACCCCGTCTATGTGCAGGCGGACTTGGATGTGTACGAGTTTTTCAAGAGCCAGGGGACGGTGCTTGTCAATGACGTCGCCGACTTCACGGGCATGAACGGGTGTTATCTCTATCAAGGCCGGGATGTGAAGCCGGGCAAGGCCCAAAGCCTGAAAGACCAAATGCTGGTGCTTGCGCCCCATGAGGGGATTGTCCCCTCGGATATATGGCTGACCTGCCGCAAGAAGCTGATGAACAACATGAAAATCCAGTCCGCCCGGAAAGCCACCCATACATGGCTGGCGGGGAAAATCAAGTGCGGGAACTGCGGGTACGCCCTTATGAGTATCTTCAATCCCTCCGGCAGACAGTACCTCCGCTGTACGAAACGGCTGGACAACAAAAGCTGTCCCGGCTGTGGGAAAATCATCACGGCGGAACTGGAAGCGGTGGTGTATCGGCAGATGGTGAAAAAGCTGGACAGCTACAAGACACTGACGGGCAGGAAGAAAGCGGCAAAGGCCAATCCCAAAATCACCGCCCTGCAAGTGGAACTTGCCCATGTGGATAGCGAGATTGAAAAGTTGCTGGACAGTCTGACAGGCGCAAATAATGTGCTGCTCTCCTATGTGAATGTGAAGATAGCCGAACTGGACGGACGCAAGCAGGAACTTCTGGCGAAGATGGCGGAGTTGACCGTGGAAGCCATCAGCCCGGAACAGGTCAGCCAGATTTCCGGCTACCTCGACACTTGGAAGAACGTATCCTTTGACGACAAGCGGCGGGTGGTGGATTTGATGATTACCACCATTGCCGCCACAAGCGACAGCTTAAACATCACATGGAAAATCTGACGGGCATATCAGCGCCCGTCAGACCGTTACCTTGTGTAGTCCCTTGTAAACTGTACTTTGATATCAGAAAGACCTGTTCATCTTCACTGCAATAATAGCACCCCTCGCTTTGATCTGCGGCAAATGGTATCATGCCACAAGAGATATACCCATCTCTCTTATCTCTCTCCAGCAGTGTTTCCAACAGGGGCATATATTGGGGGTACTTATATTTGATAGGGTATATTACATCTATTTCATATATTTCCGCACCCTTAACATATCCACAAAGACTAATATCCGCACAATTATATTGAATATAGTAATCCTTCAGTGCTTGAGGGAATTTAACTCCAAACCGTTCTTCAATAGCCGAAATATCGCTTTCTGACACAGAATAACCGGCATTTTTTGATACTACAAATGGATACATAGATGTTCCTCCCCATATCCAAATCTGCTTTCCAACACATCAGTCCTCTATCTGAACTGCCCACCATAGCCCGCACTGCCCCGTCTGCGCTGTTGGCTCACTCGCCAGCACTTTCGGCAAGTGGGATCTCATAAACCTTTTTCTCTAAATACTCCCAGTTTTTGTTCCCAACTGATTCATAGGATGTCCAGGCTACCCTGATCTGATTTTCTGAGAGATAAAACTTGGCACGATCCTCTACGCCGCTGCCATCCATATTGGGTTCGTCCACATAGTCAAAAGTGTAAACGGTATACGGCTCTGCCCAGTCCCCGGTGTCCCGGTAGTAGAGTTCCGCGCTTTTGGCAGGCGTTTTCAGCAGGCCAAACAGTTTTTCGCTCTCTGGCTCACCCGGCTTGTAAAAATAGCACCGCGTTTCTTTTGAAGTGATGTAACATTCATTTTCCCCCACTTCAGCCTGGAACAGAATATCTCCGGTTTCCATATCCAGCAGCAACAACGTACTCTCCTCCAGACAGCCATTGAGGTATCCAGAGTGATGGGGTGTGTTCCACAGCTCACAGCTCACCCAAACGGTATTTTCCTGATTACCCGCCTCACCGCGGACCACGCTATGGCCCAGCTCCGGGTACTCATACAACACTTCGCCGTTTTCATCCAGAACCCATAAATCATAGGAGCGGTTTTTCTCAAAATTCTCTGATTTCCCACTCGTCAACTGATAGGGCGCACCTTCCACCGGCACAACGTCTTCCCAGTCACACGGCCCGCGGGACAGGCCGGATGGGTAGATGATCTCGTAAGATGTGCCCGACTCCGGATTGCAGCCGGTCAGCAGGGCCGGGAGCAGCCCCAGAAATAAAAACAGCGGTATCCATTTGCGAAATTTCTTCATAACCGATCTCCCCTATCGAAAGAAATGCTCCCATGTTTTTGGCTCACTCGCCACGGGTGGGGAAGTCGTGTTCTGAAATGACCTCGCCGCTGTCAGCATCTTTCACGGTCACATGGACGGCCCATTCATCACCGGAAACCCCGCATAATACTTGATACCGCCCCAGCATAACCGCCGGTGCAACCGTGACCACAGCAGAGTACCATATTTCCACAGAGTGATAAGTCTCGGCGTCCACCGAAACTGTAAGCCCCCAAGGGACTCCGTTTTCATCCAAATCTGTATAATCCGCCGCCATTACAAATTCCTGCGAAATTTCAGCGGTAACAGGGTCACGCAAACAGCCCAGCCAATAATACGCCGCTTTCAGCTTTGGGTACTGTTCCGTTGTGAGATAGTAGCTGAAAGTGCCATCCTCATTTGCCAGCAGCGCATTGTAAACCGCCTGATTGGCCACTGTTGGACGCTGCTTCTTATCTTCCGCTTCCAGTTCCTCGGCGGTCTTTCCTCCCAATAGTGTCTTAGGCATAGTAATGACGATTTGACCGTCCTCATTTACCGGGGGCGTGTATGTATTTGTCGGCCCGTCCGCGCTGGACGCATCTTCCTGCGGCTTGCCCCCACAGCCTGCCAGTGAACTGAGCAGGAGCAAAAGCGACAGGGCAAGCGCGGCTCCCTTTTGTAATTGTCTTCTCTGTTTTACCATACCTGCGAACCTCTCTTTGCCTCTTTCATCCGTTGAGTGTTCATTTTCGTTTGGAGTGCGTGAATAGAACAACTGCTCATCCAGCGGTTTTATATGCTGTTTCCGTTGGCGGCTGGGGAATTATTGCAATTCTAATTATTATGGGGCCAATAATTGTATAATTTCAGATACCCCGGTTTCGATTGCGAGTTGTCTGATTGAAATATCATTCACTACATCGTCAGGATTTGCCCCATGTTTCAAAAGAGATTTTATAACTTTTATACTTCTGTCCAATGGATACGCTTTACACCGAACAACTGCCATTCGTAGAGGTGTGCCACCTGTAGATGTTCTCGCATCAATAGTAGCACCTTTTGAGATTAAGGCATCAATTACTTCAAATAACTCCATTTGTGCCGCAAAATGAAGATAAGTATATTTTCGCTTATCCGTCTGGTTTATGTCATCACAAATTTCAATTAAACTTAAAGCTGTTGTAATATCTTCGCTTACAATAGCATAAGCCAATTCTGTCCTACCAAAGAATTTATCAATTATTTTCATAGGCACTCCCGCTTTTATCTAATACTGTATTACTTTATAATACGTATCTTCGGAAATCATCAGCGACCCACTTCGGGACATTTTGAACTGCTTCCCGTCAAGTAGATAGAGAAATAAAACGGCAATTTGTTAAAACTGCCAAAGCCCTTTTACAAGGACTTTATGTTGTAGCGCCGCCTCGTCTGCGCTTTTGGCTCACTCGCCACGGGTGGGGAAGTCGTGTTCTGAAATCACCTCGCCGCTATCTGCGTCTTTCACGGTCACATGAGCGGCCCATTCATCACCGGGGACGCCGCAGAGAATTTGATACATTCCGATGTAGATAGACGGACCTACCGTTACATAGAGAGAATTTACCAGTTCCGAACTTTCGTACAGTTTTTTATCAACGGATACGGCCAGCGCCCATGGTATTCCATCCTTGTCGATGTCTGTATATTCTGTAGCTTTAACAAACTCCGCTGGGAAAGTATTTGTTGCGGCATCAATCAGTTTCCCCGACATATAGGATGTCTCTTTTATCCGCTGGAATTGTTCAGGCGTGAGTATGTAATTAAAGCTCCCGTCCTCGTTTGCGGTGATATTCGTCCAATAGAGCTTTGATATTTCTTCCTCGCTCATTCCGGCAATCAGTGCTTGATGTTGTGACTCTAATTCTTCTGCGGTGTTTCCACCAGTAAGCGTAATGGGCATTGTAACAACAATATACCCATCCCCATTTACCGGGGGCGTGTATGTATTTGTCGGCCCATCCGCGCTGGACGCATCCTCCTGCGGCTTCCCCCCACAGCCTGCCAGCGAACCGAGCAGGAGCAAAAGTGACAGGGCAAGTGCGGCCCCCTTTTGTAATTGCCTTTTCTGTTTTACCATACCTGCGAACCTCTCTTTGATTTTTTTGTGAATATCAAGACACACCACCCTAACCCATACAGCAGAACATAGGCCCCTGCCAGCGCAAGGACAGTGATATACTTTTGCCGAAGCCCTTCGGTGTAGCTCCCGGCGCTCTGCTCCGGCTCCACGGTAATGTAAGTTCCGTCTGCCGGGATACGCAGCACTCGGCGCTCCACGGTTTCTCCAGCCTCCACGACCCGCTGGCCGTGATCCTTAGAAAATGCCTCACTGCTCCATTTGTAGCCGCTGCCGTCCGTGGCCCGGTAGTAGACCATGTAGACGGTCTTGGTGGGGTTCATGCGGCGGTCACGGCTGCTGGCCCCGGTGTTCTGTACCTGAACCGGCAGAACGTCATAGGGCTGGAAGGTGAGGACGCCTATATCTTCGTAGTCCTCCGCCGGGCGGATGTCCGACAGGGCCTGCATGGCAACATACAGGGATGCCGCCGAGAGGATCAGCAGCAAGATCCCGGCTACGGGGATGATGGTTTTCAGTCTGCGCATAAGTACCTCCGAGCAGTATTGGGAACCATCCAATGGTTTTTTATACGCCGTTCCTGTTGGCAGGTGGTGATAGCGTAAATTCAATGTATCTTTAATCTATTCTTCCGTAAAAAGATATGGAACTCCTGTCCAAGTCAATTCTGGCATTTTATCTACCATGTTAAAATAGATATAAATTGTTTGTTCATCCCCCCAATATCCTGACTCCGGCAAACAGGTACATACCGTCATTTCATAATATCCATCGGGAAGTGCTATAATTTGATCTTGCGGAAAATCAGTGTTCCATTTTGACAACCAGAACAAATCGCAAAATTGTATAGACCCGCCTTGAACATCCAGTGCCAAACGGATTGAAACGGGGAACTTCTCCAATGTATCAATTGATGGATAACCCTTAAAAAAGTGAATATCAAAGCTACCACTTGACCCAGTACAAAAGGCTGTAATATCGCCCTTTTTGATATGATTTGCAATTTGCTGGGGAGATGTAAATTCAGACGTTAAAAAATCAGTATCTGGAATTACATCTTTCATCGTTTCTGCTGAAAAAAACACAATTCCCATTCCATCAATGTCCAAGTGTACTTTGTTGTTCATGTAGACATCTCCTCCTTGTTTAACTTTCTATTTCCACCTTGTCCCAAAGGGCCGAACAATCCCAAACAAAACTGTTCGCCATAGCCTGCGCCGCCCCATGCGATAAATTTTCACTACTCAGAAAACTCCGCCCATTGAACGGTAGGGGACAGCTGCCCTGTCTTTGCGAAGTAGATAGCGCACTCTGCGGCCAGAGCCAGATCATCCAGAGCAAAGCGTTTAGGTACAGGGGTCTGTCCGCCAATCTCCACAGGGGCATCCTCCTCCACGCTCTGATACTTCTCGTTAATTGGCTGGAAGTAGACAGGATCACCATTTTCATCCCAGATATTGAACGTGGGTGCGGCCCAGCCCTCCTCAATATCCATGGTGAAAAAGTCTTCCTCACCGTTTTCATTCAGGGAAAGGAGAAGCGAGTCGATCTTCCCGCCCCGGATTAGCTTGGATAGCTCGTCCAAGACCTCCTGTGTAATCTCGCTGCTGACAAAGCTCTTCCGGCCATACTCCAGAAAACGGATGGCAAAAACGCCAGATGCAGGTACAGGGATTTCCTGCGCAGGCACAACTTTATACTGCGGGAAGCTGTCATCCCGATAAGTGGGTTCGTCTGTGTATATCTTGCAGGACAGAGTATCCAGCACCTCGGTGTGGATCAGCTTCTTTCGGGCAGGGAGCGCGAGATCCTTCAGCTGGGTCAGGCCGGAGAGCAGGGAGCAGTCGGTAAAGCTGGTGAACCGCAAACTCAGTCGATACAGATTTTTCAGCTTGGGGAGGAAGGAAAAATCATCTATGACGCCGGGCGGAGTGCGCTTGGGGAACTCCAGCACCTGGAGATTCGTCATTTCTTCCAGCATGGCCCAGTCTCCGGTTCTGGACTGCAAGAAGTCCTGAATAGGAGCCAGCTTTTGCTTGGTGTACTCGCTGTGCGGGACAGGAAAATCCTTATCCGCCAGACGCTTGATCCGCCTTAATTGGCCGATGTCCGTGAGCTTCTTTGGCGTCATGGCAAGGTCGATCCAGCACAACAGATAAGGGCTGGTACGCTGAACCATTTCTTCAAATGTCATACGATCACCTCATTCATTATTCCGGCGCTCAGGCCGTCTTCTCCTGGAACGTCCACTGGGTATAGGATGCGGCATTGCAGTTGGTCAAGTCCGCCATCTTCAGCTCTGGGAGGTAGAAGCCGATGTAGAGGGTGCTGTTGCCGCCCTCCTGGACATCCTCCGGGGAGGAGACCAGCCGCTGGTTGTGGAGGATCACCGCATAGAATGTATCCAGGCACACCTGATACCGCTCCCGGTTGTCCTCCAGTTCTCCCGTGGCGTAGAGGTAGTCCGATGGACGGCTGCCGCCGGGGATGTAGCCGTTCATGTTGGCGGCCAGCACCCGCTCCAGCTCCTCCATGGTCAAGCCGTACTCGGTCATGGAGGCCACCTTGTCCATCGCGGCCTGTCCGTAGTACACTTCGTAGACGCCCTCGTAATACGGCTTTTCGTGATCCTCCGCTGAACTGTACCAGCGGAAGTCCCCGCTGTCCTGGAGGCAGAGCTGGGAGCCGTCGCCGCAGAGGAAGGTGTTCCCGCTGATCTCGTCTCTGGTTCCGATCTCAAAGGTCAGGCTCTCACACAGCTGGTTCAGAACCATCCAAACGACAGTAGGTTCCTGCTGGTCTTTATAAGCTTGGGCGTCAAAGGTCAAAACAAGATTCTTCTGCGGGGCAATGACGATCTTCGTGCAGTAGAGAACGGACTCATAGATGCCGGTGAGATCCGCCGTCAGGCATTCCACACCATCTCCGGACTGCCAGGCGGTCAGATTCTCCGGAGCAGAAAGGGTATCGAACTGACCTTCGTAATAGGCCACCAGCTCCTCAAGAAGCGCCTGGGGCTCATAGGAACCCAGGGGCGATACACCGTTGAGTCCGTAGACCTCATTTTTATCGGTGTAGAACATATCCATCCCATTCGCCTGTGTCCAGTCCGCCGAAACCTCAAAAGTCACTCCCTGGGTAGAGTGGATGACGGTGCTGCCTGTGGTGTCCTGTTCTAAGCCAGGACCTGCGGATGTGACAGGCGGCGTGGGATCGTCTGGTGGAGAGGTCTGATTGCTACAAGCTGTAAGAGACATAAACAGCGAAAGCCCCAGCGCAACAGCAAGTAATCTTTTATTCATGCTCATAGTAAATTCCCCCAAAGAAAGACAATACTTGCAGAATTACCTGCATTTATTTTTCATCAGGCCGATAAAAGCAAATTTGTTATCTCAGTCCGCAATAACTTTGCCTGTCTCGTCTGTCTTGTAAATGGATAGTGCTTCTAATCGGCCCGGAGGATTATCGTCTTTATTTTACTGATCTCCAATGCGTTTATGGATCAAGTCGCCTCACATACTCAGCCTGTTATCCAATTTTGCTTTTAGTTTTCCTTAGAAACAATTACTCCGTCCCGAATTTCCAGCTCACCCAGCTGCTCCAATTCATGCCGGTAATCTAATTCATCCTGGTCCTCATAGCCACGAAAATACACTGTTTCGATAGCGTCTCGGTTAAAGAAAAACATAGATTTCGGATCAACAATTCCTTCTGGATAGTAACAGGCGGAGTAATCATAAATGATATCTGAACCAGCCTGTGCCTGAATACGCCCGCAAATCATAATCCGTTTGTTTCCGCCTTCCAGAAGAACGACTGATCCAATCGGCAAAAATTCGTCTTCATTGTATTCAACAGAGGTATCAGATACCTCGCCTTTTGCTCCGCTTTCCGGATTACCATTCGATGGAGACTCCTGATTGCTACAGGCCGCAAGAGACATAAACAGCGAAAACATCAGCGCAACAGCAAGCAATCTTTTATTCATACTCATAGCAAATTCCCCCTAAATAAAGACAATACTTGATATTTATTTGTTTGGGCGCTTTATCACGCCCGGATATTCATCCCGCCGCCAATGGAGGTAAGGAAGTCCTGCCAACTGTTTACATACTTCTGATAGGTAGAACACTGGGACCTCGGGGTTTGGCCCGCCTGAATCAGCAGGTTATGGATTTGAGTGTCCAAACGCGAGGGTTTCCGCTCCTCCGGGGCCTTGTAGAACTCCTGCAAATAGTGTTTCATGCTGACGCCCCAGCGGGCGGCCTTTGGGGCCCTGGCGGCAGCCTGGGCGGTCAGCTTCTCCCCGGCGGAGGCCCCGGCCTGGATGGCCTTGGCGGCGTCTCCGCCGTTCTGCCGGTAGGCGCTCATGACGGCATCGTAAATCTCCCGGAACACTGTGCTGTCCACCGGGGCATAGGTTCCCTTTGGCTCACTGGTGGCACGGCTGCTCTCTCGTGTGGAAAGGGCCTGATCCAGTGCGGCAAGGGCCTTCTCATGTCCCTGGGTGCGGCTGCTCCGGAGCAGGGCGGCCATGCTGTCGCTCACCAGCCCCTTGGAGATCATAGTCTCCGCCTTCATGTCCGCCATGGCAAGGTTAAGGCCCAGCGTCACCTCGTTCCGTCCGCAGGAGGATGCGCCGTCAATCTCTGCCCGGTAATCCTGGGCGATCTGCCCGGCGGCAGTGAGGTCCTGCACCGAGTACCGGGCTGTACTCTCGCCAGCCTTGCCCGCCGCCCGGAGCTGAGAGGCGATATAGGCGTCGTGGTTCTTCAGCCATACGCTGTCCGGACCGGTCTGCTCCACGGCCTCATTCACCTGCTTCAGCGCGTCCCGGTAGGCGTTCTCTTTCTCTGTGAGGATGGAGGAGAAGCTGTCCCGGACTGCCTGGGCATCGCTGTCGGAGATACCCAGATTGTCCTGCAATAGCCGGGTATAGCCGTCGATCATCCCGGACTTCCCGGTCTGATAGACCTCCTCCAGCTTGGCACGCTGGGCGGTCAGCTCCTCGCCGCTGTAATTGCGCTCCAGCTTATCCAGTGCCGCCACATAGCGGGAAGCCATATAGTTCAGCCCATCCTCCAGCTCCTCCGGGGAGGTGGCCTGGAATGACTTCAACTCATGGGCCAGGCCGTTCCAGTCCACAGCGCCGTCCAACCCGTTCTGCCGCAGGGTATCTATGTAGGCGGAGATCACCTCGTCCTTGGTGGGGCCGCCTTGAATCCCCAAGTCCCACCGGGCCTGCATCCGCCAATTTTCCAGGAACTCCTTTGATTTTTCCGGGTCATCCAGGTCTTTCAGATGGAAGGTTTGCGTTTCCTTTCGCCACAGGCTCTCCGCCGCGTCTCGGATGGAGAAGTCCTCCCGGTAGCCTTGCCGGGCGGCTTCATCAATGCTTTTCAGAGTCCCGATACCGCTGATGTCCGTACCAGGGGCCACACTCTTGCCAGCGGAGCGCACTGCGGCGCTGGGGTCACAGCGGAAGCCCGCCTGGGGCGCGCCGGTGGTAACTTGGTTGGCAATGTTGGGGATGTTTCCTAAACTTGAGATGTTCATGGTGGTTCCTCCTAAAAATAAATTCATAGAGATTGCAGAATTGCCTGAATTTATTTTTCATCAGGTCGATAAACTGGAACATATAGAGCTATATCCTTTGCACTTTCAGAAAACCTCGGTGTGCTTAAACTCGTTTTATTTTGAAGCGGTTCTTCTGATTGCCTTTATCCCGACAGCAATGAAGAAGCCAATTATAATTCCGAGAAAGTTACAAATCCAGTCATCAATATCGAAAACTTTGTCATTCAGACTAATCGGGAAACAAAAATATAACTATCGTACTAATCACTTGAAGTATGGCAATGAACATAAGCAGATACTTTATTCCATGCTTAAACTTTGAAGAAGGCAGCAACATCCAACCAGACATTAAAATACACACGATGGAAACAACAGCACAAATTCCAAATGCAATGTATGTATTAACTTGAGCGATTTTATCCAATAGTCCAGTTAAATACAATATTATATGAGCCGCTTGCAGCGACCCTATCACAATATATATTCTTTTACTATTTTCAGATTTGAAGGAATTGCGTCTTAACAAAACAAGTAATCCGATTATCGTTAAAACAAGTAAAATTCCAATTCCTGCATGGACAGTAAAATTCATAATCTCACACCGATTCCTCCTCGTTGATACTCTGCCGAAGCATATTCCTGATGTCCTCATAGATGTCCTGGAACATGGCGGTCCGCTCCACAGTGCTGTCCTGTTCGTCAAAGCGGAGCTGGTGGTAGGGCTGATCCGCCTGTCCCCGCCGCTTTAGCTCGGCCACGATACGGGAGGCCCCCTCCCGGCACATGGAGGTTGCCTTACTGGCAGAGGCCAGGGCGCGGTCGATCTCCCCATAGATATCCTTGGCGGAAGCGTCGATGCTCCACCGGAGGTCGTGGCCGTCATCCTGATCTCCTGCGACCATCTGCCATGCTTTCCCTGTCAGATCCGGACCCTCGCTTCCCGCGCGGTTCAGCTCCTTCGCGCCCTCCTGCAAGAACTGCTCCCGCGCCGCCCTGGTCCGCTCCAGCAGCATGGAGACATCCTCCATCTTCATCTGCTGGGGCAGCGCCGCCTTGCCGTCCAGCATATCCTGGTACTCCTGGATGGTCTGGTCAAAGGCGGTAAGTTGGTCCCGGTACTCCATCAAAGCCGCCTCGTTCTGATGGCTCAGGTTGGCGGCGACCTTGTACTGGTTCAAGTAGACCTCCAGCAGCTCCTTGGGCATCTCGCTGAGGGCGGAGTCCGCCTTGCTGCCTACGGCCTCCGCCGACAGCTCCAGAGTGTCGAACCGCTTCCGCAAGTCCTGCCCCTGCTCCTGGGCCGTCAGGAAGTTCTGGGACAGCCGGTGGAGCGTGTCGCTGATCGGTGGCTGGCCGAGCTTTTGGCCCAGCGGCCGGCCCTGCTGAAAGATGCTGTTCTGCTGAAAGAGGTTGGATAAATTCGATACGTTCATGATGGTTCCTCCATTAAAATGGGTTTGCAGATAAACCGGACTTACAATATACCAGTAAATGAAATAATTGCACAGGCACAAGCAAAAATGCCCATACACAAAGAGGCTATGGCCCCTCTCTTTTTCTGCTGCTTATAGTATTCCTTTGCGGCCCATAGTTCTTTAATGCCCGCAACCAATGCTAAAAGTTGAAGTAATGTAATCATCTTGGATGTGTTCATTCAGTTTCCTCCCGCTAAATCCTGATTCGTGCGTCACACAACGTTTCGCTTTATGCTGTCATATACCACGGAGAACGGAAGCCGCCCCGAGAAAAGTCTAAAATTATATACTGTGCTGTCTTCACCAGCAAAACTGGCGATATAATCCCCATACGCCGTTGAAAACTCGACGTTCTCAAATTCCAGGCCCATTTCCTCATAATTCTCTTAAACATATTCTGCTGCGACATACCTTCCTATGCCCTTGGGGATAACCTCAGTTCCCCACAGGATGGCGATTGCAAGAACTGCCGCGACAAGGATTCCTAAGACCTTTTTCGCTTTTTTCAAAAGGAACACCTCCCGGTTTCGCGTTCTGCTCGACGGGCTACTCTTTCACAAAGAAAATGCCTGCAATGCTGACGATGATCCCCAGGACAAATAGGCCCAGCGCCAACCCCTCCGGGCCGCTCGATGTCGGTCTACTGGTAATGCAAATCCCCATAACGAACAGGCTGGCTAAAATAAGTATAATACCTATCAATGTTACTCTTAAAGCGTTGCTCATGTCATTCCCTCCGGATTTTGTTTGGATTTGTTCATTGTTTTATCACTCACCATAAATGATAAGGGCAGTCAAACCACTCCCATTCAAATACACATCCTGGCTATTCCCGACGCTCCCTTCGGTATAAAAAGTAACTCTCCAAATGTCTGCCGCGTTGTCATAGGCCAGGGAGGTTGTGTCGTATTCGATGGTACATTCATTCTGCGCCCGCTCTATGACCTGCTGTGGAGTGGCAATCACAGCTCCGGATGTGTTTTGAAAGCCATCAGTCTTTACGCCAGGATCACTTTTTCCCCACATTTGAAGAACTTCCTCGTAGGAAAATGGCAGTATTTCCACTGGAGAGAGGTCGTGGGGAATAACCGTCTGGATGATAGCATTTACAGTTTCCCGGTCTGCGTCAGACAGGCGGAGGCTCTGATTGGACTGCTCCAGCCGTTCATTGAATGTGCCGCACTCTGAATGGTAGTAGATCGTCCTGCCATCAAAGGTCAGCACGCAGTCGCTGGCGCAGTCCGTCGCATCAGACACCCAACTCCCGGCATCAAGGATTTGCTGGATCGTTTTTGCGTTCTCTTTTGACAGATCAAAGGCGCTGCCGTCCACCTGCGCCAGAGACATCTGTGCGGGCTGGGGATCTGGAGCAACTGGAGCAGTCTGCTGTTCATCATCTGCGCTGGTGACAGTGATACGCTCGATCTCCGCATTTTTGTGGTAATACACATTGACCGATGTGGTATCGTCCACCTTCCAGAAGTAGGCGTACTCCCCAGGCAGTTCGCCGTCGGCCTCGCCCCACGCTTTTTCCAGGTCTGCCAACGTACAGCCCTGCACCTGCTGAATCTGCTCACCGCCCCACTCTGCACCATTCTCTACGATCTCTTCAAGGGATGGAATTTTGTTCGACGAGGAACAGGCACAGAGGGCCAGCGCCAAAGATAGCGCAAGTAAAAGAACCGTGATTTTTTTCACATCAATGCCTCCTCGGTGCTTATTTCTTTTCCTCTTTTCTAAAACACAGAACAAGGCCAACCATGCTGACAACGACTGACAGCACAGGAATCATAACTCTCCCGAAATCTCCGCCGAGTATTAGAAGCCAAGGGTCAATTATGGTGAAGATTGCAAGCTGTATTCCAATTAAGATCAAGGCAATTCCCCGGAGCTGGTTTTTCATTGCGTCACTTCTCCTTTTTATAACTTAGTTGTCTTTTTGAGAATGGACAGCATTCTTAAACTTATCCAGCCACACCTGGTACGCTTCCGGATCAGTCTGTTGTAAATCTTTCTCCCACGCCGCGCTCCGGCTGCGGAACAACCTGATTGTCTTGAAGTAGTCGTAGCCTCCACTCTCACTCTCCTGCTTCAACTGACCCATAAGAGAATTCCAGCTTTTCATCAGCCGGCTATACATTTCATTTCGGCGTTGACTTGCCTCCAAAGCCGCATAGTCGGTAATGTCCAGCACAACCGAGGAACCGTCTCCATTGGGATCAGCTTTCAGCCATTCTTTTTCCTCAACGGATTCACCCGCAACATCCAGGGAAAGCGTATCCGTTCCATCTGCATAGCCGAGGCGGGTGAGCTTCAATGCTTGGAAGGCAGCACCCTCAGCACTGATGGACACCTTATCAAAGCGGGGGAGGGCATCGCCATGAATTTTCTCCGCAGGCTGGCCGGTTTCGGCGGTCTGATGCACAGGGTCAAAGTCAACCTGCTTGACAAAGGCTGCGTTGTTCACCAGTTCGGCGGGGAGCCGGTTCACTGGTGTCTGTGATACGATCAAAGACATTGTTTTACCTCCTATTTAATTACGCCTGCATATCCACGCCCTGCTGGTAGCCGTCCAGGATGCTGGTGTCAAAGGGCTTGCCCCAGTCCCAGCTGGGGTCCTGCTGGTGGACGTACTCGCCCAGCCGGGTGGCCTCGCTGTGGAAGATTTCATTCAGCGTCCAGGAGGCGCTGAGCCGCTGCTCCGGCGCAAGAGACATGGTATAGTCACGAATGACCTTGCTGATGTCCTCGCCGTCGCTGACCCCGTAGCCGTTCTTCATGTGGTCAAAGGCGATCTGCTTGACCTGCTGCACCACACCCTCGTCCACAGGGACGAGCTTCCGATAGTCGCCGGCGTCGTTCAGGCTCATGCCAGGCGTGCCGTAGGGGTTGACATGGGGCTTGCCCTGCTGCTTCTGGGCCAGCTCACCGATGCGCTGTTGCTGGCGGTTTTGTACCATCTGTGTGATTGTCATAAAAGTAACCTCCTAATGATTTGATGATTGCGTTTCACTGATGTTACCCATTACTCATAAATAGAATCAATCATCTGCTTCAGTTCATCCATTGTGATGTCACCGTTGATTGAACACTCTGCCGGACCGTTGGCCCAAAGAGCCACAGGCTGCCCAGCATTTGTAACCAGTAAGTGAGTGATACCTCCTACCTCATAGGAGATTGGGTCGCCCTCGTCCTTTTCAAAATGGCCAAAATTTTCTGAGTTCTTGTTTTCATCTCGCAAATATATATCTATTTGAATACCCAGTACATCCTCTCCCCGACAGTAATACGCAGCAAAAATGATAGTATCGGGA
This sequence comes from Lawsonibacter sp. JLR.KK007, assembly GCF_036941135.1. Classification (NCBI taxonomy): domain Bacteria; kingdom Bacillati; phylum Bacillota; class Clostridia; order Eubacteriales; family Oscillospiraceae; genus Lawsonibacter; species Lawsonibacter sp. JLR.KK007. The sequence continues at coordinate 475,109 of NZ_JAYWSY010000001.1, read as the reverse complement.
AACGTTCCGTTATCCACGATCAACTGCTCTATCACAAACCCCTCCGGCAGCCATTTCGGAACCACAGGACGATTTATACCATAGGCTGTCAGTGCCTCCTGGAGATCGGTATACTCTCCCGGTTCCTCCGGGATATGGAGGTCGTCCGGGTCTATGTATTCGATTTGCCCCGGCGCGAGGGTAATCTGCTCCGCCGTCCACTCGGCCAGCATCCTCCAGATGTCATAGCCAGCGGCGGCGGTTGCCACCGTAACCAGCATCAAAAGCGCGGCCAGCAGTGCGGCAAGCTGAACCGTCCGCAGACACCGATGCCGAACAGGGTGGTCTGCCTGTTGGATCAGCCTCTGCATCTTCTTTTCAAACTCCGGGGAAAAGTCCTGCTCCGGCAGTTCGTCTATCCAATCGCCATACTCCAAACGGGCCGCGTCCAGGATCACCCGGCGGGCCAGATCGTCCAACGCCTGATCTGTCAAACAAATCCCTCCTCTCATACTGTGCCAGCATCCATGACAGAGCTGGGATGGTTGTGAAAAGCTCTCTCATAATGCTTAACGCAGCGAGTGGCCGGATTCTCACAGGATTTTCAAAAAAAATTGAAAAAATTTTTCGCTCAGATTTTGAGGTGCAGAGTTCAGCGTATGCGCTTGTAAATATGCCCCTCCCATTCCCACTGGCAGTATAGATATTCGTCATATTCTTTGATGGAATAGATACGGAATCTCAGATCACCGCTTGTTGCGATCCCCAGGAAAGAGCCTTTATCCGTTCCGTTTACAGGCGCGGCATGGTCAAGCTCATATGCCGTTCCGTCCACAGTCAGATACTCCCATTCCGCCCCGCTGACCGTTCCGATCACTGGAGCGCCTGCCGTCTGTTTATATATGGCTCCTGAAATAATCAGCAGCAGGACAATGCCGCATAATAAAATGAGTTTCTTTTTCATGTCAACACCTCACAGCCTGAAACAGTCTCAAAAGCGAAAATCCGCCCCTCACTATGCTTAACGCAGCGAGGAGGCGGATTCTCACAAAAATAATCTGAAAACTTTTACGGCCTTTTAGGGCAGGGGCATCTACGCCTCCATCAAGAAGCCCTCCTGCTCCACGATGTCCCGCAGCATCTGGCGGCCGCGGCTGACCCGGGTGCTCACCGCCGACTTGGACAGACCCAGCTTGGCGGCGATCTCCCCGTCGGAGTAGCCCAGCAGCAGCTTCATCTCCATGACGGCCCGGTAGGTCTGGGGCAGGCGGGTGAAGCTGTCCACCAGGGCGTGGTAGTCGCTGACGGCCTCTGACGGCTCGGCAAGACCGTCCTGCTCCTCCAGCGGGGCGTCTCCCTTCCGCTTCCGCAGCAGGGAGATGCCCTCGTTCCGGGCGATGACCACGATTTGCGGAGCCAGGTCCTGGGCGGGGGTGTTCTGGAACCTGGAAAACTTCTTGATGATCTTCAAAAAGGCGTTATGTACCGCGTCCTCCGCGTCCTGGCGGTTGTGCAGGATGCTGTCCGCCACACGGTACATGAGGCCGCGGTATTTCAGATAAATCTGCTCAAACCGCACTTTTTCCTCCGGCGTGTCGAGCATTTGCAGATAATAGATCAGCATCGGCTGTACCTCCTGCTCCCAGGACGGGCGTGGTGTCAGGTATATACCTTCTTATCTATTATCGGCAAATGGGGTGAAAAGTTAAGATTTGCGGGGGTTAAGGGGGAGTTATGCGCACCTATGGCGTGTCGGGTACGCTATGAATTTGCAGGTTCGTATCGTGATTGCAGAGAATATGTTTCTCCATCTCTTTTTAGGAGGAAGTCGATTGGACTTCCTTGATACAAGACATCAATCCACTCATGATTACTTGGTCCAATAGGGCTCCTGATTCCTTCATATTTATAAAGAACCGAAATTTCTACAATCCATGTATCTGCTGAAATCTCACTCTCCTTCAAAGCGTAAATACAGGCTGTTTCGCTGTCCATCTCTATTGTGGAATGCAGGGTCACAGATAGTTCTTTATATTCGGTAACTCTATAAGTTCGTGTTTCATCCTTCGTCATCAAATCCTGCATAAACAGTTCCGCGAGTTTATACGCGGCATCCTCGGGAGGAATCCCCCCTTGTTCCTCGGAAATAATGGTGTTATCTCCAGTGAGGCAATACAACTTTGTATTCTCAATCGCGGTGGAGAAATAGTGGATTATGGCATAAGCCATAGCGGATAAGAGCATTACAGCTGTGACGATTGCCGCAATCAGCACAATCCTCTTGATTTTTTGGACAGGATGTTTTCTTATGCCGTTTTCTCCCACATAATTGATTGCCTCAATAATGTATTTATCGTTGATTTTGCCCAAAGCGTTTGAAAATTCTATTGCTGTCATAGTATCACCCCCTGTTTCGCTAAATAGTGCCGCAGTTGCTTTCGGATACGGGTCAGCCGGACGGACACGTTCTTTTCCGATAGGCCCGTCTGCGCCGCGATCTCCCCATAGCTGTCAGAGAACCAGTACCGGCGCATGAGCAGGACGCGGTTCTCCGGGGACAGGGCTTCCAGAAAATCCTCAATCAGCCGGACAAGCTCCTGTTCCTCCAGCTCCCCCCCCACGGTCCGGGGCGAGGCCAGACAGCCCTCCAGCTCCTCCAGAGCCACGGTGTAGCTCCCGCCGCCCCGCTTGGCCGTCCTGTCCGCGTGATACCGCATGAGGGAGAGATTGCGGACAATTTTGCACAGGAAGGCCAACAGCGGATTGGGCCGCGCCGGCAGGATGGCGTCCCAGGTTCCCAGGTAGGCGTCGTTCACGCACTCCTCCGCGTCCTGGCGGCTGTGCAGGATGTTGTAGGACAGGCTGTGGCAGACCTTGCCGTATTTGCCGTCCAGCTCCCGGATCGCCTGCTCTGACCGGGCGAAGAACAGTTCTATGATGGCGTTGTCATCCATCGGTGTATCCCTCCTTTCTGTCCCTCAACTGTCTACTATGGATTTTTCGGAAAATACTACATGTTGCGGCAAATTTTTTTGAGAGGATTTTTAGAGGGCAATTTCCCCACCCAGCGGATGACAGCCTGCCAGGTGAGGAAATTGCTGCATTGGATATTAAATTTTCCAGGAGATAGAGGGGAACTGCGTCAACTTACGGCTTGGTTGGTTCATCTGCGAATCCATCCAAAGGAATATCAATGCTGCCTTCTCCAATGCGTAAGGTAAGGGTCTGGAGCTGTGCAAGGTCTGTGATCTCGTTGAGCAGGAAGCTGCAATTCAGCTCCCGGTCACTCCCCGTGTTGCCCATGTCTGTCAGCGGTACAGTCTGCCCGTCCTTTGTGGTTAGCGTTACGCCGTCAACATTAAGTGCGGAGACCCAGCGGCCAAAGACCCCGCCAACAGCCTCGGGCGAATGGAGCGGAACGGGAGTCTCCCGCTCCAGCTGGAGCTGCAGCGTCATGGGGGACAGGTAGATGTTTGTCACTGCGATATTCACATCGTCCACCTGCCCGACCACCTGATCCATCTGCATACTCCGGCCCATGTCCTGCCAGGACACAGGGAATTGGCAGGACCAGTCGCCGGAGTAGACCGTAACGATGTCCTCCGCCTCCGGGTCAAACCGGATCAAGTCCACGGCGGGCATGGACAGCTCCTGGATGTCCCAATCCGGCTGAATGCCTTCGCTCAGCTCCATGCGGGACAGCAGGGTCAGATGGTTGTCCAAGGGGGCTCCATCGTCCAGCACATTTACATAATAGGTCCAGCTCTGACCCAGATCAATCGGCTCTCCAGCCGAATCAAGCAGGGAGGGCAGAGAGCCGTCCATTCCGCTGAATCCACGGAGAAGGTCTCCATTGACATCCTCGGCCATATCCAACACCGTCCCCTCGGGTGCGGTGAAGTCGGACAGGATCAGGATGGTGTAACGGTCCATCAATACCTGGGTGACATGGAGGGAAGCACCGTTGTCCTCCGTGGTAACGTCTACGGGCTGGGCGCCGGGGGCAAGCAGCTCCTGGGCCTGCTCACCGCCGCCCAAAAAGTCAATCAGTCTTTGATCAATGCCGATCACCACCGCTGCCGCACAGGTGACGAGCATCAACGCAGCCGCAACGCAGAACACAACCGCTTTTTTCAGGTTTTTCATGGGATGACCTTTCCTTTCTTCTTGGAGAAGGCGGGTCAGCTCACGCTGCATTTGCTCTGGAGTAGGTGCCAGCTGCTCAAACATCTGGTTAAGTTCTCTGGGGTCCATAGCCTTCCGCCTCCAATCGTAATTTTAGTTTTTTTCTCGCGCGAAGCAGCCAGGAACGCACAGTTGAGGGATTTTGCCTGAGTATTTGGGCAATCTCGTCAGTGGCATAGCCTTGGTAGTAGTGGAGGTACAGCACCAACCGGTATTTCTCCGGCAGAGCGGCCACCTGCTCCCAGACCAGCCCAGATTCTGGCTGGTTCCAGGTCAAAGTGTCCAGTGCTGCGGCGTCTTCCCGGCGGGTACGCCACCAGTGCTTCAGCTGCCCGCGGCACTCATTCCGCGCTGTGACGATCAGCCATGCTTTCTCATGCTCCGGATCACGAAAAGGCGTGTCCCGCTCAATCACTTTGCGGAAGACTGTTTGGGCAGCGTCCTCGGCATCAGGGGTGTTCTTCATCAGCATAAAGCAGATCTGGTACACCATCTTATACTGCCGCTGATAAATACCGGCGATTTCCTCTTGGGAGTACATCTCCGTTACCTCCTGTTCCCTGGCTCTATTTACTAAATTATCGAGGGAGGCATTTTGTTGCAGGGCATTAAAAAATTTTTTCCATCATATCGACCTTCACTATGGGCAACGCGGCCACCCAGCAGGGTGGTGGTCTGCTGGGTGACCTGGTACATTTATGGTCCAGTGTTTGTCCTGGGCGAATCATTCTCAACGATTGTCCATTCCCCGGTTTTTACATCTTCGGTCAGATAAAAATATTGTTCTGTGGGGCCATCATCTAAAAAGGTCTTAGTATGATCGTACCTCTCTGTCTTTTGAAGGTCCCTTCACCCTATAAGACAGCAAAAGGCAGGCAAACCTTACAACAGTTTTCAAAGATTTTCAAATTCTTTTTGTCCCCTGCCCTATCTTGGTTACAGAACCAGTAGAAGCAATAAATAATTTCAGAAAACAAAAAAACACAGGCGTCTGTCTGAAACAACAGCGCCTGCGCTTTTTGAGAAGAGAGCTGCAAAATGTCTTTATAGCCCCTCCAGAAGCTCCTCCGCTGACAGACCGTACAGCTTTGCCAGTGCGATCAGGTTCGAGGTAGACGGGTCCGATATGCCGTTTTCCCATTTGCTGACTGCCTGCCGGCTGACGCCAACCGCTTCCGCCACAAACTCCTGAGACATTTTACAGTGCACCCGGTTTTCCCGCAGCTTCTCTCCCAGTGTGGTTCGGACTGTCTTGGCCTCTTTTCTCGCTGGGCCGCTCTTGATGTATTTGCGTAATGCCCGGACAGCGAGAATAAGGAGATAGACAAACAGTGCGAACAGGGGGATAATGATGATAAGGGAAACCAGAACGATGCCCATTCCTGCGGCCATAAAATCACTTCCTCCTATCTGACCGGATCAACGCCTGGATCACGCGGACGATGCCATAGATGAACAGCACAAGCAGGGGAATCGAAATTAGGATAGTCCAAAATCCCGCAGCCATGAAATCACCTCCTCATGGGGCGATTTTACGGCATCAGGCCATGTTGCTGCTACCAACTATTCCGCAACTATGGGTTGCAAGCTGTGTTTTAGCCGGTTTTCACAACAAAATTGTCTCTCCAATTCCTTCACGATTTGCATCTTGTTCCTGCCGACAGTAGTCAGATGATCCAACGGCAAAATTGAGAACCAAGGCTCCTTCTATCACCGAGGCATTTTAGGCGGTTGTGTTCCCTCCGGAACAATATACCCTTCACGACACATTTCCTTTACGGATATGAGGTCACTTTCCTTCCAGAAATGTCCCGTTTCTGCAAGGCATTTATTTTGATACTTCCAGACTACCTCATTTGCGCGCTCTTCACTTATTTGTACTTGCCTTGCCTCGTCTGGTGTCACTTCAATTTCAACAATCCAGGATACGATTTCTCCAGCCATATAGCGGATATAGTACCTATTCTCTCTTTGATGTAATGATAGGCCATTTCCTGCAAATATCTCCATGTGTACCTCCAACCATGTACCTCAATACCCCGACGTTTCAAATCCGCCGCCAACCTTACATAGAACTCCCGCACATCGAAGCCCCAGATGTTCTCCCGGTTCAGATCCACCACGTCGCCGTGGGAGATATCCCACCTTCCCTCCTGCAGCTATGAAATCTCCGCCTCATGGGGTGATTTTACGGCGTCAGGCCATGTTGCTGCTGTCAACTATTCCGAAACTGTGGGTTGCAAGCTGTGTTTGGGCCGATTTTCTATGCGAAAATGTCCATCCGCATATATTTTTCCTTTAGTTCCCCAATGGCAATCTTATCCTTAAAATGGGTTTTTAGGAAAGCAACATCATCTTTAATACGTTGACATTCAGCCTCCCATCGTGAATCAGCTTCCACCAAGATTATTAGCTCACTTTCATTAGTGTTTCCCGCATCCGAAAATATAGTGTCATAGATGTATTCCGCTCCCTGTCCAACAATCACTGTAATATCAGACCAAAAGGAAGACCTTTGCAAGCCAGGCAACAATTTAGGATCATAAAAACAGCATAACGCAGAACTAAAAACTTCCAGCAACGGGTAAGCAATACTGCCCTCAACTTCAATTTCTTCATCAACCAATCGCTCGATTTTTCCGTCGATTTTATCTAAATACCGATAATATTTATCAAATTCCTGACCGTAGAGCTGTTCAAGGTTAATTTGATCCCATAGTGTATTGAAGCACGCCATTCCCCATTCTATTAGTTTGGGAGCTTTGTTCTCTAAAGCCCATTTTTCAAAAGGAGTCCATAATCGGCTCATACTAAGTCCCGCCAAAGTCAATGCTTGAACTTGATCCAACTCACTGGCTATTAAGCTAATTTTGCTATCCAGTCGAGTTAAAAGAGTATGTTTCATCGTTCAATTTTCCTCCAGAGAAAGTCTTTTAACATCCCTCAATGTATATACCTTAATACCCCCGGCGCTTCAAATCCGCAACCAGTTTTACATAGAACTCCCGCACATCGAAGCCCCGGATATTCTCCCGGTTCAGATCCACCACGTCGCCGTGGGAGATGCCCCGCTTCCCCTGTGGCTCCAGGAGGGTGAACCGCTCCCCCCACTTGGCCGACTCCACCGACACCAGCCCGTCGTTCAGGCCGTCGAAGTGCTTGACGATGGGGTAGGTCATATTCAGCGGGAGCTTGCCATGCTGGGCCTTCTTGCAGTAGGACATGACGCTCTCGTACACCACGCCGGGGACATCGTGCGTCACCTCGTTCCGGGCCAGACACGCACTCTCAGTCAGGTCTGTCACCGCTGCCAGGAAGTCCGGGTTGGGATCGCCCACCTGCTTCATCGTGGCGTTGTATGCCGCCGCGATTTTCAGCCGGGCGGCCTGGGGGACCTTGCCCAGCAGGTACTCGGCAAAGATGCAGCCCCGGTGCGGGGTGTTGATGGTGGTCAGGGTCGCCACATAGGGGGCCATCCCACAGTGGGCAATGGCGGCCCGGCTGTCCAGCCCGCCCTTGGAGTGGGCGATGATGTTCACCTTCCCACAGCTGGTATCCTCCACAATCTGCCGGATGCGCTCCGCCAGCTCTCTGCCGCTGTCCTCCACCGCCGCCGCGGACTGCTGCTGGCCGTAGTAGACCGTGGCCCCGTTGCGGATCAGTTCCCTTGGAATACGGCCCCAATAGTTGAGATAGCGGAAGTCCCGGAAGAATACGCCGTGAACCATCAGGAGGGGATACTTCGTCCTGCAGACCTCGCTCTCTGCCCGAACTTCGTCCAGCTCCCACTTCTGGGTCTCAAACTCCACCTCGTTACTGCAAATGCAGAGGATCTTTGCCAGATACCAAAGGTTCACCAAGGGAATCCAGCCGCACAGCGCCGCCAGGATGCGGTGCTTGATGCCCAGTTGTACCGAAGTGAGGTAGACCCGGATCATGCCGTTCCAGAAGACAATGGCCTCCAGGATCACCGCCAGCAGCAGGCCCATCGCGCCCCCAAAATACCCCCACCATTCAAGGAAGCTGTCCGCCGCAATATCGACACGCAGTACGTTCAGCCAGAGGAGCTGGAGCAGGACGGTGGCCGTGGCGGTCACGCAGAACAGCCACAACAGCTCACAGCCCTCTGCCAGCCGCTGGATGCGCTTGGTGGGGCCGGTCTTCGGAATGGGCCGGAGATTCACCCAGAGGAACGCCGCCTCCAGAGGCAGAAACAGCCACCCGGCACCGGAAACTGACCATTTGGCGTACAACAGCCAGACCAGCGGCAGGGCATTTGCCGCCGCCGTCAGCAACAGGCAGTAAACAATGCGCCTGACATATTTCATAAAACCGCCTCCCGTTCAACAGCGCCCACTGGCGCTTTTCTGCGTTTATAGTAGACCTTGCCAACGGGGTTGTCAAGGCGGGAGGTTGGACGGTTCTATCAGAAATCGGATTGAATTAGAAGTGGGATGCTGGTATAATCAAGATGATAAATCCTGATTTGTTGCGGAGGCAAATATTATGGATAGAAAAAACTATATTCAAGCTACAATAGAAAAATTTGGAATCGAACACCCGGAAGTGGAATTGAGAAGAACAATAATTTTAGATCAAGATATAGTTGATCTTGAAAGCAGGCTAAATATTATCATACCAAATGCAGTAAAAGATTATTTTCGGTCTTATACATTGTCCGTCCCATTTGTTACGGGGAAAATGCTGGGGGACTTTTCAATGACATATTGTGAAGAAACAGGCAGATGGCGTGAACTTGAGATAGAAGAAGAAATTGCAACGACAATTCTCCAGCTACCGTTAATGTTTCCCAATAAGGACTTGAGCGAATTTGAACGAAGCAATACGATATTTCACGGAACCGGATTCCTATACCTTGGCTTATATAACGAAGAATATTACGTTTTACTTGACTTAAAAAGTGAACAGGTGTATCAAGTGGACATGGCGCGAGTTCGCCCAACATTAGGAGAAGAAACCAGAGCGGATATTCTAAGATGGGCGCTTCCGTTCTTTAATAAATTTGAAGATTTGGTACGTTGCTTTTTCGGCGGCGAACTTTACGATGAGGATGAGTTGACATTCGATATTGAATGAGATGGAGAAAAGCAATTCCCGTTCATCGGAAAACTGACTATGAGGGACTGAACCCACCATGGAGGCTGTCAAACGCGGCTATATGCCGAAAGATACCGTTGAATTTGGCCCCAAGGCCACGTCCAAGCTGAACGCCGCCGCCCAGGAGCTGGCGTTCCTGCTGGACCGGGGCTACGACACCAAATCCGCCTCCACCTTCGTGGGCAACCACCACCTGCTCTCGGAGCGCCAGCGGCTGGCCCTGGCCCGGATGACCTCGCCCCACGCCGCCCTGGAGGAGCGGGAGCGCAAGCGTCTGCGGGAGGTGCCGGAGTCCCTGGTGCTGGACGGCTTCAACACCATCATCACCCTGGAGGTGGCCCTGTCCGGCTCTCTGCTCCTGGGGGGGATGGACGGCACCATCCGGGACCTGGCCGGTCTGCGAGGGAGCTACCGCATTGTGGACAAGACGGTGCGGGCGGTGGAACTGCTGCTGGGCCGGATGGAGGCCCTGGGGGTAAAGGATGCCCTGTTCTATCTGGACAAGCAGGTTTCCAACTCCGGCCGTCTCCGAGCGCTGCTGCTGGACAAGGCGGCGGAGCGGAGCGTCCAGGTCCAAGTGGAGCTGCACCCCAGCGTGGACGGCGTTCTCTCCCGCATGGAGAACGTGGTCACCACAGACGCTATCATTTTGGGCAAGTGTGGCAGCTGGTACAATCTGAACCGGGAGTTGATTGAGGAGGCCGTCCCGGAGGCGTGGGTGTTCCGGTTGAATGGACGGTCCGTAAAGAAGTAGGAGGCAAGAATATGCTTATATCTAAATTTGATATTTATGGTGTTTCTGACGAAATATCAACAATCGAAAGTCAGTATGAAATTGTATTTCCGGAACAATACAAGGATTTTCTGTTGCGCTATAATGGTGGCTACACACCTAAAACCAAATTCAAAGCAAAAGGGGTTTCTTCAGACATCAAAGGTTTTTACGGTATAGGTGCGGTTAGCTTTTCAGCAAGCCAAGAAATGATTTCATCATGGATACCTCAAAAGTTGTTTCCGATTGCCTGCGACTCTTTTGGGAATTACATTTTTATTGGCTTGGCCGACGATAAATGCGGAAAGATCTTTTTCTGTGACCATGAAAAAGGCATGAAACTTTCATTGCTCGCAGAAGATTTCCCTTCATTTATCCGTGTATGCAAAAGCGATAGAATACCAGAAGCCGCACTGCGCTCCATTGAGGAACGAAAAGCTGCGTTGATTGAGAGAGGACGGGGCCACATTATTACTCCCGCATTGATTGAACTGTGGCAAACGGAACTTGACAAGTATGGCAATATACAACAAGAAGAAGTGATAATATAGTTTTGAATACATCTGCGGTGTCCCCTTCGCCTGTAAATATCATATCCTAAACAACAGTCCCCGCTGGCAGGACCTTAACGGGCTTGCCAGCGGGGGTTATCATCTGCGTCCAGCACGGTCTGCCGTACTCAAATCAGGGAAATGGGGACAATCAGGTTATCCTGGTCAAAAGCTCCCAGCCTATCAGCCATGCACAGCACCGCCCCAGTCCCTCGCTCCAGGGGAGACTTGCCGATCAGCTCAAATACCTTTGTCAGCTTTTTCGGCGGAGCGGCCATTTTCTTGATCTCAATGGGGAACAGCTTCCCTTCCTGATCCAGCGGGTAAGATAGCAACGGAGCGGAGCAACGCAAACAGTCTTAACTTTCGCAAGCCAAGGTGGGCCTTGTAGAGCGCAACTCATACATGGTTGCAGACTATGTATAGAAATGCGCTTTTAATTTCTACAGGTGTTTTGTACTCCCAACACTTATAAACAAATAACATTCTTAGGATAGCTCTTTTTTCTCTGCTCGCATTTTGCCACATAAGGCTTTGCACTTTCAACAGGGTCATATATCCAACAGCCAGTACACCAGTCCAAAAGGCTTGTAAAGTCAACAAAAACAACATCTTTTGTGGGCATTTTCAAATCGTATTCTTCTTGGGTGTTGAAAGCAAAGAACGTCTCATCATGCTCCACACAATAAACATCCTCGGTCACACAATCGAGGATAATGAGTCGGTCTTTATTCATGCTACCAATACACAAGCATTTCATTTTCCAGTTTCCATTATTGAAATAAAACTCGTCATTCACTTCACTAATTTTCCACAAAGAAATCTCCACTTGCCCCACAACTTCATTGTTTGGTTCCCATAGCCACCTTTCTTCATGTGTGCTTTTTGTAGGGTCGCAAAAAGAGGGGAATGTTTCATCTTTTTGTATGACTTTTGGATAATACTTTGCACCATCGGGATGCTCCCGTAAAAATGCCTTATAGTCGGCAGGAAAAGAAAAGCCAATCCGTTCTTCTTTCGCTTCCACACTGTCCATCTTATCATTGCTCCTTTTTCATAATTCCAACCCCTCGACTACGTTGTGTTCCAACATAAACATCTGTGTGCTCCAGCATGGTGGTTTTGCCCACCCGCCGGGGGCCAGTCACCAGGAGGACAGGGTACTGTGTGGCGATCTGCTCCAGTAATCGCTCCATGTGACATTTGATATATATGTGTTCTCCTCTTTCTCCTGGTTATTTTTTATTATAGTCCTATTATAGCCGAAGTATAAGTGTTGCGCAAGCCTAAAGTGGCCGCTTGAAGGGGCTCCCGGCTCTTTTCCCCCGCAGTTCCCTCACGACTCCCGGAACCGTGCGCAGCACTTCATCCACTTCCGCTTGAGTGTTGTCCTCGCTCAGAGAGAGCCGGATCGCACCGGCCGCCACATCATGGGAGCGGCCGATTGCCAGTAGCACATGACTGGGCAGCAGAGAATGTGAGGTACACGCAGAGCCGGTGGAGGCGCAGATGCCGTGTTGGTCTAACAGCAGCACCAAGCTCTCCCCCTCGATTCCCTCAAAAGAAAAGTTTACATTTCCGGGCAACCGGCACGCCCTTTTTCCGGCATATTGCGCCGATTTCGGAGATGGGCTGAATGGAGCCTATCTCATTGTTGGCATACATGACAGTTACAAGGCAGGTGCCCTCCCGGATGGCCCGCTCCACCTGGGCAACGGAAATGATGCCACTGGAGGAAATATCCAGCAATTCGCCCTCATAGCCCTCTCGTTCCAGCTTCTTTAAGGTGTGCAGGACGGCGTGGTGCTCAATGGCCGTGGAGACGATGTGCCGCTTTCCGGTCTGTGCGCCTGCTTGGGCGGCGGAAAGGATCGCCTGATTATCCGACTCGCTGCCCCCCGATGTAAAGATGATTTCATCGGGAGAGACATTGAGGCAAACCGCAATACGCGCTCGGGCATCCCTCAGAGCTTCTGCGGCCCTTTGAGCGGGGGCATACAGGCTGGAGGGGTTGTACCAATCATCTTTCATAGACAGCAGCATGGCCTGGATGACCGCTGGAGTCATTTTTGTGGTGGCTGCGTTATCCATATAGATCATTTTATTTGTTTCCTTTCATGTTTGAAAAATGAAATTGGAAGCGCCATAAAAGCGGCGCTCCCAATCGGTAAAGTAAATCGGCCAACTTGACGCTGCGCTAATGCTGCATCGTAAACTTGATATAACAGACAAATTCACGCAATCATCTGCTCACCCCAGCGGATCTGGAATTTGCCTTCCTTGTCCACCTCCCGGCGCATCAGGAGGACCAGCAGGTTGTAATCGACGCCGAACTTCTCATAGATTTGGTCGAGGTCGGTATCCTGGCCCTTCATGAACAGGTTGATCTTCTCTTTCGCCATTACCATCTGGAGCAGATTGGACTCCAGACTGCCGGTGTAGTTGAGAAGTAGATGTCCTTATACTCCACCGAGGTATAGCGAATGAAGCGCATGTAAAATTGGCTCATGCCAGAGTTGTTGAAGTGCATCTCCGGAATCAGGATCTTGTTGACATACTCAAAGTTGACGCTGGAGGGAAGGCTCTGCTGGGTGCAGAGCAGTATCCCATTCCCGCTGTCACGCAGGGTCTTCCGCAGGGCCCGCCGCTGAGCAAAAGTCCTGGTGGAGCCGGTGAAGGTAAACAGAGGACGGTCAGGGAGATATTCACGAATCGCCTCGGCGTAGGCGTTCAGCACATTTTGATGCCGGACACCGATAGCCACGATCTCATGCTCCCATTGGGCTGCCACCTCCACCGCAGCTATGATCTTCAAAGGAGTATCACCCACATACTCATTCATAGTGTTAGGTGCGGCCGCCACCCTGAGCATCAGTGTAATCTGCTGCATCAACTTCAGCATGGCGTCCTTGCGTGAGTTGCCGGTGGAATTAAAATACTCCCACTGCACCCGATTGAAGTCCTTCATCACAATGTTATAGACATCCTTCTCCTCGGGAGTAAAGGGCAGCGGCACCTGCTGAATGCGCCGGATCTCCTTGCCCGTGACCTCCTCAAAGGTACGGGTGATGACCGTCTTGCCCAAGATGTCGTTCAGCTCGTTTGCGTTGTAGATGTCCTGGGTCCGCTCACCGATACCGAATACCGTTGGCTTTTCAGGCAGATGGCAGGAAGAGAACAGGGAGTACCCGCGCTTATAGGCGGGAATGGGATGGCCATAGTAACTGTTATAGTCGCTGCCCATATACTCACTGTCCTTATCGTAGGAGTAAACCTCCCTGCACCATGTAATCATGTTAATGGAATTGTTGTAGAGCAGTTCCAGCTGGGGAGCAAATTCGGAGATGTTGTTTCGGGTGCTGGTGCCGGTGGTCAGCAGCTTCATCCGGCAGCGGCGGAAGCAGGACAGAGTTGATTTCGCCCGTTTGGAATGGGGATTGGATATTTCATCGCTTTCATCCAGAGCCAGCATGATATTCTGATGGCGCCGTTTGACCCACTTCTTGATCTGCCGCTGGAGCATTCCCAGCTTGTTCAGTGTCACCAGGACAAAATCGCCGGGCTTGATCCGCGCCAGATCCTCCAAATTTTCCACGAACACATAGGATAGCCCATAGTTGGGCAGAACCACATCCCAGTTGTTGCGGATGGAGATGGCTGAGGAAACCACCCAAGTGGAGTGGATACCTTGGTTTTGCATTCGGTACAGGCCCATGGCGATAGCGGCCAGCGTCTTACCGCTGCCCTGCTCCCACTGGAGCATTCCATACCGCTTCTGGAGCATCCGGTTGATGTCCTGGCGCTGAATGTCATTTAGGTAGATGTACTCCTCGTTCTCAGCGTCCCATAGGGTAAACTCCTTCAGCCAGGCAGCAATGGCCGGGTCCTCTGGCATATCAGCAAAGGGCTGGCTCTGATTGTCATACTCCCGGCGCTTTCGGCGCAGCAGGCGTTCAAAGCCAGGAAACCGCTCCGGCTCATTGTCCAGCACCGCCTGATGGACGGGGACAGGTGTTTTCATGTCGTCGGTCAGCGTACTGCGGATTTTTGCACTGTACGCCTTATAGACAAAGTTATCGTTCTGTTTGACCAGAGCGATGACGTCCCGCTCCGGCTTCCGGTTCTGCTTCCGCAGCGCCCGGCGCAGGTAGGACAGCACCTTGGCCTCCGTTATCTTGGTTCGCTGCCACTCCTTGTAATCCATATCCTTCGGCATTTCCTGGGTATAGAACCGGTGCAGATACTCGCAGCACTTGGCGTACTGTTCCCTGGTAGCAGGGTGAACCTTGATCTGGTAAAGCATCTTCTGGGTCTGGTAGACAAACTCCTTGGATTCGCTGTGTTCCTTCGCCAGCTCCAGCAGCACATGGGACTTGTTCTTCTCCAGGTCGGCCTTGGGCAGCAGAAGCATCTGCTCATAGATGTGCTGTGCCTCTCTCTCCGGCTTAAATCCATTGGGGAGCGTTTTTGTCAGCTCCAGCGCATAGCGGCGGGCCTTCCAGTCCTTGGCCTCGCTTTTCTTCTGCCACAGCTGGAGCTTTGTGGGAAACGACTCCACGCCCAGACCGGCAAATGCGTCATCCGGCAGGCCAATCTGCCCCAAAAAGCTGAACTGGCGCTCCATCTCCCGGATCATCGCCTTATCTGAAAAATCATCCGCCAGGAAAGACCGGGGAACGATCAGGGCCAGGATACCCAGGGGCTTCAAAAGCTCTGCCGCCTTGTAACAGTAGTACAGCTGGGACAGGACCTCCTTGCTTTCCCCCGTCCACCAGCGAAGGTTGAACGGAGGATTGCCCACCACATAGTCAAAGCGCAGCTCCGGCTTGTAGGTTCGGATGTCGCCAGGGGTGATGTTGGCGGCGGGAAACAGGTAGCGAGCCACCTTGCAGGCTTTAGCGTCGATCTCGCACCCGTAAAGATTGGACTCCACAGGGAAGAAATTGAAGAAGCTGCCCTTGCCGCAGGTGAGGTCTGCCACCAGATCAAATTGGGAGGGCTTGAGGACTTCGGCCACCAGCTGGCAGAGATCCGGCGGAGTAAAGAACTGCCCGTTCTCGATCTCCTTTTTCGCCTCGCTGTAGCTGTGGTAGTTGTCAAAGTCCTTCCGCTCCAACCCATGCAGGCCGCCGTCACCGGTGTAGGCATTGTAAATGTCCTCGCCAGTGATGCCGGCCTGGGCAGCGGTGCCGCTGTCGATCAGGTAGAGAACCTTCTCGTTGAGCGCCCTGCGGCTCTCCGCATCGGACGGCCCGGGATGATATTCATATTTCATTTTGACACCCCCCTTCAGCTGGCAGTGCCCAGATACTTGTTGACAAACTGCTCCGCGAACTGCGGCGAATGGAATTTCAAATCCACCCGATTGTTTTTGAACAGCTTGATCTGCTTTGCCTTTTCACAGGTGGGAAACTCCACCACATTTTCCTTCAGTCCCTGATGGCCCAGCAGCAGAGAAAACCCGATAGGGAGCACGCAATAGCTGTCGGTCTCAAAATGCGCCAGCCCCCAAAGAATGTTCTGCATATCCTCCTGCACCTCCCAAATATCTTTGGACCAGCTTTTGATATTGCAGAAATAACCAGTAAAACGGATGGTGTCTTTTCTGAGTTCAAATCTCGGCTTTTGTGTGTTAGCGTCCCATGCGGCGCTATGGCATTTACAATACAGCTCGTGGAACGCCTGCTCAGAAAAGCTGCGGCCGTCCAGCTGGAGAATGATCTGATCTACTACGTCCTGATAGCGGATGGTCAGCGCCTGTATCTGTTCACGGTACTTTTCATAGCGTTCCGGATAGTCTCTCCGCCAGTCATCGTCCGGCTCCTTTGGAACCAGTACCTGGGATATTTCCCAAGACTCCACAGAAACTTGGTAGGTGGAATTGAAATGCCGGGTCAGGTTCCCAATGAAATCAATGTGCAGAGCCTTGATGTGATTGTCGATCAAACACTGCGAAATAGACGGCCCATTGCGGGAGGCTAGATAGTCATAGTAGAAAGGGCCTTCGCTGTCACCAAGCAGTTCGGTCTGGGCCCGATTCATGTCCGCCCAAAAGAACGCCAGCTCCTGAAAGCTGCTGATGGCCGTCTCATAGGCTTTTTGATGAAGCTCGCAGTATTCCTTATCCATTTCTGTAATGCGGTGGTCCGCCTGGATCTCCACCGCCGCAAATTTTTGTAATAACTCCACGGTCGTTCATTCCTCCTTAGACGCAAAAAAGGCCCGGCAGACGTTTATCGTCTGCCGGGCCTTTGTTTCAATTTACTGCATGATTATAATGCGGCGTCGCTGTTCTATTCCTGCCCACCCAATAACTCCTGGTACTTGGGCCAGTCCGTTTCGGGTACTTTCAGGGCTGTCATGGCCTGCTCAATCGGCCAGCCTGTGTTCTTCATAAGGTTTTTGATAGAAGATAAAATACCATCGGACTGCCCTTTTTCCCACACGCCTTGACTGAAGTTGCACATAACAGGTTCCTTTCATCGTCAGTTGGACTGCGCATGGCCCTTCAACGCTTCCAAATACTTGGGCCGGTCTGCATCCGGTACTCCCAACATCGACATAACCTGCTCAATCGGCCAGCCCGTATTCTTCAAGAGGTTTTTAATGGAATTGAGCATATTCTGCATAGCGCCGGCCTCCAAGCCTTCTTTCCGGCCAGCCTCCATTCCTTCTTTCCGGCCAGCCTCCACGCCTTCTTTCCGGCCAGCTTCCATGCCCTGTTCCCACACGCCTTGACTGAAATTGCACATGACATCCACCTTCCTTTCCAAAGTCTGTGTCATTGGAATATCAAAATCCTGCTGCAAAATGTGCCGCTTTTTCTCCGCGCCAGTCTCCGAGGAGAAAAGCACGTCCAGCAGTCTCAGCACATCGGGTTCGCTCCTGCTGTTTGACCCGCCCAGGCAAATCATCACGGCGGTCATCAGATCGTAGTTCTCAACCGGCTCCTCCACTGTACCGATCAGGTTCTTCTCGGTGATGGAATAGCTGGTGATGGTGTTCTCCCGGCCCTTGGGCGGTTTCATACAAACCCAGATTGACGCCACTTTTTTTATGTCCGAGTAGTTTGCGGCAACAAATTCCGTACCGTACTGGGCGGAAATCATCCGGCTGCAATAGTATATGCCCCGCTTGATGACCGGATAGCCGGGGTAAAAATTGTTCTGTCCTTCGACATTTAAGATCATGCGTATCTTTCCGCTGGACGACGGCAGGGACGCCAAAAAACGTATGTCGTAGGTGACCGTCCCCTCCGTCTGGGAGGCATCCTCTGTGTTGATCCCGTGAATAACGGTGGCCGCGTTGGTTTCGTCCGGCATCACCGGAACCTCGGACACCTGCGGTTCCCCCTCAATGTACCGGGAGGCGATGTCCTTGACATCACAATCCCGAAATTCCTCCACGCAGCTTTTGACGATCCAGGCCAGAATGATTTTCTCGGACAAAAGCCGCTTGCAGGCCGCATCATAGTTCGCCCGGTCATCCGCCGTGCGGATGCTCTTAGAAATGGTCGTTTCCAGTTCCACAATGTCACCCTCTTATATTGATATTTTAGCATAGCTGAAGAGAAAAATCCACAGCATTTTTCAGCCGCTGTCCCGCATCCAGCAAAGTTCTTACTTTTAGGCCGGCGTTCCAGCCGCTCACCAGACTGTGCCGAGGTAGCCGGACACAAATTCCCGGGCGTAGCCCTCGCCAGTAAAACGGATGTCCATGCGCCCGTTCTTAAACAGCTTGATTTTCTCCAGCTTTTTGCAGTCCTCAAACTCCCACAGGTCGTACCACAAGCAGCCCTCCTCAGACAGCAAGTCGTCTATCCCGTCCGGGTATTGACCAAAGGCCCCAGTCTCAAAATGGGCCAAAGCCTTCAGGATGTTTTTCGCGCCGTCATGGATGTGCCACTGCTCACTCCTTCTGTAATAGCCATAGTCACAGGCTCCGCTGAGGATTTTTACCAGATTCCGTTTCTGTTCAAAGTTGGCCTGATGGTCATGTTCACGCCAGGCGGCGAGATGGCACCGCTCCACCAGCTCATAGGGGGCCTGCTCCTCGAAAGTCCGTCCGTCAAACCAGGACAGGATCAGCGTTGCAATATCCTCATAACGGAGGATAACCGGGGTGAAGATAGACCAGTCCACTGTTTCCTCATATCTGGCGTAACAAAATTTCTCCAGGTGCAGACCGCTCACCACATTATTTGCGTCCACGGTCAGATGATAGGTGCCGTTCAGATAGGACACCACCGTAAAAATAAATTCCTTATGCAGCAGCGAAATATGTTCCATGATCGCGCCTACCGTGATTTCCGGCCAGCACTCGGACACAAGATATTTCCGCTTCCATTCGTCATCCTGATCCTCCGATCCAGATAACATTTTCTTCTGCCGGCTGCATATATCCGTCCAGAGCGCCGCAATCTGATAGAAGCCCTCTGCCGCGTCCTGATATGCCTCTTGCTGATGCTGGCAGAATTGACGGTCCGCCTCGGTCATGCAGTCTGCCGGCCGAATCTCCACCGCCGAAAACTTTTCCAATAAGTCCATACTGCCTCCTCTTGCCTAAAATGGCCTGGAGGGAGCGCCCGCGCAAGGCGGACGTATTCCCTCTAGGCTTCTGTTCAAACGGTACTCAGTACGGGAAGTGCCCGCCGGTGGAGTAGTTCCACTCAATGGTGCCATCCGCATATTGAATCACACCATGAGCGGTCAAACGCCAACCGTCCTTTACACGCTCCATATAGGCAATATGCTCACCCAGGGAGAGGAACCTCTGCTTCTGCGCATCGTCCACATAGAACGTGTTGCCGGTGCAGAGATATTCTCCGCCATTTCGATTGCGGTAGGTCTGGCCGGCAACTGGAATGATGTACTGCTTCTCCATCTGCCATACCTCCGCTTACAGCTCAAAGCTGCAATCCAGGAACTTGCTGGCGGCCTCATAGCCGCTGTCCTGCAAGAACTGGCTGATGTCGCCCAGGGCCTTCAGGTAGGGCGGGCGGAACTGGCGCACCTCCGAGAAGCGCAGCGTCTCGCCGGCCGTGGGGATGACCTCCACCAGCCCGTCCAGCATCTCAGGCTGCGTGGCGCACAGTGCCAGCAGGGCGTCCATCAGCGGAATGCCGCGGTCGCCCGTTACCCGGAGCACCGCGCCGCCAGACTGGTCAATGCGGTCTCTGCGGCTCAAATAATCGTAAAACTTGTCCATACTATACCAACCTTTCCATTTTCCACCGTACTTTAGATGCGTACCGTGTTAAAATTCCTTCATTTGACTGTTTCGCCGGCGGGTATCCTTTACCCCACAACGATAACAACGGTATTTTCCGGATCATACTTTTTCCCGCGATAGGGCTTCACGGCGACATTAACAAATATGCCTCGTTTGTTCTGCTGGCGGTTTATCTGGCTTATGACCTGATATACTTCCGATTTAGCCACATAATAACGCCGCAGTTTAAGCAGCCCCATAAAACTGCCGTTCCGATTTCGCGTCATTTCCCCGGACAGCCGCTCCGGGGAGCTGACTTCTTTCTCCGCGCTCATTTTATCTCCCCTGTTCTTTTATTGGATATACAGCACCCAGCGGAGCTTTCCCCCCGCCGGGTATCGGTCGGTGTCTCTGGGCCGGGAGGGGCTGTTCCAGCCGTTACGAGACGCTTTGGTAACGCCGTCCGGCTGAAAGCCCACCGCCCGGAGACTGCTTCCGCTCTCTTCCGGGAGCGTATAGGTTAGGAACCGGCGATACCCCAGCTCGCGCCCGATGCGGATAGCCCGGGCGTAGAGACAGCTGCACACGTCCGCATAACGGGGGTCGGTACAGCAGCGGTTGATCTCCAGCGTCTCGCCGTCCATCTGATGGCGGGCCTTGGGGATGCCGGCGACAGCAACGCCCACAGGCTCCGGCTCTCCGGGAACACGCAGGCAGAGGGAAAACTTGTGAAACTTCGGCCCGGCGTTGTGCCGGTGATAGCGGTCAATGTAGGCGCCGGCCTCCTGGAGCGTGATGGGGACGGCCTCCAGTCTGGTGACCAGACTGGAGGTGATGCCGTCCACACAGTAAAGCCGGCCATAGCCGTCCTCGGTATCCGCAAGCACATAATCCCCGCACTTGCGCCGCACTGCCAAGGTCTGCTGCCGCCGCTTGTCCTTCAACCGCATGGACTGGGGAGGCAGAGCAGACAGCAGGCTGTCAATGTACACTGGCAGTACCGGGGCAGCTTTCAGCACCGGGTTCTCTAACGCCCATCTGGAATCACTGGTGTGGAATGCCCGCAGATGATAGGGCATCCTCCAGTGCAGCGTGTCCATCAGGCGGTCAAAAGCGGCATCGTCCAACATTGCAGAACAGCGGTAGGACTGTCCGTTCAGTTGAGCCAGGAACACATGGCAAACCGGCCAATCGTTTGTCATTTCTCAAAACACCCTTCCTCACGTCATTCAAACCCACTTGGATTTCATTCATCCTCCTTTGGCGCAGTTTGCTCCACATACTGATTTTCACGGGCCTTATCACTCTGAAAACGAAGAAGCACCTTGACTGTCCCATCTTCCATATGGAAGAAGCAGGGCCGCAGTCCATCGTCGATCTCAATTACCTCATCGTCATAGATAGGAACGCCGAGGACCTCAGATGCAGATTTGAACTTCACTTCCTTCCAAAAATTGCGGGCAGACAGAGCGGTATGGCCGTCCGACCTGACAGCGAACTCATGACCGTTGGGCGTATTCAAAAGGCCCTTTGCTTGCAGCAGGCGGTGAAGATACCAGGCGTTCACATCCTTATAGGCATAAATCCGGTACTCCACAGGGCATTTCAGCTTGGGGCACCAGGACGGCGGGTAAATCTTTGGGTCACGGGGTTTGAACCCCCTGGTCTTTTTGCCGCCCTGGCAGTATCTCTTGCCAAATTCCAAAAATGCGCCAGGGATTTTCTTCGGAATAGACTCTCTGTAGGTGAAACAGTTGGGACAATCACTGCATCGAAAGCGATATATTTCCTCTCTCGCCATGTCATACCGTCCCTTTGCTGTCAGGTCCGGACAAACCCGCAGCCAACATAGTGACTGCGGCCTGAAAGCCGGCCGCATACGCTTTCGCCCGGTCTATGTCATTTCTCCGGGCGATCAGTGTAAAAATGTTATCAACCTGCGCCCATGCTTCTGGTGTAACCTGCGATCTGACAGCCTCCTGGGCCGCTTTGATCTCCGCTGCACACTGAACCGACTCCTCAGAATCCGGCCCATTGCTGGGGTTATAGTTCCCCCAGTACAATTCCGTCAGAAAATTCTTCGGAACCTCCTGTGTCACGCGGATGCAGGAGGGCGGAGCACTGAGAGACCCCGCAATTTTTTGCAGCGCATCGGCAATCTGTGGGAGCGTGCGCCCGTAAAAGTGCCTTCCCATCTGCGTCTCATAAAAATCCATGATATATTCCTTTCCGTCCGCTCAACCAAGCGGACTTTTTTGCACTGGAACCGCCTAAAATCCGTTCCAAATCTGCTGCCCACAGTATTCAAAACACTCCGCGTCGTTGCAGTCCTCTGGCGTCAAATCCGCAATCCGTTTCCGGCTCCTGGACATGAACAGCATGGACTTCATCGGCGGCATCGGGGTTTTGTCACAGAGCAGGTTGTCTACGCCCAAGATGGCGGCGTAGGTCTCCGACTCATGCTGCTGGACATACTGGTAGAAGTAGTTTCGATGAAAGGGACAGAAGGCACAGGCACTGGCCTTGGCGTCCAGCCCCCACTTCTCCAGAATGTAAAAGGGAATACCGGCTTCATCGCAGACACAGTGAATAAATTCCACCTGCTGCTTCACCCAGACCGGTTCCAGCCCCAGGTCACAAAAGATGATCGCGTCATAAATTGGAATGTCTGGGTACAGGCTGGTGCCAGTGATGGCCTGCTCACAGGCCATCAGGGCCAGCGCCGTGGACTGCATTCCGACGCCGCAAGCCAGAATCTTCATGTCTGCTCTACATCACGCTCCAACATTACTGTACCAATCCTCGCAGTCATGTCCGTCACAGGTACACCAGTTGATCTGTTTCTCGTTCATGTGTCAGCCTCCTTCATTTTCGGTGGAAATGGGCTCTCCATTGTCATCCACAGGCCCCACTTTGTTGTCAATCTCATGCCCACAGTATGGGCAGACATGGAAAATACGGTATCCGCCGGGAATATCCACTTTCCCATATTTGGCTTCTTCCAGCGGCACGGATTTGCCGCAGTTTTGACAGCAGCCAGGATAGTAAATCGCAATTCTCATAGACGCCTCCTATGCGGCTTCCTCTGACGCCTGGGCTGTAACAGCCTGGATCAGAGCGTTCATGCAGTCGAAAAACTTCTGTGAACAGCGGCCGCCTTTTCTGCGAAGATATTGCAGATATTCACACTTTCCGTCCTGGATGGTGGCGCTGTGCAATTTGTCATTGATCCAGCCTTGGGTACGGAGCGGAACGTCCACCTGATACTGCCGCATCAGGTAGTTGATGATGGAATAGGAGCTGGCGCTGTACCGGCTCTGATAAAATTTGACGGTCGTGTTTTTCAGTACACCGCCTTCCCGAATGACCTGAAGAGCCGCCGAAACAGCCTGCTCCGCCACCCGGTTTTTATCCCCGCAGTACGCCCGTTCCTCCTCAACGGCACGGGCCTGACGGGCGGCTTCCTCCGCCTGCCGCTTTGCCCGATAGGCCGCAGAGAGTTCCACACATTGGGCAAGTTCATTCATCACCAGTGCGCCTGTGAAATCCGGGAACGACTGACCGCCGCTCTCCTTCGATTTCAGGTAGGCGCTGAAATGGTCCTCTAACAGATTTTGGATATACTCCGTCTGCCGGGCAGGGGCTCCGCCATACCGCTCAATTTCGCTTCGTTCCTCTGCCATTGCCGCGCTGACCGCCTCACTGCCGTCGGATTCCTGGAGGGCGTTGAGCCACGCCGCCCGCTTTTCTTTGCCGCCGTACAGCTTTTGGGCCGCAGGCTCAAAGCCGCAGATTTCAGTCAGGCTAAACTCCGTCAGCCCAAGGGGGGCAAGATAGCCGTTGATCTCCACATAAAGGATGTACCGATCATTGCCGGTGCGGGGATAACTCTGATCCGGGTTCCCAGCGGCCCGCCACAGCCGATAGGTCTGTGTGCCATCCGAGATTTCCTTTTCCAATACAGCCCGCATCCTACGGCCCTCACGATTGAAATTGCCATCATAAAAGAGCGGAGTCATCAGCTTACTGTGTTCCATATGGTCCTCCTCAGTGCTTGTAGGCCAGTACAGCCCCGATGCAGTAGCGGACGCCGGGCTGGGCCTTGCGCAGAAATTCCTCCAGGGGTGTAGGCTCCATCCCATCGTCCCACAGCACATAGTCGCCGTACTTCTGGGTGAAGGTCTCGGTCAGGTCGAATATCAGCCCCTGCACCCGGTCATGGTCGTGGATAAACTGGGCCTCGTTCAGATGCTGCAACGCAGTCACGGCCTGCTGGAAGGCGGTAAAGCGGCCCTCAAAGTAGCGGTCCGCAGCCTGGGCGTCCACGGTGAACGTCTCGCTGTCCATCTCGCCCAGCCGGTTTTCGTTCAGCCACTCGCCAAAGCGGGCGATCACGCCGCTCCGGTCCTTCGCATCCTCCACAATGTCAGCGATGGGGAAAGCGTCTGGGTGCTCGTGGTATTCCCACGCCTTTGTCCATTCGTCCTCCGGGACAGGGGTCTGGAGCAGTTCGTAGATATAGTTATACATTTGTCATCCTCCTTGAAACGAGACGGACGGCTGCTGGTCAGCCGTCCGTCCCTGAATATCGCGGCATATTGCTGCCGCCTGTGTCATGCGCTGCGTGCTTCATCCTCTAAGATCGGGGACAAAGCGGCTTCTGGAAAAATACGAAACTGTTCCATAGGCATCTGGGCAGGTATGCGCTGTCCGGCGGCATGACATTGAATCAATTCGTCGATCCGGTCTTCCTCCAGCAGCTTCTCCGCCCGGCGCTTCCAGCAATCCTCCAAATCATCCCAGCCGTGGGCCAGGATCATTTTCTCGATCTTCCGAATCTTTTGCACTTTTGCTGCCGCGCGTCTTGCCCGTTTTTGCTCCTTGGCCGCTTTCAGGCTGTCCGCCGCATGGATCACTTCAATGCCGTTGGCAATATCACGAAGGTCCTGCAAAATGTCCCGCTTATCCATTCTGGCCGCCCGGAGGTTGATAATCTCAATCTCCAGGGATTTGTCAAAAAAGAGAGCGCGGTGGAATTTTGACCTGACATGCTCTTCGACACGATGCCGTCCATATTTGACGATGGCCTCGCAAATCGTCAGTGACGCTGTACTGCCCAGCAACTTGCAGCCCTTTTCCACCACGGTTTTCCGCTGATCTGGGAACAGGCCCTCGCCTTTTATGGTCCAGGATCTTCGCAGGTCGTAGAACACATTTCCCTTGTGCGTATCAAGCTCCTTTGCCAGAACGTCGCAGTAGGAGCAGCAGCCAAAGCTGGCGCAGTCTATCGGGTCGTAATACGCTTTCCAGGTTTTTGTTGTACGGCCATACCGGCTCTGTTGGCGGCATACGCGCCCCTTGTGCCGGGCCTGAAACAGTTCCCAGCGTTCACCGGCTTCTTTCCACACCCGGTCGTGGGCTTCATCCACGCTGCCCTCATAGGTGTATGGGCGGTCTGTCCGATGGCAGGCGCATTGAAGAGCCACATCATCCGAGTGTAAGTCGTACATCTCATTGCGCAAAAGCGGGTCCCGCAGCGGACAGGGGGCGGAGGGAAACACAGGACAGCAAAGCACTGGATTTCCATTCTCCGTCCGCCAGTCAACGCCTTGGTAGGACATATAGCCGTTCATAAAGTGCCTGCCGTCAGCCAGCAAACCGCAGGGTGTCTCCCAGACCATATTGCGTATCGCCTCGCCGGTATAGGTCCAGCCGCCGTAATAGTCTTTATATTCGAGCGTCCCTGGCGGTGTGTCCTCTGGCTTCCAGCCCTCCGCCAACAGCCGGCGGGTGAGCTCGTTGACCTCCTTCATATCCCTGGACACGGGATCAGGCCGAAGTGGTTCTTCATGGTGTCCCTCAACTCCTCTATAGTGATCCCATATTCTTTGGAAATACATACCTCGCAGAAAATCGCCTTGTAGCCCAGCGCCCGGCTGCACCGCTTGTCCCAGGAGTTCACCTCACCGTTACAGACGGGACAGGAGATGTCCGGATACCAGCGCAGCTTGGCAGGGTCTGAATATTTACGGCGACTCATTCCCGTTGTCCTTGGAGGTGGTGATGGTTTCTGTGACGTCCCCATCGCTGGAGCAGGTCAGGACCACCACGCCAATCCCGGGGATTTCAAACTTCCACTGATTGATGGCGGGGTTCGTATACCATTCAGCAGTTTCTGTGTACTCCTGATAATGGCTATCAAAATACCGGGAAAGCCGGCTGTTATAGAACATTTTATTTCTCACTAATAGTTCCTCCTCACAGTTTGGCAGGGATGAATACCTGCGGTCATCCATTGGAATCTTCCAGGGGCCGGTCCGACTGGTCGGTAAAGCCGTGGGCGATCAGCAGCGCGGACACTTCATCCGGCGTAAGCTCATGGTCCCTGCTCACTTGGGTCAGCTCCGTCATGACCGCCGCAAATGTATATCCAAACGTCGTTGACGCTTTCCTTCGGTCCATCGTCAATGCGGACCTCAAAATACTGTTGTTCCATTATGCTCCCCCTAAGCGGCGTCCTGCATTGGCAGAACGCTGGTATAGGCCATCTTTCCGCAGGCGTCCTGGAGCAGATGGGCCATACAGCTGTCAAAGGCGAAGCAGGGCGCCTTGTAGCCAACCAGACAGCCGTGCATATTGCTTGTCCGGTAGACAAACTGCACACCACAGCTGGT
The DNA here is from genome assembly GCF_036941135.1 of Lawsonibacter sp. JLR.KK007. NCBI lineage: Bacteria > Bacillati > Bacillota > Clostridia > Eubacteriales > Oscillospiraceae > Lawsonibacter > Lawsonibacter sp. JLR.KK007. The sequence continues at coordinate 448,620 of NZ_JAYWSY010000001.1, read as the reverse complement.
ATGGAGCACCACCACCGCATAGAACGTCAGGCTTAATGTGTCGTTGTACGGCATAATCTCCGTCTCTGCCCGGCAAAAGGGGGTGTCATGGGCCGTGAGCACAGCACTGATGCGCCAGCTGTTCTCTTCCTGGTGCGCCCGGAAATAGCGAATGGCCCGCAGATGGTCATACAGACTGTTGAGGTAGTTGCGCCGGTCCAAACCGATATACAGCCTCCGGCCGCTGCCGAATACCAGCGTGTAGTCCGTATGCCCTCGGTATTTGCCGGTACAGGGCCTGCGCTCCAGCTGGTAGGAGTTCTCTCCAAACAGCTTTTGCAGTTCCAGCTCCAGCGGGCGGGCAATTTCAGTGTCAATCATGGTGTGCCTCCCTCGTTTTTCATGATCTGTTCTGCGCCGTCCCAATGGGAGCCGGCCTCGAAACAGTCTGGGGCTGTCAGGATACAGTATCCGGGAGGAAGTACGCACTCTTCCAGTCCCAGATAGAAGTTACAGCCGCCGCAGTGCATATCAGACGGTCTGATTTCATCCTCCGGCATTCGCTCACCCAGCTTTCTTCAATGAGGACGACAGAATGGTGCAGGCGTTTTCCAACACCACCCGCCAAAGTTCTGGGTGCTTTTGTCCCATGCGTACCCGCTCCAGCAGCTCAGGGCTGCCGCAGGCGGCATACCGTTTCCAAAGAATACGGGGCGATTTTCCCTCTCTCTGGACGATACGTTTTTCAAGCCAATACGTCATATTCAACCTCCTGTCAATTTCTTCAGCTGCTCCAGATTGGAAAGAAATTGGGACAGGAACGGCTGATCCAGCTCATAGTTGTAGTAGCGGTAGTAGAGGAACTGGAACAGCAAATGCTGGAATTCCTCCGTGCTCATGGCCCGGACCTTTTCACCCAGGATCGGGATAACATCGTAGTCTGCTTTCATCCCGTCTTTGGCCTCCCGGGTAAAGTTTTCTGAAATCCAGTGTTTGACCGTTACCATGCCGCCGGTAAAGTGGTGGGGCTTCTCCATACAGAGAAGATAGCGGAAGTCCCGGCCACGTTCACCCGGTGCTGCTGAAAATGGATACATCCGGCAGACCTGGGGGCGGGCCTCGTACACCGAGCACCGGCCATCCTTCAGAAAAACGCAGGCGTTCGGTGTCCCAACGGTGTTCAGCAGGTAAATAGGGAAATTGTCCGCCAGCCATGAAGCGTGGGCATACTGGGCAAGCACATCCTCCGTACCGGATACCGGCTCACCTTGTTCCCGCAAGTACCGGGCCAGACGGTAGATGTCCATAGGCGCCAGCATGATGCAGTCATTTACATGGCGGCAGCATTCGCCGCACAGCTGGCAGCGGAACGCAACCTTTTCGTTCAGCGCCACAGCCTTTATGTCAGTCAAATCATTCACCTCTTTTTGTCATAAAATGCGAGAGCGCACCAGAGGGATCTTCTCCCCATAGTGCGCTCTCGATGTCACTCAGGCCGCCATACTCAGGGCCAGGCGGCAGTCAGCCGCCTGGCTCACAGGAGTTCGCAGCAGCCGGTAGTGGGTATTCTCCGTCTCGAAACGGATATTTCCCGGCTGTACGCTGTGGATCGCCACCACCTTGGAGGTGTGGGTATAGCGCCCGCCGTGAAGAATGATGGCGCGGCAGCCGATACACAGCGGGAACAGCAGCGTTCCGCTCATAGTCGCAAATTTCTTGCCTTTCATGCTCTTACCTTCTTTCTTTTTGGCATTCCGTATTATGATTGGAGATACAATTGAAAGTAGACCCGGTACAGCTCCTTCAGCAGCCTGCGCACCCGTTTGGGCGTCATGCCGCGCTGCCGGGCCGTCTCCGCGATGGAGTAGCCTTGCAGACGCAGAACCGCCAACTCATATTGCGGCCGGCTGGCGACGGAGGCCAGGTCGTGTAAAAACAACCTGGCCTCCAGCTCCTCCATTGGGTCTTTGGGCGGCACAGTCTCCAGATAGTGTTGCTCCGCCTGCGTCCGTTGAGCCTCGGCCCGGTGGAACGCAGTGATGCTCCGCTGCATGGACTTCCACGCGACGGTGGAAAAGGCGTACTGGCGCAGCTTTGGCTGCGTCAGATACCGCCGGACTGCGGATAAGTACCCAAAGGCAGCAATGTCGTAATACTCACGGTCGTCCCAGCCCTGTTCATTCAGGAATGAGAAGATCAGGTTGTGATTGCTGGACGCAAACCGGCGCTGCTCCTCGGTCAGCGGCCCTGGGCGTGTTACAGAGGCAGCTCGTCCCGGCCGCCGTCAAACTCAGCGCCGACCTCGAAGTGGCCTTCGTTGTCAGGCATCACCCGGGGCGGACGCTCCATCTCCACGCCGTTGCCGGCCTCCGACTCAATGTTCTCGGTGCGCTGGGCCAGAATCAGCTCGATCTGCTCCTTGAAGCTGTTGGCGTAGGCACGGACCTGCGCCAGCTCCTCGCCGGTGAAGTCGTAAAGCCGCCTGAACGTGGCAACACTGTAGTCGTCTTTTCCGTTGCTCCTCTTTTTCAGCCCAATCTGCACCACGCTGCCGCAGACGCCGCGACGCCGGGCGACAAACGCTGCGTTGATAAAATCGGAATAGGGCCGGAGGCTGGTGGGGGACAAGGACAGCTGGATGGGCATGACCTCTCCGCTGCGAAGCAGATAGATGACACGCTGGTTCTTGCACGCCTTCCCTTTTCCGGTGCCCTTGGTATCGCTGCCGAATCGGTTGTAGGGGCAGTCGGCGCAGAGGCCGCCGGGGTGGCCGTAGCCGATCTTGCCGTCCGTGGACTGGCAATCGGGCGGAGTGTTGTCGTCCTCGCCCTTCCCGGCGATCCAGTAGGCGTTGGCATTGTGGCTGTAGAGGATGATGCCCTCCAAGTACCTGGCGTAATCCGGGTTGTCCGGGTCCTCGCCGGTCAGCTCGAACTGGAGCTGCCCGCCGCTGGGGATCTTCACGCATTTGAAGCCCAGCTGAAGGCCCTCAATGTCCTGCGCCAGCTCTTCCTTGGTAAAGCCGTCGTTGGAAGCCGCCACATCGGGCAGCAGGAAGGGGGTGCGCTCCATCATAGCAGTGCTCTGAGTATTCATGTATAAGTCCTCCTCATATAAATTTACAGCAAAAGGCGTTCGGCCCGGCAGGCTGTATCACAGCCGCTTTGGGTCTGCGCCTATGCTTCTGTCTGGATGTGGGCAGTTACTCTGCCCGGTTCCTGGTCTCCGCCGGAGACTGTTGCAGCCCGCCGGAGAGGATATAGGTTTTGCCCTTCCGGATTTCGGTATGGGTATCGAACCCCATCACCTTCAGCGCCTTGCGGACTTGCCAGGTGTGCTCCTTTGAGGGCTGACAGACGCCAACCGCCAGAAACATCTGAAATTCACCGTACCACGGTTCCTTCTGGAAATTGTCAGGACGGAAGAAAATGTCCTCCCTGATTTCCTCAATCGGCTTTTCCAGCAGTGCACAGCACTCGTCGCTCATACATTGGCCCTCTATTTATCAGGCGGCCATGCGGGAGACCTGGTTGATGTGCTGGAACAGCGCAGGCGACATGGTGACGATCTGATAGCCGATCTCCTCCAGCTTGGAGGCCCGGTCGTAGCTCTCCACGTCCTGGCTGTGCCGGGTGACGGCGTTGGCAAGGCCGTAGAGGGTGTAGTCTGTGCCCTCGATCAGCCGCTGAAGCACCCCGTCGCTCTCCGCCTCCGTGATCCCCATGCTGGAGCTTGCCAGCTTGACCACAGCGGGGAGGTCAGCGGTGTTCAGCTTCTTGTCTGTGCTCTCCCGCAGTTTATCCAGGATCTTGGCGAACCTGGCTTCGTCCACAGCGGCCTTTACCGTATCCTGCACCTTCATAATGAAAGCCTTGTCATCGGCCGCCAGCGTTTCCTTGGAGTAGATCAGCAGGTTTTCATCCGCGCTGCTGACCCGTCCAATGTGGTTGCGGCGGGCGCGTGCCTCATTGACTGTCATGCCGTTGGAACAGACCAGACGGTAGATCAGGGGCTGGATGCATACCGCGCCCTGGCCCGTCTCGCTGTTGGAGATAACCACGCCGGCCTGTACGATGTCGCCGGGAACCACCTCGTCGGTGAGCCGGGGATTGACCACCTTGATATACATGTAGTCATCCGAGAGATTGCAGCTCTCAAAGATGGCGTCCGGCATCGCCTCAAGAATGGGCAGGGTGATCTGGGCAATGTCGATGTTGTCAATACGCCGGTAGCGATTGCTGAGAAAGGCCCTGGCCCGTCCGTCAATGGTGCGGATCATCCGCTGCTCTGGCCCCTTCTGGAGCCAGGTGTTGACGTTCTGGGCCAGCAGGCCGATGTTCTCCTGACACATCCGGTCATAATACTTCCAGGGGATGTTCAGGTAGGCGCTCATCTGCCGGTGGGCGGTGGGCAGGATGTCCAGCGGTTCCACCCGGTCCGTACCAGACTCGTCCAGAAGCCGCAGGACGGGGATGCCGTCGCAGGTTTCCATGTGCAGATTTTCCGTGTTCACCAGATAGTCCGCCTTGGCCTCGTTCTGACGCATGATCTCCGCAGCTGCCTGCTGAATCGTCATTCCTTGCTTCACGTTGATACCTCTCTTTCTTTTACCACGTCACGGCGATGCAGTCGTTCTGCACCGCAGCCGCCAGTCCGTCCTGCTCCAACAGCTTCACCAGCTCAGGCCAAAGCGCCTTGGCCGGCAAACCGGACAGCACGCCCTGCTTGACCTCTTTGCCGTCTGCCTTGGGGCAGATGCAGATGGAACCGTCCTCCTGCACCGTCAGAGCATTGTGGCCTCTGGAATCCAGGTCGGCCACCAGCTTCCCCAGCGCATCCCGGCCCTGGGCCTCATACCATGCCTCGTGCTCCGGTTTCTCCTGGTTAGGAGCGGCAGGCTCCTTTGTCTCCTGCACAGAGACCATTTTGACCAGCGAACAGGAGAGCTTACCACTTTGATCCACGGTTACATCGGCATACTCATAGTCCTTGATGCCAAACACGCGGATACGTCCGGTGCCGCCCTGGGCCACGAACAGGGCCGGGTCGCGCATCATCCACTCCCACCGGGCGTCGGGATAGACGGCCTTCAGGCAATCGGATACCCGGTAGTTGACATGGCGGAGCAGGAGCTGGGCCAGGGAGCGGTCGAAGCGCTCTGCCTGTTCCTGCCGGCGCTGGGCCTGCAAAGTGCGGCGGAATGGGAGTACCTGGGTCCACAGGAGCCACAGGCCCCACAGCGCGAAGGTGCCGATCAGCAGCGGAAGCTGCCAGGTTCCCCGCACAAGGGCCAGAATGGCGATCACAACGCCGGTCAGCAGCCCGATGCTGCTCCAAATGGTCTTCGTCTGTTTCATTTCGTTTGCCACCTTTACAATAATTTTCGCTGGAAACAAAAAAAGAGGCATGATACCCACTCCCATTGCTGGAATATGTGGTATCATGCCTCTTCAATTCGCCGGAGCTTTTCCCCGGCTGCGTCCCGATCCGGTGGGACATGGTTCACTCTGATAAGCACGCTCTTTGCATCATCCTCTCCGCCCAATGGGCCTTTGTATATATGTAAAAAGTACCGATTTGGGCAGACTGCTCCCTTGAACAGCGCAGTCCGGTCAATCGGTACTTGCGTACAACCTTAACAACGTATGCAATGCGGGTGCCTCCCCGGTCCCAAGCCCTGTGGGCTCGGCTCCGCGTCTCAGCGGAGAACGCACAAACAATCAATTACAAGGACACTATAACACAATATATAGTGTTTGTCAACAGGTTGTTTCTGTATATTGCGTCTTATCTTGCTGACGAAATAGGACCGCAGCTTATCCAGGAGCAGGAAGAGCAGGAGCGCAAGGACAGGACAAACCGCCTCTGCAAACACATGGGGTTTATCGAGAAGCTGCTGCCCGACACCATCCCGCTGACCGAGGAGCAGTTCAAGACCTTTGTGGAGCAGACCATCGCCACCGAACACAGCCGCCGTATCCTGGACGGCTTGACCGCCCAGAACACCACCACAGCCCCGCACAGGGCGCAGGAACGGCGGGGAGGGGTAACAACCCAGCCCGCCGCCAAAACCGCCCAGACAGCGCAGGAGGACGGCGCAGACGGGAGCGCAGCGCAAGGGTAACGGGCTTGTGGAGAACGGTCTACGCCTTTAGGTATCGGTCAAGGACTTCTTTGGCCGGGGTTCCTTCCTTTGGCGCATATCCAAATGTGTCACGCGCCCATATCAGTTCCCGCACTAATTGTCCGCCATCTTTTTCATTCATCACATCATAGAGATAATTGACCTTGAATTTCCCGGACGGCTCCACCGAAAAACTCAGTTGCTCCCATGGTGCTTGTCCATTCTCAGCGAAACAGTCGTAAATTTCCAGCAAAATGTTGTTTAGTTGCGACCACTGAACCATGTAGCTGCTTTTAGGTATCTGATAGATTTTGGGCATATTGTTTGACTTAACAAACTCCCCGGTTGATATATCACGAAAATAGAACACCGAGGAATGGCTTTGTTTCCCCTTTTCGACTTCACCCAAATAGTGAAATGTGTCCCACTTCACTGGTATCATGGCAACAATGTGCTTTGCCAGTTTGTTATACAATGCCGCTAACTGTTGCTCCATAAATTTACTCTCCTTTGCAATATGCTCAAAGTTATTGGTAACAAAAGTATAGCACAATTTTTCCTATATTTCTACACCAGTCTAAAAACATTCTGCTCCTGTCAATGCCGCCACCCGGCACAGGAGGGTGGCGCAGACGGGAGCCGGAACGGGGGCGGGGCGCAAGGGCAACGGGCTTGCGCCCCTACCCTTGCTTTTGTGATGATCGGCAAGACCGCCCTGCCGGTAAAGGCATGGAAAGCGGAGTATGCCAAGCTGACCGCCGAACGGGAAACGCTCAACCGGCGGTATCTTGCGCTGAAAGGGGAAGTGAAAGAAGCCGAGCAAATCCGCAGGAGCGTTTACAACATCTTGCGGCAGGAACAGCGGGAGCAGCAGCCACGCAGGGCGCAGGATATGGAGCGGTAACGGACAGGGCGGCATAGGCATGGACATTTTGAACGCTAAAGCCTCTGTGGACGAGCGTTTACGGAGAGACATCAATGAGGAGAGATTATCAAAAGCCCATAACAATGAGCATTGGAAAAATGTTTTCAGTCCAATTCCCAAATAAGGTTATTGCTGATATTGTCATATTTCAAAAAATGTTGTAATTCTTTTATTGCGTCTTTATATGGGATTAACAAATCTCTCTCCCACTCACAATCATAAGAATCCATCCAAAACACAATGCTACCCAAAGTATGTTCTCTGATTTGTGAAACAGGATGTATAGACCCCAAGCCATCAGCAGTAGGGAAAAAATCAAGACAGCAAAGTTCGTCTGAGCTTCCGACCCCTATACATAGAGACTTTGAAGTTTCTGACTCAATTTCAACTATTACGGGCTGTTTTTGCCTATATTCTCTATCTATTTTTTCGATAAGTTCGATAATTTTTTTCGCATCAGCGCATTTTACCTTATTTGTCAAATCCCAACAAATGCTCCACATATAATCCACTCCCTTGAAACATTGAATTTATATAACAACAGCCCAAGTGTAGCACACTTTCCCGTTGAAAACGGGGGGCAGGATTTGACAACCCTGCCCCCCGCTTTCGTCCGCTTCATTTTAACGGCAAAACCGTCTGCGCTTGTGCGGCGGCTGGCGGTAGGTTTTGCGGTGGCTCTGCCCACACGCCCCCGGCCTCTCCCAAAGAACAGGATAAGGGTAAGTGTGTAACCGGCGGGCGTGGGATATGGAATGGTGACGGACAGGGCAGCGGGATTGTCACCGCCGCTTTGTTGTATCTTTTTATAAGACTGATAGCATTAGTTGTTCCTAAAATCCCACATGAAAAGCCAGACCAGTCTGTTCCTGCACCCGTTCAAGAAGATTACCCCCTGCCGCCGTCTTTGTCAGCAGCATAAAACAGACCGGTTCCTGCCCCAGAATCAGCAAGGCTTCCTGATTTTTGTGGACATATGCCATCCGTAGAGGAAAATCGCCCAGATCTATCAGTTCCGAATGATCAGAGAGAGGGTTGAAATCATCCTTGATTCGATCTGCTATGTTTTGAAAATATTCCTTTGAAAACTTTACAGGGAAGAAATCGCTGAACAGGCAGGTTGCTTCATCCGTGTGTTCATGCCACATCATTTCCTCCCATTCCCGGATCGCATGGATTGCCAGAAATAATCCATATCCGTCCAGGCTGTGGTTAAACCGGGGGCCGCAGTCCTGCTTATGGATGTTCAAAGGAGCATGGATGAAAGGGATATTCCGCCTTTTCCAATAACTCTGATAAGCCGCCACAGCCTTTCGCTTTCCATCCTCGTCCCCCGCTTCGCAGGCGGTTTCCAGTTCATCCTCATATTCCCAAGCCATTTCTTTGGGATCATTTTCTTCCCATATGTATAAATCACCAGAGGTTTTGCCTTTCTTTATCCCGATAATATCTCCCTCTCCAGGGGCAAGAAAAAATCCCAGATATTTTCCCTCCCAATGAAGAAGCTCCAATGGACGCAGATAACCACCGGTGACCAACAGGTCTGCCATGTGCCGATAAATGTCCCGGATGGGAATGGGGAGTTTTACATGGAGCCGTTTCTCTGTTGCAGAGATTTCATCCTCTGAATAACAGTTCCATTTTTTCAAGCCATCCATATGCTTTGGGCTGATGAACTGTCTAAGTATCTTTAATTCCTTTTCAATCGCATACATCGTCTCACCTTTGAAACAGGCCCGCCGCCTGCATTTCCTTTTCTTTTTCTTCCATCCGTTCCCGGCCCTGCCCGTTCCATGACCAGAACAGCATCCCGGTTTTTTCTTCCACCTGTTCGGCAAAGGAATAGGGAACCGGCTCCCTGGTGATCATCCCATAGTTTTCCTGGGCGCTAAAGGATAGAACCAGCAGGGTCTTCTCCGGATTCGTATAAGCATAGACCACATAATCCTCTGGCCCTACATTCTTTCCAAATATGTCCACCCTTAGAAGCTCCGCCTTTGACGTGATGGGAACCAGCCACTCTTCCATTCTTTGGCGGACTTTCCGCAATTCGTCTAATTTCTTTGGCAGGGAGCAGCCGATGTAAAAAGGGGACAGTTCCCCTGTCATTCGGGACTGGTGCAGATCCCACCAGTCCTGTCGTACCTTATCCAGCACATGATGGATAATAAAAATGTCCCAATAAAAGCAGGATTTCGAGAAATACTGATTACGTGCGCTTTTACTGATCACCTCTGATTTCGGCTTTTTCGCTTGCTCCTCGCCGTAGATATTGACCTCGCTCCGCCGCCAGTGATAAACGGAAAGATAAGGGTCTTTTTGGTAAATCCCCCATCCACTATTGGTTCTCTCCATAGCTGTCACCAACAGATACTTACCGTTCCAATGGAGTTCCTCCGGACGGCAGAACCAGGTATCTTTCTTATCGCATAGATAGTCGCCCAGCACCAGATAAAGTTCCCGGAGAGGTTGCGGCAGCTTAAAGTTCAGCCGTTTTTCTACTGCGTCTATTTCTTCCTCTGTGTAGATTTTGCCTGCCTCCAGTTTGGGCTGCCAGCAAAACTCCCTGATCAGTTCCAGTTCCTCACGGATGGAGTAGAGTGGGCGTACTTCAAACTTGGGTTCATCGTGTTTCCAGAACATCATAAGGGTTCCTCCTTATAAGAGAACTGATTCTATTATAGCCAAGGTTCTTTATTTTTTCAAGTAACCGGAATAGCGGAACTGGATTTCAATCCGACAAACTTTCCTAAATGTCTCTTGATGGAGGGTACATCTTTTCCTGTCAAGTGGCAAGGTTGATGATCTCCAGCCCATTCTTCCTGGCATAGTCCACCGTATAGGCCGTCCCGCCGCTCTCCCTGTTGAGGTAGCAGACACACACGCTGCTGTTGTCCACCAGATGGCGGTTCCGCTTGTGCATACAGCCCCTGGCGTACTGCTGGGCGGTATAGACCACTTTATCCGCCTGGGCCTTGATGCGCTCGTACTCCGCTATGTCCTCCGGCCTCCAGCCCCGTGTCTGCGTCAGGCAGGGCAGGACAAGGATCAGCTTCATGTCAGGGCAGCTCTCCCGTAGGCGAAGCACGGTCTGGGCGGCGAGGCAGTCGAAGCCACGGGCGCCTCCGGCCCCGTAGTATTGGATGTCCCGTTGGTATAAGCTGACGATCACACGCTCCAGCCGTCCAACAATCTCCGCCCGCCTTTCTGGCGGTATCTCCCGGTGACCGGTGAAGCAGCAGGTATGACTTCTCATAGTGAATCCTCCGTTTGAATAGTACAAAAACCAATTTTCTTTCCAATTTAATAATTATACTACCAATGCAAAGGAAGTGAAATGAGAAATTGATAATTTGACCGCTGATACTCTCTGATAATTCAAGGTACAATAATGAACAGCCAGAGAGGAGGCGGCGCAGTATGGACGAGGTTCAGCAATACGAGCGGTATTTGCGTGAGCGGATCACAGCGTTACGAAGTCAAAAAGGGGTGTCGGAGCACCGACTGAGCCTGGAGCTGGGGAAAAGCGGTTCCTATATCCGCTCCATCACCAGCGGGGCCACGATGCCCTCCATGAAAGAGCTGTTCAACATCATGGCGTATTTTGAGGTCAGCCCCGCGGAGTTCTTTGCCGGCCTGCAAGGGACAAATACGCTGCGGGCGGCGCTGACAGAGAAGCTGCGGGAGCTGAGTGACGAGGATCTGGAAAAGGTATCGCTGTTTATTGGATGGATCACGAAGGCATAGGTCTTGCGGTAAGGCGGGTTCCCGGTCAGGGAGCGGCGGTCTCACCGTGGGGCTTTTGTTTTGACATCCATAACGGTCAGGGCAGAATAAAGGGCAGGCGGTCTGGAGCGTGTGTTCCAGACCGCCTGCTTAAATTTTCGGCAAAGCTAAAGGTGAGATGGACTGTTTGATAAAAACATGATATACTCATGTGGTAACAAATCACAAATGAATGCAGTTGAGGAATGAACAACGTGCAGGGAAGCATGGATAGAAAGTTCTGGGTAAAATTTTTCAAAAAATCTTCATTTTTCTGTGAGAATCCGTCCCTTCACTGCGTTGTATATAGTGAGGGGTGGATTTTTTCAGTTTAAATACTGCACCTGGGGACGGGAGAGCATAGGGATTTCTGTATTTCAGCAGCCAGAAACAAAGAGGCGAAAGGATGCACTGCTATGCGAGACACAATCAAAAACAGAGCATATTTTGAGGAATACTTAGAAGTAAACGAAAAACGGATGGAGCGGTTCCAAAACCAGCTGCAAGATCTTCCTGTCGAAAATATTCCAGGCCGACAGGGGTGCGCCGCATTTATCGCAAGCCTCTGTCGGAGCAGGATCTGCGCTCTGTATTCCTCCGGTTCGGACATGAACGCAATCAGAGATTTATGCCCACAGTATGTCAAGTACCTTGCCCAAGCAGTCAAACCGCAGGAGGGCTATTTTGATGTAATTGATGCAGTTTCTCTCTGTACGTTGCTTGAAGCCTGGGAATGCTTGCCCGATTTGAAAACGATATTGCAGCAAACCAATATGCGCAATAAGTTGACGGATTCTCTGCTGTTCACCCTCGATTCCACTTGGGATGTGTCAGACCTGGACCGACGCTGCGCATGGTTTTCCGAGTTTTTGAAATGCTCCTCTGATAAAAGGGCCGCATATCTGAAAAGTTACATCACAAAGAAATGGTATCGGGCCCATAAAGATGCCTCCTGGTACGATAGCCACAAATCTACCGCAAATATCTACGCTGGCTGCTGGAGCTTTGAAGTTGCTGCCGTTGCGAAAATATATAGTGTACCTGACAGCGAAAAATGGCCGTACTACCCGTATGATCTGGTTCATTCCGTTTGATACGAGAGCCAATACTTCAGAGGGGAAATAATCTATGTACGATAAGATTAAAGCCCTGATTTCCAGGAACGACTTTACAACTGCCGAGAAATTATTGGACAGGCACAGCACCGATTTGAGCGAATGCCAAAAAAGAGAACTGAGGGACTTTATTGCGGAGCAGCAGCGCAACAAGCAGAGAGATGACCTAAAACGAAATAAGCGGCTAAAACTGAGCGGGCATTGGCGGGCGGTTTGGGTTATCGAAAAGATTTTGTTTCTAAGTTGGCTTATTTTAGGCTATGTCTTATATCCTTATGGAAAGATGCAGTATTTTGCTGTGCTTTCCAGTTGGGATGGACCTCCCTTTCAACACCGGCTGGGCATGGAGCTTTTATTCCTGCTGCAACTTGTTTTGATGGCGTTGTTCTTTTGCTTTAAGTCTTTTGCCGCTCGTAGGCAGATGATTGACCGCCGGGAGATAAAACGTCAGATGGAAAAATCAGAAACGCCGGACGCAGGCTCAATTCGGTTGCTAGAAAAATTGGAGAAAAGCAACGAAAAAGAGGCAAGGGGATGGCTGATTGCCTTGCTGTGTACCATGGCCGGCATAACTTTTCATCTTGCAGCCATGGCAATTTGGTTTTAGTTTTGGAATGGAGAGACCGATATTATGGGCATTGTAATAGGCATTGCAGAAATACTGCTTGGCCTGTACGAACTATGGACCGGCGCAAAATTCAGCCGTCTTCCTCTTCATCAGAAAATAAAAGGACTCTATTCCCTCGGTTTTGTCTTTATTGGGTGCGGCTGTTTCTCGGTCCTGATTTGTGCATTGACCAGCCTTCAAAATTCCATGTTGGACACTCTAACATGGTTGGCTAAGATGGGCGTCCTGCTTTTGTATGGGTCATTTCGGGATATACATAGACTGCGCTCCTGCAAGCTGGAAGTACGCGGTGTGTTTTCTCACTTTTCGCCTGCGTTGGGAATGATGCCTGTTTTCACCTATAAAGTTGGCAAACAGCAGTACCGAGAAACCTCCCAACCATGCAGCATGGAAAAATACCGCGCCCAGCTCCGGGCCGGAGAAACCTACACAATTTTTGTGAACGAGGCAAGGCCGTCAATTTTCGTGTTCCGCAAGAAAATAGAGAGATCAAATTATTTCCTTACCATTCCTCTGGGCGTAATCCTTATCATTCCATGGATCATATATTGCGGCTGGCTACTGACAAATTGATTTTATAGTCCGGCATTGCTTACCTACGCCCAGCGCATGACTTGAATAATAGGCAGGAGTTTTGGGGGGCCGAAGATGTCAGTCCAAATATATGATGTAATCAATAATGATGAACCAAGTGAAATTATAATTCCTGTTGCCACCGAGACTGTGTTTGAGTCTATCTGGGCAACTGCTCTGCAAGAGCTGAATATTGACAGGCTGGGAAACGGAGTATGGCTGCAAAGGGACAAGTTGGATCTCCTCTTAAAAGATTTTCTTAGGGTAAGGGAATGGGCCAGGGAGCATTGTTCCATCGAAAGAGCAGACAATATGGCTCGCCGTATAGATTACATTCTGGAGGAGCTTCCCCGACAGTGGGGTGAAAATCCAGATATAGGACAGTTATGGATGGGATAGACCTATGGATATGGACAAAATGATGCAGCAGCTTAGTACCCACCCCAACGGAACCTTTTTAAGAATCAGCTGGGACTTTGGAAAAGTAGTCATTGAGGGAACTCTGGATACAATCTATGAAACTGACAATGGCGCAGAAATGGACGAGGAACAGTACCAGGAATTTTACGCCTGCGCCGTTCTTGTAAAAAGAATAGTAAGGAATTTGAGCAACAGTCCCCTGGCGGTAAATTCATTGACAGAGGTTTCCGTAGAAAATCCGCCCTCAGCGATTGAATTGGCGGATGGAACAGTTATATGGAGAACATGAAGCGGGGATAAACCATAAGAAAATCTGCTGGGCCAGTGACTCATACCAAGGAGAAGCGTTATGAATATCTTTGGCAGACGCAAAACTGCGCATAAATTCAGAAGAGTTTCTAAACGAGGCCGCGCTGCATACCTCATTTTATGCTTTGAGGAATGCCTGTCATTCTATGGAGAAGATATAGGCGATTGGAAGTGGATACTGGAAGAATTGTGGGAGATCACATCAACTTGGGATATTGAGCAGTGGGTCAAACGAGTTTGTGATCTAACTCCAGAATCCGTTCTTCCCTATGTATCTTACCAGGAAATGCTTGAAAAAGTGAAAGAGCGCGGGTACTGGTACGAGTTAGGCGAGGAAAACTTTGTTTCCTTACAAAGCCTGTACCGCAAAGAGCGCCCAGGTTTTCAAGTAATCAGCAGCATGGTTGATAGGATCTATGGGGTCATTGTGGATGATTGGGGAGATTCGGAGGAGCCGTTCACGCTGTCGTGCCTGTACAACATTGACGAAGCGGAGGAAATTATGAGGTGCAGCGGCATCCCACTCCCATCTGACAGCACGGCTATGGATTTTATTATGAAGCACAGAGATAAGCACTATGGAAAGCCGTTTGAGGGCGTACAATTTTCTGCCATTGCAAAATAGAGGTAAAAAACATTTGAAAAGTCTGCACCAATTTGAAATGTAGAATTACCCCGAAAGGAACGAATGTTATGTCAGTTGATCGCGCATTTACAGTTTCAATCGCAAAAAGGGAGGGCAAAAAACCTCCTGCTGTAACAATAATCAACTGCTTTTTGAAATTTGGCTGGAGTTTATGCTCCCCTCAAAACAGAATAATCTATACCGATGTTGGGGATAGCGATGACTTCGACTTCCTAGATAGACACATTGCTGAGGACGAATATTTGCGTATCGCAGCACAGAAAGAACTGAAGGACGAAGTAATTGCGTTTGCCCTGTTTTATGCGGAAGATGGTAATACATACCGGGTCAATGTACTGATTATGCCAAACTTGTCAAACTGTGAGATTGTTATATCACCCAGCGATGAAACAAGAAAAATGTTGATGCCTGATCTGAATATCTTGGATGTTAATTGGTATTTTTGCAAAATACTGCCCCCACTTTTGAAGTCCAATATGCTGATTGAAACATTTTCGTATTCACAATATTAGTGAACGACTATCTCTTAACAACCGGGGCAGAAAAGGAGCGTGCCAAATGTCAGACTATATTAAAACACCGCTGGACATAGACAGCCCGGAGTTTCAAGGCAGCGTCCTGCGGGGCATCCTGGGGAGCATCGTTGGAATGTCCGTCTGCGTACTGGTACTGCTGCTGTGCTGGCTGGTGGACTTTAACAGACTTATGATCCTGCTCCAGTTGCTTGTGGGAGCGGTGATTGGATGGTTCTACCGCCTGTTTCATGGCCGCCGGTCCAAGCCCACCGCTTATGCCATTGTGGGCGTCTGCACCATGCTGACCTGCCTGCTCTGGATGCCGGTGCTGGTGGCAGTCCGTTTGAGCTGCGAGATCCCACTTTCCAGATTGGCGCAAATGCCGGTGGAAGCCTGGGCCGAGCTGTGGAGCCGGTTCGGGAAGCTGCCGCTGCTTTTTGCCGGACTGGGGCTGATTGGACTCGTTTTCAGCCGGGGACGGCTGCTGGCCTATGTGGATTGGCGGAAGGGGCCGTGGTACATAGCCGGGTTCAATGCTGGCGGCGCGACCTACAATATGCTCCCGGAAAAGCTCCCGGACAACAGGCCGCCGGAACGCTTCGCGGTGTCCAGCCGGTTCACCTCGGGAGAGCGAATCGTGGTAGAGGGCGATACCCTGCGGTGGACCAGATCCATCCGGAGAGATCGGGGCTTTGCCCGCCGGGACATTGCGGGTGTGGTGCTGGGGCCTTCCGGCGGCAGCAATGTCATCTTCGATCAGAACTACCAGGTGCTGGCGAAATTTGCGGGGAGCATGGAGAATTCCGATCTGCTGCTCCGCTGGCTGATGGAGCGTGACATCCCCCTCCATAACGCCCTGGACGGGTGGTGTGTTCCACCAGAGGAGGAACCTGTCACCGGGGAGCAGTTCGTCTCCAGAGAGCAGCCTGCCCTACAGCAGCGATTCACACTTCGGTTGAAGAGATCCACACGGCGGGGATTTACTGGAATCGGTGTGTTTTTACTATTGTTCGGCATCGCCTTTGCTGCTGTTTTGGTGTGGTGGGTCCAATATGACCCGATGACTCCAGCGGAGCTCGCCGTCCTGGTGGCGCTCGACCTGATTTTGCTGGTACTCAGCGTTATCTTCCTGCGTATGGGCAAGGTGTGCCGGGTGGAGGTGGACGGCGAAAGAATCCGGGCCTATTCCCGGTTCGGAGTGCCTGCGGAGTTTTCGGTGCGGGATGTAGCCGACGTCTCCAGAAGCATCGGCTGGATTGTGCTGTACGACAGGGAGTGGAAGACGCTGGCGAAGCTGGACCCCGGTCTGGAGCACTTGGAACTGCTGGAACGCTATCTTGCGGCGTATGGGGTAAGGATGTAACATCAATAGTGAACCGACTTGCGAAAATAGGGGGTATTGAAGATGACGGCGGAAGAAGTCTTTTGTAATCTTGGGGAGCAATATGGTGATGATTTTAAGTGTGCTTTAACAGTCTGATTTGCCGAAACTGAGGTGAGGGAACACCATAGAGCTTTTTATCCATGCCGATGATACGAGTCAATTTCTGTTTCAGCTAATAGAGCATATACAAGCAGAAACTGATCCCCACATGAAACAGACAGAAGATCATAATTCCATTTACATAGGCTGCCGGAATTTCTACGCTTACTGGTCTGGGAATTTTATGTGGACATTCTTGAAACACATAAGGGCTGCTGGCCCACATGACAGATTTACTTTTCAACCTTATCTTTCTCTGCTTGAAACACAGTAGCTAACTCAGCTTCGCCAAGACTTTTACAGAGGTCAATTTCTGTAACGATAGCTTCAAGCATCTTTGCCTTGCTGATGCGGTCGAGGAATACATCCCCCGCCTGCAAACCCTCAATGATATGCAGCTCGCAATAGTACTGGCCATCCACTGACTCATACCATATCTGCGTTTCAACGGGGCCAAAGCACAAGTGCTTAATGATAGCCCTTTTCCCGGTGCTGTCATACTCCTTGCTCGGCGGATCATGCAGCCAGTTCCCAACCCAGAATCCCATATTTGCACTCTCCTTTACTAATTTTAATCTGGGGGTTATAGTTTTGGAGTAATAATGATAGAATACTATCAGAATAATAACAACAAGGAGGGCTTACGATGATTATTAAGCCGTCTACCGCTCTGCGAAATGAATACGGGACTATTTCTGATTTGGCCCATAAGGAAGATGCCCCCATTTATATCACTAAAAATGGAGAAGGCGATCTGGTGGTCATGAGCATCGAAGCCTTTGAGCGCCGGGAGGAAATTTGGCGGCTCCGGGCAAAGCTAGCGGCGGCGGAGCAGTCCCGGTTGTCTGAACAGCCAACCGTTTCTATGGAGGAATCCCGCAAACGCCTGGAGGCCATCTATGGACAACAGGCGTAAGTTGGACATTCTCCTGCCAGCACAGGCGGAATTGGAGGAAATTGCGCGGGTACACATGGCCCTCTCCGGGCCGCAGTCCGCCCGGAACATAACGGATAGGATTTATGACGCGATGGATCAGTTGACCCGTTTCCCGCTGTCAGGTCCTCCAGTTCGGGATGATGAATTGAGCGCCGCAGGGTATCGGTACATTCTGGCGGGAAAATATCTTGTGTTTTACCCCCTGCTGGGGAACACGGTGGTGATCTACCACATCGCCCATGGCGCGTCAGAGTATCCAAAGCTACTTAAAACCTCATTCTTTTCCTGATATGAGCGGCCCCGGTTTTGGGGCCGCTCATATCAATGTTTATACCGGCTGGCTGGTTCTGCCCTGTTACGCAGCTGTTACCGCCGTTTTTTCGACAGTATCACGCCCCATATCACGAGATAAACCAGTATGTACGCCGCCGACAGCGCCAGGGCAAGCACATATTTCTGCCGAAGCCCGGCGGTGTAGCTCTCGGCGGTCTGATCCGGCTCCACGGTGATGTAGGTGCGGTCGCTGGGGATGCTGAGCACCCGGCGGGTGACGGGCACGCCTTCCTTCACGGTCTCCTGACCCAGCTCCCGGGTGATGGCCCGGTCGGTCCACTGGTAGCCGCTGCCGTCTGTGGCCCGGTAGTAGACCATGTAGACAGTCTTGGTGGGGTTCATGCGGCGGTCGCGGCTGTAGGCGGAGGTGTTCTGCACCTGGACGGGGAGGACTTGGTATGGCTCAAAGGTGTGGGTGCCGCCATCTTCATAGCTGTTTGCGGATGGGATTGTGAGCAGACCTTTTGCGGACAGGTAAATCATTACCACCGCCAAGATCAAAAGCATAAGGCCAGCGATTAAGCATATAGATTTAGCCTTATTCATGTGACCTCCTTTCAAGTATAACTCCCTAGAATGCAATCTTTTTATAACTTAGAAACTTTTGGCCGGAATTCTGAATCACCGTAATTTCGTCCCGGCAGGTATAGGCGGGAGCAATAATTTACCATCGCAACTCCATTTTAAATCTTCAACCTTTCCCAGGATTTCTTGGGTTATTGAAGTCCTATAATTCTCATCCTGTCGATTAGCAAATATTTTCTGTTTACAGAAATTAATTGCCTTCTCTTGTTCTTGGTTGGATAAATAGAATGCAAGGTAAAACAAATCACTTCCTTGCACGGCCCATGTCTTTAATTCGGGTTCACATGACACAAGACCACAAAATATATCTAACGGAGATTGATATTTAGTTAAAAAAGGATATGCATAGCTTTTTAAGTTACTATATACTTCCTCGGCTAATAAATGAATGTCAATATTATCATCAATTCTATGTGTATATCCATTTGGAGAAACCATATTAGGCAATCCAGTAGTCTTTGCTACGGTTGGCATTAGAGTGCAGAGCCAGATTCTACCTGTAACCCACTTGGAAGAGAAATACTCATTCCTTAGGTAGTAAATAATTCTATCAATTTCAGGAAATGATTGCCCAATAATATAAGTTTGTCGAATTGCATCCTCTCCTTTTAGCTTGTTGGTGTATAATGTAAGTCTTACGGGGTAGATTCCCTGAATTTTTTGGGTAATGGAGTTGCTCCTTTTTCTAAATCCATCTTTTTCCATTCTTTCAAATAGCAATTTAGAAAAAACACTAAACTGCGCTGTTGCACTCATGTTTCCCTCCAATTATTATGTGGGCGGTGTATATAAGACAGTTTTTTTGTTACCAAGGTATTCTATATTAACTACGCTTCCGGCATCATCAACATGCCAAACTTGCACTTCAGTAATCTGCCGTATACCAGCCTCAGTTGCGTTCTTTCCCACTGCCGGCGCTCCACCCGCTGATACAAGTGCTGCATCTTTTGCGCGCTGTCCCTGATCTCTACGTCCAGTTCCGCTCTTTACTTCGATTCCGATAGCATCCCCAGAACTCCCTATAGGAACCGCTATATCATATCGGCGGCGGGCTTCTGAACCATCTGATAAGGGTACTCTTACAGTTATTTCTGTTGCCGATCCGCCTCCCAACAAATTATTGACGCGATCTACAGCAACAGAACCAGGGGTAGTTCCAGAAGACCCAGCGAAATGACCTTGCGAATTGCGGATGCTTCCATCAGGATATCTCTTTAGGCCTCGTTCAGCTAGCTCCGCATCCGTCATATCTTTAACCGGCTTGGTATTTTGCCCATTAGAATTTGGTCGCTCTATATTTTCTGCATTAGAATTATTTGTGGCAGAAGCATACGGCTGTTCCAATGATGCGTCTGAATCATTACCAGAGGAAGTTTTTTGACCACATTTCTGCCGACTATGTCCACTTGGATCCGCATAGAAAACAGGATTGTTTTCACAATAAGAATAAAGATTTAGTCCAGATCCTAAATATGTATCCTTTTGCGTGAACCGTGCGACAACCGGGTTATAGAACCTTGCCCGCAAATAATACTGCTGGGTAATGGGATCAAGCTGCTGCCCCGTGAACTTGAAGCGGTTGGGGACGGCCTCCTCCTGGGCCGTGATATTCCCCCATGCGTCGTACTCGTAGTGGTTCTTTACTACACCCGCTTCATCAACAATATGGGTGGTTGACCCCATCTCGTCGGAAGCATAGTGGTAGTACGTCCTGGCGCTGTCGGCGCTGGAATTGGCGGCAATCAGCTCCGAGGCCCGGATCAGGCGGTTCAGGCCGCTGTTGTCCTCCTCAGACACAGCCTCCCGGTTCTGGTTGAAGATGAACCGCACCAGGCTGCCATTCTCCTCCATCTCATACCGAAGGCCCTCGGCGTCGTAGCGGTTGAGCTGGATATGGCCGTCAAAGGTCTCCACCTTCTCTGTGCGGTTGAAGCCGTCGTAGCTGTATCGGGCCTTGTCGTCCGCCAGCAGGTTGCCGGCGTGGTCGTACTGGAACATGGTGGTGACCCCGCCCTTGGTATAGGCGGTCAGCCGGTTCCGGGGGTCGTACTGGTACAGCTCCTCCACACCGCTGGCGATCCTGCGCGTGCGGTTGCCCGCCCTGTCGTAGAACAGCTCCTCGGTGTAGGAGGGATACTCCACCTTTTTCAGTTGGTTCAGCGGGTCATAGTGATAGAGGGTATCACCTCCAAGCTGACGCTTCAGCGTCCGGTTGCCGTTGCCGTCATAGAGATACTGGTTCTCCGCCAGCAGCTCCCCGCCGGACTGGACAAGCAGGCCGGTGAGATTCTTGTCCAGGTCGTACTGGAACTGCCGTTGGATCGGACCGTGGGATTCCGCGCAGATGGTGCCGTCGGCGTTGTACTCATACGCCGCCAGCCTGTGCCCATCATCTTGTTACGCTCCCATTTTAGCAAAAGGGCGTCCAAATCGCAAGCTGGAATGGATGCGCCGCCTATGTCATGGTGACACAGGCGGC
This sequence comes from Lawsonibacter sp. JLR.KK007, assembly GCF_036941135.1. Lineage (NCBI taxonomy): Bacteria > Bacillati > Bacillota > Clostridia > Eubacteriales > Oscillospiraceae > Lawsonibacter > Lawsonibacter sp. JLR.KK007. The sequence continues at coordinate 427,804 of NZ_JAYWSY010000001.1, read as the reverse complement.
ACTTTTGGACTTATCTCCTATAAACGGCTCCACCAAACAGGCAGGGCCAGCGGGACTTTGCTTCCTTTATTGAATGAGGTAGCTGATGGAGAAGCCGGCACTGGTTTTCCCGATGTTTTTCACATACAGAACATACTTGCCCTTTTCTCAGGAGACTTCACTCACGGAGATCCACTGGTACTCCATACCGTTGCCCTCAACCAATTTGACTTGGTACTCTGCGCCGTCTCCCAGCATCGTGCCTGCTTCGACCTCTCCCGCCAGAATGCTTTCTATGATAGGGAGATATTTCCACTTCACACTATTGCTCCCTTTTGAAAGCAGAGATTCCTTGAGGGCAGCATTGTCCTCATCCGCCCAAAACGCCCGCTCCTCTTCCGCTGTCTCAAAGAGCAGGATTTCTCCGGCCTCGACCTTTTTCAAAATCTCAGCCCATTCCTCCGGGGTGAATTTGCGTTCGTCCCCACGGTTCACCGACGCCAAGCCGCCCAAAGCGCTGTCGGTATCCTGCGGCCCAGCCTCCTGGTTGCTGCCCTCGGAAGCCGTGGGCTGGCCGGACGGCAGGGCAGAATCGCTCTCTTTCGCCACGGCCCCCGTTGTAAATCCGGTCGCCATGCCGAGGGTCAGGACGAGGGCAAGTACGACGGCCAGCAACGATGTTTTCTTGTATTTCATAATAGCAATTATCCTTTCTTCTGCGGCGTTCTTACTAAAGTAGCTGTGCATGAAGGAGAAGGGACGGCCCCGCTCCGCCATGTCGATCAGCGAATGGGCGTAGGACGCCCGCTCTGTCCCGCCGAAATGCCGCAGAACCATTTCATCGCAGGACAGCTCCAGGTCACGGTTGAGAAGAACCAGCATCACCCAAACCAGGGGGTTGAACCAGTGGACGCACACCGCGCACAGGGCCAGCAGCTTCCACAGCGTATCAAAGCGGCGGATATGGACGTATTCATGGACAAGGATATAGCGAACCAACTGCTCATTGTCCAAATCCATCCCCTGCGGGAAGATGATGCGCGGCCGCAGGATGCCGATGGAGGCCGGGGAGCTTACCTTGTCAGAGCGGACGATTGCCAGAGGCCGGAGCAGCCGGTACTCCTCCCGCCATTTCGTGATAACGGCGTGGTCTTCCACGGGAACGGCGGCCCTGAGTGCCCGGTAATTCTTTGCCAGCAGGACGGCAAATACCGCAACAAGCACCACTGCGCCAACCATCCACAGGGCAGCCAGCGGGGGAATAGACAGGGCGGCTTCCGCCGGCCCTCCGGCGGCTTCAGGCGATGCCGGAACCTGGGCCTGACCGCCCCAGACTGTCACATAGCTGCCAGTGGGAACCGTCGTGTCCTCATGTCCCCAAAGTCCGGCAAACAGGTTGTAAACGCTCCACCTCGACGTGAGGGAAAAGGGAATCAGCAGCCTTGCGATGACAATTCCCCACAGTGCCAGAAAGCTGGCTTTAGGCAGCCGGTACAGCGTGATGGCGCGGACGAGCACGATGGCCGCGATCAGCACCCCCGCCTGCACGCTCATTTGAACAATATCCATAGGCCCCCTCATTTCAGCTTTTCCACGATCCGCCGCAGACCGTCAATCTCGTCGCTGGACAGCTTCTTCCCACTGACGTAGGCCGACAGGAACAGCTCCGCAGAGCCGTCAAAGAGCTTGTCGATCAGCTCCGTGGCCTCGCCCTGCCGGACGCAATCCTTTGTCACCATCGCCCGGCAGGTGAAGTTGGGTTCGTAGCGCTCCACCGCGCCCTTCTCAATCAGCTTCTTAATGACCGTGTATGTGGTATTGCGGTTCCAGCCGGTCTGCTCCTTCAGAATTTTCACCAGCTGGCCCGCAGTCAGATCGCCCTCCTTCCATAAGGCTTCCATCACTTTCAGTTCGGAATCAAATAATTTCATTTCCATAGCTATGTCTCCTTTGTGACTATCGCGATAGTCATATTAGGATACTACCACACCCATCTGCCATTTGTCAAGACAAAAATGACTATTCCAATAGTCACAAAAACCGGATGCCAAAATCAGGCATCCGGTGTATGGAACTATTTATTTGAGTGAACCGGAACATCCGTTCAGCCTTTGCTCCAGGCTGAAGTTTAACAGCAAATAGTGCCAAAAAACAAATTAAATTGCTAATCTAAAGGCCAAAAACGCCATTTCCCGTCCATTAAGCGTTCATTTTTATCAATGTTCCAATCGTTCTCTGCTTGGATAACAAGACACCGATACTGGGTAAAAGTAAGATCGTCACATTCACTGTAAACGTACATTTTTTTGCGAGTAACCTGCTCTACATCAACCACATGGCAATCCTGATATGGCGGAGTGGATGAATCGCAGAACGAACGTTTTTGGCCAGGGTCTACCCCGCTATATCCGTGCGTTTTGCAATAATCTAAGTACCGTTGTGTTACAAAGCGGCTTCTGAGCTGTTTTCTATCCTGGCTGGCTGCATAAAAATCTCTGACCAACTGCATGGCCTCTTCGGCTGGCTCTTTATCGAAGGACAATTTTTTCTTCCAATTTTGTCTCTGAGCCGCTCGGAACTGAGCGACACCTTCCCGGTCATGGTCACAAATGATAGAAAGCCCCCGGTTGATCGACAACTGCTGTAGGGCGGCTCCCGTCACCTTCGTGTCGCTGATATTCAAAATCAACAGTTGGGGAAAAGAGATCATCAGGGGAATATCAGAGTCCTGAATATTTGTTCCTTGCAAATGCAGACGATTAAGCGGAGAACCAGCAGCTTGTGCAATTATGGAACTTGTGCATTGAGGATTTCCATTCAAAGCAACTAATTCCAGTTTCGCTGTTCCATGGAACCATTCAAAATCACTGTCTGAAACGCCACAATTTTGGATTGTCAGGCATCGGAGCGATTCGGCTACTGACAGAACTGCCAGTGCGCCTGGCTCAAGTTCACAGTCGTTCAGATCCACAAAATCCAGTGTTTTTCCACACTGAGAGAGCGGACGAAGATCTTCTGCTCGAAACCGGACTTTTTCACATGTAATACCTTTGAGTTTTTCGGGCCAAGGAATTTCCAAGTCCTCCGCAAGACCGCTTTTCAAATGCCGGATAATTAAATGCCCACCCTTACAGCAGATGAAGGTCTGCCAATCTGGCACTATTTTTCCCATAAGCTATGTTCCTCCTACTATTCCGATTATAATAGCGATTCAAGATGACTTCAAGGGAAAAGGTGCGTCTGTGTCAATAGGACATGGGCGGCGTGTTTGGATTTATCCCTATAAATAGTTCAACTTACCTACTTGAGCAGCCTGGGATAGTCCGTTTTCCCGTTTACTGCATGACTGTATGCCTCGCACTGAACAGAACATCTAATTACCTATAACCTTGTCAGCACTCCGCCCGCCATTTTGCACACACTGTCACAGAGCAGGTCAATATCCTCCCTGTTGTGGGAGGACAGCAGGATCGTCTTACCCTGGCCCCTCAGCTCCAGCAGCAGTGCCCGGATGTCTTCAACGCCCTGTTCGTCCAAGCCGTTCAGAGGTTCGTCCAAAATCAGCAGTCGTGGGTTTTCCATGACAGCCTGGGCGATCCCTAGCCGCTGGCGCATCCCCATGGAGTATTTGGACACCCGCTTGTCCTTTGCATTTCCCAGTCCGAGCTGTTCCATACAGGCGTTCAACCGTTCTTTGGAGGCCCGGCGGTTGATAGCAGCCAGAAGCGCCAGGTTTTTCAGCCCGCTGTAATAGGGCACGAAACCCGGCGTCTCAATCAACAGCCCCAGGTCCGGCGGGAAGTCCACATCCCGGCCCACCTGGTTTCCTGCCACGATGATCCGCCCAGCGGTGGGACGGATAAAACCGCAGATGCACTTCATCAGCATGGTCTTCCCACTGCCGTTGCGTCCAATGATACCGTGGATTTGCCCCTCCTCAAACGAAACGGAAATATCCCGCAGGATTTGGGCCGTCCCAATGGACAGGCTGACATGTTCTACTGAGATCATCGCCATATCAATCAAACTCCAACATAGAATCAAAGCTGCGCCGCTTTGCGGTTACCCAGGCCAAAGCGGTCATCAGGGCGGCTCCCAGCAGAAAATAGAGGCCGCTCACCCACAGTGGGCAGACTGGAGTGCGGAAATAGGGGTTGTAGTGCAGCCAGATCAGGGCGTGGGCGCAAGGGAAGCCCCACATCCAGGGGCTGTCCAGAATGACGAAGCCAGCCCCCACCAGCAGGAGGGCAGCGTCTGCGGCGACGCCCAGGGAGTTGATCCGCAGCAGGCTTGCCGCCAGCAGGATTGCTCCCATCAGGACCAGGCAAAGGAACAGCAGAAGAAAGCTTCCGGCCACCGCTGCTCCCGGCCCCATCTGCTGATAGAGATTTTTGGGCAGGAGCCCGACGGCGCTTTTTAGAGCACTCTCCCCCAGAATATTCACATAGTCGGTGGCAACGGCGCTCCACCCTGGGCTGGTGATTGGGGCATAGGGCAGGGAACACAGCGCCGTCCCCAGCAGCACCACCCCCAGGTAGGTTCCCGCCGCCATGCACAGGTACAGTAGCTCCCCCAGCACCCAGTTCAGCCGGCCCACCCGGTAGAGCTGGAGCAGGAAGCCTCGATCCATCCGGGGAAAGCCAACCATGAGAATCAGGAAGCCGAGGGGCAGTATGAGCAGAATCAGGGTGGAATTACACAGAGCGGCCAGCGGCTCCAGCAGGTGGAACCGAACCCCAATCTGTCCGCCTGCCTGGGCCAGTGGCTGAATGACCATGGAGTGAATCAATACCAGCAGTACCAGCAGGATGGACATACGGGGATTGGTCAGCCAGAGGGAATATTCCATTCTAGCGTGCAGGACTATTTTCCTTGCGTTCATGGTCACGCCCCCTTGTCAAAGCGCCGGGCCATTGACAGCCGCAGCAGGCCATACACCGCCGCCGCCACGATTCCCCACAGAGCAAGCCGCCAGGGCTGGTGTCCGGAGAAGCATTGGAATACCGAGGTAGGATAGAACATCATCACCTGAAAGGATTTTTCCAGTTCCCCATAGTCAAACAGGCGGTTGGAGAGAGAATCCAGAAGATTGCAGTAAGTATAGAACAGAGCAAAGGCGGCGCAGAGGACAAGGCAGGCGTTTTGACTCACCCCAGCCAGCAGCACTGGCAGAAGCGCCGCCACCATGCCGAAGAAGAACGCTCCCGCCAGCTGTGCCAGGACACCGTTCCAGACCGGGGCGGCGATCCACTGTGCCGTCTCCGTTGTCAGGCCAGGGAACAGCACCCAGCAGCACAGTCCGTACAGCCCATACCCCACTGTGACTACCAGCCCACCGGAAAGCAGGGCGGACAGCCAAAGGCTGAAACACCGCCGGGTCACGCCGCACCGGGGAATCAGGAGGCGCAGGTATCCGTTCCTCCTCTCCTGGCAGAAGGCGGGGATAGACGGAAGGGCGGCGAGGATAGGGGCGAACATCAGGTTATAGGGGCCAATCCCGGCCAGAAACAGATGGTAATCGGAGAGCAGAAACCGGCCGCTGACCTCCTCTGCCGGGTAAGACAGGGCCAGCTCCAGAACCGTGATACTGCGGCCGGCGTCCCAATAGCCCTCTGCGGTGAAGCACAGGGCCCCAAAGAGCAGGGCCGCAATCCAAAAATCCGCATGGACCACCCCTCGATACAGGTCAGTCTGCAACAGGCGCATAAGCTTCATGGCGGTCACCCAGCCTGGTTGTCCAGAATTTGGACTTCGCCCGTCAGGCAGTTCACATAGAATACCAGCTCCCGTTCCTGCCGGTCCTTGGCGTAAAAAGCCCAATATGGTACGGCGTCATAGAGGTCATAGCTGGTGCGGTAACGCTGCACCACGCCCCGGTCGGGCAGACGCTCCCCTGTCTCCTGGTCCACATAGCGGCAGGTCTCCTCCGGCTGATCGGAGCCGGTGATGCTGAGACGGTATTCCAGTGCTACGTCCCGAATCTCCTGGGAGCCGTAGCCGCTGATAGTCTGGCTGAGGATACCGCAGGCAGCGGACAGGGAGACGATCTCCTTGCATACCGTTCCAGGCTCGTACAGCTCTACCATACCGTGGCCGCCGCCGAAGAAGTCCAGTTCGCCGTCGGGAGTTATGCAGGCGGTGACGGAGCACAGTTCCACATCGCCGGTCCAGTCGTTTTCCTCGCTGGGGTCGGGGAGGGTAAAGGTGGGGGAATCCGGGTAACGCCGGGCCACGTCCGAGATTGGGACCCCGTTCCAGCAGGTCTGATAGGATACCTTGGCAAACTTCTCCCCATCGTCACCGGCGCAGACATACAGATACTTGGGTCGCAGAGTGGTCTGGAGATCAGTCTGGGCCAGCCAGTCCGCCGCGAACCGTTCCGCCTGTTCTACCAACGGGCCGTCCTCGCCCACATCGTCCACATTTACATTACAGCTGTGGTCCAGCAGTCCGGGGTCATGGGAATAATGCTCCCAGCCCTTGTCACGGGCGTACATGACGGTGCCGGTACACCAGACCGCCGCATACCAGCCGTTTCCATTCTCTCCCGTCTGGTCGAAGATGGAGGAAAAGGCGTAGGCATAGGTGTCGTCCCAGCGGGATACAGATTGGTCGTCCCAAATTTTGTCGGGAATCCACCAGCGCATCAGCTTGTCTCCGTATTCCAGGTCAAAGCAGCCCACCTCCCGGAGCGTACAGCGGGCCAGGTCCTCCGGTACATATACGGAAATTTTGTCCTGGTGGAAGGTCAGGTTCTCATAGGTTCCCGGTGTGAAGCTGGCTGCCTCAGCCGCCGCCTGATCCAGCGGAGTCAGGTCAGGACCGGCCTGCGTTCCGCAGGAGGGCAGGAGCAGCAAAACCGCCGTAAGCAGCGGGAGCACTCGTCTTTTCATGGTCAGCCTCCTCTCGTAAACAGGCCGGGTCCATAGAAGGAATCCAGGACCATCAGCAGCCGCTGGAGGTCCGCCGGGGAACGGGTGTAGTCCTTGATACTGGCCTTGGGTTCCCAGTCAGCGCCGTTGGCGGCGTTGTACTCCTCCACCAGCGCGGGCAGGACCATATCATTCACGCCGTCCAGCTCCATCCCGACGTTGACGATCATACTCAGATCCCCGTAAGCGGGGCGCTTGAACAGGGAGGACTCCAGATTGTCCACCAGCGCCAGGGTAAGCAGATTATAGCAGGTCACAAGACTGAGCTGTTCGCCTGTGGGCTGCTCCCCAAACTCCAGCGTGACTTCATAAGGATGCTTGTCGGTTTGCAGACTAAACGTATAGCTGCCCAGCCGGTCAGGGAGACGCAGAATCTCCGCAATACGGGCCGACGCGGCGGGATCGCCACAGTAAGGGGCGCGGGCTTCCATCAGCTCCAGGGCCAGCGGGGAGATCACCACGCCATCCTGCCAGAGCAGCCGCCCGGAGACGCCGCCCAGCCACACCTCCTGCACCCCCTCCAGAGAGATTTCCAGATCAGCGTCTCCGCTGGAATACAGGGGCGATACCAGCACATCTCTTGCGTAGATGGAGGCAATCCCGTTTTCTGTCTCCACATGCCAGCCGTGGAAGGCGTTGCCGGACCCGACCGACATCAGGGATAGGTGAAGCGTATCCTCTACCACCGCCGTCTCCGTGATTGCCACGCTCTGAGGTTGGAGCGGTGCGCCAATGAGAAACAGCTTCGCCAGCAGAGCTGTGACCAGAACAACGGCGGTACATACTACTGCGGCGATGATCTTTCGGTTGTTCCGCAGCTTCACCCGCTTCAGATAGTCCACCTCCCTGGTCTGCTCCTCCGCCGAAGGCTCCTGCGCCCTCATAGCGGCCAAGGCAGCGGCACAGGCAGAGCAGTCGGCCAAATGTCGGTCCACTGCCTGCCGGGACTCTACACACAAAAGACCGTCTATATAGTTGGGCAGCAGGTCGCGGACCACGCCGCAGGTCAGATCATTTTTCATCCTCTGCACCTCCGTTTCTCAGTTTTTCTTTGCTTCGGTAAAAGGTCACTCTGGCCCAGTTCTCCGTCTTTCCCAGCACATCCCCGATCTCCCGGAAGCTGAGATTTCCAAAGGCCCGGAGGTAGACCACCTCCCGCTGCAACTCCGGCAGCTGGTGGATCTGCCGCAGAAGGGACAGCCGCCCCTCCTGCTCCAGCACCCCATCCTCCGCCGAGGGAACGGAGGTTTCCAGCGTCGTTTCCAGGGGAACAGGGTCCCGCTGGCGTTTTCTCAGGTGCTGATACCACAGATGCTTGGCAATCTGACACAGCCAGACCGACAGCCTGCAGGAACCGTCGAAGCGGCCAATGGAGCGCACCGCCTGATAAAAGGTTTCCTGGGTCAGCTCCTCCGCCAAGTCCGGGTCGTGGCACTGGGCCAGGAGGAATTTATAGACGGTTTGGGCATGAGCGCGGTAGACAGCATCCATATCGTCCATGAAAATCCCTCCTTTCACCCTATATATCCTATCGGACGGCCATTCGTTACATTCAGGACAAAATTTCTTCCAGGAATATTTTATCCCATTGTACAAACTGCGGGACAACTGCGCAAGACACAGACCCAATTATGAAATGCGCCGCCCATGCCATATAAGCACAGGCGGCACTATCATCCTTATACCTCCACAAACAGCCCTACCGGGCAGACATCCGCAAAGCCGGGGGTGGAGATGTACCAGCAGGCCGGGCCGGTTTCGTCCCAGCTCACCTCCAGCGTGATGTCGTGCCAGCCGTCCGGGAACAGGGCCCGGAAGCACTCGCCGGCGTGGATGCCGTAGCCGTCCAGCAGCAGGCGGGGATGGGGGTCGGTGTCATTGGGGCTGGGAAGTTTAAGCTGACTGATCTTCTTTGCCATAGGTGTGTCCTCCTTTTCCATGTTGTTTTTAGATGGTTGCAGAATAGCACATTTTCTGTGGCTTTGCGGTCGAAATTTGTCAAACCCGCTGGAAGATGATCTGCTTGCGTAGGTACAGATTGGCGATTGCCACCGTGACCCGCTCCCGGCTCTCAGCCGTCAGCATCATGTCCACGATGTTGTCGCTGGTGGTGTCGTTGTCATTGTAGAGGGCGTCCATCAGCTTTTCATCGGTGGAGATGTCCTTGGCCCCCACCTCCGCGCACTTGACCAGCTCGGCGGTAGACAGCAGGGCCTGACGGGACAGGGCCATCACCTGGGCCTCCTGCTTGTTGGGCCGGTCCCGCCGGAACAGCTCCCGCGCCTTGGAGATAGATACGCCCTTTAACACAGTCAGCTTCAGGAATGTTGCCAGCCGCAGGGGCAGGCTCGCGGACAGCGGGGTCACATACAGCCCGCCTAGGAGATCGTACAACGCCTCAAAGCCTGTCTCGCCTGTCCCGGAGGCCACCAGTCCACGGGTGCAGAGGCGGCCCAGGCAGTCCTCCAGCGTCCGGCGGGCGGGGATGATGCAGTCCTGGTCCAGCTTGTTATACTCCGCCTCGATCTGGGAAAAGTCCAGCAGCCGCCAGTTGAGGGCGGTCCATAGGGCCATCTCCTGAATATCCACGCAGTATTCCTGCTGGTTGATGATGATGACCGGGTAGCTCTGGTCCAGGGCGTTGGTCTTGCGGCGGAAGTGGCCCACCGCGGTATAGTAAGTATGAGTATTCATCAAGAAACCTCCCCAAATTTTTGTGATACTTTCTTTTACGGATTTGTGCCGCTATTTTCAACAAGAAACATATCTTTTTTCAGCTTCTGGGCTGCCCGGGAGATCCATGCCCCCACATGGTTGGGCTGAACGCCGTAGAGCTTGGCAATATCCGTCCCGCTGTACCCAGCAATCTTCAGCTCCAGCGCCTCCACACCCAGCTTTGCCACGCCGCTGTATGTCCGCTTGCCGTACTCCAGCACCTGCTCCACGAACAGGCTGCTGTCGCCGTCCCAGGCTGGCGCAATGCTCCGAACCGTCTCGACATCCTCCAGAGGCACCGCTGCAGCGGTCCGGCTCTGGACCTTCCGGCAGTAGTCCAACAGGTGGTTGTGGATGACCGAGATCGCATAGGAGTGGAACTGGGCCCCCTGCTGTTCGTCAAAGGTCTCCGCCGCCCGCCAGAGGGCGATGCAGCCCTCTTGGTACAGATCGTCATACTCCAGGCCGCAGACATTTTCATTGACATGGATGAAGCTGTGAATGACCCAACGGACACAGTTCAGATGGTCCGCGATCAGCTGATCCCGCCTGTTCATGCCGCCACCCCCTTGTGTCCGCCGGCCCTGACGAAACGGCCGCACAGGTCGATGACCTGCTCACAGCGGTACGCCGAGAAGCGCCCAATGTGGGCCTCACTCTCCGGCAGACCCAGCTGTACCTGGAGCCAGCGGTAGGCTTCCTTGCGGGTCATCAGGCCCTGCTCCCAGAGCCGGGTCAAAGCGATGTGGGCCTGACGCCGCTTCTGCCGCAGCAACTTGTCCGCCAGCGTCCCCATAGGCAGGTGGCTGTCCCGGTGAGCGGACACATAGGCGTCGCAGGCAGGGAAACGGGCGCAGACATAGACCTCCTCGCCGGGGGCGGTGTGCTTATGCACCACCGATGCGGGCCGCAGGAATGCCTGAGAGCCGCAGTAGGGACATTTGATGTTGATGCGTTTCATAGAGATACCTTCTTTCTTTTATAAATTTGTGATATGGACGAGAGCCGCCGCAGAGGCATAAGGTCCCCAAAAGCAGCTGATAACAGCCGCTTTCTGTGCGGGGAACCATATTCGATTGTGGGAATGTGCTGGGCTTGTCCGGTTTTCAACTCTCACTTCAATACGCCCCTCGAAATCAGGAAATGGGCCCTCGATTTTGTGAACTTTCTGTAAACAATAAAAGAGCCAGCCCAAACAAGGTTCAGGCTGGCTCATTGCGAAACGATATAGGGTGTGATAGAATACTATATTATCGGCAGGAGCGTGGACGTATGAACAACGACAAAGTATTTCAGATGGATTTTGGGAAGGTCTACGGGCTTCTGCTGGACAAGGCCGCCAGGAAGGGGCGGACAAAGGCCGAGGTGGATGAAGTCATCTGCTGGCTGACCGGGTACAGTCCGGAGCAGCTGGAGACATCCCGCTCCGCTGCCGTCTGCTATGGGGACTTTTTCCGCAACGCACCTCAGCCCAACCCGAACCGAGCGCTGATTAAGGGTGTTGTCTGCGGCGTCCGGGTGGAGGAGGTCGAAGATCCACTCATGCGGGAAATCCGATACCTGGACAAACTGATCGACGAGCTGGCGAAGGGGAAGCCAATGGAGAAGATACTGCGTAAGTAAGTGCAGGGGCCGCATTGTTATGTCAGGAGGAGCAAGGTGGATAGGCAGAAAGATAATATGCTTGTGGCGGTTAGAAAACTGAGCAAAGAAAGTCATGCTGGACTGTTGTTCAGCTACAAGGCATTAAAAAGATTTGACTTTGATTATCAGAAAGCGCTTGCCTATCTAAAATCTGATGCGTTCAAAACTGCCAGTAGGATGTAAGAAATAACAAAAAGGGGGATTCAGCCATGTGGGTATGTCCCAAGTGCGGGCGGTCATTCAAAAATACGGAGCAAAGCCACTACTGCGGGAAGCCCCCGGCAACGATTGAGGAGTATATCGCCGCCCAGCCGGAGGAGGCGCAGGACTATCTGCGGCAGGTGAACGCCGCCATCAAGGCCAGCATCCCGGAGGCCAAAGAAAAAATCTCCTGGAGTATGCCCACCTACTGGAAGGGCCGGAACCTGATCCAGTTTGCGGCGTCCAAGCGGCACATCGGCTTGTACCCCGGCCCGGAGGCGGTGGAGGCGTTTGCCGCCCGGCTGACAGAGTACAAGACCAGCAAGGGCACGATCCAACTCCCCTACAGCAAGCCGCTCCCGCTGGAGCTGATTGGGGAGATTGCGAAGTGGTGCGAGGAGAATAATTGAAAAGTGTGGTGAAAATAATGCGGTATAGTTTGCGTCCATTATTTACTTGTCCTCCAAACTCGGCGGAAGAACTGTTCCAAAAGATTAAACATTGTATCTCTGTTTTTAATCCAGAGTGGGTCAAAAAAATAAAACCAGATTCAGATAAAGACATACGCTATTTGGAAAAATTAGTTATGCAAATATACGGAACGCCACTGCCTGCCTCATACAAAATGTATTTGCAAGAAATGGGGACAGCAGATGGTGGACTTTTTTCAGAGTACTTAACTTATGAAATGTCAAGATTCTATGGGAGAATGGCCTGTGGCGCAGCGGACGAGATTGAAGATTTATTAGATAGATCCACCAGAGGACAAGAAATAAAAGAATCACCAAGCGAACCACCGTATTGGCATTTTGCTCTCTCACAGTTCTCAGGAGAAGGCTGGGGCTTTTCTCCTAGCACTACAATTCCTGATCAAATTATCAAAAGGAACGGCCACTTTGTTGCTTATACCAGCGACACATTCTCCAGTCTGCTATTTTACTTTGCATTTTCATATATGTTTTATAGTGCAACCAGCCACAGCACCAAACTTAATAATAAGACCTTCAAATATCTTGCAGAGTCTTATTCCCCAGAGGCATATGAATGCCATAAAGTTGAATTTTATGTAAAATACCCACAAGAATGGGCAACTCCAGGACATACTGCACTTATTGACTTTTTGAACGTCTTGGAAAAAGAATTTTCTTTTGAAGAGTGCTGGTTCAGTGGATTTAAGAAATTCAATTTGTTTGATATAAATGGTCAAGAGACTTTGTATCCGTGGGAGTTTTCACGATACATTGGATTTCACACTGCATCAGATCTAATAATCAGTATAGATAATCGCTACGCAGCTGGTGAGAATTATCCTACCAGTGGTGGAATCAGGATTATGAGTCAAGATATGCCCTGCACCAAGCAGATTATGGATACGATTTTACAAAGGCTTGAATTATATGATGAAATGTATTCAATCCAAAAATTATAGGAGTCTTATTCCTCATAATCTCCTGTAGTAGATGCCTGTCCGCCTCCCATAGAAAGCGGGCAGGCAAAAACACGCCCCCTATGAAAAAAGTCTGTAACGTTTTCCCCTCTTGTACGTTAATATGGCAGAAGGAGGTGAACGGCCATGGAATTTGAGGATGCCTACCGGCGGTATTTCCGGGATGTGTACCGCTTCACCCTGGGACTGACCCAAGACGGACCACTGGCGGAGGAGATTACCCAAGAAACGTTTTTCAAGGCGCTCAAGGCGTTTGAGAAATTCGATGGCTCCAAGGACATCCGCTCTTGGTTGTTCACCATTGCCCGAAACGGGTTCTACGACCACTGCCGCGCCCAGAAGCGCACCATCTCTCAGGAGGAACTGCCCCAAGAGTTGCCGGAGGGAGTGCGTATCGAGGAGCAGGTGGAGGACGAGGAGCGAGCGTTTGCCATCCACCAATTCCTCCACAGCATGGCGGAACCCTACAAAGAAGTATTCACCCTGCGAGTGTTCGGAGAACTGCCCTTTGAGAAGATTGGGCGGCTGTTCGGTAAAAGCGCCAACTGGGCGCGGGTGACCTTCTACCGGGCAAGGGTACAGATTACGACACAAATGGAGGAAACGGAACATGAAATATGAGGTTGAATGTGGTGTCATCCACGATTTGCTACCTCTATATGAGGACGGAGCAGCCAGTGAGGAAACCACGCAACTGGTGCGGGAGCATTTGAAAGACTGCCCCATTTGCCGGGAGGAACTGCGGAAAATGCGCGTTCCCATCTCCATGCCCGCAGAGAAGGACGGGGAACTGTGGGAACGGTACAAGCGGCGTCAGGATCAACTCCGGCGGAAAAAGAACATTAGAACCGTCTGTGTTCTGTTCCTGTTAGCTGCTGTGGTTGTGTTCTGTCTGTGCTACACCTTCATCCCCCGAAACTGGGACTGGGTGAGCGGCGTGACTGAACCGGATCGAGTGAAGGGTACCTACACCTACACTACCTTTCAAAGCGGTTCCCCTGAACTCGACATCTGGTGGCTGAACAATGCTTCCGGTGCTACCCTGACCAACGTCGTCATGGATGTGCTAAACGATGCGACCTACCGGGCGGAACTGGGTAACCTACTGAGCTATATCCCCTTTTTGCCCCAAGATACATCGGTGGAGGGGCTTGAGGGCTCAATCGTTCTGGATCTGGTAAAAGACAATGTAACTGTCGCAAATGTCATACTCTACAACGTGGGCAAGGATTGCGAGGTTCATGTCGATGTGTGGGATCAGCCATACGGCACATTCAGCTATCACACCGACCGGGAGATATTTGACCAGATTGCCGCCATAATTTGTGAATATGGGGAGAAACAATGATATAAAATCCCATCTGGCTTAATAGCAGAATAGTTCCACACTGGATGCCTGCCCGTCTTCCATTGAGAGCGGGCAGGTTTTTCTGTGCTCTTAATTTTGCAAAAAAGTTTTGTGGGATTTTGCCGTCTCCGGTGTATAGTAGGACATACGAAGAAAAAGGAGGGAGACATCGTGGAGGATACGCGGCTGGTTCACGCCCTGCAAAACCGGCAGAATGGGGCGATGGAGCAATTCCAGACGGCGTACACCCCTCTGCTTCGGTACATTATCGCCCCCATCCTCCCTGACGAGCGGGACCGGGAGGAGTGCCTGTCCGATGTGCTGCTTCGGGTGTGGGACTCCATCGATGCCTTCGACCTGGGCCGGGCCGCCCTGACCACCTGGCTCACCCATCTGGCCCGAAACGCTGCCCTCAACCGCCGCCGAGGAAATGAGCGCCGCAGAGAGAGCGGCACACTGGACGAGGCCATGCCGGACGCCGCCGACGGCCCAGAGCAGTCCCTTCTAAAAGCGGAGGCGGCGCGGGCTCTGTGGGCGGCGGTGGAGCGGCTGGGCCGCAGGGACCGGGAGCTGTTCCTGCGCAAATATTACTACTACCAGCCCACCGCCCAGATCGCAGCCGAATCGGGCATGACCGTCCGGGCAGTGGAGGGGAAGCTGTACCGCGTCCGCAAGCATTTACAGTCGGAACTGGGAGGTGTATTCCATGGATGAATTTGACCGTCTGCTCTATAAAGGCTCCGCCCAGCTGCCGCCGGAGCTGTCCGAGCTGAAGCCGCCCTGTCCGTGGAAAAAGCCCATCGGCCAGATTTGCTGGGGGCTGGCGCTCATTACCATCACTCTCAACTTTTTTGGCCTGGACACCATTCTGCCGGCGGTGGGGGCGGCGTTGCTGTGGCTGGGCCTGGCCCCCCTGCGGCGGGAGAACAGTGGATTCCGGTTCGCCTATGCCTGTGCCACTCTGTACGCCGTGCTGCGCCTGACCGCTATGTTGTTCCAGGCGACACCTTTGGATCATTGGCTTGCGGGCCTAATCGGTCAGGAGTGGAACACCACCACCGGCCCAGTGCCCCTCTACTATGCGCTGCGGACAGTCCTGATCCAGTTGGTTCTGGTCTTTGCGGTCGGCGGACTGTGGCAGGGATTGAAGGGGGTGTTCCGTCAGGCCGGACAGAAGCCTCGCACCGCTGCCGCTGGAGGGCTTGTCATTCTGGAGACCCTGCTGATTCCTATGGCCCTTATTGGACTGGAGGGCTGGCTGTTGGTGGGGCCGGTCCTGATTGTATGGATTGCTCTGCTGGTGAACCTGCGCAAGATCAGTAAATGTCTGGATCAGGCGGGCTATGCCATGAAACCCGCTCCCGTGGCCGTATCCAGCGGAATGGCCCTGGAGGTATGGCTGGGCCTCCACCTCCTGATCATCGCCGCTCTGCCCCTGCTGTTCTCCCGGCTGCCCGCCGGCGTCCAGACGCCGGTATATGGTACAACGGCCAGCGATTCCGCCCTCCGTACCCAGCTGCTGGAGCTGGGATTCCCGGAGGACATTCTGAGCCGATTGGATGACAGTGAGTTGGCCCGGTTTGAAGGGGCCTACGGAGCGAAAAAAGAGGGGTATCGCAATGACGAAAGCGACCTTCCAGACGGGATACCCAGCATTGTCACCGTGGAAGTCCCGGTGCGGGACGAGAAATACGGCTTCCGCACAGTCTATCTGGCCTATCTGCACTGGAACCCCAATGAGGCGTCCGGCGGCTATATGGAGGGAATCCAGGTCGCCCAGGACTACCAGGGCGTCACCGTCCGCACCACCGTACCGGATGGGGTGCTGAAATGGCAGGACAGCGCCGGGAATGCTTACACCATGCCACTGGATTTCTGGTTCGATACAGACAACGCTGGAACACCCTGCTATTACGCCAACTTCTCTCTGCCGGAGGACGTTATCGGCCCCACAGAAGGCTTCCTGTTCTGGGAGGCGACGCCCACTTATCCGGAAACCGTCTCGCTCTACAATTTTTCTGTGACCGCCGCCCACAAGCGCAGTGTCTGGCAGTACCCCTACACGCTGCCCTCTGAACTTCTGGCCTCCGGCTTCCATGCGCCAAGCTGGCAGTGGCGGATGTACCAGTGGACCTCCACGGGTCAGCTAGCCCCGGAAGGGCAGTATGATCCCCAAAAGTATTGAGAGCGGTGTATTCCTGCGAGGTTCAGTCTTCCGGACAAGAACACACAGCTCCGCTCCCTTACACAAAACAGCACCGCAGCCCTGTGTATGCAGAGTTGCGGCGCTGTGTTATCAATACCTTTTTCAACAATGTTACTATCTTACGCTGATAAAGAAGTGAAAGAAGCCGAGCAAATCCGCAGGAGCGTTTACAGCATCTTGCGGCAGGAACAGCGGGAGCAGCAGCCCCGCAGGGCGCAGGATATGGAGCGGTAACGGACGGGGCGCAGCGGGATATGGCAAAATGACGGTTGGTAATATTCTTCACCGTCATTTTGCTGGTCAATACTTATCTTCTTCCATATCCACATAACTCTGGAAAAATTGCTGAAAAGTAGGAAGTGCTAAACTCCAATGCGTGTCATACCCATCCCGCATGACTTTCTTTGTCCTCGCATCATAAAAACCGTGATACCGTTCATAATTCCATTTGCGGCATTTTTCAATTTCACGATAAAAATCTATCGCCAAGGGTATCTCCGATAATCCTTGTTGTACTGCTTTTTGATGATACTTGAAGAAAAAAGTGGTTTTTTCTGACAACACTTTAGGATTTGTACTTTTTAATAAACGAAAAACCTCTTTCCAATCCTGACAATCAATTGCCATTTGAAAAGCCAAAACAAGTTCCCTTTCCCAAAGGGCCTGCCGTTTTAGATCCGATGGAAGATTATCACAAAATTCTTGCGTTTTTCTTACATACTGCATAAAATACGATGCAAAGGGTTTCCAGTTTCTCATTTCCTGTGCTAAAGAAAAGTCTGGAGCCAATTCGCAAAAGTATCCCTCTCGACTAATTCCACGCACATATCCTCGGTGAGAACCGTTCAGCAACAACCCAATCTCTCCGCCGCACCCTACATCTGCCACACTAAGCAAACCATGTTCATATAAAACTTCATAAACTTCATGTTCTTCTTTGTTCCAAAGCATTTCCTCAAATGAATTGTAATCCATTTGTTCTGTTTCGGTGGTGCGACTGCAATATTTTTCATACAGTACGAATGTATTTTGGAGTTCGTATTTATACCGTCGTTTTGCCAAATCGTGAAATCGCTGTTCCTGCCCCCAAGTATATATACTTTCTTTTTGATATTCGTCTGTTAGCAGAAAAGGAAAAGGATTTACCCCATAATAAGGCCCAGCCCCTCCATTACCTAAACAAGTTAAATAACAACGATAATCCTCTGGGAGCGTGAAACCTATGAGTTCTTCCCATAGTTCCAGTTCTTCCGGGTCAACAACAGGCCGGAACAAGTGCATATGAACATAATTACCGCCAATTGGATAGCCAAATAAATCCCAATGGCTCGCTTTTCGACAAACAGCTTGAATTTTGGGTATGTCTAACATGATAATCCCTCAACTTTTTTGCTATCAGCATTTTCGTAAAATATAGCACATCCACCAACTGAAAACAATCCCCGTTCTATGTCCGGTTCGCCTTTCCAGACCGTCAAGGCCGAGTAGTATTTTTTCACACAGGGCGCGAAAAATCCACTCTGAACCCTTGACCGTCTGGATTTTTGCCGTTGCCATTTCGCCGCCGAAAACGGGGAACAGCGCCGTAACCTTTCAGATGCAGGGTCACGGCGCTGTTTCCATATTGGCTGCACAAAGCTGCCGCAAGGGATGCCCTTCCGCTGAAGAACACCGCCAGAGCAGGTACTGGGCGTACAGTGATTCAAAGCCCGCCTCGGTGAGCTGGCCGCAGCACTCGGCGGGGTCGATCCACACTCCCGTCAGCCGGTAGAACTGCTGGATGGCCAGAATGACCGGCTGGCCGTCCCGGTCTGCCGCCAGCAGATAACCAGGAGCGTCCTTTTCCTCCTGGCACTTGATGTAGATGCTGTTTCGCCAGTTGCCGGAGCAGGCGACCAAGAACAAGTAGAGTTGCTTAGTGGATGAATTCATAGTTTGGTTGTCTCCCATCTATAAAAGTATATTTGAACAAACTGTCAGCATCCTTCAGGAAGATTACAAACCTTTCCAATCTCATAAAAGGCTTGTAAATGACCTGAAAAATGAGTATAATGGAGTTGAAAACAGTGGAGAGGAGAGGCGTGATATGGCAGACATGAAATATACAGCAAAGGATAGCGTATTTAGTTTCATTTTTCGCCAGCCGGAGAACACCCGCCGTCTCTATCTCACCCTTCACCCAGAGGACTCAGATGTGACCGAGGCAGACTGCAAGCTGGTCACGTTGGAACACGTTCTTACCAACGGAATGACCAACGATCTCGGGTTTCAGGTGCGGGACAAGTTAATTTTGCTGGTAGAATCTCAATCTAAATTCTCTGTCAACATTACCCTGCGGATGCTCCTGTACCTGGCCGCAACATATAAAGAATATGTAGAGGAACAGAAGCTGGATCTGTACGGAAGTAAACCGGTCACTATCCCCCGCCCAGAGTTGTATATGGTTTATACAGGAGCACCGCGTCAGCTGCCGGAGATTCTTCGCCTGTCCGATATGTATGATGGACTTGGAGGAGCAGAAATAGAGATCAAGGTCCTGCGGGAAACTGGAACAGGAAGCATTGTAGACCAGTATATCCGTTTCTGTGAGGTGGCCGATGAACAGAGGAAACAGTACGGTTATACAATGAAAGCAGTAGAGGAAACCCTGCGGATTTGTTGCGAAGAGAACATTTTGATGCCGTTTTTGGCATCACGTCAGAAGGAGGTGCTGGACATTATGGTGACTTTGTTTGATCAGAAGCGGGTAACAGAGATCCATGAGTACAATTTGGTTCAGGATGCCCGGCAGGAAGGGCGTGAGGAAGGCATCCGTGCGCTGGTCCTCACGTTGAAAGAATTTACGGCGGATAAGGCGGCTGTCGCTCAAAAGCTGGTAAAGCAATTTGAACTGCTGCCTCAAACTGCGGAGGAAAAGGTTGCGCAGTACTGGGAATCATAAAGTCTTTGAAATAGGGCCATACCCGCCAAATGTGCAAGGTATGGCCCTAACTGCGTCCAACGATCCAGAACGGGCCGCCTGCTCCAAAAGCAACGGGTTTGTATTGACAACGCAAATACTTTGCAGTACAATAAGATAGAAAGGTTGGTGATTTATGATGCCAGGAGATTCCAACTGGTCTACCCGGCTGGATTCCATACTCAAGATGCAGGCAGAAGAAATACTGTCTGAAGTCGGACTCACAATGTCCGGAGTATTTACCATGCTGTTGAAACAAATTGTAAGGGAGAAGTCGGTGCCGTTGTCTTTGTCGCTGGACTCCAGCAACGCTGTCTATGCCGATCTGTTGGAGGCACAGTCAGACCGTCTGAATGGTTACAAAGGCCGCAACGCGCGGGACGTCCTGCGGGATATGGAGCAAGCCATTGCGGAGGTCGAGGCCGGTGAGTAAATATACGGTCATCGTATCCAGACGGGCCGATGAAATGCTGATACGTCATGCCAGATTTTTGGCCCAAGTTCGTGTGTCGGCGGCAAAGCGGATGACTGCTGAATTTGCAAAAGTGCTTGACACACTGGAGCAAAATCCATTTCAGTTCCCGGCAGAAACGGATTACAACCTGCCTGACGGAGCCTATCGAAAGGCCCTGTTCAGTAAATGGTATAAAGTAATCTTTTCCGTTTCCGGTGATACTGTCTATCTGGATGCGGTGCTGGACTGCCGGCAGGACAACACGGATTATCAGCCAAAGTAAAAAGTGTGGTACAGGGGAGCCTGTACCACATTTTTTAGCCCCCAATGATCCAGAACGGGCCTCCCGCTCCCGCTCGATTGCTGGCCTCATTGAGTATAATAGACAGATCCCACAGCTTTTGACTGCGGTTGTAACTGGCTGGGTCAGCCACCAGGATTTTCCCGTCCTGCACACCCCGGAGCACGATAAAATGTCCGCCGCTGGTAAAATGCCCCTTCAGCATGATAGCGACCACCAGCTTACCCTCCGAAAGCGCGTCCACAATGCGCTGCGGTTCCGAGGCGGTACAGCCCTCCACGTTCAGCCCCCACGCCTTGGCCGCATTGGGAATCAGGGAGTGGTAGGAACCGCTCTTGCTGCACCAGCCGCCGTTCTCATAGGCCCACTGTGCCATTTCAACCGGGTCAACGATGTCATTTGTCAGGGAGGACACCACAATGGACATGGAGGTGGGTCCGCAGCCATAGCCGCCGATATTGTCTGTGCCATAGGGCTTGTTGGCCCAGCGTTCATCCAGTTGGTTGAAGTAGACGACTTCGGTTGCGCCGTCGGTAAAGCGGACGTTCCCCAGGGATGCAATCGTATTGCCGCCATACTCCGTGTACTGGAACATCCCATCGCCCAGGAACAGACTGAGGTTCTGGGCATAGTCCCCCGCCAGTGCTTTCTGATCGTCTGTCAAATGGAACACCGTATCGGCAAAATAACCCTCGCCGTTGTAGGAGAGGGTGTAGATGTACCAGGTTTCCTCCCGTGTCTCCACCACGTCCTCGGTGTCCGGGTCGTCGTCCTCCACCGTCCGGGTCTCGCTGGTGCGGGTGTAGGAATAGAGGCTGCTCTTGCCCTGCCGGAGTATAGCCTGCATATCCGCCAGAGAGATGGTATCCCAGTTCTCCCCCTTGGCGGCGCAGTATTGGGCGATAAAGGAGTTGGTGTTGCTGGTCATGTCGCTGGCGTAGGGGTTGATGATCTCATAGTTGTCGCCGCTTGTCGCGGCAAAGTCCTGGGCGATCCGGGCCTCTGCGTCGGTAATGCCCTCGCCCAGAATCTCATTGACAGCAAAAGCAATATCGTTGGTATTCTGAATGATGGCGGCGTTGTCGTTGAGAATGGGCTGACCAGAATTACCGCTGCTGATCAGGCCGCCGAAAATCAGCGAGGGCAGCATGAGGATAAACAGCACCGGGAGCATGAGCAGGACCGCGACAGCCGCAAGGAGCTTGCCGGCGTGCCGTCCCGCTCCCAGGGCCAGCCCTGCGGCGGCTCCATAGGGTCCGCCCACCGCCGCGCCCTTGGCAGCTGCGGCGATGGCCTTGCCGGTCTTGATTGCTCCATGAATGGTTTGCGCAGTGCTGGCCGCTTGGGACAGACTGCTTTTTTCTTGGTTGTTCAGACTTGGATACCTCCTTGTGTATGGATGGATTTCTTATATAATGAGGGACAGGGCGCTTAATCAAGCCGTCTGAAAATTTTTTGATAAAGAGTGAACCTTTTACCTGGCAGAAAAGTATATCATAGCAAAGGGGGTGAGGCGGTTGATTGACCAGTACATACAGCAATATGGCCGGCGGCTTTATGGGTTGTGCCGTTCTCTGTGTTCCAGCCCCTACGACGCAGACGATCTGTACCAGGAGACTTGGCTGAGGGTAGTCAAGCACATCTCCAAATATGACCCCAGCCGGGAATTTGAGCCGTGGCTCACCCGCATCTGCGTGAACACCTATCGAAGTACCCTGCGGCGGTTAGCAAAGAGCCCGCTGCTGGACTTCTCCAACGGAGACGAGAAAGACCGGCTGCTGGCCTCCATTCCCGCTCCGGAGGAAAAAGACTATGCCCCCTTGTACGAGGCGGTGGATAAACTGCCGGAGAAGCTGCGGCTGGCGGTGGTGCTGTTCTATTTCCAGGGGGAAGACCTGGCTTCCGCCGCCCAAATCTTGCATATCCCTGTGGGGACGGCAAAATCCCGGCTGAACAAGGCCCGAAAATTATTGAGGGAGGTGCTTGCCGATGAAGCAGACCTTTGATTTTGAGCGGTTTACTCCTCCCGTCCTGAATGAGAACATTCTGCGGCGGGAGCTGGAAAAGAGAACGGAGCGGCGGCGCACCGTACTGCTGGCAGTGGCCGGGGCGCTGTTTGAGGTGGTATTCATTCTGTTGGGCCTGCTGTGCTGGAACACCGTTCCCGCGCTGACCCTGGTTGGGATTGGCCTGGCCGTGGCCTCTATGATGGGCAGCGGTGTAATCGCTATTGTCTATACACAGAAAGGAGGGGCGAGTTATGGCCCTGTCTATGAGAACAGTAATATTTAGTCTGGTGGTTCTGGTCGCGCTGCTGACCATTCCCGTCATGATTGGCGTGTATGTCTACCGAGATGCCAAACGCCGGGGGATGAACGCTATGGCATGGACGCTGATTGCTGTGGTGGCCCCCGCTCTGATCGGGTTTATCATCTACCTGCTGGTGCGGGGGAACTCTCCTGATTTGCAGTGCCCTCAGTGTGCCGAACCCGTTACAGAACAATATGTCATCTGCCCTCACTGCGGAGCAAAGCTACGTCCCGCCTGTCCCAACTGCTCGTTCCCGGTGGAGCCGGACTGGAACGTGTGTCCCAAGTGCGCGACTCCCCTTGATGGAGCAGAGATGCGCCACACCCCACCCCTGCGGCGGCAGGATAGGACATTGAGTAAAATCCTGATTGCCATTATCGTAGTTCCGGTGGCGCTGATTGCGCTGGCAGTGTTTGGCCTCACAGCGTTCCAATCCGCTGGTGGCCCCAGTACCCTGCGGGAAGCTACCTTTGACGAGTACGACCAGGAACAGGTATCGGAGACGGTGCGCGAGGCGGTACACGACTGGCTGGACAGTCTGGAGGTCCGCTCTGACCGGGCCTATGCCCTGCGGTATGACTATTCCAACGAGCTTGGGGCCGGACACGAATACTACTACCTGTTCTATGTCCCCGATGGAGGCCAGTCGCCCTCTACGAGCTTCGGAACGGATTCCGGCCTGCTTGGGACCACGCTGAACCTCCGCCTGGAGCGCACAGGATACAGCGGTTCCCTGTACTGCGTGCAGACCAGTGCGGAGAATCCCCCCAGCCCCCGCATTGTCCTGGGCGGGAAGCACATCCGCTGTGAAACACAGGTGGTGGACTATAACCCCACCCTGTTCTTCATCCAGCCCAACTATGCCCAGGCGGAGCCGGGTACGGTGGAGCTGCCGGAGCGGCTGTCCGTGGTGAAAATCGTGGGTAACGCCAACGTGGGCGCGGTTGAGGTGACAGGTTCGGCGGAAGCTGCCGCCAGCGAGAACGCAGGTATTGCAGAGGTCACCGACGAGGACTTGATGCTCAAAATTCTTTCCGCCATAGACAGCGGAGAGCGTGTGCCAATGGAGCAAATCCCTGATTACGACTTCACAGACGGTTTTGAGATCATCGTGGAGTATAAAGTTCAAGAGGATTTGATCATGCACCCGGATATGGCCCGGCATCTAGTGTTTATGGATGACGGTATCTGCTACCTCATTGATGACCGGGTAACAAATTCGGCTCATGGCAGCGCCTATCGGATCATGGGTGAGGATTTTTACGCTTTGCTGGAAAGGCTGTTCCAGTAGGGTGGTGCAGCAAGGAGAATATTTTCGCTCCCAGGGCGGGCCCCGTGTCGATGGACTGGGGCCCGTCTGCTTCTGTTTTGGATACCTTGTAAATCGAGAGCCGTTTTGCTATAATAGGATAGAAATTTGAAAACACATTGTGAGGACAGCGACATGGGTGAAGGTAAAAAACTTCAAATCCGCAATAGTACCGTTGATTTTCTGGTTTTTACCAAAGATGCGAAAGAAAACGGTATCGAGGTAAGAGTGCAGGACGAGAATGTATGGTTGACACAGAAAGCCATTGGCCAGCTCTTTGACATAGACCGCAGCGTAGTCACTAAGCATCTCAAAAAGATATTTACGGATGGTGAGTTGGACGAAAATTCAGTTTGTGCATTTTTTGCACAAACTGCGGATGACGGAAAAACGTACCGCTATAAGTTCTACTCCCTGCCCGCCATCATCGCCGTGGGCTACCGGGTCAACTCCCAGCGGGCCACACAGTTCCGCCAGTGGGCCACCAAGGTACTGGAGACGTTCACGAAGCAGGGGTATGTGCTGGATAAGCCCCGGCTGATCAACGGACAAATCTTCGATCAGGATTATTTCGACCACCTGATCTCCGAGATTCAGGAAATCAGGGCAAGCGAGCGGCGCTTCTACCAAAAAATTACCGACATCTACGCCACGGCGGTTGACTATTCCCTGGACAGCAGAATTACGAGGGATTTCTTTGCCACTGTCCAGAACAAAATGCACTATGCGGCCCACGGCAGCACAGCGGCGGAGGTCATTATGGACCGTGCCGACCATACCAAGCCGTATATGGGCCTGACCTCCTGGAAAAACGCTCCGAACGGCAAGATCGTAAAGGCTGATGTGTCTGTCGCAAAAAACTACCTCTTCCAAGAGGAAGTGCAGGAGTTGAATGAGATCGTCACCATGTATTTGGACTACGCCACCCGGCAGGCGAGGCGGCATATCCCAATGACTATGGCTGACTGGGCGGCCAAGCTGGATGCTTTTTTACAGTTCAACGGAGAAGAGGTCTTGCGGGACAAGGGGAAAGTGACAGCCGCTATTGCGAAAGCCTTTGCTGAGAGTGAATTTGAGCAATACCGCATTATCCAGGACCAGCTCTACCAGAGCGACTTTGACCGGCTGATTGCGGCCACAGATGCTTCTGATACACCAGAATAACAAAGACTGTAGGTGATAGATAGATGGTTTATGCTTGTGACAACTGCCATTTCCTTTTCAGCCGCACCAGCCAGCCGGAGCAGTGTCCTGACTGCGGGAAGTACGCCATCCGCCCAGCGGATGAAGCGGAGCGGCAGGAGAATGAGAAACGGCTGAAGGAGCCAAGGGAGATATAACATGGCCTATTCTTCACAGCGCGAGCGTATCACGCAGTACATACAGGACACCTATGGAACGCAGGCGGAGTATTTATGGGCGGATAGTCCCGGCAACGCGATATTCCGCCACTCCGCCAGCAAAAAATGGTACGCCGCCATGATGCGCGTTCTTCCAGAGAAGCTGGGATTGGCGGAAGGAGAAGCCCTTGATGTGATGGACATAAAATGCAGCACCATCATGATCGGTTCCCTGCTCGCCACAAAAGGGTTTCTCCCGGCGTATCACATGAACAAAAACCACTGGATCTCCATTGTCCTGGACAATTCCGTTTCTGACGATCAGATCATCCCCCTGCTGGAACTGAGTTATGACAGCGTTGCGCCCAAGCGGAGGAAGAAGCGTGCTCGGTCAGCGGAGGAATAGTCCCAATACGTTGGGCGAACCGGGCTAGGAGGAGAACGCCTATGAAAATGCCCTGGAATCGGGAGGCCGTCCGCATCCTCCCCACAAAAATTGATTTGGCTGGACAGCCCTGGTGCCGGGATGCTTTGCTGCTCCATATTCGCGGGATCGGCGCTTTGCGCTGGGAAACCCGCACCTTGCCGCCAGAGGCAGACTATTATGAATCGGCCCGCTGCCTCACTCTCCGGGGCACGCCGCTGCTGTCCGGGCATTTTGCCGCATGGGAAACCAGCGAAAGCCGGCTTTGCACCGGCTGGGGCCTGGATACAGCGGAGTGCCCAGAACTGGATGCCCTGCGGGAAATCCTCAACGGCGGCTTTGCCCAACTGGAGGACGCTGTCCCCTCCCTGTCGCCCCTGCTGGAGCTGCTGCCGGAGGGCGTCTATGTGCTGGCGGAGAGCGACGCCTACCCCACAGACGGCTGCGGGCAATTTTTCTGGAACGTGTCCGACCGCCTGGAGCCTAACCCCACCACCGGCCTCGTTTGTCTTGCTGACGATGACTACGACTACAAGTATGAACGCATTCCTCCGAAATTCCTCTACCCCTCCCAACGGCGGTCGCGGCTGGATTTGGAACGGGTTGACTATTATAAAGAGCGTTTTCAACAGGATGGCTCCCTGCCCCACGGGCTTGCCGTCTATGTGACGGAAGGGATGTCCGTTCTGCTGGACGGACACCACAAAGCGACTGCCGCCGCCCTGCTGGGCCGGACTCTGCCCTGCCTGACGATACTGCCGCTGGGGTATTACCGGCTGGACAATCTAAAACAGTCAGCCTGCTTCGGCCCTATTGTGGTTCCTGTTGAGGACATCAGCGGCGTGAAGCTGCCGAAGGAACCTTGGCGGTACACCAAAGGCTCCGGCCCTTTGCCCAAGGGCTGTCTGGCAGATGCGGAACTTCCGGAGGCGTTGCTGGCCGCCGGGAAGCGGTATCCTACCGCCGAGGGGTATGCCCTGGTGTCGGCGGCAGAGCTCAGCTATCCCACGGACAGGGAGCTGGAAACCTGGCTGACAGACCCCGGCCTCTACCGGCCCCAACTGCGGGGGGCGCTGGTGGTTCTGCGGAGCCGGGAAGATCCCCGCTCGAAGAACACCGCCCTGCGGTGTGCCGCCATCGGGGATGCGCATTGCAGCTTGAAGGTGGAGGCGTTTCAGGTGCTGGCGGAGTTGAAGGGGGACCCGGATGTGGAAGCCTTTTTCATAGACTATTTCGTGAGCTTGGAGGAGCCTCCCAGCGTTCACGTCAGCGCCCAGGACTATCTGACACAGATTGCCCACAGCTTTTGGGATTAAAAAAGCGTGTATCCGGTAATCCATACTCCTCAAGGTAGCGGTTTGACACTTTCATCACCTCTTAGACGAAACGCAAACAATTCTAATGTGAATATAAAAATTGTGGAGGTGCCCTGATGGCGTTAATTACTCCGGCAAAGCAAGAAATAGATTTTTGCCTTCGAACAACAAAACCCTTTCATAACAGGAAGGCTGCACAGGATTTTTTTCGATTAGTTGATGCCTATGGTCCCAATTACCGGCCCTTTAAGTACGGTAATTATGAGCCTATGAAGCAGATATTCAATAATAAAAAGGAGGATGAAATCATTCTGTCTTGGTTCGGAGGCGCAGACATTTCTCAGGAGGAACTGGAGAGCCGTCCCTGCAATGCGCAGCTTATGATGAAAGGGCGGCCTCCTGGAAAAATCGGATATTATATAGGATGGCGCAACTGGGCAAATTCTGTTCTGTTTAATATGATTTCCATAAATATTTCCAAGCCATTCTTAAAAAAGGACCCACGAAACATGGCTCAGTTTGTCCACTTTTGTGACGATTTGGTTCGTCTGTTTTCCCCTGTCCATGCCGAAATTTATGACTACACCAGTTCTATCCCCTGCACAAATACAAACAGCGCATTGATTCCGGACCGGCTTGATATTCGTTGTCCCGCATTAAAGTGGCGCACCTATTTTGGCCCACCCTATATCAAAATGTTAGGGCGCGATACGATATTAAATGCGCCCTGTTGGAAAACCGAGGAACTGGGTAATTCCATAGTTCTCCAGCTGACAGAAACCGTATATGAGGACATCTCGCCAGTGTTGCGCCAAAAAGTTGTAGACTACTTTGAGGAGAGCATAGATCCACAACTCCGAGCAGAATTAGGGGCAGGTTTTATTTTTCGCCCTTTTGATGCCTCACAAAGTTACTCAAAGACTAAAAAGCTGGTGCCTGAGTTCCAGATACAGGAGTTATTGGGGAAGAACCTGGATGCGACAACTGTAATAGAGGCGGGTAAGCCACATCTTTCTAGCGAGGGAAAATGGGAAAAATAAATAGTGAAATTGTGGAAGCGTTATGGCATTTATACCCAGAACCATGTTATTGATGTTATTTCTCACTGCCCGCCAGTTGTGGCACGCTACATCATCTAAAGGGATACATCATTAAATCACAGCTGAGGGTGGAAACATGAACCACATTGAAGTAAAACAAGCAAAAACCTGCTACGACTACCTGGAGCACTATTGGGTTATTGACGGCACCCCCATCACAATCTATCTGGATCGCCACACTCCCGATAGATTTGGTTCTTTGCTCGGCCTGATGCCTGCCTGGAACGGGGAATTGCTATCGCAGTGGGAAAATGATTTTGTGTGGGAGATGGTAGACAGTCAGGAGGAGTTGAATGTACCCATCCTCGTTTGCGAGGATGATCAGGATCTATCCTGTATTGTTATCATGGCGCATATCCGCAAAGAAAACACTGTGGTTCATTGGGATAAAATCGGTGTGCTTGACCATTCCAATTTTGACCTCCAGGAGTACAACCAAAGTGGTATTCTCTGCCTGGAGGCATACAGCAATCAGGATTGGGAACTGTATGGTTCCAACATTGCATTAGAGCGGTATGGAAGTCCAGAATACTGGGAATGGGTAAACAATAATTGTTATGAAGAACACATCCGAAGATTGCGAAATTACATGAAACCATATATGCAGGAAGAAACAAATATTGAATGGTTATGGTTCTGTAACTGGACTTTTGCGGCAGGCAATTATGCGGCGGTGGTAGAGTATTATCGGGACTTGAAGCAACAGGCTAAATGTTGATCTGCCCCTGCCGCAAAACCGGCTAAGACGGGAGACGCGCCAAAACGTCTCCCGTCTTTTGATATGCCTCGGAAAAAATTTTTTTGTAGGATAAAGGCAAAACCAGCCAGCTGCGCGTCTAATGGGCAGAAAGGAGGGAAGACACTTGACCGAACAGGAGTACATCCGCCGGGCGGAATCCTTAAAAGAACAGCTCTACCGCTGTGCAGCAGTCTACTTGGGCAGTCCTTCCGATGCTGTGGATGCAGTGGATGAAGCGTTCTACAAGGGCTTCCTGGCCTACTCAAAGCTGCGGCAGCCGGAGTTTTTCGATACCTGGCTCACCCGCATTCTGATCAATGTCTGCAACAGCGAACTGCGCCGGCGCAAGCGAGAACTGGCCGTGGCCGAACTGCCCGAAACGGCCCAGGAGGAATTTGACGCCCTGCCCTTGAAGGAGGCGCTGCGCCGCTTGCCAAAGGATCTGCGGGATGTGATCATCCTGCGCTACTTCACCGGCCTCACCCTGGAGGAGACGGCGCGAGCCTTGGACATTCCACGAGGTACTGTCTCCACCCGGCAGAAGAAGGCCCTATCCCTGCTCCGGCTGGAGCTGACTGACGAATAGAAGGAGGTTGTCAGATGGAAAATCGAACTGTAGAATTTCAGGCCATGTTGAACGAATTGGCCTCGCCTCCCAAGCAGCTGGAGGACAGCGTACAGCGCGCCCGGAAACGCGCCCGGCGCTCCAGGATGCTCCGCCGCTTCTCCGCTCCCCTTGGGACCGTTGCCTCGGTCGCCGCCTGCTTTGTACTGATGGTGAACCTTTTCCCCGCCTTCGCCCTGGCCTGCTCCAGTGTGCCGGTCATCCGGGAGCTGGCCGCCGCCGTTGCCTTCTCCCCCAGCCTGTCCGCTGCCGTCGCCCACGACTATGTGCAGTATATTGGGCAGTCCCAGACGGTGGATGGGGTAAAGGTAGATTTGGGATACGCCATTGTGGATCAGCACCAGATGGTATTCGTCTACTCAGTAGATGGGGGCAGATTCTATTCCAGCCCGGAGCTGCTTGATGAAAACGGGGATCATATTGCTGCCGCCTACTCCACATCCAACGTCAAAGGGGATATAAGCGGGCAGGCAAACGGCATGGAGTCCATGATCCTCTCCTTCAGCGCACCGAACGACCTGCCTGAGCGATTCACCATCAACATGTACTTCCTGGCGGAGCAGCAGCCGGAGACGCCAGCCATGCCCGCTCCTCCAAAGGCATCCTTGGGAGAGTCGATGGAGGACTGGACAAACCCGAGAAACGACCCCGGCGTGCTGTGCTTTACCTTTGATGTGACTCTGGATATGAACCGTATCGCCCAGCCCATCACTGTCCCAGTGAACCGCTGGATGGAGCTGGACGGACAGCGCATCCAGGTGGAGCGGCTGGAATACACACCCACCCGCACCATCCTCTATCTGGGCGAGGATCAGACCAACACCGCCTGGCTCAAATCGCTGAAATTCTGGTTTGAAGACCAGTCCGGCCGCCGGTATAATGATAAGGACGGCTCTCTGGTTTCCAGCAGCACACTGGAATCTCCATCCCAGCTCACCTACTATTTCCAGAGCTTCTACTACGACCCGCCCAAGGGACTGACCCTGTGCGTTGATAAGGCGGAGTGGCTGGACAAGGACGCGCCCCATGTGGTTGTGGACCTGACCAGCGGCGAGGCCACCGGCCTGCCTGCAGGGGTGGAACTTGTGGAGGTTCGTCCCATCGGAGGCGGTGTGGAGCTTACGATCCTGTCGCCAAAACTGCGGGAGCAGTTTGCTCAGAGCTTTTCCCACACCTATTGGGACCCGGAGGGCGGCGAGCATAAATGGCATCAGGTGTCTACCATTCGCGTGGATGCCGAGGACAGCGACAGTGGAGAAGCCATGCATAAGAAGCCATGCATAAAGAGGTCTTTTATCTGGACAACTACTCCTGGGACGCTGTGGAACTGGAATTGAGCTATACCAGCGTAGCCGAGTATGTCGAGCCTGTCCGGGTGCCGATGACGGCGGAATAACCGGGCCGTGAACTGCTGTGGTCAGGCATATACCGCCTGACAGATCGTACCGATATGCCGGGCGAAACAGGCCAGGAGCAGCGGGTCAAAATCGCCGCAGGCCCCAGCTACAATCATGCTGCTGGCCTGTTCCTGGGTAAACGCCGACTTATAGACCCGGGAATGTACCAGGGCGTCAAAGGCGTCCGCCAGCCCCACCACCTGGACCCAAGGGGTGATCTCCTCCCCAGCCAGCCGGTCCGGGTAACCGGAACCGTCCCATCTCTCATGGTGGTGGCGGCACACGTCGCAGATGGCAGGGAACGCCTCGCACTCCCGCAGCTCCGGCACCCGTTCCAGCAGGTCGCAGCCCTGGGTGGTATGGGTCTTCATCACCTCAAACTCTTCCTTGGTCAGAGAACCGGGCTTATTGAGGATCTCCGGGGGGATGGCCCGCTTGCCAACGTCGTGGAGCAGGGCCAGCGTGGAGTACAGCCGGATCTCCAATGTGGACAGGGCCGGGATCACAGCGGCGGCGGAGCAGACCCGCAGGAGGCTGTCGGTCAGGTCCTGGAACTGCACGCTATGGGGGGCGTGGTCAATGAGCAGCTGCTCCCGGCGCAGGACGGTAAAGGTTTGTTCCATGTCCATGGTCATATCACCTCACAAATGTAAAATGGGGGCGGCCCTCTTTTTGAGGACCGCCCCTTGCAAATGGATCAATAGCCCGTCTTGGGCAGGGGAAGATTTGGCGTCAGCTTGCGCACGACAGTGACCCAGCTGGCCTGGCCGGTCTGCCAGGTGCCCTGGTACTTGCCGCCCACGTCGGCCCGGTTGATGATCTGATAGCCGTTGGCGATGGTGCCCAGCACCTGGACCGTCAGCGTGGGGTTACTGGTGGACTGGAAGCCCACAGGTACCTTGCCGAAATCCAGGTAAATATCTGTGACATACTCGCCGGCCTGCATGGGAATGGCGTTCAGGCTGAAGGAGTAGCTGCTGCTGGTGATCAGGTTGGACGCCAGCACCTGATAGGCAGCGGTGTAGTTGGTCTTGTAGAGGATGCGATAGTTCAGTCGGGCGCTGTAAGTGCCGGTGGTAAACACCGTGGCCCGGGCTGCGTCGGTGGGAATGCGGTCGTGCCAATAGTAGTTGTCAAGCGGCACGTTGCTGGTGTTGCCCACAGTAAAGTCGTAGCGCATCTGGCTCCCGGTCAGCACCTCGGCGTTGCCCCGCTTGGTGATGACCACACCCAGGTTGGAGGGCTTGTCGTAGTCGCTCACCTTGATGATCTGGCCGGAATACTCCAGGGTTTCATCGAAGGTCTTGCCGCTGACCTGCCAGTAGGCGGGAGCAGTGACCTCGACGATCTTATACCGGCCCAAGGGCAGGGGCTTGGAGGCGGCCACGCCTCGGGCGTCCGTGGTGATATAGTCCACCACTTTGCCGCTGCGGGCCTCGCTGATTTCATACACGGCCCCCTGGAGGGGAGCGCCGGCGGGGGTGCCGGTGACCTCGTTGTACTCGGCGGCGAACTTGTGGATCTGGAACTGGCCCGTGATGGGAGTGTTCTTCCATTCGATTTCAATGGTCTTACCCGGCTGGACGTAAACGGTCTTGTACTCCTTGTCCAGCTCGTAGCCGGGCGCCGCCTCCAGCTCACGGATGAACAGCTTACCCTTGCCCTGTACGGTGAGGTCGTCGATGTAGATGTACCCCTCATTATCGGTGGAATACTCCCCGATGGGGTTCTTATTCTGGTCATAGACCAGATAGCGATAGGTAATCCGCCGCTTTTACTGCCCTCATAAGAGGACAGCAGTCAGAGCGGATTTTCCCCCGCTTCGCACCGTGCGTGCGACTTTCACCGCACACGGCGCTCCATCAATGCAGATTATTTGTTGCGTGTATGTGAAGGAACCAGTTTTTCCCTATAACCGATAATTTTCTTCTGTGCTTTTGCATCAAACTCGCTTATATCATAGTTCGGGTTATTAACTGCGTCGAGGCATTTCTTGTGCAGGGATATCAGATTGTTGACACGATTTACCTTATTCAATGGGAGATTTGGGTTGACCCGGTGTGCCCATGGCATACTGGAAATAAGCCAGCCGCCGCAAACCCGGCACTTGAGTTTGTCACGGTTGAGCGCGTAGGCCCGATTCATAATAAACTCAAAGTTGTTAAGTTTTCCCCATTGCCCATATCTGGTTGCTCTGGCCGATTTTTCCGAGTACATTTCATCAAGGCGAGCGTGTATACGCTTCTTTTTCGTGCGCTCAAAGAAAAGTTGCCTGCCAGCTTCAGTGTAGGGCGTCTCTTCCTCCTTTTTGGGGATAGTTTTCTCCCATTTGCAAAAGGAAAGTGCGGTAAAACCGATATAAATATCGCGATATTTCATGGAGGGTATCTTTTGCTTATACTGCTGATGAACACGGGGAAGATTTTGCGTTTGATTTGCAGGAATCCACTTTCCCTTGTACTGCGTCAGGCGGCGTCTGGCAACGAATTGTAGCCTCCTGCTATACTTCTTCATGGAAATGTTCACCCAGGTACAGCATTGATCATATTGGATAATTCCCCTGATTTGGCTGTTGATGCGATTGATTGCGTCCACCATTTGTTCCCGGCTGTAATAGTGCGGGATTTTCTTGATGTCATGAGCAATCTTGTCAGTTTTCCGCCTTAATCTGTCTCTTTCTGGAATCGTTCTTGGAATATAGCCTTTTCGCGCTTTTCCCGGAACCACCTTGTATTCATAGCCAAGGAATTTGATGTACTTTTTTCGGATATCTGTTATCAGCGTTTTCTCTGGGGATAGTGTCAGCTTCATTTTGCTGTGGAGAAATATTTGCAGTCGTTTTTTCCAGTCCTCGGCATGAGCGCGTGTGTCTGTGATGATTATGAAGTCGTCTGCGTATCGGACGAGGAATCCTGGAATCAAGGCCGTTCTACGCAGACCTTTGTACTTGCGGTAGGGTTTTGAGAATGGATATTCTGTTTTCTTTATTTCCCACTGCTTGGTAATCCATTCATCCATGATGTCCAAGTAGACATTTGCCAATAGGGGACTAATTAACCCTCCCTGTGGCGTACCTTCCTCATTTACCTCACATTCATCCATGACCCCGGTTTTCAGCATTGCCTTGATGATTTGCAGTACCCGTCTGTCCCTTATCCCCATGTGATAAAGACGTTTCAGGAGAATAGCGTGGTCAATACGGTCAAAGCATTTGCTGATATCACCCTCGACAATCCAATGGTAGCCAGTATGATGAACAAGCAATTTTGCGCGTTCCAATGCCATAGGTGCGTCCCGCATGGGCCGAAAACCGTAGGAATGGGCAAAGAACTGTGCTTCGAATATGGGTTCTAACACAATCCTCATGCACTCTTGTACGATTCTGTCCCGTATGGTAGGAATGCCCAGCGGACGTTTTTCGGCTTTTCCTGGTTTGTCGATATACACCCGGCGTATTTTCTGCGGCTCAAAGTGCTTGAACGCGCTTTGAATATCTCGAATGACCCACGAATGGGAGTGTTGCAGGTAATCGCGCATGGTTTTGGAGTCCACACCGGGGGTTTCACTGCCGTGGTTACTTTTGATGTTGTGAATTGCTGTGATGATGGTTGCTTCTGCTGACATAATTTCCAGAAGTCCCTTGAGCGCTGGCCTTCCGCCCTCGTCATAGACCTTTTTGCTGTGCTGATACAGTTTATCTTGGAGCTTGCGTAATTCCGTTTCGGTTTTCGGGTAGTCGAATTGTTGTGCCATACGCACCGCCTCCCTTCGGAATTGGTGTTTCTGGTTTTAGTCAGGTATGCCTACGGCTTCCTCGACCTTCTGTTCACATACGAATCTGCACTGACTATGCCCCTTCGCTCCGTCCGCCTTATTATTGCGGACATCCTCGCTACTACGGGCTGCTGCCCCATGGATTAGCGGGTCATTTCCTACCCGCGCGGCGGAGGTGCCACTCCACTTACTTCAAAAAGATGAAGTGCCGTCCATGGTTCCTTTGTTCCCTATGCTTTAGCTTTACATATCGGTTTTAGCCCGTCCCTCTAACCCGGCTGCCATCTTTGACTTGTGTGATATTCTGCCAAAGACATTCGACCTTAATGGTTTTCTGCCGTTTTCCACAAATTCAAATTTCAACGGCGGCAGCACCCCTCATGGGGGCGGATGGCTGTATAATCATCCTGGCGTTTACGAGCCGTACTCTCAGGACATATGTCGGTTGCAACAAAACATACTGGACATGACCGATTTATAGCCTCCTGCGGCGCGATACCGTCTCAGATATCGCCTCCGCTCTTTACCGAGCTTCGCACGTTCCATATGACACTATGGACGCACGTCGGAGCATCAGAGTTTTGGTCACCCGTCACACCGGGTCAGGCAGGTTCTGCCCCTGCCGAATCAAGCATAGAGTTCAGATTTCTTGCGAAATCTGCCTTGTTTTATTGCGTATTTCTACGCAGATTGTCAAGGAACAAAGCGCGCGAATTTCACATCATAGATCCCCTCGCCGGTAACGCTGTTCACCTTATGGATGATGATGCCCGAGAAGGGGGCGTTGGTCACAGTCAGCGTGGTGGTCTTGCCGTCCTGGATGGTGAAGTAGTGGGGGGTGCTGTCGATCTTGAAGCCCTCCGCCGCCTCGATCTCCACCGCGTAGAAATCGCCGGCGTCCATGGGCAGGAACACCCGGCCATTGTCGCCGGTGGTGATGGTGTCCACCAGCCCGCCGTCCATCTTCCGAATTTCAAAGGTCACGCCCTTGATGCGCTGGGACTTGTCCGACTCGGAGACCTTGATCAGCTCCAAACCGCCCACAGGGGTGTTGTAGAAGGTCAGGGTCTGCACCTCTCCGGACTTGATCTCAATGCTCTGCGGGGTGGAATCCAGCACATACCCGTCCAGCGCCTTGGTTTCCTTGGCGGTAATGACGGAGCCGGGCTCCAGGTCGGAGATGGTGATGCGGCCATACTTGTCGGTCTTGTAGATGCCGTTGTTCGGCCCCACGAAAGCACCGGAGCTGTCCGTCACCAGGAACTCCACACCGGCCAGGCCCTGGTCCTTGCTGCCCTCTACCAGCTTCTGAATCACTAAAGTTTGGGTGGGGGTGTTGTAGAAAGTGAGGTACTGGGTATCGTCGGCGTTGACCTTCACCGTCTGGGATTTGGTGTTGGGGGCGATGATGTAGCCGGGAATGGTCTCGATTTCGGTTGCGATGATGGTGCCGGTCACGCCCTGGACATTGATCTGCCCATTGCTGTCCGTCACATAGATGCCGTTGGTGGACACCTTGCCGCCGTCCTGATCCACGTTGGTCCCATCGGCATAGGTCAGCTTGAACCGCACCCCGGCCAGAGGCTTCTTGGACACAGCATCCAGCTTCGTGATAACGAGTCCGCCCGCCTTCTTGTTCCAGAAGGTCATGGTCTGCGCTTCGCCAACCTTGATCTTGATGCTCTGGGGCGTACCATCCAGGACAAACCCCGCCAGCGTCTTGGTCTCCCGCGCGGTCACGGTGGTTCCCGGCTCCAGGTTGGAGATGGTGATGCGGCCGTCCTTATCGGTATAGTAGTAGCCGTTGTTGGGGCCGACTACCGCGCCGGAGCTGTCGGTGACCAGGAACTCCACGCCCTTCATGGGCTGGTTCTCGGTGCCCTCCACGAATTTCTGGATGACGAGGGTGGTGGTGGGATCATTCTCAAAATCGAGATTGTTCCCGCCGCCGGTGCCAGTGCTGTTGCCGCCGGTGCTGTTGCCGCCGGTGGGGCCGCCGCTCACGCCGCTGGTCAGGGTGTTGCCCGTCCCGTTCCGAACCACGATGGTCTGGGGGGTGGGATTAAGCACATAGCCCTGGGGCACCTTGGTTTCGGTCACTACCACGGTGCTGCCGGGAATGAGGCCGGTGACGGTCACAGTCCCGTCCTTCCCGGTGGTGAACTTCCCGATCAGGCTGCCGTCGCTGTACCTGACCGTGAACTCGGTGTTGGGTACGGGCTTCCCGGTGACGGAATCCACCTTCGAGATGGTCAAACTGCACAGGGGGTCGTTGTAAAAGTAGAGCGTCTGGGTGTCGTCCGGGGCGACCTCCACGGTCTGGGTACGGTTGGCCTCATGGATGGTGTAGCCGTCGATGCTCTGCACCTCGGTCACCACCAGGGAGCCCACCACGCTGTTGAGAATGATCTGCCCGTTTTCGTCGGTGTAGTACAGGCCGTTGGAACTGATCTTCCCATCCGCGTCCGGGAGGAAGCTGCCGTTGGTGGTGGTGATCTTAAAGGTGACGCCCTCCAGGGGAACCTTCTTATCCGCAGAGCTGCGCTTATTGATAATGAGGCAGCCCGT
Organism: Lawsonibacter sp. JLR.KK007; assembly: GCF_036941135.1. Lineage (NCBI taxonomy): Bacteria > Bacillati > Bacillota > Clostridia > Eubacteriales > Oscillospiraceae > Lawsonibacter > Lawsonibacter sp. JLR.KK007. The sequence goes on along the minus strand of NZ_JAYWSY010000001.1, from coordinate 390,716 downwards.
CTTGGCGTTCTCAAAAATCAGGCTGTTGGCGACGCCCTGCTTGATCTTGATGGTCTTGGGGGTGGGGTCCTTGATGTAGCCGTTAGGGGCCTTTTCCTCCGTCACGATCACGATCTGCCCAGGCTGGAGGCCGGTGATGGTAATGAGGCCGTTGCGGTCGCTGGTGTACCGGCCGTTGTTGGTGCCGATGGCGGCGCCGTCTTCGTCGGTCACGTGAAACACCGCGCCGGGCAGCGGGGTCTTGTCCGTGCTCTGCTTCAGAATGGTGAGGGAATTATCCCTTTTATTCCAGAAGGTCAGGGACTGCACCTCGCCGTCCTTAATGAGAATCTTCTGGGGGGTGCCGTCCAGCACGAAGCCCTCTACCGTCTTGATCTCCCTTGCGATGACGGTGGTACCCGGCTCCACATCAGACAGCACGATCTCGCCGGCCTTGTCGGTATAATAGATCCCGTCGTCGGGACCTACCGCCGCGCCGCTGCCGTCGATGACCTTAAAGGCGACGCCGGAAAGAGGCTCAAAATCCGTACCCTCGATGTACTTCCGAATGACGAGGGTGGTGCCGGGGGTGTTGTAGAAGTGGAGGGTCTGAACGTCGTTGGGGTTGACTACCACCGTTTGGGTCTTCTCCGCCGGGTCGATGGTGTACCCGGGAATGGTCTTGATCTCCGTCACGACCAGCGCGCCGACCACGCCGTTGATGGTAATTTTCCCATCCCGGTCCGTCATATAGATGCCGTTGCTGCTGATCTGGCCGTTTTCATCGGGGACAAACTCGCCGGTGGCGGTGGTCACCTTAAAGGTAACGCCGGCCAGCGGTTTGTTGGTGACGGAATCCCGTTTGTCGATGACCAATGTGCCCGCCTTGGAGTTTTTCACGATGACCGTCTGGGTGTCGCCGTTGGCCCCAATGACCACATTGGTGCTGGGAGAATCCATGACGTAGCCCGCCGGGGCCTTGATTTCAGACAGTACATAGGCCCCGGGTGCGAGGTTGGTGACCCTGATTTCGCCCTGGGCGTCGGTGGTAAAAATGCCGTTCTGGGTGAGGGTGCTGGTGCCGATCACACCGTCCAGACCCACTTCGCACCCCGCCGCCGTAGTGATGCGGAACTCCGCCCCGGAGAGCGGCTTGTTGGTGGCGCTGTCCCGTTTCTGGACAATGAGCTGGCCCTTGGGCTGGTTTTTCATGGTCACGCTGACCGTCTTACCCGCCTGGATCACTACTGTCTGGGACTGGGTATCAATGAGGAACCCCGCCGGGGCCTTGGTCTCAGTCACCACGACGCTCTTGCCAGGGATCAGGCCCTCGATGCGCACCTCGCCGTTTTCGTCCGAACGGTAAACACCGTTGGAGTCGCCAATGAGGCTGCCGTCCGAGTAGGCCACCTTGAACTCCGCGTTCGCCAGCGTGACGCTGGGGTTGACGCTGCACACCTTCCGGATCAGGAGGGAGCCGGTGGGCTGATTGCGGAACTCCAGGGTCTTGGTCTCGTTGGACTCGATCTTGACCGTCTGGGGCACGTCGTCTAAAATGTACCCCGGCCTTGTCCGGGTCTCCTTGACCACCAGTGTGGTTCCCGGCATGATGTCGGACACCAAGATGGAACCCGCGCTGTCGGTGGTGAAGTAGCCGTTGCCGTTACCCACCACAGCGCCGTCGCTGGTGGTGATAAAGAACTGAATATCACTCAGCGGCTCCTTGGTGATACTGTCCACCTTCTTGACCAGTAGGGAACCGTACTTGCTGTTGGTAAAGGTGAGGGTAATGCAGTCCTGCTCCTTGCCGCTGATGTAGGCGGTCTGCGGGGCAGTATCCATGACGTAGCCGTGGGGGGCGGAAATTTCCTCGCAGACGTATGTTCCCGCGTCCAGGCCGGTGATCACGATATTGCCGTTGCTGGAGGTCTGATACTCCCCGATGATGGTACCGCCGCTGCCGGATGTCCCGCCCAGGTAGCGGACGCGGAACCAGGCGTTCGCCAGAGGCGCCCCGGTGTCCGAATCAATTTTCCGGATGACGAGAGCGGATTTGGGAATATTTTCAAAGGTCACCTCAACGGAGGTGTCATGCTCGATGTAGATGGTCTGCTCGGAGGGCTCTTTGAGCATGAACCCTGCCGGCGGTTCCACCTCGATGATTTTGTACCAGCCGGTGTCCAGGCTGTCCAGGTGGATGATGCCATTTTCATCGGAATAGTAGTAGCTGTTGGTCAGCTGCTGGTAGGTGCCGTTCTGGTTCTTGTCCTTGGACACCCAGATTTCAAATTTGGCCCCCTTGATCCCGTCCCCGACGATACTATCCACCTTATAGATGGTGAGGCCGGGTTTCTTCTCGTTCTCAATGGAGACCTCTGTGGTCTTGCCGGGGCGCAGGTAGACCTCATGGGGCGTAGTATCCAGAATGTACCCTGCCGGCGCCTGTTTTTCCGTGATGATATAATAGCCTTCGGTGAGGTGCTTCTGAGGCACAGTGATGGTGCCGTCCGCGCCTACGGGGAAGTCCCCGATTTTCACACCGGCCTTGGTCTTGACTTCAAAAATCGCGCCGGTCAGGTGCTTGCCCGCGATGTCCACCTTCACGATCTTCAAGGTGGGCCGCTGGTAATTCTGGAACTCCACCTGGGTTTCCTTGTTGGGGAACAGGGTCACAGTCTGGGGGGTGGTGTCCAGAATGTAATTTTCCGGAACGCTCTGCTCGGTGATGGTATAAACTCCGGGCAGGAGGTCGGTGATGACCACCTTGCCGTCGGGACCCGTGGGCTTGGTGGTGATGGTGGGGCCGTCCGCGCCCCGCAGCGTGAAGGTCACGCCGGGCACGGGGTCTGTGCTGTCCTTGTCCCGTTTGCTGATGACCAGGCTGGGCCGCTTGTCGTTTTGCAGATGGATCTCAGCGGTCTTGCCCGGAGACAGCTCCACATGGTACTCGGTGGTGTCCAGGATGTGGTCCGGCAGGGTGGCCGTCTCCACAACGGAGTAGATTCCCGGCTCCAGGCCCTCCACCAGAATCTCGCCGCCGTTTTGGGTGGTGCGGTCGATGGAGTGGCTGGCGTCCCCAATGGGGGTGATCTTAAAGGTAACACCGTCCAAAGCAGTCCCGTCCGCGCTGGTTTTGACCAGCCGCAGACTGGGCTTTTTTGTGTTCGTAAACACAAATTCGGCGGTGTCGTTGGCCCGCAGGTGGATGATGCGCTGGGCGTTGTCCACCACATAGCCGGGGCACTCCAGTTCCGTCACCTCATAGGAGCCGACGGGGAGCTTGCTCAGGTCGATCTCACCATTGCCATCGGTGACAAATTCCTCCGGGCCGTAGCTGCCATCAATGGCCCGGATGCTGAACTTCACGCCGGGAATGGTCTTGGAGGGGTCGGCGCTGTCCACCTTCACCAGCTTCATGCCGGGTTTGGTGTCGTTAAAGAAGAACAGCTCCTTGACGCCGCAGCCGGCGGTCAGCTCAATCTCCTGGGGGGCGGTGTCCTTGATGTGGCTGTCGTCCCCGGTGTCCACCTCCACCGCCCGGTAGGTGCCCGGCTCGATGTTGGTCAGGAGGATCTCGCCGCTGCCGTTGGTCTCATAGCGGCCCAGCGAAAGGCCGTCCCGGAAGATCTCAAAGGTGACGTTCGCCATGGGCCGGTGGCTCTGCCGGTCATATTTCACGATCTTCAATCCGACCTTCGCCAGATTTTTGAAGACCAGAGGCCCGGCAGGGATGGGATTGCCGTTGGCGTCCAGCTCCAGCTTGATCTGCTGGACCTCGGTGGTAGGCTCGTAATTGGGGGGCGGAACCAGCTCCGTCACGGCGTACTCACCGGGCTTGATGTACTTTCCTGTGGATTCCGTGGGGTCCCACCACTGCACGCTCTCCAGCACACCGGCTTCATCGGTGTCAAACTCGTAGACGCCGTTGGTGACGGAGGAGAACTTAAAGGTGGCGGGGCCGACGCCGGTGTTGGTCAGGGCGTCCCGCTTGAACAGAAGGGCCTTCCCCGGCTCGGGGATGCCGCCGTTCTCAATACCCGCCGCCGGGCCTACCTGTACCGCGCCCGCCGCCGTGGAATTATCCGGGGCCTTGCAGGTCACGGTAAAGGGCGAGGCCAGCGGAGTACAGCCGGCCGGGGCCTTGGTCTCCTTGACGTACAGGGTCACGCTCTTGCCGTCCTCCACAATGTTGGGAACGGACGTACTCGCTGTGCCGTCAGAGCCGGTGGTCATCACGGCCAGGGGTGTGCCGCTGCAAGAGGAGTCCGCATAGACTGAGAACTCCGCGCCGGCCAGGGGCTTCTTATCCTTGGCGGCGATCTTTTTGAGCTTCAGGTAAACGGGCTTCTTCTCAGTGATGGTAGTGCCGTTAGTGAAGGTCACCTTGGATGCACCGCCGCTGCTGGAGAATTTCTTGGCGGCCATATCGGCGGTACCGCCGGTGCCGGTGATGCCGGTCAGGTAGGAGGTGTCGTCCTCTGTCACATCAAACCGGAAGGAGGCATCCGCCTCAAACTCGATGCGGATGGTTTCATCAGCCTTCAGCGTAAATTTCAGGCCGCTACCAGTGCTTGTGACCTGGCTTGTGCAGTCTGTACCGTTTTTCTTCGCTGTGAAGCTGGCAGGGCTGCCCGCAGTATAGGTCACGGTAAAGCTCCAGGTCTCCCCGGCGGGGACGGAGCCTCCGGCCTTCTTGGTCACCTCCAGGGACGGCCCTGTGGGCTCAGGCCGCTCGAAGTTGAACGGACTGAGGATGTGCAGGCCATAGGAGCACCGCTCGGAAAAGATGGTGTCTCTGACCTTGGCGGCCTTCGTAATACTGTCCACGAAGCTGTCCGCCTCGGTAAAGCCGTTAGTGGAACACAGCTCCTCGCCGGTGGGGACGCCGCTGCTGTCCAAAGGGTACTCCAAAAACTGAGTTCTTCTTCTGGCGCATCCACTGGGCCATGTTGCGAATGGTGGAGGACTGATCGTAAATCAGATTGCCCTTAGTTGTGGATTCGCTGTTATAGAGGGAATAGGCCATCATCTCCCGCAGGGTGTAAGCGCGTCGGAAGACCATCCGGGTCCACGAAAACGCCGCCGGTCTCAATGATGACCCGGTACTTGGTGCGCAGGTTGCCGCTGGCAGTCGTGGACATACTCAGACCAATTTTTGATAGCGTCATCCTTGCTCCAGCCGCTGTTGCTGCTGGTTGCACTCAGGCGGCCCAGCAGATATAAAAAGGCGTCGTTGGGTTTGTAGACCTTGTAGAGATTGCCAGGAGTAACGGGCTTAGGATCGGTGCCCCACATGGAGGTATAGTCGCCATCCACCCAGCCAGTGGACCATTTGGAGCTGTTGCAGTGGAACATCTGCTCCTTCTGCGTGTCTGTAATCCCGGTGGCCGCCTGAAACTCGTCAGCGGTGGTCACCCATTTCTGGTTATAGCCGCTGGTAGCATCATAGGCATAAACTGTACCGCCCATCAATTCAGCGGCACTGGAGCCCTTGCCGTTGTACTGCATGGCAGAAGAATTGAACCAGGTGATCCGGCGGCGGCAGGTATCAGCATCCCAGTTTTCGATGCTGCCATTGCCCCAGACCACATTCAGGGGTGTACCCACCACATGCCAGGTATTGAAGTCATTGCTGTTGATGTCCTTGACTACGCCTTCCGGAAACTCGATCAAGGTAAAGCGGAGGAAGGTCCGCTCCGGATCGGTGGCCCAGTCCACATCGCTGGTGCTGGGCTTCTGACCGCCAGGGCTGCCAGGGTTCAGGCCGCCCGTACCTCCATTGGCGTAGGAGATGCCAGCATTGGCAGGAACCCGCCGGATACCGCTGCCGCTCAGCTTGGTCAGCGCCTGATAGGGGACCGTGCTGTAAGCCCGGTCAATGGTATAGCCGCCCTTGGTATTGACCGCCTCCTGACCGGAGTAGCTGCCCTTCGCCATAATCTTCGCCACATTGGGGTCATTGAAATGCCACCACTCACTGGCGAGGGGGATCAGGCCGGCGCTGGTGCAGTAGCTCTGAAGCCGTTTCGCACCCTCGGAGGCGGCGAACCGCTCCGTCCAATTCTCCAACTCATTGGGCATGGTATAGGAGCTGACAGGCTCCTGGAAGCGAATCGCGGCCGAACTCAGCTGGTGCATCCGCGTCGGCATCTCATACTCTTTCCAGTCCTCGTACTTCCGGTAAGTGGCGCCATCCAGCGTGTACTCATGCAGCTCCGCAGGATCGCCTTTGGCAAGGCTCATATCCACAGCTAGCCCCGCCTGATGGTTGGATGTGCCGTTAGAAATGAACCAGCCCTGCTCACGGGCATAACCCATGGCACTGGCCTTATCCATGTCGGCGGACACATCGCTGTCGCTGTCCCAAAGGGCGGTGAAACCGTCCCGCACTGCGGACTGCACTCCGGCGGGCCGGAAGGTCTCATAGATCACCAGCGTCTCACCGTTGGACATGGCGGACTGCTGGACCTTTGCCAGCCGCTCGGCCAGGGTGAACATACAGGGGACGACATACTCATAGCGGCTCAGCCTGGAGCTGAACTGCCGGGCGTTGTAGTAGGATTTCCCTGTAACGCCGGGAATGTCCTTCCCGTCTGCGGCCTGGAAGATGCTGCCGCTGCTGTTGGTCAGGTTGTAGGCGATGCTGGGAACAACGTCCGGCAGATTGATGAAGATATGCTCCTTATCCACCCAGCCGGTTTTCCCTAGCTGGCCGCCTTCCCAGGCGGTCACATTGCCGTTGCTGTCAACGGCGAGGCCAATCTTGACCCTATCGCCACCGTTGTAGGCCAGGATGGCGAAGGGGACGGGCTTGGAGCCGTCTGAGGCGGGAACAGATGCGGCCTGCGCCCCGCTGTTCTCGGTACTGTAGACCGGAAGCGGAAGGCAGGTCCCGTTCCAACCGGTAGCCCCGGCGATATTGACCTCAAAATCGCCAGTGGGGGCATAGGCCGCGATGCTGCTGGCCGCTTTGGCGGACGTTCCCTCCGCAGCAAGAGCGGTGGCCGGCAGCATCCCGATGATGGTGATGACCGCCAGCAGGCCGGACAGGGTGCGCTTCCAGTTGGATTTGATGCTTCGGGAGAGAGATTTCAACATGAATGCGTTTCCTCCTTTATTCATTTTGAGCATAGAAAAAGGACTGCACGAAACCGTGCAGCCCTTGGGCTGATGGTATTGAATTGACAGGCCGGGACTATTCATCCTGGGATCGGTAGTTTTTGGGGCATGAATCGCCTCCTTTGTCCTGTTTTGTCGTTGTCAGCTGCCAGAAATGGCAGGCCACGCTTCCACACTTTCACCGGTGAAGGGGACATTCTCAGGATAGCGGGTCCACACTTCAAGATGATGTGGAATACGTCCACCGCTGAAGCCAGTCAGACTGTAGCTTCTAATGTCCGGATGCTCGGTGCTGGGCCATGTGATGATTTCACCACTGTTGCCATCCGTATAGTGGAACCGCCCCTCCTGATTCGGGGACTCAAGGGCAATGACTACATGGCCCACTACTCCGTCAGGACTCACTACAAATACAATATCGCCAGGGCGCATTTCCGTGAGATCGTCCTGCTTGCGGCCCGGATTAGCCTTGTCTCCAAAAACAAGGGAGCTGACCATGGAGGCGTAGCCGCTGCACCCGTAATACTCGCTGACCCAGTAGACGTCCATAACACGGTTGGCTGCCGTGCTGGGAACCTCGTTTTTATGGGTTCCTGGCGTATTGTGCGTCCCCCAGACCGTGCCGTGGGGCCAATCCTGTTCCAGCTGGCGCAGAAGCTCCAGCACATTTTCCTCGGTGACAGGCTTCCCGTTGGACAGAAAGCCGTCCCCAGTGCTGGGAGGTACGCCTGGACGTGCGCCGGTCTGGGCACGGTAGATCAGCACCGCCATTTCGCCTCGGGTGATGGTATTGGCGTGGGCGGTGGATTCGTCGATCCAGCCCAGACCGGCGGCATAGGAGCAGGCGGTATTGTAGTTACAGATACTGCCCTCTCCATCCGCAACACCGCAGACCCGCAGGATAACGGTGCAGGCTGCCGCCGGATTTACCGGATCTGACGCCCGTAACGCAAGGTGTCATACCCGGCTACCAGATTATTTCGGACGCAGTAGCCCACAAAGAGCTTCGCCCAGGCCGGAACATCCGTGAATTTGCAGCCCTGCTCGTAGTAGCCGGTGTTGGCGAACAGTTCTTCCGTTCCGTTGCGAAGCCGCGTGAGCAGGACCGCCAGCTCGGCGCGGTTCAGTCCGGCGTCCAGATTCAGATTGCCGTTCTGGTCGCCGGTCATAATGCCCTGCTCCCGCACATAGGCCGCCGCCATCTCCAATTCGGAGGGCGGAGCGGCCGCCACGGCGGGGACTGCCATGCTCAGGCTGAGGGCGCAGGCCAGCGCCATAGATAAGAACTTTTTCCTCATTGAGAAAACCTCCATTCATTTCATTATACACTGTTATACGAAACAAAACAAAGGCTTTCAACAATATCCCTTTACTTTTTTTCGACAGCCTGGACCACGACCCGGCTTTCCGGGTGGTCTGCCAGACAGGTGGTGAGGGTGATGCGGTTGTCGGCGGTGGACTGGAGGTAGCTCCAATCGGTGTTGGAAATGACAGTTACCGTCTCCACCGCATAGGTACGGGTGCCGTAGACCGTGGTGTAGGTAATGGTATCGCCCTGCTCCAGATCCTTGATGGCCCCGATCACGTACTTAGCGCCCCGGTTGTGGCCGCACATTGCTACATTTCCATCCCAGGCGGAGGTGGAGCTGTAGTGCCCCAGCCCCTTTTTCATGCTCTCGGCGGTCTCGCCCTCCCAGACCTTCATATTGATGCTCAGGGAAGGAATTTTAATGGTGCCGATGTGGCCGTCCTTATAGGCCATCCCCTCCACGCTGGTGTAGGCGGGCTGCTGGTAGGTGGGGGTGGTGGGGAGCGTGGGGACGGTGGGATTGGTGACAGAGGTGGAGCCGCCGGCGCCGGTTCCCTCAACCAGCACCGTAATGGGGCCGCCGCCCCCGGCCACGCCGTAGCCGCCTCCGCCCGTTCCCACAGTCTGCTGGAGGCCGGGGAGGATGGTGCGCTCCATCACGCCGGTCATGGTGGTGCTCTGGACGCCGTACTCCAGCTCGGACACCTGGTAGTCCACCACATTTTTCCCGCCGTAGTTGTACTGGGAGCCGTAGACATCCTCATAGCTGGTGCTGCCGTAGAAGTCCTGGGGGGCGTCCGTGGTAAAGGAGTAGTCCGACGCGAAGACCGGGACTGTCAGGGACAGCGCCGCCGTAAGGGACAGCATCAGGCCCGCGATTTTTCTGATATGCTTCAAGTTGCTTCCTCCATTTCTTCTATATGGTTGTCCAAAGGGAATTCATGCCAATCGCCGGGATTGTCCCTAAGGACCATATACCGCTGCGCCCCGCAGGGGTGATTGACGGTAAAAATTTGATTCAGCAGCTTCTTTGCCAGCGGCTTCTTGATTTCTACCGCAAGCATATGCGCGGAACCGATCTGGTCCTCATTGACCTGGATCTCCGGCTTTTCCGGTTCTACCCGGAATTTGGCAATCAGCTTATAGTCCCGGGGCTGGTCGCCGGGGACATAGACATAGACGTTCTTGCGGTGCAGATACAGCCAGACGCCGCCGCCAGCCAGCGCCGCCAGCAGAGCAATCACCAGGAGCGTCCCGCCAATGGCGGCTGCGTTCCCGCCGGACAGAGGGCCGCCCTGCTTGACCAGCTCAGTGGGCTGCGGAGGCTCGGGTACAATCTCCGTTCCCACATAGACAACCGTGTAGGTAATGCTCTCAATGCCGGAGGCGGTCACGGTCCCCTTGTACTCCGCTGTGGAGACATAGCCGGTCGCCACCTGACTGCTGGTGGAGGCGGAGTAGGTCGCCACCGCCTGATAGCTGGAGGGGGCCAGCACGTCCCCCACCAGATCGGTGCCGATGACCTGCCACTCCACATTGGCGAGGGTCAGCGTTCTGCCATCCTTGACGGTCGTGGCGGGGATGTAGGACATATCGTTGCGGTCCAGTGGCCCGATGGTCTTGGTGGCGGTCACCTTTCCGCTCTTGGTGGTATAACCCGCCGCCTCGGTGGTGATGGTGGTATGATCCAGGGCCAGCTCGCCGGTAAATTCCCCGTCATCGTAGAGGATGCTGGGGGCCAGCTGTTCCAGGACGGTATTGAGGTCCTTTTTCCCAGTTTCCACCGTCACCGTCTCAGTCACGGCCTTGGTTTCCAGGAAGGTATGTTCGTCCTTGGTGGTATAGGCCCAAGTATAGGTGAAGCCGTCATACTCAAACGACGGCTCCTTCAAGGTCTCGGGGTCAGTGCCGGGGGGAAGCTCATAGGTCTTGACGATGCGCTGCTGGCCGTTGAGGTTTTCCACCACCAGACTGATCGGGACCTCCGCGGCCAGGGCGGTGGCCGTCAGCGACAGCACCAGCAGCACCGACAGCGCCAGATGCCTCAAATGCTTCATAGGCCCTCTCCTTTACAAATTTTGTTTGATGATTCTGGTGATGATGCCGATTGCGATTCCCTTTTCTTCGTCCAGCCGGGTAACCGCAAAGCTGACATCATCCTTCTTGCCGGGTGTGCGAAGATCATAGCAGGCGTGGGCAATAGCGTTGACGCCGTTATTGAGCCGGATGTAGACAACGCCGCCCCGCACATCGGTGACCCGCCCGGCGTACCGGCCCTGCCGCACGCATTTCTTCAGGTCGTCGCTGGCAGTGTCGGCAGAGGTGCTGCGCACGTCGGCGGTGATGGACAGGTCCTCCACCGTAGTGCCGGTGATCTTCTGCACCCGTACCAGGATGCGGTCGCCCACATGGTAGTGCTCGGCGGCGTCGCCCACCCAGGCGCGGGACAGGCCCCGGGCCAGGATGGCACACTCCACGCCGAACACCTCCACCCGGACCACCTTCTCGGCCACCGCCACCACACGAGCCTGCACTACGCGGCCCTCGTAGATCATGGGCTCGCCCCGCTCGTCCTTGTCCAGATAGAAGGTCTGGCGCTTGCGGTACATGGCGTCCCTGCGGCTGGCGACCACGCTGCGGCTCTTGTTCTCGTGGCCCTTCACGATGAAGTCGATCTCGGAACCCAGCCGGGCGGTGAGGATGCCCCGCATACGGGACATCAGCTCCTGGAACTCCGCGCCGGAGGGGACCCTGCCGGTGAACAGCAGCATCTCCTTCACCGGGATCGCCACCCGGAAGCCCTTATAGTTGACCACTGCCACGGTCATGCCGGATTCCGTCCGCTCCACGCCGTCCAAAGTGCCGGTGAGGATGCGGCGGGTCCAGTGGGCGTTCTGGATCTCGTGCCAGATGATGGCCTCCCGCTCCTCCACCGTCTGCACCTCGTCTCTGGCCTCAATGGTCAGCACCCGGTCACGGCGGGGGTCGGCGGCGGGGGTGCTCTCGGTACGGCGGGGCCGGCCTCTGGGCCGCCGGGGCGGGGCAGGCTCCTCGCCGTCCATACCGCCCTCCATCTCAGCGGGGGCGGCGGGCGGCACAGGAGCCGGGTCCTCACCGGGCGGCGGGTCCAGGGTCAGGGGGTCCTCACCGCCAGTCTCACGCTGGCCCGCCTCGCCCAACTCCTGAAGCAGCGCCCCATACTCGGGGTCGTCGCCCTCCAGCTCCATGCCCTCCTGGGGCTGCGGGGAACCGGCGGCGTCGCCCACCTCGGGGAAGGGGTTCTCCTCACCCGCGGGGAAGGTATCGCCGGGCGGCATATCGCCCCACGGCGCGTCACTGGGCAGGGCATCGGCGGGGAACTCCTCCTCAGTGGGCGGGACTTCCGCGCTGGGCATATCGCCATAGGCGGCCTCGCCGGGCATATCCTCGCCCGACGGAACCTCTCCGGCGGGGACGTCGGAAGGCAGGCCGTCAGACGGGGCCTCCCCCTCGGCGGGGATGCCGTCCCCGGCGTACTCTCCGCTGGGGGCGGTGTCCGGGAAGCCGGCGTCCTCCGGGAACTGGCCGGCGTTCTCTTCCACGCCGGACTCGGCGGCGGTCAGGGCCTCCATAGGCGGTTCATCAGGGATCACAGTTTTCTTTCTGGGCATAGTTTGTTACTCCTCCTTTTTTGGTTTTGATAAAATACTGTCTTTTGTGGCGGTGACCACCCGCTGGCCGGGCTTTTGGGCCGGCTTCGCGGTGGAGCGCCTGGGCGGGGGTGGGGGTGATGCCGGCTCCTGGGGCGGTTCCCTGGGAGCATCGGCCGGGACAGGCGGCGGGGCCTCTGTTTTTGCTGGGGCGGGTTGTTTGGCCGGCGCCGCTTTCCTGGCTGGGGCTTTGGGACGCGGGGGCTTGGGCTTGGCCGGGGTGGGAGCTGCCGCCTGCTCCGCCTTCTGTTGCTCAGACTGCCATGCGGGGATGTGGGAGGCGGCCTTGCTCGGGCGCAGCTTCTTTGCTTCCGGGTGCTTGGAATAGTCGTATTTATCAACCTCCAGTACATTTCTTCCGCGCAGGATGACCAATGCCCGGTCCACATCCATGCGCAGCACTTCATCCATAGTCAACAATTTGCGTTTGCCCACACCGCTGGTCTCCCGGTACTCTGGTGTATAGTTGGAGATGCGCCAGGTACCCAGCTGCTTGGCCTTGCTGGTGACGGCGATAGACGCTTCTCCTGTACGGTCAGAGATAAACTGTGCGGTCAGGGCATCGGTGCAGCCCAGAAACAGGGTGATGTCACAGTTGCCCAAAATCTCCTGCCACTGGTTATAGGGATAGCGGTTCTGGAGTCCGGCAAGGTTTTGGAACACGCAGGACATACTGATATTCCGGGAGCGGATGACCGAGATTTTCCGGCTCAGGTCCGGAATGACCCCGCAGGCGCACAGCTCCTCGCCCAGCATATGGACGGGGACAGGGAGCGCACCGCCGGGACAGTTCTGGTCGGCGTACCGTACCAGCTTAATGAAAATGAACGACAAAAACAGCGAGGACAGGAAATCAAAGGTGCTGTCCTGGTCGCTGGTGATGCAGTAGTAGGCGCAGGGCTGCTTGCCCGGCAGCTCCAGGTCAATTTCATCGTGGCCGGTGATGTTTCGGATGTCCTGGTTCTGAAATACCTGGAGCCGGGAACCCAGGCCAATAATGACGCCGCCCCGGACGCTTTCACTGGACTGCTTGAAAATGCTGTAGGGAGCCTTGGCCGGGTGGGAGATGGGGAGTACATCGAACAGGGCGTTCAGCTCTTTTTCGCTGCTCATGGCGAGAAGCTGGTAGACCTCCCCGATGTTGCGCCTGTCCTCCGGGTAATTCCGTTCCACATAGAGAACAAGGGCTTTCAGTAAATTCAGTTCGGCGTTGTCCCAGAAGTGGTCACCCTGCCCGTTTCCAGTATTTTTGATGATAACGTCGCAGAAAAGCTGGGCCATCAGCTCCTGCCCCTCGATCTCCGAAAGGCAGTTCCAGGAATCAGAGGCGGCGGGGGTGACCAGATTGAACACCTTGACGGTGTAGCCCTGATCCCGAAGGTAGGCGCTGCTTTTCTCGTAAAGTTTTTGCGATAGGTAAGCGTTTGAAGTAATCTCCGGCTTTTCCCCCGCTTAGCACCGTGCGTGATAGTTTCCCATCACACGGCGCCCCATCAATGTTTACCTATATTCGATTTTACAGTTGCCAGCCAACAGCCGGAATTTATTGAGTTTCGCCATGTTGAGCTTGCAGTGTTTCAGCTTATCGAGATATTTTTGGATGATTACCGGGTCGGTTGCGTGGATGAGCTTATGAACATCCCCCGTTACCAGCGCCAGATTGGAGTAGTTGTCCTTTCCGCCGCTGGATTTTGGCGTGATGTGGTGGACTTCCATATCCCCCGACAGCAGGGGCTCTTTGCAAATGGCACATTTTCCCCGCTGAGCGATGTAGAGAGAAATGCGGTTGTCGTTCAACTCGGTACTCTGCCCCTGTATGGGATGCTCCATGAGTTTTTGCAGGATAACAGGGCTGATTGCCTTCTGCAGCTCATGGATTTTAGCCCGTCCCTTTTCGGAGTAATTGCAGATGTCGGGAGAGAAGCACATAGGCGGCGTAGTTTTCACTCCGTTGATTGGAAAGAGCGCCAGCCCAGCCACATTGAATATTTTCCCGGTAAAATCGCCATAGAATTGCTGAAATGCCTGGCTTCGCAGGCCGGTCTTGCTTCGATGGCTTTTCGTTCTGCATAAAAGTGTCTTTCTGACATCAAAGGCGATGCGGTCAAAGTCGAGGTATACGTTGGTTGCGATTTTGTAGTATTCATGCAGGCCCAGCACCATAGCGTTGAACTGCATCACGCTCCATTGGTTTGGCTCTCTGCCGATTCGTCCAATGGCTGAGCGTATGTTTTCCCTGCACTTTTTCTGCGCCTTGTCTGCCATGTGCGATTTCAGCACCCATTTTCCGCTTTTGGGGCGGAGCTTCAGCTTGAAGCCGAGAAAGTCTGAGTATCTCTTTTTCAAATTGACGATTTTAGATTTTTCCAGGCTGATTTCCAGCCCCAGCCGTTCTTTCAGCCACATTGTCGTTGCTTCAAATATTTTCACTGCGTCACTGCGGCATTTGCAGAACAGCTTGAAGTCATCCGCATACCGTACCAAATACACCTGCTTCAGCGTGCCATTTCCTTTGTAATGGGGCCGGCTTCGATACCGTTGCAGTTGGGGAAATTCCTCCCACTGGCTGGCAATCCACCAGTCCAGCTCATTCAGTACCACATTGGATAACAGCGGGCTGAGAATACCGCCCTGCGGCACCCCCTTTGCCGGAACGCCCTCACCTTGGATGGGCGCTTTCAGCATTTTGGACAGGACGCACAACAACTGCTTGTCCCGTATGCCCAGTGTCCAAAGCTGTTTCAGCAGCTTCCCATGGTTCACATTGTCAAAGAAGCCCTTGATGTCCACGTCCACCACATAGCGGTATTTCGAGATATTCACCAGGAACATTGCCCTGGCTACCGCATGGTGGGCGCTTCGGTTTGGACGGAAACCATAGCTGTGTTTGTAGAATTTTGCTTCACAGATTGGCTCCAGCACTTGCTTGATACACTGCTGAACGATACGGTCTTCCATAGTGGGGATGCCCAGCGGGCGCATACGTCCATCTGGTTTGGGGATTTCCACCCGGCGGACTGCATGAGGGTGAAAATTTTGCAGTCGTTTTCGCACATAGGCAATCAGTTCCTCCGGCTGTTTCTCTCCCATTTCAACGATGGTGGTCGAGTTTACGCCTTTGGTCTTACTGCCCTTGTTCTTTTTGATGGCGCGGTAGGCCAGCAGGATATTCTGCTCACTGGCAATCAGCTCCATCAGGTGCGTGAAGATTTCGCCGCGCTGACTTCTCTCATATAAATCGTCAAATAGTGCTTGGGTACTGTAATACTCATTATTTCTGAGTGCTTGCTTTTTCTTTGGTTTGTTGGCTGCCATAAGTCGGCTCACTCCAATTTCTTGAAGGGTTTGCCTCTCTTAGTCATACTCGAACCTTATGCAGAATGATTTTGCTCATTTGAACTGTAACTTCGATTTATTGTAAAACACTGACTGGCGGCTATCCCTCCACGGCTTTATTAGCTCCGTTTCATTGGTACTGTGCCGCCACATTCACCAGCGCAAGGCAGGTTGTTTCCGAAGATTTTTCCCTGCCGCCGCTTCACAGAGGTCAAGCTCTCCGCGTCGCTGGCTTACCACGTTCCGATTGTCCTATCCTGTTTTCAGCATCCGTAGGTCTTCTCTATAAGCCTGTCTGCTTGCCGCCGCCTGTAACAGCGCAGGGACTTTCATAAAAGCCGAGTTTTACTCATCCCCACAGACCTCACACGATGGTGAGATTGGCCCATTCGGCCAATACCCTATTTAGACCCGTACAATCGAGAATACGCCTCCGCCATGCTGTAACATGGAGGATTCTAACCATAGATGCTTACTTGGACTCCCGGCCTATCACGTACTCGACCACCTCTGGTTCGCTGTTCCTGTACCGCATTCCTGCGTCTTTAGGGTGCGCTCTCAGCCGACTTCACCGAGCTTATGACATTTCCGCTCCTGACAGCGTCCATGCCATTCGGAGGATCAGAGCAGGCGTTTCCAGGCGTTACCCCTTCATTCCACCTGTCGGACAATCAGTTCTATGAAACCTTTCCAGAAGCTCCTTTCAATCTCCTGTCCTTCTTTTGGCTCCACGCCTAACCTTTTCAGTTAGGAACGTGTCGCACCACTCTTGGGGTCACAGATGATAAGACTGGACCTTCGGGCGGCGCTTTGCAGGATCATGTTCATACAAAAAGCCCGTGTCTTTTTGGAGCCGCTGGCCCCATACACCGCCAGATTACCGTTGAACCGGGTTTTCAGTGGGACACAGATCGCCTCGCCATCTATCTCACCCAGGATGATACCAGGGTGCTTGCGGATGTTGGGAACCAGGTCCAGCACGCCCTTCAATTCCTTTTTGGTCATAAAGCCCGCTGTCCCATATGTACCCTTGTTGGAGTAGATCAGGTTGCGCTCCCGGTCATATGCTCCTGTTTCGCTGTACCCCATCCGCATAACCATGAAGATCAGCACACCCAGCGCAGCCACACAGCCGCCCACACCGTACAGGCCATGAGGCCAGCGGAACACAGCGGTGATGCAGGCGAAGAAATTGCTGTCCGGAAATTCCGGCGCGGTGCCGAAGGTCCCGCCCGCCGCCTGCCACACATCGTAGTTGTAGAGGAATTGCGCAATATAGCCGCCCCCATAGAGCAGGGCGGCCAGGGCGGCGAATGAAATGAGCAGCAGCTTTACGATTTTTTTCTTCGATATTTGAAGCCCCTCCAAAAGTGCTTGCTATTGTATAGACAACAGCGTATAATTGCGGTAAAGGATGTGATTTTTACGGAAAAAGACGCTGAGGTGACGTTGCCTGTCAAAACGCCTATTACGATGGGAAGCCTGACATGCGACGAATTTTACGCTGAAATAAAGCGCGGCTATGATGATTGCGTCGCTGGCCGGATTGAACCCGCAGAGCAGGTATTTCAAAAAATCGAATCGGAGTTTGGCCTATAACAAAATTCCAGACCCAAATAGATGTGCAGGCACATTTGAAAATCTATAACTCCATATCGTTCAGCAGGGCCTTGACCTTCTCAAAGTCAAGGCTCTCTATTTTTACATGCTGGCCGCAGACCTGACGCATCGCGTCCACCTGAAAATCAAAGCAGAACAGCGTCCCCGTCCAGTCCATCTTCTCCAGAGCGGCGTGGAACCGGCGGATGCGGGGCATATCACAGGTATAGGCGAACAGCACCGGAGAATCGCCGTCTATGGCGTCGTTCTCGATGATCCAGCCGGGACGGGGCGGCTTGAAGCCCTTTTGTAAGATGCCGTCCAGAACCGCCCTTTCACCTGGGGCGCAGAGCAGCTGCAAGATGACCTCGCCGTGGTGGTCGCTGGGCAGATAGCAGAAGGGCTCAAACTCACTGGTCAGGACAAAGCAGCTTTGTCGCTTATCCACACCTACGCCCATCAGAGGGGGCATCTGCTCCATGTCCGAGGCAAATACGATGGCCGCCTGTTTTGTTCGTTTGAATTGCGCCGGGAGCCGGGTTTGACACAGCTCCATCTCCAGCAGGGCCTTGAGCCGCAGTTCTGCCTTGTTCTCCCACTTCATCTGGCCGGGACCGGTGTTGTAGACGGCAAAAATATTGCCGCCCGCCAGCAGAACGCCCGTCGAGCGGGAGCCGCGTATTTTGACGGCCTGTGCGCCCAACTCCTTGACCTCCCTGGAGCTGTAATAGGCGGGCCGGTCCAGGGCAGTCAGGCCAGCGGGCGGCGTGGGGGCGAACAGCGCCGGCTTTTCCCAGGGCAGGACGGACACATCCGCATTGAGCATCGTCACCAGCACCTCGGCCATCCGGTGAAGGCGCAGGCGGCGGACCACTTCCGATTTAAGCTGATTGGTCTCGCTACTGCCGGAGAGGTAGGGCAGAAATTGATCCGGCCAGCACTCCAACAGCAGCCGTTTTGCGGTGGTGGTCAGGCGCAGGCCGCGAACGCCATTGCGGTAGAATGTCCGCAGGAGATTGTCCCGTTTGAGCTGCTTGACCGCGTACTCCTTGTAGGTATCAGAGGCGGGGAGGCGGCTGACCAGGGCGGCGGGCAGTTCACCGGACAGAGCGGTGAGCGCCAGAACCAGGCCCGGAAATGTGTCCAGGCCGGGCAGCTCCCGCCCAACTGCATCTGACACAAATTCAGCCTCCTTCACACAGGTTTTTTACCGAGGGGTCTACAGCTTCGGTATTTTTTTCGCCGGCCCGGCACTGAAAAAGCGCCGGATTTCAAGGCTTTGCGGCCTCTCAATCCGTATCCCATTTCAAAGCCTCAAAAAAGGCAAAAATGGGATATGGATTTTTTGCGGAAAATACAACTTTTCGGGCCGGTTTCCCTTTATTCTTTCGGGCTGTCCTGAAGCTGCAATCCCCGCTCTGCCAGCCATGCCGGGAACCGGGATGTGTCCATGATGAACATACGGGTACAGTCGGCCTCGCCCAGCTCGGTGGTATGGTGAACGTCGCAGAACAGCCCGCCGTCGTCGATCAGGAGCCAGGCCGCCACCGCGTCCAGGTACTGCTTTACCTCCAGGTTGTCATAGTCCCGGACCCGGCGTTCCGGGAGGTCCCGGCAGTAGGCGTGGGAAAAACACACCACGCACCACCGGAACCGCCGGACCGTATGGCTTTTCACATATTGCTCCAGCGCGGCGGTCAGCGGGTCAATCAGGTACTCCGTACTCTGGGACTGTCTGCGCTTGGGGAGCAGGCAGGGCAAAGTGATCTCATAGATGCCGCCCCGGTGCTGGATGTCGATGCCCTGCATGGCGGCGGCGGAGGTCAGGTATTCGCTCTTTTTGGTGTTGGTGCTGGCATAGAGCAGATGGCGCAGCCGGCAGGCGATGGTCTCCGCCCGCAGAGCCGCATCGGTGGACAGCACTTCATAGTTGTCCGGGTATCGCTGGATGTCTGTGGTATTCATGGCATACAGCGCACTGTTCAGACGCTGAATGTCATCTAAAATGGATGTAATTCGCTGGGAAATGACGCTTCTGTTCACTGTCACGCTCCTTCTTTCTGATAATACTGGACCTCGCCGGCCGGGGACACGGTGCAGTAGCCGTTGACGTTGGGGATCATCAGCTCCGCAATCTGCGCCGGGTCATCCACCAGCACCAGGTAGCGGGAGGGCTGCTCCCCGGTGTCAGCCAGCACATGGGACAGCAGGACTTCTTTCCCCTGGGCCGCGTGGACGATCTCATAGACCTCTCCATCCGCAAAAAAGATGATTTTGGCCGGATAATCGCCCACCGAATGGTATTCCACCTGGTCGATGAAGTCCGTCAGCACCCAGACGGCGGCCAGCAGGCCCCGGTCCATGTTCTCCAAGCTGTCCTGGGCGGCGCAATAAAAATCGTCCACCTGCCAGACACGATTCTGACGGACGAGATAGGCCAGCAGATTCCGGGTTTTGTCCTTTTTCCCCGGATGCAGCCGCAAAAGCTGCCCTTCCGTCATGACCTGGTACATGGAAATGTCCCGCAGCAGGGCGGCGGCCTCCCGCTCATAGATCTGTGCGCGTGTTTTCATGGGCTTTCACCTCGTACAGTTTACTGTTGTGCGTATAATCGCCGTATTATTGGCGTATTGTTTGCGTTGCTTTTTGGTGCAGTTTGGGCTTATGCGTGTTAATTCAGCATTATTTCCGCATTAAAATCCGCTTGGCGCATTAACGCCGTATTACAGGCGTATTATTTTTGTCCATTTTCAAGGTTCGGCTGTTATGCGTGTAAATGCCGTATTATCTCCGCATTATTTCCGTATTAGGCGCTCTGTTCGCCGGACTTGTCCAGCAGCTCCTGAAGCTCCCGGCGGTCGGTGGTGATCAGCTCCTTTTCCATCTGGCTGCACTTGATTTCCACCGTCACATTGTTGTTGTTGGTGCTGATAAGCCCGCTGCCCCGTTCAAAGTGGGTGATCTCCATGACCTCCGCTTCGGACAGGTGCAGGATGGACTGGACCCGCCGGGCCTCCTCGTCCTCCAGGTTCAGCAGAATCTTGGTCTTGGCATTGTTGATGATGCCCTTGCCGTACTTGCCGTCCTCCAGCGCGAAGAAGTCGTTGATGTCCTGGGTGGCGCAGATGGCGGAGCCGCCGTAGCCCCGGATGATTTTGAAAATCTCCAGCACGAACTCCGCCGCCAGACGGTTGCTGTTGGCGCCGATCAGCTGCCAGCATTCGTCGATGTAGATGGCCTTTTCCTCGGTGCGGTTTTCCTTGGCCTTGTCCCAAACGTAGTCCAAAGCCACGAACATCCCCACCGTCAGCAGGTCGCCGGTCAGCTCGGAGATGTCCAGCACGGTGTACTTGTTGTCCAGGGATACGTTGGTTTGCTGGTTAAAGGTTCGGGCGGAGCCGTGAACCAGACGGTTGATGATATTTGCCAGCCGCTTGGTGTCCTGGGACTCCTTCAGCACTTCATAGAGGTCGCCCAGTACCGGCATCGTCCGGTAGCGGCTGGGGTCGTTCGGGTCTTCCAGAGTGCTGTTTTCGTGGGTGATGCCCAGCTTGGCGTAGGTGCGGATCAGGGCGTCGTCCAAAAGCTGCCGCTCCTCGTGGGTCATATCGGGAATGAGGAGGCTGAAAAAGATGTGGAGCCGCTGTATCTTTGCCGCCAGCAGGGATTTTTCCACGCCGGGGCCGTCCAGCAGCTCGTCCACCGACTTGTCCACCTTGCGGATCTCCATGACGTTGATGCAGTTTTTGGAGGCCGGGGAAATCTGGATGAACTCCCCGCCGATGTTGGAGCAGGCCCGGTGGAACTCGTGGCCCTTCAAGGGAGCCACGATAAATACCTGGATGCCCTTTCTTCTCATACGGGTTGCCATCAGCTGCATGGTAAAACTCTTGCCCGCGCCGCTGGTGCCCAGAATGGCGATGTTGGCGTTCTTGTAGACCCGGGAATCGAAGATGTCCACGATAATGAGGGAATTGTTGTGCTTGTTCACCCCCAGCAAAATGCCGTTGTCGTCGCACATCTCATAGCTGGTGAAGGGGTAGCAGCTGGCCGCCCCCAGGGTGAGGACATTCCGCTTGGAACGCTCAAAAAGGTGCTTCTCCAGGGTCACCAGGGGCAGCGAGGATAAAAAAGCCTGCTCCTGACAGAAGGAACAGGTCTGTACGTCCATGTCCTGGGACAGCAGCAGCTTTTTCATCTCCGCACACTTCCACTCCAGGTCCTCCACATTGGCAGCGGTGATAGTGACCAGCAGATTGAGGTAATAAAAATCCTCGTTGTTGCTCAGGCCGTCTTTCAGCAGATAGCCGCTGCGGATGGCCCCGTCCAGGTCGTCGAAGTCTGTGTTGGTGTCGCTGGTCTCCTTGATTTTACTGCGGTTGATGCGCAGCTGTTGGCCCAGCTTCCGTATCATCCGGTCTTTCGGCTGGCGGGTGAGAAACATATCCAGGTCGATACCGTCCCCAGCGTTCACCAGCAGACTGAGCCAGCCCGCCGGCACCTGGGTCTTGTAGCCGCCGGAGGGCACCAGCAGGTAGGCGTAGTACACACCGTCAATGCAGATATGCCGCCCGTGGGAGAGGTCGATATGGTTGGGGGCGTAAAACTCGTTCACCGGGATCTGGTCCACAGGCCGCCCGGCGGTCAGATACTCGGCCACCACCTGCTTGGCCTTTTCCTCAAAGGGCCGCTCGTTGCTCTCCTGGCGGCAGAGGATGTGGTACAGCACCTCCGCCGTGGCCTCGCTTTCATCGTCGTGGTTCAGCACCACCGTATTTCCGCACTGACGCAGGTAGTTGGCGGCGGTACGGGCGGCGGTCTGGAGGGAGGCGATAGCTTCCTCCTCCTCATGGCCCCGCTTTGTGCCTGGCAGCGGTTCATGCTCGAAAATCAGGAAGAAGCGCCGGGTAATGGCCTCCCGGGAACCCAGCTGGCGGATCAGCCGCAGATAGTCCTCCTGGAGCATCCGGCAGTGCGGGTCAGTCTCCCGCGCCAGCTCCCGGCGCACCGCCTGCACATGGCGGTCGATGTCCGCCCGCTTGGTCAGCACCTTGAACTGCACCTTGACTGGCGCGATTTTGAGGTAGCTGATAAAGGAGTAGATGATGCTGCGCTGCTCCTGGGCGCTGCGCAGGAGGAAGTTGACCGGGACTACCTCCAGAATTTTCACATAGCGGTGGTCCCCGGTGTAGATGACGCCATGCTTGATGGTTTCCACCGGCACATAGTCCGCCAGCGGATTGAGGGGCTTCACCTCCGGGGCCAGAAAGGTCTTGAACCGGTCCACCTTCCGCTCCTTGAAATCAACCTCCACGCGGTTCCGGCTTTTGGGTATTTCGCTGTCGTCCTCCTCCTTGGGGGCGCTGTGGCCCCAACTGGGAAGCAGGCTCTTTTTCCCCCGGTCCGCGCCGTCCCTGTCCAGCGTCCGCCGGTTGCGCAGGAAGCTGAAAAACTGGAGGATAAACTCGGACAGGCTCCCGCCGCCAATGCCGATCAGGGCCACCAGCACCAGAGGCAGGGTGGTCAGGCACAGGACAATGATACGGGTTGTGAGGGAAAAGGGCAGCTTTAAGACCGGCACCCCCATCAAAGCGCCCAGGATGCCGGCCTCGATTACGTTGCGGGTCTTGAACATCCCGCCCATCAGCGTACCGCCCTCAATGAAATTGGGGGGGATGATATAAACATCCCGTTCTTCTTGCCGCATAGGTCCTCCTTATATCCGATCCTTGCGCTTGGGCGGGTCGGGAAGTTTTTTGATGATGCGCTCGTGGTAGGCCACCGTATCGTCCGGGGCCATGTAGGGCTTGCGCTCCACAGCGTCCTGGGCGTACTGTTTGTACCACTGCGTTCCGTCGGCGGAGACCACCTTGGTATAGTCACCAGAAGGGGCGGTGTACTGATCCACATGGTACATGGCGAAGGAAAGCCCTTCCTTTGTGCCCGCAGCAGTTTCCACACCGGTGATACGGCCCCGGCCGATCTCCACATCAGAGTAAACGGGAGCCTCCCGGCTTCCAATACCGGGGGAAGCATAGCCCATGTACGAGGACAGGGATTGAGCGGCCATATCTCCTGTGATGCTGCCAGCCACCTCACCCCGGGCCACCGTGCCGATTACATCATTGGCAAAGCTGCCGCCGGCAGCCAGGGAACGGGAGAACACCATGCCGCCCAGAGTGGGCCGTGTCCCCGAACCTGACAGGAACCGATTCGTCTGTACCTTTTCGCTGGAAACGGCGGTATGGGCTGTCTGCACCCGCTCCGTATGGGTCTGCGTCTGCTGCCCGCCGCCAGTAACCGCCGTATTCTCGACATGGACCGTGCCATCTGTGCCGCCGCCGAATATATTCTCGGTTTGGGCCGCGTGTACGGATTGCTCGCCGCCAGTGAGAACGATCCCCTCTTGGGGCTGGGACATATCGGGCGGAACGCTTTCAGGCGGTGTGCCAACGCTCTGAGGTGCCGGGTCTGTCTGAGGAATGGCGGCGGGTTCAGTGCCATTGAGGATAACCCCTTCCTGGGGCGGCGCTCCATCGGGAATCGGGCCGGCAGGCGGCGCACTCTCCACAGCGAGCATCTGTGGAGCCGCCCCGCCGCCAGTGACAATAACGCCTTCCTGGGGCGGAGGTCCAACCGCTGCGTCGTTTTGGGTATGGCTGTGTGAACCGCCGGTATGTACCTCGCTGTTAATAGCGGAAGCAGCTTGCGGAATGTTATCCGCAGGAGCCGTCAAGGGAGCGCCGCCGCCTGTGACAATGATTCCCTCTTGGGGCGGAGTACCAGCGGGCGCGGCGTTTCCAGTATGGATAGACGAACCGCCAGTATGCACCTCACTGTTGATATTCGTATCTGCGGAGGTCTGCGCTGCAGCAGTAGAGGCCGCTGCCTGCTGCACCTGGCTCTGGGCGGTATGGACAGCGGATGTCTGGGTTGTGGCTGTCCTGACCGCGCTGTTAGTGATATGCCGGCCGGCCATTCCAATCAGGCCGCCCTTGAAGAACCCGGTCATCCCGGAGGAGCCGGACTTGCCCACCGCACTTCCAGCAGCGGAACCGGCCCGGCCAGCGCCAGCCCCATGTCCGCCGCCTACGACCATTGTGACGGCCCGCATGGCGATCATGGCCTCGGCCAGCATGGAGCCGCCGGTACGGCCCACATTGACCCCCAGTGTTGCCATAAAGCTGTCGATTTTCTGCGACACCTTCAAAAAGGCCACCGCGCACAAAAACCAGATCAGCACATTGCCGGTGACCGACTCTTTCCCGGATGCGGCTACCTGGGCCTCTACCTCGCTCTCGGTAAGGGCAAAGGCCGGAACGCACAGGGCCGAAATGAGCAGTACCGCCAGAAACAGGACGGTCAAAATTCGTTTGGTTTTCTTCATTGGGTCTCCTTCCGTCAGAGCGAAAGCGGGTTTGCGATAAACGCGCCCACCATGCTCACGAACAGGCGCAGGCACCAGGCGTTCATCAGCAGCAGAAAAATCTGCCCTGCGAACATCCGGCACCAGCTTTTGAAAATGTTGGATGTGGACTGGGACGCGCCCATAGCGAAGACCACCGGGGCGGTGAATACCATAACGCCCAGCAGCACATACCGCTCCGCCGCCTCAAACAGCAGCTTCAGATAGTTCCAGGCCAGAATGAGGAGCAAAATCAGAACGATCAGGGCCACAGCGCCGTTGGCGCACACGCCGATGATGGTCAGCAGGACGGAATTGAAGTCCGCAAAGCTCAGATTGGGGAGCGCGGCAGTCAATATCCAGTCGTAGGGCGTCCCGCCGATGTCCAGCGCCAGGTCCACGATCTGATTGGAGTAGTAGGCCAGGACGATGAACAGGATGGAGCGGATACTCAGCTTTACCGGGTCCTCCGCCTCGCCGCCCCCGCCGATGCCGAAGTTTTTGAACAGGTTCCAGACCCAGATCAAGAGGATCAGGCCGATTGCCAGGGCCACAAAGACCTCGTACATAGTCCCCGCCGCAGGAAAGTACCGCAGGAACACGCTCATGTCGCAGCCCAGCGCGCCCAAAACTGATGTGTTGATCAGATCCAGGCCGTGCATGACTTGTTCCGCGATCCATTCTACGATGCCGTCTAAGATGCCCATAGACGGTTACGGGGTCCACTGTCCGCCGGCGAAGAAGGGGGTGATATAGGACATGATGAAGCCCAGGGAGTTGAGGATGATCCAGGTGATGACGATGCGCTTGAGCCAGGCCCGGGATTCGTCCACCGTGCGGCCGGACCGGGAGAAGTTCATCATCACCAAGGCCACCGCCGCCGTCACGATGGCCGCAATGGTAGAGATGCCCAGGATCTGGGTGTAGACGTCCTTCATCACCTCGCTGGCCTTGGTCCAGAGGGTGTCGGCAGCCAGGGCGGGCTGGGCCAGCACCGCCGTCATACAGGTTCCGAGGAAGCTCGTATAGAGGATGCGCCCGTAGTCACGATGCTTTTTCTGCGGGGTTTCAGGGAGTGTGGTTTTTCGGTTCAATCAATTACCTCGTATAATAAGATTTGCAGATGAATTTAAAGTGAATCTGCATGGTTCACTCCAATTGGCCAACAGGCTATGAGATGCCCGTGATACAATAGCTGTAGGACAGCAGGGTCAAGTTCTCAATTACCTTGTCGAGCTGAAAGGCTGCTTCAGATGGAGTCCGTTCCCCTGAACCGGAAGTTAGCTGCAAACTCATTAGCTGTTTACCGGGAGCAGGGCCGCCCTTCCAGCAGTGAGGGCTATCGCATTGGCCCGCCCCGGAATGATTCTGATAAGCGAGGTTGCGGATGCTCCGGATATCATGGGTATCTCAAAGCCTGCTGGCCTGAAATCTCCACGCGGGGAAGTGAAAATCATGAACCCACTTTTTGTAGGCATTGACGTGAGCAGTAAGAACAATGTGACCTACCTGATGAAGCCTGACGGCAGCAAGCACAGCAGTTTTTCCGTGCAAAACAACCTGGGCGGTGCTAAACTGATGTCAGAGAAGATCGTGTTAGCAATGGAGACTATGGGGCTCAACGATGTGGTGATCGGCCTGGAGGCCACATCCATCTACGGGGACAGCCTGGTCTACGCGCTCCGCGAGGACAGGCGGCTGGGCCGGTATCAGAGGAAACTCCATGTACTCAACCCCAAGCAGGTCAGGAAGTTCAAGGAATCCTACCCGGACCTGCCCAAGAACGATTGGGTAGACGCCTTTGTAATCGCCGACCATCTCCGTTTCGGCAGGATCGGCAAGGAGGTCTACATGGACGACTATCGCTATAAATCCCTGCAAACCCTCACCAGGGCCAGATTTGATGTCGTACAAAACCTGACACGGGAGAAGCAGCACTTCGCCAATTACCTGTTCCTAAAATGCTGCGGCATGGCCCAGGACAAGGATATCGCCAACTCCAGCGCCACCACCATCGCCTTGATGGAGCGGTTTGAAACGGTGGACGAGCTGGCCTACGCCGACCTGGACGAACTCACCAAATTCATTGATGAAACCGGGCGTAACTTCGCGGACCCGGCGGCCAAGGCCAAAGCAATCCAGACCGCCGCCAGAAACTCCTACCGTCTGCCCATCACTGTGAATAACTCAGTCAATCAGGCGATGGCCGTTTCTATCGCCACCATGCGGGCTTTGGGGAAGCAGATCAAGGTCTTGGACAAGGCCATTGAGCAGCAGTTTCAGATCATCCCCAACACGCTTACCTCCATCCCCGGTATCGGCAAGGTCTACTCCGCTGGTATCATTGCCGAGATCGGCGATGTCCACCGCTTCAACTCCCAAGCATCCGTTGCCAAGTATGCCGGTCTTGTCTGGACGCAGCACCAGTCCGGCGACTTTGAGGCTCAGCATACCAAGCTCATTAAGTCCGGTAACCGCTATCTACGTTATTACCTGCTGGAAGCCGCCAACTCCGTGAGAAGATGCGACTCCGAGTTCCGGCGCTACTATGACCTTAAATTCAAAGAGGTCAATCAGTTCCAGCATAAACGCGCCCTCGCTTTAACTGCCAGAAAGCTGGTTCGGTTGGTCTATCGGCTGCTGATGGACAACCGCCTGTATATCCCGCCGGAGAGTTAGGCCGATGCCTGCCGCTCTGACGTAATAGGCCCTGTTTCAAAAATTTGCAGGGACAGGGCTTGGGTTGGTGTTGCCTTTTTACCGCCAACATAGCCTTTTGTCCCCTATTTCCCTTGAAATTTTCTTGCATCACCTACTTGACTTCATACCATTAGACTCCTTTGTTGTCCCGGAAAACGAAAACAGCGCCCAAAGCGTTGGGCGCTGTCCTTTGCGGCGGGAGTATGAAAAAAGACGCCCTTTCGGCGTCCTCCCGCTGTCGTTTTCACTTGTGATTACAGTTTTGAGCATACTTAGTCTAACATATATGGATTCCCGTGTCAATTCCAAAGCCGTCCCAATTTCGTCCCAAGACTGTCCCGATTTTGTCCCACAGAAGCGTAAAGTTAAATCTCTGCCTCTGAATCAGGAAAAAAGTCGGCCAGCAGTGCCAGACAGTCCTTGGAGGAGTAACCCCAGAGGATGGAACTCAGGGCCTCTACTGCCTGTTCCCGCTTCCGGTAATAAGTAGTCCGGCCAATGTCCCGGATGTGCGGACGAAGCTGCTCGATAATCTCGTTCACATTGTCCAGTTGCTGCGGGGACAAAAAGGTGTAGTACAGCAGCCAGTAGTAGGTCTCGCCGCTCTTGTGCCGGGTACGGAGGACCTCCACCGCGTTATTGAGCAGCTTGAGCATCTGGTTGCTGCGCTCAATGCACCGGGCATGGTTCTCGATCCTGGTACCGCCCAGGTCGGCCCCCGCCAGGTAGACGGACTCCAGGAAGTCGTCAATGGTGCTGCCAAACTCGATTTCAAACTCCTTCTTTACCTGTTGGACGGACAGCTCCATGCTCCATACCACATCCCGGTACTTTTTCAGCAGCCGCCAGGTGTCATGGTAGCGGGAATCCTCCGCCAGAGCTTTTTTCGTGCGTTTACCTGCCATTTCGTGTTCTCCTCCTCGTATCGTTATAGTTTTCCCAGGTGCATGAGTTATGGACGGAACGGATGTTGACCCAGCGGGCAAAGGCTTTCTGCTCGTTGGGCGGCTCTCCGCCGTCGTAGTCCCGATAGGGCTGGGCAAAGGGTGTGATCCCCATTTTCTCCAGGGCCAGCACACGCCGGTGGGCGTCGGGTACATCCTGCACCAGAACGTAGGCCCAGAGCCGGGACGGAGCCACCCCGGCCTCCCGGAGATAAGCTGCGGCCTGCTCGATGACCGGCAGCATGGCGCTGGTATCACAGGACAGACGGACAAACCGTATCCAGTGAAGGCCGGCCAGCAGTGAAGCGGTCTCTGGGGTGATCAGGCGGGCATCCAGGCCCTGGTTGAAGTCCACCCATACCGGCTCGCCGCCCATGCGCCCAATCTGCTCCAGGCCATGCCCGGAGGCCAGCACATTGTTGTCCAGAAAGACGATTTCCCGGCTGTCCGGGCGCTTTACCTGCTCCCAGGTGGCCGCCGGGTGGATATAGCCCTCCTTGCGGGGGACTATGCACCAGGGGCAACCGCGGATACAGCCCCGGGTCAGAAAGCCAACGGCCCGCTTATAGTGCGGGTAGATGCTGTAGTCCGGCGGGGTGGCCTCCACCTCGGGCGGCAGGTTGGTGTAGTCCTTGTAGCCCGTCCCGCCAGTGATGATTTCATCCGCGTCGATCACAGTATCGAAGTCTGGGGTGAACGTGAACACCTTGGACAGATACACCCGGTCGTAGTGGGTGAACCCGTTCCACCACTCCACGCTGTCACCCTGGGCTTTGTGCCAAGCCGACAGGCGCATCAAGGCCAGATTGGGGAATCCGCTGTGGCCGTCCACATCCACAAGGGCAATGTTCATGTCCCCACCTCCCAGCCCTGGGCCATGTCATGGCTGACCTGGGAAGTGTAATACTGGCCGATAGTCACCGGCGCATTGTAGAGCGCCGAGAGGGTGTAGGCCCGAACATTGACTACCTGCGTGGTATTTCGCTGCATGGACTCCATGACGTACAGGATATGTTCCCGGTCCAGCTTCAGGAACCGGCTGCGGACGACAGCGGCGGGTATGTCATCCTGATTGACCCGGACTGTCTCCCGCCCGGTACAGCAGACCTCCACCATCAGCTCCACATAGCCGTCTATCAGGTCTGCGTCGTAGGGGTGGTCACGGAGCAGATCCCCGTAGCTGATGTTCTCATGGATCAACGCTCTATAGGCGTCCATCTGTCCTATCCTATCACTGACACCCCTCCGACGGCAGGGCGGCGATGGCGCGGGGGCAGGGGGATGGATAGATAGCTCAGTATCACTCAACTCAGTCTTATTCTTATCAGTCTTATTAGCGGCGGATTTTCCGCAGTCTAGGCTTCTGCTTCCCAGAAGTGCAGACTTCGGAATTTCAGAAGTCAAGACTTCGGAAGCTTAAACTGTACCCAAGATTATGGACAGCAGGAAAAATGGAGACCCAGGTTGGTGGACAGGTTAAAAAGTAAGGACGTACCCTAAAAGTGGACGAAACAAGTAATGAAAGAAAAGGGATATAGGACAAGAGTATGTTCTAAGGGTAGGGCTGTGTGATAAAATGAGGCCAATAGAAAGGGGCATCACACATGGCACGGAAAATGTTTACCCAGGAGCAGGTGCGGGTTATGGCAGAAAATCCATACACGCTCCATGTGTCCACCACGCAGATCACCTTCACAAACGCATTCAAGGAAGAATTCTGGCGGAGATACCAGGAAGGGGATACACCCAGAACGATTATGTACGATTTGGGCTATGATCCGGAGGTACTCGGGAGGAATCGTCTCAGCGGCATCCAGAACGTAGTGTGCAAGCAGGCGGTTTCAGCGAAAGGGTTCCATGAGCGGCCGCAGCGCAGACGCGGAGAGGGGTCTGCTGAAGGCGGAGACACAACTACCCAGGCTCAGCTGCGGCAGATGCAGCATCGGCTGAAATATCTGGAGCAGGAGGTGGAATTTCTAAAAAAAATATCCTCTGCCAGAGGTGGACGAAAGCAAGGGCCGCGGCCATGAACGAGGCTTCCACCATCTTTTCCCTGATCCACCAGACGTTATCCGGCGGTGAGAACGAACTATCCGTATCCATGATGTGCCAGACAGCCGGGGTTTCCAGGTCCGGCTACTATGCGTGGTTAAACGCCGCTTCGGCCAGGCAGGTGCGGGAAGCACAGGATCGCGCTGATTTTGAGCTGGTTTTGGAGGCATACAACCGGCGGAGATATTCCAAAGGGGCGCGGGGCATCTATATGTGCCTTATCCACAATACTCCGCCGGTGGTTATGAACCTGAAAAAGATACGCCGGTTGATGAAAAAATACGGCTTGCAATGTCCGATTCGGAGGGCAAACCCTTACCGCAAAATAAAAAACGCAATGAAAACGAATCATTACGCGCCTAACCTTTTAGACCGTGAATTTGAGAGCTATGGCCCCCGGCTTGTGCTCCTCACGGACATTACTTATATCCCCTGGGGTGGGTCGTTCCTCTACCTCTGTGTGATCATGGACGCCTATACAAAGCAGGTGCTTTCCTATACCCTCAGTCCATCCTTGGAAGTTGACTTTGTGCTGGACGCGGTGGATATTTTGATGCGGGAACATGGCGTCTCGCTCCATGCAGAGACTGTGATCCACAGCGACCAGGGCTGCCATTATACCAGCTGCAAATTTATTGAACTCGTTGAACACAACGAGCTTCGCCGCTCTATGTCCCGCAAAGGAAATTGCTGGGACAATGCGCCACAGGAGAGCTTCTTCGGGCATATGAAAGATTTGATTGATTTGACGGGCGATCCCTCTTTTGATGAGGTAAAGGCGATCATTGACGATTATATGTCGTATTACAACAACGAGAGGTATCAATGGGATTTGGCAAAGCTCTCTCCCAACGAATATTTCTCCTTTGTCACTACCGGCATTTATCCTCTTGATCCCCCCAGCAAACCCTCGCCGCCTGAAATCTCTAAAACCCCCAATGAGCTTGGTGCGCACACTTTGGAGCCAGAGATAGTTTCTGATCCTTTAATTAGGTGACAAATAGTTGAGATTCATTCAGCCTGCTGTCCTTTTTGATGTCTGTCCAAATATTGGGGTGTCTATTTCTTATTTTGTCCTTGACAAAGGGTACACTTTAGCTCCCAGAAGTCCAGACTTCGGTTTTTCAGAAGTCTGCGCCGGCGGCTCCTCTGGAGCTGGGGAGGGCGTACATTTTTCGGGGTCTGGCGGCAGAGTGAAGTTCTTGACGTAGATTCGCGTCGGCTTGCCCTGGCCCTGCTTGCGGCGCTCGATCAGGCCGATACCGCCGGATTTGTCCAGTTCCTTGAACAGCCGGACAGCCTTATCCTTGCCGCAACCCAGCATCGCCAGCGCATCCTCCAGCGTGAAATAGATATATACCCGGCCCTCGCTGTCCAGCCAGCCGTTGCGGACAGACAGCCCCATACGATCCAACATCAGGCCATACAGCACCTTGGCCTCCATAGACACGCTCTTATAACGATGATCTGTGAGCAAAACTTTGGGGATACGGTAAAAGCTGTATTGCTCGGCCTCGCTGCCGTAGAAATACGCCAATTCCAGCGACATTTTCACGGCCTCCTTCCTTTTTGTGGTGAAACGCAAAAAACGCCCTGGCTGCTTTTGGTCAGCAGCCAGGGCGTTTTGCTCTTATGCGGTTTTGGCAAAAGAAAATACCCCCATAACCGTCAAAGTCGGTTACGGGGGTATTGACCCTTTGGGCCTATTCTGCTATCCTCCTTTCTATACGGCTGCAGCTCACCGTAAGTCTTCCTGCCCACGATTATCCGGCGCGCAGAAGTTGGGCAAAATCAGCGAAACACCAGTGTTTTCAAGGCTTTCCGACTTTGTACCCAATAATAACATAATCGTCAATGCGGCGCACGATTCCGGTTGCTTTCATTTCTCTCATGCCTCCTGCGGTTTTATTACTTTGACGCTGTTAGTATCCGCAGGAGTTGGAAGGATATACAGAAATTTGCTTGGCTTTGTTTTCCAAAACAAGGTCCCGGCACAAAAAACGGAGACCGGGCATTTTGCCCGGTCCCCTTTTTTGCATATTTGTCGGATGCCCGTAACGGCTTAGCCCAGCAGCTGCAGAACGCCCTGGGGGATCTGGTTGGCCTGGGCCAGCATGGCCTGAGCGGACTGCACCAGAATGTTGTTCTTGGTGTAGGACATCATCTCCTCCGCGATGTCGGTGTCGCGGATGGTGGACTCGGCGTCCTGGATGTTCTCGGTCATGACGGACAGGTTGTTGCTGGTGTGCTCCAGACGGTTCTGGGTCGCGCCCAGAGTGCCGCGGATGCTGGAAACCTGGTTGATCGCGCTCCGGATGGTGTTGATTGCAGCACCGGCGCTCTCCTGGTCGGCAATGCTGAGGCCAGCGACACCCAGAGCAGTGGCATGGACATCACCGATGTTGACCTTCAGCTGGTTGAACTCCTCAGAGGTGTCGCCAATCTGCAGGGTCAGAGCATTGCCAGCTTCCTTCTCTACAACGGTGTTGGAGGTAACACTGTCAAACTTCTGAATCTGGTGCTCAAGGCCGTTGTCAGTCTCGGTCAGGTTGGCATCACCGGTATAGGTGGTGCGCTCGGTGATGATCAGAGCTTCGCCACCCTTGACCACCTGAACGTCGAACATCTCGTTGTCCTTTGCGGCCACGGACAAACGGTCCAGAGCCTTGCGCAAATCATCCCCCGCACCATTGGCAGTAGTGCCCAGCTTATCCAGGCCGCGGATGTCCACTACATGGACATTGTCGGCGTACTCACCATTGAACACTTCATCGCTCTTGGCAAAGACGTAGTAGTCATCGCCCAGCTTCACACCCGCACCGTCTGCGAAGAACTTGGTAATGTCATTGTATCCATCATTCTTATTCGTATTGGTCGGAGTAGCGGCCTGGAAGCGAATCAAAGCCTCAGCATAGATGGTGCCGGCGGGAGTGGTGCCTTCGTTGATGTTATCGGTGGCGGGGTGGGTAGTCTCGCCGTTCACATAGTTGGTAAATGTCTCCTCAAGCGAACCAGCAGTGGGCGCACTAACAGTAGGCTTGTAGTTCAGGCCCACATTGTAGTTGCCCTGGAAATAGTTAGTGGTATTTCCATTCCTCTGAGCAACGGTCGCAGCATCATTGTAGCCCTTATCGCTCATCTCAAAGCGCAGCTTATCGCCATCTTCCAAGGTAACATTGTACTCAATGAACGTTGCTTCATCGGCGGCACCTGCAGTCGTGCCAGTACCAACCTTGAGGTATACCTTGCCGCCGTTCTTCTCGATGGTTTCCATGATAGACTGAGCAATGTTCTGGGAGGTAATACCGTCTTTGTCAGCGGTCACGTCGTATGTGACGCGCGTCCCATCAGTCTTCAAGTACAGGGCATTGTTCGTGGCACCTGTTGCACTAGCGTCTGTCGTATAGTTGCCGTCCAAACCGAGGACCAGGCCAGAGATGCTCTTGCCTGCGGTGAAGTTGCCGTTGGTGGTACCGTCCAGGTTAATAGTGAAAGCGGTCTTTCCGCCTACAGCAGCGTCCTTATGGTAGCGGATACTCTTGTCACTAGCATAGAGTTCTGTAGCCGTGGAACCAAAATTAACACCAGTCAAATCCAGGCCGCCTTCGGTATTCTTGAGGGCTGTTGTCCCATCAGCAGCTATACCGAAGGAGTTGCTGCTCATCACCATGTCATTAATCTGAGTGGTGGTGGTGGCCCGGCGGCCGTTAGCGTCCAGGGAGCCGTCCAGCAGCTTGATGCCGTTGAAGTTGGCGGAGTCCGCGATACGGTCGATTTCGGAGTTCAGCTGGTCGACCTCCTGCTGGAGGGCGGCACGGTCGGTCTCGTTGTCGTAGGTGCCGTTGGCGGACTGGGTGGCCAGAGTGACCATGCGGTTGAGCATGTCCTGGACCTCCTGCATCGCGCCCTCAGCGGTCTTCACCAGGGAGATGCCGTCCTTGACGTTCTTGGAGGCGGCTTCCAGACCGGAGATCTGAGCGCGCATCTTCTCGGAAATGGCCAGACCGGCGGCGTCGTCGCCGGCGCGGTTGATCTTGTAGCCGGAGGACAGCTTCTCCAGGTTCTTGGTGACAGCGGAAGTGTTCAGGTTGTAGTTGCGGTAGGCGTTCATCGCCGCGATGTTGTGTTGAATCCTCATTTTAAAGCTTCCTTTCAATAAAATGTTTGTCCAATCGGATCAAACTCATGCCGGTACATCCATGCTCCGGCATTTTGGGTGGAGCGCCTCCCTCCGGTATCCGGCCGGACTGCCGTCGGGCGGTGCGGGACTATATTTCAACCGGTTCGCGAAACCGGGTGAAACCGAAGGTCAAACGGCGGGGTCCTGGGCCTCTTCCCGGCGGAGGGCGGCGTTGTAAAAGGTGGCCTTGGCCATGCCGCAGGCGCTGGCCGCCTGCTGGAGGGACATCTGGCCGCTGCGCCAGGCTTGGCGGAGCTGGTCGAAGTTGTCCGGCAGGGGGGCGGCGGGCCGTCCGAACCGGACGCCCTTGGCTTTGGCGGCGGCGATGCCCTCCGCCTGCTTCTGGCGGCGGCCCTCCCGGCGGCTCTGGTCGGCGGCGGAGAGGAACAGCTGGGAGACGAAGTCGCTGAGCAGCTCCTTGCTCTGCACGCTCTCCAGGGCGGCCAGGTCGGAGGAAATTTCCCTGGCCAGTCTCTGCAGCTTTGCCTGAAGCTCCTCCCGGCTGAGTTCCCGCTCATCGGAAGCGTATGCCATAGCTGGTCCTCCTCTCTGTTACTCAAACTATACTTTGTGTGACAAGTGATTCTGAAATCTATATCGGACGTAATCCGGAAAACTTTAGCTTTTTTAAAAACTTTTTTACGCAATTATTTTTTGCTACCGAAAGTATAGTTTTTGTAACAGAAAAGGCATAAAAAAAGCTGTATCCCCGCCGGTTTTGGCAGGGATACAGTTTTTTATCCTGATTGAGCGCGCAATTGTTTCACTTTACGGAGGAAGGTCTGGTAGGAGATGCCCAGCTGGGACGCGGCCTTCCGGGAGGAGACCTGGCCGTCGATCCACTGCTGGGCCAGCTCGGAGAAGCGTTCCGGCATTTCCATGGGCCTGCGGCCGAACTGGGTCCCCCGCAGGCGCGCGGCGGCGATGCCCTCCGCCTGGCGCTGGCGGATGTTTTCCCGTTCGGTCTGGGCCACGTAGCTGAGCAGCTGAAGCACAATGTCTGCGATCAGGGTACCGGTCAGGTCGCGGCCCCTCCGGGTGTCCAGCAGAGGCATGTCCAGCACCACGATGGCGGCCTCCAGCTGTTTGGTGATCATCCCCCACTGCTCCAGGATTTCCGCGTAGTTCCGGCCCAGCCGGTCGATGCTCTTCACGACCAGCACGTCCCCCGGACGCAGGCTCTGCATCAGCCGCTGGTAGCTGGGCCGCTTGAAGTCCTTTCCGGACTGCTTTTCCACGATGATGTGTTCCTCCGCCACGCCGAACTCCCGCATTGCGTCCAGCTGACGTGTCTCATTCTGGTCCCGGGTGGACACCCGGACGTAACCGTAGGTAATCTCTCTCATATGCGGTCCTCCCCAATTTGATATACTGCATTGTACCAAATCAGGGCCGGTCTGCCCGTCCATTTCCCGCGCCGGCTCACTTCAGTCCGGCCACCTGCATAAAATGCTGCTTCACCGCCGGGTCCTCAAAATACACCCGCACCCCCCGGATGGCCCGGGTCAGGAGCACGTAATAGATCTGCCGAATATACTCGCTCAGCTCCTCAAGGGTGAAGCTCCCTTTGGGCGGCGTGCCGTTCACGTCATAGTAATGCTCCCGCGCCGCCGCCACCACACCCCCGCAGACCGTCAGGTCCCGGGCGACCACAACCCCCGCGTAGTCCAGGTCCACCCCCTGGACCGCGTGGATCGAGCCGATCTCATCCTCGCTCCCCGGCCGGGCGATCCAGCTTTCATGGGTGGAGTTCCATTTCCACTGGCCCCCGCCGTCCTCCTTCCAGTCAAAGGGGGCGTACAGCCTGTGTCCCGGCTTGTACTTGCTGACCCAAGGTCTGGCATACCCGGCCAGCACCCGGCACTGGGCGGAGGGATAATGCTGCCGCTTTCCGTCTACATACTCAAACAGTGCATGGATGGAGTCCACCACCCCAAAGTAGGCGTCCGGCGACGGGTTCTGAAACACACCGGGATCAAATCCCGCCTCCCCCAGCTGCAGGAAGGCGCAGATCCCGTTGACGTAGTCCTCCGCCGTATAGCCGGCCCCCTCGTCCGCCACCTGGACCCGGAACTGGGCGGTCAGCCGGCGCTCCTGAAGGCCGTGCTCCCGGACATACCGCAAAAAATCCCGCCGGGGAATGTCAGAGGGCCGGATCGCCTGGATGGGATCATAGAACAGGACCAGCCGCCCGCTTTTCTCGCCCAGCAGGAAGAGCTCGTGCTTCTGCGGGTCCTCCGGGTCGAAGATGTCGGACATCAGGTGGTTCTGCTTGGAGCAGTTCCAGCGCAGGCGGTGGGCCTCGTCCACCAAGATGAGATCGAAGCGCTCCGGCGACTTGATCAGCTGGTACGGAGTGCCCACCGTCACCTGGTCCTGCACTCCATAGGCGCGAAAGATTCTCCGGGCCGTCTTCACCCAGTTACTTTTGACCGCCACGCCGATGGTCTGTCTCCGCTCCCCTCCCTGGTCACAGAGCCGGGCCGCCAAATTGGTCAGCACAACGGTCTTTCCCGTCCCCGCCGTCCCGCAGACCAGGAAGCTCTGGCCGCTGGACTGGACGTCCCGGATCAGCCCCTCCTGCTCCCCGGACAGCTCGGTAAAGGGAGAATACTTGAACAGGATGCTCTGGCGCAGCTCGGCCAGGGAGACTCCGTGGCTCAGCCCGGCGGCGCGGAGCTCTCCCTCCCAAAAGGGGGCCAGCACCAGACTCAGCACCTCCTCCCGCTCCGGGTAGTCCATATGCCGGTTGCCCGCCGTCCGGTTGCGGCATACCCGCCTCTGGCCGGACGGGAGCATCTCATGGTCCGCCGTCAAATAGGTGATCAGCAGGCGCTCCAGGTCGTTGAGGGAGCTGCCGTTCACATACTGTCCAAACAGGACCATGACATGGGTGAATTCCGTATAATCCGTCCGGATCTCCCGCCGGTGCTGGTCGTGGCGCTCCAAAAACTGGTTTGTCTGGCCCACGTAAAACGCCTTTGGGCTGTAGTAAATATAGACGACAGCCTGCTGTGTCAACGTCTTGCGCATATCCTGGCCGCAGCGGGCCGTGTCCAGCCTCCCGCCGTGTACCCGAAGGAGGGCCGTGCCGTATTTCTTTCCGCTCATCTCAAATCCTCATCACCGTTCTGACGTGCTCCCTGGTCGCCGGGTCCGCAAACCAGATGTGCACGCTGCTCTTGGCCCTGGTCAGCAGCACCCGGTATGTATTCAGCACCAGCTCCAGGATGGCGTCCTGATCCGCCTGACTGTCCCGCAAAAACTCCGCCATACTCATCTGCCTGTCCTCGTACCGGACCCTCCAAGGGGGCCGCCCTCCCTCCAGCCGGCCGCCGAAGTACTCCACAATAGAGGAGACAAACTGCCGGTCCCAGCTCTCATCCAGGTCCGTGCGCCACGTCTGGCTCTCCCCATCCCAGCGGAGGTCCTTCCACCAGATCACTCCGGTGTCGTCAAACTCCAGGCCCTGGGCGGTATAGATACAGCCCACCTGATCCAGATCCTGCTTCTGCTCGCCTCGGTACCAGGCGTACTGCCCGTTCTTCGGGTTCCACGCCTTCTGAAATTCCCCTTCCCGCGTGCGGATCACGATATCCCGATGCAGGACCGACCCGGACCAATGCCAGCAGTAGGGTGCGTACCACTTTACGTGCCTGCCCTGCCGCTGCAGCTCGCCCAGATGCCGGTCCAGGTCCAGCAGAGCGTCCCAGCAGCGCAGCTCCAGCCTGGAGCTGCGGCGGATGGGCTCGTTCCGCCCCTCGTAGAGCAGCTCGTCCAGATCGGACACATAGCTGCCCAAATACCCCGCCCGCTTCTGGGTCGCCAGGGAGCAGCTCAGCAGCTCGATGCCGTGCTCTCGGGCAAAACCCTCGAACCGCTCCTGGGTCCCCTCCTCTGTCAGCCGGATTCGCTGGCGGTCATCCTGGAGCACCACCACCATGCGCGCCCGTTCAAACAGGCTGGTCATGGCGGCGTCCAGGTTTTCGATCCGGTGGGCCTCGTCCGCCACCACCAGATCCCGTCCCCTCGGAACTTGCTCCAGATAGACCGGCGCAACCCCGGAGCCCCCTTCAATCACCTGGGACAGGGTACGGCTCCGGGGCAGGGCAAAGATGCCCCCGCCGTTGTTCCGGCCGGTGGCGCCGTATTGCAGGCAGTAGGCATACAGGATGTGCATGCCCACCACAGTCTTCCCCGTGCCGGGCGGCCCTGAAATCACCACCAGCTTGGGGGGATACGCCTCGTTCCGCAGGCCGTTCAGCTCGTCGCAGATCATCCGGTTGACCTCCACCTGGTCGTCCAGCATCACCGCGTTTTCCTGGCGCGACAGCACCCGCCCCAGGGCGTCCATCCCGATCTGGCCCAGGACGTAGGTCCCGGCGAGAAACCGCTCCGCCACATCGGGCCTCGGCCGGGCAGAAAAGAGGGCCTTCAGGTCCTCCGCCAGCCGCTCCTCCTCGCCCTTTCCGTAGGTCTCATTCTGCAGCGAGCGGTACGCCTCATACTTCCCCTGGAACAGCTGCTCCTTATGCTCAAAGTTGTGGAGGAACTGACGGCACTGGACCTCCATCCTGCCCCCCTCAATGCTGCTGTGGTTCTCCCGCAGATGCTTGGCATAGGTCAGCGTCTGCTGCACCGGATGGAGCCGGTCCTCATAGCACCCTCCTGCGGAGATGGGCACCAGGACGCGGCTGGCCCAGCCCGCTGTATTTTCTCCAATACTGCTCCACTGCTTCAGCTCAATCACCAGGACCAGGGGACGGCCGGTGTCCCGCCGCTCCCCCAGCAGCAGGGCGTCGATGCGGCCGCCGGCGGGCGTCTCATATTCCAGGAGCAGCGTCAGCTCGTCCAGCCCCGCCCGGTGGAGCACACCGGCCAGCACCGGAATCGACGCGCTCCAGGACCGGCGTTCCGCCCCGGAGGAGTCCTTCCGCAGCGCCGTCAGCGCCTCCGCAATCTCCCTGCCGCTCGTTTGATGGACCTCGCCCACCGTTGTGATCAAACACGCCGCTCCATATTCCACTTGACTGCCTCCTCATCTGTTCATCCGCTGAAAAACCCTTCGTTCAATGGGGAAGGGCCATGTGCGCATTCCCCGCACATGGCACTGCGTCAGCTTCGGTTTAATAGTTCAGCATCCGGCTCATCCACTCTTTGTTGTCCGCATAGATCCGGGCGGTGTCCTCCGAGATCGTCCCCGCCTTGTACAGGTCCAGGATGTATTGATCCATCGACACCATCCCCTCCTCGTGGGCGATGGTATTGTCGATCTGATTGCTCTTGTTGTCCCGGATCAGACTGCTGATGGGGGTATCCTTCACGTGCATGATCTCATAGGCGGGCACTCTGCCGCCGTTCTTTCCGGCCACGGGCAGCAGCTGCTGAGACACCACCGTGCGCAGCACCATGGACAGCTGAGCCCTGATCTGCCTCTGCTGGTCGCCGGGGAAGGCGTCCACGATCCGGTCCACCGCGTTGGCGGCGCCCTTGGTGTGCAGGGTGGCGATCACCAGATGGCCGGTCTCCGCCGCCGTGATGGCGGTCTGAATGGTCTCACGGTCCCGCATCTCGCCCAGGAGGATCACGTCCGGGGCCTGGCGCAGGCAGGCCCGCAGGGCGGAGGGGTAGTCCTCCGTATCGATGGCCACCTCCCGCTGGCTGACAATGCTCCGTACATCCGGGTGCTCCGGGTCGTCCCCGTTGTTGTTCCGGTGCACGTATTCGATGGGGTCCTCCAGGGTGATGATGTGGCCGCCCCGCTTTTTGCTGATCTGGTCGATGATGCACGCCTGGGTAGTGGACTTGCCGCTGCCCGCCGTGCCGGTGACCAGGATCATGCCGTCCTTCTGCTGGTAAAGCTCCACCACCTCGCTGGGGATGTGCATGTCCTCCGGCTTGGGAATCCCGTAGGCCACCACGCGCACCACCGCCGCCAGTGAGCCGCGCTGGCGGTAGATGTTCACCCGGTACCGGGACCATTTTCCGGAAAACGCGAAGTCGTCGTCCTGGAGCTGGCTGTCCATCTCCCGCTTGGCCATGCCGTAAATCTGGCCAACCAGCTCCCTGGCCGTACCGGGCATGAGCCGCTCGCCGTCCACGGGGATCAGCTGATCCCCGATCTTCTCACTGACCGGACTGCCTGGCACGATGAACAGGTCAGAGGCGCCGTCCTTCACCACCTTCTCCAAATAATAGTCCAACTGCTTCCGCTCCGCCATAGCGTATTTCTCCTTCTTAAAATAGATTCATTCCGCCGTCCCACACGGTCAGGCTGGTATCCGGCTCCCACTCGCCCACCGGGACCGACTGCCAGCGCAGGACGCTCCAGCTCCCATCCGTCCTGTCCACCAGGACCTCCACCTGAAGCTCCTGGGTGTCGGAGATGGGGACTGCGTAAGTATACCGTATCATACTGGGGTCGTGCCAGGAATCCTCCCCATGGGCGGTGACCTCCACCGGTGTCTCACCGTTCCGCAGCCGGGCCAGAAGCTCCTGGGCCTGCACGTCGGCCTCGTAGTAGCCCTTTACCGCCGCCGCCGCCGCGTCCCCCAGGCGGACATCCGCCCGGACGGTGGACAGAGACAGCAGAGCGAACACCGTCAGCGCCAGCACCGCGAAGGCCACCAGCAGAGAGCTCCCCCCCAGGGCCGGAGGGGAAAAAGCCTCCTTCTTTTTCTCACCCATGGGCGCTCACCTCCTGCCAGGCGGTCTCCAGCCGGAACAGCTCCCCGCCCGACTGGTCCTCCTGCACCCAGACCTCCGCCTTGCCTAATCCGGGCACGCCGCTCTCCACCCGGCAGGCCCCCAGGGTATACCTGGGATACACATCCGGAGACTCCGGCGCAGCGGCCTTCCAGTCCTCATCGTAGAAAAGGGTCAGCGAATCCTGCTCCCCCATGGCGTCCAGCCGCTCCGCCGCCAGCTCAAAGTCCCCCCGGGTGGAGCGAATGACCTCGGCGGCGCTCTGGCACAGGGTGGCCGCCCGGTCCTGGGCCTCCATCCGCTTGGACATCTGATCCGACTTTACAAACGCCTGAAGGCACAGGGCCGCCGCCAGCGCAAACACCAGCAGCATGACCATCTGCTCCATCATGGCCAGAGGCGCTTTGCTCCTCATGCGTCCACCCCCTCCCCGCTGCGCAGGGACAGCATCAGGGTGTCCTCCTCCCCCAGCTCCGTGGTGATCTGAATGGTGAGCAGGCCGTCCTCCAGGAACCAGTCCACCTGCTCCGTCTCCACCAGCTGCTGGCCGTCGCCGGGGACGGGAGGCTCTCCGCACCAGGTGTACAGCTCCCACAGCCAGCCGTCGTAGCAGTAAAGATAAGTGACATACTCCTGGTCCGCGTCCATGACCAGGGAGGACACGCCGCCGATCTCCACCACCGCCACATTGCCGGCGGTGTCCGCCTGGCGCACCTTAGTGGCGATGTACTGAACGCAGGACCGCCGGTCAAAGGCCACCTGATCCCGCTGGGTCAGGCGGCGGTAGGCGTCCGCCCCGGTGAGCAGCACCGCCAGGACGCAGACCGCGAACACCCCAAACAGCAGCAGAGCGGCCAGGCCGTCAAAATGATGTTGGATGGCTCGTTTTCTCATGACACATTCACCAGCACCGTGATGTCCGGCATGAGATTATCCGCGAACACGTCATACATCACCGTGTACCGCGTCTCATCCACCTGGACGCCGTAGCGCTCCTTTAAGTAATCCAAATTGGGGGGATAGATCCCCTCGGAGGAGTAGCAGGCCACACAGCCCCGGCGCAGGGCCTCCTCCAGCTGGCGCAGGTCCTCCTCCTCATGGCCGCTGTTCAGGCTGTCCAGCGCGGTGGAGAAAAACACCAGCACCGCAACGCACACCACTGGCAGCAACAGTCCCCGCAGCAGGGGGAACCAGACCGATCGTTTCTTCATCGCCCGTCACCCAATGGCCGACATGATGTGCATCAGAGGCAGCATCACAGACAGCAGAATCAGTCCGACCAGGATGGAGCAGACCAGCACCAACGCGGGCTCCACCCGGCTCACCTTCTCCTCCAGGGTCTGCTCGCTGTCGTCCGACAGGCTGTCAGCGATTCTCGCCATCGCCTCGTCCCCCGCGCCGCTCCGGTGGCCCACCTCCAGCAGGCGGCAGGAGGCCGCAGGCAGCAGGCCGCTCTCCCGCATGGCCATGCCCATCGCCTCGCCCCGGTCCAGCCGGGCGCGGCAGTCCTGACACCGGGCCTGGGCCTGGGGCACCCCCGCCATCAGGTCGGAGGCCAGCTCCACCGCCCGCTCCACCGGCATGCCGCTGGCCATACCCATCGCCAGCGCCTGCGCCAGACGGGCCTCGTTCATCTTCCGGCTGATGCCCTTATCGCCCCACCTTCTCTGCCAGAAGGCGGTCAGCCTCCCCCGAAAGGAGGGCAGAGCGGCAAAGGCAGCCACAAGGACGGCCACCGCCGCCAGCACCGCCCACAGCACCGGCATCACTCCGTCCATCCACCGGCCCAGGACCAGCAGGCCCCCGGCCACGCCGGTGAGCCTCCCGCCCAGGGAGGCGTATACGTCGTCAAAGATGGGCAGCACCCGGACCAGCAGCACTCCGATGACCACCAGCATCAGCAGCATCATCACCGCCGGGTAGAGCAGCGCGTTCTTGATGCGCCGCTCCAGCCGGGCACGGCCCTCGTAGTACCGGGACAGGGCGGCCAGGGCCTCCTCGGTGCGCGCGGCCCGTTCCCCCACCTCCACCAGCTCGCAGACATAGACAGGGAAGCGCCCGACCGCCTTCATCGCGTCGGACAGGGTGGCCCCAAAGTCCACCTGTTTGGTCATTTCGTTCAGCATCGGCCGGTAGGTCCTGTCACTTTCCTCGGCCAGCAGATGGAGGGCGTTCCCTGTCTCCTCGCCGGCGTGGAGCAGCATGGACAGCTCCAGGCACAGGGAGGACAGGGCCTCGTGGGAAAGTATGTTCTTCTCCATGAAATAACTCCAATCTCCAATCTCTTAAAATGAAAAATGGGCTTACAAAGCTGTAAGCCCATTTTAGCAAAAATCCTTCTGTTCGTAAAGGGGATTTTTCCAGCGGGATCAATAAACGTATTTCACGCTGTAGTTCGAGCCGTCACCGATAAACTGCATGATCGCCTCGCTGCTGTTGCTGGAGGAGGCAAAGGTGGGGTCCATCCGGTACCAGGCGCGACCATCGAAGTAAACAGCGCCCTCTACCCATCCGGTCTCCTCGGACCAGACGCTGATCCAGGCGTGGTAGCCGGTCTGGCCGTTGCCCAGGGGGACGTAGCCCGTTACCAGCTTGCAGGGCACGCCCAGGCTCCGGAGCATGCCGGTCATCAGGGCGGCGTAATCGAAGCAGATGCCCTTCTTGGCGGCCAGCACGCTGTCCAGCTTGGGTAGATAGCCGCTCTGCACCGTGGCGGCCAGCTGGGTGTCATAGCTGATGTTGGACACCACATACTTGTAAACCACT
Organism: Lawsonibacter sp. JLR.KK007; assembly: GCF_036941135.1. Lineage (NCBI taxonomy): Bacteria > Bacillati > Bacillota > Clostridia > Eubacteriales > Oscillospiraceae > Lawsonibacter > Lawsonibacter sp. JLR.KK007. The sequence goes on along the minus strand of NZ_JAYWSY010000001.1, from coordinate 346,933 downwards.
TCCACCAGCTTCAGAGGATCGGTCTCAGATCCGGCCAGCTCCTTGGCCTTGGCCATGGTCTTCTCTGCGGCGCTGTAGTCCACATACTGATTGGGGCGCAGGAAGGGGGCGAACTCGTCGGTGAGCTGGGCGTCAAACTTGGTGGAAAGCACCTGGGCGTACTTGGAGCCGGAGGTGTTCTCCAGGATAGTCACCGTGTAGCTGCCGCTGCCGTCGGAGAGGGGGAAGGTGGTCCATGCGCCGGCCTGCAGGTCGTAGGTATACACCAGCTTGGGGGTGGGGCAGGACACCTGAACCTTCAGGCGGGTCTTGGTGGTGCCGGTGAAGTTGACCATCACATAGCCGTCCTTGATGTTGGAGTAGTCAATCTTGGCCCGGGAGTTCTCCTTCACCTGGGTGCCGGAAGCCTCAGGCATCGGCATGGGGGTCGCGGCCAGGGGCACATCGCCGTCCTCCAGCGAGACGTCGCCGTCCTCGCCGCCGTCCTCGCTGCCGTCAAGGATGATATCCTCGCCGTTGATGATGACCTCGCCCAGCTCAAACCGGTCCATATACACATCATCCAGCTGCACGTCATCGACCGGCGCGGAGGCATCCGGTGCGGAGCCATCCGGCGCGGCGGCGGACGTAGACCCGTCAGCGGAGGAGCCGGCGGAGGAGGACGCACCGCCGCCGGACTGCGCACAGCTGGTCAGCAGCAGGGCCAGCGCCAGGGTCACAGGAAGCAGACGCTTCAGAGTTTTCATAACATAGCACCTCTTTCATAGCATTCCTAGGAGCCTTCCCAAGGGGGAAGGACAGTGATCTTGTTGACAGGGTCAGTATATCACATCCTCCCATCCTTGTAAAGTATTTTTTCTAAAATCTTCTTCATAAATCTCGTTTTTGTGTATCTCACCATTTTTGAGGCGAATCCGTTGCACACTACCTGGAATTGTGATATATTGGGAGCACTTCTCCCATAGAAAGGTGTAACCGCCATGGATATTCCCCCTGTGCAGGTCCAAATGCTGGGCCGCTTCGTGATCCGAAGGGGCAGTCAGGAGGTCTCGGTCAGCGGCCGGTCCCAGAAGCTCTGCCTGCTGCTGGCCGCCCTGATCTGGGAACGGGACCGCCCCCTCTCCTACCATGAATTGACCCAGCTTCTCTGGGCGGAGACCGGTCACGGCCCCAATCCGGTGAACGCGCTGAAGGCGATCCTCCACCGGGCGCGGCTCTGCCTGGACGGGCTGGAGGAGGGCTCCGGACGGTCCCTGCTCCTGCACCGGGACGGCGGGCTCCAGTGGTCCCCCCAGGTCCCCCTCACCCTGGACGCGGAGCAGTTTTCCCTCCTGACCCATGAGGCCGGCCAGCCCCTCGGTGAGGACCAGGCCCTGGCCCTCCAGATGGAGGCCCTCTCCCTCTACCAGGGCCGCCTGCTTCCCATGCTGGACGGCTGTCCCTGGACGGCCGGAAGGGCGGAGCCGCTGCACCAGACCTATCTCCAGACCGTGTTCCGCACGCTGCCCGTGCTGGAGCGCCAGTCCCGGTGGCAGGACGCGGCCCAGACCGCCGGAGCCGCGCTGGCCCTGGAGCCCTGCCGGGATGATCTGTGCCTCTGGCAAATGAGGGCGCTGCTCCAGCTGGAGCGCCGGACGGAGGCAGTACAGGTTTATGAGTCCTTTCAGGAGCGCCTGCTGTCCCAGAGGGGGGTGATCCCCTCGGACGAGCTGCGGGCCCTCTGCCGGAAGGCCCGGCAGGACTCCGACCCCAGTCTCCTCACCCCGGACACCCTGCAGGAGCGGCTGGCCGAGCCCCCTTTCTCCGGCGCCCTGCTGTGCGACTTCGACTTTTTCCGGGTGCTCTGCCACGCCGCCGCCCGGCGGGCCGGACGGGAGGCGGCTCCGGTCCACTCCGCTCTCATCTCCCTCTCCGGGGCGGGGGACGCGCCTCTCCCCCGCTTCAGCCTGGACCGGGCGATGGATCATCTCCAGGAGATCATCACCGGCCAGCTCCGCCAGGGGGACGCGGTCACCCGGTACGGGGCCTCCCAGTTCATCATCCTCCTGCCCCAGGCGGGGCTGGAGGACAGCCGCAAGGTCTGCAGGCGCATCACCCGGGCCTTCACCCGGCAGTTCCCCCACTCCCCCGCCGTGCTGTCGGTCTCCGTACAACCCCTGTCTGCCCGCCAAACGAGATGAACACCGCAGTGCCCGGACGGTTTCGCTCCGGGCACTGCTGCTGTCCGGATTTCCGCGGAACGCAGCGGCTTGGCCTCACTTCCGCCGCCGCATGAGTCCCGTCCCCAGCATAGCCAGCACGGCTCCGGTGAACGCCCCGGCGGTATCCAGCCATACATCCTGCACCTGACCCGTCCGCCCCGCCACAAACAGCTGGATGGTCTCATCGCACAGGGCGGTCATCACCCCGGTCATAACTGCAAAGAGGAACCCGGTACGGAACCGCTGGCACCGGCTCCCGAACAGCAGTCCGGCCAGCACCCCCAGTATGGCAAACTCCGTGAAATGGGCCAGCTTTCGGACCAGCCGCATGGACAGCTCCACCGGAAGGATCTGCTGGAGCAGCTCCAGCATCCAACGGCTCTCCGCGGTGGATGCGTCCGCCGGCTGGAGCGAACGGCAGAAGATAAAGGCGATCCACAGAAACAGGCCGGTCAGGCAGATCATAACACGTCTTCGATTCATAGCGACCTCTCAAAACATGATGGCAATGACTTGGATGGCAGGACGCAAACGGCTCAGTCTCCGCCGGTGAAGCCGCAATATATGCGCCCTACCGCTATCATCGTCCGGTACATGCGAAATTTTAAGAGGTAATAGACCATCTTCTTTCGCCAAGACAAAGAGGACGGACCGATACAGCGAATCCCCTCCTGACACACCGGGCACGCGGCAAATTCCTTCAGCGTCTGTATCGCTGCACGGAAGCTGTCCGCGCTGGTGACGCCTGCACTCAGCCGCTTGGAAAAAATAATCAGGTCGTCGACAATTCTCCAGAAATAATACGGCCGCAATTCCGCTTCCACACAATGCTGTTTCATAAAGGCATTGATTTCTTCCGCGGCTCTGAGGATACACGCTTGATGGTCCGAATGAAGTGTGCGGCAGGCCGATCCGCCATGAATACGGTAGTGGTAAACAGGGACATCCAGAATGCATATTCGTTCCGCGTGCCAAACTGCAGAAAGATTAAACACAACATCCTCTGACTTTTTTAACCCCACCGGAAAGTAAATTTGATTCTCTTTTAAATAATCTGCGCGATAGATCTGTCCCCATGAAGTCCCCAGCCACACTGCCGTCCGATGATCACAGCGGCAGATCACACACTCAAAGAGAAAATCCAAGTTTTCTCGCACCAGATACTCGTTTGCTCCCGCCGCCTTCGACCGCGCTTGAATCTGCCTTCCAGTATAATTCCAATAAAACGACGCACATACAATTTCGCAATTCGTCTGAACAGCCTTTCGAACCAGTACTTCCACGGCATCCTTCTCCAGCCAATCGTCCGGGTCCACAAACATGATCCAATCCGCTTCTGCCTGCTCCATCCCAAAATTTCGAGCGGCTGAAACCCCCATGTTCTCTCGATGAAACACACGAATCCGTTTATCCTCCGCAGCGAATTGGTCGCACATCTGAGGGCAGCTGTCCGGACTGCCATCATCAACCAAAATGATATCCATCTCCTGCATGGTCTGACCGCGAATACTATCAATACACTCCTTCAGATAAGCCTCTACATTATAAATCGGGACAATGATACTTACCATCGCCGTTTCACACATACAGCCCACCAATCCCTCCTTCAGGCGAAATCGCCTTCCCGGTCCGTTCCTCATGGGACGTTCCGAAACCTTGGCCGTCTGCATACAATCCGAAGCTTTCGTTTTCTGCTTTGCCTGTTATCAGCCGCATGCCACGGTTCCCACGGTTTCAGCGACAGCAATCGCGTGGTATGCATTCCAAGTACAAACATCACATTGATTTGAAACCCCCACTCCACCTCTATGATTGCATCAATCAGATAGACCATCAAGGTGACCAGCATCAGCTTTCCAAAAAAACTTCCTGCGCTCTTGCGGACAGCCGTATGGGCCAGGAAAATTCCCACAAGAACCACTGCTGCAAGCACCGCTCCTCCCATCAGCAAAATGAACAGGAACACACTATGAGGATGAATGGCAGCAGCCCCATAAAATCCCGAAAGCTCCTGCAGGCTCTCTTCGATCAGATAACCGTACCCCAGCAAAGGCCGCTCCCTGATCAAAGAAAGCACGCTATTCCATAAATCGATGCGCCAAACAAACGATGCGCCCCGCTGCAAAAGTGCTTCAATCAGAAAAAACCACACATTCTGCAGCAAAAAAAACGACCCAAAGAGGAGCAGACCGGCCATCAGACCATTGCATAAATGAAAGGCCCTCGGCACAGCCCGGTCCTTGACGCAGTAAATCAAAACCAAAACGGAAAATACCGGAAACACAACAAGCGAACCGGCAGACCGTCCAAGCAAAAACGTTGCTGCGCTCGCAAGAAACAGTACCCATGTATGAGCTGAAATTTTCCCATTCTTCCAGTATGAGCGGATCAGCGCAAAAACCAAAACAGGCATAATGGCAAATATTTGCGTGTTTTTGTGACCAAGGAACCAGCCGCTTGTTACCAATCCATCCGGAAACACCACAATCATGATCAAATTGACATATATATACCAATTTAAAACAGAAAAAGAGTCAATCAACAGCTCTGGATTGTAGGTCATCCACAGATCAACCAGTAAGCAAAGGGCAAAACTGCGTATATTTTTTGTTACAAAGCTATCCAGCCTGCCAGGGCCGATCAGCGATGTAAAAAAAATCGTGCCGTAAAAGACGATGATCCAAACCCTGGCTTTCGACACAGGCTTTGACGTAACAGCCGCCAAAATCAGCAGCAGAGTAAAGCAGAATATACCGCTTTGGCATAGAATATTCACTGGCATATATGTAAGGATAAATTGAGGACGCATCAGAAACAGCAGCATCAGCCTCAAAAGCAATGCATTTTCATATATACTTTTTCTGTTCATGTGTAAAGCCTCTCGTCCTCCCTTTCGCGTTCACGCTTTTGCTCACTGCCGTCCCACAGAGATCCAGCGCCTCCTTCTACGGGCATTGAGCTGCCAAAAACTCATATTTCTCTGCCAACAGGGATGCCTGCTGCCCAATATCATAGCCCGCTTTTTGAATGACCGCCCGAAGCCCTGTTCGCTCTGCTTGGCGGCCATTCACAAGCTCTCCAGCCCACACCTGCGGAGCAGCATCCAACGGAACAAACACAGTCTGCCCTGTTATATCAGCATCAGAAGGCACCTGCGTACTGACGACGCATGGCAGCCCGCATGCTTGGGCTTCAATCAGAACGATACCCAAGCCTTCAAACAAGCTGGGCAGGAGGAATACATCCATCGCGCGATAAAAATCTTCAATGTTGGTCTGCGGCTTCAAAAAACGCACGGAATCCTCCAGTCCCAGACGCCGGGCCTCCGCACGGAGCTCCCCTTCCAGCGCACCTGTCCCGATCAGCAAAAGAACCGCTTCTGCCCGCAGGCTCTTTACTTCCTTGAAAATTTGAAGCAAAAACTTCTGATTTTTTTGCGGACAAAACCGTCCCACATGTCCTACAACAAACCGGTCCGCCACTCCCAGCTCGCTGCGCATCCTTGCTCTGACCTCCCCGTCCGGGCAGAACCGCTCTGCAGAGATCGCATTGTAAATCACTTGAAATTCCCTGTCTTTTCCAAACATATACCTCCCCGCCGGGATGGAACACGCCCAATATACGTTGCTGAGGTATTTGATCCACGGAATGATCCGCGCCAAGATACGGCCTTTCAGCGTCGGCTCTGTACGGATGTTGTGGCTGTGAGCGATGCGCACCGGCACGCCGCACAGCTTTGCGGCAGTAAAATAAATCAGCGCGTGGCCGGGCGGATGCCCCTGAATGATCTTATACTCCGGGTGACTCCGAAAAAATCGAATGAGTCCCGGCAGATTTTTCAGTGACATATAGTAGGTCCGGCCGCCTAAGGCTCGAATTTCCTCATCATAACCGTCTTTGCTGTGAAGCAAAAAATCAAATTGGATGCGGCTCCGGTCCAAATGCCGGTAATAATTCATGATCAGATTTTCTGCGCCGCCGCAGACCGGCATGCATTTAAAGATCTGCAGTACACGAATCGGGGGGTCTGTATGCTCCATCCTGTCTATCGTCTCCCATCAGCCCGCAAAGCGGTCCATCATAGTCTCATACGCCGCCGTCAGGGCAGCCGCGGCTTGTTGAATATCATATCCGTGCTGCCGCAGCAGCATGACCGCGTCCCGCCCCATCTCCGCCTCTACCACGGCTTCAGCCCACACCCGCGGAGAGGACCGCAGCGGCAGGAACAAAACGTCGCCCGACAAATTAATCTCGGTTGTCACCTCCGTGCTGGCCGCGCACGGAACGCCGCACGCCTGGGCTTCGACCAAAACCATAGGGAACCCCTCGAAAACACTGGGCAGCACAAAAACATCCATCGCCCGGTAATAGTCCTCAATCGCTGATTTTGTCCCGACAAACAGTACAAACTGCTCCAAATCAAGCCTCCGGGCCTCTTCCCGCAGCTCAGCCTCCAGCTTGCCCTCTCCGATCAGCAGCAATACTGCCTCAGTGCGCAGCTTTAATACCTCCTTAAAAATCCGGAGCAAAAACTTTTGATTCTTCTGCAGGCAGAACCGTCCAATATTCCCTACCACAAACCGGCCGCTGATCCCCAGTTCCTCTCTGACGGCCCTGCGCCGGACCTCATCGGGGCAGAACCGCTGGGTAGAGATCGCATTGGGGATCACCTCAAACGCGGCCTTTCCTCCATACATGTACTCCCCAGCCTGCTTGGAGCACGCCCAATGCACATTGCTGGGAAACTTGATGCTGCGGACCATCAGGTCCAACACCCGCCCCATCATCGTCGGCTCAACACCGCTGGCATGGCTGTGAGAAATCCGCCCCGGCACGCCGCACAGGGCCGCCACGGTAAAATAGACAGGCGCAAAGCCCCGCACTTGTCCATGCACAATCTGGTACTCCCGGTGTGCCCGGAAAAAGCGGAACAGGTCCACTATATATTTCAGCACGTTTTTGTCGTCCAGCAGGGAAAGATAGTAAATCCTTCCGCCCAGGGCTTTGATCTCATCGTCGTAATAGCCTTTTTCCTTTGAATGCACCAAAAAATCAAACTGGACTCTCTCCCGGTCAATGTGCCGGTAATAGTTCATAACAAAGTTTTCGATCCCACCGCAGATAGGCCCTCCCCGCAGCACCTGCAGGATGCGTATGGGCTGTTTTTCCTTCTCCATCTCTCATACATCCCTTCCGCATTCAGCGCCCATCGCGGCGGAACAGCGCGCCAAAGGTCAGAAAAATCAGCTTCCAGTCCAGCAGCCAGCTCCGCTCCCGAATATATCTCAGGTCCAGCTCTACCCAGTTGTCAAAGCTGATATCATTCCGATTGGGCTGGACCTGCCAGAAGCAGGTCAGGCCAGGCGTCACCAGCAGCCGCTGCTTCTGGTACGCGGTATGTACCGCCACCTCCCGGGTGGGCAGCGGCCGGGGACCTACCAGGGACATATCCCCCTTCAGCACATTCACCAGCTGTGGAAGCTCGTCAATGCTCGTCCTTCTCAGGACCCCTCCGATCCTGGTGATCCTGGGGTCCTTCCGGATTTTAAACACCGGCCCCTCCATCTCGTTGTCCTGCAGGACATCCTTCAGCCGCTCCTCCGCGTCCACGCACATGGTGCGGAACTTGTACATCCGAAACACCCGTCCGTTCAGCCCGGACCGGTCCTGGACAAAAAAAGGCCCTCCCTTGGGGTCGTCCGCCACGATGAGCACGGCAATCAGCAGCAGCAGCGGCGACAGCGCCACCAGCGCCAGACCGGAGAGAAGGATATCCTGCAGCCGTTTCGCCAGCAGATAGCCCCGGCTCCCGGAAACCTCCGCCTCCGTTCTGATCTCCTTGCAGTCCATGGATGTCACCTCCTTCACCAGGTTTTCTGCCTTGGAACATGGACTCAGTCCTCCTCCGCCGGCTGATAAAACACCTCGATCACCAGCCTCTGCAGTGCGGCCTCGTCCACATGGAACTCCACATAGGTCTCTCCCATCACGGTTTCCCCCTCCAGCGGCACATAGTCCTCCATCCGGAAGCCCCGGATCTCCTCCGCCAGCTGGGCCAGCTGCTCCGCCGTGCAGTCGGAGCTCATATGCTCGCTGATCTCCAGCAGGGAATCCAGCACGAACTCCTCGTCCTGATCCGCCAGCGCGGACAGCCGCTCCTGCAGTCCGCTCAGGTACTCCTTCTGCCGCTCCATCCGCTCCAGGTTGCTGCTGTCCCCCACCCACCAGCGGGCGCGGACATAGTTCAGCGCGTGCTCTCCCATAAGGGTCACCCGCTCCCCCTGCACCAGCGTGCTGTCCACAGCGGAAAAGTCGTCCCGGACCTCCACCGTGACCCCGCCGGCCAGATCGTTGAGCGCCATCAAGCCATCCATGGTCAGCGTCACATAGTGGTCGATGCTCACCCCATACAGCAGGCTGGACACCGCCTCCACCGCCGCCCGGCATGCGGTCCGCTTGTTCCCCGTATAGGCCTGGGCGTGGGCATAGGCCAGCGCCAGCTGGGCCGGACAGGTCCCGCTGGGGCGTCCATATTCGTCAAAGTCCGGGATGTCCGCCATGGTGTCCCGGTTCAGGAGCACCGGCGTACACACCCCTGCCGCCCGGTCGATTTCCAGCAGCAGGAGGAAATCCGCCTGGGCGTACGCGCCATACTCGGGGATCTCCTCCGACTCCGACCGGTCCAGACCCAGCACCAAAACGGTCTCCGAATCCGCCCGGGGGGCGTACCACTCCCCCTCATAGAAGAGCAGCGCGCCGCTCTCCTCCTCTGTCCACCCGTCTCCGGACGCCCGGCTCAAAATTCTGCCCTCTTCCCAGAAGCGAAGCAGCAGCATCCCTGTCAGGAAGAGGGCAGAAACCAGCAACACAGCCGCTGCCAGCTTGACGAGCCTGCGGTCTACACGCACCCGCATCTCAGCAGGCAGACTTCTTTCCCTTCGCCAGCGCGGCCAGGCCGCCCAGTCCAAGGACCGCCGCCGCCGCGGGCAGAGCCGCAGAGCTGCCGTTCCCGGTCACGCCGGTCCGGGGAGAGGTCACCAGCGGCACATCCTCGTCCAGGATGTACACATACTCCTCCTGCTCGGGGTCCCACACCTTCTTATACACCTTGGGCACGCCGTCCTCCTCGATGATGATCTCATCCGGGCTGTCGGGGTCGTTGGGGTCCGGCAGGCCGGGCCGCTCCGGCTCAGTGGGCGAGGCAACCGGAGCCTCCGGCACATCTGCGGGCGGGGCAGCCAGGGCGGGGCCTGTCATCAGGCACAGCAACAGGGCGGCGCTCAAACATGCAGTCAACTTTTTCATTTCAATCTTCCTTTCTGATTCTTCATTCTTCTGCAGACGGCCCTTCAAGCCGTCCGCTTGGCCAACACCAGATACCGCTGCTGATTGTCGCCCCGCAGGCACGTGGACAGGATCAGCAGCTGGTCCTCCGCTCCCACCTCCACGCTCTCATCCACGTTGGCGTTCATGGAGCGGGTCGAGCGGACCTGGTCCAAAAAGGCCAGGTACTCCTCGGAATCGCTGAAGTCGTGATAGTACAAAATATGCGCGTTGCTGTACGGGACGCCTGCAAACACCTGGTAGCGCTGTTCTCCGTCCGGGAGGTAGATCACAATCTCCCCCTGCTCCGCCATCCCCTCCTGCGTGGCGTAGGTGGTTTGGAGGCTGCCGAACATGGTCCCGTTGGTCATATAGTGTCCGTACACCACGGTCACCGGGTCGGTAAACGCCTTGCCGTTGTAGGCGCTCTCGGTAAAGATGCAGCCCCGCTGGTCCCGGCTGCCCGCGCTGTCACGGCGGAGATAGTAGCTGTCGTCCCCCTCCCGCTGAAGGATGGGGTAGCTCACCTCCGTGTCCGGAATCTGAATCCAGGCGTAGATGTCGGGGTTCAGCTCCCACAGCGCCGGAAAGTCGATTGGGCTCTCATAGAGTTCCGGCTCGGGTTCCGGGGCGGCCTCCGGCTCCGGCGCCTCCGCCTCCCGCTTTGCCAGCGCCTCCCGCACCGTGGTCTCCGCCGTCTCCCGGGGGACGGTCCGCCAGACAAACACGCCGCACAGAACGCACGCCAGCAGAAGCAGCACCCCGCCGGCTGCGTACCACCGCTTCATCCTCTCATCTCCTCCCAGCCCGGCAGGAGGGCCCGTTCGCTCTCCGCCAGCCGCGCAAGGTCCGCTTCCTCCAGCCGGGCCGCGGCCTCCCCCAGCCGGGGCGGACGCCACTCCATGTTATGGCAGTCCGAGCCCAGCAGGTGAATGCGTCCCTGCCGCAGCAGCCGCAGAGCCCTGCCTCGTGTCCGCCAGTGGAGAAAGCACTCCGCGTTGCACTGAAACCGCACCCCCGCCTCCAGAAGAGCGTCCCATACCCCGGGCCGCTCCAGCTTCCAATACCGTTCGATGTGGGCCAGCACCACCGTGACCCCGGGCCGGCCCGCCACATCCCGCACCTCGCTCAGTTGGCGCTCGCTCCACCGCGTGAAGGGCATCTCCAGCAGGAGCAGCTCCGTGTCCTGAATCCGCAACGCCTCCAATGCCTTGGAGCGGCTCATGCCCTCGAAATAGCCCACCTCCGCCCCCACCCGGATCCGGGGCAGGCCGGACTCCCAGCGGCTCAGAAGCCGCGATTCCGCCGCCTCCCGCCGGGCCAGGAACTCCTCCGGGCTGTTTTCCATGGCGTAGAAGTGCGGGGTCGCCGCAATGGCGCGGACCCCCTGGGCCGCCGACGCCGCCAGCATCGCCAGACTCTCCTCTGTGCTGCGGCTCCCGTCGTCCATCCCCGGCAGGATATGGGAATGGATGTCGGTCATTCTCCGGACTCCTTCCCCTCTCCGGCCGCGCTGCGGCTGTACCGGTAGCCGTACTGGCCCTTCCGGTAGCTCTTATACTTGCCGCCCTGGCCGTCTGTGCGGGTCACCACAAAGCCCAGCACCTTCGCCTCTGAGTAGCTCAGCTGGCGCATCGCCTCCGCCACCGACGACCGGGTGGCGTACCCCTGGCGCACCACCATCAGCATCCCATTGGTCAGCCGCGACGCCACCAGCGCGTCCGACACCTCGTTCACCGGCGGCAGGTCCAGAATGATAAACTCAAAGCGCCCGGACAGATGCTGGATCAGCGCCTTCATCTGCTCCGTCCCCAGCAGCTCCGAGGGGTTAGGCGGGATGTCCCCCGCGCTGATCACCTGCAGCTGGTCCTGGATTCCGGAGGGCTGAACCGCCTCATGCACCTCGCACAGGCCCACCAGCAGGTTGGACAGGCCCCGCTTCTGCTTCAGGCCCAGCTTCTTCCCCAGCGTCGGCAGGCGCATGTCCGTCTCCACCAGCAGCGTCTTCTTCCCCGACTCCGCCAGCATGTAGCACAGGTTCAGCGCCGTTGTGCTCTTCCCCTCGCCGCTCAGCGAGCTGGTCACCCCCACCACCCGGCACTTCCGCTCGTCCGGCAGCGCAAAGAGAACGTTGGTGCGCAGCAGGCGGTACGCCTCAGACGCCGCGAAGTTCAGCCCCCTGCCGAAGGTCTTTGCCTCCTCGTTGGGCTGCAGCAGGCGTTTTCCGGTTTTCTCCTTGTTCATGGCCCTTGGTTTCCCTCCTCCGCCGGGCGGCAGGAGCTGCCATCTTAGCTCCATAAGGTTTACGTCCCTAAATTTTTCGCTCCGCAGCCGCGTAGTAAGAGCTGTAGCCCTTACCGGACTGAGGAGACAGCATATCCGGCACCGCCGCCAGCACCGGCAGGCTGTAGGCGCTCAGCAGGTCCTCCTCGCTGTGGATCTGATCGTCCAGCAGCTCCCGCACCGTAACCAGTCCGCAGCTCAGCAGCAGGCCCACAGCCGCCCCGATGAGGACAAACTTCTTTACGCTGGGGCTGTACCAGCTCTCCGGCTCCACTGCGTAGTCCACCGTCCGCACCGACGAGCCGTCCACGATCTGGGCGATCTTGTCGGGCAGAACCACCGTGATCACGTTGGCGATCCGCTCCGCCTCCGCCGGGTCCCGGCTGGTCACCGTCACCGAGAAAATCTCTGTGTTGTTCACCGCGTCCGCCTCAATGAGCTCCAGAAGCTCCTCGTAGCTGTACTCCACCTCTGCCCGCTCGATGACCTCCTCCAGCGTCAGCCGGGTCTCCAGGATGGCGATGTAGGTGTCCACCAGCGTTTTGGAGGCCGACAGGTCCGACAGGCTGATGGAAGTGCTCCCCACCGAGATGGAGCTGTTGTTCACGTACATCAGCACGCTGGCCTGGTACTTGGGCGGAATCACCCAGTACGCCAGCCCGAAGCCCGCGCCTCCGCACAGCGCCCCCGCCAGCACGATCACCACCGCGTGCCTCCACAGCGCGCCCAGCAGACGCAGCAGGTCGATCTCTATGTATTCTCCCGTTTGCCGCTCCATTTCTCCACCTACCTTATATGGAATGCCCCTCAAAATGATCAAGATCATTTTGCAACGAGGCGGCGCCGCCTCGCAAAGCCGGGGACTCAGAACAGGATATGCATCCCGCCCTATCCCGGCCAGTCCGGGCTGCAGGCAGTCCATAGATTTTTTGTCATTATATCACAGGTCCTGTTTCAAATGCAATAGCCTTTTCGTGTGGCGCCCCGCCTTTGCGGCTCCCGAACAGGTTCCTCTGAGGACCCTCCGGGCGGCACGGGCAGAAATGAGAAAAAGTCCCTGAAAAGACTTGCGTCCGCTGAAAAAGGGTGGTACATTTATATCAGCGCAGTAAGCCGCAAAAGGAGGCGCCGAAGGCGATGAAGGATTCGAACACAGCCCCTGTGTCCGGCGGGGCGCAGGGTTACGTGAACCGGGAGCTGTCCTGGCTCCAATTCAACAGGCGGGTGCTGGAGGAGGCGGAGGACCCCGCCAATCCCCTGTGTGAACGGCTGAACTTCGCCTCCATCTTCCAGAGCAACCTGGACGAGTTCTATATGGTGCGGGTCGGCATGCTGATGGACACCCTCCATCTCACCGCCGTGGACGATAAGACCGGCATGACCAGCGCCGAGCAGACCGCCGCCGTGCTGGACCGCACCCGGGAGCTGATGGCCGGCCGGGACCGTATCTGTAAATCCCTCCTGTCCGAGCTGGCGGGCCAGGGGGTGGAGATCTGCCGGTTCCACAGCCTGTCGGACAAGCAGCAGTCCTTTTTGGAAAAACATTTCACCTCCAACGTCCTGCCCCTGCTGTCCCCCCAGATCATCGGGCGCAAGCAGCCCTTCCCCTTCCTGCGCAACAAGGCCATCTACGCCGTGGCCATCCTGAAAACAAAAAGCGGCAGCGAGCGGATGGGCATCGTCCCCTGCGGCGGAGGCGTCCTGCGCCGGCTGGTTCCCCTGTCCGGCGACGGCCAGCGCTTCGTCCTGGTGGAGGACCTGATCGCCAGCTTCCTGCCCCAGATCTTTACCCACTATAAGGTGGAGGGCACCGTCCTCATCCGCCTGGTCCGCAGCGCCGACATCCACATGGACGAGCGGTCCTCCGAAATGAGCGAGCTGCTGGCGGAGGAGTACCGAAAGAGCATGGAGAAGCTGATCCGCCGCCGCAAGCGGCTCCAGCCGGTGAAGCTGGAGTACCAGGGAAAACTGTCCGACACGGTGCGGGACGCCCTGTGCGCCTGCCTGGGGCTGTCCAAAAAGCACCTGTTCTCCTGCGAGCCCCCCCTGGACCTGTCCTTTATGGGCGCCCTGCGGGACATGCTCCGGGACAGGCCCCAGCTGTTCTACCCCCGCCGGGTGCCGCAGAACTCCCCCAACGTGGACCCGCTGGTCCCCATGACCAAACAGATCCGCAAGCGGGACCTGATGCTCACCTACCCCTATGAGAGCGTCCGCCCCCTGCTGCGGCTGCTCCAGGAGGCCGGGCAGGACCCGGAGGTGGTCTCCATCAAAATGACCCTCTACCGGGTGGCCCACAACAGCAAGATTGTGGAGGCCCTGGTGGACGCCGCCGAAAACGGCAAAGAGGTGGTGGCCCTGGTGGAGCTGCGGGCCCGGTTCGACGAGGAGAACAACATCGGCTGGTCCCGGGTGCTGGAGCAGGCCGGCTGCCGGGTCATCTACGGCCTGGACGGGCTGAAGGTCCACTCCAAGCTCCTCCTCATCACCCGGATGCACCACGATCAGGTGGAGTATATCACCCAGATCGGCACCGGCAACTACAACGAGGACACCGTCCGGCTGTACACCGACTTCGCCCTGATGACCGCCGACCCTGGAATCGGGGCGGAGGCCGCCCAGGTCTTCAACTGCCTGTCCATGGGCGAGGTGGTGGAGGACAGCCGCCGCCTGATGGTGGCCCCCGCCTGCCTGCGCGGCAAGGTACTGGCCTTCATCGACCGGGAGATCGAGCAGGCCAAGCAGGGCAGGCCCGCCTATCTGGGCTTCAAGCTCAACGGCCTGACCGACAAGCTCATTCTTGATCAGCTCATCCGGGCCTCCCAGGCCGGGGTGAAGATTGATCTGATCATCCGGGGCATCTGCTGTCTGGTGGGCGGCGTACCCGGACTGACCGAGAACATCACCGTCCGCAGCATTGTGGGCCGGTATTTGGAGCATGCCCGCATCTATATCTTCGGCGCCGAGGAGCGCAGGCAGGTCTATATCTCCTCCGCCGACTTCATGACCCGCAACACCACCCGCCGGGTGGAGGTGGCGGTCCCCGTTCAGGACCGCGCCCTCCGGGAGCACGTGGAGGCCATGTTCCGGGACCAGCTGCGGGACACCGCCAAGGGGCGGGTCCAGCAGCCGGACGGGACCTATGTACGCGCCCAGGGGGAGGCGTTCAACTCCCAGGAGTACTTCTGCCAGCAGGCTTACGCTGGCGCGTGGGCCCTGTCCCAGCCCAGACAGGAGGCCCCCAAGCTCCCCGCCGCCCCCAAAGCAGACAAGGTCAGGCCCGCCTCGGCCAAGCCCGCGCCGAAGCAAGCGCCCGCGCCTGTCCGGAAGACCCGCCGCACCCTGCTGGGACGCATCATCGGGCGGGATTAGTCCTGTTTTCCAAGCCGGAACGGCTGTCATATATTTCTCTGAAAGGAAGTAATGTTATGAAACGGATCGGACTTCTCACCAGCGGCGGCGACTGCCAGGCGCTCAACGCCACCATGCGGGGCGTGGCCAAGGGCCTGTACAACCTCTACGGCAGCGAGGTGGAGATCATCGGCTTTATCGACGGCTACAAGGGCCTCATCTACGAGGACTACAAAAAGCTGTCCCCCATTGACTTTACCGGCCTGCTCACCCGGGGCGGCACCATCCTGGGCTCCAGCCGCCAGCCCTTCAAGCTGATGCGGGAGCCGGATGAGAACGGCCTGGACAAAGTGGAGGCCATGAAATACACCTACCGCCGCCTGCGGCTGGACTGTCTGGTTGTCCTGGGCGGCAACGGCAGCCAGAAGACCGCCAACCTCCTCAGCGAGGAGGGGCTGAACGTCATCGGCCTGCCCAAGACCATCGACAACGACCTGTGGGGCACCGACATGACCTTCGGCTTCCAGAGCGCCGTGGACATCGCCACCGATGTCATCGACTGCATCCACACCACCGCCGCCTCCCACAACCGGGTATTCATGGTGGAGATCATGGGCCACAAGGCGGGCTGGCTCACCCTGAACGCCGGCATCGCCGGCGGCGCGGACATCATCCTCATCCCCGAGATCCCCTACGACATCGAGTCGGTCATCGCCAAGATCAACCAGCGGGCCGCCTCGGGCAACGGCTTCACCATCCTGGCGGTGGCGGAGGGCGCCATCTCCAAGAAGGAGGCGGCCATGTCCAAGAAGGAGTACAAAAAGCACCTGGCCGAGGTGCTGGAGAAATACCCCTCCGTGTCCTACGCCATCGCCGACAAGATCCTGAAGAAGACGGGCAAGGAGGTGCGGGTCACCGTGCCCGGCCACATGCAGCGGGGCGGCGCGCCCTGCGCCTACGACCGGGTGCTCTCCTCCCGCCTGGGCACCACCGCCGCTTTGATGATCTCCAAAGGCGAGTTCGGCAGCATGGTGGCCATCCACGACCGGGTGATCACCTCCGTCCCCCTGAAGGAGATCGCCGGCAAGCTGAAGACCATCGATCCCAAGTCCGATATCATCACCGAGGCCCGCCTGCTGGGCATCAGCTTTGGAGACGACTGATTGTTCCCCTGCAAAAACCGCCTCTCCCCACGGGGAGAGGCGGTTTTTCTGTCAGCCGGGAGGCGGGCCCAGCTTCTCCGGCGGCACCCCCAGCAGAAGCAGCGCCCCCGCCGCAGCTAAGGCGGCCAGCTCCCCCTCCCCCGGCTCCAGGGCCAGAGGAAACTCCTGCCGCTCCACCACCTGGCCGTCCACCGTCACCAGCTCCCGCTGGAGGGCCGCCCACAGCAGCTCCCCCTCCCGGCTGGAGATGGTCAGGCTGTCCCGGGGGGACACCCCGTAGCTCACCGCGCTGGCCGCCTGGAGCGGCGCACCCCCCATCTCCCCCGGCAGCAGCACTGTGCGGCACTGCCGGGGCAGAGGAATCCCCTGCTCCGCCGCCTTCGGCGACACCACCAGAAGGGCCGGATGGCGCTCGCTCACCCTCCGCTCCTGCCCCGCCCGGGCGGGCAGGGCGCGCAGAATGGCCCCCTCAATCCCCTCCCCGTCCTCGATCACCTGAAAAAGTTCCATATTTCCATCCCCTTTCCCCTCAGTTTTCGCTTTTTTGCAGAATTTATGCGCCTCCCTTCGCCTTGACTTTCACCCCCGGTTTTTGGTAATATATAAACTGATAAATTGGGTTGTTATACCCAGTGGAAAATGTGAGGTATCACCATGGCACAGAAGAAGGGCTACGGCAACGACTCCATCTCC
Organism: Lawsonibacter sp. JLR.KK007; assembly: GCF_036941135.1. Lineage (NCBI taxonomy): Bacteria > Bacillati > Bacillota > Clostridia > Eubacteriales > Oscillospiraceae > Lawsonibacter > Lawsonibacter sp. JLR.KK007. Next base: position 329,919 of record NZ_JAYWSY010000001.1, on the reverse strand, counting down.
GCCTTGAAGGGAGCCGACCGGGTGCGCAAGCGTCCGGCGGTCATTTTTGGCTCCGACGGGCTGGAGGGCTGCGAGCACGCCGTATTTGAGATCATGTCCAACTCCATTGACGAGGCCCGGGAGGGCCACGGCTCTCTGATCACCGTCACCCGCTTTGAGGACGGCTCCATTCAGGTGGAGGACCAGGGCCGGGGCTGTCCGGTGGACTGGAACGAGAAGGAAGAGAAATACAACTGGGAGCTGGTCTTCTGTGAGCTGTATGCCGGCGGCAAGTACGGCAACATCACCGGGGAGAACTACGAGTTCTCCCTGGGCCTGAACGGCCTGGGCTCCTGCGCCACCCAGTATTCCAGTGAGTATATGGACGTCACCGTGTGGCGGGAGGGAAAGAAATACTCCCTCCGCTTTGAGAAGGGGGAGAACATCGGCGGCCTGCAGTCCGAGCCCACCGACCGGGGCAAAAAGACGGGCACCACCATCCGCTGGAAGCCAGACCTGGAGGTCTTTACCGATATCAATATCCCGGTAGACTACTACCTGGACGTGATGAAGCGCCAGGCGGTGGTCAACGCCGGGGTGATGTTCCGCTTCAAAAATCAGGTGGGGGGGAAGTTTGAGACCACCGACTTCCAGTACGACAACGGCATCGTGGACTATGTGACCGAGCTGGCCGGGGAGGACGCCCTCACCGCCCCCGTCTTCTGGCAGGCCGAGCGGAGGGGCCGGGACCGGGCGGACAAGCCGGAGTACAAGATGAAGCTTTCGGTGTCCTTCTGCTTCTCCAACAAGGTGCAGGTCATGGAGCACTACCACAACTCCTCCTGGCTGGAGCACGGCGGCTCCCCGGAGAAGGCGGTGCGCTCCGCCTTTGTCTCCGCCATCGACGGCTATCTGAAGCAGCAGGGCAAGTACACCAAAAACGAGAGCAAGATCACCTTCCCCGACATTCAGGACGCCATGGTGCTGGTGAGCAGCAATTTCTCCACCCAGACCTCCTACGAGAACCAGACGAAAAAGGCCATCAACAACAAGGGCGTACAGGAGGCCATGACGGAATTTCTCCGGGCTCAGATGGAGGTCTACTTCATCGAGAACCCCGCCGACGCCCAGCGCATCGGTGAGCAGGTGCTCATCAACAAGCGGGCCCGGGAGAACGCGGAGAAAACCAGGCTGAATATTAAGAAGAAGCTCACCGGCTCCATGGACATCTCCAACCGGGTGGCCAAGTTCGTCCCCTGCCGCACCCGGGACGTGAACCGCAGCGAGTTGTATATCGTCGAGGGCGATTCCGCGCTGGGCAGCGTGAAGCAGGCCCGGGACAGCGAGTTCCAGGCCATCATGCCCATCCGGGGCAAAATCCTCAACTGCCTCAAGGCCGACTACGGAAAAATCTTCAAAAGCGAGATCATCACCGATCTGCTGAAGGTGCTGGGCTGCGGGGTGGAGGTCCAGGACAAGCGGGCCAAGGACCTGGCCGCCTTCGACCTGAACTCCCTGCGGTGGAACAAGGTGGTCATCTGCACCGACGCCGACGTGGACGGCTTCCAGATCCGCACTTTGGTGCTCACCATGCTCTACCGCCTCACCCCCACGCTCATCCAGAAGGGGTACGTCTACATCGCTGAATCCCCCCTGTTTGAGATCGCCTGCAAGGAAAAGACCTGGTTCGCCTACTCCAATAAGGAGAAGGACGACATTGTGGCCCAGCTCCAGGGGAAGAAGTACGACGTGCAGCGGTCCAAGGGCCTGGGCGAGAACGAGCCGGAGATGATGTGGCTGACCACCATGTCCCCCGACACCCGGCGGCTCATCAAGGTCATGCCCGAGGACGTGGAGCGCACCGCCTATATGTTCGACCTCCTTCTGGGCGACGACCTCCCCGGCCGGAAGACCCACATTGCCGACCACGGACACGAGTTTCTGGAGCTGGCGGATATTTCGTAGGAGGTTCCCATGAAAAAAAGAGTTCTGTCTATTCTCTGCGTTCTGCTTCTGGTTTTTCAGGCCGCCGCCCAGGAGGGATTGGACGGCTCCAACTGGCCGCTGCGGATCAATGAGCTGCGGAACTTACTGGAATACGGATCATAAAAGAAAACGGATTATTTTTTAGATAGGACGGAACCAAATGGCCAAGAAAAAAACGTCGAATGAAACAAAGAACCGCGTCGCCGACCCCAACGTGATGGGTCTGCGGGCGGAGGTGCTGGAGCAGCCCATCACCCAGACCCTGGAGATCAACTACATGCCCTACGCCATGTCGGTCATCATCTCCCGGGCCATCCCGGAGATCGACGGCTTCAAGCCCTCCCACCGCAAGCTGCTGTACACCATGTACACCATGAAGCTGCTGGGGGGCGCCCGGACCAAGTCGGCCAACATCGTGGGCCAGACCATGAAGCTCAACCCCCACGGGGACGGCCCCATTTATGACACCATGGTCCGTCTCAGCCGGGGCTACGGGGCCCTGCTCCACCCTCTGGTGGACTCCAAGGGCAACTTCGGCAAGGTCTACTCCCGGGACATGGCCTACGCCGCCAGCCGGTACACCGAGGCCCGGCTGGACGCCATCTGCGCCGAGCTGTTCCGGGACATCGACCAGGACACCGTGGACTTCGTGGACAACTACGACGGCAAGCTGAAGGAACCCACCCTGCTGCCCACCACCTTCCCAAACGTGCTGGTGGCGGCCAACAAGGGGATCGCCGTGGGCATGGCCAGCGACCTGTGCGGCTTCAACCTGGGGGAGGTGTGCGACACCACCATCGCCTTCTTGAAGGACCCCAATCACGACATCATGACCACCCTCAAGGCCCCCGACCTGCCCACCGGCGGCGAGCTGCTCTACAACGCCGCCGCCCTGTCGGATATTTACCGCACCGGACGAGGCTCCTTCAGGGTCCGGGCCCGGTGGCGCTATGTGAAGGAAGAAAACCTCATCGAGGTCTACGAAATCCCCTACTCCACCACCTCCGAGGCCATCATTGACAAGGTGACCGAACTGCTCAAGGCGGGCAAGCTGAAGGAGATTGCCGACATGCGGGACGAGACCGACCTGTCCGGCCTGAAGCTGACCATCGACCTGAAGCGGGGCGCCGACCCGGAGAAGCTGATGGCCCGGCTCTTCAAAATGACCCCCCTGATGGACAGCCAGTCCTGCAACTTCAACATCCTCATCGCCGGACAGCCCAAGGTACTGGGCGTGCGGGAAATCCTGGAGGAGTGGACCGCCTGGCGGATGGATTCGGTGCGCCGGCGGGTGTACTTCTCCATGAACAGGAAGAAGGAGAAGCTCCACCTGTTAAAGGGCCTGCGGCGAATCCTGCTGGACATCGACCGGGCCATCCAGATCATCCGGGACACCGAGGAGGACGCGGAGGTCATCCCCAACCTGATGATCGGCTTCGGCATCGACCAGGTTCAGGCGGAGTATGTGGCCGACATCCGGCTGCGGAACATCAACAAGGAGTACATCCTCAAGCGCACTCAGGAGGTAGACACGCTGGAGGATGAGATTGCCGACCTGGAGGATACCGTCAACTCCCCCAAGCGGATTCAGAAGATCATCGTGGACGAGCTGACCGAGGTGAAGAAGAAATACGCCGTCCCCCGGCGCACGGAGATCGTCTACGACCACATGGACGAGCCCGTCATGACCGTGGAGGACGAGACCCCCGACTACCCCGTCCACCTGTTCTTCTCCCGGGAGGGGTATTTGAAAAAGATCACCCCCCAGTCCCTGCGCATGGCCAGCGATCAGAAGTACAAGGAGGGGGACGGCCCCTTCCTCGGCTGGGAGGCCAATAACAGGGACGAGCTGCTGGTGTTCACCGACCGGCAGCAGTGCTACAAAACCCGCCTGTCCGACTTCGACGACACCAAGGCCAGCGTTTTGGGGGACTATCTCCCCTCCAAACTGGGGATGGACCCGGAGGAGAGGGCGGTCTGGGCCTGCATCCCCGGGGACTTCTCCGGCCAGCTGCTGTTCTTCTTCGCCAACGGCAAGGCCGCCCGGGTGGAGCTGTCCGCCTACCAGACGCAGACCCGGCGGAAAAAGCTCACGGGGGCCTACTCGGACAAGTCGCCCCTGGTGTCCGCCTTCCTGCTGCGGGAGGACTTTGAGGCGGCAGTCATCTCCACTGAGGGCCGGTGCGTGGTCTTCCACACCGCCAGCCTCAACCCCAAGACCACCCGGAACACCCAGGGGGTCAGCGTAATGACTCTGAAGCCCAAGTTCACCGTGGAAAAGGTGCTGCCCCTGGACCGCACCCACATCCAAAACGCCGCCCGCTACCGGGCCCGCTCCCTGCCCGTTGCCGGAGCCCTCCTGAAGGATGAGGACCGGGGGGAGGAGCAACTGACACTTTTGTAACAGGAGGACCTCTATGAAACAAGCAAACCTCACCCGCATCGTGCGGGATTACCTCTGGATCACCTTGGGTTCGGTGATCTACTCCATCAGCTTCAACTGGTTTTATGTGCCCAATCAGATCGGCTTCGGGGGCCTCACCGCCCTGGGCATGATCCTCAACCACTTCTCCCCTGTCATCCCCATCGGCACGGTGGTGCTGGTGCTCAACATCCCCCTCTTCCTGCTGGGCTGGAAATTTTTAGGGTGGCGCACCCTGGTGTCCTCCCTGTTCGCCATGACGGCCACCTCCCTGCTGGTGGACCTGATCGCCGCCCTATACACCTTCCCGGCCATGGACCCCATGCTGGCCGCCATCTTCGGCGGGGTGCTGCTGGGCGTATCCATGGGGATGATCTTCTCCAAGGGGGCCACCACCGGAGGCACCGACCTCATCTCCCGGCTGCTCAAGCTGCCCTTCGCCTGGCTGCCCATGGGCAAGATCATCATGGTCGTGGACCTGGTCATGCTGCTGGCCACCGCGGCGGCTTTCCAAAGCGTGAACAGCGCTATGTACGGCATCATCGCCCTGTACATCTCCACCGTGGTCATGGACAGCATGCTCTACGGCCTGGACAAGTCCAAGGTGGCCTACATCATCACCGCCACCCCCCGCATCATGGCTGAGGAGATCGACCGCCAGCTGGGCCGGGGCGTCACCTTTCTCCGGGGGGAGGGCAGCTTCTCCGGCAAGGAAAAGCTGGTGCTCATGTGCGCCTTCAAGCAGCGGCAGATCGTCCCCCTCAAGGCGCTGGTCCATGAGCTGGACCAGGATGCCTTTCTCATCGTCTGCGAAGCCCACGAGGTCCTGGGCCAGGGCTTCCGGCGGTATCAAAAGAATGACATATAAGAAAAAGGAGTGTTTTGTATGACAAACTGGACCAAGCTGACGGAACGTCTGGAAAAGCGGGGGTTCACCCCCAAGGTCTTCGCCACCGCGGCGGAGGCGGCCGACTATCTGGATCAGGAGATTGACGGGGTGAGCGTGGCCTTCGGCGGCTCCATGACGGTGCAGGAGATGGGCCTGTACCCCCGGCTGGCAGCCCACAACAACGCCCTCTGGCACTGGAACAAGGATGCCCTGGAACAGGCCGCCGCCACCGACGTGTATCTCTGCTCGGTCAACGGCCTGTCTGAGGAGGGAGAGATCATCAACATCGACGGGGTGGGCAACCGGGTGGCCTCCACCATCTTCGGCCACAAGCGGGTCTACTTTGTGGTGGGCCGGAACAAGATCGCCCCCGATTACGATCAGGCCCTGTGGCGGGCCCGGAATATCGCCGCCCCCAGGAACTGCCAGCGTCTGGGGCTGAAGACCCCCTGCGCCGTCAAGGCGGACAAGTGCTACAACTGCTCCAGCCCGGAGCGCAGCTGCCGGGCTCTGGTGGTGCTTTGGGAAAAGCCCCGGAACGTGGAGCGGATGGAGGTCATCCTCATCGATGAGGAGCTGGGCTATTAAGCGGACGGGGGAACGCCGTCTGCTGGCGGGGGGGCTGGTGCTGTCCCTGCTGTTGTCCGGCTGCTCCGCCCTGCTGGAGCGGGATTACGCCTCCGTCACCCCTCACAACGCCGTCCCCGCCACCGAGGGAGACCCCTCCATCCTCCGGGCGGACAGCTATCAGGAGCTGGTCAACGCTCTGATCTACTTCGTCTCCGGCGGCATGGAGGAGGGCACCGTCCGGCTGTACACCAGCGCGGAGGATGTGGAGCCCTTCCTGTCCGACGCCTGCCTGGAGGTGATCCAGGAGGACCCTCTGGGGGCCTACTGCGTGGAGTTCATCAAGTATACGGTGGACCCGGTCGTCGCCTACTCCGAGGCCCAGGTGAGCATCACCTACCGGCGCACCCGGGAGCAGGTGGCCTCCATCGTTCAGGCCACCGGCGTCACCGCCATCCGCAGCGAGCTGAAGTCGGCCCTGACCTCCTTCGCCTCAGAGCGGGTGCTGCGCATCAGCTACTTTGAGGAGGACGAGACCTATATCCAGGACCTGGCCCGCCAGACCTACTACGACGTCCCCGCCTGCGCCCTGGGGATGCCCGACATCTCCGTGTCCATCTACCCCAGCGCCGGCCGGCAGCGGATCGTGGAGATCCTGCTCAGCTATCCCCTGGACCGCTCCGAGCTGGAGCGCCGCCGGGACGCCCTGGCCGGCGTCCTGGCGGATCTGGCCTGGGACCTCACCGGTCTGCCCGGCCTGCCTGCCGCCGCCGCCCACGCCCTGCTGGAGCTGGGGACCTACGATCCCGAGGGCGGGAACACCGTCAGCGACCTCTTCGACACCGGCTCCGCCAGCAGCGAGGGGCTGGCCTTGGCCTACGCCGCCCTGTGCCAGCAGTTGGAGCTGCCCTGTCAGGTGGCCCGGGGCACGCTGGAGGAGGAACCCCACTTCTGGAACGTGGTCCAGACCGGCGAGGGCTGGCGGCATATTGACCTGTCCGCCATGGGCCGGGCGGAGGCCCCCGGCGAGGAGCCGGAGGGCGGTCTGCTGTACACCGACCTGGCCCTTCAGGAGCGGGGCTACCAGTGGGAGGAGGGTTCCCTCCCCTCCTGCGCCGAACACTGAGCATCAGGCCGTCCGAACGGGCGGCCTGTCCTGTATTTGCGGGCTCCTCCATGCCAAATTCTTACTGTTGTGTTACAGCCCTTGTCAACAGAGGAAAATTTCAGTATAATATCCTTAACCCTAACCCAAGCGTCCCCAGAAAGGAGCTCGCTCTATGAACGTCTTGAACCGACTCACAGCCGCCGCGCTGTCTCTGGCCCTCGCCGCCTCCCTTTCCGCCCCCTCCGCCCTGGCCCTCACGCCGGCGGAGCCCTTTGCCGATTTCCGCATCGACGCCGCCGACATGGAGGTCCCGGACCGGACCATTCGCATCTCCACCTACCGCCAGGAGGAGGACGGGGCCTTCCAGTATGAGCAGGACGACGCTTACGACTGCAAGGTCAACCGGGTCACCGGCGACGCCAGCCTCTACATCCAGTCCAAGGCAGAGGGCGTCTGGGTGACGGTGGACTACCTCACCGATGTGGACGGAGACGGCCTCTATGAGCGGCTGGAGGGGGGCGAGGAACCGTCCTGGGATTCCCTGACCGCCCAGGGCAGGCTGACCCAGGGCGGGAACGAGGCCCTCACCCCAGGACAGACCTACATCCTGTCCGCCGAGGACCTGGCATCCCGCTTTGACGAGCGGGAAACGGCCCGGGCCCAGCTCCTGGGGGCGGAATCCTCTGTGACCAGCTGGCCGCTCTGCCAGATCACCCTCAGCCGCACCGAGCCCGCCGACGGGCAGACCTATGAGCAGCTGTATTACCTGGAAATTTTTGGGGACGATCTGATCCCCTGGGACGTCCCCCGGAACGCCCCCTACCGGGAGGCCATCGAGTACAGCCTGACCCAGGGCTGGTTTTCCGGCCTGGAGGACGGCCGCTTCGGCCCCGACGAGACGCTGAACCGGGCGCAGCTGGCCCAGGTGCTGTGGGCGGTGGGCGGCAGCCCCTCTGCGGACCCGGCCAGCTTTACCGACGTGGAGCCCGGCATCTGGTACTATCCGGCGGTGTGCTGGTGCCAGCAGGAGGGCCTCATCGCCGGCTACGCCGACGGCTCCTTCCTGCCGGAGGCCTCCCTGACCCGGGAACAGCTGGTTTCGATCCTGGCCCGCTCTGCCAAGCCCGCCGGCTCCAACCTGTACGCCGCAGATCTGTCCCGCTACACCGACCATGACGAAGTCTCCTCCTGGGCCTACGACAGTATGTGCTGGGCCCTCTCCCACCGCCTCCTCGTTCCCGACGGCGGCGAACTGCGGCCCGGCAGCGCCGTCACCCGGGCGGAGCTGGCCCAGGCCCTGTACGCCCTGCGAAGCCCTCAGTCCTCCCGCAGCATGTGGTAACCCCTCCTGCGCCCGGTAGTCCGCCGGGCGCTTTTTCTTGGTTAGCGGCTGGAATATTTGTCCAAACTATCCATAGAATGTACCAACCGCCCAACTGAGAAAGGAGTCTACACTATGCCCCAGTCCACCAAGCGAGCCTCCCTCCGCCGCGGAAGCCCCGCCCAGGAGGAGGAGCGCCGGGAGCTGATGCAGTCCCTGGCCCACACCCGTACCCTGATCAACCAGGCCTATGGCGGCTTCAACAACGCCAGCGACAGCGATCTGATCGAGTCCTACGTCTTTGAGATCAACTCCCTCCATGCCCGGTACAATTACCTGCTGCGCCGCGTGAAAGAGCTGGAGAGCATCACATGACCCCCATCCCTGGATACATGGCCTGGTGCCTGGCCGGACTGCTGCTGTGCGCCGCCCTGCTCCTCCTGCACCGTCCGGCGGCCCGGCTGCTCCGCCTGACCCTGCGCTCCTCCGTGGGCCTGGCGGTCCTGGCCCTGTTCTCCCAGGTGAGCCATCTCATCGGAATCCAGCTGGGGGTCAATCTGGTGAACGCCCTGGTGCTGGGCCTGCTGGGCGCGCCCGGCTTCGGTCTGCTGCTGATGCTCCAATGGGCCCTGCGGTAACAGGGCCGGGCCCGCGCCCCTCCCCTGCTGTGACGCGGCATGGTTGCAGGCTCCCCCCGAGGGAGGGGCCGCCATCCCAACGAGAGGAATTTTTTGCAAAAGCACTTGACAAATCAGGAGACAAGTGGTATGATAACGAACGTCTCTGATTGGAGTACGGTTGGAGAGATGTCCGAGTGGTTTAAGGAGCTGGTCTTGAAAACCAGTGACTCGCAAGAGCCGTGGGTTCGAATCCCACTCTCTCCGCCACTTTTCTCTCCTCCGGCAAATCAATACAACCTCTTTACTTGCAGCCATGCAGAAGTACCCAAGTGGCTATAAGGGGCTCCCCTGCTAAGGGAGTAGGCGGGTAAAACCGTGCGGGGGTTCGAATCCCCCCTTCTGCGCCAAACAAGCCATGAAATCCTTTATGCGAGGGTTTTATGGCTTGTTTTGTGTTGTATGATTTGATCCAATCTTGTTGTCCCGGAGATACCGATAAAGTGCATGAAAGAACGCGCCTGCAGGGAAGAAAAACAAGCGGAAAAATGACTTGCAAAAATCATTGTGTCTGAGTATAATTTCCCATGTGGCTGAACGCTGCTTTTTAATTCTAACAGACAAATGGAGTTAGATCGCTATGAAAAGAAATGAAGTTTCAACCAGAGCCCTGGAAGGGAAGCAGACCCGCATCGGCAAGAAGGTAGGCAATGTGGTCATCATCATGCAGATGATCTCCGTAGTGTTGGCGGTGAGCATGTGCGTGATCATGTTCCGCTCCCTGACCACAGAGATGCTGGAACAGCGATGCACCAATGGCACCAACATGCTCAATTATGTGCTGAGCCAGTCTGACGGCACAGGGGACATGAATCAGCTGCTGGACGAGCTGAAAACCCGCATGGGCTGTGAGTTTACCATTTTCGAGGGGAATACCCGGGCCTATACCACCGTGATCCAGAACGGAAAGCGGGCCGTGGGCACCACGCTGTCCTCCTCTCTGTCTGAGATCGTGCTGCAGCAGGGACAGAGCTACGTGGGCAAAGCGACCATCCTGGACGAGGAGTACCTGTGCTCCTACGTCCCCACCAGGGACGGTTCCGGAGCGGTCAACGGCCTGATCTTTGCCGGTATTTCCTCCGCGGACGCCAACCACCAGATCATGATGACCATCCTCTGGTCCTCCCTGGTGAGCCTTGCCGTCATTGTCGCATGCGTCTTTTTCATGGCGGCCTATCTGAAAAAGACGGTCTCCAATCCCCTGGCTGAGATCACCCAGGTAGCCAGCCGCCTGGAGCAGGGGAACCTGGGCCTGAACGGCAGCGGCAGCAGCGGCATCACCATCCACTCCAACGACGAGATCGGCTGCCTGGCCCATATGTTTGAGCGGACGATCCAGCTCCTCCAATCCTACATAGGGGAGATCTCGTCCATCCTCAACGCCATCGCCTCGGGAGACCTGACCGCCTCCACCCAGCAGGAATACGTGGGCGACTTTATGTCCATCAAGACCTCCCTGGACAGCATCCAGTCCAAGCTCAACGATACCATGCGCCAGATTCGCGAGAGCGCCGAGCAGGTGTCCTACAGCGCCGAGCAGGTGTCCAACGGGGCCCAGGCCCTGGCCCAGGGCGCCACAGAGCAGGCCAGCTCCGTGCAGGAGCTCTCCGCCACCATCAACAACATCTCCGGAATCGCCAAGCGGACCGCCCACGCCACCGAGGAGGCTGGCCAGTTCGTGGAGCAGGCGGGCAGCCAGCTGGGCGTCAGTATGGAATACGTCCGGCAGCTCAACACAGCGATGGGCAAGATCTCCAGCTCCTCCGAGGAGATCGGAAAGATCATTGCCACCATTGAAAACATCGCCTTCCAGACCAACATCCTGGCCTTGAACGCCGCCGTGGAGGCGGCCCGGGCCGGAACCGCCGGAAAGGGCTTCGCTGTGGTCGCGGACGAGGTCCGCAACCTGGCCAACAAGTCTGACGAGGCCGCCAAGGCCACCAAGGACCTGATCGAAAGCTCCATCGCCGCCGTGACCGAGGGCAGCAGCGTCGTGACCGAGGTCACGCAGGCTCTGGAGCGCACCAGCGTCAGCGCCGGAGGCGTGACGTCGCAGATGTCCATCGTAGTGGAAGCGGTGGGGAAGCAGACCATCGCCCTCGACCAGGTCACCGGTGGCATCGACCAGATTGCCAGCGTGGTCCAGACCAACTCCGCCACCAGCGAAGAGAGCGCCGCCGCCAGTCAGCACCTCTCCTCGCAGGCCAGCCGCCTCAAGAGCCTGGTCGCCGCCTTCCGCCTCAAGTAATTCCCTGGACTGCGGCAGACGGAACACTGAAACAGCGAGAGCATTGGGCCTGCCCAATGCTCTCGCCGTCATATTCCCGGATACCGTCAAAACAGCGCCGCGAAGTCCACATCCTCCACCTGAAACGTCCGGCCGTTCAGCGGCTCCAGCGGCCCGGCCTCAGTGGTAAAGTGGAAGGTCAGCTTGTAGGAGTACAGCGCCTGACCGTGGCGGCCGTACTTCCGGTTCTCCCGCTCGCTGCCGTACTTGCCGTCCCCGATCAAAGGGTGCCCCGCGGCGGCAAACTGGGCGCGGATCTGGTGGGTCCGGCCGGTGATCAGGTCGCACTCCACCAGGGACAGGCCGTCCTTCACCGCCAGGGTCCGGTAGAGGGTCACCGCCGATTTGGCCCCCGGCTCAAAGGCTTTGCGGACGTAGACCTGCTTTTTCACCTCGTCCTTAAAGATCCAGCCCTCCAGCTTCCCCTCCGGCGGGGACATGCGGCCCTGGACCATACACAGGTAATACTTGCTCAGCTCCCGGTCCCGGATCTTCTGGTTCATCACCCGCAGCCCCTCGGCCGTCTTGGCCGCGATGACGATCCCGCCGGTGTTCCGGTCGATGCGGTTGCACAGCGCGGGGGCGAAGGAGTTCTCCCAGTAGGGGGACCACTCCTTCTTCTGGTAGAGGTACGCCTGGATGTGGGTGAGCAGGGTGTTCACCCGCTCGGACTCGTCAGGGTGGACCACCATGCCGGGGCGCTTGTCCACCAGCAGGATGTGCTCGTCCTCGTAGAGAAGATTCAGCCTGGGCTGGTAGAGGGACAAAAAGGCGTTTTCCGGGGTGGGCCGGTCAAAAAATTCGTCGTTGATGTACAGCTGAAGCACATCCCCCGCGCTGAGGCGGACGTCCCGCTTGGACCCCTTCCCGTTTACCTTCACCCGCTTGAGCCGGATGTATTTCTGGGCCAGGGGCGCGGGGAGCAGGGGCAGCGTTTTAGCCAGCCAGCGGTCCAGCCGCTGCCCGGCGTCGTTCTTTCCGATGGTAAATTCCTTCATGGGGCGGCCCTCCTTCCATCGACACGGAATATTTCACCATATTCCGCCGCCGGTGTCAATAAATTTCGTGGAGAAATTTGTGAAAAGTATTTGACATTTGGAGCGAAATTCTTTATAATATCCTGCGTACCATTCTGCGAGTATGGGGGACCGCTCCCCCGGGGAGGAACGCCATGCGCCTGGATCTGCGCGATATCATCCATGTCCCGGACGCGAAAAAGGCGTTTCAATTCCAGCTGGACCTGTCTCAGGAGGACTTTTTCGGCAGCAGGCCCATCGTCCATCCCGTTCAGGTGGAGGGCTGCGTGACCAACCACGCCGGCGCCCTGGTGCTGGAGGGGACCGCCCGCTCTGTTCTGGAGCTGGCCTGCGACCGCTGCGGGAAGTCCTTTTCCCGGGAAAAGACGGTCGTGCTGGACAACCTGGCGGCCCAGGAGCTGGAGGACGAGGAACACGACGACATCCTCCTGCTGGACGGCACCGATCTGGACCTGGACGAGGCGGTGACCACAGCCTTTGTGCTCGCGATGGACACCAAAAACCTTTGCTCAGACGACTGCAAAGGGCTGTGCGCCAAGTGCGGAGCCGATTTGAACCTCGGTCCCTGCGGGTGCAGACCTGATGTCGATCCAAGACTGGCGGCCCTTGCGCAGCTGTTGGATAAGGAAGCTGAGTGAATGCTCAAACGTGCCCTGACCGGCACGGCCGAAGGAGGTGTCACCCATGGCGGTCCCCAAGGGAAAAGTATCCAAGGCCCGGCGCGATAAGCGGCGCAGCTCCCACTGGAAGCTGGAAACTCCCGGTATCGTGACCTGCCCCAAGTGCGGGGCTTACCGGCTGCCTCACCGTATGTGCAAGAATTGCCTGACCTATAACGGCCGTTCCTTCGGCCAGGTCGAGGCCCAGCAGTAATCTTTGAAAAGCCCTCCGGCTCTGCCGGAGGGCTTGTTTTACGCTGTTTTCCGTCTTCCGTCCCTGTCAAAGGTCCGCCGCAGCGCCAGCTCCGTGGGGACAATGGCCCCCACCATGGGGACAAGCTGGGCAAAGCAGATCACCGTACCAACCCGTCCGATGTCGCCAATCTCTCCGTCAAGCACAAGCGCCATTGGAACCACGGTCAGGGGCAGCATGATCAGGCCCAGCCAATACCACAGCCTTCCGCAGTAGCGGTGGGCAAACTGCCAGGTATCCTGATTCTTCATGGACATCGTGGTCCGGTAGCCAAATGTACTGTTGATCGACTTTGGCGCCTTGTTCAAAAACAGCCTCCCGAAGCCAATCATACACAGCGGGATCAGCAGGTCCGCTGCCAGCGTAAAGAGCCAAAACCAAATCATCCGAACACCTCCTAACGTTCAGGAAAGCTGCAGGCTCTTATAATAATCCAGCGTGGAAAAGCCCCGCTCCAGCTGGGTGTGGAGGTAGGCTTCGGCGGCGTCGGCCAGCTCCTTCAGCGGCTCCCCTTCCAGGCGGAAGGAGAACAGCCGCTTGGGGTCGCCGTGGACGATGTGCTCCAGCGCCGCCAGCGCCGGGAGGGACAGGGGCATGGAGATGCCCTCCCCCACCTCGCCCCGGCATTTCGCGCAGTGGAGCACCCCCTCCCGCAAGTGGAAGCGGGGATTTTCCGAGGGATGCGCTCCGCAGACGGCACAGCCGTCGATGAGGGGCTCATACCCCGCCAGGGCCATGGCCTTCCACTCAAAGGCGGCCTTCACCAGGGGAAGCGGCTTTTCCGGCAGCTTATCCAGGGCGTGGAGGCTGTTCAAAATCAGGGAGAGCAGCTCGGGATTCTCCTCCCCCTCCACCGCCAGCAGCTCGGTCACCTCGGCGAAGTAGCAGCCCAGGGCCAGACGCTCAATGTCGTCCCGCACCCCCTGAAACAGCCGCTCCACCGCCGCCTCCTTCACCGACCAGCGGCCCTGATAATCGTAGAGTACTACCTCCGCCCAGGCCAGCAGCTGGCACCCGGCGGCGATGGCGCTCCCTTTTTTCCGGCACCCCCGGGCGGAGGCGGTGAGCTTGCCCTGGTCCTGGGTGAGCAGGGTCAGGATCTTGTCCGTCTCCTTGTAGTCCACCGTCCGCAGGACCAGGGCCATTGTGGTGATGTGCATGGGCAGCACTCCTATGTAACGGGCCTTCGCCCGTCAGACTTGCTTGATCTTGGGCTGGAAGGCCGTTTGGACCGGCTCCTTCCAGCGCGCTTCGTTCTCCTGCCGCTGGCCCGCTGCCGCCAGCCATGCCGCCGGCAGGCCGGTTTTACAGAACAATTCCCAAAGTCCCTGCTCGTTCACAGTACAGCCCTCCCTTTCCTTCTGTGGTTAGGCTGTCCGGTTTTCCAAGGGGCTATGAGCGGTAAATATTTGCTTCCCGTTCGATCAAAGCGTTCGCCAGCTCAAAGGCGCGGACCCTCCGCTCCGCCAGGGTGATCTGCGAGCGGTACCGCGCCGGGTTCTCCTTGGCCTGAAGGGTCTTGATGGCCTCCCGCAGCTTGTGCAGGGTGGAATCGATCTGACGCTTGGCCTCCAGCAAATCGTCTTTTGTATACTCCATGTTACTCCTTCGCGTAGCCGAAATTCTGGATGGCCGCCGGGTTGTCCCGCCAGTTCTCCTTCACCTTGACCCAGGTCTTCAAAAAAACCTTGGTCCCCATGAATGTTTCCATGTCCTGCCGGGCCAGGGTGGACGCCTTTTTCAGCATCCCGCCCCCCTTGCCGATGATGATGCCCTTGTGGCTGTTTTTCTCGCAGTAGATGGTGGCCTCCACATCTACAATTTCATCGTCCCGCTCAGAAAAGCGGGTAATCTCCACGGCAGTGCCGTGAGGGATCTCCTTGTCCAGCAGCAGGAGGAGCTTCTCCCGCATGATCTCCGCCATCATCTGCCGCTCGGGCTGGTCGGAGGTCATGCCGTCGGGGAACAGCTGGGGGCCCTCGGGGAGGCAGCCCTCCAGCACATCCAGCAGCTCCTCCACCCCCTGGCCGGTTTTGGCGGAAATCGGGACCACAGCGTCAAAGTCGTGCTCCTGGCTGTAGACCTGGATTACCTCCAGCAACTTGTCCTTCTGCGGGACGGTGTCCGCCTTGTTGATGGCCAGCACGGCGGGACAGCCCAGGGTCTTGATGCGCCCAATGAGCTGCTGTTCCGGCTCCCCCACGCTGGGGATGGGTTCCACCAGCAGCAGGACGGCGTCCACATCGGCCACGCTCTCCTTCACCACGTTGACCATGTAGTCCCCCAGACGGGTGCGGGCCCTGTGGAGGCCGGGGGTGTCCAAAAAGACGAACTGGCTCTCGCCCCGGTTCTTGATGCCGCAGATGCGGTTGCGGGTGGTCTGGGGCTTGTTGGTGACAATGGCCACCTTCTCCCCCACAAAGGCGTTGGTCAGGGTGGACTTGCCCACGTTGGGCCGTCCGCAGATGGTAATCATACCGGATTTTTTTATCATAGGTCATCCTCACTTTCATTCCGGGCGTGAGCGGTTCCCCGGACGGTTTTGGTTAATGAAATTTCTTGTACAGGTCCTCGTGGAACACATGCTTGCGCACAAAGCGGGTCACAAACAGCATGCCGCAGGCCATGGCACAGGTGATGAGATAGGGGGTCAGGTCGAACTCAAAGTTCCAGCTTCTCCCCTCCTGACGGCCCAGGTCCTCATAGTTGTCAAATTCGTCCTCAATGGCGGTCAGTCTGATTTTTTTCATGATAATCTCTCCTTCTTATGATAATCTTATTGGATATGGCAACTGTAGGGGCGGCTCTATCTTGTCTCGCCGTGATAGTTGATATCCTCCCACTTCATGCGCGCCTCAAAATACTCCTCCTCCGGGTCCAAAGGGTATTCCTCTCGGAACACCTCGGTCAGTTCATCGTTGATCCGGTCCCGTACAGTCAGAACGAAGGGGCTGTCATAATCACTATAATCCTTGGCAAACAGCTCAATCCGCCGCACACACACCAGCTCGCCGTCCACCCACCGGTGAATGGTGCTGACTCCATCTCCTGCGCCGCTTGCCCGGTTCCAGCCGAAGATCGACCGGGTCTCAGGGTCCAGCACAGGGGACGAGATCGCGGCGTACTCCGGCTCCTCCACAAACAGCCCCTGTTCCTCGTCCCAGCGCATACAGTGGTACAGCTCCGCCTGGATGCCTCGGGCAAACAGAATGGTAAAATCCGGGTAGCCGTCGAAGTTGACGTCCAAAATCTGGTGTTCGTTGGGAAACCCGCCCTCCCAATCCACCGATTGAAGGGGTTGGTCCATGTGCGCCGGGTCCCAGACAGCAACATGCTGATAGGTAGCCAGCTCCAACGGCTCCTCATAGGGGACCGCCTCGGCGGTCACAAGCAGGGTTCCCATCCGGCCTCCGGTGTCCACCAGGAAGGCGTTGTGGGTGTCGTCGATGGGCTGCTCCTCCAGCAGCTCCTGGGCAGTTTTGGGCTGCGGAGGAGGTTCCACCGGAGAAGACGCCTCTCCTCCGGCCTCCTGACACCCAGCCAGCAGAAGGGCAGACAGGACCAAAAGCAACAGCTTAATCCGCATCGGATGCCTCCCTCTGAATGCCAAGTCCGCCCAGGATGGCCTCCTCTCTGGCCCGCATCTGGGCTTTCATAGGACCCTCGTCCAGGTGGTCGTAGCCCAGCAGGTGGAGCACCGAGTGGACCGCCAGGTAGCACACCTCCCGCTCCGGGGAGTGGCCGTACTCCGCCGCCTGAGCGCGGGTCCGCTCCAGGGAGATCATCATGTCCCCCAGCAGCACCTTTCCGGTATCCGGGTCGGCCCAGTCCGCCTGGGGCTTCTCTCCGGGGGACAGCTCGAACATGGGGAAGGACAGCACATCGGTCGGCCGGTCCACCCCCCGCATGTCCAGGTTGGTCTGGCGAATGCCCGCATCATCGGTGACGCACACCTCCACCACACAGGGGACCTCCACCCCCTCCCCCTCCAGGGCGGCCAGGACGGCCCGGCGGATCTGCTCCTCCACCAGCGGGGGCGTGTCCACCTCGGCTCCGATATAAACTTCATGGTCTATAATGGGTCATTCCTCCTCTCTGTCCGTTTATTATACGAAAAATAACAGGAGAGGTCAAACATATTTTCTCCGTCCTGCGGAAAAATACCCAGGAGGTGAGACTATGACGACCAAAAAAATCGGCGCGCAGACGGCGGCTCTGGCCAATCCCCCCTCCTTCGCCGGCTGGGCCAACGTTGCCGGCAAAAAGGAGGGGGAGGGTCCCCTGGCGGACACCTTCGACTATATCGACGGCGACGACACCTTTGGGGAATCCACCTGGGAGAAGTCGGAGAGCGCCATGCAGAAGCAGGCCCTGGGCCTGGCCCTGAACAAGGCGGGGCAGGCGGCGTCCAGCCTGGACTGGCTCTTCGCCGGGGACCTCTTAAATCAGTGCATCGGCTCCTCCTTCGCCGCCCGGGGGCAGGAGATCCCCTTCTTCGGCCTGTATGGGGCCTGCTCCACCATGGGGGAGGGGCTGGCTCTGGCCTCCATGACCCTGGACGGCGGCTTTGGGGAGTGGGCAGCGGTGACGGCCTCCTCCCACTTCTGCTCGGCGGAGCGGCAGTACCGCAATCCCCTGGAGTACGGCGGACAGCGCACCCCCACCACCCAGTGGACCGCCACCGCCGCCGGAGCCGCCGTGCTGGCCCGGGAGGGTCCGGGACCCTATATCACCCATGTCACAGCGGGCAAAATCGTGGACAAGGGAATTACCGACACCAACAACATGGGTGCGGCTATGGCCCCCGCGGCCCACGCCACCATCACCGCCCACTTCAGCGACACGGGCCGCTCTCCCAGCAGCTACGACCTGATCGTCACCGGCGATCTGGGCGTTCTGGGCAGCGAGCTGCTCATCGAGCTGCTGCGCAAGGACGGCATCCAACTCCACAACCACGCCGACTGCGGGGCCATGCTCTTCGACCTCCAGAACCAGGACGTCCACTGCGGCGGCTCGGGCTGCGGATGCTGTGCCTCGGTACTCACCGGACACCTGCTCAACAGCATGAAGGCGGGCAAGTGGAACAACATTCTTTTCTGCCCCACCGGGGCCCTCCACTCCCCCATCTCCGCTTTCCAGGGGGAGAGTATCCCCGGTATCTGTCACGCCATTGCCATCTCGACCACGAAATAGGGGGATTTTATGGAATATCTGAACGCGTTCCTCTGCGGAGGCATTCTGTGTGTCATCGGGCAGGTCCTCATCGACAGGACCTCCCTCACCCCCGCCAAGATCCTGGTGGCCTACGTCACCGCCGGGGTGATCCTCAGCGGCGTGGGGGCGTACCAGTACCTGGTGGACTGGGGCGGCGCGGGGGCCACCGTGCCCCTCACCGGCTTTGGCCATCTGCTGGCCAAGGGGGTCAAACAGGCGGTCAGCCAGGACGGCCTCATCGGCGCGCTCACCGGAGGCTCCACCGCTGCTGCCGGGGGGATTACAGCCGCCATTTTCTTCGGCTTTTTCGTTGCCCTGATCTGCAAGCCAAAACCAAAGACGTAAGATGGAACACAAACGGACGCCACCGCTGCGGTTGTGACGTCCGTTTGTCATGGATGGATTGTAGCTTCAGCACAGGAGCCGATCAGACGGCAGATAGGCCGGCAGGCTCACTCTTTCTCCGCGGCGGCGGGGGTGTCCAGCCGCATCAGGTCGATATTGTTGGTGATATCCTCAATGATGCCGGAGGCAATATACTCTTTGGTCTTGGCGATGGCGCTGCGGATGGCCTTGGCGTCGGAGGAGCCGTGGGCCTTGATAACCGGCTTGGAGATGCCCAGCAGGGCGGTGCCTCCCACCTCGCTGGAGTCCATCTTCCGCTTGAACTCCTTCAGCCCGCCAGACACCAGCAGGGCGGCCAGCTTGGTGAACAGGTTTTTCATAAACATGGCCTTGATCTCCCGGGCCAGATACAGGCCGGTGCCCTCCATAGTTTTCAGAAAAATGTTCCCGGAGTAGCCATCGGAGACAATCACGTCCACCGCCCCCTGCACCGCCTCCCGGGCCTCCACATTGCCCACGAAATGGATGCGCCCGGCGTCGGAGGCGGCCTCCAGCATGGGGTAGACGGTGGTCTGGAGATCCGTGCCCTTGGAGGGCTCCGCGCCGATGTTCAGCAGGCCCACCTTGGGCTTCTCCCGGCCCAGCACCTTCTCGGCGTAGTAGGAGCCCATGTAGGCAAACTGGAGCAGATACTCCGGGGGACACTCGGCGTTGGCCCCGCAGTCGATAAGCACCGCCCCGCCGTTTCCGGTGGGGACCACGGGGGCCAGGGCCGCCCGGCGGATGCCCTTGATGCGCTTGGTCACCAGGGTGGCGGCGGACAGCAGCGCCCCGGTGGACCCGGCGGAGATGAAGGCGTCCCCCGCGCCGTTTTTCAGCAGGTTCAGGCCCACGGTGAGGGAGGAGTCCTTCTTCTTGCGGAAGGCGGTGGCGGGGTCGTCGCACATCTCCACCACCTCGCTGGCGTGGGCGATCTCCATCCCGGAGGGCAGGTCGCTGATGCCGTTGTCGGCCAGGGTTTTGAGAATGTCCTCCCCCCGGCCCACCAGGATGACCTCCACCCCGTCCTCTTTGTTGGCCTGGATGGCCCCCATCACCGGGGCCTGGGGCGCATTGTCCCCGCCCATGGCATCTACGATGATTTTCATAGTGGTCCTTCTTTCTTCAGCGGTCTTGGCTCATCAATGAGGCCCAGTAAATAGTCGGCGGATACGTTGTAGTGCTGGCAGATCATGGTCAGCTTTTCAAATGTCGTGGTCTTACGGCCGTTTTCCATCTCGACGATTTGATTCGGCTTTACACCCAGCAGCTCTGCAAGGTCGGCTTGTTTCTCCCCGGCCTGATTCCGAAGCTTTTTCAAGCGGAGCCCATATAAATCTTTATGAAACATAGCCTACCCCCTTGACAACCACACTAAAAGAGTGTATATTGAATATATCCTTTTAGTGTGGTGGTGCTGCATATGGACGAACAGCTGAAAGAGTTCTTCTTCGACGAACAGGACCGGGGACGCCTGATCTTTGAGGATTCCCCGGAATATGACGGCCTGCTTCGTCAAAGCCTGTCCCTCTTCCCGGACGGCGACCTGCCCCAGCCAATCTTCGACCTGATTGAGACCGCCAGCTGCCTCTCCTTCGCCCACGGGTTCAAGCTGGGGCTAGGTCTGCGGGAATGGGCGGCACGATAGCTCCAGCTTGTCCAGCGCCTCCAGCGCCCGCTGGGAGATAGCGGCGTTTTTGTTCCGCTTGCCCTTCACCCGATAGCCCAGCGGGGGGATCAGGCCGAAATTGATATTCATCGGTTGAAAGTTTACCACACTTTGGTCACTGATGTAAAGAGCCAACGCGCCCATAGCCGTCTCCTGGGGGAAATTGGCAGGTTCTTTTCCCTCCAGCCGCCGGGCCAGCTCCACCGCCGCCAGACACCCGGAGGCGGTGGATTCCACATACCCCTCCACCCCGGTGATCTGCCCGGCGAACATCAGCCGCTCCGCCCCCCGCACCCGGTAATACCGGTCCAGCAGCCGGGGGGAATCCAAAAAGGTGTTCCGGTGCATCACGCCGTAGCGGACATACTCCGCATGGTTCAGGGCGGGAATCATGGAAAACACCCGCTTCTGCTCCGGCCACTTCAGATGGGTCTGGAAGCCCACCAGATTGTAGATGGACCCCTGGGCGTTGTCGCGGCGCAGCTGGACCACAGCGAAGGGCTCCCGCCCTGTTTTGGGGTCCTTCAGCCCCACCGGCTTCATGGGGCCATAGCACAACGTGTCCCGCCCCCGGCGGGCCATTACCTCCACCGGCATACAGCCCTCAAACACCCCCGCGTCCTCAAAGCCGTGGACCTCCGCCTCCTCCGCCTGGGTCAGCGCGGTCCAGAAGGCGTCGTACTCCTCCGCCGTGAGGGGGCAGTTGATATAGTCCGGGGTACCCCGGTCGTACCGGGAGGCGAACCAGGCGCGGTCCATATCGATGCTGTCAAAGGTGACCAGAGGGGCGGCGGCGTCGAAAAAGTTCAGATATTGGCTGTTGGGAAAGAGCTTGGCGATCTCCTCCGACAGCGCCACCGAGGTCAGCGGCCCGGTAGCCAGGATCACGTTCCCCTCGGGGGGGATCTCGGTGACCTCCCCCTCCACCACGGTGATGCAGGGGTGGGTTCTGATCCGCTCCGTAATGGCGGCGGCGAAGGCGTGACGGTCCACCGCCAGGGCGCCCCCCGCCTCCACCCGGTGCTCGCCGGCGCAGGACATGATCAGGGAATCGCACCGCCGCAGCTCCTCCTTCAGCAGACCCGCTGCGTTTTCCAGCTGGTCGGAGCGCAGCGAGTTGGAGCACACCAGCTCCCCAAAGAATTCACTGTGGTGGGCGGGGGTCATTTTGCGGGGCTTCATCTCCCGCAGCTCAACGGGAATCCCCCGCCTGGCCAGCTGCCACGCCGCCTCGCTCCCCGCCAGGCCGGCGCCGATCACGATGACTTGTTCCATGCTTCCTCCTTCGTCCCCCCAGGGGAACGGCCCCCTTCGAACATGCCGCCTCCCTTTGCGAAGGGGGGGCTTTTTACGTCTTCTTGGCCGCCGTTTTCTTGGCCGCCGTTGGTTTTTTCACGGCGGTCTTCTTTGCGGTTGTCTTTTTCTCCGCCCCTGCTTTCGCGGCGGTTTTTTTCGTCGCTGTCTTCTTGGCGGCGGACTTTTTGGGCTTCTCCTCCGTCCCTTCCGTCTCGGCGGGCGCGGCACCTTCCTCCGCGGCGGAGGGCTTTTTCCAGCCGCCCCGCTTCTCCTCCGGGGTAAAGTTGGAGCATGCTTCGTTGATGCAGAAGGGCTTCTTGGCCCCCCGGCCCGACTTCTTGAACATGGTCTGGCCGCAGACCGGACAGTTGTCCTTCACCGGCACGTCCCAGGTAATGAACTCGCATTTGCTGGCCTCATCCTTGGCGGAGCGGTGCTCACAGCAGTAGAAGGTGTACTGCTTGCCCGACTTTTTGGACTTGCCGGTGCGCTTGAACAGCCGTCCGCCGCACTGGGGACACTTGCCCGGCATTTCCACCACCAGGGGCATGGTGAAGTCGCACTCCGGCCAGCCGGGGCAGGCCAGAAACCGGCCAAACCGCCCCGACTTGATGACCAGGTTCTTTCCGCACTGGGGACAGATCTCCTCCGACACCTCGGCAGGCACCTTGATCCGCTCCCCGTCCAGGTCCTGCTCGGCCTGGGTCAGCTCGGCGGAAAACTCCTTGTAGAAGTCGGCCAGCAGCGCCTTCCAGTCGGTGGAGCCCTCCTCCACCTTGTCCAGCCGCTGCTCCATCTGGGCGGTGAAGTCGTAGTCCACAATGTCGTGGAATTTGTCCTTCATCAGGCCGGTGACCACCTCCCCCAGGGGGGTGGGACGGAGGGCTTTGCCCCCCTCCTTCACCACATACTCCCGGTTCATGATGGTGGAGATGGTGGGGGCGTAGGTGGAGGGCCGGCCGATGCCCTGCTCCTCCAGGGCCCGGATGAGGCTGGCCTCGGAGTACCGGGCGGGGGGCTGGGTGAAGTGCTGGTCCTTTTTCAGGCCCTTGTGGGTGAGGGGCTCCCCCTCCTTCAGGTCGGGCAGGGGGGAGGTCTTTTCCTCCTCCTCCTCGTCCTTCCCTTCCTCGTAGACGGCGGTGAAGCCGGAAAACTTCAGCGACGAGTGGCTGGCCCGGAAGATATAGCCGGAGTTGGCCGCGTCGATGGACAGGCTGTCGTAGACGGCGTTGGCCATCTGGCAGGCCAGAAACCGGGACCAGATCAGCTTATACAGCTTGAACTGCTCGGCGGTCAGGTCCTTTTTGATGTCCTCGGGGACCAAGGTGACGTCAGAGGGGCGGATGGCCTCGTGAGCGTCCTGGGCGTTGCCCTTGGTCTTGAACTTCCGGGGCTGGGCCGGGCAGTAGGCGGAGCCGTACCGCTGGCCGATAAAGCCCCGGGCAGCGTTCACCGCCTCGTCAGACAGGCGCAGGGAGTCAGTACGCATGTAGGTGATCAGGCCCACCGCCCCTTGTCCGGCAATGTCGATGCCCTCGTAGAGCTGCTGGGCCACCGACATGGTGCGGGCGGGAGACATGTTCAGCTTGCGGGACGCCTCCTGCTGGAGGGTGGAGGTGGTAAAGGGGGGGGCGGGCTGGCGGTTCTTCTCCTGTCGCTTCACCCGGGATACCGACCAGGCTCCGGCGGCCACGGCGTCCATCACCGCCTGGGCCTCCGCCTCGCTGTGGAGCTCCATTTTCTTGTCCCGACCGTGGAACTGGGCCTTGAAGGAGCCCAGGTTGGGGGCCACCCGCTCCAGGTCCGCCTCAATGGACCAGTACTCCTGGGGCTGGAAGGCCCGGATCTCCAGCTCCCGCTCCACCACCAGCCGGGTGGCCACCGACTGCACCCGTCCGGCGGACAGCCCCCGGCGGATCTTCTTCCACAGCAGGGGGGACAGCTGGTAGCCTACGATCCGGTCCAAAATGCGCCGGGCCTGCTGGGCGTCCACCAGGTTCTGATCGATGGCTCTGGGGGCGGCGATGGACTGCTGCACCACATGTTTGGTGATCTCGTTGAAGGTCACCCGGTAGGTCTTGTCGTCGGGGATGCTGAGCAGCTCCTTCAGGTGCCAGGAGATGGCCTCCCCCTCCCGGTCAGGGTCGGTGGCCAGATAGACCTTATCCGACCGCTTGGCCGCCTTCTTCAGGTCGCTGATCACATCCTCCTTGCCCTTGATGGGCTGGTAGTCGGGCGTAAAGCCGTGCTCGATGTCCACGCTCAGCCTGCTTTTTGGCAGGTCCCGGACATGGCCCATGGACGCCTTTACCTCATAGCCCGGCCCAAGGTATTTGCCGATGGTCTTGGCCTTGGACGGGGACTCTACAATCACTAAATCTGTCTTATTTGCCACGTTGGATTTACCTCCAGAGATTGATTACGGTTCCAGCTCCACCAGGGCGTAAAACCGCCGGCCGGGGCGCTCCTCAACGGCCCCCTGGACCTGGAGCATGGTCAGTGCGGACAGCGCCCGCTTCATGGGGATCTGGGTCTGCTCCACCACCTCGTCGGCGGAGAGGGCCCTGCGGGCCGTGGCGGCCAGAATGGCCAGCTCGTCGTCGGTGAACCGGGCCTTCTGCTGGCCGCTGGAGACCCGCTCCCGCAGGGGGGCGGCCTCCGGCTCCGCCGGGGCGGCGGACTCCTTCCGGGGCTTGTCCCGCACCTCGGACAGCCGGGCTCTGGCCACCTCCGGAGGCAGAGGCGCGGCTCCGCCCAGCTTGAGGGGGAACTGACCGGCAAAATCCTCCAAAATGTCCTCCGCCCGCTCCACCAGCCTGGCCTTGTAGTCGTGAATCAGGCGGTTGGTTCCCCGGGCGCCCAGCTCGTCCAGGCCCATGGGGATGGCGTATACCTCCCGCCCCTGCTCCAGGGCGTGGTTGACGGTGAGCATAGTGCCGCCCCGCGGCTCGCACTCCACCGCCAGCACGCCCAGGCAGAGGCCGCTCAAAATGCGGTTGCGCTGGGGAAAGTGATCCCCCTTGTGGGGCGTGCCCGGCGGGTACTCCGAAACCAGCGCCCCCATGGCGGCCACATCCTCATACAGGCCCCGGCTCTCCCGCGGAAAGATCCGGTCGGCTCCGCCCGCCAGCAGAGATACCACCGGCTTGCCGGCCTTCAGCGCCCCGGTGACGGCGCAGGAGTCGATGCCCTCCGCGATGCCGGACACCACCAGCGCCCCCTTGGAGGCCAGCTCCATGGCGAACCGCTCCGCCCGCTGGCAGCTCCGGACGCTGGGCTTCCGCATGCCCACGATGCCGATGGCCGCCTCCTCGTCAAAGCGGAAGGGTTTTCCTTTGAGATACAGCACCACCGGCGGAACGGCAATCTCCCGCAGGCGCTGGGGGTAGCCGGCGTCCTGATAGGTCATGATCCGCATGGACAGCCGGTCGCAGTCCCCCAGAATGCGGTTGGGAACGTCCAAGCTCTTGTCCAGCAGGGATTCCTTGGCGGCCGGCGGCAGGTTCAGGGGTTCAAAGTCCTCCTTCACGCCGTAGAAGGCCCGCTCCGGCGTGGTCAGATGGTCCAGCACCATCAGCGCCCCCGCCGCGCCCAGCCCCTTCCGGGTGGTCAGCCACAGCCAGTATTTCAGCTCCGCCATGGTTCTATCCCCTCTTTGCAGAAATTATTCTTTACAAACCAACATCGTTTCAGGTATGGTTATAGTGACGGAGAATTTCTCGGTCAAAATCCAATCAGAAGAAGTGATCATATGTCTGTCCGCCGCCGTCCCCACCGGGCCTGGATGATCTGTCTGGGCGGAGCCCTGGCCCTGTTTGCAGTCATGGGCCTGGGGGTGAATGTCTTCTCCATCTATCAGCCAGAAATCATCCGGCTCAACGGCTTCACCGACGCCCAGGGCTCCTGGATCACCACCATCCGCAGCCTGTTCATCCTGGCCGCCCTGCTGTGCGTCAACCAGCTGTGCGAAGCATTCGGCCTGCGCCGCATCATGAGCGCCGGCGTGCTTCTGGTGGGACTCTCCTGCATCTGCTTCGCCTATGCCGGCAGCTTTCTCATGTACGCCCTCGCCGCCGCCCTCACAGGGGTGGGCTACTGCTGGGCGGGGATGGTCCCCCTGTCCATGGCCGTGGGCCGGTGGTTTCAGGACCGGCGGGGACTGGCCCTGGGGCTGGCCTCGGCGGGCAGCGGGGTGTCCACCGTGTTCGCCCCGGTGCTCCTCACCAAAATCATGGCCTCCGCCGGAATGCGGGCGGCCTTTCTTTGGGAGGGAGCGGTGATCGTTCTGTGCGCCGCGCTGGTGTGGCTGCTGGTGCGGGACCGCCCCGCCTGCCTGGGTCTGGAGCCCTACGTTCAGCAGGGGGCCTCCTCCGCACCGGTCCAGACCGTCCAGCACGGACCGGGCCTGTCCAGAGGCCAGCGGGGACTGCTCCTGCTGGCCGCCCTGCTGATCGGAGCCACCGGCGGGCCGGGCTTCTCCCACCTGACCATGCTCTATACCTCCAACGGGTACAACTATCTCTTTGTGGCCGCCCTGCTGTCCTGCTTGGGGGCCATGATCAGCATCGGCAAAATTCTGTGCGGCCAGGTCTACGACCGGCTGGGCAGCAAAGGCGGCAACCGCTTTGCCTTTGGAACCCTTCTGCTGTCCCTCGCCTTGTGCTGTCTGGCCCCTCTGGGGGGACGGCTCCCGCCCATTCTGGCCATTGCCGCCTTCGGGCTGGGGATGTCCATCACCGCCGTCTCCCCCGCCCGGTGGGCGGCAGACCTTTACGGTCCCGGGGAGTACGAAAGCGGCGTGCGCACCATTACGGTATTCTTCACCGGAGGCATCTTCGTCTTCGGGCCGCTGCCCGGTCTTTTGGCCGGCTGGCTGGGCAGCTATGTCCCGGCCTACGCAGTATTTTTCCTGCTTCTGCTGGCCGCCTTCCTTATTGTTCAGGGCCTGTACCGGCAAGCGTTTCCCGGGCCATCTCCCAGAGGATGACCGCCGCTGCCGCCGCCGCATTCAGGGATTCGCACCGGCGGGACATGGGGATGCTCAACGTTCCGGAGCACACCTCCAGTACCGCCTGAGACACCCCCCGGCCCTCGCTGCCGATGACCACCGCCGCGTTGGACAGGTTCAGCGCCCGCACATCGGCGGTATCCTTCCCCAGGGCGGCGGCGTACATGGGAATGCCCGCCCCCTGGAGCAGGGCGGTCAGCTCCTCCAGGGTACATTGATAGATAACCCGGCGGAAGTGGACCCCCATAGCGGCCCGGATGGTTTTCGGGCTGTTGATATCGGCGCAGCCGGGGAGGAGAAATACCTCGTCACAGTCAAAGGCGTCCGCCGTGCGCAGGATGGCGCCCACGTTGCCAGGGTCCTGGACCCCGTCCAGCACCAGATACCGTCCCGGCTCCAGACGCTCAGGCGGCTGGTGTCCCATGGACATACAGGTGAACACCACCCCCTGGGGGGTCTTCATGGGGCTGACCGACTCCATCACGCTCTCGGTGACCTGGATGATGCGGGTCCCGCGGTCATCGAAGGGGGGCAGCTCCACCCCCTGGGTGTACAGGAGGGTTTTGATGCCAAAGCCCCACAGCTCGGCCTCCTCCAGCAGCTTGGGGCTGTCGCACAGCATCTCGCAGGTCTCCTCACGGTAGCTCCTGGAGGCGGCCAGCTTTCGGAGATGGCTACAGATGGGATTCTTTCGACTGGTAATATACTCCACAGCAAAACCTCCTCCAGGCGATTCTTATATCATAAAGGTATCCCCCCAGGTTGTCAAGGCTTGATTTTTCCCGGCTCCGGGATCTCCCCCTCGAACACGGTCCGGGCAGGGCCGGTCATGAAGAGGCGGTCCCCCCGCCGCTCCAGGGTGAGCCTTCCCCCGGGGAGGACCGCCTCCACCCGGCGCTCACAGCGGTTTTCCCGCAGGGCGGCGGCAAAGGAGGCACAGGCTCCAGTGCCGCAGGCCAGGGTGATCCCGCTCCCCCGCTCCCACACCCGGATCATCAGGCGCTCCCGGTCCGGAAGGGAGACGAACTCGATGTTCCGCCGCTCCCCCAGGGCGGGGTGGGTCTCCAAGAGGGGCCCCAGCCGCTCCAGGCCGGCCTGCGCCGGGTCCCCGCAGAACACGACCCCGTGGGGATTGCCCACGTCAACCGGGACCACAGAAAAGGTCCCCCCCGCCGCCTCCAGGGTGACGGGGGCGTCCACCCTCGCCTGCCCCATGTCCACAGTGACCTGGTCCACCCGGCCCCCCAGGACATGGAGCTCCAGCGACCGGGGTCCTGCGCCGGTGTCGATGGTCAGGCAGGTCTTTCGGGTCAGCCCCCTGTCGTAGACATATTTTCCCACACAGCGGATGCCGTTGCCGCACATGGCCCCCTGGGAGCCGTCAGCGTTGTACATCTCCATGGAAAAATCGCCGCCCCGGCCGGGGCCGATACAGATGATCCCGTCCGCCCCCACGCCAAAGTGCCGGTCCGACAGCCGGACCGCCAGACCGGGCAGGTCCTCGGGCCGCCCCTCCAGGCAGTTGAGGTAGATGTAGTCGTTTCCTAAGCCTTCCATTTTGGTGAACCGCATTGGTCAACACCCCTTTCGGTGTCAGCCTATGCGCCGGCGCGCACAGAAAGACCGGGGACGGCAAGGGCCGTCCCCGGCTGGGGGTTAATAGATCACCAGATATTTTTCCAGCTCCCAGCTGGACACACGGGTCTGATATTCCTCCCACTCCTTCATCTTGCCCTTGACATAGTGCTCAGCCACGTGCTGGCCCAGCACGTCCAGAATCAGAGCGTCCTTCTCCAACTCCTCCAGCGCGTCCTTCAGGGTGTCGGGCAGGCAGTAGATGCCGTGCTTCTGCCGGGTGGCGTCGTCCATGGCGTAGATGTCGCCGGTGATCTCGGGGGGCGGGGTCAGGCCCCGGGCGATGCCGTCCAGACCGGCGGCCAGACAGACGGCCACCGCCAGATAGGGGTTGCAGGCGGGGTCGGGGGAACGCAGCTCCACCCGGGTGGCCTGGCCGCGGGCGGCGGGGATGCGGATCAGGGCCGACCGGTTGGAGGCCGACCAGGCCCGGTAGCGGGGGGCCTCATGGCCCGCGCCCAGCCGCTTGTAGGAGTTGACCAGCGGGTTGGTCACCGCCGTAAAGCCCTGGACGTGGTCCAGCAGTCCGGCGATGAAGGAGTAGGCCGTTTTGGACAGCCCCCGCTCCCCGCTGGGGTCGTAAAAGACATTTTTCCCGTCCTTGAACAGGGACATGTTCAGGTGCATGCCGTTGCCCGCGATGTCGTAGATGGGCTTGGGCATAAAGGTGGCGTGGAGGCCGTTCTTCTGGGCGATGCTCTTGGCGGTGAGCTTGAAGGTCATGATCTTGTCGGCGCCGTCCAGGGCGTTGTTGTACTTGAAGTCGATCTCATGCTGGGCCACGGCGCACTCGTGGTGGCTGGCCTCGATCTCAAAGCCCATTTTCTCCAGGTTGAGGCAGATCTCCTGGCGGGTGGACTCCCCGTGGTCCAGGGGGCCCAGGTCAAAGTAGGCGGCCTCGTCCTTGGTGCGGGTGGTGGCCCGGCCGTTCTCGTCGGTCTCAAACAGGAAGAACTCCAGCTCGGGGCCGATGTTGAACACGTCGTAGCCCATGCTCTCCGCCCGGCGGAGCACCCGGCGCAGCACCCCCCGGGGATCGCCCACGAAGGGGGTGCCGTCGGTGTTATACACGTCGCAGAACATGCGGGCCACCTTGCCCCCGGCCACCTTCTCGGGGACGATGAGGAAGCTGTCCAGGTCGGGGTACAGGCACTGGTCCGACTCATGGATGCGGGTGAAGCCCTCGATGGAGGAGCCGTCGAACATGATCTGGTTGTTCACCGCCTTCTCCACCTGGGAGGCGGTGATCGCCACGTTCTTCATCTGCCCAAAGATATCGGTGAACTGCATCCGGATGAACTCGATCTCGTTCTCCCGGACCGCGCGGATAATGTCTTCCTTGGAGTAGGCCATAAGCAAAAACCCTCTCTTTCCTGATTTCGGCTTTTAGTATCGCATTGTTCCCCCCACATTGTCAAGGATTTTATTGACAAATCGGCAGAAAGAAGTTAGACTGACTGTTGCCTTATAGACTAAAAAAGGAGCTGACCGCACCTATGAAAACACCCTTCGTCACCCTGGAGCAGCTCCAGGAGATCGTTCGGGACTACCCCACCCCCTTCCACCTGTACGACGAGACGGGCATCCGGGAAAACGCCCGCGCGCTGTACCGGGCCTTCGCCTGGAACCCCGGCTTTCAGGAGCACTTCGCCGTGAAGGCCACCCCCAACCCCCAGATCTTAAAGCTCCTCCGGGAGGAGGGCTGCGGCGTGGACTGCTCCTCCCTCACCGAGCTGATGATGTCCCAGCGCTGCGGCTTCGCCGGCGATGAGATTATGTTCTCCTCCAACGACACCCCTGCGGAGGAGTTCGCCCTGGCCGCCCAGCTGGGGGCCACCATCAACCTGGACGACATCACCCACATTGACTTTCTGCAAAAAACCATCGGTTATATTCCCAAAAAAATCTCCTGCCGGTACAATCCCGGCGGCGCATTCACCCTGGGGGAGAGCGAAGAGGGCTTCCAGGTGATGGACAACCCCGGGGACGCCAAGTACGGCCTCACCCGGCCCCAGATGACCGAGGCCTTCCGCCGCCTGAAGGAGCTGGGGGCGGAGGAGTTCGGCATCCACGCCTTCCTGGCCTCCAACACCCTGTCCAACGACTACTACCCCGCTCTGGCCGCCATCCTGTTCAAACTGGCCGTGGAGCTGAAGGAGGAGACCGGCGTCCACATCACCTTCATCAACCTGTCCGGCGGCGTGGGGGTGCCCTACCGCCCCGAGCAGTCCGCCAACGACATCGCCGTCATCGGCGAGGGGGTGCGCAGGGCCTTTGAGGAGATCCTGGTCCCCGCCGGGATGGGGGACGTGGCCATCCACACCGAGCTGGGCCGGTTCATGCTGGCCCCCTACGGCCACCTGGTCACCCGGGCGCTCCACCAGAAGCACATCCACAAGGAGTATATCGGGGTGGACGCCTGCGCCGCCAACCTGATGCGCCCCGCCATCTACGGGGCCTACCACCACATCACCGTGATGGGCAAAGAGACCGCCCCCTGCGACCACAAGTACGACGTAACCGGCTCGCTGTGCGAAAACTGCGACAAGTTCGCCGTGGACCGGATGCTGCCCGAGATTCAGGTTGGCGACCTGCTGGTCATCCACGACACCGGCGCTCACGGCCACGCCATGGGCTACCAGTACAACGGCCGCCTGCGCTCGGCGGAGGTCCTGCTGTGCCAGGACGGCTCCACCCGCCTCATCCGCCGGGCGGAGACCCCGGAGGACTACTTCGCCACCGCGATCTGGGACTAACCCGCCAGGGCGCTCAGCTCCCGGAGCAGGTCCAGCGTGGACTGGAACAGATGCTCCTTTTCCACGCTGTCCCGCTCCAGCATGCAGTCCAGGAAGCGGTCCAGCTCCGCTTCCTGCTCCCCGCTTAAGCGGGAGCGCACCCGCTGTTCCTGTAATAACAGCCCCGAATTGCACGCTTTGTATTCTTCGTCCTCCCATATGCGCCCCATGCGGGTTTCCATCAGAAATTCATACAGGCACCGTGTCAGGTCATCCATAGTGATTCCCCCATTCAGATTACTCCATTCAGATTACTTTATCTCCATTATAATTACTCCAAACAGACCTGTCAAGAGGAAATGATAAAAATGACAACTTTGTCCGAACGTTTGTATACTCTGCGCAAGGAACGAAATCTGACCCAACAACTTGCCGCAGAAGGAATGGGCATTCCATTCAGCACCTACCGCCGGTACGAAAAAAAGGAGCGGGAACCTGATGCCTCCATCCTGGTGCAGATGGCGGATTTTTACAATGTATCGCTGGACTATCTGGTGGGACGGTCCGACAAACGGGAGGGGTAAACCAATGAACATCATGGCGGAGATCGCCATTCTCTGCGGCGTCTGCCTGGTCTCAGAGGGGATCACGGCGCTGATCCCGGTGGCCTTTCCGGCAAGCGTAATCGCTTTACTGCTGCTGGGACTGCTGCTGTTTACAAAGATCCTCAAGCCGGAACACATCCAGCGGCTCAGCGGCTTTCTGGTGGCCAACATGGCGTTTTTCTTCCTCCCCTCCTGCGTGGGGGTGATGGAGCACGCCCCCATCATCCTGCGCCAGCTGGCTCCCTTTCTGCTCATCAGCTTCCTCACCACGCCGCTGATCTATTTTGTCACCGCCTGGTCGGTCCAGCTGCTGATCCGCCGCTCTAAGGGGAAGGAGGCAAGGAAACATGCTTGACGCCCTGCTGAGCTCCCCCTTTTTGGGCCTGACCCTCACCGCCGCCGCCTGGTGCTTCGGCTGCTGGGTGCAGAAAAAGACGGGCTTCCTGCTGTGCAACCCCCTGCTCATTGCGGTGGCGCTGATCATCGCCCTGCTGGTCCTGTTGGACATCCCTTACCAGACCTACTCCGCCGGCAGCGATTTCATCAAGCTGATGCTCAGCCCGGTCACCGCCGTGCTGGCCCTGAACATCTACAACCAGCGCAGCATCCTGCAAAAGTACTTTTTCCCGGTGCTGGCGGGCTGCCTGGTGGGCAGCCTCACCAGTGTGGGCAGCACCCTGGCCCTGTGCCGCCTCTTTCACGTGGACGAGGCGCTCACCGCCTCCCTCATGCCCAAGAGCGTCACCACCGCCATCGCCATGGGCATTGCGGAGAGCCACGGCGGAGTGGCCGGCATCGCGGCGGCGGCGGTGATGGCAGCAGGCATTGCCGGAGCGGTCTTCGCCCCCATCTTTGCCAAGCTGT
Source organism: Lawsonibacter sp. JLR.KK007 (assembly GCF_036941135.1). NCBI lineage: Bacteria > Bacillati > Bacillota > Clostridia > Eubacteriales > Oscillospiraceae > Lawsonibacter > Lawsonibacter sp. JLR.KK007. The sequence goes on along the minus strand of NZ_JAYWSY010000001.1, from coordinate 297,324 downwards.
TTCACATTACAGAGCCTGTGGCAGAGGGCTTGGCCATCGGCGCCTGCAGCCACGCCCTGGGCACCACCCGGGCCATCGAGATTGGCTCCGTCCAGGGGGCCATGAGCTCCATCGCCATCTGCGTCTGCGGGATCTTGACGTCCGTCCTGGCCCTGTTCCTATGAAAAAACCGCCCTGCCGTCATCCGGCAGGGCGGTGATTTTTACCGCTTTTTGCTGAAAATTTTCTCCAAAATATCCCAGTCGTCGTCATTCACGGCGGGCTTGGGGGGTTCCGGCACGGCGGGCTGCTCCACGGCGGGGGCCTCTGCCCCAGCCGGGGAGACGGCCTCCTCCTCGGGAGCGGCGCTGGCCGCCTCGGGGGCCGGGGCGGGCGTCTCCACCTGATTGGGGAAGGGGACGGTCTGGTTCTCCTCAAAGCCGGTGGCGATCACGGTGACCCGGATCTCATCCTCCAGCGTCTCATCAAAGGCGGCGCCGAAGATGATGTTGGCGTCGGGGTACGCGGCCTCCTGGACCAGGTTGGCGGCGGTCTCCACCTCCTCCAGGCCGATGTCCATGGAGCCGGTGACGTTGATCAGCACGCCCCGGGCGCCGTTGATGGAGGTCTCCAGCAGGGGGCTGGAGATTGCCATCTTGGCGGCCTCCTCCGCCTTATTCTTGCCGGCGGCCCGGCCGACGCCCATATGGGCCCGGCCCGCGTCCTTCATGACGGCGGACACGTCGGCAAAGTCCTGGTTGATGAAGCCGGTGTTCTTGATCAGGTCGGAGATGGACTGGACCGCCTGCTGAAGCACGTCGTCGGCGATCTCGAAGGCGTTGAGCATGGTGATCTTCTGGTCGCTGGCCAGCTTCAGCCGCTCGTTGGGGATGATCACCAGCGAGTCCACCTTGGCCCGCAGCTCCGCGATGCCGGCCTCCGCCTTGCGCATGCGCAGCGAGCCTTCAAAGCGGAAGGGCTTGGTGACCACGCCGACGGTCAGGATGCCCTGTTCCTTCGCGATATCCGCCACAATGGGAGCCGCGCCGGTTCCGGTGCCGCCGCCCATGCCGGCGGTAATAAACACCATGTCGGTGCCCTCCAGCACCTCGGAAATCTGCTTGCGGTTCTCCTCCGCGGATTTGCGGCCCACCTCGGGGTCCGCGCCGGCGCCCTGGCCGTTGGTCAGCTTTTCGCCAATCTGGATCTTGCTGGTGGCGTTGGAGGCTTCCAACGCCTGCTTGTCTGTGTTCACGGCGATAAACTCCACGCCCTTGGTTCCAGTGCGGACCATGCGGTTGACCACGTTGTTGCCGCCGCCGCCGACGCCGATCACTTTAATGTTGACAACGCTCTCAGGGCCCATATCCAATCCGAACGCCATTCTGTTTCCTCCTATGTATGTACACGTGGGGTCCCGCAGCGAAGCTTTGTGGGGTGGTCCCAAGTCTGGACAATATTATGCTTTATTGTACCGCAGTTTCCGGTTTAGGTCAAGAGGGAATCCCAAATCGACCAAAGTTTCCATTATTTTCTTGTCAATCATTGGCGGCGCAGGCGGCCTGTTTTTCCTCCTGGCCAGGGGGACCGGCCCTCACCGCACCCCCTGATCCCCGGCCTCTGAGAAGACCGCGCTGTATTTCTCCTGGGTCAGGTCGATGGAGCCGGCCACTTCCTCTCCCCGCTCCGCCTCCATCCGCTGGCGGACGCTCTCCATCCGGCGCACGTCGTAGTTGAAGTCCGCGTTCAGCCGCATCTTGACGTCGAAGCGTCCGGCGTACCGGGCCACCAGGTAGGTGGACTCCAGCCGGATTGCGGACACCTCCCCCCGGACTTCCCGGACCTCCAGCGCCTCCAGCAGGCCGGTGAGGGCCTCCAGCTTGGTCAGCTCCTCCTCCGGCACCTCCAGGAAGCTGCCCGCCTGGGGGGCCAGCGGCGTCAGGCCGGTGACGGCGATGGCGGTGGAGTTGGCCGGAGCCGGCTCCAGCAGCTTGCCCTTCACGCTGATCAGCCACGGCTCCTGAGCGGTGGTCACCGCCTTCTCCCCTGCCTCCTCCTGATAGGCGGTCACCTGCTCCACGCCGGGAGCCGCCACCTGGGCCACCGCCTCCCACTCGGTGACGGTGATGACAACGGTGCTGGGCAGGGAGCGGTTGATGGTCAGCTCCCCGATGTAGGGCAGCGTTGTGCGGAGGTTCCGGTCGATGCGCACCTTGTTCAGACTGTAGAGGTTGCTGCCCAGCTGGATGCCGGAGGCGGCGATGATCTCCTCCTCTGTGTATCTCTGGTTGCCGGTGACGGTCACCTGTTCCACCCGGAAAAACACCGTGGCCCCCACCGTCAGCGCCACGATCACTGCAATGACGCACAGCAGCTTGAACAGCGGCCCGAACCGGCCTCTGTTTCGCCTGCGTGTTCTGCTGCGGTGGCTGTATCTTGGCATGGTGTTCTCCTCTGTGCGGGTAGTTCGGTCAGGGCGTTTCGCAGATGTCCGCTCCCAGGGCGCGCAGATTCCGGTCCAGCGCCTGGTAGCCCCGCTTGATGTGGCGCAGCTCCGAAACCTGGGTCGTCCCCTCCGCCCCCAGGGCGGCCACCACCAGCGCGGCCCCGCCCCGCAGGTCGGTAGACCGGACGGCCGCTCCGTGGAGCCGCCCCACGCCGGACACCATCGCGGCCCGGCCGGCCAGCTGGACGTCCGCCCCCATGCGGCGCAGCTCATCCACGTGGCGGTAGCGGCTGTCAAAGATGTTCTCCACAAAGAGGGTGGCCCCCTCTCCCCCCGCCAGCGCCGCCATGAGGACAGCCTGGGCGTCGGTGGGAAAGCCGGGGTAGGGCGCGGTGCGCACCGGCGAAATGCCCCGCAGAGGAGCGGTACAGGTGAGGACCATCCGGTCCGGCCAGGTATGTAGGGTGCAGCCCGCCTCCTCCAGGCAGGCGAGCACGGCGGAAAGGGTATTGGGGGACACGCCGGTCAGCTCCACCTCCCCGGCGGCGGCGGCGCAGCCGCACAGGTAGGTGGCGGCGGCAATGCGGTCGCCCATCACCTGGTACTCTGCCGGATGGAGCGGGACCCCACCCCGGATCATGACCGTGGATGTTCCCGCCCCCTCGACCTGCGCCCCCATCGCCCGGAGGAAGCCCTGCAGGTCTCCGATCTCCGGCTCCCGGGCCGCGCCGATGATGGTGGTCAGGCCGGGACAGCCGCAGGCGGCCAGCATGGCGTTTTCCGTGGCCCCCACGCTGGGGATGGACAGGCAGATCTCCCGGCCCTGAAGCCCGCCGTTCTGGCAGCACAGCACCCCCTGCTCCTCCAGGATCACAGCGCCCAGGGTCCGCAGGGCGGTCAGATGCAGGTCGATGGGCCGGGGACCCAGCTCACAGCCGCCAGGGTAGGACAGCTCCGCCACCCCCAGCCGCGCCAGCAGCGCACCCAGGAAAATGACGGAGGACCGCATTTCCCGCATCAGGTGCTCGGGGACATCGGACCGGTTCAGAACAGACGCGTCCACCAGGACGGCGTCCCCCTCCCGGTCCACCCGGCAGCCCAGCAGGCGCAGGATATCGATGGTGGCGGACACGTCGGACAGGTCGGGAACATTGCGGAGCACGCACTGGCCTGGAACCAGCAGGCAGGCGGCCAGCATGGGCAAAACGCTGTTCTTCGCTCCGTGGACGGCCAGGGAGCCGGACAGGGGACGTCCGCCCGTAATCTTATAACAGCTCATGGGACAGCCTCCAAATCATTGGGATTTGGGCTATCCTATGCGCAGCGGGGGCGTTTGGTTATTTCATAATCTCCCGCAGGGTCTCGTAGATCTTCTCCGCCGCGTTGGGGACGGCCATGGCCTGAAGGGCCTTTACCATCTCCTCCCGGCGGTCCCTGGAGTTGAGCAGGATGGCGGCCTTGTCGAAGAGGGTGTTCTCCACGCAGTCGGCCTCCCGCAGGAGGATACCCGCCCCTTGGCTGGCCAGCACCTGGGCGTTTTTCTCCTGGTGGTTGGCGGTGACGTTGGGGGAGGGCACCAGCACCGCCGGCTTGGCGATGGCGGTCAGCTCCGATATGGTGGACGCCCCCGCCCGGCACAGGACCAGGTCGGCCGCGGCCATCACCAGAGGCATGTCGTAAATATACTCCCGCACCTCGATGCCGTTGTCCCCCAGCTTCAGTCCCCGGCGGAGCAGCTCCTCCTGCATCCAGGGGAAATCCCGGCCCGCGCCGTGGATGTGCCGCCAGGGAGCGCCCTCGTAGCACTCCTTGGCGAGGAAGTCCACCATCTTCTGGTTCATCACCTCCGCCCCCAGGGAGCCCCAGTAGGACAGCAGCAGGGGCCGCTCGTCGGAAAAGCCCAGCTTTTCCCGGGCCTCCGCCTTGGTGTACTTGAAGAAGTCCCCCCGGACAGGGGTGCCGGTGACCACCACCTTCTCCGGATGCTCGTAGTGCGCCCGGCTCTCCTCAAAGCCCACCATCACCCGGTCCACCACCTTGGACAGCGCCTTGGTGGTCAGGCCGGGGACGGCGTTGGACTCGTGGACGGCGGTAGGAATGTGCCGGTGGGCGGCCTCGTTGACCACGGGGAAGGAGGCGTAGCCCCCAGTGCCCACCACCAGGTCGGGCTTGAACTCGTCCAGGATGGCCTTGGCCTGCTTTTTGGACCGCTGCATGTTCACCAGCGTGCCAAGGTTGTGGGCGATATCCGCCGGAGCCATGGAGCGGTGAAAGTTGGTGATGGTCACCGTCCGGATCTGGTAGCCCTCCTTGGGCACCAGCTTGTTCTCCATGCCGTTGTCCGCCCCCACAAAGAGGACCCGGCAGCCGGGATGCTTCTCCTGGAACACATGGGCCAGCGCCACCGCCGGATTCACATGTCCGGCGGTGCCGCCGCAGGTAAACAGTACGTTCATCGCTGCACCTCTCAATCTTTTCTCGGGGCCGGTATCTGCCGTGAAATACTTAATATGATGCCCATTTCCCCCAACTGGATCACCAAGGCAGTGCCTCCGTAGCTGAAGAAGGGCAGGGAAATTCCGGTGTTGGGGATCAGGCCGGTGATCACGCCCACGTTCAAAAACACCTGGGCGGCCAGCAGAGTGATAATGCCCACCGCCGTCAGCATACCGAACTTATCCCGGGCATGGAGGGCGATCCAGTAGCCCCGGAGGATGAGCAGGGCGAACAGGAGCAGGATCAGGCACGCCCCGACCAGTCCCAGCTCCTCCACCACGATGGAGAAAATCATGTCGTTCTCCGGCTCGGGGACGAAGCCGTACTTCTGGTTGCTGTTGCCCAGGCCCCGGCCCAGCAGGCCGCCGGAGGCGATGGAGTAGATGCCCTGACGGAACTGATAGCCGCCGCCCTGGGGGTCCACCGACCAGGGGTCCAGCCAGATGGTGATCTTCCGGTGTACATAGCCCACCGTGTGGTACAAAATAAAGAGCAGGCCCGCCGCCGCGCCGCCCAGACCGGTGAACCACCACAGGCTGATGCCCGACACAAACAGCACCGCCGCCGCGCCCACCGTCACCAGCATGGCTCCAGACACATGGGGTTCAAAAATGATCAGGCCCAGCACCGCCACCAGGGTCACGCCGTAGGGCACCAGCTCCAGAAAGCCGATCTTTTCAAAAAAATTCATGGTCCGGCCCCAGCGGGTGCGCTTGGTGAAACGGCGCTTGTGCTCCTTGTCCCGCAGGGCCAGGCGGGAGGAAAAATAGAGCACCACCGTCACCTTGGCGATCTCCGAGGGCTGGAAGGTGGGGCCCGCCACCAGAAACAGGTTGAGCCAGCGGGTCACGCCGTTGATCTCCACCCCGAGGGGGGTGTAAATCAGCACCAGCAGGACGATGGATATCCCCAGGAAAAAGGGGGACAGCAGCCGCAGGTAGCCGTAGTCAAAGCGGGAGGCGGCATACATCCCCCCCAGCCCCGCCGCCGCAAAAGCCGCCTGACGGATGATGTAGTAGTAGGGGTTGTTGCTCACTGGAGGCTTGGAGTCCCGAAAAGCCGTGTAGTAGGACGCGGAGAAGAGCATCACCAGTCCGATGCCCAGCAGGAAGAGCACCAGCATGAGAAAGGGCAGGTCCAGCGGGCCCCGGGCCAGCTGCTCATCCACAGTAAGGTCACGTTTTGCTTTACGGGCCAAGGGACCGCCTCCTTCATATTACATCGGGTACCGGTACATGACCCCCAAAAAGCCCAGACAGCACAGGACCAGGGTAATGCCGGAGAAGACGCAGAACAGCTTGGTCTCGCTCCAGCCGCCCATCTCCAGGTGATGGTGAAGGGGGGCCATGCGGAAAAACCGCTTGCCGTGGGTTTTCTTAAAGTAGGCCACCTGGATGATGTCGGAGAGCACCTCGGCCACGTAGACCAGCCCGATGATGGGGAGCACCAGGGGGATATCCAGGGCAAAGGCCAGGCCGCACACCATCCCCCCCAGAAACAGGGAGCCGGTGTCCCCCATGAAGACCTTGGCGGGGTGGAAATTATACAGCAGGAAGGCGGCCAGTCCCCCCGCCAGAGCGGCGGAGAGGATGGCCAGATCGTTCCGGCCGAACCAGGCGGAGGCGGTCATGTAAAACAGGGCCACGGGGATGGTCACCCCGGTGGCCAGCCCGTCGATGCCGTCGGTGAGGTTGACCGCGTTCACCGTCCCCACCATGACAAAGGCGGCAAAGACCATGTACACCACCCAGGGCAGAGGGATGGTCACGTTGAGAAAGGGGATAAACAGGTTGGGGGTCAGGTAGCCCTGTCCCCGCATGAGTACCGTAAAGGCGATGGCCGCCGCCAGCTGCAGCAGGAATTTCTGGGCTGCGGTGAGGCCCTCGTTGGCGTGGTGGCGCAGCTTCTGGAAGTCGTCCACCATCCCGATCACGCCGAACACCAGGGCGAACAGAAACACATACAGGTGGTTGCAGTTTCCGGCTAAGATCTCCTCCCGCCCGGCCACCAGCGCAGCCGCGGCGATGGCGATGATAAACATGACGCCCCCCATGGTGGGGGTGCCCTGCTTGGCCATGTGCCAGGTGGGACCGTCGGAGCGGATGGACTGCCCCGCCTTCAGCCGGCGCAGCAGGGGGATGAGAATCTGCCCCACAATGGCGGCCACGCCAAAGGCGATGATAAAGCTCAGGATGAATGTCATATTGGAACCCTCCCGGTTTTTTCTCTTTTGAAGCACATAAGGCAGTCGATTATATCACATTTGCCGGGACTTTTCCAGTCCTTTCTTGTCGGGCCTCTCCGGGAGCAAAATATGCCGCCACCACCTCCCGCTCGTCCAGGTGGTGCTGGACGCCGCCGGTCTCCTGATAGGTCTCGTGGCCCTTGCCTGCCAGCACAATCACGTCCCCCGGCCTGCCCTGCTCCAGCGCCCAGGCGATGGCCGCCTTGCGGTCGGGCTCCACATGCAGGGCGGCCTCCGCCTGCTCCATGCCGGCCAGGATCTCACCGATGATGGCCTCCGGGTCCTCGGTGCGGGGATTGTCGGAGGTAACCACCACCACATCCGCCAGCTCCCCGGCGACGGCCCCCATGATGGGACGTTTTCCCCGGTCCCGGTCGCCGCCGCAGCCAAAGAGGCAGATCAGGCGGCCCGCCGTAAAGCCCCGGGCGGTGGTGAGGATGTTCTCCAAGGCGTTTGGGGTGTGGGCGTAGTCAATGATCACGGTGTAGGCCCGTGGGACGGGCACCACCTCCACCCGGCCCTTCACCCCGTGGACTGCCGGCATGGCGGCGGCCATTTTCTCCAGGTCCAGCCCCAGGCACAGCCCCGCCGACAGCGCCGCCAGAGCGTTGTAAATGGAAAACCCGCCTGGAATGGGCAGATGGACCCGGAAAATGCGGCCCAGGGTGAGCGCCTCAAACTCCACATGGCTGGGGAAGAGGCGGATGTTTTTCGCGGAGAGGTCCGCCCCGTCCTTATTCTCCGAGTAGGTGAAGACAGGGCAGTCCACCTGGGTCCGGTACCACCGCCCCGCCTCGTCGTCCAGGTTGAGGACCGCCCTCCGGCACTGCCGGAAGAGCAGTCCCTTGGCGGCGCGGTACGCCTCCATGGTGTGGTGGTAGTCCAAATGGTCCTGGGTCAGGTTGGTGAACACCCCCACGTCGAAGGTCACCCCCGCCGTCCGGTGCTGGACCAGGGCGTGGGAGGAGACCTCCATCACCACATGGGTGCAGCCCTCGTCGGCCATCTGCCGCAGAAGGGACTGGAGTTCCCAGCTCTCCGGGGTGGTGCGGTGGGCGGACAGCTCCCGCTGGCCGATCATGTTCCGGTTGGTGCCGATCAGCCCCACCTTGGCCCCGGCCGTCCGCTCCAGCAGCTCCTTCAGCAGGTTGGTGGTGGTGGTCTTTCCGTTGGTGCCGGTGACGGCGGCCAGCGTCATGGAATCCCCCGGATGGCCAAACCAGTTGGCGGATACCAGCGCCAGCGCCAGACGGCTGTCTCCGGTGGTCAGCCAGGGGCCGGGTTCCCGGGGAGCCTGCTGGCACAGAACGGCGGCGGCCCCCTTGTCCAGGGCCTCCCGGATGTGCCGGTGGCCGTCGGTTCTGTCCCCAGTCAGCGCCACGAAGAGGGCGCCGGGCTGTAGGGTCCGGGTGTCATAGGATATGGAAGAAATTTCCATGTCCAGGTCGGGGCTCCCCCCGGTGAGGGGGACGCCCGCCAACAGCGCGTGCAGTTTCATGGTGTCACCCCTCATGGGTGCGGTTTCATTCTCTATAGATGCGCTAGTTGTCCTCCACCACGTTATAGAACTGGACGTTGATCACCGAGCCGACTGCGGCCATATCGCCCGCATTGACGCTCTGGCTGGCGGCGGTGGTGGAGTTGCTGTAGTAGACGGACACACCGGAGGCCCGCATAAAGAAGCCCTCCCGTTCCAGTGCGTTTTTCGCGGCCTCATAGGTCATGCCGGTGACGTCCGGCACCTCCGCGCTGGAATCGGGCACGGCGTCGCCCAGATACAGGATGACGGTGGAACCCCCGGGGATGCTGGCGCCCGAGCTGGGGACCTGCCGGGATACGATGTCTCCGGTGCCGATGGTGCGGCATTTCAGGTTCTTCTTCTCCAGCGCGTCCTCAGCGTCACCTACGGTCATGCCGGTCACCCTGGGGGTGGGTACATCCACGGCGGCGGACTCGTCGGCGCTGTAGATCTTTTCCACGCCCAGATAGTCCAGGATCTCCGCGATCAGGGGGCCCGCCATGGGGGCGGCCATGTTGCCGCCGCTGATGTAGGTGCCGTCAGCGATGTAGTTGCAGTGCGTCCCCAGCTCTCGGGGCAGGGGGCGGTCATAGGCCAGCAGGACGATAACCTGGGGGTCGTTGGCGGGGGCGTAGCCCATAAAGGAGACCAGGGTGTGGTCGCCCGCGGTACCCACCTCGGAGGAGCCGGTTTTCCCTCCGATGCGGTAGCCCGCCACATAGGCGTTGCCGCCGGTGCCCTCCGACACCACCTTCTCCAGGATGTTGGCAGCCCGCTGGCTGGTCTCAGCGCTGATCACCTGGCGGACGGTCTCCGTCTCGGTGTTCTGGATGACGGCGCCGTCCCCGGTGCTGATGGACTGGACCACATAGGGTTTGACCAGGTTGCCTCCGTTGATGACGGCGGAAAAGGCGCAGATCATCTGCAGGGGGGTGATCTCAAACCGCTGGCCGAAGGAGGCGGTGGCCAGCTCCACCTCGCCCATTTTGTCCCGATCCCAGATGGCTCCGGCCAGGCTGGCCTCGCCGGGCAGGTCGATTCCGGTCTTTTCCATCAGGCCAAAAGCCTCGAAATACTCATAAAACTTATCCTTGCCCAGCCGCTTGCCGATCTCCATAAAGGCGGGGTTGCAGGAGTTGCCCACGGCTTTGGTCAGGTCCTGGTCCTTGTGGCCCCGCGTGTTGGAGCACTTGATCTCCCGGTCGGCCACCCGGAGGGAGCCGGAGCAGTAGAAGCGGTCGCTCTCGGTGACCAGCCCCTCCTCCAGGGCGGCGGCCAGCACCACCGCCTTGAACACCGATCCCGGCTCATACCGGGAGTCAATGGCCTTGCTGCGCCACTGGGTGTTTTGGGCGTCGGACAGGGCCTGGCTCTCCGCTTTGGCCATCAGCTCGCTGTCGGAGAGGTGTTCGGTGTTACCCGCCTTCAGCTTTTCATAGATGGCGCCGGCGTTCTCGTCCATCTGAGACAGGAGCACGCCGTCAATGATCGTTGAGTAGTGGTTCAGGTCGAAATCCGGGGAGCTGCCGATGGCGTAGATGGCTCCGGTCTTGGGGTTCATCACGATGCCGAAGGCGCCGTCCTGGATGTCGTACTTTTTGATCCCCTCCTCCAAGGTCTTTTCCAGGTAGGACTGGATGGTGGCGTCGATGGTGAGGGTCAGGTCGTAGCCGTCCACGGCGTCAATGTACTCGGCGTAGGTGTTGTACCGCTCGGTGCCGCCGGCCGTCTTGTTGGTCAGCACCCGGCCGGGGGTGCCCTCCAGCACGTCGTTGTACACCGCCTCGATGCCGTAGGCCCCGCCGTTGGCGTTGACAAAGCCCAGGGCCTGGGCGGCCAGGCCGGAGTAGGGGTAGTACCGCTTGGTGTCGGGCAGGAGGTACAGGTAAGAGGCGGTCTTGTGCTCGGTGAGGTACTCCCGCAGGACCTCGGCGTCCTCCTCCTCAATGTTGGTCTTGACCTCCCAGTAGGCGGAGTTGGTGGCATGGACCTTCTTGCTCACCTCTTCCCGGTTCAGGCTGGGGATCAGCTCCATCAGCTCGGCCACCATCTGGTCCTGGCGCAGGGCCACATTGGCCTGGTAGACCTCGCTGTCCAGGTCATTGCCCTCGCTGTCCTTTTTGGGTACGGTGGCCAGCAGGTCCCGCGGGGACAGGATCAGCTTATACACGGTAGCGGACATGGCCAGCACGTTGCCGTTGCGGTCGTAGATATTGCCCCGCTGGGCGGAGATGGAAAAGTCCAGGGTCTGCTGGTCGCTGGCCCGCTTCTGATACTCGTCGTGGTGGAGAATCGCGATGTCGTACAGCTTCCACACCAGGGGGCCGAACATCATAATGCCGCACACGGTCATCAGCAGCAGCGTCCGCCGCAGGATGGACAGCTTGGAGTGGGTGCCCCGGGTGGCGCTCGTGGGAGCGCCGGCCCAGCTGATCCCCTGTTCGTACTTGCTTCGCGCCGGGGCCCGGCCCGGACGTTTGCTTCTTGGTCTGCTCAATGTGCCCCTCCTTTGCTTGGAAAAGGGCGCAAGAAAGCCCCTTTCTTGCGCCCGGATCTCTCTATTTACCGGTGTCCAGCTGGCCCGTTTTACACTATGTGCGCCTCAGCGGAAATATTCTATGATGCTGCTGAAAATGTCGCCCGCGCCGTCCAGAAGGGTCCGCAGGGGCGAGGGGGTCATGTCCTTGTAGACGGTGACGGTATCCGGCTCGGACAGGTCGATATACACCACCTGGTCGCTGGTGGGACGGACCATGGTGTCCCCCACCGCCTCCTGAAGGGCGGCCAGATCGAAGACCTTTTCGTACTGGGCGGTCAGGGTGGCGTTGTCGCTCTTCAGCTGGGACAGCTCGCTGCGCAGCCGGACCATCTCGTCGTTGGCCACCGTGAGCTGGGCGTAGCTGGTGACCAGCATGGCGGCAAAGAGGGCCACCGCCAGAAATCCGATCACCGCGAAGGGGGCCACCGCCCCCGCCTGCCGGACCTGAATCTTGGCCCGCTCCCGCTTCCGGACCTGCTGCTTCCGCTGGGGGTAGGGCGCCGGAGCCCGCCGGAGTTCCTCCTCCCGCCGGGGCGCCCGGGCGGCGCTGCCGTCGTAAGCCGGAGCGTAGGCCACGCTGCCGTAGGTACCGTATGTGGTTGTATTTCGGCGGCGGTAACTGGCCATAGTGTTCCTCCTTGTCCGGTGCGCTTGTCAGCTCATAATCGTTCCGCCGTCCTCAGCTTGGCGCTGCGGGCGCGGGGATTTTCTTCCATCTCTGTCTCACTGGGGACGATGGGTTTTCTGTGTACCAGCCTGACTACTGGCTTTTTCCCGCAGACGCACACGGGAAAATCCGGCGGACAGGTGCAGCCCTTCGCAAAACCGGCCAGACTGGTTTTGACGATCCGGTCCTCCAGGGAGTGGAAGGTGATCACGGCCAGCCGTCCGCCCCGGTTCAGCCGGGGCACGGCCCGCTGAAGCATCCGCTCCACCGAGGCCAGCTCGTCGTTGACGGCGATGCGGATGGCCTGAAAGGTGCGCTTGGCGGGGTGCTGCTTCTCCCGCAGGGCTTTTCCGGGCATGGCGCTTTTGATAATCTCCACCAGCTCCAGGGTGGAGGCGATGGGCCTGTCCGCCCTGCGGCGGACGATGGCCCCGGCGATCTGAGGCGCATACCGCTCCTCCCCATAGCGGGAGAGAATCCTGCGCAGCTCCTCCTGGGACCAGGTGTTGACCACGCTGGCGGCGGTGAGCCCCTCCTCCCGGTCCATACGCATGTCCAGGGGGGCGTCGGCCATGTAGGAAAAGCCCCGGCTGCCGTCGTCCAGCTGGGGGGAGGAGACGCCCAGATCAAAGAGCATCCCGTCCACACCGGGCAGGGACAGCTTGTCCAATATGCGGTCCACCTGGTCAAAGTTGCAGTGGACCAGGGTCACCTTGTCCATCCAGGGGGCCAGCCGCTCCTGAGCGGCGTCCAGCGCCGCCTGATCCCGGTCCACGCAGATGAGCCGTCCGCCGGCCAGCCGCCGGACGATCTCCCGGCTGTGGCCCGCCCGGCCCAAGGTGCCGTCCAGATAGATTCCATCGGAACGGATGTTTAACGCTTCGATGCACTCGTCCAGCAGGACGGGGCAGTGGGTAAATTCACTCATAACTCAGAACCCCAGCTCGGCCATACAGGCGGCCATCTTCTCGGGGGTCATCTCGTCCTCCTCCTGGGCGTTCCAGGCGGCGGCGGACCAGATCTCCGCCCGGTCGTGAACGCCGATGATAACCGTCTCCTTCTCCAGCCCGGCGTACTTGCGCAGCTTCTGGGGGATGACGATACGGCCCTGGCTGTCCGGCTCGCACTTGGCGGCGTTGGCAAACAGGGGGCGCATGGCCTTGGACTGGCTCATGGGCAGGGAGGCGAATTTTTCGGTGAAGCGGTCCCAGGTGGACTGGGGGTAGATGGCTAAGCAGGCGTCCACTCCCATGGCCAGATAGAAGGCGGAGCCCAGCTCCTCCCGGAGCTTGGCGGGGATGAACAGGCGGCCCTTGGCGTCGATGCTGTGCTCGTATGTGCCGGTCACCGTCCCTCACCTCTCCCCCACTTCAATGCTGTTTTCAGGGAAAACTCCCCACTTCGCTCCACTCAGCCTCTCCAGTATAAATGCTGTTGACATAAAAAGCAAGAGGTTTTTTTCTGTTGATTTTGCCTCAAACTCTCCAATTTCTACAAAAAACTTGCGAATTTTGTTTTCAAAACGCATGTTCTATTCCCCGGCGGAACTTAACTTTTGGGTCGGGCCGTACAAGATATGTGTTAGATTCTTCACATTTTCATCAACATCTTGTACCCCCTGCGGCGGATTTCCGCCGGACCCTTCGGTTGGAAATCCGAAAAAAAGTTGAAAATATTTTTTTGAGTTGGATTTTTTCCGTCAAAAAGCCTTTCCCGGCCCGCCGGATTGTGGTATACTGTACCAATCGGTCGAATCCCGCCGCTCCCAGGGCGGACGCCAATCAAGATCGGAGGAAACGCTATGCTTTACAACAATTGGCAGGAACTGGAACAAGCCTGCCTGTCCTGTCAGAAATGCGCCTTGGCAGACACCCGCACCAATGTGGTCTTCGGCACCGGTCCCCGGGACGCTGAGATCCTGTGCATCGGCGAGGGGCCCGGCGAGAACGAGGACCTGCAGGGCCTGCCCTTCGTGGGCCGCGGGGGCAAGCTGCTGGACGATATGCTGGAAATGATCGATCTGAGCCGGGAAAAGAACGTGTACATCGCCAACATGGTCAAGTGCCGTCCGCCCAAAAACCGGGACCCCCTGAACACCGAGCAGGAGGCCTGCATCGACTATCTGCGCAGTCAGGCGGCCCTGCTCCGGCCCAAGATCATCATCTGCCTGGGCCGCATCTCCGCCTGCAAGATCATCAAGGAGGACTTCAAGATTACCAGGGAGCACGGGCTGTGGTTTGAGCGGAACGGCGTGTGGATGACCGCCCTGTTCCACCCCGCCGCCATCCTCCGGGACCCCCGCCGCCGGCCCGAGACCTTCGAGGACCTGAAAGTCATCCAGGCCAAGATCAAAGAGGTCTGCGACCACACCTATTAAGGAGCAAGGCACGCCGCTTGATCGTGCAGCCGCCCGTTCTGTCCTGTGAATGATCGAAACAAGTTACAGGCGTTTACCGGCACGCGAGGAAAAAGGGTGAATTTGATGGTATCATCCCCTCCTTGGCGGGGCATACTGACGTCGAGGTGATTTGATGGACGTCAACATGAACGCGGCGGTGACCTTCGGGGAGCTGCTGCAAAAGAACCCCCAGGCCGCCGCCTACTACGACCGCTGCACTCCGGAACAGCGCAGCGCCATCCTGCTCCAGATGGGGCAGATGACCAGCCAGGCCCAGCTGCGGGCCTTTGTGGACAACCTGCCCAGCGCGTCCCTGTAAGCGCGGACCGCCCGCCCCAGTTTGGGACGGGCGGTTTTTTTCAGCCCCAGCCGCCGGTGAATTCCGGGATGCAGTCGATGTCCTGGACCACGAAGATCTCGTAGAGGTGGGACAGGGCGTCCCAGGTGGCGGTATCCATGCACCCCGTCTGGGGCAGGCCCGCCGCCTTTTGCAGCCAGCGGATGTTTTCCGCCGAGGCGGGACCGTTGCAGCCGTCCGCCTCACAGGGGGCGATGCCCTCAAACTGCTTGGCCAGGATATTGAACATGGTCTGCGGGACGATCAGATACTCCTTCGTCTCCCCCTCGTGGACCTGGATGCCCTCCGAGGGGAAGATCCGGGTGGCCCGGGAGTAGCTGGTCTTGGGCTGCTGGGACAGCCAGGCGTCCCGGATGGCGTTCCAGGTGGCCTGGTCCACAACGCCGGTCACGGGCAGGCCCGCCTCCCGCTGAAAGCGCATCACCGCCTCCAGGGTGCGCTCGCCAAACACCCCGTCCACCACCAGCCGGGGGAGAAATTGATAGGTCGCTGACAGCTGGCGCAGCATATACTGCAGGCCGCTCACCGGATTGGCCAGCATCTCCCGCTCCAGCAGCTCCTGCCCTAGATCTGCATTCATACGCTCACTCCTCTCCTTCCGTTTGCTCCGCCGTCCGCCTGGCCCGGCTTCAGGGGACTGCCCTGGTACTGGCCCAGCCGGGGGGTATCCGCCCAGCGGTCCGGCGGCTGGACCGGGGCGGCCGCCGCCAGAACCGGGACGGCGTTCTCCCCCAGGGACTGGGCCCGCACGGTGTCCCGGCTGAGGGAGTAGTTGGCGGTGACAAAGCTGTCGTAGATGGAGTTCCAGGTCCGTTCGTCCACCAGGCCGGTGGGGGTGATCCCGGCCCAATTCTGATAGGTGCGCACCGCACGGCCGGTGACCGGGCCGAACTGGCCGTCCATGGCCGGGGCGTACAGGGTGTCGGAAAACTGGGCCAGCAGGGACAGCATATACTGCAAAACCTCCACCTCCGCTCCGGCGTCCCCCTCCTCCAGGTTGCCGGGGAACTGGAACTGAACGGCGTAGTAGGTCTGGCCCTTGCTCACTAGCTCCGCCAGCTGGAGCACCCCCACATAGAGGTACACCATCTTGTACCAGGTGGCCTTGCCCACCACCCCGTCCACCGCCAGGCTGAAGATACTCTGGAAGGTGCGCACGGAGGTCTCGGTGGCCTCCCCGAAGGCCCCGGTGGCGGGCACCTTGGGGATGGCCGGGTAATTTTGAGAGATGCGGTTGAGCATGGCCTGGACCACCGCCACATCCGGCCCCGCCGACCCCCGCCGCAGAGGGGTGCCGGGATAGGAGGAGGTCAGGTCCTGAATGGGGGCGTCCACCACCAGCTCGATATCACTGCCGTAGTAGTGGTACAGGATATCCATGGAGTTGTATCCCTGCTGGGCCAGTTCCTGGCTGCCCCACTGGGACAGGCCGTCGCATTGGGAGGTGGTGCCGTTGCAGAATTTGGCGATCAGAGGCTCCACAAAGCCCTTGCGGCGGATATAGTCGTTAAAAATCTCGTCCACCACCTGGCTGATGTTCTCAAAAATGTTCCGGCCCCGGACGAACGCCTGGTCGTACTGGGTAGTGGAGGTGATCTGGAAGTCGTAGCCCTGGCTGGGGTAGAACTCCGTATACACCCGGTTCAGGGCGAAGGAGATGATGGCCAGGATGTTGGCCCGGATGGCGGCGGGCTCCCAGGTGGGGTAGATCTCGCTGGAAGCCACGTTCTTCACATAATCGGGGAAGGCGACGGTCACATTCTCCGCCCACTGGCTGGGCAGACCCAGGTGTACCGTGATGGTGCGGGGGACATATGGAATGATAATGGGCATGGCGTCCCCCTCACAGGCTCTGGGAGGGGATATCCCGCTCGTCCCGCTGCTGAAGGCTGCACAGCCCCTGGGGCAGGGGGATGAGCTCCATGGCCTGCAGGGTCTCCACATCGGGGAAGATCTGCACCCCCGCCACCTGGAGCATGGCATAGCCCGGCTGCTCCGCCCACACATCGCACAGGGCGAAGGGGCGCCCTGTCCCAGGCAGTCCGCCAGGGGAGGTGCTCTCCCCCAGGGCGGGGGCGTCGATGGTCACCGGGCAAATCTGTCCGCTGCTGTCCGTGTTCTGGATGGAGAGCAGCTTATATTTGCCCTCCTCCCCCGGCGCGGCCACCACCACGGTGGCCCCCTCCAGGGGGATCTGCGCCTGGGAGGTGTACACCCGGACGCTTAAGGTTCCTGTTGCTTGCATGTAAATACCTCCTGCGGCAGTTCTCTGCTGAGCCCTGCCGTCCGCTTCATCCTATGCCGGAACGCCCCCCGCTGTCCCCGCCCTCCTCCCAGGCCGCAGGCTTGAAATCCTCCGGCCGGCTGTGGTATAATAGAGAGACATGCAAAAAGGAGTGAGACGTATGGCACTGCCCCAGGAAACACCCTGTCCCGATGCCGGTTTACGGTCCTGGGATGGCGATGTCTGGTATGAATGGAGCCGGGGCAAACCGGCTATGCCGGCTCCCGGACCGTCCTCCATGCACCAGGCTGTCCTGAAGGAGGTGCGCCCATGAGCATGACCGCCGTGAAATCGGTGGACCCCCGCAGTCCGGCTCACCGGGCCGGGGTCCGCGCCGGCGAGACGCTGACCCACATCAACGGCCATGCTGTTGTGGACGTGCTGGACTACAAGTTCTACAGCTACGACCCCCGGCTGGAGCTGACCCTCAAGGGGCCGGACGGAGCGGTCCGCTCCCTCCGGGTGCGCAAGCGCGAGGGGGAGGACCTGGGGCTGGAGTTTGAGACCTATCTCATGGACCGGGCCCGGTCCTGCGCCAACCGCTGCATCTTCTGCTTTGTGGACCAGATGCCTCCGGGGATGCGGAAGAGCCTCTACTTCAAGGACGACGACGCACGGCTGTCCTTCCTGCTGGGCAACTACCTCACGCTCACCAATCTCTCCCCCCGGGAGGTGCAGCGGATCATCGACCTGCGCATCTCCCCCATCAACATCTCCGTCCACACCACCGACCGGACTCTGCGGGCGGAACTGCTGAACAACCCCAGGGCCGGAGAGGGCATCGACATCATGGAGCGGTTCGCGCAAGCCCACATCACCATGAACTGCCAGATCGTCTCCTGCCCCGGCATCAACGACGGCCCCGCCCTGGACAAAACCCTGAAGGACCTGGCCGCCATGTATCCGGCGGTGAACAGCATCTCTGTGGTGCCAGTGGGGGTGACCAAATACCGGGAGGGGCTCTACCCGCTGCAAACCTACCGCAAAGAGACGGCCGCCGCCCTGGTGGGCCAGGTGGAGGCTTTTGCGCAAAAGCGCCTGGAGGAGTATGGGACCAGACTGGTGTGGTGCTCTGACGAGTTCTACCTGCTGGCCGGACAGGACTTGCCCGGCGAGGACTACTTTGAGGACTTCACCCAGTTGGACAACGGGGTGGGGATGCTCACCCTGCTGTCGCGGGAGTTTTCCAGGGCGTTGGACCTGATGGAGCGGTCAGAGCTGGAGGGCGCGGTCCCCTTCTCCATCGCCACGGGAGTGTCCGCCGCCCCATTTTTGGCAAAATTGGTGGCGCAGGCCAAGGAAAAATGTGATACAATAAGAGGAACCGTCTATCCCATTGTCAACCACTTTTTTGGCGAGACCATCACCGTGGCCGGGCTGGTCACCGGAGGGGACCTCATTGACCAGCTCCGGGGCCGGGATCTGGGAGAGCGGCTCCTCATCCCCGCCAATATGCTCCGGTCCGGGGAGAACGTCTTTCTGGACGACGTATCCACGGCCGATGTGGAGCGGGAGCTGGGGGTGCCGGTGGTCCCCGTCCCCCAGGACGGCTATGAGCTGCTGGACGCCATGCTGGGCATCCAGCTCACCCCCGAAGCCCAGCGGGCCACCTGGGAAAACGAGGAATTTTACCGGTATAATCCGTAAAGGAAGTGAAGCCTATGAAACCCTTAGTCGCCATTGTGGGCCGGCCCAACGTGGGCAAGTCCATGCTCTTCAACAAATTATGCGGACAGCGGCTGTCCATCGTGGAGGACACCCCCGGCGTCACCCGGGACCGGCTGTACGCCCCGTGCGAGTGGAGGAACCGCACCTTCGACATTGTGGACACCGGCGGCATTGAGCCGGGGACGGACGACCAGATCCTGTCCTTCATGCGGGAGCAGGCGGAGATCGCCATTGGAACCGCCACCGTGATCGTCTTTGTCTGCGACATCAAAACCGGCCTGACCGCCTCCGACCAGGAGGTGGCCAACCTGCTGCTGCGCTCGGGCAAGCCGGTGGTGCTGGCGGTGAACAAGTCCGACCAGACCGGCCGGGAAAACCCGGACATCTACGAGTTCTACAACTTAGGGCTGGGCGACCCCATCGCGGTGTCCGCCATCCACGGCCACGGCACCGGCGACCTGCTGGACGCCTGCTTTGAGCACTTCCCCCCCCAGGAGGAGGAAGACGAGGAGGACGACGTCATCAAGGTGGCGGTCATCGGCAAGCCCAACGTGGGAAAATCCTCCCTGGTGAACCGGATTCTGGGGGAGGAGCGGGTGATCGTCTCCAACGTGGCGGGCACCACCCGGGACGCCGTGGACAGCTATTTTGAGAACAAGCAGGGCAAGTACCGGTTCATCGACACCGCCGGGATGCGGAAGAAGTCCAAGGTGGACGACCGCATCGAAAAATTCTCCGTCCTCCGGGCCACGATGGCCATTGAGCGGTCCGACGTGTGCCTCATCATGATCGACGCCCAGGAGGGGGTCACGGAGCAGGACACGAAAGTGGCCGGGCTGGCCCACGAGGCGGGGAAAGCCTGCATCATCGTGGTCAACAAGTGGGACGCCATCGAGAAGGACGGCAAGACCATGGACAAGATGCGCCAGGACGTGATGCGGGACCTGTCCTACATGACCTACGCCCCCATCGTGTTCATCTCCGCCCTCACCGGCCAGCGGGTGGATAGGCTCTTTGAGCTGATCAACTACGTGAACAACCAGGCCGCCATGCGGATCACCACCGGGATGCTCAACTCCCTCCTGGCCGACGCCACCGCCCGGGTCCAGCCCCCCACCGACAAGGGGAGGCGGCTGAAGGTCTACTATATGACCCAGGTGGGGGTCAAGCCCCCCCACTTCGTCTGCTTCTGCAACGACGCCCGGCTGTTCCACTTCTCCTACCAGCGGTATCTCGAGAACCAGATCCGCTCCACCTTCGGCCTGGAGGGCACCCCGGTGCGCCTCACCGTCCGGGAGCGGAGCGAGAAGGAGGGGTGAAAATGCTTGATTATCTACCCGCCAACGCCCCCTTTTTCTTTGTTACCATTGCATTTTGCGCCTACCTCTGCGGCTGCTTCAATGGAGCGGTCATTGTGTCCAAATATATTCTCCGGGACGACATCCGTACCCACGGCAGCGGCAACGCGGGACTGACCAACTTCTACCGCACCTTTGGCGGACCGCTCACTTTGGGCGTCATTTCCTGCGATGTTCTGAAAGCGATACTTGCCATATGGATCGCTTCGGATATCGTCAATACGCCCTCAGAAGCGGTCAATCTGGCCAAATACTGGGCGGGATTGTGGTGCCTGCTGGGGCACATGTTCCCCTGCATGTTCCACTTCAAGGGGGGCAAGGGCATCCTGTCCGGGGGGACCATCGCCATCATGATCGACTGGCGCATCGCCCTGGTGGTCTGGGGGGGCTTTCTCGTGCTGGCGGTGGTAACCCGGTATGTCTCCCTGGGCTCCTGCTGGGCGGGGGCGTCCTTCCCCTTCGCCACCTGGTTCGTCTACCAGGATGCGGTGCTCCTCATCCTGTCCATCATCATCGGCGGGCTCATCCTGTACATGCACCGGGCTAATATCCACCGGCTGCTCACCGGGACGGAAAACAAGTTCAGCCTGCATAAAAAGAAGTAAAGCAAAACGAAGTTTTGCGCAAACGTTTTTCTTTTGTTTCTTTTCTTTTTACAAAAAGAAAAGAAAAAACGATCAAGGAGGAAAAAGCTATGAAAATCACGGTCCTTGGCAGCGGCGCCTGGGGGACGGCCCTGGCGCTCTTACTGCTGGAAAACGGTAGCGACGTGACCCTGTGGTCCTACACGGAGGAGGAATCCAGAGTTCTCCGAGAGACGAGGGAGAACCCCATGCTGAAGGGGGTTCCTCTGCCTGAGGGGCTGAAGCTCACCACCGACATGGCGGCGGTGAAGGGCTGCGGGCTGGTGGTGGTGGCCACCCCCTCCTTTGCGGTGCGCAATACCGCAAAACAGCTCAAGGAGCTGGCCGACCCGGGGACCATCCTGGTGTCCGTGTCCAAGGGCATCGAGAAGGACACCTCCCTCCGCCTGAGCCAGGTCATCGAGGAGGAGGTCGCCGGCAAGTGCCCGGTGGTGGTGCTGTCCGGGCCTTCCCACGCCGAGGAGGTGGGCCGGAAGATTCCCACCGGGGTGGTGGTGGCCTCGGAGGACCTGGCCGTGGCCGAACAGGTCCAGGACCTGTTCATGAACCAGCGGTTCCGGGTGTACACCAGCGACGACAAAATCGGCACCGAGATTTGCGCCGCTCTGAAAAACATCATCGCCCTGTGCGCCGGCTGCTGCGACGGCATGGGCTGCGGCGACAACACCAAGGCCCTGCTCATGACCCGGGGCCTGGCGGAGATGGCCCGGCTGGGGGTGGCCCTGGGGGGCAGGAAGGACACCTTCACCGGCCTGGCCGGGGTGGGCGACCTGATCGTCACCTGCTGCTCCATGCACTCCCGCAACCGCCGCTGCGGCATCCTCATCGGCCAGGGCAAGCCGGTGGACGAGGCGGTGAAGGAGATCGGCGCGGTGGTGGAGGGCTACTACGCCGCCGCCAACGCCCGCGCCCTGGCTCAGAAGGCGGGGGTGGAGATGCCCATTGCCCAGGCGGCCTACGAGGTCCTGTACGAGGGCCGGGACGTGCATACCGTCATCACCAACCTGATGCAGCGGGCCAAGCGGTCCGAGCGGGATGAGAGCTATCTATGACGGAAAAACTGTACGAACAGGACCCCTTTCTGATCAAATTTGAGGCAAAGGTCCTCTCCTGCGAACAGGGGAAGAAGGGCTTCGACATCATTCTGGACCGCACCGCCTTCTACCCCGAGGGGGGCGGGCAGCCCTGGGACACCGGGCGGCTGGAGGCCGCTGGGAGGCAGGTCAAGGTGCTGAAGGTCCACAGCCGGGCGGGCGAGATTGTCCACACCTGCAGCCACCCCCTGGAGCCGGGGACGGCGGTCACCGGGGTAATCCACTGGGACCGGCGGTTCGACCTGATGCAGCAGCACTCGGGGGAGCACATCGTCTCCGGGCTGGCCCACTACCTCTGGGGCTGCGAAAACGTGGGCTTTCACATGGGGGCGGAGGTGGTCACCATCGACTTTGACCGCCCCCTCACCCAGGAGCAGCTTGCCACGCTGGAGGAGGCCGCCAACCGGCACCTCTGGCAGGTGGATCTGCCGGTGAACATCACCTATCCCTCCCCCCAGGAGCTGGAGCACATCCGCTACCGGAGCAAGAAGGCGCTCACCGGTCCGGTGCGGATTGTGGAGTTCCCCGGGGCGGACTGCTGCGCCTGCTGCGGCACCCATGTGCGGCATCCCGCTCAGGTGGGGCTGATCAAGCTGCTGTCCATGGAAAAATTCCGGGAGGGGGTCCGCATTCAGCTGGTGTGCGGCGGCCGGGCCTTCCGCTATCTCAGCCGCTGCATGGAGCAGAACGCCCAGGTGTCCCATTTCCTGTCCGCCAAGCCCTTTGAAACGGCGGAGGCGGTGGCGAAGCTGCTGGCAAAAAATGAGGAGCTCAAGGCCCGCCTTACCGTGCTGGAGGAGGACCGCTTTGCCCAGCTGGCCGGGCAGTACGCCGGGGCCGGGGACGTGCTCCTCTTTGAGCCCGGCCTTTCCCCTGACAGCCTGCGGCGGCTGTGTGACGCCGTCCTGCACACCTGCGGCGGCCGGTGCGCCTGCTTCTCCGGCACGGACGGGTGGGGGTATAAGTACGCCATCGGCCAGGCGGGCGGCGATCTGCGGGGCTTCGTGAAGGAGCTGAACCAGGCCCTCCGCGGCCGGGGGGGCGGCAAGCCCGATTTCGTCCAGGGCTCGGTCCAGGCCGCCTGGCAGGAGATCGACGCCTTCTTTCAAGCGGTCACCCGGGAAGGGACGGTGCCGTTATGAGCCGTGTCTTCTGTCTGGTGGGCAAGAGCTGCTCGGGTAAGGACACCCTCTATGCCCGCATTTTGGAGCGGCACCCGGAGCTGATTCCTGTGATCCCCCACACCACCCGCCCCCGGCGGGCGGGCGAGGTAGATGGACAGAACTACTGGTTCGTCACCGAGACCCAGCTGCGGCAGTATGAGGCCCAGGGGGACGTCCTCGAAAAGCGGGAGTACCGCACCGTTCAGGGGCTGTGGACCTACTTCACCCTCCGCTTCGACCTGGACGCCGACCACCTGCTCATCACCACTCTGGAGGGGGCCAGCGCCCTGATGGACTGCTGGGGCGTTCAGGCGGTGCGGGTCGTCTACCTCAGCCTGGACGACCACACCCGCCTTCTGCGGTGCATTCAGCGGGAGGAGGAGCAGAGCCATCCCGATTATACCGAGGTCTGCCGCCGGTTTCTGGCCGACCAGGAGGATTTTTCCCCGCAAAAGCTGGAGTCCTTCCCCCACCTTTGCCAAATCGACACCCAGGACACCATCGAGCACTGTCTGGACCGCTTCGACGCACTGTACCGGGAGGCGTAAGGCACCCTTCCGGCCCGGGGCGCATAGAATGTCACGGACTCTGATCCAACAGGAGGTGACTTCTATGGTAACTATGATCGCTACCGTCGTCCGGGCCTGGGGCTCTCAGGTGCTGGTCACCGACAACGCCAACGGCCAGGAGGTGCTGGTGAACACCAATCATTCCACTTCCAACCTGATGACTGGGGAACAGGTGCGCATCGTCTATGATGGCATCATGACCGCCAGCCTTCCCCCTCAGATCAGCGCGCAGTCCATCTGTGTGCTGCGGGTGTACTAAATAAGAGACCGCCGCGGACCGAACGGTCCGCGGCGGTTTTTCGCTTAAAAGTGGGTCCAGTATTCCTTGTAGTTTTCCTGGAGGAGCTGGGGGGTATTCAGCCCGTAGGGGCACTTGGAGGCGCACTTGCCGCAGTGCAGGCACTGCTCGATCTTCTTCATCTCCCCCTGCCAGTAGTCGTTGAGCCAGTCTGCGGCGGGCGCCCGGCGGACCATCAGGTTGATCCGGGCGCACTGGTTGATCTGAATCCCCACCGGACAGGGCATGCAGTAGCCGCAGCTCCGGCAGAAGGCTCCGGTCAGCTCGGCCCGGTCCCGGTCGATGACCGCCTGATCCTCCGCCGTCAGCGCGGGGGTCTCCTTCACGCAGGCCAGGAACTGGTCCAGCTCCCACTCGTGCTGCACCCCCCAGATGGGGGCCACCCCCTCCTGCCGGGCCATCCAGGCGGCGGCCACGGAGCCGTCCTGGAGCAGACCCCCGGCCATCCCCTTCATAGCCACAAAGCCCATGCCCTTGGCCCGGCATTTCTCCACCAGCTCCTGCTCCTGGGGGCCGGACAGATAGCTGAAGGGGAATTGCAGCAGCGCGTACAGCCCGGAGTCAATCGCCTCATGGGCCACCGCCAGGCGGTGGTTGGTGATGGCGATGTGGCGGATCTTCCCCTGCCGCCGGGCCTCCAGGGCGGCGTCGTACAGGCCGTCCTCCCCGCCGGGCCTGGGGCAGAAGGCGGGATTGTGGAACTGGTAGACGTCAATATAGTCGGTCTGCAGGTTTCGCAGGCTGGTCTCCAGGTCAGCCCACATGCCCTCGACGGTCTGAGCGCCCGTCTTGGTGGCGATCACGATCTTGTCCCGCATCCCCGCGAAGGCACAGCCCACCTTCTCCTCGCTGTCGGAGTAGGCCCGGGCGGTGTCAAAATAGGTCATGCCGCCATCCACCGCCTTGTGGAGCAGATAGGCCGCATCCTCTTTGGAGATGCGCTGGATGGGCAGGCAGCCAAAGCCGTTTTTCTCAATGGTGATGCCGGTGCTTCCCAGTTGAATGCGCGTCATAAAAGCCTCCTATCCTTTGTTGTTGAGCTCCAGCTCGTACAGGCGGACGGTCCCGTCCCCCGTGCCGCTGGGGTCCAAAATTTCCAGCCAGAGGTTTTTCGTGGTTACCGGACGCACCTTGCAGGTGGTCACGTCCTGGGTATTTCCTGACACGGTATCCAGAGTCTTCCACTGTTTTTTCTCGCTGTCGTAGTACTTCAGCCGCCAAGATACGGTGTTCTGCTGGCTGTCTTCCCCCTGGCTGCCCGCGTGATAGAGGACGTAGGTATCGAAGACTACAGGCTTGGACAGGCTGATACAGAGGTCATGCTGAGCGTCCCTGCTCATATGGTCCCGGTTTGTGGCGTCCGACTGGGCAGCCTGCCATTTGGTGCTCAGGTTGCCATCCACCAGATGGTCCGCAGCCGTCCCGCTGGAAGCCTGGCCGGAGACCGCATAGGTATACGCTCCCGCGCAGAGGCTGAGACCGTCCACCGTAGGGTAGGTGGGGTTGGGCACGCCGGGAATGTTTTCGGTGATGTAGTTGTCGGCATAGCCGCCAAAGCCGTTAAAGGCCCAGGTGCCTGCGTCCAGCTCCTTCACATACTGCTGGCGGACCTGTTCAATGCTGCTCAGCCCGGTCACCCTTTTCACCACAGCGTTCAAATTCGGATCGTTGATATTATCGCTGGTGATCTGCTTGGAGGCCATGGCGAAGTGAATGGAGTCGATCAGGCCATAGCCCTGGGGCGTGGTGGGGTAGCGGCTGTCCATATAGGCAAAGAACCAGTAGGCGGTGTAGTAGTCGTTCTCAAAGCGCCAGTTCCGCAGGCCCTGATCGTCTCCGATGTAACGTAAGGCTCCCCGGGCCAGAACCCCGTCATCCGCATAGAAGCAATAGCGGAAGCTGGCATAGGACGCCAGCGTCTCGATCCACCAGCTGCTGTCCAGACCACTATAGATCTGTACCACATGGCCCAGTTCGTGGGCGAAGCACGGAGTGGGCGCGACATCCTTAAAATTCGCTGAAATCTCGATGTTTCGCTCCCAAAGCTGCTTTTGGTGGTCGTAGTTTGTAGACCCCGTCCACATTGGCGCCTCCTTGCGGTCGCCGCTGAGCGGAAGTATTTTCTTCACGTTGACTGTGATTTCCTTCTGGGCGACGTCCCCGCCCCAACGGGCCCACAGGCGGGGATAGACGGTGTTGAAGGTCTCCTCGACCTCATTCCAATAGGCCGGGTCGGGGATCAGCTCCCAGCCCTCGCCCTTGGTAATGCTGAACTTTGACGCTGTGCTGGGCGGCGTCGTTGTGCTGGGGGGCGTCGTTGTGCCAGGCTGGGACAGCTTGTCGGCCAGCTTGGTGTAAATCACCGCGGCGGCTCCCCGGGTGACGTAGCCAGCCCCGTCGAAGGTACCCCTGTCGTCCACGCCGGAGATAAGCCCGGCGGCCACCACGGCGGAGACATAGTAGGGCCAAGACTTGTGGTCCGTCCCCACCTTGTCCCAGTCGGCGATTTTGGCGGCCGCCGCGGCCCGCTCATTCTCCGTGGGCAGGGCGGCCCCCTTGTCCTCCAGCAGTTTGACCAAAATCCAGGACATGTTATAGCGGTTGATGGAAGCGTCCGCGTACTTGTTCATCAGGTCGTCCTGGGAGATATAGGTCAGTTGGCGGCTGGAGGCCACCTGAATCGCCGGGGCGTACCAGGGGGTCCGCACCGTGACCCGCGCCATTTCCTCCGGGTAAAAGGCGCTCATCAGCATGGTGAGGAACTGGCTGTAGGTCATTTTGGCGTCCGGGTCAAATACCCCGGTCCCCTTGGCCGGGTCGCCGCCGGTGCCGGAGATGGCCCTGTCGCTGTAGGCCCGCTCCACATAGGAGTAGGCCCAGTGGGTGGAGGGTACGTCCTTAAAGTGGGCGGTACCGGCAGCCGAGGCCCGAATGGGCACAAGGCCGAGGGTCAGCACCGCCGCCAACAGCAGGGCAGTCAGCTTTCCACCGTATGAATGTTGCTTTCTCATGCTGTCACATCCCTTTCTGTTGGGCTTCCAGCTTGGCCACCAGTTCGGCAAGCTGTATAGCCCGTTCTTTTTCCGCCTCCACCACATGGGCGGGGGCCTTGTTGACAAAACCTGGGTTGTTCAGCTTGGCGTTCAGCTTTTCCAGCTCGGCGGACTGCTTTTTCAGCTCCTTCTCCACACGCTGCTTCTCCTTCTCCAGGTCCACCAGCTCCCCCAGGGGGATGGACAGCTGGGCGGCGTGGGTGACGATGGACACCTGCCCGGCCTGGGCGGCGGCGTCATCGGCCTGGGCCTGGGCGAAGGGGACAATCTCCACCTCGCTGGCGTAGGCCAGCTTCTTCAGGAAGGGCACGCCCAGGGTGAAGATCTCCGTCTCCATGGTGGCCACGGTGAGGCGGGCTTTCTTGGAGGGGGGCACGTTCATCTCGCTGCGGCGGCCCCGGATGGCCCGGATGGCGTCCATAATCAGCTCCATGGCCTTTTCCTCCTGGGGGAAGTTCATGGTCTCAGAGGCCACGGGCCAGTCCCGCATCATCAGGAAGTCCCCCTCGTGGGGCAGGGCCTGCCAGATTTCCTCCGTGATGAAGGGCATGAAGGGGTGGAGCAGCTTGAGCATTTCTGTCAGCACCCAGCACAGCACCTGCTGAGCCCGGACCTTGCTGTCCTCGTCCTCCCCCTGGAGGCGGGTCTTGGTCAGCTCGATATACCAGTCGCAGTAGTCGTCCCAGATGAAGTCGTAAATCTTCTGGGCGGCGACGCCCAGCTCATACCGGTCCATGTTCTCGGTGATCTCGGCCACGGCCCGGTTCAGCTTGGACAGAATCCACTTGTCCTCCAGCTCCAGCTTCTGGGGCAGCTCGCACTTGTCGATGGTCAGGTTCATCATCAGGAAGCGGCTGGCGTTCCAGATCTTGTTGGCGAAGTTGCGCATGGCCTCGCACCGCTCCGTGAAGAAGCGCATGTCGTTGCCCGGGGAGTTGCCGGTGACCAGATTGAAGCGCAGCGCGTCGGCGCCGTATTTGTCGGCAATCTCCAGGGGATCGATGCCGTTGCCCAGAGACTTGGACATCTTCCGGCCCTTGTCGTCCCGGACCAGGCCGTGGATGAAGACGGTGTGGAAGGGGGGCTTCCCCGTGTGCGCGCAGGCGGAGAAGATCATCCGGGCCACCCAGAAGAAGATGATGTCGTAGCCGGTGACCAGCACGTCGGTGGGGTAGAAATACTTGAAATCCTCGCTGTTTTCGTCCGGCCAGCCCAGGGTGGAGAAGGGCCACAGGGCGGAGGAGAACCAGGTGTCCAGCACGTCGGGGTCCCGCTCGATGTGCTGGGAGCCGCACTTCTCACAGCGGTCGGGATCGGTCTCCGAGACGGTGACGTGGCCGCAGTCCGCGCAGTACCAGGCGGGGATCTGGTGGCCCCACCACAGCTGGCGGCTGATGCACCAGTCGTGGACGTTCTCCATCCAGTTGGTGTAGGTCTTGGCGAAGCGGTCGGGGACGAAGTTCACTTCCCCCTCGTTGACCACCCGCAGGGCCTCCTTGGCCAGGGGCTCCATGCGGACAAACCACTGGGCGGAGATCAGGGGCTCCACATCGCTGTGGCAGCGGTAGCAGGTGCCCACGTTGTGGGAGTAGGGCTCGATCTTCTCCATCAGCCCCAGGGCCTCCAGGTCGGCCACCACCGCCTTCCGGGCCTCGTAGCGGTCCATGCCCTCATACTTTCCGCCGTTGGCGTTGACCACGCCGCTGTCGTCCAGCACCCGGATGGTCTCCAGGTTGTGGCGCAGGCCCACCTCGAAGTCGTTGGGGTCGTGGGCGGGGGTCATCTTCACGCAGCCGGTGCCGAAGTCCATCTCCACATACTCGTCGGCCACAATGGGGATCTCCCGGTCCATCAGGGGCAGGATGCAGGTCTTGCCCACCAGGTGCTTGTACCGCTCGTCGTTGGGGTTGACGGCCACGCCGGTGTCGCCCATCATGGTCTCGGGCCGGGTGGTGGCCACCACCAGATAGCCGGAGCCGTCAGCCAGGGGGTAGCGCATGTGCCACAGGTGGCCGGGCTTGTCCTGATACTCCACCTCCGCGTCGCTCAGGGCGGTGACGCAGTGGGGGCACCAGTTGATGATCCGGGAGCCCTTGTAGATCAGGTCCTTCTGATAGAGGGAGACAAACACATGGCGCACCGCTTGGGAGAGGCCCTCGTCCATGGTGAAGCGGGACCGCTCCCAGTCGGCGGAGATGCCCAGCTTCTTCTGCTGCTGGACAATCCGGGCGCCGTATTTGGCCTTCCAGTCCCACACCCGCTCCAGGAACTTCTCCCGGCCCAGGTCGTAGCGGCTCAGCCCCTCGTTGTTGCGCAGCTCCTCCTCCACCTTCACCTGGGTGGCGATGCCCGCGTGGTCGGTACCAGGGAGGTACAGGGCGGCATAGCCCTGCATCCGCTTATAGCGGATGAGCATGTCCTGGAGGGAGTCGTCCATGGCGTGGCCCATGTGCAGCTGGCCCGTCACGTTGGGGGGCGGCATGACGATGGTAAAGGGCTTCTTTTTCGGGTCCCGCACCCCCTTGAAGCAACCCGCTTTCTCCCAGGTCTCGTAGACGCGGGCCTCCACCTCCTGGGGTTCATAAACCTTGGGCAGTTCTTTTTTCATCTCAAATTCTCCTTTATCCTTGAATTACAGCTTATTGACTGGTTTTCCGCACTTTTCATCCATCAGGCGGCGGAACGCCCCCGGCTCGCCGGTCATGAAGCAGTCTTTTTGCAGGATCAGGAACCGGCCCCCCTCCATCTGGAGGAAAAAGGCCCGCCTGCCCTCATACACATCCCGGACCGCCTCATAGGGACAGCTGGTGCGGATCATGTCCCGGCATTCCTCCATATAGCCGAGGTAAAACCGGGCGTTCTGCTCCGTGCGCCGCAGCCGGAACAGGCGGAACAGGGCCGCGGGCAGGCGGACCAGCCCGGTCCAGCTGGTCCCCCACAGCAGCAGCAGCAGGTTCAGGGGCGCCATGAGCACCATACCCAGCTCCTCGTCGTCCGTCAGCGGCTCCCGCAGGGTCAGAAACATGCCCAGGGTGAAGGTGACCCCCAGGAACAGAATCCATGCGCCGGGAAGCTGCAGCAGCCTGCCCAAACAGGTTTTTCTGCGGCTCTTCCCCAGCACCCGGCCGTACTCCCAGAGCAGTCCTGGCGCGAACAGGCCGTTCTGCTCCACGGCAAACAGCATCAGTCCGCCACCTCCTGCCCTGTCACCGCCGCCTTCAGCTTTTCCGGAATGGGACAGGTGTACCAGATGGCCACGTAGGGCTTCAGCCAGCGGCGCAGGTCGCCGGGGGAGCCCTCCAGCTGGGCCTTGGGCAGGGGCAGGCCGGCCATCCGCTTGCCGGTGATCCACACGATCTCGTCGCACTCGACCGCAGTGCGGAAGGTCCGGCAGTCGAAGATCTGATGGGGCTGGCTGCCGTCGAAATAGATCCGGCACTCCTTCCCCTCCAGCTCGATGCGGAAGGGCAGCTCGCCGTTGTACCGGCCCGCCTCCGCCGCCTTCTGCCGGGCCTGCCGGTTGGCCTGCACCGCCGCAGCCGGGTCGCCGCCGCTGGTCTTCCGTATGATCGTCATGCCCACGTAAAGCGTGAGGATCATGTAGAGGAAAAACATGGACGGATTTCCCTCCCGAAATTGGACAAACCCGGCCAGCGCCAGAAAGATGGTCACCATCGGTCCCATAATCCGGCCGATGCGCATCATGCGGGTGTAGCTGAGCAGGATCAGCCAGTCGCCGGCTGTCTCCAGCTGCTCGGTGGTGCCTCGAAACATCAGTGTTCCCTGTGGTGCGTTCATTCCATACCTCCTATCGAATGTATTGTATCTTCAGTCCTGTCTTCGTTCGGATCAGCGCCCGGAACTCCTCCTCGCTGCCCCAGGCGATGCCCTGTTTGGAAAAAACCTGGCCGTGCTTCCGGTCCAGAAGCAGGGCAAAGTAGTGCCTGGTCTCCACCGCCGCCTGAATCTGGCTGTAGGGCCACCAGCGTTCCCCCAGCTGAGCCCGGCAGACATAGCAGCTCTCCTTCTCCTGAAAGGCGGCGTTCACTTCCCGGCCCCCGGGAGGGGTCCGGCGCAGGCCGACGGCCCCATTGACCCGGTCCTCGCTGAGGATGCACCCCAACATGACCGCCCCCAGCAGTGCATTGGTCTGCCAGCCGCTCACCCCGGCCCGGAGGTAGATGGCGGCGAGAAACGCCTCCAGCAGCACCACGAACCAAGCCAGCAGCCGCACCGGACCGTTCCGTCCCCGGCGCATGGTCTTGCGGGTCATTTTCGCCAGGGCGGTCATGGCCTTCTGATCGATGGTGGTCTGTATCACGACCAAATCAGCTCACCTCACAAAAAACGCCCCGAGTCCAAACGGACTCAGGGCGATTATAAAACCGCGGTACCACCTGAATTTCCCCGGACGGGGACGCTCCTGCCTTCTGTAACGGGAAGCTCCGCCGCCCCTTACTGTTCTTCAGGGGCAGGGCCCGAAAGCCACCTTCCCCAGGCCGGACCAGGGACTCGCACCGACCGTCCCCTCTCTTTGGCGTCCGCACATGGGTACTCCTCTTTCGCATTGCCTTATACCGGAATTATATGCAAGATCCGGGGCGTTGTCAAGGCTTTTTGTTCTTCTGATAGAGGATATTCAGCCCCTTCAGCAAAAGGTCCTTCTCCAGCCGGATTTCCCGGCGGCACAGGGGGACGATGAATTTGGCCATTCCGCCGGTGGCCACCACGGTGGTGGAAAAGCCCAGCTCCTCCTCCACCCGGTCCAGCATGCCGTCCAGCATGGCGGCGGTGCCGTACATAATGCCGCTGCGCATGCAGTCCACCGTGTTCTTGCCGATCACCCGCTTGGGCTGGTCCAGGCTGATGCCCGGCAGCTGGGCGGTGCGGGAGGTCAGCGCGTCCATCGAGATGCGCACGCCGGGGATGATGCACCCCCCCAAATATGTACTGCCCTTGCCCACCACCTCAATGGTGGTGGCGGTGCCCAGATCCAGCAGTGTGAGGGGCGGCTCGTACTCCGCCAGGGCGGCTACGGCGATGACAATGCGGTCGCTGCCCACCTGGGAGGGGGTGTCCATCTGGATGTTCAGCCCGGTCTTGATGCCGGGGCCCACCACCATTGGGGCCTTGCCGATCACCTTCATCACCCCGGTCCGCACCGAGTTGAACACCGGCGGCACCACCGAGGAGATGATGCAGTCCTCCACGTCGCTTGGTCTCACGTCAAAGAGGCTGAGCATACTCTTGATCTCGGAGCCGTACTGGTCGGAGGTCTTGATGCGGTCGGTGGCGACGCGGGCCTCAAAGGAGGTTTTTCCGCCGTCGATGCCGCCGATGACGATGTTGGTATTGCCGATGTCGATTGCCAGGAGCATGGCGCTCACCTGATTTCTGAAAATTACCCGACCTGGGGCTTGGTCCGGAAGACGGGCACATGGAGCAGGGCCTTGCCGATTGCGGTGACCAGCACCAGGGCCACAATGGCCTCCAGCACGCTGGAGCCGGTGATGACGCCCATCACCAGGCCGAACACGGCGTCGGTGGCCACGCCCATGGCCTGGGCGTACTCAGGCCGCAGCAGAAAATAGATGCTGCCCATGACGCACACTGTATTGGTCATCGCCCCTGCAAAGCCCACCACCGGCAAGGCGATGTAGTCGCTCACCCTGGCCTTTTTCAGCCCAATCCAAAGCCAGCCGGACACCACGCCGATCATAATCCGGCACCCAAAGGCGACCCACAGGGCCTTCAGCGCACCCACCGCTCCCGTATTGTTCGCGGCCATAACCGGGGAGAAGGCAAAGGACAGCACCGCCGGGGCGATGGTGTTGTTAATCATGGAGCAGATGCCAAACACACCGCCCAAGATGCCGCCTGCCAGAGGGCCCAGCAGGATTGCGCCTACAATCACCGGAATATGGGTGGTGGTGGCCTTGATGATGGGCAGAGGGATCAGGCCCAGGGGGGTGTTGGCCAGCAGGACCACAATGGCAGCCATCAGCGCCACGCTGACCATCCAACGGGTGTCGTACTTACGGGTTTTCATACAAATTACCTCCTGCTGCCGCTCCGCCATCTGCGGATGCAGCGCATTTATTAAGAGGGCGAGGACGCGCCCCGTCCTCTCAGCCGCTTATTATACAGGATACCGGCCCAAGATGCAAGAAAAAACTTTACGGCTTTACAGCCGGGGGCCAGGGAGGGTATAATGGAGAAAACACAAAGGAGGAACCCGCCATGTTACAGGGAAAAACCATTCTGCTGGGGGTCACGGGGGGCATCGCGGCCTACAAGGCGGCGGCGCTGGCCTCGGCGCTGGTGAAGCAGCGCGCCAATGTGGAGGTGGTCATGACCCCCCACGCCACCCAATTCATCGCCCCCCTCACCTTTGAGCAGCTGACGGGCCGCCGCTGTATGGTGGACACCTTTGACCGGAACTTTTCTCATCAGGTGGAGCACATCGCCCTGGCCAGCCGGACGGATTTGGTCATGATTGCCCCCGCCACCGCCAACGTGTGCGCCAAGCTGGCCCACGGACTGGCCGACGACATGCTCACCACCACCGTGCTGGCCTGCACCTGTCCCAAGCTCATCGCCCCGGCCATGAACACGCAGATGTTCGAAAATCCCGTCACCCAGGACAATCTGAACGCCCTGCGCCGCTACGGCTGGCAAGTGATCTCCCCTGCCAGCGGGCGGCTGGCCTGCGGAGCGGTGGGGGCGGGCAAGCTTCCCGAACCGGAGGCGCTGCTCCAGCAGATCCTGCGGGCCGCCGCCCTGCCCCACGACCTGGCCGGGAAGCGTGTTCTGGTCACAGCCGGTCCCACCCAGGAGGCCCTGGACCCGGTGCGCTATCTCACCAACCACTCCACCGGGAAAATGGGCTTCGCCATCGCCAAAATGGCCATGCTCCGGGGGGCGGAGGTGGTGCTGATCTCCGGACCCACAGCCATTCAGCCCCCCCCCTTTGTGGAGGTGGTGGACGCCGTCTCCGCCCAGGACATGTTCGAGGCCGCAGCCGCCCGGCAGGAGTGGGCCGATTTCATCTTCAAGGCCGCCGCCGTGGCCGACTACACCCCCGCCCAGTATTTTGACGACAAGGTGAAAAAGAAGGACGGCGACCTGTCCATCCCCCTGAAGCGCACCCAGGACATCCTCCAATACCTGGGGGAGCACCGCCGTCCGGGCCAGGTGCTGTGCGGCTTCTCCATGGAGACCCAGAACATGCTGGAAAACAGCCGGGCCAAGCTGGAGAAAAAGAAGGTGGACATGATCTGCGCCAACAACCTGAAGGTAGCCGGGGCTGGCTTCGGCACCGACACCAACGTGATGACCGTCATCACCAAAGACGGCGCGGAGGAGCTGCCCCTCATGTCCAAGGAGGAGGCCGCCTCCCGCATCCTGGACATTGCCGCGGGGCTGGCAGATTGAGGCCGGCGGCGAGCTGTACAACCCGGAGGAACCGTGAACCAAACGGAGAGGGACATCCCTCTCCTTATTATTTTCGCAAAGCCCCTTGACAAAAGTCCGAAATCAGACTACAATGGCCAAAGTCTGATTTCGGACTTTCAGGTTCAGGGAGGGGCCGCCATGAAGTTTACCCAGTTCAATGAGGAATACAACCGCCTGTACAAGGAGGAGGACAGTCTGTATCACCGGCTGGCCCGGCATTTTCACCTGTCCAGCTCCGCCTTTTGGGTGCTGTACACCCTGGAGGCCGCCCAGAAGCCCCTCACCCAGACGGAGCTGTGCGGCCTTCTCTGTTTCAGCAAGCAGACCATCCACTCCGCTCTGAAGCAGCTGGAGCGGGAGGGCTGCCTCCGCCTGTCCGGCGGGTCCGGGCGCAACAAGAACATCCACCTCACCGAAGCGGGCTTGGACCTGGCCGCGCGCACCGTCCGCCCGGTCCTGCGGATGGAGGAACTGGCCTTCCTAGACATGACCGGGGAGGACCGGGAGCGCCTGCTGACCCTCCACCGCCAGCGGATGGAACTGCTGCTCCATTACGCGGAACCCCTATTCCATTCATCCCAGGAGGAATAAATTTTGATGCCAGTCCAACTTTCTGACCACTTCACCTACAGCAGACTGCTGCGCTTTACCCTGCCCTCCATCGTGACCATGATCTTTACCTCAATCTACAGCGTGGTGGACGGGCTGTTCGTCTCCAACCTGGTGGGGGAACTGGCCCTGTCGGCGGTCAACATCATCTTCCCGGTGGCCATGATTTTGGCGGCCTTCGGCTTTATGCTGGGGTCCGGGGGCAGCGCCATTGTGGCCCGCACCATGGGCGAGGACAAGCCGGACCTGGCCAACCGGTATTTTTCCATGATTATCCTGTGCGTCCTCGGTCTGGGGACGGTCCTGTCCATCGGCGGCGCGCTGCTTGTGGAACCCATCGCCCGGCTGGCGGGGGCCAGCGACCTGCTCATGGACGACTGCATCGCCTATGGCCGGGTCCTGCTGGCGGGGACCGCCCCCTTTATGCTCCAGATCTCCTTCCAGGTCTTCTTCGTCACGGCGGAGCTGCCCAAGCTGGGGCTGGCGGTGTCGCTGGCCTCCGGGTGTACCAACATTGTGATGGACTACGTCCTCATCGCCCTGTGCGATCTGGGCATCGCCGGGGCGGCCTGGGGAACGATACTCAGCTATGTCATCGGGGGCTTGCTCCCCCTGCTGTACTTCCTGCGCCCCAGGCGGGGCCGGCTGCGGCTGTGCCCGACCCGGCTCTACCCCAGGGAGCTGAAAAACGCCTGCTCCAACGGCTCTTCCGAGCTGATGAGCAACCTGTCCTCCTCCCTGATCGGGATTCTCTACAACCTCCAGCTGATGCGCTTGGTGGGGGAAGCGGGCGTGGCGGCCTACTCGGTGATGATGTATGTGGACTTCGCCTTTGCCGCCGTCTTTTTGGGCTTCACCATGGGGGTAGGCCCGGTTATCGGCTTCCACTTCGGGGCGGACAACCGGGCGGAGCTGAAAAGCCTGCTGCGCAAGTGCCTGACGGTGGTTGTGCTCTGCTCGGCGTCCATGGTGGTTCTGTCGGAGGCGCTGGCCCGGCCCCTGGCGCTGGCCTTTGTGGGCTACAGCCCCGCCCTGATGGATCTGACGGTCCATGGCTTCCGGATCTTTGCC
This sequence comes from Lawsonibacter sp. JLR.KK007, assembly GCF_036941135.1. Classification (NCBI taxonomy): domain Bacteria; kingdom Bacillati; phylum Bacillota; class Clostridia; order Eubacteriales; family Oscillospiraceae; genus Lawsonibacter; species Lawsonibacter sp. JLR.KK007. The sequence goes on along the minus strand of NZ_JAYWSY010000001.1, from coordinate 261,411 downwards.
CTCAGCTATCTGTTCGTGGGCTTTGGCATCTTTGGCTCCGGACTGTTCACCAGCCTGTGCAACGGACCGGTATCCGCGCTGATTTCCTTCCTGCGCACCTTTTTGTTCCGGGGCGGGATGGTGCTGCTTCTCCCCCTGCTGCTGGATCTGGACGGCATCTGGCTGGCCGTGGTGGCCGCCGACGGCCTGGGCGCCGCCGTGGCCCTGTTCCTCACCTGGAATTACCGCAAGCGGTACCACTATTGGTAAAAAAATCCCCCGGTTCCATTGACAACCCCTCTGGAATCTGATATGATGGCTTTGCCAAAACGCGAATAATTATTATTAAGGAGGAATACCCATGCCTGAACTGAAGGGAAGCAAGACCGAGCAAAACCTGTGGACCGCCTTTGCCGGGGAGAGCCAGGCCCGAAACAAGTACACCTACTTCGCCTCCAAGGCCAAGAAGGAGGGCTATGTCCAGATCGCCCAGCTCTTTGAGGAGACCGCCGCCAACGAGAAGGAGCACGCCAAAATCTGGTTCAAGCTGCTGGGTGGCATCGGCACCACCGCCGAAAATCTGGAGGCCGCCGCCCAGGGGGAGAACGCCGAGTGGACCGACATGTACGCCAAAATGGCCCAGGAGGCCCGGGAGGAGGGGTTTTTGGACATCGCCTTCCTCTTTGAGGCGGTGGGCAAAATCGAAAAGGAGCACGAGGAGCGCTACCGCAGGCTGCTGGCCAACCTGGAGGGCGGGCTGGTCTTCTCCCGAGAGGGCGACATGATTTGGCAGTGCGCCAACTGCGGCCACATCTGCGTGGGCAGGCAGGCCCCGGAGGTCTGTCCCGTCTGCCGGCACCCCCAGGCTTACTTCCAGATCAAGGCGGAAAATTATTGATCCCTTCCCCCGGGACCCCAGCCCATGGTTCCAGAATATGTGCGGTCCCCGCTCTGCAGCCGGAGCGGGGACCGCCGCATTTCTGTCGCTTTTGCCCTTGCAAGCCCGCACAAAAAGAGGTATAATACCCCCGTTACGGGGGGCTGGAAAAGGCGGACCCTGTTCTGGCCGCGAATCCCGGTCCCCGGAGGCAGCAATATGGTAAAAGCAATCGTAGGCGCCAACTGGGGCGACGAGGGCAAGGGCAAGGTCACCGACCTGCTGGCCGAACAGTCCGACGTGGTCATCCGCTTTCAGGGCGGGGCCAACGCGGGCCACACCATCATCAACGGCTACGGCCGCTTCGCCCTGCACACCCTCCCCTCGGGGGTGTTTTACCCCCACGTCACCAATGTCATCGGCAACGGCGTGGCCCTGGACATCGCCAAGCTGGCCGGCGAGCTGGAGGAGATTCAGGCCCAGGGGGTGCCCGCCCCCAACGTGATCGTCTCCGACCGGGCCCAGCTGCTCATGCCCTACCACATCCTTCAGGACACCTATGAGGAGGCCCGCCTGGGCGGCAGGGCCTTCGGGTCCACTAAGAGCGGCATCGCCCCCTTCTACTCGGACAAGTACGCCAAAACGGGCATCCAGGTCTGCGACCTGTTTGACGAACCCCGGCTGCGGGACCGGCTGACGGCGGCGGTGGAGCTGAAAAACGTACTCTTCCAGCACCTGTACCACCAGCCCCCTGTGGACGCGGAGCAGCTGCTGGCCCAGCTCCTCGTCCAGCGGGAGCAGATCCGCCCCTACGTGGGGGACACGGTGGCCTTTGTCCACCAGGCCCTGAAGGAGGGCAAAACCATCCTGCTGGAGGGTCAGCTGGGCTCCATGAAGGACCCCGACCTGGGCATCTTCCCCATGACCACCTCCTCCCACACCCTGGCCGGATACGGCTGCGTGGGGGCCTCGGTGCCCCCCACCGCCATTGAGGATGTGATCTGCGTCACCAAGGCTTACTCCTCCTGCGTGGGCTCCCAGACCGAACCCTTCGTCAGCGAGGTCGCCGGCGAGGCGGGGGATGAGCTCCGCCGCCGGGGAGGCGACCGGGGCGAGTTCGGCGCCACCACCGGCCGGCCCCGCCGGGTGGGCTGGTTCGACGCCGTGGCCACCCGGTACGGCTGCATGGTGCAGGGGGCCACCCAGGCGGCCCTCACCTGCCTGGACGTGCTGGGCTACCTGGACGAGATCCCTGTCTGCGTGGGCTATGACATCGACGGCACGGTCACCGATTCCTTCCCCACCACCCCCGCCCTGCTCCGGGCCAGGCCCGTCTTCCAAACCCTCCCCGGCTGGAAGTGCGGCATCCGGGGCTGCACCGACTACAGCGCCCTCCCCGCCAACGCCCAAGCCTATGTGGATTTCCTGGAGCAGCGCATCGGCGTGCCCATTACCATGGTCTCCACCGGCCCCAAGCGGGAGGAGATGACCTGCCGTACACCCAAGATTTAAGGAGAATACCATGAAAAAACTGCTTTCCTCTCTGCTGGCCCTGAGCCTGGGCCTGTCTCTGACCATCCTGCCCGCCTCCGCCCTGACCCTGGAGGACGCCAAACAGCTGCTGGCCGACAACTATGTGGACGGAGTGCCTCCGGAGATCCTGGAGCTGGACTCCCTGGACGCCATCCTGGAGGCGCTGGGCGATCCCTATACCTTTTATATGACTCCGGAGCAGTACACCGCCTTCAACCAGTCGGTCAACGGCTGGACGGTGGTGGGCATCGGAGCCACCGTGGAGACCGCCTATGACAACGGCTACCGCATCATGTCCATCCTGCCCGACTCCCCCGCTCTGGAGGCGGGCGTCCAGCCCGGCGACATCCTCATCGCCGCCGACGGCGTGCCCATGTCCCCCGAGGTGGACCCCCGGATTCCCATTGTGGGCGAGGAGGGCACCCCCCTCACCATCACCGTCCGCCGCGGCGGGCAGGAGCTGGACTTCTCCATGGTCCGCCGGGCGGTGGACATCCCCATCGTCACCTATGAGCAGGTGGGAGACGCCGGCGTCATCGAGTGCATCAGCTTCGGCTCCACCACCGCCCAGTCCTTCCTGAACGCCATCCGGGAGCTGGAGGACGGCACCTCCGTGTGGGTGGTGGACCTGCGGTCCAATCCCGGCGGCGACAGCGGAGCCACCTCCCTGTCCGCCGGACTGTTCACCGGCGGGCGGATCATGCTCTACTTCCGGGACGGCAGCGGGGACTACTATTACCGTCCCGGCATCGCCGCCGCCACCGAAAAGCCGGTGATCGTGCTCACCAGTGAGCACTCCGCCAGCGGCTCGGAGCTGTTCGCCGGCGACATCCGCACCTACCGCACTGGCATCGCGCTGGGCCAGCGCACCCTGGGCAAAGGCACCGCCCAGATCGTCATCGACGACACCAACAGCTACGCCATGGAGCCGGGCGAAGCCATGAAGATCACCGCCTACCGCTTCTTCGCCCCCGACGGAGCCACCAACCACATCCTGGGCGTGCTGCCCACCCTGCTCATCTCCCCGGAGAACACGGAGACGGCGGCCATGCTCCTCACCAGCGCCAAGCCCACCCGGGCCGCCGGCTGCCTGAAGCTGGAGATTGCGGACCAGACCTTCTATATCAACGCCGCAGAGGCGGTGAAGCAGGACAACAAGGCCGCCTTCACCGAGCTGCTGGAGGCGCTGCCCCCCTCCGCCATGCTGTACGAGGGCAGCGGCACCCTGACCTGGACGGAGATCACCCCCGCTCAGCTGGCCCGGAAGCAGGGGCTCTCCTTCACCGCCCGAACCTTCTCTGATGTGGCCGGCAGCCCCTACGCCCGGGAGATCAACACCCTGGCCGCCTACCTCATTCTGGACAGCAGCGCCGGTTCCTTCCAGCCCGCCAGCGACATCACCCGGGGCCAGTTCGCCGCCATGACCGCCTCCGCCCTGGACCTGCCCGCAGGAAAGAGCGCCAAGTTCTCCGACGTCCCCGCCGGGCATCCCTACGCCGACGACATCAACGCCATGACCGATCTGGGCTTCCTCTCCGGCCGGGGGGACGGCACCTTCGGCCCCGAGGACACCATCACCGTGCAGGAGGCGGTGACTGTTCTGTCCAGCGTGGCGGCCTGGACCAGCATGGACGGCTTTAACCTGGACCGCACCGATCTGATGCTGGAGGAGCTGCCCGACTTCTACCACTGGGCGGAGTGGGCCCGGGTCCCCGCCCGCAACCTGACCATTCTGGAGGCCCTCCCCGACGGCCTCACCCCCACCGCCAACCTCACCCGGGAGCAGGGCGCGGCGATGCTGTGCCGCCTGATGGAGAGCATCCACCTGATCTGGGATTAAGAAAGGAAGGACACACATGACCAAGATCGACATTATTTCCGGCTTTTTAGGCGCAGGCAAAACCACCCTCATCAAGAAGCTGCTGGAGGAGAGCTTTCAGGGGGAGAAAATCGTCCTGATCGAAAACGAATTCGGCGAGATCGGCATCGACGGCGGCTTCCTCAAGGACGCCGGGGTGGAGATCACCGAGATGAACTCCGGCTGCATCTGCTGCTCCCTGGTGGGCGACTTCGGCGCCGCCCTCAAGCAGGTGCTGGCCGACTACGCCCCCGCCCGCATCGTCATCGAGCCCTCCGGCGTGGGCAAGCTGTCCGACGTTGTCGCCGCCGTGGAGCGGGTGCAGGCGGAAACCCCCGATCTGCACCTGAACAGCTTCGTCACTGTGGTGGACGCGGGCAAGGCCAAGGTGTATATGAAAAACTTCGGCGAGTTCTTTAACGACCAGGTGGAACACGCCTGCGCCATTATTCTGTCCCGCACCCAGAAGATCAGCGAGGACAAGCTGAATACCGCCGTGGCCCTGCTGCGGGGGAAGAACCCCAAGGCCGCCATCCTCACCACCCCCTGGGACCAGCTCACCGGCGCGCAGATCCTCACCGCCATGGAGGGCGGCCGGGACCTGGCCTATGAGCTGATGGAGGAAATTGAGCAGCACCACCATGAACACGAGCATCATCACCATCACGACCACGAGCACGGCCATGAGCATCACCACGACCACGACCATCACGATCATGAGCACGAGCACCATGAGCATGAGCATGACCACGAGCACCATCATGAGCACGATGCGGACTGCTGCTGCGACGCCTGCTGCGGCCACGATCACCACCACGATGCTGACGAGGTGTTCACCTCCTGGGGCCGTGAGACCCCCCGGAAGTACAGCCGGGAGGAGCTGCAGGAGGCGCTGTCCGCCCTGGCCATGACCGAAGACTACGGCTATGTCCTCCGGGCCAAGGGGATGGTCCCCTGCGACGACGGGGAGAGCTGGCTCCACTTTGACCTGACCCCCGAGGAGTTTGAAATCCGTACCGGCGCCGCCGACTACACCGGCCGCCTGTGCGTCATCGGCTCTGAGCTGAAGGAGGACCAGCTGGAAACGCTGTTCCTCCTGGCGTGAGGTGAGCGCCATGCCCGATTCACGCATCCCGCTGTATCTCATCACCGGCTTTCTGGACGCCGGAAAGACCACCCTCCTCTGCGACACCCTGAACATGGACTACTTCAACGACGGCCAGCGCACCGTCCTGCTGCGGTGCGAGGACGGCGAGGAGGAGTATGACCAGCAGTTTCTCTCCCAGCGCAACTGCCGCCTGATCCCCATCGAGGAGCCGGAGCAGCTGAACACCGAGTTCCTCAAAGAAATCGACCGCCGCTACCAGCCCGAGCGGGTTCTGCTGGAGTTCAACGGCATGTGGCCGGTGAACGTGCTCCGAACCTGCCGCCTGCCCAAGACCTGGGGCCTGTACCAGGCCATCCACGTGGTGGACGGCTCCACCTTCGAGACCTATCTCAACAACATGCAGTCCATGTTCATCGACATGGTCACCGAGGCGGACATGGTCCTGTTCAACCGCTGCACCGAGGATATGCCCCTGTCCGGCTGGAAACGCTCCGTCCGGGCGGTAAACCGGATGTGCGAGATCGTCTTCGAGACCGAGCAGGGGGATGAGCTGGCGGTGGAGGACATCCTCCCCTACTCCCTGGAGGAGTCCCACATCACCCTGGAGGACCCCGACTACGGCATCTGGTACCTGGACATCCAGGAACACCCGGAGCGGTATGTGGGAAAAACCATCACCTACAAGGCCCAGGCCATGACGGGCATGAAGCTGCCCAAGGACGCCTTCGTCCCCGGCCGCAACGCCATGACCTGCTGCGTGGAGGACATCCGCTTCTTCGGCTTCCTCTGCAAGTACGCCAAGGCCCGCTCCCTGCGCAAGGGGGAGTGGATCACCGTCACCGCCGAGATCCGCTGGGAGCACGCCGACGTCTACGAGGACGAGGGCGTGGTACTCTACGCCCAGTCGGTGGAAAAGGCCCCCGCGCCAGAGGACCCTTTGGTATATTTCCGATAAGCCGCCAGCGGCCCCCGCACCAGCTATGGTGCGGGGGCCGCCTGTGTGTTTGACGATATGATACAAGCTTTTTTGCCCTCGATCTGTTATGATGGCCCAAACTGGTTCCAGTAGCCCATCACAAAGATGAACAGCACGATCAGGGGCAGGATATAGCTGACATAGAACCGCACCGCCTTGGGGAAGGCCAGGCCGTCGCCGGTGTTGGCCTCCGCCAGGAAGCGGTCCCAGCCCCAGCCCTTTTTGCTGGTGCAGAACAGCAGATAGACCAGCGACCCCAGAGGCAGGATGTTCTGAGACACCAAAAAGTCCTCAATGCCGGACACGTCCATCCCCAGCACAGTGAACCCGGACCACAGGTTGGACCCCAGCACACAGGGCATGGACAGCAGAAAGATGCCCACCAAATTGATCAACACCGCCTTTTTCCGGTCCAGCCCCCACCGGTCCATGGTAAAGGAGATGATGTTCTCAAACACGGCGATCACCGTGGACAGGGCGGCAAAGGACAGGAACAGGAAGAAGGCCCCTCCCCACAGCCGGCCCATGGGCATCGCGTTAAAAATGTTGGGCAGGGTGACAAAGACCAGCGCCGGCCCCTCCCCGGTGGACACGCCGAAGGCGGAGCAGGCGGGGAAGATGATCAGCCCGGCCACAAAGGCCACGCAGGTGTCCAGCACGCCGATGCGCAGGGCCTCCCCGGCCAGACGGTGCTCCTTGCCGATATAGCTGCCAAAGATGGCGATGGCTCCGATGCCCAGAGACAGGGTGAAAAACGCCTGTCCCATAGCGGCGAAGACCGTCTCGCCCAGGATGAACCGGCCCTCCCCGTCGTAAACCAGATTGCGGAAGTTGGGCTGGAGGTAGAACCGCAGGCCCTCCCCCGCCCCTTCCAGCAGGACGGAGTTCACCGCCAGCACCACCATCAGGGCCAGCAGGCAGAGCATCATCACCTTATTCACCCGCTCCACGCCGTTGCGCAGGCCCTGGGCGCACACCAGCATGCCGATGACGATGACGATGGTCATATATACCGTCATGGTCACCGGCTGGCTGAGCAGGCTGCCGAACACTCCGGCCACCCCCTCCGCGTCCAGTCCGGAGAAGCTGCCCCGGAGCATTTCCACAAAGTAGTACAGCAGCCACCCGGCGATGACGGTGTAGAACATCATCAGCAGGTAGTTGCCCGCGAAGCCCACATAGCTGTACCAGTGCCATTTGCTCCCCTCAGGCTCCAGGCGCTGGAAGGACAGGGCAATGCTCCGCTGGCTGCCCCGGCCCACGGCCAGCTCCATCACCATGACGGGCAGGCCCAAAATGACCAGAAACAGCAGATACAGCAGCACAAAGGCCGCGCCGCCGTATTTCCCCGTGATGTAGGGGAAGCGCCACACGTTGCCCAAGCCGATGGCGCAGCCCGCCGAGATGAGCACAAAGCCCAGGCGGGAGGAAAATGTCTCTCGTTTCTCCATTGACAAACCAAAACTCCTTTGCTATAATACACGCAAGAGGGGCTGACCTGGTGTGCACAGGTCGCACGGCTCTTCCTCAAAGATTTATAATCTGGAGAAATGCCGGTTTCCTATGCTAGGGGGGCCGGTTATTTCTTTATATTGAGAATGCCAAAAATAACAACGGCAATCAGGTTAAGTAGTGCCAAGACTTCTAACACCGACATTTTGTCACCTCCTTGCGGAGGTCAAGCCGTTCCCCTCTTGCTTGCAGGTATTATACCACATAGAGCAGGCTCTGTCCAATCCCTCCATTTTCCTGAAATTTCCCCCTTGACAGGGGGATTTTTTGCGCTATAATGATAGTACATCAGTTCTATCGAACGTATTTTCGTAAGCACCGAGGAGGTCCCCATGGAGCTGTTAGACAAGCTGAACATCCTGGCGGACGCCGCCAAGTACGACGCCGCCTGCACCTCCAGCGGACTGGACCGCTCCGGGCGGCCGGGGACCATCGGGAGCACCACCCTGGCGGGCTGCTGCCACTCCTTTTCGGCGGACGGCCGGTGCATCTCCCTGCTGAAGGTGCTCCAGACCAATTTCTGCGTCTACGACTGCCAGTATTGTGTCAACCGGCGGTCCAACGACGTGCCCCGGGCAGCCTTCACCCCGGAGGAGCTGTGCGAGCTGACCATGGGATTCTACCGCCGCAACTACATCGAGGGGCTGTTTCTCTCCTCGGCGGTGATCCAAAGCCCGGACTACACCACCGAGCTGATGATCCGCACCCTGCGCATCCTCCGGGAGACCCACCGCTTCGGCGGCTATATCCACGCCAAGGCCATCCCGGGGGCGGACCCCCTCCTCACCCGGCGGCTGGGCCTGCTGGCCGACCGGCTGAGTGTGAACATTGAGCTGCCCTCCTCCCCCAGCCTGGCCCTGCTGGCCCCGGACAAAAAGAAGGAGGCCATCCTTTCCCCCATGGGCCAGATCCGGGACGGCATCTCCCAGTCCAAGCAGGAGCTCGCCGTCTGCCGCCACGCGCCCCGGTTCGCTCCGGCGGGACAGTCCACCCAGATGATCGTGGGGGCCACCCCGGAGAACGACCGGCACATTCTCACCCTCACCCAGGCCCTCTACGACCGCTACCAGCTGAAGCGGGTGTTTTACTCCGCCTATATGCCGGTGTCCTCCAGCCCCCTGCTGCCAGTGCCCGAGGGCTTCCAGCCCCCTCTGCTCCGGGAGCACCGGCTGTATCAGGCCGACTGGCTGCTGCGGTACTACCACTTCCGGGCGGAGGAGATCCTGGATGAGGCCCAGCCCGACCTGGACCCCCGGATGGACCCCAAGTGCTGCTGGGCTCTGCGCCATCTGGAGTTCTTCCCGGTGGAGGTAAACCGGGCGGACTACGAGGCCCTGCTCCGGGTGCCGGGACTGGGGGTGCGGTCGGCCAAGCGGATTTTGAGGGCCCGGCGGGTAGGGCCGCTGAATTTCGAGGGGCTGAAGCGGCTGGGCGTGGTCCTCAAGCGGGCCCAGTACTTCCTCACCTGCTCCGGGCGGATGATGCAGGGCCTGCGCGTCAGCGAGGACGGCCTCCTCCGCCACCTGGTCTCGCTGGAGGCCCCCGCCCTGGCCGCCCCCGCGCCAGAACAGCTGTCTTTGTTTGACAACGCCGTGTAGGAGGTGCTTTCATGGCTTGGACACAAATCTGCTGCCAGTACGACGGCACCTATCCCGGGTTTCTCTCCGGCGTGTTTGACTGTTATGTCAACCGGGAGGAGCCGGTGGAGTTCCGCACCCCGGAGGACATGTGCTGCTCCCTCTACCCCCTGCGGACGGTGGAGACGGACGAGGCCCACGCTCAGCGGGTGTATCGGTCCTTTGAAACCTTCGGCCGGGAGGGCCGGGAGATGGCGGTGCGGTGTTTTCTCACCTGCCTGCCGGACAAGGAGCTGTGGCTGTGGCGCTTCCTCCGCCTGGGCTACCGGCTGGGCCCCCAGATCAGCCGCTGCCTCACCGACCCCACGGTGGACCGGGTGCGCAAGGCGGTGTGGCGCCTGGAGCACGAAGCCCACCAGTACAAGGGCTTTACCCGGTTCTCCCAGCTGAACGGGGTGCTGGTGGGGGAGATCGAACCCAAAAACCGGGTGCTTCCCCTGCTGCGGCCCCACTTCTGCGGACGGTATCCCCAGGAGCGCTTCGTCCTCCACGACCGCACCCACGCGGAGGTCCTCTTCCACCAGCCCGGCCCCAAGGGCTGGGCCATCCTGCCGGTCGAAGACTTCCAAGCCGGTCCCGCCGGACCGGAGGAGCTGCAGTACCGCCAGCTGTGGCGGGCCTTCTATGACACCATCGCCATTGAGGGCCGGTACAACCCCAAATGCCGCATGACCCATATGCCCAAGCGGTACTGGGCCATGATGACCGAATTCCAGAAGGACTGGGACGCCGCTCTGCCCGAGGTCCGCACCTTGCCCGGCCAGCCAAGAGAACCCGGCTGCAGCGGGTGTACTCCCCCCCGGGGCTGAGCCCTGCAGCCGGCGGGCCTTTTCATTTTCTTCCTAAAAAATGACAAAGGGACTTGTCTGTTTCCTGTATCGTGTGGTATAATAGCATAGAAACCGCCCCCGAACACAACAGGAGGTATGCGCCATGAAATGTCCCTACTGCGGCTATCTGGAGAGCAAGGTGGTGGACTCCCGGCCCGCTGACGAATGGGCCAGTATCCGCCGCCGCCGGGAGTGCCTGTCCTGCCACAAGCGGTTTACCACCTATGAGACCGTGGAGAGCCTGCCCCTTATGGTCGTCAAAAAGGATGGGAGCCGCCAGAGTTTTGACCGGGGCAAGGTGATGAGCGGCCTGATCCGGGCCTGTGAAAAGCGGCCTGTGTCCTACCAAACCCTGGAGGGGCTGGTGGCCGAGATCGAGCAGGTCCTGCAGAACCAGATCGACCGGGAGATCAGCTCCTCTCAGATTGGCGAGCTGGTGCTGGAGCGGCTGAAAACCATGGATGAGGTGGCCTACGTCCGTTTCGCCTCGGTCTACCGGGAGTTCAAGGATATCAACTCGTTCATGGCCGAGCTGGATCAGCTGATGAAACATAAATAACCGAACACAAAAAACAGACCGCCCTTCAGTGGATGCGGTCTGTTTTTATGTCCTGCTTTGGCAGCTTGTCCCAGGAAAACAGCGGGATCAGCTCCCGCGGTGAAATGGCCTCGGGGCGGTCAATGAGGCGGGCGGCATGGGCCAGCAGGCCCACCAGCTCCGGGGCGGCGTACCGGTCCTGCAGCTGTCCCAGCTCCTGATCCCGGTCCCGCTTGGCCAGGCGGCGGCCATCGGGGGCCAGCAGCAGGGGCAGATGGCCGTACTCCGGATGGGGCAGGCCCAGCCGGTCCTGCAGCCACAGCTGGCGGGGGGTGGAGGACAGCAGATCGCTCCCCCGCACCACCTGGGTGACCCCCATGGCGGCGTCGTCCACCACCACGGCCAACTGGTAAGCGTACACCCCATCGGACCGCCGCAGGATAAAGTCGCCGCAGTCCCGCCCCAGGTTTTCCTCAAACACGCCCTGAAGCCGGTCGGAAAAGGAGACCGTCTCCTCCGGCGTCCGCACCCGCCAGGCGGGACGGCGGAGCTTGGCGCGCACGGCACGCTCCTCCTCCGACAGCCGCCCGCAGCGGCCATCGTAGACCGCTGTGCCATCCGACCGGTGGGGGGCGGAGGCCGCCAGCCGCTCCGCCCGGCTGCAGAAGCAGGGGTAGATCAGCCCCTGCCCCTCCAGCGCCCGGAAGGCCGCGGCGTAGAGCTCGGTCCGCCGGGACTGATACACCGGCTCGCCGTCCCAGTCCAGGCCCAGCCACTCCAGGTCCCGCATCACCTGAGCGCAGTATTCCGGACGGCACCGGTCGGGGTCCAGATCCTCCAGCCGCAGGACCATGCCCCCGCCTTCGCTCCGGGCCGCCAGCCAGGCCAGCAGGCAGGACCACAGGTTGCCCAGGTGCATCCGCCCGCTGGGACTGGGCGCAAACCGTCCTGTCATAGCGCGTCTCCTTTCCCTTCACTCCGCTCCCTGGCCGTACTCCTCCATGGCTTCCCGCAGAAACTCCAGGTCCTTGTCGTCCAGGGCGTGGAGGCCGGCGGTCTCCTCCAGGTGGTGGGTAAACTCGTGGGCCACGGTGGCGAACATCTCGTCCTTCCAGACCGCCTCGTCCTCCTCCTGCAGCAGGGCGGCAAAGGAGCCGTAATACAGCAAAATATACCGCCCCAGCATGTCGTGGACATACTCCCCCATGACATACATCTCCCCCGGAGGGAAGGCCGGGTCGGGGAATTCCCCCTCCTCCAGCTGAATGCCGCCGTCCAGGTCCTCAAAGAAGGCGTCCGGAAAGTGCTCCGCGATCTCCTCCAGCCAATCTCCCATCTGGTCATAGGATGGTATCATAGCGCGCCCTCCAATGCGGTCTGAACGGTCTGCTCCAGCACCCTCATATCCACAGGCTTGGCCACATGGGCGTTCATCCCGGCGGCCAGGGCGTCCCGGATGTCCTCCGCAAAGGCGTTGGCGGTCATGGCCACGATGGGGATGGTCCGGGCCAGGGGGTGGTCCAGCCGCCGGAGGGCCCGCGTGGCCTCATAGCCGTTCAGAACGGGCATCTGCACATCCATCAGGATCAGCTGGTAGGCCCCTGGCTCCGACTGGGCAAAGGCGTCCACCACCAGCTGGCCGTTCTCAAAGATGTCGCAGCTGGCCCCCACGATCTGAAGCAGCTCGCGGAGGATCTCGGCGTTGATCTCGTTGTCCTCGGCCACCAGGATGTGCATGCCCTGGAGGACGCTGGCCTTTTTCTCCTCCGCCCGCTCTGAGAGCGGGGGGGCCGTCCGGTTGAGGATCGAATCCACCTTCTGGCGGAAGCTGGTCAGGAAGAAGGGCTTTGGCAAAAAGGCGTCCACCCCGGCTGCCCTGGCCTCCTCCTCGATCTCGGGCCAGTCGCAGCTGGTGAGCACCAGGATCGGGGGACCGTCCGGATCTGCCTGACGGATCCGCCGGGCGGTCTCCACCCCGTCCATGCCGGGCATCTTCCAGTCCAGCAGGACGATGTCGTACCGCCCCGCCCCGCCGCCGGCCTGCCGCACCAGCTCCACGGCGCTCTGGCCGTTCAGCGCATAGTCCACCGCCACGCCGGTACCCTCCATGGTGAGCTGGATATTTTGGCAGATGACCTCCTCATCGTCCACCGCCAGCATGCGGGTGATGCCCTGCCTGCGCCAGAAGTCCTGGTCAATGGCCTCGCTGCCGGCCTGCAGCTCCAGCTCCACCGTAAAGGTGGTGCCCTTCCCCTTCACGCTGTCCACCGCGATGGAGCCGCCCATCAGGTCCAGCAGATTTTTGGTGATGGCCATACCCAGGCCGGTGCCCTGGATCTTGTTGGTCACGCTGTCCTCCTCCCGGGTAAAGGCCTGAAACAGCTTTTTCTGATACTCCTCGCTCATACCGTAGCCGTTGTCGGCCACGATGAAGCGGAACCGGACCAGCTGCCGGGTGTGCTGCGGCAGCTCCTGCACCGTCAGGGTCACCCTGCCCCCGTCGGGGGTGTACTTCACCGCGTTGGACAGCAGGTTGAGCAGGATCTGATTCACCCGCAGCTTATCCATCACCACCTGCTCGTGCTTCAGCTCCCGGCTGTACACCTCAAACCGGTGGCCCTTGGCCCGCATCTGGGGCCGGATGATGGAGTCGATCCCCTCGATCAGCTCCACCATGTTCTCGCTGGACAGGTTCAGGGTGGTTTTGCCCGCCTCGATCTTGCTGATATCCAAAATGTCGTTGATCAGTCCCAGCAGGTGCTGGCTGGAGGCGGTGATCTTTTTGGTGTACTCCCGCACCTTGTCCGGATACTCCGCGTCCCGGGCCAGCAGGGCGGCGAAGCCCACAATGGCGTTCATGGGGGTTCGGATGTCATGGCTCATGTTGGACAGGAAGGAGCTCTTGGCCCGGTTGGCCTCCTCCGCGATCTGAAACGCCTGCTCCGCGGACTCCTTGGACTGGGCCAGCATGGCGTTGTACTCCTCCAGCTGCTGGTTCAGCTCCTCCTGCTGGCGCAGGTTGGCCTGCTCCTGGAGGTACAGCCGGAGGCTGCTGCGCCGCCGCAGCACCGCCGCCGCAGCCAGCACCGCCAGCACCAGCACCACCACCCCCAGGAACAGCAGCATGCGGATCACCATCCCCACCATGTGAACCGTCTCAGCGGCCACAAATTCCGCTGGGATCAGGAACAGCAGCAGGGTGTCGTAGTCCTCCAGGGCGGTGACGCAGTAGTAATACTCCCGCCCGTCCAGCCGGAAGTTGGCGCTCAGGGTGCCGGTCTGCTCCATGGCGGCCCGGATGTCCGGGTACCGCTGGCTATCCATCTCCTCCAGCACCTTCAGCACATTGTAGGCCTGGATCGTATTGTCCTGGGTGATATCGTCGTACATCCGGGTACCGTTGCTTTTCAGGATATAGGTCTCGCTCTGGCTGCCGTAGGCCGAGCTGTCGTAATACTGGGTCAGCGTATGGACGTCCGTCAGCAGCACGACGTGGGTGAAGCAGGCGCCATCCCCGGCCTGAAGGGGCTCCTCCAGGGTCTGCACAAAGGCCCAGGAGCTGTCCTCATACAGGTAGCTGTCCGAGACAAAGGTATACCGCTCCTGGTCTCCGGTCACCAGGTTGATGTCCGTCCAGACGCCGTGCTTGCCGTTGGCGTCATAGCAGCTGCCCTGGCTGTCCAGCAGCATCAGGGCGGAGCTGCTGCATTCCGTCTCCAGCAGCTGCTCCAGCCGGCCGATGGAGCGCACCGCGTCCTCCTCCCCGGCAAACTCCTCCGCCTCCAGCAGGTTGACGGCGGCGGCCAGGTAGTTCCAATGGGGGTCCAGCGCGTTGTTCAGGCTGGCCCGCACCTGGGTGGTGATCTCCACCAGCTGGGTGGTGCGCTCCACAAAGATCTGTTCCTCCAGATATTTGATGAAGAACGACCCGCCCAACAGCAGAAACATCAGCAGGCCCAGGACCAGCACAGCCGGAAGCACCATGTTCTGTTTTTGTCCTTGGGAGTCCATTGTGTTCGCCTTCTCTCTCGCTGTTATGCCTCCATACGGCCCTGGAGCGGCTCAGCTCCAGGGATTGCCGTCCGGGGATACGGTCTTCTGCCTGGTGAGCCACTCCCGCAGGAAGAGGCTCACCGACCCCTTCTCCACCTGGGCGCTGAAGCGCTCCCCAACCTCCTCGGTATAGCTGTTCATCAGGAAGGCCACCCGGTAGGTTTTGTCCTCCTCCGGCTCGCCGCCGCCCTTGACCACCAGAAGATAGGGGTAGGGGTCCCCGTCTCCGGCCAGGTCAAAGCCCCTGGCCTCCAGCTCCTTGGCCTGCCCGCCCGTCATGGTCAGGATGGCGTACTCCCCGTCCACCCCCGGCAGGATCGTACTGCTCACGTCGGTGTTGATCCGGTCCTGGTAGAGCTTTCCGGTCACGCCGGCGCTGGGCTTTGCCCCCGGCTTACTTGTCTCCGCATAGAAGATCATCGCCGCGTCCGCGCCCACCGCGCTGCCCAGGGCCTTGCCCACCAGCCGGGCGGTCTCCTCCAGGGTGAAGCTGGCGGTGCTTTCGCAGAAGTAAACGGTGTTCTGTGTGCTCAGATAATTGCTCTGCAGCTCATCCATTCGGGCGATACAGCCGGGGCCGTCCATGCCGTTCTCCCCCCGGAACCAATCCTTATAAGCCTGGCCGATGTCCGCCAGAACGTTCTCCCAGCGGGCATAGGTCATGGGGAAGGCCCGCCCCTTCCGGAGGGCCATCCAGGCGTCGTAGATCATCGAGTCCTCCGAGATCCCCGCGCTGTCCAGCACGCTGAGCACACAGGGGGTGCTCTCGGTCTGGAAGGCCGCCTGTCCCTCCGGGGTATAGATCAGCGACAGCAGCTTGAGGGCGTCCTCCAGCTTCTGCTCATTGCCGGGCTGGGTCAGCCGCTTGCTGATCCCGATATAGGAGGAGGGGTTGTACATATAGATGTTCTTGCTGCCGTCCTCCCCAATGTAAGGCATCAGCCCCAGCTGGTCCCCGGACTCCAGCTCGGTAATGGAGGAGGCCCAGGTGGCGGTGCAGAAC
This sequence comes from Lawsonibacter sp. JLR.KK007, assembly GCF_036941135.1. NCBI lineage: Bacteria > Bacillati > Bacillota > Clostridia > Eubacteriales > Oscillospiraceae > Lawsonibacter > Lawsonibacter sp. JLR.KK007. Next base: position 245,507 of record NZ_JAYWSY010000001.1, on the reverse strand, counting down.
ACGGCCTTCCGGCCGCCCAGGTACTCCCGGACCAGAGCCGAGTTGCTCAGGGCCCCTGGATCGGTCTCAAACATCCCAATATCAATATACTGCTGGACATAATCCATGGTGTCTTCCCACATCCCGGCGGCGGTGGCGTCCCCGGTCAGAAACGCCTGCTCCCAGGCCCGCCCCTCCGGCGTGGTGAGCCAGCTGGTCTTGGCCAGATTGAACACGGCGGAGAAGGTGTTGCCCGTCAGCTCGGTCCCCACCACGCCCGGGATCAGCCCCGCCGCCCGGATCTCTTCGCACAGCGCCTTCAGCCCGGCAAAGTTTTCCGGCACCTGCCAGCCGTGCTCCTCCATCAGTGTCTTGTTGTAGTAGATGCCGTACATGGTGTTGTTCACCGGCAGAAGATAGACGCCCCCGTCAATGGCCACCTGGTCCAGCAGGGAGGTGGAAAAGCGGTTCACAAAGTCGCAGCCGGACAGGTCCGCCAGCCGCTCCTTGGCCAGCTCCTTGTCCAGGATCTGCGAGGTGATGAAAATGTCCGGGATATCGTCCCCCCGCATTTGGGCCCAGCTGTAGCCGGTGCGGTTGCTCCCCGCATAGGTGCTGATCTCCAGGGAGATGTCCGGATAGGTCTCAGCCGCCAGAGCCAGAAAATGGTCATACCCGCTCCAGTCAAACCAGGTCAGCGCATCGCTGCCGGACTGGACCTCCGGGGGCCGCTCCCCCGAAGCACAGCCGGACAGCAGCAGCAGTCCCATAGACAGCGCCAGTACGCGCCGGATCAGTCTCTGCTTCATGGAATGGACCTCCTGTTCCTCATTTCAATCTATGGCAAAAAAAGCACAAAAGTCCATACGGATATTTTATCCACGGGTCCGGAAAAAGTCAAGCATTCCCATGCGATAGATTGCTCTCCACAAACGCGGAAAAACCGCCTGCTCAGACGGTTTTTCCCAAGTGATCCTATGCTGCTGTCCTGATTCCGGTTCCCCAGCCGCTGTGAACAAAATTCCAGCCCGCCCAAGCCCGGCTCCCGCAGGCCGGAGCGCGGCGTTACGTCGTCCGCCGCTCCCGCCGGTAGCAGGCGCTGCACAGCCTGCCCCGGTGGTGCAGGGGCAAAGCCTGATTGCAGCGGGCGCAGAAGCGAATGTTGCTGCGCAGCTTATGCAGCAGGATCTCGTTGATCTCGTCCGCCACCCGCTCCCGGGTGTCGTAGAGCCGGTCCTCATCCACGGGACACCCAAAGGCTTTGGCAAAGGAGAAGTACAGGTCCAGCTTTTTGTAAAACAGCTCCAGCTCCGGCAGGGTGGGCTCCTCCTCGGGCAGGCCGGGCTGGTCCACCCGCTCCCCCTGCTGCCAGCGGCGGAGAAACTGGAAAAACAGCTCCCGCAGCCCCTCGTCCGTCTCGTCGAAGGGGATGTTGGCCGCCCGCAGCTCCTGCTCCCGGGTCAGGAGAAACCCCTTCTCCCGCAGCTTGGAGATGATGGCGATATACCGGGAGACATCCAGCTTCCGGTAGGGCTCCACCGTCGGCATCTGGCTCCATTGGGTGAGCACCTCCAGCAGATCGAAGTCCACCTGAAGCACCAGATCGGAGAACCCCGCCACGGCATACTCCAGCGGAGGCGCCGCCGCCTCCAGCCCCGCCTTGATGGCGGGCAGATTCTGGGTGGCCCCCACAAACCCCCGGTTGTACATCCCAAAGCGTCCGGCCCGCCCGGCGATCTGCTTGATTTCCTCCGCCTTCAGCTCCCGGCGCTCCACGCCGTCAAACTTCTCCGTCTCCATGAAGATCACCCGGCGGATGGGCAGGTTCAGCCCCATGCCAATTGCGTCGGTGGAAACGATATACTTCATCTGTCCGCTGAGGAAGCCCTCCATCTGCCTGCGGCGGGTGGAGTAGGGCAGGGCCCCGTAGATGATGGCCGGTTCCTTTCCGTTCTGGCGCAGGTCCTCCGCCACGCTGAGCACCCCCACCTTGGAGAAGGTGATCAGGGCGTCTCCCGGCTGGACCCGCTGGTAGTCCACGGTGTGGGACATACAGATCAGGGGGGTGGTCCGCTGGTGGACCTCTACCTCCACGCTGTCGCCGCAGCTCTCGATCAGGCGGATGAGCAGGTCCTTCGCCTCCGGAGCCGCGCACAGGTGGACCTCCGGGGCCAGCACCCCCAACACCGCCCGGGTCCAGGCGTACCCCCGCTGCCGGTCCGCGATCATCTGGCACTCGTCGATCACCGCCACGTCATACCGCCGCTTCAGGTCCAGCTTTTCCGCGGTGGCGGCCATGTGGGTGTCCTCCTCCCGCAGGTCCTCCTCCTCCCCGGTGGACAGGGAGCAGGCCACCCCGGCGTCCAGCAGGGTCTCCTGGGCCTCCAGGGCCAGCAGACGCAACGGGGCCAGATAGATTCCCGTCCCCGCCCGCATCAGCCGCTGGAACCCGGCGTAGGTTTTCCCCGTGTTGGTGCCGCCCAGGTGGAGCACAAACCGCCGGTGCAGGCGGCGGGCCTCCGGGTACTCGTCCTTGGGGTTCAGCGCGATGAGCAGGGACAGGCTGGTACGGATGGCCTGGGGCACGTACCACACGGACCACACCGCGGCCAGCCCCTCCTGCAGCAGCTGGGCGGCCGGAAAGCCCTCCAGACTCAGCATACGGTCCAGATCTGCCTCCGGCTGAGCGGCGGCAAACTCCTCCAGCGCCTGCCTGGAGGCGCCGGCCAGCACCTGGGGGTACCGCTCCAGGACCCGCCTGGCCAGGGCGCTGTCCGACTGCTCCCCCAGCCAGGGGAGAGACAGCAGGAAATTCTTCAGCACCGCCGTCAGCTGCTTTCCGGTGCAGCTCTGCTCCAGCGCCAAAAACTCCTTCATCTGTCCCTTGGCCTGGGACGGCCCAAAGGCCCGGCTCCTGGGGATGACGGTGAGCCGGGCCATGAGGGCGGCGTGGCAGTACCCCGCCATCCGCCAGGGGGCGGAGCCGTCCCGCTCCGCCTCCTCCCACGCCTGGGACAGCAGGCTGCGGGCGTGCTTCACCCCCGGCGCGGAGCCCTTCTGCCCGCCCCGCGCCGCCTTGGGGTCGATCCGCCCGTTGGAAAAGGGCAGGCTGCTCTCCGCCCGGCTCACATCCTCCTTGCTCCACATGCGGACGGGGTGGCCGTTGGACATGACAAAACGGGGCTTTGGCAGCAGCTGCTTCATCAGCTCGTTGGTCCACCCCCGCCCCTTCAGCACCGAAGCCGGCCAGTATGCTCCGCCCCCCCGTTTGGACATCGCGCCTCTCCCCTTTCCAGGCAAATCATTCATGCATCACAGAGTTAGTATATCCCAAGAACGCGAACCCTTCAACCCCAGATCAAACAAAAGCTCCCGCACCGGTGGGGTGCGGGAGCTTTTCTACCGATGGAACCGCCTCTCCAGCCGCTCCTGGAACCATCCGGACCGGATCCCTCCAAAGCGGGCGATGGCCAGCAGCGCCCCAAGGGCCCGGAGGTTCTGCTTGTATCTTCTGGCCAGCTTGTACCGCTGGACCGCCTTCCACAGCTGGATCCGGCGCAGCTCCTCCCGGTCCCGAATCCCGATGACTGCAGTCAGCTCGTCGATCAGCCGCTCAAAGCCGGCGCTGCGGGCGATCTCCTCCTCCCGGTTCCGCAGCCGCCTGGAGTGGCTGTCCGCGCGGACGCAGACGTGGTAAAGCGCCTCCGGAATGGTGGGGCATGGCCAGCGGTACAGGACGGGCAGCAGCATCTGAAAGTTCTGCCCCACCTCGTACTCCGGGATTCTGCGCCGGGGGTAGAGGTCAAACAGCGCCCTGGTCCGCAGCATGTAGCAGCCGCAGCAGACAAAGGTCTGCCCCTCCAGAACGGGAAAAAACAGCCGTTCCTCCTTCAGGTCCCCCAGGTTCTCCCAGACCGGCAGGGACCGCCCCGCCTCATCCCAGCAGCGCATCAGCGAGCGGACGCACTGATACTGGGGATGGCTCTGAAGGAACTCCGCCCGGACTCGGACCGACTCCGGCTCCAGCGCGTCGTCGCTGTCCGGCCAGATCAGAAATTCTCCCCGGACCCAGGGCAGGCCCAGGTTGATGGCCGCCGAGGCGTTCTGATGGGGACCGGTCACCACGCGGTAGTCAAAGCCCCGCGCCCGAAACCGCTCCCGATACGCCTCTGCGATCTCCAGCGTGGCGTCCTGGGACCCGTCGTCCACCAGGATCATTTCCACCTGGCCCCAGGTCTGGGCCAGAACGGAGTCCAGCAGCCGGGCCAGGTACCTCTCGCCGTTATAGACCGGCGTGACGACCGACACCAGCCCAGCGGCAAACTCAGCTTTTGCGCTCACAGCTCACCGCACCTTTCTCAGCTTCCGGTCCTCAATCCGGTATACGTGCTCGCAGGCGTCCGCCAGGCTCATATGATGGGTGACCATCAGCAGCGTCTTGTCCCCCTTCACCTCCCGGATCGCGTCCAGCACCGCCTGCTCTGTCTCCATGTCCAGCGCGGCGGTGGCCTCGTCCATGATCAGGATCTCAAATTGTTTGTACAGCGCCCGGGCCAGGGCGATCCGCTGGCGCTGGCCGCCGGAGATGGCCGTTCCGTTCTCCCCGATCACCGTGTCCAGCCCGTCCGGCATCTGGCACACGTCCTCCCAGATCTGAGCATGCTTCAGACAGGCCGTCACCCGTTCCTCATCCGCTCCGCCCTCTTCCGCCATGAAGACCACGTTCCCCCGCACCGTGTCGTTGTCCAGGTAGATGATCTGGGGAATGTAGCTGACCAGCTCCCCCAGGTCCGTCCTGCAGGGACCTTCTCCGTCCGCGCTGTCCACGATATCGTAGTCGTCGTACCAGATGTGTCCCCCTTCCGGGTGGAGCAGCCCCAGGATCAGGTCCAGAAAGGTGGTCTTGCCCTCTCCGGAGGGGCCGATCACCACGGTGGACTCCCCCGCCGGAACATCCATATCCGCCTGATCCAGGATCAGCGGGCCCCCGGGATAGCGGAAGGTCAGCCCCCGCACCCGGATGCCCTCCTTCAGGGTCACGCGCTTCACCCGAAGGCGCTCCCGCTCCTCCTCTGCCCGCTTCAGCTCCTGGTACCGCCCCAGGTTCGCCAGGACCTCGTCCATGCATTTGCGGCCAAAATTGAGGGCGGTCAGCCCGTCCACCGTCCCCTTGGAGACGGGGATCATCCGGAGCAGCAGGACCAGAAACACCATCGCTCCAGGCAGGACCTGGGAGATGTCCGCCCCCGCCGCCAGGACCAGGGCCAGCAGGAAAAACAGCCCCGCCTCCATCATGTTCTCCAGCACGATCCCCTGAAAGCCCACCACATAGGCGTAGTTTTTCTGGGCCTGGGCAAATTCCATGCTGACGTGGGTGTATTTTTCCAGCAGGCGGTCCCGTCTGGCGTCGATTTTCAGCTCCTTGTAGGCGCTGTAGGCCGCGGAGAGGATGCCGCTGGCCTGGATCTCCAGCCGCCGCCGCTCGCTCCCCAGCCGGACCGCCTTCACATGGTTCCGCTGGTACAGCACCCCCAGCATGACCACCACCGCCCCGCAGCTCACCGCGCCGACCCCCCGGGCGATGCAGATCAGCACGCAGAAGTAGGCGGCCAGCATCAGAACGTTGACCGCCAGCCGGATCGCCGTTGTGATCAGCTCGGAGGCGGCGGTCACGTCATAGCGGGCCCCGGCCCTGGCCTGGTCGGAGGTCCTGCCGTTGTGGCCGCCCACATCCTCCAGGGTATACAGCTCGTAGATCCTTGTGGACCAGCTGTGGGCGATGTCCATGACCAGTTCGGTGGCAGTCCGGCTTTTCCACAGCTCAAACCCGCCGATCAGAAGCAGCAGCACCCCCATGAACACCACCTGCTTCAGCAGTTTTGCGGTGACCTCCCCCTCGCAGGCCCGGGTAAAGATCGGGACCAGCAGAGAGGCGCTGAACAGCTCCACCGCCGGGCTGACCAGGGACAGCAGGCTGTACCGGTACAGCTTGGTTCGCTCCTCTGGCTCCAGATGCGCCAGAATCCTTGAGATTTTTCCCATCCAAACGCCTCCTATCGGACCGCCAGCCGGAGCCACAGCGGAAAGGGAATCCGGCCATACAGCCCCATCCACAGCCCCCGCCTGGACGAGGGCCGGGTGGGGGTGCGCAGCCGGGGCTGGCTCTCATTGGCCGCGTCCTCCTCCCGGCAGGCAAACCACCGGGTCTGGTCCCTGACCTGCTCCCACAGCTCGGTCCCCGCCCTTGTGTGGCAGAGAACCACAGAACAGCCCCGCCTGTCGTCAAAGCCGGGCCGCACCCCTTCGACGCCCCAAAAATCGCCCAGGGTAAGATCACTGGTCCGCTCTGCCGCGGCGTAGCCGCAGCGGAAGCAGGAGGGGCGGAGATTGACATTTTTGAAATAAGTCCGGCAGAACAGGTCTTTGCTCAGCGGCCAGACCAGCTCCCGTTCCCCTACGCGCAGGGAACAGGCCCGCCCATACTCCGCCCGCTTATCCCGAAAGGAAAAGCCCCGAAAGACGCCCCTGTACCTGCGCTCCAAATAGCGCACATACCGTTCCCAGACGCCCGGCGAGGGGACGCCGTAGCAGATCAGATCCACCAGAACGATCCCCGCCCGGTCCTCCCCCAGGAAGGCGCGCACCCCGTCGGTCTGACAGGGGGTCCCGCAGAACAGCACCGGCCCCTCCTCCAGGCGGGGGCGCAGCTGCCCCCACACCTGGGACAGGTCGCTCTGGACGTATTTCGTCCGGGTGATCCGGGGCAGCTCCTCCCGCCGCCGGACGCAGATATGCCGCACAGAGCCGTCCTCCAGCAGGGCCGCGCCAAACACCGCGCCCCCCTGGGCCAGGACCCGGGAGGCCAGCAGGGGGAACAGTCCCCCGGAGGAGCCCATTCCCCGCAGCTCCTCCGACTGGGCCCGCGCGCCAAAGCAGCTGCGCTCCCCCCCGCGCCGCTCCCTCCGGGAGACGGGACACACCGCGCCGCACGCTCCGCAGCCGGTACACCGCGCAGGGTCCAGCTCCGGATACAAAAATCCCTCCCGGTCGGGCCGCATGGCCACCGCCTTTTCGCTGCAGACCGCGCCGCACGCCCCGCAGCCGGTGCAAAGCTCTTTTCCGACCACGCTATCCCCTCCTTTTTCCCTCTTTCACCATCAGCCATCCCCTGCGCAGGAGCCGGTAGAGCGGATAGCAACGCAGCGCCAGCTCATACTTCAGCCTCACCCCGCTGTGCCAGGGCAGCAGGGAAAACTCCGGCCGCCGCCGCTCCTCCCGAAGCAGCTTGTTCCATGCGGAAACGGTCTCCGCCCCCTCCTCGCGCCGGCTGCAGCCGTACCCTTTGACCAGACTGTCCACCGCGCGCCGCTCCATCTCCGCCCCATTCGCCCTGTTCCCTGCCGCCAGCTCAGACATGGCAAGATACCGGCTGCAGCGATATTGGTCACAATAAGACGCTGCGCTATGCCTCTGCGATACGCTCTGACGGCGGCATCTGTAATAGTACCACTTTGCATCCCAAACAACGATGCTCACACCCCGCTTCAAGATCTGATACATCAGCTTGGTGTCCTCACCGTTGCTCATGGAGCCGTCAAATTCCAGCGCCCCTACCGCGCTCCTGCGCAGCAATTTCGACCCGCACATGCCAAAAATCGCGCCGTTTTTCTTGGCAGAGAACAACAGGTCCAGGGCCTCCCGGCTGTCCAGACGGACGGCTCTGTGCTCCTCCGCCCCATGAGGCTTTGGAATGGCGTCCCCGTCCTCGATGCGAACAAAATCCGAGGCGGCCATGGCCGCTCCGGTCTCCTCCGCCAGCTGGCACAGCCGCTGAAGCAGCTCCGGGTGAATGCCGTCGTCGCTGTCCAGAAAAAACAGGTACTCCCCTCGGGCGGCCCGGAGGGCCGCGTTCCGCGCGGCGGACACCCCCCTGTGCTCCAGCCGCAGCACACGGATGCGCCCGTCCTCCTCGCTCAGCCGCTGGCACAGCGCTCCGCTGCCGTCCTCCGAGCCGTCGTCGGCCAGGATCAGCTCCAGCTCCGTCCAGGTCTGCTCCAGGACCGACCGCACGCACGCCTCCAGATAGGGCGCGGTATTATACACCGGCACGATGACCGAAATCAGCGCCGCCACCGCCATCCCCTCCCTTCAGGGTCTGCCGGAGAAAGGCCAGCGAGCCCTCCCGCTCCTCCTCCAGCCGCCTGGACACCTCCAGCCAATGGGACGGCTCCCAAACCGACTCCTCCCAGGCCGGGGACCGTTCCGTCACCAGCCTGTCCTGGAGCCCCAGCTTGTTCAGCAGGTTCTCCACCCTGGCGCTTGTCGTGCTGTGGGGAAACGCCAGAAACGGTTTCTCATACAGGATTGAAAACACGGCGCCGTGGAAGGAGTTGGTCACCACACAGGCCGCGTGCCGGACATAGCCAACGAACTCCGCCGGTCCGATATCCGCCCGCCGCTCCGCCCAGGCCGGGGTTCTGTCCCGCCGGTAATAGCTCACGCTGACCACCGGCCGCCCCCGCTTCTGGGCGATCCTGCGGGCGCACTCCAGCAGCGGCTCGCTGTACTCGGTCTGATACACCAGCACATAGCCCTCCTCCTCCGGCGGAACGGCGATCTCCTCCCACTCCTGGCGGGTCAGCAGCAGCGTCGGGTCCAGCACCGCCGCCGCCTTGCGGTGAAGCGCCTGCTCCACAAAGGGGACCGCCTCCTGCTCCCGCAGCGACAGGTCCGCAAACCCCCTTCCCACGCAGGCGGAGAACCGCTCCCGGTACGCCTCGGGCAGCTCCCTGCCGCCCAGGCTGGCCGCGTAGGCCGTCAGCCGGCAGCGGCCCGGACCGGGGACCGCTCCGATATAGGCGTCATCCAGTCCAACGGTGATCTCCGGGTTCCAGATCTGGTCGCTCCCCACAAAGACGCTGGAGTACCGCTCCAGCGGGATGTCCCGCGCCTTGCGCAGGGAACAGTCCGCCGCCAGGTACCTCTGGCGGAACCGGGCCATCGCCCTGCGCCGGCGCACAAAAACCGGATCGGGAATGGGGCGCCGCAGCCAGCTCAGCGCACTCCGGAGCATTTGGAACCGTGGCTTTGCGTCCACAACCTTGTATCGCAGGGCAAACCAGTGGTACCGTCCCTTCAGCCGCAAAGGCGCGTAGGGGATCACCTCCACCTGGCCGGCCAGCTCCTCCAGCCGGCGCTTCAGGGCGTAGGCCTGGAGCAGCGCGCCGTAGTCGTCCGCCCAATGGAAGGTCAGCAGACCGGTCATATCGCCATCCCTCCCCCAACCATCCGCTGGTCACATTCCCTGCTCCAGCTGTGATTCATAGTCTAAAAATTATAGCAAAGCCCCATCGAAAAAGCAACCTCAAATTAAGGGCTTGACCCCGCCCGCCCTTCAGGCTTATGATAGAATGGTCAAAACACAGCGGCATAAGCGGCATATGAAGGAGGACATCCCCTATGGAATATCTCAAGCAGGCGGCTCCCCGTCCCGCAGGCGAGGCGGAGGCCCGCGCCCGGAGCGTGGCCGGGATCATCCAAAGCATCCGGGACCGGGGCGACGAGGCGCTGATCGAGTACAACACCAAATTTGACGGCAGCTCCCGCACCGCCCTGCGGGTCACCCGGGAGGAGATCGACCGGGCCTGCGCCCGGATGACCCGGCAGGAGCTGGACGACCTGCGCCGGGCGGCGGACCACATCCGCAGCTTCGCCCTGGCCCAGAAGGGCTGCCTGACCGAGCTGAGCGGCTTTTCCACCATCCCCGGGGCGGAGCTGGGCCACCGGGTCATCCCCGTGGACTCCTGCGGCTGCTACGTTCCCGGCGGGTCCTACCCCCTGTTTTCCACCGCCCTGATGCTCATCATCCCCGCCAGAGCCGCGGGGGTGAAACGGATCGCGGCCTGTGCGCCGGCGGTGAAGGGGACCTCTTCCATCCACTATAAAACGCTGGCGGCCATGGATCTGGCCGGTGCGGACGAGATCTACACGGTGGGCGGCGCACAGGCCATCGCCGCCCTGGCCTGGGGCACGGAGCAGATCCAGCCGGTGGACGTCATCGTGGGGCCCGGCAACCAGTATGTGGCCGAGGCCAAGCGCCAGTGCTTCGGCCAGGTGGGCATCGACTTCTTCGCCGGTCCCAGCGAGGTGCTGGCCATTGCCGACAGCAGCGCCGACCCCCGCATCCTGGCCGCCGACATGCTGGCCCAGTCGGAGCACGACCCCATGGCCAAGGGCATCCTGATCACCACCAGCCGGTCTTTGGGGGAGGCGGTGCTCCAGGCGGCGCAGGAGCAGCTGTCCGCCCTGTCCACGGCGGACATCGCCCGGGCCTCCTGGGACACCTTCGGGGAGGTCATCCTGGCGGACAGTCTGGACGAGGCGGCAGACCTGGCCAACCAAATCGCCCCCGAACATCTGGAGGTCATCCTCCAGGACGAGAGCATCCTCCCCCGCCTGGTCAACTTCGGCTCGCTGTTCATCGGCCAGGAGACCGGCGAGGTCTTTGGCGACTACGCCTCGGGCACCAACCACACCCTGCCCACCGTCCGGGCCGCCCGGTACACCGGCGGCGTTTGGGTGGGCACCTTCCTGAAGGTGTGTACCTGGCAGCGGTGCCAGTCCGCCGCCATGAGGGAGATCGCTCCCCTGGCGGCCCGCATGGCCCACGGCGAGGGGCTGGAGGCCCACGCCCGGGCCGCCGAGCTCCGTCTGGAGCTGCTGTGATCAAACCAAGAGCGCCGGCATTCAGCCGGCGCTCTTCGCATCCCCGCCATCCCGCAGCAGCCAGGCAAAGCCGTTGGGCCACAGCTGGATGGAGCGGATCTCCTCATAGCGGGTGCCGTACATCAGCTCGGTACCGCCCCCCTCCCGGTCCACGCCGGCCTGGACAAACTGGCTGCTGAAGTTGAACAGACAGATCAGCTCCCGGTCCCCTGAGCGGCGGCTCAGGGCCAGGACGCGGCGGTCGCCGCTGTCCAGCACCGCAGTCTCTGCCCCGGCGTCGAAGCAGGGCTCCCCGGCCCGGATGGCCTCCAGCCTCCGCAGCCCCTGGAACAGCTTGCCCTGGTATGTGTCCGGGTCCGTCCGGCGCTCCGCCAGCCCCCATTGGAAGGCGCCCCGGTGGAGGTACCGGCTGTCCTCCCGCCGGTCCGGGTCGCTGTGATAGGTATAGTCGTTGAACTGGCCGATCTCATCCCCGCTGTAAATGACGGGGATGCCGCTCTGCGACAGCATCCAGGCGTGGAGGGTCAGGTCGCAGGCCACCGCCCGCTCCAGCTTGAAGGGGTCCCCCTCGAACCCGGCGGCCTCGATCCCGCACAGCGAGGCCGTGGTGCCGCACAGCCGGGCGTCCCCCAGGCGGGGGTCGTCGTTATACAGCTCCCCCCGGCTGACGCTCCCCGGCCAGTGGCCGGTGAACCAGTCGTTGAGGTACCGCTTATGGGGCACCTCCTCGATGCCAAACTCCCGGCTGAGCCAGGGGTAGTCCAGCCCCCAGCCGATGTCATCATGGCAGCGCAGATAGTTGAGGAAGACAAACTCCTTGGGCAGGGAGCAGACGGTCTCCATCTGCCGCTTGAGCAGGGAGGCGTCCCCGGTGGCCAGGGTGTGCCAGGTGGTACACATGGTGGTCACGTTATAGAGCATATGGCACTCCGGCTTCTCCGGCGTGCCAAAGTAGGGGACCACCTTCACCGGCTCCATCACCACCTCCCCCAGCAGCAGGACGCTGGGACAGACAATCTCACACACCATGCGCAGCATCCGGGCCAGGGTATGGACCTGGGGCAGGTTGCGGCAGTTGGTGCCCAGCTCCTTCCAGATGTAGGGGATGGCGTCCAGACGGATCACGTCAATGCCCTGGTTGGCCAGGAACAGCAGGTTTTCCGTCATGTCGTGGAAGACGGCGGGGTTGGCGTAGTTCAGGTCCCACTGGTAGGGGTAGAAGCTGGTCATGACGATCTGGCCGTCCTCCAGCTGGGTAAAGCTGCCCGGCGCGGTGGTGGGGAACACCTGGGGAACGGTTTGCTCAAATTGCCGGGGGATGTCCCAGCTGTCGTAGAAGAAGTAACGGTCCCGGTACCCCGGCTCGCCAGCCCGGGCTTTTTTGGCCCACTCATGGTCCTCGCTGGTGTGGTTCATCACAAAGTCCAGGCACAGGCTGATCCCCGCCCGGCGGCAGGCGTTGGCCAGCGCCTCCAGGTCCTTCATGGCGCCCAGCTCGGGCTGGACCGTGCGGAAATCGCTGACGGCGTAGCCCCCGTCGCTGCGCCCCTTGGGGGACTCCAGCAGGGGCATCAGGTGGAGGTAGTTCACTCCGCACTCCTTGATGTACTTCAGCCTGCCCTTTACGCCGTTCAGGTCTCCGGCGAAGGCGTCCACATAGAGCATCATCCCCAGCAGGTCCCGGCGGCGGTACCAGTCGGGGTCGGCCTCCCGCGCATCGTCCTGGTCCCGGAGCGGCTGCTTCCGCTGGTCCCAGCACCTGTTCAGCATCCCGCAAAAACAGGTAAACGCCTGCTCGTCGTGGTAGAGTTCCTGATACAGCCGCTTCAGTTCCTCACAATGCCGGCTGAGGCGGCTGCTGAAGGCAGTGTTCCGAAATTTCATCCCTGTTTCCTCCCTCGTTTCCGGACAGACAGCCGGTTTGGGATACTATATCACAGCCCCCGCCCAACACGCAAGGGGCAAATCCCGCACCGGACGCGCCGGGGGCCGTCCAAACCCCGCAAAACCGCACATAGAGACATATCGTTCCGTCCTTATGCCCCTGTTCGGAGCCCTCAAAATTTGTTTTTTACGTTTTGCACAAAGCGAAACCCTTGCAGCTGTGCAGATTCAATGAATTTTTTGGAAACCTACCAAAATGTTGCCCCCAAGTGTACTGGAAACGTTATAGGCGACATTTGAATATATTTCGTAAAATCCAGTCCATTTACAGAAACAGGCGGGACGTTTATGATTGGTTCATAGTTACGTAACGTTTCTGAGTGCGACAAACAAGCAGAGGAGTGGAGTTATGAAACAGATACCCCGTATTGTATCCCTTGTCTTAGCCATAACGCTGCTGCTGTCCCTGAGCGGGTGCGGCGCGTCAGACGGCAAGACCCATCTTACCTTCCAGATCTGGGATGTGTTCCAGCGCCCGGGAATGCAGGCCGTCTGCGACGCCTACACCGCTCAGCACCCCGATGTGGTCATCGAGGTCCAGGTCACCAGCTGGAGCGAGTACTGGACCAAGCTGGAGGCCGCCGGTGAGAGCAACACCATGCCCGACATCTTCTGGATGCACACCGACCAGATTCTGTACTACGCCGACTTCGGCATCCTGGCCGACCTCACCGACCTGTATGACGAGGTGGACCCCAACTTCTGGACGGAGCACTACTCCCAGGTCTCCATCGGCAACGCCAGCGGCTCCGACGGCCGGATGTATGGCGTGCCCAAGGACAAGGACAACGTGGTCCTGGTGTACAACATGGAGATGTTTGATGCCGCCGGAGTGGCCTACCCCGACGAGACCTGGACCTGGGACGACCTGATGGACGCCTCTCAGAAGGTTTACGACGCCACCGGCAAGTACGGCTACATGGCCTACAACGACGAGCAGCTGGGCTACTGGAACTTCGTCTACCAGAACGGCGGCTACATCCTGGACCCGGAGACCAACCTTCACGCCGGCTATACCCAGCCCGCCACGGCGGACGCCATCAAATACTACGTAGACATCCAAAAGAACGAATGGTGTCCCGACCAGACCTTCTTCGCCGAGACCTCCCCTGGCACCGCCTTCTTCTCTGAGATGGGCTGCATGTTCTTTGAGGGCTCCTGGAACCTGCTGCCCGAGTTGATCAACTACCCCAATATGGTAGGCAAGTGGGACATCGCGCCCCTGCCCAAGTGCCCCAATCCCGCCTCGGGCGACGGCCGCGGCACCATCTCCAACGGCCTGTGCTACGCCACCGCCGCCAACGGCAAGAACCTGGACGTTGTAAAGGATGTGCTCCGCTTCTTCGGCAGCGAGGAGGGCCAGCGCATTCAGGGCGAATCGGGCGCGGCCATCCCCGCCTACCTGGGCCTGGAGGACTCCTGGACCACCCAGTTCCAGAACTACGACTATCTCATCAACACCCAGGTCTGTTACGACCAGTTTGACTCCGCCGTGCAGTACATCAACAACGCCAGCCGCCGCAAGTGGAAGTCCAACGTGGCCGACGAGATGGTCAAGGTCTACAACGGCGCGGATCTCGGCGCCCAGCTGGCCGTTATGCAGAGCATCGCGGACCAGTACGTGACCGACTGATGGAGAGAGGAGGCATTTTTGTGAACAACAAGCTGTCCCCCGCCGCCCGGCGGGAAGAAAACTGGGGCTGGATTATGGTGGCCCCCACAATTATAGGTCTGGTGATTCTGAACCTGTGGCCCTTCGTCCAGACCATCTACACCGCCTTCTGCGAGCACCTGGGCTTCGGCCGCTACCAGTTCGTGGGCCTGGCCAACTTCACCCGCATGTTCCAGAACGCCGAGTTCTGGAAGGCCACCTGGAACACCATCCTGTTCTGTATCCTCACCGTCCCTGTGGGACTGTTCCTGTCCCTGCTGGTGGCCATGCTCCTCAACGCCAGGATCAAGTTCAAGGGCGGCTTCCGCACCATCTTCTTCCTGCCCCTGGTGTGCGCCCCCGCCGCCGTCACTATGGTGTGGCGCTTCATCTTCAACGGGGAATACGGCATTCTGAACCAGCTCTTCGGCACCCACATCGGCTGGATCACCGACCCCAAGTTCGTCATGATCTCCTGCGCCATCGTGGCCATCTGGAGCAACATCGGCTATGACGCCGTCCTCCTGCTGGCCGGCTTGCAGAACATCCCAAAAACCCTGTATGAGGCCAACAGCATCGACGGGGCGGGCAAGGTGAAGCAGTTCTTCACCATCACCCTGCCCATGGTGTCCCCCACCCTGTTCGTGGTCATGATTATGCGCCTGATGTCCGCCGTGAAGGTCTACGACCTGATCTACATGATGGTGGAGGACACCAACCCCGCTGTCACCAGTGTGCAGAGCCTGATGTACCTGTTCTACCGCTCCTCCTTCATCGCCGGCGAGCGCGGCTACGGCTCCGCGATCGTGCTGTGGACCGTTCTGCTCATCGGCCTGGTCACGGTGATTCAGTTCTACGGCCAGAAGAAGTGGGTCAACTATGACGTGTAAGGAGGAATTTTGATGAAACACACTTCTTTGGAAGCCTCCCAGAAGCGGATGACCATCCTCACCTACGCGGTGCTCATTGCGGCCGCCGTTATCATGGTCTTCCCCTTTCTCTGGATGATTCTCACCAGCGTCAAGACCGTGGGGGAGAGCAACGCGGTGCCCCCCATTATCTTCCCCAGAGAGGGCCTTCAGTGGAAAAACTTTGTGGAGGCCACCGCCAGCCTGCCCTTTCTCAAGCTGTACCTGAACACCGCCCTGATGATTCTGTTCCGGGTGATCTGCGCCGTGGCCTTCAGCTCCATGGCGGGCTACGCCTTCGCCATGCTGAACTTCCGGGGCAAGAAGCTGCTGTTCGGCATCGTGCTGGTGCAGATGTCCCTGCCCTCCCAGATTTTTATCATCCCTCAGTACCAGATGGTGGCCAAGATGGGGACGTCCAACACCATCTTCGCCCTGGTCTTCCCCGGAATCGTCAGCGCCTTCGGCGTGTTCTTCCTGCGGCAGACCTACATGGGCATCCCCAAGGAGATCGGTGAGGCCGCATACTTAGACGGCTGCAACCAGTGGCAGACCTTCTACAAGGTCATGTTCCCCCTGACCGGAACCTCCGTGGCCGCCCTGACGATCTTCACCGCCGTCTTCGCCTACAGCGACCTGATGTGGCCCCTGGTGGTCAACTCCGACCTGAACATGATGACCCTGTCCTCCGGCCTGGCCACCCTCCGCGGCCAGTTCAGCACCAACTTCCCGGTGCTCATGGCCGGTTCCCTGCTGGCGATGCTGCCCATGGTGATCCTGTACCTGATCTTTCAGCGCCAGTTCATCGAGGGCATTGCGTCCACCGGCGGCAAATAACCTCCTTTTCTCTTCCTTTGGGAACAGCCCCGGCAATTTGACGTGCCGGGGCTGTTTCCCTGAACAAAATCCGGCGGAAAACACGCCCGGAATTTGTCGTTTATTTTTTCAACTTTTTCTTGTTATTTGGTCCAAAATCCCGTACAATCAGCCCAAGAAATCTTTATTCAGGGGGTATCCCTCATGATCGTGATCAACAAGGAACACAGGGTCTTTACCCTGCACACCAAAAACACCACTTATCAGATGAAGGCCGACCGGCACAATGTTTTGATTCACACCTACTACGGCCCCAGGGTCGGGGACTGCGACCTGTCCTATCTGGTCCGCTATGCCGACCGGGCCTGCGCGCCCAATCCCCATGAGGCCGGGACGGACCGCACCTACTCCCTGGACACCCTCCCCCAGGAGTACTCCACCTGCGGCGTGGGGGATTTCCGCCTGCCCTCCATTGAGGTCGAATATCCTGACGGCAGCCGTGTGGCCGATCTGCGCCTGACCGGCTGGAAGGTGGAGCGGGGTAAGTATGAGCTGGACGGCCTGCCCTTTTTCCGCGGAACGGAGGGGGCGGAAACCCTCCGGATCACCCTGGAGGACCCTGCCGCCGATCTGGCGGTGGAGCTGGCCTATGGCGTGTTTGAGGACTGCGACCTGATTACCCGCTCGGTCCAGGTACGCAACTGCGGAAGCGCGCCCGTCCGCCTGCGCCAGTGCGCCTCCCTGTGTCTGGACTTCCAGCGCTCCGATTTGGACCTGATCACCTTTGACGGCTGCCACATGATGGAGCGGGCCCCCAGCCGCGCCCCTCTGCGTTCCGGCGTCCAGGGGGTGGGCAGCGTCCGTGGGACCTCCAGCCACCAGCACAACCCCTTTGTGGTCCTCTGCGACCGGGAGGCCAACGAGAACTACGGCCTGTGCTACGGGACCATGCTGCTGTACAGCGGCAATTTCCAGGCCCAGGCGGAGGCCAGCCAATATGACAACGTCCGGCTGGTGATGGGCATCAACCCCTACCAGTTCTGCTGGACCCTGGAGCCAGACGCCACCTTCACCGCCCCGGAGGCGGCGCTGGTCTGCTCCCCCAGCGGCCTGGGGCAGATGAGCCGCCAGTTCCACCGGGCCATCCGGGAGCACCTGATCCAGGACCCCCTCCGGGGCGCCCGCCGCCCGGTGCTCATCAACAACTGGGAGGCCACCTACTTCAGCTTTGACGCCGAAAAGCTGGCGGACATCGCCAAAACCGCCGCCCCTCTGGGCATCGAGCTGTTCGTCATGGACGACGGCTGGTTCGGCAAGCGGGACGACGACAACAGCGGCCTGGGGGACTGGGTGGTGAACCACAGCAAGCTGCCCGGCGGGCTGGAGGCCCTGGTCCCCCGGCTGAAGGAGCTGGGCATGTCCTTCGGCATCTGGATCGAGCCGGAGATGGTCAGCGAGGACAGCGATCTCTACCGGGAACACCCCGACTGGGCGCTGCGCATCCCCGGCCGGGTCCCCGCCCGGGGCCGCAATCAGCTGGTGCTGGACTTCTCCCGCCCGGAGGTGCGGCGCCGCGTCTATGGACAGATCAAGGCCGTTCTGGCCAGCGCGGACGTCTCCTATGTGAAGTGGGACATGAACCGCAGCCTCTCCGACGTGTGGTCCGCCGCCCTGCCCCCCCAGCGCCAGGGAGAGGTGTTTCACCGGTATGTCCTGGGCGTGTACGAGATGCTGGACCAGCTCCGCCGGGACTTCCCCCACATTCTCATCGAGGGCTGCGCCGGGGGCGGCGGGCGGTTCGACGCCGGGATGCTCTACTACACCCCTCAGATCTGGTGCAGCGACAACACCGACGCCATCGACCGCCTGCGCATCCAGTACGGCACCTCCTTCGGATACCCGGTCAGCGCCATGGGCGCCCACGTTTCGGTAGTCCCCAACGAGGAAAACGGCCGGATCACCCCCATGGAGACCCGGGGCGTGGTGGCCATGTCCGGCACCTTTGGTTACGAGATGGACCTGAGCGCCGTCCCGCAGGAGGAGCAGGCGATCATCCGGCGGCAGACCGCCTTCTTCAAGGAACACTACGACCTGATCCAGCAGGGGGACTACTACCGCCTCACCGACCCCTTCCAAAACGGCCCCTATACCGCCTGGGAGCAGGTCTCCCCCGACCGCCGGGAGGCGCTGGTCTCCCTGGTCTTCACCTCCCTCCGGGCCGCCCAGCCCTTCCGGACTCTGCGCCTCAAGGGCCTGGACCCCCAGCAGACCTATCAGGTCAACGGCGGCGGCTCCTGGCCTGGCGACGTACTCATGGCCGCCGGATACCCCCTGCCCATGCTCAGCGGGGACTACCAGTCCCTCCAGCTGTATCTCCGCGCCCTGTAAAACAGGTTCCCGCCTCTCCGGAGGCGGGAACTGCGTTTCAGACCTGTTTTCGCTTGACCTGGTTCTGGACCCGCCACTCCCGCGGGGACAGGCCGTACCGCTTGCGGAAGGCCCGGGAGAAGTGGAGCTGATTGGGGTAGCCGCACCGGGCGGCAATCGTGCCGATGGAGTTGCCGGTCCCCTTCATCAGGTCGGCGGCCTTGGCCAGCCGCAGGCGGATCAGGAACTCCTGGGGCGGACAGCCCATGTTCTCCTTAAAAATCTTACTGAAGTAGCTGCGGTTCAGCTTGCACACGTCGGCCACCTCCTCCACGGTGATCTCCCGGGAGTAGTTGTGTTCCATAAAGGTGATGGCCTCCTGGATATAGAAGTCCTTCAGCTGTCCGCCGTGGAGCTCACGGCGGGCAGCTGAGCTCTGGATGAGGCCATCCAGAAACAGGCACAGGTGGCCCACCAGATGAAGAGGAGAGCGGTCGGAGTGGTCCGCGATATAGACCATGGTGTCCCCCACAGACCGGCCCTGCTCAGGGGACAGGGGGCGGTAGATGGGCTGGCCCAGGCTCAAACCGGCGCTGTCCACATACTCCGCCACCCGCAGGCCGTCAAACTCCAGCCAGGTGTACTTCCAGGGATCGCTCTCATGGGCGCTGTAGGTGGTCACCTGCCCGGGGAACACCAGAAAGCCCTGGCCCGGCCCCAGCTGGTACTTGTGGCTCACGCCGTTCCCGTCCGCGGCGTCCAGCTGGCCCTGGCCGGAGAGCACATAGTGGAACAGATAGTGGTTGCGCACAAAGGGACCAAAGGAGTGCAGAGGCGCGCACTGCTCCCAGCCGTACTGGTACAGCCGCAGGTCCAAAAAATTCTCGTTGGGAAAAATGGAGAAGGAAAAATCGTCCACTGGGGAACACATCCTTTCAGTTCGCACTGCATTCCTGAATCACACGCAAAAAAGCTTCGCCATACTTGGCCGTCTTCACCCGGCCCACGCCGGACACCTCCAAAAACGCCTCCATAGTCCGGGGCGCACGGCGGGCCATGTCGGCCAGGGCGGCGTTGGAAAAGACGATGTAGGCGGGGACCCCCTCCGCCTGGGCCAGCCGGGCCCGCAGCGTCCGGAGGGCGGCCAGCAGCCGCTCCTCCCTGGCCTCGGGGAGGGCCGTTCCCTTCGAGGCGGGCTTCTTCTCCCGCACCCGGTCCTTCCGCAGCGGCATGGACAGCGTTTCCCCCGCAAAGAGGAGGCTCCGGGCCTTCCCGGCGGGCTCCAGGGTGGAGTGGGCGGGGTTGGTCCGAAGAAAGCCCTCCAGCTCCAGATACTCCATCAGCTCCCGCACCCGCCCGGCGGACAGCTGGGCCATCAGGCCGAAGGTGGACAGCTTGTCCAGCCCCAGGTCCCGGACCCGCTGGTCCCTGCTGCCCCGGAGGACCTGGACAATCAGCGTCTTGCCCACATAGTACCCCAGCTT
Source organism: Lawsonibacter sp. JLR.KK007 (assembly GCF_036941135.1). Lineage (NCBI taxonomy): Bacteria > Bacillati > Bacillota > Clostridia > Eubacteriales > Oscillospiraceae > Lawsonibacter > Lawsonibacter sp. JLR.KK007. The sequence continues at coordinate 225,633 of NZ_JAYWSY010000001.1, read as the reverse complement.
CTCCCGGACCCGGACCACGCAGGACAGGATCATCTGGGCGGAGACGGTGATATCCTCACTGGCAAACTCCCCCCGGCAATTTCCGCAGCTCCCGCAGGAGGCATCATGGGACTGGCCGAAGTAGTCCAGGATGCGGCCCCGGAGGCAGGCGGTGGTCCGGCAGTACCCGGTCATGGCGCTGAGCCGCTGGTAGTCGTGCCGCCGGACCGCCTCCCGCGCCTCGGGGGTCAGCTCCTCATTGCCTCCGTTCTCGATGAGGAACCGGGCGGTGGCAATGTCCCCCGCCGAGTACAGGAGGATGCAGTCCGCCGCCTCGCCGTCCCGCCCGGCCCGGCCCGCCTCCTGGTAGTAGGCCTCCAGGCTTTTGGGCATGTTGTAGTGGACCACGTAGCTGACGTTGGACTTGTCGATGCCCATGCCGAAGGCGTTGGTGGCCACCATCACGGCTTTGCGGTCGAACTGGAAGTCGTCCTGATTCCGCTGGCGCTCCTCCGGCTCCAGCCCCGCGTGGTAGCGGGTGGCGGACACCCCTCGGGCCTCCAGCGCCTGGCACACCTTCTCCACCCCGCTGCGGGTGGCGCAGTAGACGATGCCGCTGCGGCCGGGCCGCTCCTCCACCAGCTTCAGCAGGGCGGCCAGCTTGCTCCGGGGGTGCTGCACGTCAAAAAAGAGGTTGGGCCGGTCAAAGCCGGTGACCTCCCGCACCGGGTCCCGCAGGGCCAGCAGCTGGACGATGTCCTGCTGGACCGGTCCGGTGGCGGTGGCGGTAAAGGCGGCCACCGCGGGGCGGCGGGGCAGCCCCTCCAGAAAGGCGGAGATCCGCAGATAGCTGGGGCGGAAGTCCTGCCCCCACTGGGAGATGCAGTGGGCCTCGTCCACCGCCACCAGAGGGACCTCCAGCTCCCGGACCAGACGGTCAAAGCCCTCCCCCTCCAGCCGCTCCGGGGCCACATACAGCAGCTTATAGGCCCCCTGCCTGGCCCGGCTGTACACCGTGCGCAGCTGCTCCAGGCTCAGGGCGCTGTTGAGGCAGGCGGCGGGCGCTCCCGCCGCCTGCAGGGCCGCCACCTGGTCCTTCATCAGGGAGATCAGCGGGGACACCACCAGCGTCACCCCCGGCAGCAGCAGGGCCGGGACCTGGTAGCACAGGGACTTCCCCCCGCCGGTGGGCATGACGCCCAGCACGTCCCGCCCGTCCAGGACGGCGTCGATGAGCCGCTCCTGCCCCGGACGGAAGGCGCTGTGGCCGAAATAGTGCCGGAGCGCCTCCTGTTTGTCCATGCCATCACCACCAGATTGGGATTATATGCCAGCGTTTCGGCTATTATATCACAGTCCCTGGAAAAATCAAATGCCAAACTGCGCAAAAATACCGCAAAATCCTCTGATCTTGCGGTATTTTTTCCGGTTTCAGCTGTGTGAGAGCCGCTTCAAGCCGCCGTATGCCAAGCTGGTCCAAAACGTGACCACACCCATCCAGCCCAAGCCGGTGGCCAGGGCCATGGCGGGCAGCCCGGCCGCCAGGGCCTGCGCCAGCACGGTGGCCAGGGCCGCCCCCTCCACCCCCATGGACAGCCTGGCCACGAAGGTCCAATCCAGCGCCAGGTTCACCCCCATGGACAGGGCCAGGAAGAAGAGGGCCGCCCGGGTATTGCCCACAGCCCGCAGCACGCCGGAGGCCAAATGGTACGCGAAGGCGGCGGGGAAGCCCAGGAAGATGATCCGCAGATAGTCCGCTGCGTATCCAGCCACGCCGGGCGGGGTCTGGAGCAGCTGTAGCAGCCCCGGAAGGACCAGCAGTCCCAGAGCGGTCAGCGCCAGCGACGCCCTCGCGCCGAACACGCCGGACAGGTAAAACTCCCAGCGAAAGGTTCTTCCGTCCGACCCCCCGTAGAACTGGGACAGCAGAGCGCCCACGCCGTCACAGCCGCCGCTGATGAGAAACAGGAACAGGTTCATCACCGAGCCCGCCGCCCTCCCCCACGAACCAGCCCACGATCACGGCGTCCACCGTGTTGTACAGCTGCTACAGGATATTGCCCGCCAGCAGCGGAGCGGACAGGGCGATCAGCTGCCGGCTGATGGGGCCCTGAGTCAATTGGCGTTGATCCGTCATCAAAACTCCCCCTGCAAATTACTGTCACCAGTATAGCAGAGGGAGTTTTTGATGTAAAATGCTGCTTTAGCGGCTTTCATATAACGATCCCGTTATATTTCAGAAGATGCTCAGCCCCATATTGTCGGACAGATACTCTAACATCTTCAGGCCGCCGATGCTGTTGCCCTTGTCGTCCAGCGAGGGGCCGTAGGTGGCGATGCCGTACTTGCCGATGGCGCAGGAGATGATGCCGCCCCCCACGCCGCTCTTGGAGGGCATGCCTACCGTGGCGGCAAACTCCCCGGAGTAGTCATACATCCCGCAGGTGACCATGAGGGACCGTACCAGCCGCACCACCCGGGGCTGGATGAGCCGCTCCCCGGTCATCGGGCTGACGCCGTTGTTGGCCAGCGTGGCGGCAAAAAAGGCCAGGTCCCTGCAGTTGCAGGCCAGGGCGCACATCAGGAAATAAAGTTCCAGGTGCTCCTCGCAGTTGCCCTCAATGATGCCGTTGGACCGCATCAGATAGATAATGGCCCGGTTCCGGAACCCGGTTTCCGACTCGGACAGGAACACCTCGTAATCCACCCCCAGGTCCGGGTTGCCGGTGAGCTTCCGGGCGCAGGCCAGGCAGGCCTCCTTGCGCTCCTCCAGGGTGGCCCCCCGGATCGTGCTGGTGACCGCGATGGCCCCCGCGTTGATCATGGGGTTGAAGGGTTTGTTGTTAATCAGATGGTCCAGCCGGACCATCGAGTTGAAGGCGTCGCCGGTGGGCTCCATGCCCACCTTGCTGAACACATTGTCAAAGCCATTCTGCTCCAAAGCCAGGATCAGGGCCATCACCTTGGAGATGCTCTGCATGGAAAACTTCTCCTTGCAGTCCCCCGCCGTGATGACGTTCCCCTCCATGTCACACACCGCGATCCCCAGCTTGGACGGGTCCTTGGAGGCCAGCTCCGGGATGTAGCTGGCCGGCTTGCCATACCGCACAAACCGGCGGCCGTGGGTCAGGGCGCATTGAATCAGCTCCTGCTTCATTTGCTCTTCCTCCCAAAAACGCGGCGGTCGTCCGCATATATTTTGTCGAACTTATTATAATACAGGTTGGCCCTTTTCGCAACCCTGAAGAAGAACAAATCCCTCTCCCCGTCAGCTTTGGTACTATTTCCCCTTGCGCCTCAGCGACTCCTGTGATATACTTCTCCAACACGAAACAATCTTCCACTGCAGGAGGTTTTTTCTATGTATTTAGAGGAATATCGCAAGGCCCGGCAGATGGGCCTGAAGGAAGCCAAACGCTCCCAAAGCCGGGGCGCCTCGCCCTACCTGCCCGTGCTGGACGAGATCCTGGCCGCGGAGACCACCTGCGGCGAGGTGAGCCTGGGCCTGGTGGAGATCCCCATCGAGCTGATCGTAGGCACCCGGTCCGCCGGGCGCAGCCAGGCCTTTTCCCACTCCTTCCTCCCCCTGATGGAGGAGGACTCGGAGTTCTGCCACAAATGGACCAATCTGTGCAAGGCCCACATGGACGCCGGCATCACCGATCCCATCAAGGTCTATGAATACATGCACACCTTCTACGTGGTGGAGGGGCACAAGCGGGTCAGCGTTCTGCGCTGGTTCGGCGCGGTGAGCATCCCCGCCGAGGTCACCCGCATCCTCCCGGCCCGGGACGGCTCCAAAGCCAGCGACATCTACTATGAGTTTGTGGACTTCTACCAGTGCTCCAAAATCAACTACCTGTGGTTCAGCGGCACAGGCCGGTTCGCCCGCCTGCAGGAGGCGGTGGGCAAAGGCCCGGACGAGGTCTGGACCGAGGATGAGCGCCGGAAATTCTACAGCTTTTACGCCCGTTTCGCCGCCCTGTACGGCGACAAGGACTCCAAGGAGCTGTCCACCCGGCTCACCGTGGCCGACGCCATGCTCCTCTATCTGGAGTTTTTCGGCTACGATCAGGTCAAGAGCTTCACCCAGTCGGACCTGAAGGACGGCTTCCTCCAGCTCCACAAGGCTTTCTCCGTGAAAAAGAGTCAGGGACTCAACCCGCTGAAAGGACTGCTGAGCCGATGAAGATTTTGGCGTTGTCCGACCACGAATGCCCCTGGCTGTGGGACTATCTGGACCGCCGCCGGCTGGAGGGGGTGGATTTGATCCTCTCCTGCGGCGACCTGAAGCCCCAGTATCTGTCCTTTGTCGTCACCTTCGCCCACTGCCCGGTGCTCTACGTCCACGGCAACCACGACGACCGGTACGCCCAGACGCCGCCCGAGGGCTGCATCTGCATTGAGGATAAGCTGTACGTCCACCAGGGGGTCCGCATTCTGGGGTTGGGGGGCTCCGTCCGCTACAAGCCGCAGGGGGAGCACCAGTACACCCAGCAGCAGATGGACCGCCGGGTGCGGCGGCGCTGGCTGGACCTGCGCCGCAAAGACGGGTTCGACATCCTGCTGGCCCACGCCCCCGCCCTGGGGCTGAACGACGGCGAAGACCTGTGCCACACCGGCTTCGACGCCTTCAACGGCCTGATGGACAAATACAAGCCCCGGTACTTTATCCACGGCCACATGCACATGAACTACGGCCAGGACGTACCCCGCCGGGCCGCCTATGGGGAGACCCAGGTCATCAACGCCTATGAGAGCTATCTCTTTGACTATTAAAACGTCCCCACCCCGAACTCCGGGGTGGGGACGTTTGCATGTTACGCTTTCAGCTTGAAGCGGCGGGTCTGCTCCTCCATCCGCTGCACCTGGGTGAACAGCTCGGCGCTGACGGCGGCCGACTCCTCACTGCTGGCGGAGTTGCTCTGGACCACGGCGGAGATCTGGCCGATGCCCTCGGTCACCTGGGCGATGGACTCGGCGTCGCTCTCCACCGCCTTGACGATGGCGCCGATGGCGGTGTTGGACTGCACCACCAGCTCCAGCGTCTTATTCAGGGTCATGGAGACCTCGTCAACGATCCGGCTGCCCCGGCTGGTGGCCTGAACGGAATTCTCAATCAGCCCCTTTGTGGCCTTGGCCGCCTCATCCGACTTGGAGGCCAGATTGCGCACCTCGTCGGCCACCACGGCGAAGCCCTTGCCTGCGGCCCCCGCCCGGGCGGCCTCCACGGCGGCGTTCAGGGCCAGGATGTTGGTCTGGAAGGCGATGTCCTCGATGGTGGCGATGATCTTTTCGATCTGCTGAGACGCCTCGGTGATGTCCTTCATCGCAGCGACCATCTGCTCCATCTGCTGGCCGCTGATGGTCACCTGCTCTCCGGTCCGGCGGGCGTTGTCCTGGGCGAGGGCGGCGGTCTTCACGTTCTCCGTGGCGCTCTGGGACAGGGTATCCAGCGTCGCATACAGCTCCTGCACGGCGCTGGCCTGCTCGGTGGCCCCCTGGGCCAGGTTCTGGGCGCCGTTGGACAGGTGCTCCGCGTTGCCGGACACCTTGCCCTGGGCCTGACAGATGCTGCTGATGGTGGCGGACAGCCCGGTGGTGAGCACCTCAATGGACTGCTCAATGGAGCGGAAGTCGCCGATAAAGGGGGTGGCGGTCTTCACATTGAAGTCGCCCTTGGCCAGCTGCTCCATAACCCGGTTCAGGTCCCAGATATAGCCCCGGATCAGCTCCATCGCCTTTTCCAGGGTGGTGGCCAGATCGCCCAGCTCGTCGTTGCTGTGGTGCTCCAGGGCCAGGTCCAGCGTGCCGTCGTGGAGGGGCTCCACCTGGCGGGTGATATGCAGAATGGGGGCCAGGATGTGCTTCAGGACATACAGCACCAGGCTGATCAGGCAGACCAGCGCCAGCACCAGGCAAACCGCCGTAATGCCCTGCATCAGCATGATGGTGGAGTTCATCTCCTCGGTACTGGCCTCGTTCAGGGCGGTGCCCAGGGCGATGACATCGTCCAGCTTGCCCACCAGGGTGGTCAGGTTGGCCTGGATGGTCTCCTGATAGTAGCTCCGGGCCTGGGACGGACTGGACGCCATCAGGTCCAGCACGTAGTCCGCAGACTCGTGCAGCGCCTTATGCAGCGGCTCCATCTCGCTGCGCAGGCGGAGGATCTCGGCGTCGTCGGTGCCCGCCTCTCCGTAGATCCACTTGCCCAGCACACAGGTGGTGGGGTCCTTACTGCCGGTGAACTCGGTACCGGCGTACAGGGCGTTGCTCAGGTTCGAGGACCATTTATAGTGGGCCGCCTCAGCTGCCTGAGCCCGGCTCAGCAGGGCGACCACGTTCTCGTTCTCCTTCTGCATCCCCTCCACACGGATCAGGTTGTAGGTCGTGACTCCGCTGAACAGCATAATTGACAGCAATGCTGCAGCGACCCGGTAAAAGACCATCTTTTTGATACTTTTGCGCATAAACACAAACCTCACTTTTCGTTCGGTACCGCTCAGGGCGGCCAGAATTAACTCCAGTATAGCATACCGGCCGGTCTTATTTCAATACTTTTCTTGGGATTCCAGAAAATCCCCCGGCGCGGGGGCGCGCCCTCAGAACATGGCGCTCAGCGGGGTCTGGCGCAGCTCCCTGTCCAGAACGGCCTGAATCCGGGTCAGCTCCCGGCAGATGCCGCAGCCGTCCTCCGGACGCGCCTCGCACTGGTAGCCGGACCGCTGGCAGCGGTTGACCAGGACCGTCTCGCCCAGGGCCTGGAACAGGTCCCACAGATACAGCTCCTCACAGGACCGCTCCAGCAGGTAGCCGCCGCTGCTCCCCCGGCGGCTGGAGACCACTCCGGCGGTGTGAAGCTTTTTCAGGATCTTGACTGTGATCGCCTTTGGGATGGACTCCCTTTGAGCGATCTCGGCGGCGGACAGCTGCTCCTCCCGGTGCAGAGCCCGCAGAATCCGCAGCGCATAGTCCATCTCCCGGGTCATCAGCAAGGGGAACACTCCTTTTCCGCATTCTCAATACAGCCCGTGATACAGCGCGTACACGGCCCGGAACAGCCGGCGCTCCACCTGCTCCTCCAGGTCCAGAAAGCGGCAGCCGTACTCAAAGCTGCCCGACCGGCGCAGGTCGATGCGCAGCACCTGACAGGGCAGCAGGGTGTCCTCCAGCTCCAGGAGGCCGTCCACCCGCAGCATGAGCCGGTCGCCCACATCCCGGCGGGCCTGGGCGCCGATGCACACGCCCCCCATGCCGATGTTCTTGACCGCACAGCGTTCCAGCGGCACGCCGGGCCGGTCCGGGAGGGTGAAATCCCCCTCCAGACGGGTCTCCACCCGGGTATTCGCCCGGTTGTCCGTCTGATCCATCAGGGCCAGATGCTCCACCTGCCAGAGCTTGCCCGGTCCCATGCGGATCATGCCCCGCATGCTCACGGTGCGGTGTTCCAGGCTGCTGCGCCCCCGGAGGGTCACCTCCAGCGGCTCGTCGGTCCGGGTCATCAGGCTGCCGTTGGCCCCCGGCTCCAGCTGAGCCCGGTCGCCCCGCAGCTCCAGCAGCTTGGCCACCAGAAAGACCCGCCCGTCGCCGCTGGTCACCTCCACCCGCATGCCGGAGTAGACCTCCAGGTCCTCCCGCATGGCCCGCCTGTGCGCCTGCTCTGCACGCCGCTCCTTGGGGCTCTTTCGAAATGCGTCAAACAGTCCCATCTGCCCTCGCTCCTATTCCGTCATTCAAATTCGCCCAGCTCCTCCATCCGCGCCGTGGACCAGACCACCCGGTTGCGCCCGAACCGCTTGGCGTCGTAGAGCATGGTATCCGCCACCTTCAGATACGTATCGTAGGAGTCCTCCCGCTCCGGCACCAGGGTGACGCCGCCGATGCTGATGGTCACCCACTGGCCGGCCTCCGGCGTGTGGGGGATGTGCAGGTTTTCCACCGCCTGGCAGATTTTTTTCATCTGCCGGCAGGCGGTCCGGGCGTCGCTGCCGATGATGATCGACACAAACTCCTCCCCGCCGTAGCGGGCAAAGTAGTCGGTGCTCCGTCTCAGATACTCGGTAACCGTCTGGGCCACCGAGCAGATCACCCCGTCTCCGGCGGGGTGGCCGAAGGTGTCGTTATAGGCTTTGAAGCGGTCGATGTCAAACATGCACAGCGAGATGGGCTGCCGGAAGCGGATGGCCTCCTGCCATTTGTTGTGGCAGTTCAGGTCGTAGCTGCGCCGGTTGGGGATGCCGGTCATGGGGTCCACCATGGACTGCCGCTCCAGCTGGGTCCGGTAGCGGTAGAGCTTGACGTGGGTGTTCACCCTGGCCCGGACGATAGGCGGATGGTAGGGCTTTGTAATGTAGTCCACCGCCCCCAGGACCAGGCCCCGCTCCTCATACTCCGCCTCCGCCAGGCTGGTGATCAGGATCACCGGGACATGACTGGTGACCACCTCCTCCTGCAGCTTGCGCAGCAGGCCGAAGCCGTCCATCCCCGGCATGATCACATCCACCAGCATCAGGGCAAAATCCCCCACCCTGGCGTAATGCAGGCCCGACTCGGCGGTGTGGGCAACGGTGACGTCATAGTCCCCCTCCAGAATGGAGCGCAGCATATCAGCCTGGACTGAGCTGTCGTCAATGATCAGAATTTTTTCCCGGTTCCCCATATCTCCAACTCCTTATTCCTTGAACGCCGTCTGGCGGCCGGCCAGGCAGTCTTGGGGAGTATTATATCAAATCTTTTCCAAAAGCGGAAGACTATTTTGAAATTTAACGGCCTTTTTTCCAAACTTCAGGGCGGTCCTCTTCTGGAAGAACTGGAAGGCGGTCCAGCAGTATAGCATACTTTCCTGCCAAAGTCGAGAATTGGAATGTTCCCCGCAGAATGCTGATTGACTTCCAAATCAAGCTATGATACCATAAGAGTACCGATACAGAGAGCGGGTGTATAATATGGCGAACACAGTAGACGAAATGCTGGCGGAGCAGCTGGCCAGTCCGCAGCCCGAGCAGCCGGCCGCGCCGGAAGCCGGGCCGGTACCGGAGGCGGAGGCCGGGCTTCCGGTCCCGGCCGAGGACTCCGGACCCAAACAGCGGCGCAGCATCCTGCTCCCGCTTCTGACCATCCTCCTGATCCTGCTGGGCCTGGGGGAGGCGGGCTTCTGGGGCCTCTTCGGCCTGTCCGCCTACCAGAACAGTCTGGCCAGGGAGCGTTACGAGGCCCAGCAGCAGGCCCTTGAGGAGGAGCGGGCGGCGGGCGGCGCCGCCGGGAGCAGCTCCTTCGGCCCCAATTTCAAGGTGGAGAACGGCTCCGTGATCTGGCAGCGGGAGGACGTCCGCCTGTCCTCGGGGACCGGAACCTCCGGCAGCTCCACCCCGTCCCAGGGGAACGGCGGGGAGGAAAAGCGGCTGTCCAGCCTCTCGGTCCCCAAGGTCCCCTACACCCTGGCGGATATGGACCCGGAGGACTCCCTCCCCCCATCGGAGCAGGCCCCTGAGTCCCAGAACGGCGGGACCGCCCCCGCCAGCGCCTGAACCAGGCAGTCAAACGATGCGCACCCGCTGCGCATCGTTTTTTATGTCCTTTTCCCCCTCCTCGCCCCGGAATTCGGGATTTACTTTGCAAAATAGCCAGTTTTCCACAAAATACAAAAAGTTGTTTTGGGCATATTGACTTTTTCTCCCTAAAGCTTTACAATAGAACAGTCCTTTGGGCAGAGGCAGCCGTCTCCGCTGTGGGACAAGTTCAAACAATGGAGGAATGAAACGTGAAAAAACTGTTATCCATGCTGCTGGCCTCGGCCATGGTGCTGTCCCTGGCCGCCTGCGGCGGCGGCGGCGGTGGAAAGTCTGCCGCCAGCACGCCTGCTTCCAGCACGCCCGCTTCCAGCACGCCCGCTTCCAGCACCCCCTCGGACGACCCCATGGCCGAGCTGATCGAGGCCGCCCAGGCCGAGGGCGAGCTGGTGGTCTACGGCTCCTGCGAGGAGGACTACCTGGCCGCCGCCTGCCAGAAGTTCCAGGAGCTCTACGGCATCAAGACCACCTTCCAGCGCCTGTCCACCGGCGAGGTCCAGGCCAAGATCGAGGAGGAGAACGGCAATCCTTCCGCCGACGTCTGGTTCGGCGGCACCACCGACCCCTACAACGTGGTAGCGGCCGAGGGCCTGCTGGAGCCCTATGAGGCCATGAACGCCTCCCACATCACCAAGGACGTGTATAAGCACTCCGATAACATGTGGTACGGCATCTACACCGGCATTCTGGGCTTCATGGTCAACAAGGACCGTCTGGACAGCAAGGGCCTGGAGGCCCCCAAGGACTGGCCCGATCTGCTCAAGCCCGAGTATGAGGGCCTGATCTGGCTGTCCAACTACAACACCGCCGGCACCGCCAAGCTGGTCATCAACACCATGATCCAGAAGTACGGCCACGACGAGGGCATTCAGTTCCTGGTCGACCTGGACAAGAACATTGAGGTGTACACCAAGTCCGGCTCCGGCCCGTCCAAAAACGTGGGCACCGGCGAGTGCACCATCGGCATTGGCTTCCTGCATGACGGCATCACCCAGATCCTGGACAACGGCTATGACAACATCGAGCTGATCATCCCCTCCAGCGGCACCTCCTGCGAGATCGGCGCCACCGCCATCTTCAAGGGAGCCAAGCACCCCAACGCCGCCAAGCTGTGGATTGAGTACGCCCTGTCCCCCGACTGTGTCAACCAGGCCGACGAGGTGGGCTCCTACCAGTTCCTGGTTCTGGACAACGCCGAGCAGCCCCAGGCCGCCTATGATTTCGGTCTGGACCCCAACAACGTGATGGACTATGACTTCGACGACGCCACCAAGAACATCGGAACCTATGTGGAAGAGGTCATGACCGCTCTGGCCTCCGCCGGCTCCAACACCGGCGACACCGGCCGCTTCCAGACCGAGTAATACACCCCAGCCAGCGGGGGGACGGCGCACACCGCTGTCCCCCCGCTTCCAATCTGAACAAAAGGAGGGCTTCTCCATGGCAAAAAGCCAGAGCGCGGCGCTGGACCGGAAAAAGCTGATGGCAGACCCCGTTATGGTGGGCACCATCCTCGTCCTCATCGCGTTTTTGACCCTGTTTATCCTCTACCCCCTGGCGATTCTGCTGGTGGACAGCTTCTACGGCGGGAACGGCTTTACCCTGTCCACCTTCCAGCGCATCATGGCCATGCCCACCTTCACCAAGGCCATCGGCAACACCCTGAAGGTGGGATTCCTGGTAGGGATTCTGTCCACCGTGGTGGGCCTGCTCTTCGCCTATGTGGAGGTCTATGTCAAGATGGGCAGGGCGGTGGGCGGCCTGTTCAAGGTGGTGTCCATGCTGCCGGTGGTGTCGCCCCCCTTCGTGCTGTCCCTGTCCATGATTATGCTCTTCGGCAAGGCGGGCATTATCACCTACTTCCTGCTGGGCATGGAGGACAACAGCGTCTACGGCTTCTGGGGCATTGTCATCGTCCAGTCCCTCACCTTTTTCCCCGTGTGCTACATGATGCTCAAGGGCCTGCTGAAGAATATTGACCCTTCCCTGGAGGAGGCCGCCCGGGACATGGGGGCCAGCCGGTCCAAGGTGTTTACCACCGTCACCCTGCCCCTGCTCCTCCCCGGCCTGGGCAACGCGTTTCTGGTCACCTTCATCGAATCCATTGCCGACTTCGCCAACCCCATGATCATCGGCGGCTCCTACGACACCCTGGCCACCACCATCTACCTCCAGATCACCGGCGCTTACGACAAGGAGGGGGCGGCGGCCATGGCTGTGGTGCTGCTGTGCATTACGCTGGGTATGTTTATCGTCCAAAAATACTACCTGGAGGCCAAAACCGCCGCCACCCTCACCGGCAAGGCCAGCCGGGGCCGGATGCTCATTGAGGACAAGAGCGTCACCATCCCCCTCACCATCCTGTGCTCCCTGGCGGCCTTCTTTGTCATCCTGATGTACGTCTGCGTGCCCATCGGAGCTCTGTTCCCCACCTGGGGCTACAAGTTTACTCCGCTGACCTTCAAGTGGTTCGGTCAGGTGTTTACCCGGTACCACGGCCTCCAGGCCTTCCGGGACTCCTTTGTCCTGTCCCTCATCGCCTCCCCCATCACCGCCCTGCTGTCCATGATTATCTCCTACCTGGTGGTCAAGCGGAAGTTTAAGGCCAAGGGCTTTATCGAGGCGGTGTCCATGCTGGCCATGGCCGTGCCCGGCACGGTGCTGGGCGTGGGCTACATCCGGGGCTTCTCCGGCGGCGTGTTCCGCACCGGATTTTTGCAGGGTCTCTACGGCAGCGCGGCCATTCTGATTATCGTCTTTGTGGTCCGCTCCCTGCCCACCGGAACCCGCAGCGGCATCTCCGCCCTGCGGCAGATCGACAAGTCCATTGAGGAGTCGGCCTACGACATGGGGGCGGACAGCTTCAAGGTGTTCATGACGGTCACCCTACCCCTCATTAAGGACTCCTTCCTCTCCGGACTGGTGACGGCCTTCGTCCGGTCCATCACCGCCATCTCCGCCATCATCCTGCTGGTCACCCCCAGCGTCTACCTCATCACGGTGCAGATCAACGAGTTTGCCGAGAAGGGCGCTTACTCCATCGCCTGCGCCTTCGCCACCATTCTGATTTTGATCACCTACGGCTCGGTGCTGCTGATGAACCTGTTTATCAAGTATTTCGGCACCAGCAAGAAAATCAAGGAGGATTAAGCCATGTCAAAAGTCAAAAAGGGGGTCCGTCTGGACCACATCTCCAAAATCTATCAGGACCCCAAGACGGGCAAGGACTTTTATGCGGTAAAGGACACCTCCCTGACCATCGAGCCGGGTTCCTTTGTCACCCTGCTGGGTCCCTCGGGCTGCGGAAAGACCACCACCCTGCGGATGATCGCCGGCTTCGAGAGCCCCGACGAGGGGGAGATCTACCTGGGGGAGGAGGCCATCAACGCCCTCACCCCCAACAAGCGGGACACCGCCATGGTCTTTCAGAGCTACGCCCTGCTGCCCCACTACAACGTCTTCGACAACGTGGCCTACGGCCTGAAGTTGCGCAAAACGCCCAAGGATGAGATTCAAAAGCGGGTGATGAAGATTCTGGACCTAGTGGAGCTCACCGGCATGGAGGGCCGCATGACCAACCAGCTGTCCGGCGGACAGCAGCAGCGGGTGGCCCTGGCCCGGGCGCTGGTGATCGAGCCCTCCGTCCTCCTCTTCGACGAGCCTCTGTCCAACCTGGACGCCAAGCTCCGGGTGTCCATGCGGACGGAGATCCGCCGCATCCAACAGGAGGTGGGCATCACAGCCATCTACGTCACCCACGACCAGAGCGAGGCCATGGCCCTGTCGGACAACATCATCATTATGAACAAGGGCGTGGTGGCCCAGATGGGGTCCCCCCAGGACATCTACTACCACCCCAGCAGCGAGTTTGTGGCCGACTTCATCGGTGAGGCCAACTTCCTCAAGGGCTCTCTGGAGCGCCTGGACGGCAGCCACGCCATCCTCAACGTGGAGGGCTCCCCCACCCGGGTCCCCGCCAAGGCGGGGATGACCCCGGGGACGGAGTATACCGTGGTGCTGCGGCCCGAGTCCGCCCTGCTGAAGGACGAGGGCGGCCTGCCCTGCACCGTGACCCTGTCCTGCTTTATGGGGTCCTACCAGAATTACCACGTGAAGGTGGGCAATACCCTGGTGAAGCTCACCGACTACAACCCCAAAAACAAGCGCATCTATCAGGTGGGCGAGAACTGCTCCCTGGTGTTCGACCCGGAATCGGTGCATATTCTGTAAGCAATACAAGCCCCCCTGCCAAAGAGGGGGCTTTTTAATGCGTTGACGCCGAAAGGAGCAATGGAATGAACCTGTGCGATATCAACCAGATCAAATCCCTGCTGGCCCGCCATGGCTTTCGCTTCTCCAAGTCCATGGGGCAGAATTTCCTCATCGCCGACTGGGTCCCCCGGGAGATCGCCAAAGCCTCCAGGGCCCACCCGGATACAGGCGTGCTGGAAATCGGCCCCGGGATCGGCTGTCTCACCCAGGAGCTGGCCGGGCGGGCGGGCAAGGTGGTCAGCGTGGAGCTGGACAAGGCCCTGCTGCCCATCCTGGAGGAGACGCTGGCCGGCCGGGACAATGTAGAGATCGTCCCGGGCGATATCCTGAAGCTGGATATCCGCCAGATGACACGGGACATGCCCTGGCTTTCCGGGTTTGCCGCCTGCGCCAACCTGCCCTACAACATCACCACCCCGGCCATCACCGCCCTCATCGAGGCCCAATGCTTCTTTGCCATCACGGTGATGATCCAGAAGGAGGTGGCCCAGCGCATCTGCGCCCAGCCGGGGACCAAGGACTACGGGGCCTTCTCGGTCTTCTGCCAGTACCACACCGCCCCGGAGCTGCTCTTTGAAGTCCCGCCCGACTGCTTCCTCCCCGCCCCCAAGGTGACATCGGCGGTGGTGCGGATGGTCCCCCGGCCTGTCCCGGCGGAGGTGGACGACCCGGACCACTTTTTCCGGGTGGTGAAAGCCGCCTTCGCCCTGCGGCGCAAGACCCTGCTCAACAGCCTGGCCGCCAATCTGGACCGCCCCAGGGAGGACATCCTCCGGGCCCTGGAAGCATGCGGAGTTCCTCCGGATACCCGGGGGGAGCGGCTGTCCATTCCTCAATTTGCCCAACTGTCCAAGGCTCTGCGGGGCTTGATTTGAGGCTTTTGCCCATTCCGTCATTTTCGCTCACTTATCTCTTGCAAAGCCCAAAAAATTGGGGTAAAATAGGCCATGATCGGAATGGATAACCACTTTAACTATTTTAAGGAGGAATTCATCATGGAAACCTACGGATTGGAAAAATACGGCATCACTGGCATTCAGGAGGTCGTATACAATCCCACCTACGAGCAGCTCTTCGAGGCTGAGATGGACCCCGCCCTGGAGGGCTATGAGAAGGGTCAGATGACCGAGCTGGGCGCGGTCAACGTGATGACCGGCATCTACACCGGCCGCTCCCCCAAGGACAAGTTCATCGTCATGGACGAGAACTCCAAGGACACCGTGTGGTGGACCTCCGACGAGTTCAAGAACGACAACAAGCCCGCCTCCCAGGCGGCCTGGGACGCCTGCAAGAAGCTGGCCATCCAGGAGCTGTCCAACAAGAAGCTGTATGTGATGGACGTGTTCTGCGGCACCAACAAGGACACCCGCATGGCCATCCGCTTCATTATGGAGGTGGCCTGGCAGGCCCACTTCGTGAAGAACATGTTCATCGCCCCCACCGAGGAGGAGCTGAAGAATTTCAAGCCCGATTTCATCTCCTATAACGCCTCCAAGGCCAAGCTGACCAACTATAAGGAGCTGGGCCTGAACTCCGAGACCGCCGCCATCTTCAACATCACCAGCCGTGAGCAGGTCATCATCAACACCTGGTACGGCGGCGAGATGAAGAAGGGCATGTTCTCCATGATGAACTACTACCTGCCCCTGAAGGGCATCGCCTCCATGCACTGCTCCGCCAACACCGACATGAACGGCGAGAACACCGCCATCTTCTTCGGCCTGTCCGGCACCGGCAAGACCACCCTGTCCACCGACCCCAAGCGCCTGCTCATCGGCGACGACGAGCACGGCTGGGACGACGAGGGCGTGTTCAACTTTGAGGGCGGCTGCTACGCCAAGGTCATCAACCTGGACAAGGACGCCGAGCCCGACATCTACAACGCCATCAAGCGCAACGCCCTGCTGGAGAACGTCACCGTGGACGGCGCGGGCAAACTGGACTTTGCGGACAAGTCGGTCACCGAAAACACCCGCGTGTCCTACCCCATCGACCACATTGAGAAGATCGTCCGGCCCGTCTCCCGCGGTCCCGCCGCCAAGAACGTGATCTTCCTGTCCGCCGACGCCTTCGGCGTGCTGCCCCCGGTGTCCATCCTGACCCCGGAGCAGACCCAGTACTACTTCCTGTCCGGCTTCACCTCCAAGCTGGCGGGCACCGAGCGGGGCATCACCGAGCCCACCCCCACCTTCTCCGCCTGCTTCGGCCAGGCCTTCCTGGAGCTGCACCCCACCAAGTACGGCGAGGAGCTGGTCAAGCGCATGGAGAAGTCCGGTGCCAAGGCTTACCTGGTGAACACCGGCTGGAACGGCACCGGCAAGCGCATCTCCATCAAGGACACCCGCGGCATCATCGACGCCATTCTGGACGGCTCCATCCTCAAGGCCGAGACCAAGACCATCCCCTACTTCGGCTTTGAGGTGCCCACCTCCCTGCCCGGCGTGGACCCCGCCATCCTGGACCCCCGGGACACCTACGGCGACGCCGCCGAGTGGGACGCCAAGGCCAAGGACCTGGCCAGCCGCTTCGTGAAGAACTTTGTCAAGTACACCGGCAACGACGCCGGCAAGGCCCTGGTGGCCGCCGGCCCCAAGGTGGACTGATTCCATCCCAATACGCGAAAACAGGACGCATAAAGCGTCCTGTTTTTTGTCTACTGTTCCCGCACATACTCTACAATATCCGATACATCGCAATCTAAAATAAAGCACAGTGTATCCAGGGTCTTCATTGTGATATTCTTTATATATTGAGTATAATTGGTGTGAGGTGATGAAAATGTCGGAATATCACGACTACAAAGAAATGTATCTCACTATGGTAAGAGAGACGGAAACGGCCAGTCAAAGATTGCTCAAAGTCCAGCAAAAGTGCGAGGAATGATATCGCGAGGGAACAGGACCTACTATCCAACGACTTGATTTTGAGGGACAGGGAGATAAATCACATCACTAATTTCCGTATTTCTCCAGCGGCAGGGTGAACACCGGGCATCCCTCCGCGGCGGGGGAGGCGGCGCACTGGGGGAGGGACACCTCCACCCCCTCCTCCGTCAGGCACCAGCTCCGGAGGGGGCGGGCCTTTTTGGCCTTTTGGGGCCAGTCCCCGTCCAGAAAGCAGTCCCCTGCCTGACGGCGCGCCTCCCCCTGCCGGACCAGGGCCTGCCACAGCCCCTTCCGCCAGCCCTTCTCCCCGGCGAACAGGCTCCCCAGGGGCTTGGGCGCCCCTTCCCGGACGTTCCACACGTCCCCCCAGCGCACCCGGGCGGGACGGCCGTCCCCCCGGACCTCCGCGCCCCAAAAGCGCAGGCTGAGCACCCCGTCCCGGAGGAGGGCCGTCTCCCCGGCCAGCTCCCCGGTCCAGGGGGTGAAGGGCCGCGCCCCCTCCCGCCGGGCGGCCAGCTCCAGGCAGGCGGACCAGTAGACCTCCCGCTCCCACCGCCGCCGCCAGCTCTGAGCCAGCCGGGCATAGTACCCGCTGATCCACCTCCCGCCCAGCCCGGCCCCCTCCACACGGGGCCAGCTCAGGGTGTACTCCAAAACAGGCTCGCTGCACAGGGTTAAGGTACGCCGCTCCTCGGTCCAGAGGACCTGAACCTCCTTCGCCACACCACACGCCTCCTCTCCCAATTTCTCCATCCTATGCCCGCCCCCGGCATTGGTGCGTTTCTTTGCTTTTTTTCGTTTACTTTTTCCCGTCAGCATGGTAAAATAGACTAAAATACGAGAGAGGCAGGTAGACCAGCATGTCAAAATTTTTGGATAAGCAGAGCAGCGACGCCCTGTACCGGGCCATCGTCAGCATCCAGAACGAAGAGGAGTGCCGCCGTTTTTTGGAGGATCTGTGCACCGTCTCCGAGCTGAAGGCCATGGCCCAGCGCATGGACGTGGCCCTGCTGCTGGATGAGGGGCTGATCTACAGCGAGATTCTGGAGCGGACCGGGGCCTCCAGCGCCACCATCAGCCGGGTGAACCGGTGCCTTCACTACGGGGCGGGGGGCTATCAGACCATCGTGCCCCGCCTGCGGGAGCCGGAAGCATGAGCAGCTACCGCGTTCTGGCCAGCTGCTACGACCGCTTCACCTACGACGTGGACTACCCCGCCTGGGCCAGCTACATCCAGGCCCACTTCGCAAAAGCCCCCCTGCCCGGCAGCACCGTGCTGGACCTGGCCTGCGGCACCGGCTCCCTCACCCGGGAGCTGGCCCGCCGGGGCTACGAGATGATCGGCGTGGACCAATCCCCGGAGATGCTGGCCGAGGCGGCGGAGAAAAACCGGGGCGCGGCCCCCATCGAGCCCATCTTCCTGTGCCAGAGCATGGAGAAGCTGGACCTGTACGGCACCGTCGACGCCTGCGTCTGCTGTCTGGACAGCGTCAACTACGTCACCGACCCCAAAAAGCTGCAAAGGGCCTTCGGGCGGGTCCACCTGTTCCTGACGCCGGGCGGGCTGTTCCTCTTTGACGTCAACTCCCCGGAAAAGCTGGAGGGGCTGGACGGCCAGGTCTTCCTGGACGAGACGGAGGACGCCTACTGCGTGTGGCGGGCAGAGTTCTCCCGGCGCAGCCGGGTGTGCTCCTACTTTATGGATCTCTTTCAGCTGGACCCCTCCACCGGCCAGTGGGACCGGGGGGAGGAACTCCACCGGGAGCGGGCCTACACGGTGGAGGAGCTCACCGCCATGCTGGAGCAGGCCGGCTTTTCCCAGGTGCGGACCTACGGCGAGCTGAAGCTGCGTCCCCCCAGGCCAGGCGAACAGCGCATCTTTTTTACCGCAAGAAAGGAACCGTAATTCATGACCAACGAGATTGTAAGAGCCATCACCGGCAACGGTTTGGTAAAAGCCGCCGCCATTACCGGCCGGGACATCGTGGAGCGGGCCCGGAACATCCACAAGCTCCTGCCCATGGGCGCCGCCGCCCTGGGCCGCACCCTGCTGGGGGCCTCCCTCATGGGGGACATGCTCAAGGAGGAGCAGGGTTCCCTTACCCTCCAAATCAGGGGGGGCGGGCCGCTGGGGACCATCCTGGCCGTCTCCGACTGCGGGGGCAACGTGCGGGGCTACGTCCAGAACCCCCAGGTGGAGTTGATGGAGAAGTCCCCCGGCAAGCTGGACGTGGGGGCTGCCGTGGGGCTGGACGGCACCCTCACCGTCATCAAGGACATCGGCCTGAAGGAGCCCTACGTGGGGTCCATCGGTCTGTTTTCCGGGGAGATCGCCGACGACCTGGCGATGTACTTTGTGGAAAGCGAGCAGATCCCCACCGCCTGCGCCCTGGGGGTGCTGGTGGGCCTGGACCAGTCGGTCACCGCCGCCGGAGGCTACCTCATCCAGCTTCTCCCCGGAGCGGGGGAGGACATGATCGAACGGATCGAGGCGGGGGTACGGGCGATGGGTTCGGTCAGCCACGCGCTGGCTGGCGGCCTGGACGGAGAGGGCCTGCTGCGGGCCGTCCTGCCGGGCTTCCAGCTGGAGATTTTGGAAAAACATCCGGTGGAGTACCGGTGCTGCTGCTCCCGGGACCGGGTGAGCCGGGCCCTCATCAGCATAGGCCGGAAGGACCTGACCGAGCTGATCCAGGAGCAGGGCCAGGCGGAGCTGACCTGTCAGTTCTGCGACCAGGTGTACCGCTTCTCCCGGCAGGAGCTGGAGCAGCTTTTGGCCGAGATGTAACAGGACCGGGCGGCTGAGCCGTCCGGTCCCTTGTTTTGCTTATTTCAGCTTGCTGCCTCCGTTGGTCAGTGCCTCCAGCAGGCGGTAGCGGTCCATGTGGAACTCCTTTGTCATCTGCAGCGCCTCCTCCATCTCAATGCGCATGGTGCAGCCGCTCTGGACCGAGATCACACAGTTCTCATCCCCCTCCACCAGGGACATAACCGCCTCGTAGCCCATACGGCTGGCGGTCTCCCGGTCCTGGACGCTGGGGCTGCCGCCCCGCTGGATGTGGCCCAGCACGGTGACGCGGGGATCGATCCCCAGCTCCTGATGGATGCGGTCACCGATCTCCACGGCGCTGCCGCAGCCCTCGGCCACCACCACCATGTAGTGGGTGGTGCCCGCCAGACGGGCCCGGCGGATCTTGTCCACAATGTCCCGTTCAAAATCCAGCTCCCGCTCGGGGATCAGCACGGCGGTTGCGCCCACCGCAATGCCCACGGCCAGGGCCAGATAGCCGGCGTGGCGGCCCATGACCTCCACCACCGAGCACCGCTCGTGGGACTGCATGGTGTCCCGCAGCTTGTCGATGCACTCGATGGCGGTGTTGCAGGCGGTATCGAAGCCGATGGTATAGTAGGAGCAGCCGATGTCATTGTCGATGGTGGCGGGGATGCCCACCACCTGCAGGCTCATGCCCCGCTGGGCCGCCTGGCGGCTCAGGGCCAGCGCCCCCCGGAAGGTGCCGTCGCCGCCGATGGCCACGATGCCGTCCAGCCCCAGCAGGCGGCAGGTGTTCAGAGCCTTGTCCCGCCCGGCCTCCTCCATAAACTCCTCGCTGCGGGCGGTGTACAGCAGGGTGCCCCCTTTGTTGATAATGTGGCTGACGCTGCTGCCGGTGAGCGGGACAAAGTCGCTGTTGATCAGGCCGTTCCAGCCCCGGCGGATGCCGACGCACTCGATGCCCTGGCCCACCGCCGTACGCACCACAGCCCGGACGGCCGCGTTCATGCCCGGCGCGTCTCCGCCGCTGGTCAGCACGCCGATCCGTTTGATGTTATCCCCCATAATGCAGACCTCCTCATCATTACACGCCCCACAGGTGGACGCCGCTTGTTATTATACGCTACAATTATGTCATCGATTTTTTGGAATGTCAAGCGCCAGGGACAAGACCGGCCTGGTAAACCCCGCCAAATTTTTCAAAAAAGACGCCAAAAAAATTCTCGGTAAAAAATCTCAATTTCCTGTTGACAAGTCGGCCTATGTCGAGTATAATAATCAAGCCGTCGCAAGTGAGGCGGCACACCGGGGAGCATAGCTCAGCTGGTAGAGCACATGCCTTACAAGCATGGGGTCACAGGTTCGAGCCCTGTTGTTCCCACCACTTCGATCCCATCCCCCCCGGACTACCTGGCGCGGTAGTTCAGTTGGTTAGAACGCCGGCCTGTCACGCCGGAGGTCGAGGGTTCAAGTCCCTTCCGCGTCGCCATTTTTGCCTCTGTAGCTCAGTTGGTAGAGCAGGGGACTGAAAATCCCCGTGTCGTTGGTTCGATTCCGACCGGAGGCACCATCCTCCGCAGGGCAACCTGCGGAGGACCCAAATGCGAGTGTAGCTCATCTGGTAGAGCGCCACCTTGCCAAGGTGGAGGTAGCGAGTTCGAGCCTCGTCACTCGCTCCAAACGGGGCAAAGCGTGTTTGCCCCGTTTTTTCCTCATAACATTTCTTCCCGGGTCCGCGTATCCCAACCCAAGCCGGTGCCATAGCCAAGTGGTAAGGCAGAGCTCTGCAAAAGCTCCACTCCCCAGTTCGAATCTGGGTGGCACCTCCAATCAGATGAAGGACACCGCATGTTAATGCGGTGTCCTTTCTGTTTCGCTTCCCTTTCCCCGGGGGTTCCCTTCTGCCCGGGCGGTTCCCGCCGTTGTTGGCCCTTGCCGGAGTACAAAGACGGGCGGCGTCTTGCTGACACCGCCCGTGTTCTGCGTTCCCTGCCTTGCGCCGCACTGCGTTTCACAGCGCCGCCGTCAGACAGCGGACGTCTCTGCATGCAGTCATGCTCAGGCTTTGGACTTCTGCTTTCTGTAGGGCTGGCCCTCCAGGTTTTTCAGCGTGAGGCCGGTGATCGCAAACAGGATATTCATCAAAGGCATCATCCAGTTGAACAGCGCGAAGGGCGCGTAGGAGGCCACATTGATGTCCAGCGTCTTGGAAATAAAGGCGCCGCAGGTGTTCCAGGGGATCAGAGCGGAGGTCACCGTGCCGGCGCCCTCCAGCGCGGAGGACAGCACGGTGGGATGCAGGCCCATCTTGCGGTACTCCTCGGCGTACATACGGCCGGGGACCACGATGGAGATGTACTGCTCCGGCATGGTCATGTTGGAGAAGACGCAGGTGGCCTCGGTGAGGGTGACCAGGCCGACGGGGCCCTTGGCCAGCTTCTTCAGCTGATCCACGACGACCTCCAGCTGGTGAGTATCCTCCATGATGCCGCCGAACATCATGGCGATGATGGTCATGGAGACGGAGAACATCATACCCAGAATGCCGCCGCTCTCCAGCAGGCGGGTCATGGTATAGGCGGTCTCCTCCGACAGGGTGGCGTCGAACATCGCCAGCACTTCGTCGCTGAAGGTGTAGCCGTTGATGCCGAAGTCAAAAATACTGCCCAGGTTGCAGGCGGGCTGGAAGATCATGCCCAGCGCGCCGCCGACTACGATGCCCAGCGTGATGCCGGGGATGGCGGGTACCTTCATGGCCACCGCCACGATGACCACCACGGGGGGCAGCAGCAGGATGGGATTGATGTGGAACACGCCGCCCTCTGCGGCGTTCAGAGCCATCGCAAACTCATTGACCCGGCTCAGGTCGGCGTCGCCGCCATGGTACTGGACCGCGCCCATGATGCCGAAGATGACCAGCACGATGCCGTAGGTCACGGCAGTGGGCATCAGCATGGCCTTGACATGGCTCATAACGTCAGTACCGGCCATGGCGGGAGCCAGGTTGGTGGTGTCGGACAGGGGAGACATCTTGTCGCCGAAGTATGCGCCGGACAGGATCGCGCCGGCAGTCATAGCAGGATTCATGCCCAGGCCGTAGCCAATGCCCATCAGAGCCACGCCCATGGTGCCCATGGTACCCCAAGAGGTGCCGGTGGCCAGGGAAGTGATGGAGCAGATCAGCACGGTTGCGACAAAGAAGATGGCGGGGTGCAGGATCTTCAGGCCGTAGTAGATCATGGCGGGCACCACACCGGCGTCGATCCAGGTGCCGATGAGGATGCCGACGATGATCAGGATGCAGCAGGACTGGAGGGCCTTATAGATGCCGTCCATCATGGATTTTTCGATCTCTTCCCAGGTGTAGCCCAGATACATCGCCATCAGGGCCGCGGCGCAGACGCCTACAAACATGGGAACATGGGGGTCGACCTCATAGTGCATGATGCCCACCGCCAGGGCAAGGATCAGAACCGCCAGGGTAATCAGGGCCTCCCAAAGCTTTGGCATGCGGCCTTTACTGGCTTTCTTGTTTTCACTCACTGATGTTACCAACCTTTCTTCATGCATACACTCCCCTGTCCGGGAGCCGGTCCGGCTCCCGGGCAAACAAATGCATCTGTTTTGGATAACGTTACGTTTTCTGGTAATCCGTGGGTACTCTGCGCAGGGTCAATCGCAACACCTCTCCTCCCCGTTTCCTCTCCTCTTCCGCCGTGTCCGGACGCGGCGGACGGCCCAACCTGGGCCGTGGTTTTATTATACTACAGTGTCAGCACAAATGCAAGCCTTTTTCCTTTTGTATTCAATTCCGGAACGTAAAACCCCATATTCTCCGGCTTTTATCAGCGTTTTTCGCCAAAAGAAATCGGGAAGTCCCCGTTTTCGCTATGCGTTTCTGACAATGCGCGGCGGCATCCGCAAAAAAGCTGCAGGAATTCCTGCATGCAGGTGCATAACTGCCCCCTGGCAGACAGACGTCCCGGGGAGGGGCTGTCTGCCAGGGGCGGAAGGGCTTTTTTACTTGCCCAGCTCGGTGAGGGCCTTGTCCACGGCGGCCGCCACGATGTCGCACTCCGCCTCAGAGGCGATCAGAGGCGGGATGAAGCGCAGCACGTTGCCGGCCGTGCAGTTGATGAGCACGTCCTGCTCGAAGCACTTGTCTACCACCTTGGGCCCGATCTCGTTGTCGGTCAGCTCCACGCCGTTGATCATGCCCATGCCCCGGACCTCTTTCACGGCCCCGGGATGCTTCTCGGCCACCTTGCGCAGCGCGGCGCGGAAATACTCGCCGGTTTTGGCGGCATGCTCCATCACGCCCTCGTTGAGCATGGCGTCCAGGGTGGCGGCGGCCAGGCCGCAGGCCAGAGGACCGCCGGCGAAGGTGGAGCCGTGGGTGCCGGGGATCAGGGTCTTGGCGGCGTCGCCCCGGGCGCAGACCGCGCCGATGGGCACGCCGGAGCCCAGCGCCTTGGCCATGGAGCAGGTGTCGGGCTCCACACCGTAGTTCTGGTGGGCGAACAGCTTGCCGGTGCGGCCGGAGCCTACCTGCACCTCGTCGAACATCAGCAGGATGCCCCGCTCGTCACAGATGTCACGCAGGCCCTGGAGGAACTCCTGGGTGGCGGGACGAACGCCGCCCTCGCCCTGGACGGGCTCGGTGAGGATGGCGCACACCTTGTCGTCCAGCTGCTCCTTCACGGACTCCAGGTTGTTGAATTCCGCATAGCGGAAGCCCTCGGGCAGGGGGGAGTACCACTTGGGGTTGTGGACAATCTCCTGGCCGGTGGCGGTGGCGGTGGCCAGGGTGCGGCCGTGGAAGCTCTTCAGCATGCTGATGACCACGTAACGCTCGGGGTGGCCGTGGTCCACGGCGTACTTCCGGGCCAGCTTGATCTGACCCTCGTTGGCCTCCGCGCCCGAGTTGGCGAAGAGCACCTTCTCAAAGCAGCTGTTCTCCACGATCATCTTGCAGACCTGGATGGCGGGGGCGTTGTAGTAGTAGTTGGAGCAGTGGAGCATGGTGTGAGCCCGCTCCTCCATGGCCTTCACGATGGCGGGATGGCAGTGGCCCAGGCCGTTGACGGCGATGCCGCCCACAAAGTCCAAAAACTTGCGGCCGTCCAGGTCCCACACGTAGCAGCCCTCGCCCTTGTCCATGACGATGGGCATACGGGCGTGGTTGCCGTACAGATACTTGTCGGCGTCGGCAATGGCGGCGGCGTTGCTGGTATAATTCTGAAGCATAGAGATGACCTCCTAAAATAAATTTTATACTGCTCCCGCCCCCGCGGGGGCGGGAATTGGATCACTTATTCCACTTGATGCCCACGCTGGGCTGGGCGGTACCCACAGTGGTTCCGGTGCCCTCGGTGGAGAAAGCCTCGTACAGCATGCTGTGGGGCTGGCGCCCGTCGATGATATGGACGCTGGTGACCCCCTCCTCAATGGCCTGCACGCAGCAGTCCACCTTGGGGATCATGCCTCCGGCGATGGTGCCCTGGTCCTTCAGGCCGGGGACGTCGGCCACGTTCAGGTAGGAGATGACGTCCCGGACCTTGATGTCGTTGCACAGGCCCTCAATGTCGGTGAGGATCATCAGCTTTTCGGCCTTCAGCGCCCCGGCCAGCTTGCTGGCGGCGGTGTCGCCGTTGATGTTGAAGCTGTTCCCCTGGCCGTCGGCGCCCACGGGGGCCACCACCGGGATGAACCCGGCGTCCAGCATGGCCAGCACCGGCTCGGCGTTGACCTTCACCACGTCGCCCACATAGCCCAGCTCCTCGCTGCGCTGGACGCACTGGAACAGGTTGCCGCTGATGCCGGACAGCCCCACGGCCCGGCCGCCCTGGGCGCTGATCCGCCCCACCAGCTCGCTGTTCACCTGGCCGATGAGCACCATCTCCACCACCCGGATGATCTCGGCGGAGGTGTAGCGCAGGCCGTTGATGAATTTTACAGGGATGTCCAGCTGCTCCAGCATCTTGTTGATGCCGGGGCCGCCGCCGTGGCACAGCACGGGCTTCAGGCCCATGGCCTTCAGGAGGACCACGTCCTTGATGACGTTGGCCTTCAGCTCCTCGTTGATCATGGCGTTGCCGCCGTACTTGATGACCACAATCTTCCCGGCGTACTTGCTCAGGTAGGGCAGCGCCTCCAGCACGGTTTCCACCTTATTGGCGATCTCGTTCATACGGTCCCCTCCCCATTAAGAGCGGTAGTCGCCGTTGATCTTCACGTAGTCGTAGGTCAGGTCGCAGCCGAAGGCGGTGGCCTGGCCGTCGCCGCTGTGGAAGTCCACAACGACGGTGATGTCGTGCTCGGTGAGGACGGCCTTGGCCAGCTCCTCGCTGAAATCAGCGCCGAACCCGGCCTCCATCACCACCACCTCGCCGGCGGCGCTCTTCAGGATGCAGTCGGCCTTGGTGGGGTCCACGTCCGCCCCGGAGTAACCGGCGGCGGCCATGATGCGGCCCCAGTTGGCGTCCCGGCCGAAGACGGCGGCCTTGAACAGGGTGGAACCAGCGATGGACCGGGCCACCAGCCGGGCGTCCTGCTCGGTGGGCAGGCCCTTGGCCTCCACGATCATCAGGTGGGTGGCGCCCTCGCCGTCGGAGGCGATGCGCCGGGCCATGTCGATGCAGATGTCGTCCAGCAGGGCGGCGAAGGCGGCCTTGTCCTCCTCCGTCTCGACGGCCACCCCGGAGGCCCCGTTGGCAAAGAGGAACAGGGAATCGTTGGTGGAGGTGTCGCCGTCCACGGTGAGCATGTGGAAGCTCTTGTCGGCGGCGGCCTTCAGCAGGGGCTGGAGGACCGCGGCCTCCACCTTGGCGTCGGTGGTGACGTAGCTGAGGGTGGTGGCCATGTTGGGGTGGATCATGCCCGAGCCCTTGGCCATGGCCCCGATGCGGATGGTACCGCCGGACAGCTCCAGCTCATAGGCCACCTCCTTCTTCACCAGGTCGGTGGTCATGATGGCCCAGGCCGCGTCGGTGCCCTTGCCGGCGGAAAGCTCCGGCACGATGCGGCGCACGCCCTCCAACACCTTGTCCACGGGCAGCTGCTGGCCGATGACGCCGGTGGAGCTGACGAAGACCTCGTCCTCTCCCAGGCCCAGCAGCTCCTCCGCCAGGACCTCCACCTTCTTGGCGTTGGCCAGGCCCTGCTCGCCGGTGGCGGCGTTGGCGTTGCCGCTGTTGATGACCACGGCCCGGGCCTTGCCCTTCTTCAGCACCTCCCGGCCCAGCAGGACGGGGGCGGCGCAGAACTTGTTGGTGGTGAACAGGGCCGCGCAGGAGGCCGGCTCCTGGGAGTAGAGGATGCACACGTCGGGCTTTTCACTCTTGCGGCTCTTCACGCCCACGTAGCAGGCTCCGGCCAAAAATCCCTTCGGGCTGGTAATGCTGCCGCCCTCGATCACTTTATATGCCATGATGGTTTGCTCCTTTCCAAATCGTGATTGCTTCACCCGGCCCGCAGGCCGGACCTGACGGACCGGTCAGGGGTACATGGGGGGGATCATCAGGCCGGTGGTCTCAGGCAGGTCGAAGATGATGTTCATATTCTGGATGGCCTGGCCGGCGGCGCCCTTGCCGATGTTGTCGATGACGGAGCTGATCACGGCTCTCTTGGTGCGCTTGTCGAAGGTGGGGGTGATGCAGCACAGGTTGGTGCCGGCGGTCCACTTGGTCTGAACCGGCTTGCTGGCGGGGAAGACATGGACGAAGGGCTCGTCCTTGTAGGCCCTGCTGTACAGCTCGAACAGCTCCTCGTCGCTGGTGTCCTTGTTCAGGGTGGCGTAGAGGGTGACCTCGATGCCCCGGATCTGGGGGGTGAGGTGGGGCTGGAAGTTGATGAACTGCCAGGTCTCGGGCTTCATCAGGTCTTTCCCCGTGATGTAGGCGATGTTCTGCTCGATCTCGGGGGTGTGGCGGTGGCTGCCGCCCAGGGCGTAGGCGCAGAAGCTGTTGCTGGCCTCGGCCAGCAGCTTGTTGGGGGCGGGCCGGCGGCCGGCCCCGGTGAAGCCGCTCTTGGCGTCCACGATGATGGTGTTCTCCACCACCATGCCCTCCTTCAGGATGGGCATCAGGCCCAGGGTGGAGGCGGTGGGGTAGCAGCCGGGGTTGGAGATCAGGCTCTTGCCCTTGGCCAGATCGCGCATGACCTCGGGGATGCAGTAGACGGCGTCCTTGGTCATCTGGTGATCGGGATGCTCCAGGTGGTACCACTTCTCCCAGGTCTTGGCGTCCCGGAAGCGGATGTCAGCGCCGAAGTCGATGAACTTCTTGCCCCCGGCCAGCACCTTGGCGGCAATGGCGGGCACGGTGCCGGCGTCCACGGCGGTGAAGACCACGTCGCTGTCCCGGACGATCATGTCCAGGGTGGCGTCGTCCAGGGGGAGGATCTCCTGGTCGTAGAAGCCCACCAGAGCGGGGTGCTCGTCCTGGATCTTGCGGCCTGCGGCGAAGCTGTCGGCCAGATGGGCCACCTGGGTCTCCGGATGGTTCACCATCAGGCGGAGAAGCTCACCCAAGGCGTAGCTGGCGGCGCCGCAAACAGAAAAACGGATCATGATACATTACCTCCTTGAATATTCTGCCCGCATTTTTTGCGGACTTTAGGAAACTTTTTGGCGGGGAAACCCCCTACTCTCGCAACCTTTACCGGCTTTTCCGCCCCTGTTTGACGGGTCCCGATATAGATTGTGTTGAATTTTTCCGCTTCTTATTATATAATTATTAGACAGAATATACAAGCCAGGATTTTTTCTGCCAAACATTCCACTTTTGAATGGAAAAAACGTACTTAAACTTCGTATTGTGGGAGGCAGCGATTCACATGAGCATCCAGAAGTACATCGCCTATCTGAAGACCATCGAGACCGGCAGCATCACCCGCGCCGCCGCCCAGCTGGGCTATACCCAATCCGCCGTCAGCCGGATGATCGCGGACCTGGAAAAAAGCTGGGGGGTCACTCTCCTCACCCGGAACCGCTCCGGCATCGAGATCAGCTCCGAAGGTCTGATCCTGATGCCCAAGCTGCAGGTCATCTGCTCTGGCTACGAATCCCTCAACCGCACCGTGGCCGAGCTCCACAGCCACACCTCCGGCTCCATCCGGGTGGGCACCTTTTCCAGCTTCTCCTGCGGACTGCTCCCCGCGATCATCAAGTCCTTTCAGGAGACCTACCCCCACATCAACTTCAACCTCCTCAACGGGGAGTACAACGAGATCGCCGGCTGGCTGCGCAAGGGGCTGGTGGACTGCGGCTTTGTGGCCCTGCCCACCGCCGATGATCTGGAGGCCGCCTTTCTGGTCCAGGACAGCCTGGTGGCCGTCCTCCCCCAGGGCCACCCCATGGCCGACGCCCCCTACTTCCCGGTGGACATGCTGTCCAACGAGGATTTCATCAACGTCAGGGAAGAGCAGGACTACGAGATCGCCAAATTCCTGGACGAGCTCCAGCAAAAGCCAAAAATCCGCTACGAGAGCAGCGACGACTACGCCATCCTGTCCATGGTGGAGGCCGGCCTGGGCATCAGCGTCATCCACGACCTGATGCTCATCCCCAACCGCTACCACGTGGTGGCCAAGCCCTTCGACGTCCCAATCATCCGGGACATCGCAATCGCCGTCAAAAAGGACGCCGCCCAATCCACCATCACCCAACTGTTTGTGGACCACACCAAAAACTGGGCCAGGCAGCAGTTCCTCTCCTCCATCCAGGGGGGCGCTTCTGACTGAGTTCTTGCACTTTGAACAAAAAGCGCAGGTGTTTTTTGTGCCCCTTACCACCTTCCACAGCCATTCAGTTGTGGCAGCCCCCACAAAACATTTGCTTTACTTAAGCGGATTTTCTGGTATAATGTACATATCAGAGCACAAGCGGGACCTGCTGATCCCAAATATGAAAGTGTCCCGTCAAAAACACGATATATTTTATAGGAGGAATGCCGCTATGAACCAGTACATCGAGAGAGTCCTGAACGCCACCAAGGCCAAGAACGCCAACGAGCCCGAGTTCCTGCAGACCGTGGAGGAGGTCCTCTCCTCGCTGGAGCCCGTCATCAACGCCCATCCCGAGTACGAGAAGGTCGCCCTGCTGGAGCGCATGGTGGAGCCCGAGCGTCTGGTGGAGTTCCGCGTGACCTGGGAGGACGACAACCACGTGTGGCAGGTCAACCGGGGCTACCGCGTGCAGTACAACGGAGCTCTGGGTCCCTACAAGGGCGGCATCCGCTTCGACCCCTCCGTCAACCTGTCCATCATCAAGTTCCTGGGCTTTGAGCAGGTGTTCAAGGACGCCATGACCGGCCTGCCCATCGGCGGCGCCAAGGGCGGCTCCGACTTCGACCCCCGGGGCAAGTCCGACGCGGAGGTCATGCGCTTCTGCCAGGCCTTCATCACCGAGCTGTACCGCCACATCGGCCAGGACATCGACTGCCCCGCCGGCGACCTGGGCTGCGGCGGCCGTGAGATCGGCTACATGTACGGCCAGTACCGCCGCATCGTGGGCGCTTCCGAGTTCGGCGCTCTGTCCGGCAAGGCGGTGTGCACCGGCGGCTCCCTGATGCGTCCCGAGGCCACCGGCTACGGCGCGGTCTACTATCTGGTCGAGGCCCTGAAGCACGACGGCGAGGACATCAAGGGCAAGCGGATCGCCATGTCCGGCTACGGCAACGTGGGCTGGGGCATCATGAAGAAGGCCGCCGAGCTGGGAGCCAAAGTCACCTATTTCGCCGGCCCCGACGGCTACATCCACGATCCCGACGGCGTGGACACCGAGGAGAAGCTGAACTACATCCTGGAGATGCGGGCCAAGGACCCCATGCACTGCGCCTCCTACGCCGAGAAGTTCGGCTGCGAGTTCGTGCCCGGCGAGAAGTGCTGGGGCGTGAAGGACGTGGACATCTACATGCCCGCCGCCACCCAGAACGACGTGAACATGGACTGGGCCGAGAAGATCGCCGCCTCCGGCGTGAAGTACTACATTGAGGTGGCCAACATGCCCACCACCAACGACGCCCTGGAGTTTCTGAAGAAGCAGGCTCACATGGTGGTGGCCCCCTCCAAGGCCGTCAACGCCGGCGGCGTGTCCGTGTCCGAGCTGGAGATGGCGCAGAACGCCGAGCGCCTGTACTGGACCGCCGAAGAGGTGGACGAGAAGCTGAAGGGCATCATGAAGAACATCTACCACTCCTCCGTGGAGGTGGCCGAGCGCTACGGCCTGGGCTACGACCTGGTGGCCGGCGCCAACATCGTGGGCTTCCAGAAGGTCGCGGACGCCATGATGGCGCAGGGCATCTTCTAAAAATCCCCAATCCAACCGCACGCCAGCCGCAGGACCCTTTTGGGCCCTGCGGCTTTTTTGCCGGGCAGCAGCAGGCGCACCTTCAGGGGTCCGCGCATAAGCTGGTACAGCACCATCTGAAAGGAGGCTGCCGGAACTATTGTTCCGATTCATATATGGACCCTAACCGCTTTTATTACGTGATCGCCTCCGCCGGGCGTTCTGCCTCCGGCTCGGAGCCAGTGATCCCTCTGCCCTACCCCGGCGAAGGAGGCCCCGTCTACCCCGGAAACGATCCGGCGGGCGAGCCTGTCATCCCCCTCCCCTACCCCGGCGAGGGCGGCCCCGTCTACCCCGGAAACGACCCGGCGGGCGAGCCTGTCATCCCCCTCCCCTACCCCGGCGAGGGCGGCCCCGTCTACCCCGGAAACGACCCGGCGGGCGAGCCTGTCATCCCTCTCCCCTATCCCGGCGAGGGAGGCCCCGTCTACCCCGGCGGCGGGACGGTGATCCAACCTGTACCGCCCAGCACCGCCCGGGTCCGCTTTCTCAACGCGGCCTACAACTACCCCGCGCTGCGGATTCTTGTGGACGGCAGCCGTTTTGCCGCCCGGATGCGCTACGCCTCGGTCACCGGCTGCGGCCTGGTCCACTCCGGTCACCGCACCATAACGGTGACCAACTCCAATGGCCGGGTCTATCTGCGCAAAACCATCCCCTTCCAGGCCAACAGCGATTCCACCGTGGCCGTCATCAACACCGCCAGCGGGCTGGACCTGCTTCAGATCGCTGACCGCTGCTGTCCGCCCTCCAACGGCTGGTCCAGCTTCCGGGTGGTCAATCTGGCCTACAACAGCGGTCCTCTGGACGTGATCATGAGCGACGGCCGGGTGGTCTACAGCGACCTGCGCTTTAAGGAGGCGGCCGCCTTCAAGCGGATTGTCCCCGGCACCTACCAGTTCTTCTACGCCGACACCAACCTGGCCCCCATGTCCCCCACCCTGGCCATCGAGCGGCTGGACCCCGCCTGGCTGGGAGTTTACCCGCCCCAGGAAACCTTTGGCTCCCTCCTTTTGAACATAAATCAGGGGGAGATTTACACCGTCTGCCTGCTCCAAAACGGCTCCGGACGCAACAACATTCAAAATCTGATCCTGGTAGACCAGTAAGATCCCCGGCCGGTTCCTCTTTTTTCATGCAAACCGTATATCCTGCCCCCAGATCCGGGGGCAGGTTTGTTTATTTTGTCGGTTGACTTTTCTTCTCTATTGCACTACTATACGAAAGTAAGCGGAAGGAGGGAAAGCATGGGACAACTTGAAACAGAACAGGCGGCCCGGCAGCTGTGTGAGCTGTACCGCCGTTACGGATATACCCAGTACAAAATGAGCAAATTCGAGCCGTATGACCTGTACGTTCGCAACAAGAGCTTTCTGGTCAGCGAGGACATCCTCACCTTCACCGACGCGGACGGGCGGCTGATGGCGCTGAAGCCCGACGTGACCCTCTCCATTGTGAAGAACGTCAAGGAGGGCGCCGGGCCGCAAAAGGTCTATTACAACGAAAACGTCTACCGCACCTCCCCCATGACCAAAGGGTTTCGGGAGATCATGCAGACGGGGCTGGAGTGCGTAGGGGCCATCGACCTGGTGGCCATGGGAGAGGTGCTGCTGCTGGCGGCCAAAAGCCTGGAGACCATCAGCGGACAGTATCTGCTGGATGTGAGCCATCTGGGGTTTGTGGCCGGACTGCTGGACCGGGCCCTGGTGGCGGAGCGGCACCGGAGCCGCCTGCTGGCCCTGATGGGGGAGAAAAACGTCCCCGCCCTGGGGGCCTGCTGCCGGGAGCTGAACGTCAACTCGGAGGCGGCCGACTTTTTGTGCTGTCTGGCCACCCTCTACGGCCCCCCGGAGGAGCTTCTGCCCCAGCTGGAGGGGATGGTCCGGACCGAGCGGATGGCCGCCGCCCTCCAGGAGCTGCGGGAGATCTGCGCCCTCCTCCCCCAGGAGCACCTGCGGCTGGACTTCTCCATCGTCAACAACATGGACTACTACAACGGCCTGATCTTTCGGGGCTACCTGCCCGGACTGCCCAGCGGCGTGCTGGCCGGAGGACGGTACGACAACCTCCTCCGCCAGATGGGCCGGGACGGCGGAGCCATCGGCTTTGCCGTTTACATGAACCTGCTGGAACGGCTCCAGCGGCCCGAAGCGTCCTGCGACGCCGACCTCCTGCTGCTCTACGACAGCGGCGCTCCTGCCGCAGCCGTCCTGGAGGAGGCGGAGCGGTACCGCAGGGCGGGACAGTCCGTCCGGGTGGAGCGGAAGGCTCCGGAGGGGCTGACCTTCCGGACGGTGCGAAAGGCGGGTGAGCCGGCATGATCGACATTGCGCTGCCCAAGGGGCGGCTGGGCGAACGGGTCTATCAGCTCCTGGAGGAGGCCGGTTACCCCTGCCCCTCCATCCGGGAGGAAAACCGGAAGCTGGTCTTTGAAAATGAGGAGGCCGGGGTGCGCTACTTCTGGGTCAAGCCCAGCGACGTGGCCATCTACGTGGAGCGGGCCGCCGCCGACGTCGGCATCGCCGGAAAGGACATCCTGCTGGAGTACCAGCCCGAGGTCTACGAGCTGGCCGACCTGGGCGTGGGCCAGTGCCGGATGTGCGTCGCCGGGAAAAAGGGGGCCCGGGAGGTCCGGGACCAGACGCTGCGGGTGGCCACCAAGTTCCCCAAAATCGCCAAAAGCTACTACAGCGCCCTCAGCCGGGACATTGACATCATCAAGCTCCACGGCTCCATCGAGCTGGCCCCCCTGCTGGGGCTGAGCGACGTCATCGTCGACATCGTGGAGACCGGAAAAACCCTGCTGGAGAACGATCTGGAGATCCGGGACACGGTCGTGCCCATCAGCGCCCGGCTCATCGCCAACAAGGTGAGCTACAAGTTCAAGCACAAGGAGATCACCCGGCTGTGCCGGCGGGTGGACAGCCTGTGCTCCAAAAAGGAGGCGGCCCTATGAGCCGGTATATGAGTTCCCGCTTCGACGGCCTGGAAGCCTACGTCCCCGGGGAGCAGCCCCAGGACAAGCGGTATGTGAAGCTGAACACCAACGAATCCCCCTTCCCCCCCTCGCCGGAGGTGCTCTCGGCGGTGAACGCCGCCGAGACGGAACGGCTCAACCTCTACCCCGACCCGGAGGGCCGGCTCCTGCGGGAAAAGCTGGCGGACCGGTACGGGGTCAGGCCGGAGCAGATTTTTCTGGCAAACGGCTCCGACGAGCTGCTGGCCTTCGCCTTTATGGCCTTCTGTGACCGGGAGCGGCCCGTGGCCTTCCCCAACATCAGCTACGGCTTCTACCCCGTGTACGCCAACCTGTTCCAGATCCCCTTCACCGAAATCCCCCTCCGGGAGGGCTTCACGCTGGACCCCAGGGACTACTGCGGGCTCCGCCAGAACGTGGTGATTGCCAACCCCAACGCCCCCACCGGGCGGGCCATTCCGGTCAGCGCCATTGAGGAGATCCTCCGCACCAACCCCAACCACGTGGTGATCATCGACGAGGCTTACGTCGACTTCGGCGGCGAGAGCTGCCTGCCCCTCGTCCAGCGGTACGACAACCTGCTGGTCTGCCAGACCTTCTCCAAGTTCCGCTCCCTGGCGGGGGGACGGCTGGGCTTCGCCCTGGCCGGCGAGGGGCTGATTGCCGATCTGGAAAGGATCAAGTACTCCTTTAACTCCTACAACATCAGCCGCCTGACCATGGCCGCCGCTCTCGCCACCCTGGACAGCCACGACTATTACGTGGAAAACAGCAAAACAATCCAGTCCAACCGGGCCTATACCACCGAGGAGCTGGCCAAGCTGGGCTTTGAGACCCTCCCCAGCCTGACCAACTTCATCTTCACCCGCAGCCCCGCCGTGGCGGGCGGCACCCTCTACCGGGAGCTGAAGGCCCGCGGGGTGCTGGTACGGCACTGGGACAAGCCGGAGATTACGGACTGGTGCCGGGTGACCATCGGAACCCGGGAGCAGATGGACATTTTCCTGAACCAGGTCCGGGAGATCGTAAAGGGGGCGGAGACCGATGCGTAAGGCGGAGCTCACCCGCCGGACGGCGGAGACCGACATCACCCTGTCGCTGGAGCTGGACGGCTCCGGAGTGAGCCAGATCGACACCGGCTGCGGCTTTCTGGACCACATGCTCACCCTCTTCGCCCGCCACGGGCGGTTCGACCTGACCGTCACCTGCAAGGGGGACACCTGGGTGGACAACCACCACACGGTGGAGGACATCGGCATCTGTCTGGGGGACGCCTTCGCCCAGGCCCTGGGGGACAAGCGGGGGATCGTCCGCTACGGCTCCTGCACCCTGCCCATGGACGAGGCCCTGATCCTCACCGCCGTGGACATCAGCGGCCGGGGGATGCTGTGCTACGGGCTGGACATCCCCACCCAGAAGGTGGGAACCTTCGACACCCAGCTGACCAAGGAATTCCTCACCGCCTTCGCCCGGCGGGCGGACATGACGGTCCATGTCACCCAGCTGGCCGGGGAGAACAGCCACCACATCATCGAGGGGGCCTTCAAAAGCCTGGCCCGCTCCCTGGGAGCCGCCGTGGCCATCGACCCCCGGTTTTCCCAGGAAATCCCCTCCACCAAGGGGGTGCTGTGATGCTGGCCATTGTGGACTACGGGGTGGGCAACCTGTTTTCCCTGAGCAGCTCCCTGCGCGCCGCCGGCGCGGAGGTGACCATCACCGGGGACCAGGCCGTCCTGGCCCAGGCGGACCGGATCATTCTCC
This sequence comes from Lawsonibacter sp. JLR.KK007, assembly GCF_036941135.1. Classification (NCBI taxonomy): domain Bacteria; kingdom Bacillati; phylum Bacillota; class Clostridia; order Eubacteriales; family Oscillospiraceae; genus Lawsonibacter; species Lawsonibacter sp. JLR.KK007. The sequence continues at coordinate 190,070 of NZ_JAYWSY010000001.1, read as the reverse complement.
CCGGCGTGGGGGCCTTCGGGGACGCGGCGGACGCTCTGTGCCGCTCCGGACTGGACCGGGCTGTCCTCCGGGAGGCCGCGCAGGGAAAACCCCTGCTGGGCATCTGTCTGGGAATGCAGCTGCTCTTCGACTTCAGCACCGAATACGGCTTTCACGGCGGCCTGGGCCTGATCCCCGGCTCCGTCCAGCCCATCAAGCCGGTGATCCCCGCGGGGTACAAGGTGCCCCACATCGGCTGGAACGCCCTGCACTTCCCCAAAGACAGGGCGGTCAGCCCCCTGTTCCGGTACATCCAGGAGGGGGACTGCGTCTACTTTGTCCACTCCTTCTACGCGGCAAACTGCCAGGCGCATACCATCGCCACCGCCGAGTACGGCCCCGAGCTGACGGCGGCGGCGGCCCGAGACAACATATACGGCGTCCAATTCCACCCGGAGAAGAGCGGGCAGGTTGGACGGAACATTTTAAAGGCGTTTTGTGAATTATAAGGAGGAACACACCATGATCATCATCCCCGCCATCGACTTGAAGGACGGCAAGGTCGTCCGTCTCCTGAAGGGCGATTTCAACACGGTCCAGCAGGTGGCCGGCGACCCCGTCGCCACCGCCAAGACCTTCTATGAGGCTGGAGCCCGGTACCTCCACGTGGTGGACCTGGATGGCTCCAAGGACGGCGTGCGCAAACATTCGGAGCTGGTCCAGGCTGTGGTTCAGGTCGGGCTGAAAACCGAGCTGGGCGGCGGCATCCGCTCCATGCAGGACCTGGAGGAGGTCTTTTCCCTGGGGGTGTGGCGGGCCATCCTCGGCTCCGCCGCCGTCCGCGACCCGGACTTTGTCAAGGCCGCCGTGGACCGGTTCGGCCCGGAGCGCATCGCCGTGGGGGTAGACGCCAAGGACGGCCTGGTGCGCACCGACGGCTGGGTGAAGGAGGAGGGCATCCACTACCTGGACTTCGCCAAGTCCATGGAGGCCCTGGGGGTCAAGAACCTGATCTTCACCGACATCGACACCGACGGCGCCCTCACCGGCCCCTCCTTCGCCCGGCTGAAGTTCCTGCTGGAGGGGGTCAGCTGCTCCGTCACCGCCGCCGGCGGGGTGTCCTGCAACGCGGACATCCAGTCGCTGGTCCGCATGGGGGTGGACGCCGCCATCGTGGGCAAAGCCTGGTACGTGGGCGCGCTGGACCTGAAGCAGGCCATTGAGGAGGCGGGGCCCCAGTGATCACCAAGCGGATCATTCCCTGCCTGGACGTGAAGGACGGCCGGGTGGTGAAGGGGATCAACTTTCAGGGGCTGGCCGACGTCAGCTCCCCGGTGGAGCTGGCCAAATTCTACAGCGCCTGCGGGGCAGACGAGCTGGTGTTCTATGACATCACCGCCTCCGCCGAGGGCCGGTCCCTGTTCACCGGTATCCTCCGGGAGGCGGCCTCCTCCGTCTTCATCCCCCTCACCGTGGGCGGCGGCATCCGCACCGTGGACGACTTCGACCGGGTGCTGAAATGCGGCGCGGACAAGGTGAGCGTCAACTCCGGGGCGCTGGAGGACCCCTCCCTCATCCCGCAGGCGGCCAAGCGGTACGGCAACCAGTGCGTGGTGCTCAGCGTGGACGCCAAGCGGGTGGACGGCCAGTTCCGGGTGTTCGCCAAGGGCGGCCGGGAGGACACCGGGCTGGACGCCATCGCGTGGATTCGCTCCGGGGTGCAAAACGGGGCCGGGGAGATCGTCCTGAACAGCATCGACACCGATGGCGTGAAGGGCGGCTTTGACCTGGAGATGCTCCAGGCCGTCTGCAGCGTGGTGGACGTGCCCGTCATCGCCTCCGGCGGGGCGGGGTGCGTCCAGGACTTTGTCACCCTGTTCCAGACCCTGCCCAAGGTGGACGCCGGCCTGGCCGCCTCCATCTTCCACTTCGGCGAGGTGAGCATTCCCGACCTGAAGCGGGCCCTGGCGGAGCAGGGAATCCCCACAAGACTGTAAAAAGGTGTGATACCATGCTGAACATTGACGAGCTGAAGTTTGACGAGAAGGGCCTGATCCCCGCCATTGTGGTGGACGCGGAGAGCAAACAGGTGCTCACCCTGGCCTACATGAACCGGGAGAGCCTGGAGATCAGTATGAACGAGGGCCGTACCTGCTTCTGGTCCCGCTCCCGGCAGGAGCTGTGGCGCAAGGGGGAGACCAGCGGGAACGTCCAGCACATTGTGGACGTCACCGCCGACTGCGACCGGGACGCCCTGGTGATCCGGGTGAACAAAACAGGGCCCGCCTGCCACCTGGGGACGGACTCCTGCTTCAACAGCCCGGTCTTCTCCTCCGGGGCGGCGGAGCCCTTCTCGGTGAACGGCCTGTACGCTCTGCTGGAGGGGCGCAGGGAAACCCTGCCCGAGGGGTCCTACACCACCTACCTCTTCCAGAAGGGGCTGGACAAGATCCTCAAAAAGGTGGGCGAGGAGTGTACCGAGGTCATCATCGCCGGCAAGGCGGGGGACAAACGGGAGACGGTCTATGAGATCGGCGACCTGATGTACCACGTGATGGTGCTGATGGTGGAGATGGGCATCTCCGTGGATGACGTGATGGCGGAGCTGGCCTCCCGCCACGTCATCGACCACAAGGTGAAGCAGGAGAAGATGACATGATTCAGAATCTGCACACCCACGTCACCTTCTGCGACGGCAAAAACACCCCCGAAGAGATGGTCCATGCGGCCATCCGGATGGATATGGACGCCCTGGGCTTTTCCAGCCACGCCCCCCTGGCCGGGCAGAGCGGCTGGACCATGTCCCCGGAGGACGTCCCCCGCTACCGGGCGGAAATCCTCCGCCTGCGGGAGCGGTACACTGGCCGGCTGGAGATCTTTTTAGGTCTGGAGCAGGACTATTACTCCCCGCCCTCCGGAAAGGGGTGGGACTACCAAATCGGTTCGGTTCACTGCGTGGAGAAGGAGGGCAGGCTGCTCCCGGTGGACTACCTCCCCGAGGACTTTGTCCGCAGCGTGCGCCAATACTACGGCGGGGATTTTCTCGCCTTCGCCGAGGACTACTACCGCCTGGTTGGAGCGATTGCGGAGCGGACCGGCTGTCAGATCGTGGGCCACTTCGACCTGATCACCAAGTTCAACGAGGGGGACAGCCTCTTCGACACCGGCCACCCCCGGTACGTCAGCGCCGCCCTGGAGGCCCTGGACCGGCTGGCCCAACACGGCGTAATCCTGGAGATCAACACCGGGGCCATGTCCCGCGGATACCGCTCCACCCCCTACCCCGCCCCCGCCCTGCTGCGGGCCATGCGGGAGCGGGACCTGCCCATCTGCATCACCAGCGACTGCCACGACCGCGCCAACCTGCTCTTCGCCTTCCCCCAGGCGGAGGAGCTGGCCCGCTCCTGCGGCTATCGGGAGCAGATGGCGCTCACCAGCCAGGGCTTTGTTCCAATCCCCCTCTGACAAAAAAACTCCTGCGGCGTGTTTGCCGCAGGAGTTTTTTCAGCTGTCCAGTCCCAGGCAGGCGTAGTAGACCGCGCCCACGGCCTGGGCAAACTGGGCCACCGTATAATCGGGGTGAGCGTCCAGCTGCTTCATCAGGGCGGTATTGGCCAGATCGCTTCCGGCGGCGTACTGGCGCAGCTCCGGCTCCCGCCGGGCCGCCCCCTCGCACAGCAGGCGGAAGCAGGCGGGCCGCTTCACAAAGCGGCCAAAGAGGGTCCGGTCCTTAGCGTCGGGCTGGAGGATGAAGTCCGTCTCCCGCCAGGTGACGGCCAAATACTCCCCCACCGTCCGGAAGATTTTTTCGCACTCCGGCTGTCCGGCCGCGGCCCGCTCCATGAAGAACTCCAGACACTCCTTCCGCCGGTCCTCCGGCTGGGTGGGGACCAGGAGAAGGTCCCCCTCCCGCCGGAACAGCCCCCTGTCCAGCCCCTCCTGAAGGGTTTTTGGCACCTGTCTGGCCGCCAGGCGGAAGACGGCGGACTGGCCCCCGTACTTCTGCAGCGCCCCAGGCAGGCCGGTATTCACGCTGCAAACGCTGCGCACGTCCTCCGGCGGGAACCGCCGCTGGCCCCAGCTGCCCAGGTCGATGATGAAGTTGTACACCTCCAAGGGCATCTCGGGGATGGAGCCGTCCGCCCGGACCCAGCCGGTGCCCAGGTCGGTGCCCAGGCTGTGGGCGAAAAAGCCCCTGGACAGGTCCCCGCCCGCCGCCGCCTGCTCCACCGCGGCGGTGAAGGCGGCCATGGGGCCGTCGTTGATGTTCAGCACCGGCCCGCCCTCCGCCGCATAGGCGGCCAGCCCCTGGGTCAGGGCGGTCAGCTTGGAAAACTCCGCCTCGTAATCCAGCTCCGGGTTGTCCCGCAGGCCGCGGGTCTTGGGGGTCTCGCCCCCCACGATCCGGTTTTGGATCACCACGTCGGGGAAGCACAGACCGATGGCGTCGAAGCCCCGCAGGCTGTCCCCGACCCGCCGCTCCATAGCCTCCGCCCCCCGCTCCATCTCCGCCAGGGTGGCGCGGCGGTCCAGGGCGGCCCAGTCCAGCTCCCCCTCCCGCCCGGCCCGGCACAGGCTGCCCGCCGCCCGCAGCAGACGGGCCAGCAGCAGCAGGGGGCCGGTGATCTCCTCCGCCCTGGTGCAGGCGGAGGGGAGCCAGTCAAACTCCTTGCACAGCGCCAGCCGGCCGTCCACGCTGACGGCCAGCTTCACATCGGTGCCGCCCACGTCCATGCCCAGCACCATCCGCCCCGCCGTCCGGGCGGGCAGACGGGCGAAGACGGGCTGTCCCTCCGCCGCCCCGGGCGGCTGGACGGAGGGTTCCTCCTCCAGGCTGTGTACCCCGAAGGCAAACCGCTCCCGCCCGCCGGACAGGGCGGACAGCACCCGCTCGTTCACGTTGAGGCAGGTCCCATAGCCCGTCCGGGCCCGTTTGGGCAGCGCCAGCTGAAAGACCTGCTCCAGGCTCTCCGCCAGCTGCACGGTCTCCCGGTCGGAGGGGTCCAGGTAGACGTCCACCCGCAGCCCGCCCAGGGCGGACAGCAGATTGTACACGGTGGCATAGACGTACTCCGCCGCGAACCGCGCCTCCTCCTCCCCCGCCGTCTCCGGCAGGCGCAGGGGGCAGACCCGGACCGAACGGTCATAGAGGGTGACGTGGAGGTGGAAGGGCCGGGTCCCCTCCGCCTGAAAGGCGGCCCGGACGTCGGTGAGGTAGACGCTCTCATCCCGGGCGGCTTGCTCCAAAAATGGCTTGATCATCCGCTCACTCCTTGACGCTGGCGTAGGCCCCGTCCCACACCACGGCCCGGTACCGCTCCGGATCGGTGTCCCCCTCGGTGGAGATGAGGAGCACCTGGCTGGAGCCGTCCAGCTCCAGGAACTGGCGCAGGTCCTGATAGGCGGCGTCCTCCATAATCGCGGCCACCGCCCCCATGCCCACCGCTCCGGATTCCCCGGAAACCACCGCCGGGTCCCCCTTTACCGGCGCGGCCAGCATCCGCATCCCCTTGGCGCTCACCCAGTCGGGGCAGGAGAGGAAGGCGGCGGCACGGGCCCGCAGAATGTCCCAGGAGAGGAAATTCACCTCGCCGCAGGCCAGCCCGGCCATAATGGTGTTCAGATCGCCCCCCACCGCACGGGGCTGGCCGTCCCCGGCCAGGGCGCTGCGGTAGTGGCAGTCGGCCCCGCTGGCCTCCACCACGACGATCTTCGGGGGCGCGTCGGGATACAAATTGGCGAAGTAGCCCGCCACCGCGCCGGCCATGCTCCCCACCCCGGCCTGGAGAAAGATGTGGGTGGGCCGCCGGCCCAGCTGACCGGCGGCCTCGCTGGCCATGGTGCCGTAGCCCTGCATGATCCAGGCGGGGACCTCCTCGTAGCCCGGCCAGGCGGTGTCCTGGATCACCACGCCCCGCTCCGTCTCCGCCGCCTCCGCCGCAGCCAGGCGGACGCAGTCGTCGTAATTCAGCGCCTCGATGGTGACCTGGGCGCCCTCTCTGGCGATGTTGTCAAACCGGGAGGGCCGGGTTCCCTTGGGCATGTGGACCACCGCCCTCTGGCCCAGCTTGCTGGCCGCCCAGGCCACCCCCCGGCCGTGATTGCCGTCGGTGGCGGTGAAGAAGACCGCCTGGCCGAACTCCTGCCGGAACGGCTCGCTGGTGAGGTAGTCGAAGCTCAGCTCCGACACATCCCTCCCCAGCTCTCCGGCGATGTACCGGGCCATGGCGAAGGAGCCGCCCAGCACCTTGAAGGCGTTCAGCCCGAAGCGAAGGCTCTCATCCTTCACGTACAGCCCGCCCAGGCCCAGGTGCTGCGCCATCCCGTCCAGCCGGGCCAGAGGGGTGACCGTGTACTGGGGAAAGGACTGGTGAAAGGCCCGCGCCTTGGCCGCATGGTCCAGGGACATGATCTCCCTGTACCGCTCCCGGCCGGCGGGCATGGTGTTTCGGGTCCATTGGATGGAATCGGACATGTTTTTGCCTCCTGACATAGTTTTGAGACCGGAAACGCCAAAGAGGAGCCCTCTTCCGCGTTTTTGCAGGTTCTCCGCTCACTTCACCGCAACCGCCTCGATCTCAAACAGAGCGCCCTTGGGCAGGGCGGCCGCCTGCACGCAGGAGCGGGCCGGGGCCTCGCCGGTAAAATAGTTGGCGTAGATGGTGTTGATGGCGGCAAAGTCCCGGATGTCCGCCAGGAAGACGGTGGTCTTCACCACATCCTCCAGCCCCATGCCGGCGGCGGAGAGCACAGCCTTCAGGTTGTCCAGCGCCTGAGCGGCCTGGGCCTCCACCCCTTGGGGCAGCTCACCGGTGGCGGGGATCAGTCCCAGCTGGCCGGAGGTGTACAGCGTATTGCCCGCCAGCTTGGCGTGGCAGTAGGGGCCCACGGCGGCGGGGGCGTTGACGGCGGTGATGGTCTGGTTCATGAAAACATCCTCCTCAAATCAAAATCGAGCGAACTCACCCCGTATTTTACCATAAAGGAACCGGGATTGCAACGTACCACGGCGGTATCCTGTGCCAAAAACCGCCCCTTCCTTTGGCCAGACCCACTGAGTTCAGCTCGTCCAGGAAGAGGGCGCCCCCGGCGCTCTCCTCCTGGCAGCCGGCCTTCGAGGCCCACATGGCTCTGGTGCTGCCGGACAAGGGCAAGGCTTACTGCCACCTCCGCCGAAAATTTTCGGAAATGTCAAGAGTAAATGCGAAAAAATTTGAAATATTTTTTTCATAGGGCGGCGACGGCTTCACGGAAGAGCATTTCAGACGTTTTCCAACCTAAAATTTTACGTGGATAGTTGGCAATCCAGCTTTCCGCGCGCTTGACTTCTGCGGCGGTCACTTTCCCGAAGTCCGTTCCTTTCGGGAAATGCCGCCGTATCATTTTGTTTTCGTTCTCATTGCTTCCCCGCTCGTAACTGCTGTATGGATGGCAATAGTAAACCTTCGTGCGCTTGCCCTTCGTCAGCGCGGAACGTTCCAGCCGTTCCACGTCCGCAAATTCCCCGCCGTTGTCAACAGTGATCGTGCGGAAGATCAACCGGAAGAGGCGCGAACCGAAACGCCTTTCTATGCGATCAAGAGCGGCAACCACGCTGTCAGCTGTCCGATCCGGCATTAGCTCCATAATGGGAAGGCGGCTTTTCCGTTCGGTTGTCAACGCCGATATGAAATTGTAAGAAAACGCCGAAGAAATTTTGTTGTTTTTCGGCGGTAAGGGGGGGGGACAAAATCAAGCGTTTTCTTGCTCAAAAAGAGTGTTCACGATTTGCTGCTTCTGGCGCATAAATTCCTTGCGTTCTTTCAGGCGGTAAGACTCGCCCTTGATGTTGATAACGGTGCAGTGATGCAGGACACGGTCCAGGATGGCGGAGGCGATGGTGACGTCGGCAAAGACCTCGTTCCACTGGGAGAAGGTCTTGTTGGAGGTAAAGACGGTAGACGTTTTTTCATATCGCCTGGCAATCAACTGGAAGAACAGGTTTGCGCCCTGGATGTCCATGGGGAGGTAGCCGATCTCGTCGATGATAAGCATCCTGTACTTGGCGAGAACCTTGAGCTTGTCCGGCAGACGGTTCTCAAAATGGGCCTTCTTGAGCTGCTCAATGAGCTGGTGGCAGTTGATGTAGTAGGTGGAGAAACGGTGCTGTGCTGCCACCAGGCCCAGAGCGGAGGCCAGATGGGTCTTGCCCACGCCGGGCGGGCCAAGGAAGACCACATTCTCCCCGTTTTCCAGGAAGCGCATGGTAGCTAACTCATCGATCTGGCGCTTGTCGATGGAGGGCTGGAAGGAGAAATCGAAGTCGTCCAAGGTCTTCTTGATGGGGAAGCCAGACATCTCCCCGCAAGGGGGACGCGATAGCTCTAAGCGGCAAAGCCGCTAAGAGCTATCCAGTGGATCTGCTTCTCATAGGCCCGTCTCCGCTTGGATTTGGCTTCTTCTGAGAAAATGTGATCCAAAACCTCCACAATGTTGAGCTTGTCCGCCACCGCCCGTTCCAGGTAATTGTCCAGAATCTCCAGGGTGTTTTTCATTTTAAGGGCTTCCAGGTTTTCCCTCAGCCTGTCCATAGTAAATTCAGTCATACAGCACCTCGTCATATCTGGACAAATCGGAGGGTTTCAAGGGGAAATCTATTACTTTGCCCTGTTCCAGCAGAACATTTTCCGCATCCATCGTCTGTTTCAGCGTAAGCCTTCTATAATGCTGAGGATTGACAACCATGTCCTTCCTTTGATACGATATTCGGTGCAGAGCGATCTGCTTCCCCTCGTAATATGCTGCTAACATGCTGTCGAGGGCTACGACTGCCACATCTTTGCCGATGTACTCCGCTGGCACGGAGTACTGATTCCCGGCGTAGGAGATGAGGCAGTCTTTTTGTACCCGCCTCAGGTTGATCTTGTCGATGATGTACTCACGGGAGAGAGGGCTCAGGCCCTCTTTTTTCAGCCGCTCAAAGGGAATCTCGTTGGTGGTGGCATGAACTTTGCCATTGACCTTATTGCACCATGCCAGGGCCTGCCCGTTCAAGTCCGCCAGGCTGTTGTACTGGATCCCCACCATAAAATTATCTCTGACAAACTGAACCGTCCGTTTGTTGTTCAAAAGGATGCTTTTAGATTCTACCAACAAATCGAAAATAAATTGTGATCTCCTGGCATCGTATGCCGTCCTCTTTGTAGCTTTCGCCGATCTCGATACGGTCAATAAGCCTGTGTATCAGGTCCCGGTCCAGTTCGGTTATATCGGCATACTGTTCAGCCAGTTCTACAAATCGGGTTGCGTTGTCCGTCTCTTTCATCAAGTCCGCGATCTGCTCCGTGACGGTTTCAAGATGTGCGGTCAACTCGGCGCGTTCCCTGGTGTAGCCGTCTGTCAGGCTTTTATACACATCATCGGGCAGGTCACCCAGGACGTTTTTTTCAAACGCTTTACGAATCAACTCCCCGATTTCGGCAAGCCGTTTTTCCGTCTTGGCCTGGGTTTTCCTGGCTGCGGCAAGGGCGGCTTGCTGCTGCTTCTGGCCTATCCCGGACAGCTTCGCTATTAGGCCGTCACGATCTCGGCGGGCTTCTGCGGTCACTTCCTGGACACTTGCCAGCACCGAAGCATATAACAGCTTGTACGGTATGCGGTGGCTGCTGCATCCGTTTTCACTCTTGCCAAAAGCCCGGTATCGCTGGCAGATAAAAGCCTTGTCAGCTTGGGCGATTGACGAGCCGCAATCTTGACAAAACAGCAGGCCGGAGAAGATATGCGTCTTCCCTGTGCGGCTGCTTTTCCTGTGCCTGTTGGCAATCTCATTTGCAAGATTCCATACGTCTTGATTGACAATCGGCTCATGGGTCCCCTCGGTGACAATTAACTGATCTTCTGGCGAGGCGATTTGCTTCTTGCTCTTATAACTGACTTTGCGGCTCTTGCCATACACCAGCTTTCCCAGATAGGCGGGATTTCGGATGATGCCGTTTATTGTTGTTGCGCTCCAATCTGTGGGGCGGGTCGTTTCCTTGCGGGGCGATACACCTTTTACCGCCGCTGGGGTTAAAATACCCTCGCTTGACAATGTTCGAGCAATAGCGCGAAAGCTGATACCGCTGACAGTCATGGAGAAGATACGGCGGACAATGGGCGCTGTCTCGGGGTCCGGTATCAGCTTGTTTTTGTCGTGGGGGTCTTTGGCGTAGCCATATACACCGGAGGAAAGATACTTCCCCGCCCTGGCTCGGGCGGCTAGGGCTGAACGGGTCTTGTTCGATATATCTTTAACGTAATAATCGTTAGGGCTTGTTTGAAAAATATATATTGCACAAATCGATGGTAAGTGCGAAAATAGAGGAATGAAGAGATATGAATTGACAAAAGGACAATGGGAACGAGTGAAAGCAGTGCTTCCGCCCCCAAAGACAGGGAAACGAGGCCGGCCTCGGAAAGAAGACCGAAAAATGCTCAATGGAATGCTATGGATTGCCCGCAGCGGAGCGCAGTGGCGGGAACTGCCGGAGGTGTATGGCCCCTGGCAGTCCGTTTATGCCCGATTTGCCAAATGGCGGGATGATGGTACATTGGAAGCGATATTTCACGCCTTGTCCGAAGATGCGGATATGGAGAATCTGAGTTTGGACTCTACTTGCGTTAAGGTTCACGAAAGCGCCAATGGAGGGGGAAAAAACGGCGAATAAGGCAATTGGGCGAACCAGAGGTGGGTTAAATACAAAGCTGCACACAATTGTGGACGGGCTGGGGAACCCGGTTGAATTTATGCTGTCTGCGGGGAATGACCATGATTCAGTCCATGCCGTTGAACTGCTGGAAAAGGTCACGATCAGAGGTAGTAATGTATTGGCAGATCGTGCTTATGGGGCAAAGAATATTCGAACTTACATTTCAGAACAAGGAGCCTGCTATGTGATCCCGCCGCAGAGCAATGTTTCTGAGCCATGGCCGGTAGATTGGTGGTTATACAAAGAGCGCCATTTGGTTGAATGCTTCTTCCAAAAGCTTAAATGGTTTCGCAGAATTGCCACCAGATATGACAAGTTAGATGCTTCTTTTCTTGCCTTCGTTTACTTGGGCTCTGCTCCGCAACGTCAGCAAGACAAACAGCAGAAGCATAAGGCAAAACAGAGCGAGAGCGGCCCTCAGGGATAAGGAAAGGTTTGAGAGCAGCAGTGCAACGCCAATCACACAGACAGCGGTTTCCTGTAGGCGTGCCATGACGCGGTCCAGGCCGTAAGCGGTCTTGACCGTCCCAAAAACACCCTCCACAGCATTGCGGTCGCAGTTGTCCTGATACTCCAGTTTCTTTGCTTGACGGGACAGGCCGGGAGCTTTTGGCGGCTTTCCCAGGGCCGGACCGGACAGACGAATACCATGCTCTTTGCAAAAAGCCAGTGTCTGGCGGCTGCGGTAGATTTTGTCCGCCAGGATACGTTCCGGGTAACAGCCATAGCGCTCCCGGTACCGAGCCACCGCCCGCCAGAGGTCTTCCGATTCGTTGAAGGGCTCGAAGTCCAGCCGTTCGATCCTGGCATAGCCATCCACCAGACTGATATGCAGTTTTGAGCCAAACTCGGTATTGGCGTGGGCTTTTCCCCGAACGATGGGCCGGACCCAGGGCTGGGCCAGACTGACGATGCGCCGGGGAATGCTGTGGGTCCCGGATTCAAACATGAGGCGCTGCTGCTCGTAGACAGTAGTCATGATATTCAGGCGGTCCGCCTGCTTTGAAGACAATTTTGCACCTTTTTGAACCAATTCAGCTATGTACCTGATATCCCGGCGGATGTATTGCAGCTGTTTGCGTATCGCGGAACGGATTGCTTTCCCACTGCGCTTCTTGCTTTTGGACAGACGGAGATAGTCCTTCCGGGCGCGCTTGCGGTACATCCGGGGCTTCTTCTGTCCTGCCGCTTTACACAGCTCGTCCACCGTTTTCTCCGCTTTCTCCCGCACTTGGTTGAGTAAATCGATGTTCAAAGGATTTAAGAAGATATTCTTCGTTGTTCTATAACCGTCTATAAGTTTCTAAACAGCCCTATTTTGTAGGCATTTTTGCGGTTTTGGTTGAAGAAACATTTTATTTTTCTACCATGTCCTACATCGTCCTGAGAAATCAGGTTGAAATGGTGTAGGTTTTGGTGTAGATTCAACCAATCTTAATCTTGCCTTCAAGGTTGGCAAAACACTTTTTCTTCTGCTCCATAGTGGCTTCGTTGTATACATCCATCGTAGTAGAAATATTGGCGTGACCCATGATTTCTTGAATGATCTTCAGATTAGTTTCATTTTCGCAAATGCGTGTGCAGAATGTATGACGTAAATTGTGGACTGAAAAGTGCGGGAGTAAAATAGGCTCTCGCCTTTCTTTTTTCGCCCGGTCAACTTCCATAGTGTTATAGGCATTGATGATCCGCTTGAGAGTTTGATTGATACTGGTAGGATGATGGATAGTTCCCCTGTTACCAACAAAAACAAAGCCAGAATAACCGTCAATTTCCTGCTGACTGAATCCTGTCTGCATCTGTCTAAGACGTTCATCCAGCAAGGCACGTTTCACTTCCTTGAACATAGGAATGTCTCTTGTGCCAGCATCAGTTTTGGGAGTAGATATATAGAACCTACGTCCTTTACCTTTTTCGACTTCGGTATAAGAAACACTATGATTGATAGAAATGATGTTCTCTTGAAAGTCACAGTCCTCCCACCGTAAGCCAATAGCCTCACCTATACGACAACCAGTTCCAAGTAAAAATGTGATCAAGCCAAGCCATTTGTGATACACGGATGAATTACGAAGGAAATCGACAAATGCTTCTTGCTGCTGTTCTGTCAATGCGTGGCGTTTATCCTGTCCCCATCCATTCTGCTTTTTGAGTTCCGCATAGACTTGATAAGCTGGATTAGACCTGATATACCCATCACGTACTGCCAGAGTAAAGATAGGATGTAAAATGGTATTGACAGCATGGATCGTGTTAGGTTTCATTTCCTTATCAAAATACAAAGAAAGATAGAACTGTTTAATATCACTGTACTTGATTGAACCGATTGGACAAAAACCAAGTTCATTTCTGATCCAGTTGTCATAAGTGTTTGCATAGGTAAATCGTGTAGAGGGTTTCAATTCTTTCTTCATGCTCATGTACTTTTCATAGAAGTCATTAAGCGTTTTCTTGTTTGCTACAAAACTTTGAATCCCATCATCCGTATCACGTGTAAGCTGTTTTTCAATCTCTCGCAAGGGTTCACAAGCCCGTTTGTGTGGCGGTAATTTATCAGTTTCTACAAGCCGCCAACTATAAATTGTACGTCTAACACCTCCTGCATCGTTAAAGCGGTACATATACATTCCGTCAGATCGTTGAGTTTCACCGTTCCTTAAAACTCTGCCTTTTGAATCACGCCGTTTTGTTTCAGTTCTTTTTTCGGACATTGCACACTCCTTTCTTATCCGAAAAAGACCCTGATGTGGTTGCTTTAATTATACCACATCGAGAGTCTTGATTCAAGGCAAATTACAAGATATTTAACTTATCAATGTAGTTTTCAAATTTCTTACGTTTAATTTGCGCTCTCGTTCCATTCCACAAAATGAAATCTGCGTCTTTGTTTTCAGAAACGATTTTGTATAATTTGTCTCTGCCAATTCTGAAATAAGCTGCCGCTTCATCAATCGACAAAGTGTATTTCTCCCAAAATGGGATTTGACGTGATAATGCTACTGCTTCATCTATAAATCAATCACCTCTTTACAATCTATTCCTATCATCAATCACGTTTTGGTAAATCCACCTTTATTCCCAAGTTCACGTTCAGATTGCAACCAAATATGATCACTTATATATCTTTCAGTATAAGTTTCAGGAGGAACAGGTTTTCTTAACCACCATGTTGCATTGATATTAACTTTGTTATATTTTTTCAACATTCGCTTTAATTCAAGTTCTTTAAATTTGTAAGCAAAACATATTGCGCCAGTCCAAAGTAGACCAATAATATTATCAACAATTCTTGGCTGAATTTCACCATAGATTAGCAATTCAAGTATTTGCCAAGAAACATATATACAACCTTCAATACAAATAAGCCATATGTAAAACTTGTGATTCATTTTCATTGTGACTATCTCCTTTTATTTCGATAGTTAGAGTATCGTTCAGCAAATCCTTTCTCAAACTGTCTAATCTGACCATCGAATAGAAAGCACCTATACCACGGCAACTCATCTTCTTCGTGATCTGAAAAATCGTAATCATACACTCCATCAGTCCACATAAAATGGCACATTTGAAATTTACCATTATGAAATCTTGGCTTGCAGAAATATATTTTTATATTGGAGCCGCCAAAGAGTTTTGCTTTAGCGGCCTCAATGAAGCAGTTTGATTTATAGGTGTCTGTTATGTACTGAAAATTGTTCATACCGATGTTGAACCCATCCCACCAGTTCGGATAGCAGTAGCATCATCATTGTCTGTAACGTCATATCCTATAATAATGCCTTGTGCAAAAGCATCTCCAACATTGACTTCAAGTGTCTTGCCTGTCTTGCTGTCGTTCGTGATCTTAATGAAAATATGTCCTTCATTACTTTCATTGTTATAGTAGTCACCGTCAACGACACCAACAGTATTATCGAGTTGCATCCGATATTTAAACCCATAGCTGCTACGGGGATAGAGCATGAGAACTCTGCCGTGGCTTAATTGAGCCTTGACAAATGTAGGAACTTTAATAGTCTGTCCCGGCTTTAGCTTAAAAGAGATGGGAGAAAAGAAATCGTACCCAGCACTCTGCACTGTGGCTCTATGTGGAAGTTTAATATTCTCATAAGGTGTAACACAAATTACACCGTTTTTGGCACTACAATCGCTTGCCAATACCTTGCCATATTCTGTTTCAGATACACGTTCAAACTTATTCATATAGCCCTCCAAATGTGATATTTCTCATATGCTCTAAGAATGTGCTGCATGAGTATTGCTCTTGTCAAAAGGCCAACACCGCCCGGAACAGGAGTTATCAAGATATTCTTTGTGTTAGTTTTATCAATAGATATATCTCCGCACAATCTATCTTCAGTACGGTTAATACCTACATCAATAATTATCGCTCCTTTTTTGAAAAGACTACTGCTTATAAAATCTGGTTTACCAACTGCGCTTACAAAAATGTCTGCTTTCTTAGCAAGTTCCTCAAGTTGCTTGCGATCCGTAAAGGAGTGGCATAAACATACTGTAGCATTTGCATCTGTCATAAGACGTGCCATAGGTTTACCAACAATATCGCTTCTACCAGCAATGACACACAATGCACCTTCAGTAGATACACCAATTTCATTAAGCATTTGCATGATACCGTCAGGTGTACAAGGGGCGAAAGGAGAATCAGTTAAGAACCCGTCTACATCTTTATCAGGATTCATATGATCTTTAAAATCATCCATCGTCAGGCCAAAGGGTAAAGGCAACTGGAGAATAACACCGTCCACTTCCATGCTGTATTTCAGTTCTTCAAGTTTCATACTAACTTCATGATAGACCTGTTCACGTGTTATAGCTGGAATATGAACGTGTACACATTCAAACCCAACCTCTTGAGCATCCTTAATCTTGCCTTTTATATAGGCAGTTGATGCAGGATCATCACCAACTTGAAGTACATAAAATTTAGCTTTTATACCATGTGCTTTAATCTCATCTTTCCATTTCTGAGCAATAGACTTACAATCAATATACTCCATTCAGTCCTCCGAAGTTGTATTTATTGTTATATGCCATAACTTCTACCGGGGCATTTAAGCCTCTCCATAATGTCTGCAATAAGAACCTTATACCCATCAAGACTACCATCATAGTGACGGCAAACGATACCATGCTTATTCAGAAACGCAAACAGATCAGCCGCCAACTGGTCGCTCTCGCTTTCTGTCTGGAAGCGTCCAACAGGATTGTAAGGTTTAACACGGTTGACAAACACATTCATTGAGTCATAAGAGTTAAACACCTTAGTACAAAGGGTATCAAACTCATCACCAAGCACAGGATCGTTAGCATAGAAAGGTGACAGAATGATGGGGGAGTCAGTCACTACAACATCAACCTTATCCTGAAGGCGACTGATACGGAAATACTGTTTACCAAAGATATAGGCTTGATTCTGGAACACGGCCTTGCTCTCTTCCCAAACTTTATCCTTGGCAAATTCCGTAACCAGTTCTGCATTAATACCAGCCATCTTGAGTTGCGAGAAGATATACGCTGCACCAGTAGACTTTCCTGCTCCGGGCGCACCAAAAAGATTTACAACAAGCATTAGTTACCCCTCCCTAATTTTTACTTTTGGATTGTCTGTCATAGAATAATTTGCAATTACATCTTCTACATCATGACGAATATCCTCAACCAGTTCACTTTCTTCTGGATCAAGGTCATCTGTTTCAAATTGGACTTCAAGAATATATTTCAAGCATTGCCTCCATTCATGTCATTCCATAAAACTGTTTGATTGGCTTTTAAAGATTTTTGCACATCAATAATTCTTTGATTGCTTGAACCTATAAATTGCAATGTAATATCTCTTTTGTCAATTTTAAATTCGCCATCGACAATTACATTGCATAGCTGAACAATTTTTTGAATTAAACGTTCGTTGTCCGTTGTAGGAACATTAAAAGCAAAATCTTCAAAATTGTAACCCGTATATAACCAAATCTTTTTATATGGAAAAACAGATTTGAATTTGAGAATTACATTAAAAGTTAATTCAGGATTTGCTAATGGATCACCACCTGAAAGTGTTAATCTGCTGGCATATGGAACATCATAGTAGTATTGAATTAGTTGATCTAATACTGAATCAGTGAATTTCATGCCACCATCCTTACTCCACGTTTGGGGATTTTGGCACTCTGGACATTGGTGGGGACAGCCTTGAGTAAAAAATACTGCCCCCAAGCCAATACCATTTGCTACATCGTCATATTCAATACCAGCGTATCTTAAATTAAGATTCATCTGATCCGTCATGATTAATTTGTGGAGTATATTTGCTGTGCTGCTCACGTTCAAGCACTTCACGCTGTTTGCCATCATTGAAATTACGATAGTCTGTCGTAAGATACCCTGTCACACGGCGAAGCTGCTGAATGTTTTCGCTGCCACACTGAGGACACCTATCATTGAACTCACCCTGATAGCCACAATTCAAACAACTATCAATAGGGAAGTTAAAGGCCAGATACGGAATATCAAGAACCTTGAACGCATAATCAATAATATCCTCAACGGCTTTTGTATTCTTTACGAATGTACTATCCAATTCAACATAAGTAATGCAACCGCCAGTAGGATACTTGCAGAACGGAGCCTCACATTCTAACTTCTGCTGGATAGACACCTTCTCCCAAACAGGAACATGATGAGAATTTGTCAGGTATTCGTGTGATGTAACATCTTCAATAACGCCATACTGATCACGGAGTCCCATCAATGCTGTGCGGCAAAGACCCTCGGCAGGAGTAGCATAACAAGAGAAGTTCAGATTATTGCGCTCCGATGCTTCAGCAGCGTATTCATTGATACGCTTGACAACAGATAAGGCAAAAGCATGAACGTCTGCGTCATGAACATGATTCTTACCAAAAAGTGCTTGACACATTTCAGCAATACCAATATATCCAATCGCCAGTGTATTGTGTTTCAGCGCATTAAACACGTCCTTTTCACAATTCCTTGCATCCTGAATTGTATTGTTCTGATACATAAACGGCGCAGACTTAGGAGATTGCCGTATCATGATTTCAAAACGCTCCAAAAGTCCACGCTCTGTCAGCTTTAAGGTTTCTTCAAAAGCCTTCCAGAATCCATCCAAATCAGGCTTATCACGCTTGCCAAGACAGATGCCAAACTCAATACCCAATTTAGGAAGAATGATTGTGTTAGGAACGTTATTACCACGTCCCTGACGAATATAACCAAGACCATGACGGTCATACCCAATCAATGTGCGGCAACCCATCGTAGCAAAGTATGTATCAGGATTATTCTCATCCTCATGAGCCTGTGACCAGTCGCAGTTACACCAGTTAGGATAAATACGCTTACTCATAGATTTAAGAGCAAGCTGTTTGAGATCATAGTTTGGATCGCCAACATTAGCATTAGTTCCTTGCTTATACTGGAAAATACTAATGGGGAAGATACTTGTAAGGTGATGCCGTCCAATGCCGTCAATGCTGGCCTCCATGATCCACTTAGTTACCAACCGTCCCTCAAAACTGGTATCACGTCCAAGGTTGATGCTTGTAAAAGGAACCTGTGAACCCTGTCGAGATTCAAGTGTATTCAGATTATGATAAAGTCCTTGTGCTGCTTGTTTGCCCTCACGCTCCAACATATCCATAGCATACTGATAAACAGTTTCATTGAATGACTTCTTGAAATATGGATCATCAATAGACCGCTTACTGTTCTTCCACTGATCTAAAATCCAGTCTGCATCTTCTCTGCTATAATGATCCAAGTACACAATACCATCTGCAAAATGTTTATAAAAACTAAGTTTTACGAACGGTGCAAGATCAAGGTCGGTATGAATACTACCAACACCGCCAAACTGTACTTGACTTTGACATTGGAACGCCACAGCATACAACTGACAAGCTGTGCTAAAAGAGGAAGGCGGTCTTACATCACCATTGCGTGTCCTAAAACCATAAGTAAAAATCTCTTGGAAATTCAGATTAAGACAGTTATGAATACCATAGATTGCCTTTTCAAGATCATGCTGATATACCAACATTTCCTTATGAGCATTGGCAACATCTTGAGACAGGCCATCAAAATCCAATGCAATCATCTTGCCAATATCAGCCGAAGCCTCTTTTTCACGTCCAGAGAATGAGGACTCATCAACATTCGCATTAGAGTGAAAATTGACTTTTGAATCAGCACGTACCATAATTTTCTTGACAAGATTGCTATTCCTATCACGGATTTTAGTTCTTTCATTTCGATACAAGATATATGCCTTTGCAATGTCTTTGCGATAACTAAGCATAAGTTGAATTTCAACCATATCTTGAATCTGCTCAACTGTCAAATTAATACCTTTGTTTTTTGACTCAATACGATCAGCAATATCATATGCAAGCTGCTTTGTATCATCTGCTAAAGAGCCATCGACTTCTACAATCGCTTTGCAAATTGCATCACTGATTTTTGTTTTGTCAAACTCAACTTCTCTGCCGTCACGCTTTATTACAGTCATTGAACCACTCCTTCCAATTTATTAAAGTAGAATTTTGCCAATCTCATCCCACCCATGAACTCGAATAAGGCCATTTTCTTCAGCATTAAAGTTTTTGTTATGAGGTTGACTCATTAAAATTCCTTTATAAACACCGCCATCAAAGTTGTGTACCCCATCATCAATCAACCAGTCACCATACACTAATTGCTTTCTTTCTGTAATAATGAATTGCGACCATTTGAGAAACGGATACATTTCAAGTATTCTTTCAATCTTTGTATCACAAGTTTGATAGTTGGTTGCTGTGATGATATACAATTCATCTCGCTTGTTAATTTCTTTAAGAACCTTATAACAGCCATCAATAGGATTGATTTCTTTCCAAAAATTTTTATTGAAAATCGGATCATAAACCTGTTCTTTTGTCAGTGATGGAAAGAATAGACTTACATTCCAATCAACAATCTCACTACTATGTACAGTAGTTCCATACATTCTATTGAGATATGTTACCCATGTCTGACACAGATTCTCAATAGTATCATCTGCATCACACAGAATGATTCTCTTATCCCGCATTTAGACCTCCGATAGTCTTTAAAATTTCCGGGACTTTATTTCTTAGGTCTTGCAGACCGCCATCATTAACTACGTAACAATCAAACTTATAATCATCAAGAGCAGTTTCGGAAGGATGTGATAACTGCTGCGGTGTCAGGCCAGAGTCGTAGTTTGGACGGTAGATACGTACAAGACTTGAATCAAAGTTCCCATTGAAACACTCTACCTCATTAACAAACCTTGTATCAGGAATAAGAACATAGTCCCATTCATGGCTAAACATCGTCAGAATGTCTTTGATAAAGTTCGCCCAAAAATCTTCATTCTGTTTACGAACAATATCTGTACCTACATACTGTAAAAGAGTTCTGCCAGCCTCGTCTTTATTACCATCCCAATCAAAGAATTTCTCACAGACGTACTTAACCAAATCGCCATAATGTGCAATCAGCACACGATAACCCTCATCTTCAAGATAATCTTTAAACATTCCTGCAAGAGTATCCTTGCCATGTCGAGCCTTCCCGGAAATCAAAATTACTTTCATTTCATGCCCCCTTACAATTTTTACTTAGGCAATACATTAATTTGCTTTCAAAATCCATTCGTTCTTGATATGCTCTTTCTGGAGTGTCAAATAGTCCAAGATTAAATTGCTTTCTATCAATTTTAATGTACGCCTTGTATTTACCACTTCTCACATCAAACGAAACACCTTTATATCCAGTCAAAGAGTTTCTTGGAGGATTTCTGTTCAAAGAATTGATTTGACTATCAGCAATCCTCATGTTTGAACGGCGACAATCAAGTTTGTTTCTATTGATATGATCAATTACTGTTTCTTTTGTTGTTTGAGTAATGTGTTTATGTAATAAAACATCTTTGCCTGTTGATGGATTTTTGCCTCTGGCATAGCCATATTCTGTCTTTCTCCAAAAGATTTTTTCTGCTATCTCTTTATCACTTTTGGAAATAAGAGCGTAGTCACATACCCTATTGGTGCGGGGATAATACAATTCAATTTTGTAGTAATCCCCACACTCAATATATCTGTTACTCCGTCTTGGCATCTGTCACATACTTTTTGTACAGATCATCAAAGACAACAGGAATCATCGTCTTAAACGCTTTCAGGAGCATAATGGCAATCTCTCTCATCTGCGGATGTGCTGCGGGAGAACAACGTAAGTCAAAGAAATGCCTCCACTCCCTGATATTCATAGTGATGCAAATTTCGGTCTTGGTAGAGTTGTTGAGAACGCTTCGAGCAATTTGAGGTGTAGCACCAAGCGAAATCATTTTGTTGTAATGCTTCTCTGCATCTAAACAAGCATCTACCCACTCATCATAGATTTGAGACTGAATGGCAACATCCAACTTGCTAACCTTTGGATCGAGTTCCATGCCGCCCCGAATGTCGATGTATGTAATCTCATTACCGAATTTATCCTTGGCATAATTACAATACCGTGTAGACTCTTGAGCATAACTGGCAATACGGTGACGTACTTCTTCATGGGAAACGCCTCGATCATTTGTCAGCCGAACAGTAATGTTGTAGTGTTCAATTACAGCCTCATGTCCACGATTGATAATGCCCTGTACAAAATTAACACAAGAATCATCAGTGATTTTATCTTCACTCTTATAGCAAGTGCGGCCTACTGCCTCAATGGTTTTCAAAATTTCAATACCATCAATAGGTGTAAGAATTTCAAATGCCGGGGAAACAACTTTCATAAATCAGCCTCCTATATTGTTGTATTTGTTGTTATTAGGATTCATTGTCAGCCTGATAGTCGGCAAAACAATACTCGCAAAGATACCCTCTCTTGCCATGATCGTTAATCTTTCGCATGGTTCCGTGAGAACTCCCACACTCCATACAACTGATCTTAACAACCTTCTTTGGCTCATCCATCTGCTCAGAGTTTTTACGCTTGGGATAATTATTGCGTTTCATTGTTGTTAGTTTCCTTTCTGTTTTTCATAAGATTTTGTAGAATAACAAAAATAATGATCTCCAATCTTTTCATAAAGCAAATCATTATATTGTTTCGTTGAAAAGAACAGCACATTTGTATTCAAAACTGGATAAATCTCAGATAAAACTTCATCAACTACGTCATATTGAATTTGAGTTGGAATAGTTGTTTCAATGTATTTTGCAGGAGAAAACTGATTCTTTTGATATATTACATCGTCAATCGTGTTAGGAAATTCATCACTCAATACTCTATTCAATACAACTTCTACAACCGCCTTTTGACCAAGATAAGATTGTCCTCTGGCTTCCAGATATACAAGTCGTGCAAGCGTTTCACGTTCGTTCTCTGTAATATGATTTGCTATTGTGGTATAGAAAGGCTTTATTACAGGAATAGTTGAATCAATATAAACTAATTGACATTTCTCACTTGATTGAATTGGTTGCACTTCTTTGGCCTTGTTTTCTTGAACCGTTGTCAGACCCACCACAATAATGCCGAATATTAAAACTAAAAATGCGATTGTAATTGTTAAAACTTTTTTCATGTATCTCCTTTGTTCTCATAAGGTATTCCTAAGTAATCCATTACTTCACGATAACCAAGACCACCTTCCTCACGACTTTTCATCACAAACTTATAAGTGTTTGGCTCAATATCAGCTAAACGCTGAATACGATTTGGCTCTTTCTCTAAATGACAACCAAACAAGCACAATTTACATCCTGTATTATGTTCTTTAGTAAACTCGAATTTACCATTTTCAAGTTGAACTATCTCGCCATATGGAGGTGCAATAGGAATATTAAAATCATGTAGGTATCTTAATATATCCTGTCGAGTCCAAAATCCCATAGGAGTTGACTTACCGTGACCATCTTTAAAAGCATTACAGCCTGTTTTTAAGTAAGCATCTCGCCGCATTTGACTATCTTCGGCTAAAGTTCCATAAATAGGATTAGCTTTTACTTCCTTTTGAACAAGTTTAATCGGTTGCTTTTTAAGAATATCACAACAATGTTCACTGATTGGAAATGGCGCATTGATTAAAAATCTCCATTTCTTTGGAATTGACCATGTTTTTGAGATGTTGTTATCTCTGGTATATCCAGAAAGTCTTAATACGATAGTCGCAGGACAGTTAATAGAGCGCAAATAGTTTGCTGTTTCAATTCCCTGATCAAGATACGGTTCAATATCGTCCTCATATTTCAAACCTCTCTCATCAAGAAAATTCTTTACGTCACGGATCATTCGAGCAACTTTCTTGCTTGCCACTGGATACCCTTCAGTTTTTACAACATCAAAGAAAGTAATCTTGCTTCGTACAATGTGTAAATCAATTTTTATATCATATTTGTTTTCAATATATTCGCAAAAGAATTTAACGTGTTTTGGCATAGACGCAAATTCGTTGCTTGTATTTGCATAAATAACAAGCAAGGGTTTATTACCATGCTGTTTACGATGCAATGACCAAAACTTTGCAAACATATCTAACAAAACTGAACTATCTGCCCCCCCCCCCGAAAATGAGAGGGAAACATTATATTTAGTCTTTTGACAAAACTCAAGGAACTTTGCAGTTGTTACTTGCAGCTTTGTATTAAAAGGACGTGATTGCATTTTAATCAAGTCCTCATTGGTATAAGTGTATTCTCCCATTAAATTTTTCACCTTTCATGTTTACAAATTAAAAGAAGTGTGCTATAATTCAAATGCCATATTTTGAGATAAGGAGTGATCTATAATGGCAGAAGCCGAAAACAAACAGCGCAAGTTAGTTCGCCGCCCAGCAGAAGAACGTATTGCCGAGATTGACAAAAAGATTGCTGGACATAAGGACGCTATTCAAAAATTAGAGGCAAAGAAAAATGCAATCCTTAATCCAAAGCCACGTGCTTCTAAAGCCGCTGGCCTGAAAGCTCTTATTTCAAAGGCAAAAGATGCTGGAATGAGCAATGAGGAAATTGCTCAGAAATTAGGGATTTCCCTTGACGAGCCTGAATCAACACCCGTTGCTGATACGGAGAAAAAGAAATAATTTACTTGATGAGGACGTGTGTTTTGGCGCACGTCCTCGCCTTTATTTCATCATTCTTGATTTAATCCTCTGATCTTTATGTAAATCCCTGAGTAATTTATCTCTATATGCTTCGATTTTTTCATAGCAAGACTTGCAGCATACAATATATTCGTCTTTAACAGTGTTTGGGGTACGCTGCTTGGTGCTGAATTGAAACCAACGTCCACATATAGGGCAATATCCTAAGAGCCGATGTAAAATTTTCAACTAATCATCTCCATGAATTTTTGTTCAGTCAAAACCATTACGCCGAGTTGCTGCGCTTTTGCCATTTTTGATCCAGCTTTCTCACCAGCAATAAGATAATCTGTTTTCTTAGAAACTGAACCAGCAACTTTTGCTCCAAGTTCCTCTAACTTTTTAGTAATACCATCTCTGGTGAAGTTATGTAGTGTGCCAGTTGCAACAACAATTTTGTCTTTGAATGGATTACTTTTGACAACTGTAATCTCAGGCTTTGAAATCGTAATGTAGTCAAGAAGTTTTGCAAACAGAGCAACATTCAAAGAGTCCTCGAACCATTCTTTGATACTATTGGACATTACTTCTCCAAAATCATCAAGTACAGTCCAATCGAAATCATTTCCTACTAAATCTTCAAACCTTGCAATATCATATTCACAATACTTTGCAATGGCCTTAGATGCTGTCTTACCAACATTAGGAATACCCAAAGAAACAAGGAACTTATCAAATGAAACATTTCTTGATGCTTGAATAGCATCCCACAATTTTTCATAGGAACGTGTACCAAAGCCATCCATTCGGACAATCTCATTTTTATACTGATCAAGACGATACAAGTCTGAAAAATCATTTAGCCATCCATTTGAGATAAAACGCTCCAGCGTTGCTTCAGACAGTCCATCAATATTCATAGCTGGTTTACTTACAAAGTGTTCAAATGCACCTAATTTCTTTCCAGCACAATGAGGATTCTTACAATACAATGTTTCTGTATTGTTTACCTTTTCAACGACAAGGCCATATCCACATACAGGGCAAACATGAGGATATTCCACACAAATATTGTCTGTTCTGCTTTCAGCAGAGAGATTTTTTAATATCTGAGGAATAATCATATTGGCTTTATAAACCCTGATGCTATCTCCAACACGCAGATCAAAGTCCTTGATGTAACTCAAATTATGTACGCTGGCTCTTGTTACTACTGTCCCATCCAGATCAACAGGATCAAAAATTGCTACAGGAGTAAGTTGCCCCGTTCTACCAAGCGACCATTCAATATCCCGCAACACTGTATCTGCGGTTTCATCTTCAAATTTAAAGGCAATACCGTCATTGTTATGATGAGAAGTACCGCCTTTCTGTTTTGAGTAAGAGATACTATCATATTTCATAACAAGGCCATCAATGGGAATACCTTTATTTTTTGCGCTGGCCTTTAATGACTCAATCATCTCTGAAAGATTATTTTGATGAACTTCTAATGTAAAAGGAAGAAAATCAGGTGCTTCAAATCCTATATTTACACAATAATTCATTTTTGCTTCTCTGGAGTCGCTAATGGGAATTACATCATCCAGTCCTTCGAGTACATCCCAAAGCATCCAAGCAATATTACGCTCTGCACAAATACCGCTATCAAGCTGCCTAACCGATCCTGCCGCCAAATTACGGGCATTTGCATATGGTTTTTCACCAGCAGGAAGATTGTCGTTGATTGCCTTAAAATCGCTTTCATGAATGATAGCTTCACCAACAACCCTAAGAAATCCCCTATATGGAATATTTAAAGGAATGTTTTTGAATGTTTTCGCATTATGAGTAATATCTTCTCCAACATACCCATCACCACGGGTTGAAGCCTGAATTAACTCACCGCCATCATAAATCAACTCTACTGTTAGGCCATCATACTTGAACATCAACAGGCATGGATTTTCTTTTGCGAATTTATTTAGTTCATTTTCGTCTTTAGTTTTGTCAAGCGAGAGCAAAGGAATATCGTGTTGTACCTTTGCCAACTTGCTCTTGACTTCATATCCAACAGTCTGTGTAGGTGAATTACTTAGGATAATCCCTGTCTCATTCTCAAGCCGCTTTAACTTATCAAATAAGAAATCATATTCCGAGTCAGGAATAAGCGGATCAGAACGATTATAATAAGCATCACGACACTCATTGAGTTTCCGTACAAGGTCAGCAATTATTGAACTATTCATGCAATCCCCTTTCGTTATTGTATTTGTTGTTATACACTTTCTGGTAGATGGAGCATCCGAGGAATGCCCCATCTATTATTAGTATAGTTGTATTTCTTGTTATTGTCAAGCAGTTACCGCAAAATTTTTCTGAGAAAGTATGTGAACACTCCATACAGAAAATATCCTGAATACTGTGGATCAGGCATGAATATCATCTGAAGATCATAACGATGGTTAAATGTATGGAGGCTTGCAAGATACGCTTTTGCCGAAAACTTTGTATCATAGTTCCCCGTGATAATATCTTGGTAGTTTGCGTTCTCGATCAGTAAATACTTCTTGCCCGGATATGTAGCCATTTCTTCCTCAAACCTTGCCCGTTGTTGCGAAAGATTGCCGCTTAGTTCCTCCAGTGATCCTTTACGTTCTACCATAATTTCTTTATCAAAGAACAAATCTCTATCAATATTCAGATCAGGATTGGCAGGAACATAAAAACTATAATCTCCATTTGACAATGCTTTTGTCTTATGGGGAATTTTCTTTTTATCAAACCAATCAAGAATATGTTGGTTCTTCTGTTCTCTGGTATCAGTAAGAATTACAATAGACCTAACAAGCTGGTCAATTTCTTTATCAGTATATTTGTATAGTTCTAAAATTCCAATCACCTCACAGATAAACCCAAAGCTATTAAATTGTTGGCAGCACCATAAGGAATCCTTTTACCATTGCAATACCATGCCAACTGTTTAGCCATTTTTTTAGAATAACCTTGTTTTATTAGATTATGAACAAATTTCTTGCGGCTCATTTTTAAATGTTTGAATGTTGCTGTAAATGAACAATTTCTGTTTTGTGGAAAAGTGCCGATTATATCACCACCATCTACACATGAATCAAACGTTATGGGAGGCATCTCACTTATATTAAGTAATGGCCTACCATTATAGTATAAAACACTACTTTTATCTTCTCCCATTTAGACACTCCATTCTTGGACATTATAGCCATTCTTTTGTAACCATTCCGCTACCAAATGTCTATGGCAAAAATCTGTCGGCTTTTCATAGCATATTAAAGCAACATCACGTCCTGCTGCCATTGCAGTTAAATCAGCAACTACCTGTGTAGGATTAAGCACAGAAAGAACTTGATTATCAAAACAACAGATATAATAGTCGTTATCATGATTCTCTTTCCATTTCATAAAGAAATCATATTTTGGTGCAAGTTTTTTATACTGAAGGCCATTGTAGCTATTTGGAGCCTTGCCACAAATGCTAATTGGCACAATATCTTTAGGTAACGATTTCAATTTTGCAAAATATGTAGTATAAATCATTTCAAAACACCTTCTTCCACAGACTGATTTCACGGCAACATCTACGCATGAATTGTTTTAGTCTTTGAACATCTCCAGTATTATCTTCTCCATACTTATAGAACAATGAATCTTCCCGCCTAATATACAAACATTTGCGGTATAATGATAATGAACCATTATATCTGCCAATGCTATGCAAATTGGATTCAGCATAATCAATAAAATTCAAAATTGAATTGGCAGCATAATAACTATCAATCTCTTTCGTTTTAAATCTCACCATTGCATTTTAACCTATTTTCTATTTAAAGCAAGATTAGCCAAGGTGATTTGTTTGATTTCTTCCCAGCGATTTGCAAACGCATTTTTAAATTCAACTGGAGGTGTGTTTTGAAGAATTTGAATGACACCAAGCATATATAGGGTTGTCATTTGCTCATTAAAATTCGATTCAGGAATATCAGAAAATTGCAAATTCCTACACCAAATATTGAAATTCTCATCCATTCTGATTTGTAAATCAGTAAGCCCATTATTGAATGTTATAGTATGCTTTTCACTCATAAAAAGATATTGAAGTAAAGTGGAAACTTCTCCAAGCATGAATAGTTCGTCTTTAGTCCTCACTTTCTATCCTCCTATGTCCAGTACAAAAGTATACGTCATGAACAGCTTTTTGAGCATCTTCACACTCATAGCAATGAATACAATATCCCTTCTCACAACCATCGTACTTTGCGTTGTCTGTGCAATCAGCGCACAGACAACATTCGTTTCCATAAGGACATTTCATGCTGGTTCCCCTCCCTCAGTAGTATTGTCCCTGACGAAAGACCATTTCTTCAAGATACATTCGTGATCTGTCTGGCTCTGCTGCCAGTCACCATTTTCATCCTTAGACCAACGGCCTTCATCTGAACATTCCAGCGTTTTGATAATGTCCCCAACATTGATTGGTGCTTCATCATACTTTTTTCGGCGCACCTTAACAACCTCTGTAGAGCCATCACAAAGTCGATATAGCGTCAGTTTGGGATTCTTATACTTACACTCATACTCTTGTACAAAGGCGTAATCAGGCAACATATCAGGCATTATGGTTTTAACATAGCCAATGTTGTTAAGTTCATACTTTAAGCGTTCATTAAATGAAATTTCAGTATCATCTAAGTCGTTCCAAATTTCATTGAGTGCTGCATCATAATCAAACTTTCTATACTGTTTGTCTGTGGCCTCAGAATATTTCATGATATAAGAGATAAATTCATTCGGAGGATCAGACTTACTAAATTGTGAACGTTCATATAGCTTATCAAGGATTTCAACAAATCTTTTGATTTTACCAATCGAACCAAAATCATCAAAATAGCCAATCTCAATAAGCGTATTGATTTTTGCACTATTTAGACTCTTTTTCTTTTTAAGTTCTTTCCAAAGTTCATAAAAATTCTTAAACTTCTTTTTGCCAAGAGAATATAAGTCATTCGCACACCCTTGGCTCAGTCCCTTAATAGACAGCAGCGAAGGATAGATAGTGTGATTGTCTGGATCAGCAACAAACTTTCTGTTATCAAGGCCAAACCGAAAATCGCCCTCTCGAATACCAAAGGCTTTATTCATCTCTTGTTTGAGTTCTGCAACCTTATCTTTCTTTCCCTTATCTGAATATGTCTGAAGAAGAACTTCATAGAACTCATATGGATAGTGGGCTTTGAGATAGGCATTGTAAAGGCTGTCCAGTGCCATACAATAGGCGTGGGCTGAGTTGAATCCATATCCACAAGAGTCTGAGATGATCTGCCATACCCTTGCACTATCCTCTTCTGCCTTTTCTGCCGACACGCCCTCATCTTGCATAATCTTATCTCGGAAACCATTAATAAACCGTTCCTTCAGAGGCTTAACCTTTTCAGGGTGTTTTTTTGCAATAGCCTTGATAATACCATAGCACTCATCAATAGGGAATCCAGCATAGTTCAGAGTATTCATAGTCTGCTCTTGGTAGAGAATGAAACTCTGCGGTAATTCCTCTGTCTGAAGAATCTTGTCAAATGCAGGAATATCATAGGAAAAGTCCTCACGATTCTCTAATTTAGAATACATAGACTTAAATGCTGGACGAATAGCTGCAATAAACGCTGACAACTCAGAAACGTTCTTGGGCTGATACTTCATAGACTTTCTGGTGGTTGAGGCTTTCTCAACCTGATTTACACCCATCGTATATCCATTGGCGTAAATATTCCATACAGCCTGATCATTTTTGACTAATTCCATAAGCCTATTAACAGTATGTGGTGTAATGCCTATACGCTTATAGATCATATCAACCAGAAGCACAACATCGACCTTGAGAATATCATTCTTCAAGAACTTATAATTTTCAGCAATCGCACCGTCAATTACAGCGGTCATGTACTCTTTCTTTGTGGTATCACTCTTACACTTGATTAAACCTATTTCCTCACGAATACTGCCAGCATACAAAAGGTAAGCACATGGAGCCTTTTTCTTGTCAGTAATAATGCCCTGATACTTTTTGCTTGCGTCAATGTAGGAATGGTATTCTTCATCTACATAATCATAAATGCTAATATCGTCCTTTTCATCATCGTCAGCATATTTCATGGCCTCATCATACTTCTCTATCTGCGTAGAAATAGTATTTGCGAGTTCAAAATCCATGTTCTGTGAACGTGCATATAACTTAAACGCACTCTTTTTCTTGCACGTACCAAAGGCGATCATAGGATAAGCATGATCCTTACCCAAGATTTCTTCCTGCGCCTCCGCTGCAATTTCTGGTGTACCCCAATTCAGGTCAATATCAGGTAACGACTTTGTTTCAAGAATACGACTCTTACTGATAAATCGCTCCGGGTACAATTTAATAGGACTCTGGAAACGATCAACCTTTGAGAATCCAAGGAGAGTATTGGTGAAATAACCAACCGAACTGCCACGGCCTGAGTTTGTCAAAACGCCCCCTTTTTCAATGGCACGTTTCACCATATAATAGTCAATCAGGAAGTAATCAGACATATTTGTATCCTTAATTACCTGAACTTCTGTCTTTACTCCTTCAAAATACTCATCATACTGTTCTTTAGGAACATCCTTGACATATTCCTTGAATAACCGTGTAATCAATTTGCTATATTCTTTATTGCGTTCATCCTGTGTCAGTTTTGGAAGTAATACACCATCAATGATGTGTTCACCGTCATACAAAGTAGGTAACTTAATGTCCTTGGAGAAAATCGGATTATGTGTTCCATCTGGCAAAACATCATAATCATCAAACGTTAATAATAGATCAGTATTGTCCATTGCTTTCTGAATCTGCGCTCTTGTAAATACATCCTGTTTCAGAAAGCGATTCATAGTAGTTTCATCATCGGGGTAATCCATGTACCAACCATCTTCATCTTCATATCTGGTTGGATTTGTTGCAAGCATATAATTACGTTCTGCCTCTTGTTCTGGATAAATGAAATGACTATCCATGCCCACAATCATTTCAATACCATACTTTTCAGACAATGCCAAAATTCGTTTATTGAGATTGATTTGTGCTTCTGTTTTGTGATACTGAATTTCAAGCATAAAGTTGTCTTTGAAATGTTCGTGAAGTTTGACAACAATATCTTCAATGTCATCGTAATGCCAGAAAGCAATACAAGCAGTAGTAACAAATACATCATCTGCTGGGAGACTCAACAACAATTCAGTATCAAGACGAGGACGGAAATAGTATCCATCTTCACTCGCTGTCGATAAAACAGAATTGATTGCTCTACGTCCGTTTTCATTCTTGGCAAGCAGGATAATATGAGAATTTGTACGATCCTTTTCATGCCTATCCTTAACCCAATACGCTTCACAACCGAAGATGAATTTCAAATCATACTTCTTAGAAAGTTCATACGTCTCAAAATAATAGCCTTGAAAACCATGCTCAACGCTCGAAATAACCTTATGACCAAGTTCAACAGCACGTTTTGCGTAATCTTCATTTACGGCAGCAGAGTCCTTAAAGCCCCAAATATTGCTGTATGATGTATGTCTATGATAATTCTGCATCTATTCACCTCTTTCAAATACAGATAATGTCCTTTTCTTCACCAAAATAACAACTTCCATACAGAATATGTTCTAATACATTTTTATCAATGTCTCTGTCACACAAAAGGCGACCACATTTGACTCCACGAACACCGTTAAGTAAAGCATTATGCCAACAAATCTGTGTACCATCTGAAAATAGAACGCATAATTCGTTTTTACTTATTCTTGTTCTATCTACTGTCCCCGGATCACATAACACAAGTAATGTTTTAATAATGGCTTCTGCTTTTTGTCTGTCGTTTGTAATAATAGCCCAGCTTTTTTCAGCAATCATATATCAACACCCAATTATTCTTTTACAATAGTCCAATAATCAGCATAGTCCGAGCAAACTTTTATATCCTCATCAAATCCGTCACACGCACCACCAAGGAACAGGTCACAGTCAAAACAAGTGTTTTTTCTATGCTCAATCGTTGGTTGATTCCATTTCATAGGGCTTTCATTTTTCGTAACTACTTGCATCATAAACCTCCAAATACAACTAAATATAGTTTTTTACTCTTATCTTTAATTTATATCTTTCAGCAGTTTTAATCATATGCTGTGTTCCACGACTCTTGCCATTCCAAAAGGCCACAAGCGCATCTGCGTTTTGAGCCATCTCTTCATTACGAACAAAACCAGCGGATTTACCAAAGCTGCTCCAATCTGCTGGAAAGCAGAATACCTTATATCCTTTCTCATTAGCATACCGCTTCCCCAGTAAATCAGCACCTTTTGCCATGCCACAAACAATACCAATTTCACTTGTAATATTTGAAAGCAAATGATCCATAGTCAGCTTCAGAAATTCATAGTCGCTAAAATCTCTACCTCCAGCTATGATTACTTTGAACATCTTACATAAAGGTCGTAGATTGCAATACCATTTCTTTCAGAGACATGGCATTTCTCATCTTCAAATTCTTGCAAATACTTTAATGACAACTCCATATTTGCAAACTGATATAGATTTTCATTACTAATACAAAGTGGAGAACCAAAAATCCAATCATCAGTTCCGCAATGAAACATACCGCCAACCATTGCATTATGCTTAATTCCATTCCAAGGTTTTTTTGAACAAACAGAGTAATATGTATCTTCATCTTTTACACAAGTCATTACAAAGTAATTTTCTGATACACATTTGACAGTCATAGGATCAGTCCAATTATTAACCAGAATTTCATCACCAACTTTAATGGTATCAAGAATTTTACGTGTAATGTCTTTGTAATGGACAAAACCGTTCATAATAACCTCCTTAAAACAAATCAGCATCCTCATCTGCATCTTTCTTCCGTAATTCCCACTGATCATTGAACCGTTTAAGATGAACACAAGTTTTTCGGAAATTACAAAGGTTATTGCAGAAGAATGTATCTTCAACCTCTTTACCAGTCTTACTAATCTTTGTAAACTGTCTTGGAGGCCACTGACTATCATCATCCTTATCAAGAGATTCAAATAAATCGGCGGTTTTATTAACATATTCCAAAGTTTCCCGCTTGAGTTCATCAGTAATTTCATACTGGCGAACATATGGCTTGATGGTATACTTTGACTTAATTTCCTCTGGCAAAGAATCCAGAGAATTTTCATCCAATGCTTTCTTGAGCATGATTTCAATGTCAATCTCATCATAGCCAAGTTCAGTCAAATCACTTTCAATGTGATGTTTTAATTCGCTCACCAACTTGCCACGATTCAAAACTTTAACAATTTCGGTTTTGGCCTTTGAATTTGCACGTTTCTTACCCATGAATTTGACTTCGCAATACTTCAGCATAATCCACGCCACATCCCGTACTGTATATCCATCTGCCTCTTTTGCAAGAGCATAGAGAACAAGTTGCCGCCCGTGATGCAGCAGATCAGCAGCCTTAAAGTCTGTTGATGTTTTCCAATCGTAGATTGAAATGGTTCCATCATCATTTTCACGAATAAGGTCAATGTAACCCTGAATATACCTATCTTCAGACAAAGGATAAATTATCAGTTGCTCCGTCTGGAACTTACCCTTTGGAGGCTGAAATGTCTGGCAGAAATGCTTCATATCTGCAATCCAGTTGTCGCGAATAGTATCGTTCCCTTTGAAATCTTTTGGAAACTCAATCCCCAGCATATCCAAATCCAAAAGTTCCTGATTTAGAGTATCGGGAAGTTCATCAACCGTTGCTTCTCCATTGATGATTTCCTCCAACTTGTCGTGGATTTTTGTTCCAAGAACACCATAAATACCGTTTGTACCCTTGTCATGCTCAATATATGACTTAAAAGTTTCATACAAACATTCCTCTATAGTATTACATTTGGAAATACTGTACACATTTTTATTTGCCTTAAACAATTCTTGTAACCTTGGGTCTTTATCACGCTTTGCCATTTACATCCTCCCCTGCTGTTTCGTTGTATTTGTTGTTATGAAAGCCAAATAACGTGCTTTTTTATTAGTTCTGTAAATGCAGCTTTCCCCATATCAGATGGGCTTGCTTTGCTTCCTTTTGGCAGAATCTCATTGTTTTTATCAAATACATACCCTACACTGTTCTTGAACACAGCATTGTTAAGAGCCAATTTTTCAGCCTGTAATCGTATTTGTTCTTCCTCAAGTCCCTCATCATAGGCCAGAATAATCTTGTTAGTCATAAGAGCCTTAATATGTTTGGCTTGAATTTCACTTACATCACAGCCGCAAGTAGCTAAACCAATACCGCTCCCCATTGAATGAAGTTGCTGGACAAACTTTTCAGATTCACCAATCACAACTATGTTCTTTTGTTGGATTGTCTCATAGTTATAATGGTATCCGTATAATGTGAGGCTGCGTGAACAAGGAATGATAGGCAACCAACGTTCTTCTTTGGCGCACTTACTGTCATTCAACCTACCCATAATCCCACATAATTTACCATCAAGTGTATATTCTGGAACTGTGATCCGCAAAGTCTCTATGTCAAACCCTACATTAAAATGCTCCTGTGTCTGAAAGTTGATACCGTCTCGAAAGAACATGAGATTATACTTCCCAGCATATTCATCAAGAATAGAAGTATCGTATGTTTGCATCGAGTATTCAGGCTCTTGAATCTCTTTCATTAATCCTTTATAGAATCCACCAAAAGGATATTTGACCTTTCTGCTGAACTGACTTTTTTGTAATCCAAGTTCATCTGCAATAAAGTGTAATGCTTCAGGAAAAGTCATATTCTCATATTTCATTACAAGAGAATACAGATTTCCATGTGCATTGATAGAAAACCCATCAAACTTTAGCGTATCAAGTTTAAGCCTCATTGCTGTTGGATTATGGCCTTCGTCACGACTAAACCTGATTTCATTTTTGTGTTGCCTGTATGTGATCTGCGTAAAACCCATACATTCAAGAAGGGTAATACACGCATCTACATTATTTGTTAAGTAATTCGATAATGATAAGGCATTGACGATAGTATCACCCTCCTTTCAAATTACTTTTTTACTCTAAACAGTAACTATATTGACCAAATTTCAATAAAGATTGCCAACCCTTACCAACATCAACATATACGGCATCATCGTAATCCTTCGGAATGTCACAGACTGTGTATATATGTCCAGAATAAAGACCGATTCTGGCATTGGTAATTAAACACCTTACTTTATCGCCAATCTCACGTTTAGATTTTTTGTAACTATTATTATGTGAAATTCTTGTGTTGTTGATATAATTCAGAATCTTCTTTGCACAATCAGAACACACTTCCATTCTTTCAAGTAATGTATCATTATCATTGATAAAAGATGACTTTTCATTTGGATTCTGAATACTAACAATTTTAGTGTCGCAAGGAGAATCAATGTACATACCGTCTTTCGGTTGATAATCATATAGTTCCTGTCCACATATATCACAAAAATGTTTCAGCATATATCCTCCTAATTCTCAAGCCACCTGTTGTCAATGTAATAAAACCCATACACAAGTCCACTAATCAGTAAAATCCAAAAAACCCAAAATACAATCAACTGCCATTTAACTTCTAAAGAATCAATCGTTTCTTCAATAGAACGATTACAATAAAAGGTTGTATTAGAAATTGTATTATCTGACAAAACTGTGTAAATGGTTCCTTCATACTCCAGATCAGAGCCATAATATACATCTCGCAGATGTGAGGTTTGATAAATTGTCGCAACATTATGTTCCGGGAAGTAGTCGATTGTTCCGTATGGAAATTCTACGCCAAGAAACGAAATGCTATTGACATGGATATAATCTCTATCAATAGTGTCCCACGTCCAGTAATGTTCTGTTGTGGTATAGGTTTGTGTTTTACCATTGACAGTGCGTGTTTTGGTCACTGTTCTTGTGTGCATAGTATATCGCTCAGTTACTTTTGTCATTGTGGCATACTGGCCTTCAACTTCTGGATATGATACTGAACCAACCGCTGCCAAGTTCCCATGAACAAACGCATTACCAATATTTGTTCTCATTCCATACTCAAACAACTCAGAATCATCATTGATTTGTAATGTCGTATTATACTCTTGATATGAGTTCATCAAGCTATCATTAATTTTGTCTGATAACACGATACCCAAAATCAACATTGCTGCAACAATGACAACACTAAATATGGTTTCTCGTTTGGTAATTTTCATTTGAATGTCCTTTAGTCAAATAAATTAGTGGGAGCATCTGAAGAAACATTATAATCAAGGTATTCGTAACTAATAACCTCATATCCCAGCATCCCAAGAATCTGTCGGTTCGGGAATTTCCTTACATATTGATTGTAACTTTTAACCCATTTATTGAAGTTGCTACGGTAATTCGCAATCAAATTTTCAGTAGTCGCCAACTCATTCATCAACTCTCGATAGTTTTCACTACTCTTGAGTTCAGGATATGCCTCTGCAACAGCCTGAATCATCGTCTGAATCTCTTGAACACTTTCATCGGAAGAACTACCACGTGCGTTAATAACATCCATCAAAGTCTGATACTCATGTTCATCATATGCCTGAACACAATCAACCAGATTAGGAATCAGGTCTGCCCTACGCTTCTCCTGCACCTTAATCTCAGATTGAGCGGTGCTTATCTGTTCCTCCAGTGAAATAGCCTTGTTCTGAACCCCTTGGAACGAAAAGATACACAGCATCACAACCGCAATTACAACAGCGGCAATAATTAAGGGAAACTTCCAATTCTTCATTTCTATCACTCCTTGTTGTATTTCTTGTTATTTATTTTTAATTAAATCATGATACAGTTCTGCGATTTCTTTCATTTTCTCAGGAGACATATCGGCAAAGGACATTGCACCTACATAAACATCACAGCCTATATCATTTGGATTTACCCACTGACTATATCTGGTACAACGAATTTTATTATCATTGCGCCTATTACAATCTGAAAAATTGCAATGAGAACATAAACAACCTACACTCATGCTGCGTATTTCCTCAATCTTTCCCGAATTTTGTTCATTAACTGACCAATACGCTGGCGACTAACACCCATTTTTTCTGCAATTTCAGCCTGTGTAAATCCATTAGCCAATAACTTGATGACTTCTTGTTCCTGTGGATGATTAATTTGATTACACAAGAAAGATACATAATCTGTTTCTACAGTGTCTTTTTCAATGTCTACATCAGCAGGAAACAAATCACCGTATTCTACAACACCATTTCCATCATCAGAAATCATTTGAGTATTCATTGATACAAGATTCTGCTCTGGAATAACCATGTATGTTTTATTATGCCGTAATACCGCATTATACTCATTAAGCATGGTAACATATGCAAAAGTTGAAAACTGTCCTTTTGTTTCATCAAATGTCATGGCTGCTTTACACAGCCCAATCGCCAAAACGTCATAATATTCGTCAAGATTGATTTTATACTTATGAGCCATTCCATAAATGAGATTGTGATTTTCTTCTACCATTTTCTGTTGTGTACTTGTTAAATGTTCCATTACTTTTACTCCTTATGATTACTTGTGTTCATTAAATACAGAACAATATCCAATCTCTTTCCAACGATTAAATCTACCATTGAATTGGTAAAGGACTTGAATCTTATCATCATCGTTTCTTGTTTTATCAAGAAATGCAACAATATATTTCTTATCCCGATCCAATGGAATTGTTTTTCGTACATTCGTATACTTGCCGCTGCTGTCTTTCTCCAGTTGATATGGCTTTACATCAAATTTTTCTCCGGGGTATTCATCATCCCATAACGGTCTTGCGTATACCATCTCAGAAAAGACTTCCTTAATTTGCTTGGCATTAGAAAGACAACTGGCATCCAAATACCGTTTATTCAAAGTATGTAAGGCAAGCTGGTAAGTGCAGATCAGAGAAATGTTTTCACGACTTGTAATCTGAAACAGCTTACGACTATGTATAAGAAGTTGCTGCCACATAGCCTCATCAATCTCATCCTCAGATTTCATCGTGTCAAACATGATTGTCTGATAGCCTAATTTGGCAAGTTTCTTAATAATTCGTTTGACTTTGTTCATATCATTGTCAAATAACTTAACAAATTGAATATTTCCGTACTTTTCATGAGAAATCTTTTTGGCCTTGCGCAGATATTCCCACTGTTCATCTGTGAAGTTGCCAATTTTTAATTTCTTTCTGGTTAATCCCCAATAATCAAGTTCTGTTGTCATGATATGGACAAGTAACAGTTGCTTAAAATCTTTTGACCGCTGCTCGTTACTAATTACAGCACACTTCACGCCGCTCTCTGTCATTGGCAGTATCATATTCTCAAATACAAAAGAGGTTTTACCAACGCCGCTATGACCAGCGAACATATACATATCACCAAGAGGTGTACCAAGTGTTAGATAATTCAGGATCGGACAATGCGCTCCATAACTAATTCCTTGAGCAGAACCTTCATCACATTCTTTCAGAAACTTATCGTCAATCTCTAATGTTTCAACATCAATATCATGCGTATTCTTAATGCTCACACTATTCAAAATGTAATCGTAGTAATCATACACTTCTTGATTGGTCATTTTTGCAAACTTTTCAATGTTGTCGATTACGTTAAACCCTTTATCATGCAATGTCATTAAAGTATTCATTTTTGCAATCTTGTCGTAATACGCATCAACGTTTTCGGGATTAACTAATGAACAAAGTTCGCTGACTGTTGCATAACCGCCAAGTTCATCAAAATGCTTTTTTACAGTAGGCTTGTTTTCGAGGAACGTGTAAATTGTAACATTGTCAAAAGACTTGAACCCCTGATTGTACATTTGTCGTCCAAATGAGAAATAAAATATACCATCATCAGTTTTTAGAGTTTGATCATCATTAGTATTAATTCTCTGAAAATCGTCAAATAAATCTGGCTGCTTCCACAAGCAAAACACAAATGTTGCTTCCGCACTCTCTCGCCCTTTAACTAATTCCTGCGGATAATCTTTAAGACTTATTTGTATCACCATCCTTAATTGTCACTCGGAGTTCTACAATGCGCCCATCTTTCAGTGTCCATTCATAGCCGCTGGATGATGCTTTAGTACAATTAAGACCACCAAGTAACTCCTGCACCATATAATCACGAACTGCATTTATGGCTTCATCTGTACACTCGGTTTTGTTTTGCCATAAATCACCCTTCTTGTTTATTGTTCCGGCATATATGCCAAAACAACCCGCACCGACATGATAATCAGCCATCAGTGTCAATCTCCAATTTCTTACAGATTTCATCTAACGTCATGCCAGCGGCGAGTGCCTTATTGATAATCTTTTCTACCGCATCGAAATATTCACGTTCAGTCATGATCAGTTCCTCCTTATAGTTCATCATCATTAAGAAAGCTGCTTATGTCCTTTCCTCTGTGCTTTGTACCAAGACTGGACAAATCACCACATTCGATTTCGGTTTTCTTTGTATTTTCACTCTGCTTTTCTCTACGAACACGATCAGAGTGTACATCAGAGAGTTTACTTTTTACCATTGCAAAGATGTAAGATAACTTTCCATATTCTGTTTCAAACTGTTTATGTTCTATCCAATAGCAAATATCGTCATGACACTTTTGAAAAGTTTCTAAAATGGTTTCATAATCGTAGAAAGAAAGTTCTTTAATTTTTTTGGGAAGGGATGTGGGGAAGGGCTGACCATCCCCATATCCCAAAAACTCATAGCATATATAATCAATCAGAGATTTATAAATTTCCTTTTGCCTTTGCTCTGCGTCATATATCTCTTGACTTTTGTAATAATACTTCCCAATCTTTACAAAGGTATCAGTTGTCCCGGTTTCACCCGTGATATGGCATTTACACGACCTTGCCATAACTGACTGTCCTCCTTTGAATTAGTTGCTACTGTTGCTTACACGTGTCTTGAAGAAACTTCCGATTGTTGCAAGTGTACCGCAAGCCAGAGGGATAATGTCTGGTGTAAATCGTGTCGTGTCAAACATCAGATTCAGACCATTTGCAACTGTAGAGCCAATACACATCTTCAGAATCCAACCGCCAAAATATGCAAGACCAAAATAAAGAACAGGCTCAAAGATACAGAGCAGAACAATGCAAACGATCCATCCAATCAAACTACCATCATTGTATTTTCTCATCTTACTCGTCCTCATTCAGCATGGCGACAATGGCCTCAAGGTTTGCAGTAGGGATTTCATCTGCGTTTTTGAAATTCGGAATGTCATGCTCTGCCATAAAAGCCTTTACCTTTTTCTTAGTTGCAGCATTTGCATCAGAGAACTTATTCTGAATGGTACTAACCAACTCAGCGTTCTTTTCCTCATCAACCTTATTCGCAGCATCATGCTCCAACTTCTCGGCAACTTCGGCTTCCTTCTGCTTACGTGCCTTCTCTAAGTCTTTCTTAGACTGTTCAACAGTCTTATCACCCTTGCTGTGTTCAGCCATAATCGCATCAGTAAGTGCCTTGATGAAAGCATCAGAGTCCAGAGGAATTTCATCAACAATGTCTGCAAAGCGAGACTTAGAATCAACACTGTAGTTATCATCACGGAAAGAAATACGGCGGCTCTCGCTCATGACCTTACCCTTAACTTCCTCCTGCTTAGTAACAACATTCTTCTTACCTGTTTTCTGCTTAACAATCTCACGGTCAATGTAAGCAACACCAAGAAAATGCAACTTGGTCTTGAGAGCATTAAAGTAACGCTGGCTCATGTTAGTAGTCAGAATGGAATAAGACTCACCAGTAATCGGATCATCAACATCCTTCTTCTTGGTATGACCAATGGCGATAAACGATACGCCCACACTCTTGAGTTCCCACAGCTTGTCAAGAACAATCTGAATTGCCTTATCTTCTCCAGCCATAAAACCACCGAACGCTGCCTTGATGGAGGTAATCTTAGGCTTATCAGGATTAGCCCTGTTGTGCATACGGATAACTTCAGGCTCGGCAATGTCAAGCAACTGATCGAATGTATCAAGAACAATGACACGCAAATCCTTATAATCTGTCAGTTTGTTATCAATCACATCATCACAGAACTCCTTAAAAGTAGCCCAATCAGGAATCTTGGCAGATACAATTCCGTTGATTGCATCATGACCATCTTCCTTGCCAATATCGAGGGCAATATATCCCTCATCACCAGCCAGCTTCTCGCATACCTCTTTAATTACAGTAGACTTACCAATACCAGACTCACCAATCAGGCCAATGTTATAAGCCAGCGGATCAATACAAATCTCTCGTTTCTGTCCAAACTTTCTTGCCATATTATCTTACCTCCAATCAAAACAGATCATCGTCTGCTACGCTACCATCGTCAGACTTCTTCTCATCCTCATCGAACGGAGGATCATCGTCATTGGACTCAGTATTCTTAGCCTTCTTAGAGTTTTTCTTAGCCTCTTCCATAGTCTCATCCTGCGGAGGCTGATAAATCTTTTCCTCAAACTCATCACCCTTATCATCGGCAAACCGACAATATCCGTCCTTGAAATCGTCAGAAGAAATAATAACGTCCTTCAGCCTAAATTCATCAACACGATCACCAAAGACATTGCCTTTCGGACGGAAATCATCAACAGTACGAATACCAAGTTCAACCTGTTCACGCTGCCGCTCAGTCAACATGGACTCGTCAAAGTCAACCTCTTCAGCACCACGCAGAAGAACAATCTCCCAAGGGATATGAACATACTCATCACCCTTTACAGTAACGATTTCATCCTGATCGTTCTGAACCTTCATCTTGGCAACGTTAAGATAACTCATCTTGTTAGCCAGCAGCTTCTTATGACGCTCATTCTCAGGATCATACTTTGCGCCGGAGAACACACACTGAATAGGAACAAACTTCCTGCCCTCATCCTTGTTGATGTACTGTTCAATATAGCAATCCAAAGTCATCTTTTTATTTTCTGCATAATCAGAATCATCCAGACTGGACTTGTTATAGAACAAATCGGCGGTAATCAGCAAACGACTTTTACGCTCTTCAGGAGCAGCAAAGACATTCTGAATACGGAACTTGCTGAAATACATCTTCTTCTTGGCGTACCAATCACGGGTAAACTGACCTGTAACCACCACACGCCCATCATACTGAGGAAGATACTCTTGCAGATGCTTGATCATATCATATACAGTGATAAATTCCTGCCGACCACCATATTCCTCGCCAAGATCGACAATGTACTTTCTGTAATTGGCGACCTTCTCAATAATATCCTCATCAAAACGGTCATCCCAATCAACATCAAACTTCTCATTGTCGGCATCCATTGTCTTAATCGTAGACTGAACACTATCGAAAGCCTCAACAAAGGCCATATTAGAGTCCGTCTCCTTAACGCCGAATGTCATAGAAAGCGTCTTGCGCTTCTT
Organism: Lawsonibacter sp. JLR.KK007; assembly: GCF_036941135.1. Classification (NCBI taxonomy): domain Bacteria; kingdom Bacillati; phylum Bacillota; class Clostridia; order Eubacteriales; family Oscillospiraceae; genus Lawsonibacter; species Lawsonibacter sp. JLR.KK007. The sequence continues at coordinate 147,716 of NZ_JAYWSY010000001.1, read as the reverse complement.
CTTTGTCTGCTTATCAACATACTCTCCCTCTTTGCAGAAAGGACGCTTGGTGTCCGACTTCTGCTTGGGAATAACGGGAGTACCAACAAAACTAAATCGTGCCTGATAACTCATTTGCATTTCTCCTTTACTGTTAATATTTTGCTTGTTCAAATAGATTCAAAATCAAATTCCAAATACTTTCGTGATGCAAGATAATCACAAAGATGAACATATTTTTGAAACTTATTCTTTGGCTTTGGCAACTCAACCTTAGAATACTTTGATGTATTCCATTGACCCATATGAGATTCAATGGCATTTACTACAAAGGCTTCCTGCTCATCAGTCAATAACTGGCTCTCAAAATTACATCTCTTTACAAAATTTGCTGCAAGAATTGGATGATCAAATACCGTCCTCTTTCCATTACCATCACCTTGTTTTAAGCCATCGTGCAGAATAAGACTTAGAATAATTAAATCTTGTTCATCGTTAGTAAACGGAAACATTTCAAGGTCGAACAGTTCATGGGCAATAGACACAGCGGCCTTAGTGTGCCGAACAAGGCCACCATCTCCAAGGGCATAAGAGGGATGATATTTACCACTTGACGATGCAGGAACCGTAAAGAAATAAGCGGGAAGATTATTTACACAATATGTAGCAAACTTTGCGATTTTCTCTGAATGAATCCAACCGATTTCTTTCTCAAACGTGTCTCTGCTCATTAGTCCTCCAAAAAGTTCTTAAACTTCTCAATGATCTTAGCATTATGAGAGAACTGCTGCTCCATAGACCCGTCCAAACGCTCAAGTTCGGCCTTGTAAGACTCAATTTCCTGACGAGTAGTATTGATACGATCATTCACGCTTGCCAACCTATCAATCGTTATAGTGATGACAGATACTGCGTTCTCAGAGTCCTTCATTAGACTGTTTAACTGAGCGGCCTTTTCGGTCAAAATAGTGGAATTGTTCTGTGACTTACGCATCATTTTCATTCTCCTTTTCAACGGTATTATTATTTGTTGTTTCTTGTGTTGTGCTTTCTGTGTCTACGCCATTATTACTTTTACTGCTAATTGACAGATTGTGATTACACCACTGACGCAAAAGCATTAACTGTTTCTGCGGATTAAGATTCTTATTCTGTTTCATCTTCTCAAGAACAGAACCACACATGGTTTTCATACCAGCGGACAATCCAAGTACATATGCTTTCTGCATCAATCGCTGAATCATTTCCTCTGTCTCATTCTTTGCTGCCTGTTTCGGATCGGTAATTTCTTCAACAGGATCAACGCCACTTTCCAGTTCTACAATCTTTGCCATACCTTACCTTCTTTCTTGTTGTATTTATTGTTATAAGCCCTTAAAAATATGCTTTATAACCTCTTTTGTCCACCCATTTCCACAAAGAGTGCGGCGAACGTTATCGCTGTATCCCTCAGTGAATCCATCGGGCAGAGTTTGTAGCCGCTCATATTCTACTGGTGAAAGTTTCCGTATGCGACCTCGATCCCAAACTTTTTTCTCCTGATAACCACCATTTACACAAGTCAATGTAGCACATTTGAAATTTGGATTATACACTCTTTTCAACATATCATGTGTATTAACTTGTAATGTAGCGATTACTTTTTTATCTTCACCATGAAAGATATATGGTTTATCATAATAATCTTTCTCTGGCGCATCTGATACCATTATATCTTTCAGGACGGTTGTGTTTAATTTAGGCAGCGAACCAATATGAATATTCGTCCAATACAATCTCTCCCTGTCTTGTGCAGAAAAGAGATTTGAATTTATCAACTGAGGAATTTGCCCCCCCCAAGTTATCGGTAATAATATTCTGATCAGTCTTGCTTTTTGGAACTACATTCTCCAACAGGAACCATTTTGGCTGAATTTCTTTGACGGCTCTTGCATACTCAAAGAAAATGCCAGATTTGCCCTTCAGTCCTGAACATACTTGATTGTTTTCTTGCCGGACTACCGATAAACTCTGGCAGCACGTACCAGCCATCACCAGATCAAAACCTTTAAACTGTGAAAAATCTGCTCCAATAACATCTCCATGATGAATAATTTCAGGAAAATGCCTTTTACTAAGTTCGATAGCTGGTTCAAAAATTTCATAAGTATGGTATTCATCAACTGGTATTCCTAATTCTTTTAAAGCCAGCAATCCAGTTTCAAGACCACCACAAATTGATAAAACTCTTAATCCCATCACATCACCAACATGGAGAATTTACAACGGCGTACATTCTGTTATCACCACGGAAAATAAAATCACGAATTCCATGCTCAATAAAATCTGTGTAACTTCTAATTTCAATACATTCAGTTCCGTCAAGCTGATATACTTTCTTTCCAGCATTAAAAGCATAGATGATTTCATTAAATACTCCATGTCCGATCATTCCTGAAAATGTAGAGAACACAATAGCCTCACAGTCATCGAGTGCTTTATATGCGTAATCAAGAATGACGCTTTCTGGTTGATCTTGCGGGATGGTTGTGCGAGGATTTACAATAACTGCATCTTTAAATTGCCGTTCAATACACTTGATTTCAAAATTTTCTATAGGCGTATCGTACTTCCAAACATGATGAGCATAGTAAATTTTCATTAGCATCTCTCCTTATAATCAAAATAGTCTGCATCCTTGATTTTTGAATTCATTAACTTGTTTATTCCATTGTTCTTGAGTCCATCCAAACTCTTTCATTAAACACTTCTTGCATTTGAATTTCTCAATATCACGACCAAACATCTTCATGTTCATTGCTAAAGTGTTTTTATCTTTTATTTTTAATGGCTGACTTCGCTTGCTAATACAGCCATTTGAACAATATCGGTTGAAATACTTTTTCGCAACTTCTATATCTAACCCGGAATGTTCTGCATATTCCTGAATGACCTCATCTGTTGGCTCTGTACGAAAGACACCACCTGTCCATGCTTTTGTAACATATTCTTTAATTGTGCAATTCATAATCAGCCATTTATTGTTACTGACAAAATCATTACGAAGAATATCTCTCCAACGATTATAAAGATATGGATACCAGAACTTATCAAGAACCCATGTGTATTTTGTATAATACGGACAAGCAATTCCACATCCAACTCTTGTATATCCATATTTGTATTTAGGATTTACTTCAATATCTTCTGCAAGAATATAAAGCCAAATATCTAATTCTGACCACTTGCGAATAGGTAAAACCCCTATCCAATCACGATTACCCCATAATGGATTCTTTATAATATCCTCATAGTTTGATCGCTGATTACTTTCTCCGTTACGAATACCAAACATAAACAAAAGTTTGTCATCTGCGTTGAAATAATCTATTGTTGGCCTTTCCTTGAAATATTGACAACAAAATCTTGTAAATCTATTTGGTATCATTCTGCTATTATGAACATATTGATAAAATCCACCGTATTGAGGATCAGGAAAGATGTGCTGATACCCATTGCGCTTTGCCATTTGATTACTTTCTGCTACATCAAGTGTTGTGACATTAAAGAATGTTTCAAAATTCAATTCAGCTTTTTTAGCAAGATGAGTTACCACCATACTATCTTTACCAGTAGAATTTGTATTGATAATTCTTCGATCTGTATGTAAACCATATTGTTGCAACAAATTTATACTTTCTTGTTCTATCTGGTAAAGCCTATTTCGATTTCTCTGAATTGCTTCTTGCCACGTTTCAAAGTCATCAAAGTTTTTATTCTGCTTATGCTTAGTTAAAGTCAGATGTAAATTATCATCAACCGATACACGGTATAATAAAACTACTTGCCCCCCCCCGTCTGAAGGCTTTTACAATGTTGTTATCAAGCCAAAAAGTGTTTTCATGGAACCAATCTACATCACAATTATGGCTTTTCAAAAATTGTATATATTCCGGGAAAATAGGCTGCATTTCAACACCCTTTCATTTCTTGATCTACTCGTTGACAAGCAACTTCATAATACTTTTCATCAAGTTCATATCCAATAAACTTGCGTCCTGTATGTAATGCTGCCAATGCTGTTGAACCACTTCCCATAAAAGGATCACAAATTATGTCTTTTTCATTGCTATGTATTTTTATCAAATCTTCAATTAGGGTTGTCGGTTTTTGCGTAGGATGAAATCTTTGCTTTGCAGAAACGATTGGATAAACGAAAATTGTATTTTCATATGTTTCTCTTTGCCTATTAAAAGTCCAACCCTTTCCTTTTGTAGCCCAAATTGCAAATTCACAAGTAGTTACATAAAGTCTATCTCTATTCCGTGGCATTGGATTTGTCTTTTGCCATTGAATCATTTCTTTTATTAAACACCCATTTTGTTCGAGCATATCTGCAATTTGTCCCATATTTCTCCAAGCATTAAAAATAATAATGTTTCCACCACTTTTTAAAATACGAATCGCATTAGGTATCCAACCAGTTAAATCAAATCCTTTATCCCATTCTCCAAAATCAATCCCATGTCTACCTTTTAAAGTATGGAAATTATTTTTAACGCTTATATTGTATGGAGGATCAGTCAGAATCAAGTCAACCGATTCATCAGGCATCAATGACATTCCTTTGATACAATCATCATTGAATATTACGTTTGTTCGTAAAGAACCTTTATCAAGTGGTAGTGCTTGCCCCCCCAAGTTTTAGCTACTGTTGCCATTCTGTACCCCCTCAACCAAATGCGGGAACAGGGTGCATGGGAGCAGTACAACAAGCAAGGATACAGGCCAAAGCAACAACCATCACAGCAATGCTTAAAAGTCGAATTTTATGTACTCTTTTTTGTTCCATACGTGTCATGCTATTATCATCTCCAATGTTTGTATTTCTTGTTATTTATCAAAAATATATAGTTGTTCCATAATGTCAATCCGTGACGCATTATCCAGCGTTCGCTTAACTGGTTTCGACCAGATTGACTTCCATCCATCCGGGGATGCCTGTTCTGATACCAGAACGATGTTGTCTCTTGAACATTGTTTAGCCCACGCCCAAAACTCATCATGATTGAATGTCTGCTGATAGCCTGTCGTGTTCTTATACGGAATATCACAGTAGATCACGCCACCTTTGAACTTAGACATATCAAGCTGCTGGTAATCAAACTCATCAAATTCAATCCCTGACAAATTTGGGATTTGTGCCAACAGGTTTCGCTTTGCTTCGTCATAGTAATTTCTAATCGTGCCAATCTTTGTCCTTACTGTACCAGCCCTACCACCGAAAAACTTTCCGTTATATGATGCAAGAAAGCCAACTGCACCGATATACCAATCTGGATATTTACCGTCTTGATCCTGCCACGACTTTCTTACATCACTATATTCTTGCTTTGAAATGTCATCTGGCAATTCATCTATCATGTCCAAATGTTTGAATAACTCAATCAAGTAATGATTAATGTCATAACCAATTTTTCTCTTGCAAGAAATTTTGTCAATTACATTTGCCCCCCCCCCGATAAAAGGCTCTAAGTAAAAATTTGCGTCTGTCTTGTCGATGTATGACTGAATAATAGGAACAATATGTTTGGCAATCCGGGACTTGCTGCCAACATATTTAATTTCACATCACTCCTTTAATTTAATCCAAAACCCAAGGTCTGAAAGACCTTTGATTTCTTTGTCAAAGTTGTCTTGAGTGAAAACAACAACTTCACTTGGGAACGGTGCTGGATCAGCACCATCGTTGAACTTTAACCGCCCTCTAACAAAGCAGATATACTTTGCATGAGCAAACACATATTCGTGTTGTGGCTTTGTATCTGTTCTTGCTGGTATAAGCATGACCGCTGTGATCTTGTTGTTTTCACTCTCTGAACAACATTTCTCAATCCAATCCTCTTGTCCGGGATTATCCTTCGTCCTACGACTGTACGGTGGATTACAGAAAACTACTTGCCCCCCCCCCCCCAATTTTGCGAGAGGCCATCATCCTGCACAGTGTAGAATTTATCGCACTTATGATTGTTTTCGTCTGCACACGGATCAAGAGTGAAACGGAATACTTGATTCAAGCGGTCAAAGAACTTCTGCGGAGTTCCCCAGCTATTATTACCAGTGCTTAATAAAACTCTGTCCATTCTTTAACCTCATTATTGTATTTCTTGTTATTTGCTTTCAATCAACTGTTGCATGAACATATCACGCAACGGAATAATATGATTGGGATGTTCCCGATCTCTAATTTCCTTACAGAAGCCATAGAACTTATTTTCAAGCGGAGTAAGTAGCGATCCCATACGGCGATACTGTCCGCTTCTGAATACTTCCTGTGCAACAGACCGCATATGTTTCCACAAATGATAGTAATAGCACTTGAATTTTACCATGTACCCAGCATTGTCCTCAACAACAAAACCTTCAACTACATTGCCATCATAAAGATATTCCTCATCCATGATTTCAGTATACCAGTTACGGAAACTCTGCCAATCTATAAACTGATATGCACGTGTCTTAACTTCAAATCCGAACTCTTTACCGATCTGAACAAGCTGCTGATAAGGCAATTTCTCATATTCAAGTTGATTTTTTACAATATCCAATAGGAACAAATGTGATTTGTCGTATTTGATAATGTGAGGATCATTTTCCATGTCTACACACTCAAATACCATTGTGACATTCTTCCGTTTCAGATATTCATTCAGGCCAGCAACGTCATTTACATTCTCATAGAACATTGCCTTCAACCATGCTGAAAACTCGCTATCAGGACTGGACTTGCTGGTAATAAAGAAATCATCTGTATCAGGATTATATGACACCATGCCAAGGAATCCATTCTCTTTTACATATGCAGTAACGGGGAACTTCAACTTATGCTGGAGCATACTAAACTTTGTTTCTGCTCTTTCATTAACATTAAAGAATTTTGGGTAAGAACGGGCAACTACAGTTCCATTTGCTGTATTAATAAACAAACCTCTGGCCTTAGTAGTCTGCTCATTCCACTTCTTATCATAAAAAGCCTCACGGGTAAAGTTGAAAGAGGAAATGTCGCCATACTTCTTTTCGTAAATGTATTTGTTCTGACGCATTTTATCCACAACTTCCATAACGTTTTGCTCTGTTTCAGTATATTCAGTTGGTACAACTGCTTCCTCGTTAGTCTGCTCTTTAAACACTGTGTTTCTGATCATTACAGGATGAAAACCGTCTGCATCCAAAACTACAGCCCGAAGATTGCCACCGAACTCAACGCTACCTTCCAGATCAAAACACCGTTTTGACACCGTAATCGGAGAATCCTCAGTGTTACGATGACCAAACACCTGATATGTATTCTCAGGCATAATTTCATCAAATGTTTTTGCAACATCTAAGTATTCACTATACCGTCCAACTCCACGAATCATCTGTTCAGATGCAATCTCTGTCAGATTATCAGGAATTACACTTAAACCAGCATGAGTAACCAAAACAATTTTTTCATTGTATGTATAATACACACACTGATTAAATTTACGATACAACATTCGAGCAATTTTAGAATCCAACCCCCCAGCCTCAAGCTGCTTGCGGGTAACTTTCTCAAACTCTGCTGATTTAGATGTACCACCATGCGCCCAATACCAAAGCCAGCGTTCATGATTTCCTTCCAGCAATATTACATTGGGACGATTCATGTTTTCATACAGGAAGTTGATTACTTCTACATTTTCAATACCACGATCAATATAATCACCGCAGAAAATATACAATTCATCATCTTTGAATCCATCATTCAAATACTCTTTCAAGACGGTATAGCATCCGTGAATATCTCCAATATGATGAATCCTCTTATAATGAGAGAAATCGCTTGGCTTATACCAAATTTTATCCAGTTCGTCAGGCTGAATTACAGTCACACCAGCCGGAATAGATTGTGTCTCAAAACGAGCATACATCTTTTCGATGACTTCATCCGGGACTTGCTTGTAAATCGGCCTCAGTTTATTACGCCGTTTACATTCTTCCATAGGAACACCAGTCATATCAACGCAATACATCCGATACCGATAAGTTTTAGCCATATCTTTATAGCGGTTGATTTCTTGTGTCTTAGAATTTGTTGCATCAATCACTACAAATTCTCCACGCTGCATCCTTGCCTCAAGCATCTGAAATAACAACGACCATACTAACCTTTCATTCGATTGACTAATTGCAAGAGTTCCGTTTGTTTGCATTACCGGGGACTGACACATCATACGAATATTATCTGCTGACAACGCATACGGCTCAAGCCCATGCTCTTTGATATATGTGGACTTACCAACACCAGCCGATCCACGCAACAAGAGCAAAACCCTCATAATTTATCATTCCTTTCCTTTTGTCTCAGTTCTGACGTTTTGTTTTATCCTCTCCTATCTGTCCCGGCTTACGCCTTAGACGAGATAGGAGGGATAAAACGATCAACTTTACGAACAGAAGCCCGGGGCGACCCCACTGGAAATGCCAGAGTCGGCGTAGCTCGGAGAACCGTCAGTGATGACAAGGCAGAAATAGCTCGTGTAGCCAGCAAAGACAGAACGCAGCCATTGCCAGTCCTTCTCATTGTCGCCGTTCAACTTAAACCACGGAAAGTTCTCCTGCATAAACAACGCATACCAATAGCCTTCACCATCATTGGAATAGAATGTACGTCCATACAGTTCCTTTTCAGACTTCAGCCAGACATAATCCTTGGACTTTACAATCTCACCGTTCTTGTTGGCGGTCAACTTCCATACAGGCTTAACAATGGCACGAAGTTCATCAGACATATTATCGTAAAACTCACCATTCAGGAATGTACGTCCGTCACATTCATCCCAGCAAGAGGATTCACTATTACGCTTCATATAAATCTCATCCTTATAAAGCGCAACCATATCCCAACTGATAGGAGCCTTACCGCTGTCATCAGCAAGATCGTCATGGTCAAAGTCCATAATCTGATACTCGGCAACAAATCCATTCTTCATATAGTCCTTCTTAGTTGCACCAAGAGCAAAAAACGTTCTGGCCTTACCAGCACGACCAATCTCATCAATCTTGCTCCAAGAAAGACTATCGAGATTATGCAGCGGGAAATTCAGGGGAAACAGAAAGTCAGAATTACCATTGCCCTCATTAAACTTAACTGTAACCACATCGTTCTCCTTAGTGACATTCAGATTAGGAAACCGATCCAAGACATTCTGATCAATACGAAGTTCCATTTTATATTCTCCTTTTTTAAAATTTAATACAGTCTCGAATAATACCTTTTTTATCAGGGTACTTCTTCCAACAAATAACATTATATTGGCCTGTAACTTCCCCTGTTATATCGTAAAGCCGCTTTTCAATTTCTACAACAAAGTGATTCTCTAAAGGATCATACATGATAATAGAATTTGAAAACCTACTATGCAAAATATAAGCAAACCAATAACAGCAACCTTGCGTAAAAGTTGTAATTGTATCTTTTAGTTTGCCGCCAGATGTAAACCTATTGATAAACGCAATTACTTTCTTGTGCAATCAATCACTCCTTACATCGGACACTCTGTACAAAACTTATCATGGTGTGCTATTACGCCAAAAGAGGGTCAGTCCTTACCAGTTACGGGGTGACGTTCCACTTCCACATTTTCCCGCCAGCACATCACTCCATGTTGCACTTATAACTTAGTACGCAACTTGAGCATTTCGCACTTAGCGGTGCTTCGCTCTACTCTTTAAATGGTGGCTGCTTCTAAGCCAACATTCCACAATAAGTTTTGAACAGAATGTCCGATAGTATCTATCAGACATTCTATTTATTTTATATCAACCTCGCTACATAGCAGCCTTGTGGATCACTAAAGGACAAGCATGACAATTCCTAAAACCATTTACAAGGATTTTGACTACCTTTTAACTTTGTTGCCTAACCTTTCACCTTTGACAAGTCTAAACTTTAAGTATTGAGCCTTCAGCTTTCAACTTTCAGCCTTGAACTTTACAGTCATCTTTTAAGTTCTATTCTGTGGCGAACTGTCATAATGTAGTTCCCACTTGATAGAATTTATAATTTTTATATAATAATCATATTCCAATTTGATTATGTATTAAAAATTACGATAACCGTAATTTCAGAAGGTGGGTAGAGTTTTTATTAATTTACACCTCAGAACTCTTTCCCAAAAACTCAGGCGTGTCATGGTTTATAGTTTTCGCCATGCAGCGAAGGAGATATGCTTTAGTAAGTAATCTCGATGGTGGTCAGAGCATTACTGACGGACAGGGCGGCATCAATCTCGGTCATGAACGCCGTAATCATACTGTCCAGTTCCTCGATCCGCTTCTCAAGTCCAACGGGATCAATCAACTCCATAGAGTTTGACTTAATGTAAGTCCGAACAGAGGCATCAAACTCATCTCCATTAGTCTTGGCATCCTTATTACCCATCAGGCCAGTTACAAACTGCTCTGCCTTCTGCTGGAGGCTATCGTTATTGCGCTCAAGATCGGTCTTTGCTTTGGCAAGTTGCTCTACCATAGTGTCACGCAAACTCTTGAAGAAATCCATACCATGATTCTTCTTGTCAATAGCCTGAACCACAGTGTACTCCTGATCATCAATCTTGACAGTGGTATTGGCATTAGACACATTCACAGCATCTTTAATAGCGTTACGCCGCTTAATAAGGTCAGTTGCCTTATCATAAGCAGACTTGGCATCAGCGGTGAACTCTGCAACGGTCTTGCCACGTACCTTATCCTGATTATTCTTCTTAGTAGTGATAAGGTTGCAAGCACCAATGGCGACAAGAATACGATCATCCAGCACCTTCAGTTCTGCAAGAGCCTTGTGAACAGTCATCTTCTCAGTAGTCATTTTACATACTTCCTTTCTAAACTTTGATTTTTGAAAAATGATGTTCGCACAAGCTGGACTCGAACCAGCATCTCCTTACGGTGTTCTACCATTGAACCATTCTGCGATAGTTGTATTTATGGTTATTAGCCAAGTTTTAAGAGGCCACGCCCCTTAAAACTGAAATTCAAGAATACATATGCTCCTTAAATTCCTGATATTCTTCAAATTTTCTTGCCATATCCATTTTGTGTTGAGAAGTTGGTTTCAAGTCCGGCTTTCCAAAGAAAACTTTTAGCTTATCAAAGTCAGACCTTGACAAATCACCATGCTCTTGTTCATACTGGTACATCCTATTATATATACCATTCAGATAAATCTTATTCCACTGAAATGTCTTGCCAATTTCTTCAGCCGCACGATTTGCGGAACTTGATATATTTGTAATTTGCGCTGTTGTAAATTGAGCATTTTTATAACTCCTGAATAAGAACTTGCTTTTAGCATAAGTCATAACGCTGCCGCCAAACTTACTTGAATCATAGGTGTCTGAGTCACGATAGTTTATAAGAACATACATAGCCAATGGAGGTAGCATAATTTTTTCTTTTGTCTCTGGATGAACTACATACCCTTTATCCTCATAAATATCTTCTTTTAGGATGTTTGAAAGGTATTTAATTTCAATCCCAAACCACACCAACACAGCAGCAGACCTGAATGTATCAAACTCTGATCCACGCTCTGAAAAGGCTTCATCCATCGTATTATGAAGTTCTTCATAGTCTCGAAAATAATACCTATCATACAAATGGGAACGGTCAAGATCAAAAAATGTAATATCACCAAGAATTTTTAATGGCTCATCTGTTCCGTAGCCTTCCTCAACCATCCACTTCATAAAATCATTCATCTTGCTCTTTTCAGAGTTAAAAGTGATGATAGATGTAGCATTAAAAGCAGAAAGCATTTCAATTAAATCTTGTCGAGTCAGGTCATTATAGGCCACGTCAGGCTTCATTCCAAAGAATTTTGTCAATAAAGTTCTGATATGTTGCTTGCTTTTTTCATTCATTTTTAGCGAGGATTCTTCAACATATCTGTCCATCACCAAGTTATTTACCATTATAATCACCTCACACTATTATAATAACATAGTTAAACGCACTTGTCAAGAAGATTTTTGCATTTATTGTTATTGTGGAGAAAGAAAATCAATGGATTGAGATGGCCTTAACTTCTTGTTGCTGGACGTTGATCCAGCGTCCTTACCAGAGCATTTTGTATCACTCACTTCCGTTGTTGTATCTATTGTTATTATAGTCGGCTTGCGCCGATTTGTCAAGCCTTATTTTCAAATTTCCCTAAGTTTTTCATAAATTCTTTTGCATGGTTCTGAAATGCTCGATGCTTTGCAAGAATATCATCTGGCATATCGACAGACATATATTCCTCAAAAATTTGCCTACTGGTTATAGAACAACCACGCTCCAGATCAAAGATACCAGCATAAATACGGTTACGATCATCATGCAGCCGGACTTGGAAACAAACAGTTCTGCACATCTGCATGGCTTGACCTTTTCCATATAAATATACATTAATAATGCTCTTGATCTGTGCTTGTTCGGTAATTGTAAGTTTCCCTAATAAAACAGGATGGATAGGAAGAATCAACAAATCCAGTTCTGGAAAGTACATATTATAGTTATCGTCCACATACTTTAAATCCATCAAATCTTCAATCTGGCTAAACTTACGCCGTCCACGCTTGACAGGCTCTTTTCTGCCATATACTGCTTTTATAGTATATGTGGTAGTAGAAGTCTTACAAATCGCCACAGTCTTAGACACATACTTAATGCCAATAACAGCATTATCAGTGTACACAGAGGACGCAAACAATCGCCGAAACTCCAGAAAAACGCCCATGTTACTAACGATTTCTGTAGTCATAAACTCAATGCCCTTATCTGTTGTAACCTTAAACATCCCAAACTGACCCAAATTCTCTACCAACTTATTTATTTCCTGCTTGCTGCTGTAAGGCATTATGAATCATCCTCCTAAAAAGTCTTGACATTTTAGATAATTTACCTTATAATCAGTGTAGATGAGATAACTTTCTCAGCCACGGTCTTTATAATACCAGATAGTTTTCTCATTGTCAAGGGAAAAATGAGATAGTTTTCTAATTGGAGGTATTTTCTATGGAATCTACGCTATATGAAAGAATCCGTATGCTGTGCGAGAAAAAAGGTATTTCAATCGCTAAACTGGAAAATGACTGTGGGTTTGCTAACTCAACCATCAAGAAATGGAAGTCCACAAGCACCCCCGGCGTAGATAAAATCAAAGTTATTGCACGTTACTTTGGCGTAACCGTTGACTATATCCTTGGTTTGACTGACATTCCTACACCAGCCGATGAATTAATTGGTGACGATGACATTATATCCATCCAAAGAGCAAGATCAAAAATGGTAGGAGGGGATAGGCAAAAAATGATGCAAATGCTCCGTATAGGTTTTGAATATGCTTTTAAAGACGATAATCAGTAAGTCCGTTTTATGGGACACTATTTATGATACAATCCAAGTGAGGTGATGGCCTTGATTAGATACGCCTATATTTGTAATCAAGTCTTGCAACTTTACAAAAAGCTGCCAAGCATCAAATTTCCTCTTGATCCACGACTATTCTTTGAACAGATGGATAACTGTAAAATAATGACGTACAATAAATTTGCAGAACTCAATCAATGCCCTTTACAAGAGGTCTTTGCTCTATGCGAAAGTAAAAGCGGTTGTACACACTATGACGTAGGGAAAAATCGGTATCTTATTCTATTCAATTCATCCAGAGAAAACCATAATGTTTTAGGACGTATTCGCTGGACTCTGGCTCATGAACTTGGTCATGTTACGCTCAACCACCTTCCATATATTGCTGAACCTCATATTGCAGAAAATAATTTCAATAATCTATCTAATCCAGAACTTGAAGCCGAGGCTGATCATTTTGCTGCGCTCTTGTTATGCCCTATGCCTTTGTATGAAATGCTAAACGTGGAATCGGCACAGGATATTCAACATATCTTTGGCCTGTCATGGGAGGCTTCTAACGTTCGCTGGAATGAATACATCAAATGGAAACGCAATCATAGAAAGACCGCTTGGGAAAACGATATGAAAAGATTAGTTAATCAACGTTTAGAACTAAAATAATTTTGGCTGGAGAAGTAGGACTCGAACCTACAAAGAAGGCTGCGCTACCTTCTCCGCTCCATAGTACGGTGTGTCTACCAATTCCACCATTCTCCAATATGGCGGCAGCGGTGGGATTTGAACCCACGGACGATTATTAATCGCCAACGGTTTTCAAGACCGCCTCATTAATCCACTCTGACACGCTGCCATATCCCTCCCTCACCACAAACGTAGTGAGGGAGATTTTTGTTTTACAAACACGCTTCAAGTCCAGCAATAGCCTTTTCCATTTTTGTAATGCGCCCACGTAATGAGTCAATAGTGTTTTTGATTTCCTCTTTATCAGTTGCTACATAATAACCCTTTTGACCAGAACATATCGGGCTTCCATTACTTCGAGCAGCATTAATCATATGCCGGATCATAGTTCTTGGAACACCAAATGCCTCTGCCAATTCGCTGCTACAAATTGGATAATCTTTGCCATTAGAATGTTCACGCAGATATTTTTCGATTAAATCCATATGTCTCACCTATTGAATGAATTACTTACGTTTACTGCACCACGATCCATCAATCTTTCTCATTGAATAATCGGACAGTTCGCCATTATAAGATGCAGTAACTTTTACATCTTCGTTTGTGACTATGATCCTTACGCTGGTTGCACCCGGAAACATTTTCTTTGTGTTTTCAAGAATCTCATGCAGAAAATCATCCATTCAAATCACCTCAATCGTTCATAGTAACTGTAACAGGAACAATCATTTCAGGCAGGAAGTTCACTTCATAATGATACTTGTCAACATAGGCTCCGCTAACATCCTCAACAACATAGATAGTCCACTCATTGAGATAAACCATATGTTTCTTATAAACACCCTGACCAACCTCAACCGTAACTTCCAATTCATTTGTTGAGTTATTAGAAATCGCAAAATTTCCAATCAACTCAAACACAGGTTTGTCGGTACGGGCGTTGATAACCTCCAGCCGCCGTGTGACATTAAAGTTATCTGCCTCTTTTGAAATATTATAGGCAACACGATCCGACTGACGCTGACACCCACACAGCATACAAGCCAATGCTGCAATGAACATTAAAATAATAGCCGCTCTCTTTTTCATTTTATGTTTATCCCCTTTACTATTCTTTAATAATTATCAGGAATTGACCAATCCTCACAAAGACGAGCGTCCATCTTAGTCTGACTTACACTGATCTCACTCTCAACATATGTCGGTGCAATTTCACCAGAATCATTTGTAGTAAGAATCCAAGTAGCCGTAGTCACAACACTTTCTGTATACAGTCCATTCGGCTCTGCAAGAGGTACAATGTTCCAATAACTACCTCCACCACGGGCCTCTTGCGAAGATTCAGGGGCGGTAATTGCTGCTCCATAAGGAATACCATACCCAATACAAGTCCCCTGATAAATCCATTTGCCTGTGTACTCATTTTTAGTATACCAATAACAAATAAGATTAGGATTATCACGCATTTCATAGATTTCTTTCAACTGAGAATACTCAAAGAAATTTGTGATATTTGGAAATCCAATACTATCCTAAATCTGATCTTTTAACTCATTGATATATTGAGTTTCCTCACTATCATACATACAGCCAGCCAAGATACCCGTCATAAGAACCGTACAAAGGGCAATAGCCACAATTTTAAACTTCTTCATTTTCAAATCTCCTTTATTATTAATGATTAAGACACTGGTTGTAAAAACTCCGTAAGGTTACATTATCAATGGAATCAGTATCCAAATTGGGATACCGCATTACAACATACTCCATAATTGTGTTCTTATCCGCATCTGTTTCGGCATTGTTATACTGCTTATAACTATCTGCCAAGAACGATGCAGCAGCCTCAGAATATGTCGTGGTCTGCTTAAAGACTTCTCGATCTGCTTCTGTTTGCCACTTGTCAACAATCATATCCCACTTAATAGCGGCATATGTTCCACCAACAACAATCACTACAGCCAGCAAAGCAAGGAGAACATTTTTGACAGTTTTCATTTTATCAATTCCTTCCCTTTAATGTTTCCATCAGCACTTCTTGAAACGACTGAAGAACTTTTTTACTTTTGTTTTTCTTATACAGCACTACTTTTGGCTTATTGTCAAGGCTATCGCATATATCTAAAACCCTGATTTTATCGCCATTTTTGTTTTGATATGTGCTGCCGATTGCCAAATCCATCACGGCCTCTTTTCGTCAGGCCAGATCACGACAGGAACATCATTCTTACCAAGCATCCGATACATCAAGAAAGACGTATACCCATCAAACAGGTTCAGCTTCTCATCAACAAAAATCTCAGTCTCAAACTTGTGAGCCTTACGCCACTCATCCAGCCGCCGCATCAACTTTTCGTTACAAGGAATGGTCTTTGCGAAAGATTGTGGAATCTGGATACACTCAATAGGAACCAGCCGCCGTTCAAGATTCATGAAGTCGCATTTTCTCTGAGCCTTATCACGATCCAACCAAATCTCATCATCGGTCAGTTTACGGGGAGTAGAACCATTGCCATCTTCACTAACAGCGAACATCATATTTGCCCCATTGGTATTCGCAATCATATTGATTGCAACAACTGTTCCTTCTCCGACTTCATATTTCGGGGACATGGCCTTCACCATACCCTTGCCACCACATTCAGGACACTTATACTGCTTAATGTTTCCGATAACTGCATCCCGATAATTCTCTGCAAATTGATGAACAAGGGACTGAACAAACTCGCTGGGGCTTTCGTAACCATCCTCCACATTCAGGGGCTTACCAAGAGAGATGTGACCAGTGCCGTTGCACAGGCTACACTTAACCTTGCGGATCGGTTTCAGAAAATAAACCTTACTGCCAATTTCTTTGCTCGTTTCGATGTACATAACCTTGCTCCTTTATTGTTGTATTTGTGGTTATTTCCACTTATTCATTGCCAGCTTTTCGCTGGCTCCTTACACTACCTATTATAGTTGTATTTCTGATTATTGTCAAGAGGTTTTTGAAAATTTTTTAAAAAACTTTCCTCCAGCCTTTTCAATATCGTCATACGAGGTTACTGATCCCATTGAACTTACAAACCACAATAGTTTGTTCTCATACCGTACTCGAACTGGAATAAGTTTCTGATCAATTTCAACATAGATATGTTGACCGTCCATTCGTATCAAATCATAATAGAACAGTTCTTTTCTATGTTTGCAACCATCATGAGGAAACGGACAAGTAGCACACTCAGTTGGATCGCAAAACACACTCCCATCATTATGTGTTAAAGCATATATTACATAACCAATGAGAAATACTACTATGCAAAATAAAACATATTGCATATAATTCTCCTTTACCAAGATTCAATATCTGTTATATCTTCTTCAGCACCGCAAATTGGACACTTTATCTTTACAACTGTGCCAATGCCTGTTCCTTGAAGATCATAAATAAAGCGACTTCCATTTTTACAAAGTTGATAATGACGATCTCGAAAAGCCTTGTCTCGCTCATATTCTTTTGGAGAAAGAACAGTAATAGCCCGCTGCTGGATAGATCGAATTTCATCTTCTTTGGCCTTAATACCAGCCTCTTTGTCATAACGATTTAATGTAGCACGTAGAGCCTTGTTATCCCGTACAAGATAATTAACCGCTTGTTTGATTGAATTCAAACTTTGCTGTATATTTTTTTCTGGATCATTAAAAGCAATAATATTACCTTCTTCATCAAGTACAAACGCCATAAGTCCTCCTATATAAACAATGAGATAACACCTATAATCGGCAGACCAATAAAAAGCGTCAATATAAGACTAATTATAAGTGCGCCTAAAACTCTCGCAAAAAAGTTATTAGTAGGAACACCATTATATGAAATCACCAACTTCGGATTAAAGAAAACAATGACATACGCCAGAACAAAAAATCCCAAAACGAATTTCATTATTATCACCTCAAATCAACTTCAAGTTTATATGCACCGTTTCCATAATAATCAATATCATAATCCTTCATTTGATTATCATTTTCTTTAGAGTTTGGATTATAAGGCATTGAAAACCCAAGACGCAGAACATGATTAAGAACTCTACGTACAGTAGTGCTACGGCTGCAACGCTCTTCAAAAGCAAGAGAACCATTATCCAAATTTACAAGCGAACAATACGATGTGGTATTACTACCATTGTATTTGTTTTTATTATCACGGAATGATACAACCATATAAATGCCAGTTATAGTATCTCTTTGTTTGACAATAATCAGCGATCCATTGTGCAAGTTCAACTTGCGATCTAAATTCAGGTCAGGAATTTGCCCCTTGATAAAGACGTTATTCATTAAATCACTCCTTCAAAAATTCTAAGTCAATCACATTTTTGAAAAGCATCTGTGATTTATCGTTGATTAAACGGTCATCATGAAAATGTCCAAATAACCAATAACGATAATCCAAATTCCTTTCAACTTCCGCAAGCCAATGTTCTGTAGAATTATCAACACTGTTCTGGTCTATGCCAGACAAAAACAAATCAAAAGGTTGCCACTGATACGGGCAAGTATGAGACAGAACCAGATCAACTTTGCCAAGTTGCTTTACATTTTTCAGAATACTCTTTCGCCGTTGTTCTGGTATCTGCTCATCCTCAAACCAATGGTATCCACTTTGCAGACGATACCACTTATCTACACTATATGCACCACCAAGCACAAGCGTCTGTAATCCCTCAAGATCAAACACCTCTCCATCTTGTGCAAAGATAAGATTAGAGTATTCGTCCTCAATATAAACCGCTCCACCATGCCAAACATCAGAATGATATGTAGCAAGGCTTTCTGGCCTACGCTCATGATTGCCATGAATACAGAAATATGTTCGGTTTTCCATTTTTACTTGCAAGTTCTCTCAATTCTTTTAATATGACATAAGTTCTTGCATCCCATTTCCCATCTTTACGGCGTTTTCCAATTATTACAGAACCATCAAGCCGAAGTTCCTCCCAAATCAACTGAACATTCATAATAAATCCTCAACAACTCAACCCCAGCAATACCTTTTCCTCTGCCGTAAGTTTTGCCAATGCAACTTCTCGTTTATCTTTTTCCAAATTTTTTCTACTCAAAGTAACAGAAGCATATGCAGAACCTTTAGATACAAAGGTATTTCTATCTTGAAGCATATTTCGGAAAAATCCAATTCGATCAATCGGAGAAAGTTTCCATGTTTCAGAATTAATATCAAGCGTTACATTTACTTCATCTAAAACTCTTTTTGGAACAGGAATATCAGTACAAACTTTTTCAAATTCCAGCGAATAGCAACACTTTTCAGCTAATGCAAAAGCTATATCGTCAATATATCCTTGAAATACTCCAAGATGCCTTGTTGATCTACCTTCGCAATCTCCTTCTGTAGTAACTATCCAAATTCCATAAGGATTTTTATAATCTTCAGCAGTAATCATATTTTCCTCCTTACTCTCCTACTACAATAAACAGAAACTTCTTTCCCCACTTAACCATCATACAATCTGGCCTATCCAGCGTAATATTTAGCTTTGGGTTATTTTTCCGCACTTCATTAGTTGAAGAAACTATACCAGCTTCTTTAAGTATCGCTGGTAAATATCTTGTTTCTGTAAATAAGGTTTTCTGTCTTTCATTGGTGTTCCAATCATCAAGATTGAACGCCAATAATTCCTCTGGAGCAACCAAAGGTGTTCCAATCACTACATTCAAAAGCATATATTTCTCCTTAGTTCTCAAACCAATCATTATGCCACGAATTACCATGCCACGTTTGATGAATAAAAACAAATTCCAGCCATCGCCATTCTCCATTAGCTTTAATTGGCAAAAATGCGAATTTTCTTATGACCTGTTCTTCACCAACAAAATTTCCAAGCCACCGCATTCAGTTATCCTCCTGTAATCTTAATTGCTTCGCTGTTCACATACAAAACAAATTCCTCAATGCGCTTGTAATTCGGCTTCGGCGGGAGAACCGTATGTTCCTTTGCATACTGCATCCGTTTTTCCAGATCGCTTACCATATCAAAGAACTCCTGCTCATAAGTCCCATCCTCTTTCTGATATTTTCCGTTACGAATAGACATGAGCAGAGGAATATCTTTCTCTCGATATGTCGCAAACTCTCCACCCTCCAGCAGATCAATACACGTCAGATACAAACGGATCAAGTGCATAGCGTGTTTATTCAGGTGTTCATCGTCTTTCTTGTGATTACGGTGATTCAACTTCTCATATGTGCCAATGACATTGCTAAGTTCATTCATAATGCTATTGAAATCACGTGCTGGATAATGATTCAGATGAATGTTAGCAAAAACCTCAGTATCATATTCCTCCCGTTGGCTTTCCGCTGTGTAAAGAACAATGCTGCCCTTATCAAACTGTGTATACTTTTCCTCAAAGTGTTTCATGGAATTTTTCATGGAGTTGAGTGTATGTTCCTCTTTCTTGGACTGAGAAACACGATCACGGGCAACTGCACACTCCAATCTCCGAAGCTGCTGGTTCGCATAACCGCCAAAAGACTGTACTGCCTTTTGAGACAAGAACATTTTACGCTCATCTACCATCATTTTTCCGATAGGATGATAAAACACGTAAGTTTCAGGCCGACAGAAAAGTAACTCTACAGTATTTGGATTGCAATTTTCCAGTAGGCTTACCAACTTGTTAAAGGAATAAATTGTAGTATCCGTTTCATTGTCAATGACTTGCTCAAAATTAGATCGTCCAAGCAAGTCCCTTCGTGAATTAAGAGCGCAACCACGAATGTCAACATCAGATGTGGGTTTATTTGTACCGTATGCGTGACTACCACCAAATGTTGCAAACAGCATCGACCCCCCAAGATGAGGGTTTGTCTGAATGAATTGGTACTCCGGGCGGCTCAAGACTTCTTTAATATCCATTAATTTTCCTCCGAATTACCATAAATATATCCAAAATCAATATTTGTTCCATTATCAAGCAAAATAGATTGAATACTACAATTTCCGGGGTTATGTTCCATTGCATACCATTCATGATTATAATGAAATATAGCTTTACGCAATATAGTTAATGCTGCACCATGTCCAACAATGATAATATTGTCAGGACAACCATTATGTATATCTCGGAAAAGAGTATCAAGAAACAATTTCTGCCTAATTTCACAATCAAACGGGCTTTCTCCACCGGGCCTACGAGCATAAAATTTTCCATTGAATTTACGATTATTTTGATACCGCTCCCAATCTTCGGGAAAAAGTTCTGGAATTTTTTCTTTTGGAATGGCATCAAAAATACCAAACTGTAATTCTGTGAGCATATCATCTTCTTTAACTTTACTTACATTAATATGCTTTAAAATTGCTCCTGCTGTTTCACGTGTTCTTTTATATGGAGAAACCCACATAACAATGTTTGATGACGGCACACCATCCAAATGTTGTGCAATAAATTTTCCAGCATTAGACGCTTGTTGCATCCCTTTTTCTGTCAAATATATTGCATGATCTGGCATACGCAGTTCCTGATTAATTCCAACATTTTGAATAGATTCACCATAACGAACAAGATAAAGTCTTTTCATAAAATTTCCT
Organism: Lawsonibacter sp. JLR.KK007; assembly: GCF_036941135.1. Lineage (NCBI taxonomy): Bacteria > Bacillati > Bacillota > Clostridia > Eubacteriales > Oscillospiraceae > Lawsonibacter > Lawsonibacter sp. JLR.KK007. Next base: position 126,039 of record NZ_JAYWSY010000001.1, on the reverse strand, counting down.
TTCTAAGCAATCTGCTTAATCGAAATATTAGTAACAAAGAATGCCCCATCTGCTTTCAGCTTTTCAACCGCAAACTGTCTGGCCTTTCTTTCAGTATTTGCCTTTACAGTTACAGTCTTATATCTGGAGGCATCCATATTTATTTCAGCCCTTACTTCCCAAGTTTTAATCATGATTTTTCCAGCTTTCTCTAAATCCATTTACATATTTGCCGTCTTTCTGAACACAAGCCAAACGAAATGCAGAAAGAATTGCTTCTGTATCAATGTCCATGCAGTTATCACGTTCAGCATATTTCTTGTGCTGCTCTGGAAAAACGTCTTTGAAGTTTTCCTGCTGTCGTTTTGCATCAAAGTATTGCCACACATCAAACGCTGGATTATCTGCCGTTTTCAAATAGTCCACAAAAGAATCTCGAATTATCCGTACCAGTTCGTTATCAGAATAATACTGCTTTGGTGTTCCAGTATATTCAGAAAGAAAACCAATGATAGATTCTTTTGCAGACTTTTCACTATGCTTTACAGCATAGATAAGACCAAGTGTTAAATCGTTCATATCTGTTTGCTCCTTTTAGGCCATTAGATATTCACCACGAAGTAACTTCCGCTGCCATCCGTCCCCAACATCAATATAAATTGTTCCGGGATCGTTTTTTACCAACGCACATACTGTATATGTTTTTTCCAAATTCTGTTCTATGCCATGTATCTGTTGTAAGCAGACACTTGACCTTATCTCCTATCTGCGGATTAAGATTGGCATAGGGAGCATAGCAGTTTTGGCACAGCAACATTTCTCCAATCTGTTTCCAGCCATTTATATGTAAATCAGCCCAACCACGTTTGTTTTTAACAACCTTTCCACACTTACTACACGTACATTCAAAATATCTGACCTCTTTGATATTATCCACGGCGTTTAATCATTCCTTTGTAATTATTTTTCCGCTTTAAATTTATAAATCTGCTCCATTTTTGCAGTAACTTTCTGATAGCAATATTCTCTGGCTTCCGCTACTGTCATGCGCTGCCGATCAATCAGCACAATTCCATTACGAAAATCTTCACGACAATCTTTATCAAACAGTTTTTCCAGTGTAGGATCAATATACATCTCATGACAATCCAAGATGTAGTTTTCCACATTATCCAAATCAAATGTGATTTTTCCCGTATGCTTAATTTCTCCATCGACTTTTGTAATCTTCCAATCATCAATGGGAAATACTCCAGATTCAAGCCTATCCAAAAATCCAATCACTTCATCGTAATGCCAATCTTTCAGATTGTAACTTCCGAATTGAAAAGTGTCCCAATTCATTTTATGCAAAGCATCAAGATAAAACTTCCACTTTTCCTCTGTTGAGGTTTTCTCCCATGCAGCATTGCCTTTACTCTCTCTGATCTTTGGAATAATCCAGATACCCAGCAGAACAAGCAAACAAACTGCAAACATTGTAAATCACCTACACAATCAGATTATTCTATATCTTTATTATACTTGTATTTGTGGTTATTGTCAAGCCCTAATTTCTGTTCTGGCAATGTTTTTTCTCTCTTTAGCAATCCTACGCTGCCGCCAATATTCATGATTCTCAAACCGCTTCAGGTGTCGGCACTGTTTCCCAAGACAATTTTTCCGCTTCATTTCCTTGACTGTCAACAGGCCACAATGCAAACAACAATAGCCGACTGGATTATTAGGCTTACCACCATAAATTGTTTTTTCCATCAATACTCAACCTTCTTTCCATCAGGGAGGCAAGCCATTACATATTCATAAAGCCAGTGATACAGAATATCTACACTCTCATGAAACGCATTATACTTACCATTAAACGTGTTCAAATCCTGCGTCATGTACTTAAAAATTTCTGTACGATGAAACTGCTGCTTTGCCAGTTCAGGATTTTCCACGCACGTATATACCCATATACGCTCACACTTTGGTCTAAACTCATCAACCTTGACTCGCATCTTTCCACAATCAGTATCAAAGTGATATGCTCCATACCGATCCTGCTCTGCTCCAAGCTGGCGCATCAACTTGTCAACTCGCTTTACCAGACAATTATAATCACGTTTGTACACCATCTTATTTATCCTCCTTGAAAAGCTGCTCCACCTGTTTGATCATCCTGCGAGTTTTCCATACTTCGGAAAAGTACATTGGAGTGAACCAATAATTTTCCAGTGTGTCATCTACTGCCATAGGCTTTGAGATTGCATCGTCAATCTTGATATAGGCCGCTACACCAAGCAAGGATAACTGAATGTAGCACATAAGTCCAACAGTCAAATCAATATCCTGCGCCGCTACAAGCAAGTGATTCTGGAAGTTCAACCTCTGTTTTTCCAGTATGCTCTTAATTGTATTGACTCCGGCAATCAGTGTCGATCCTGCGCCGCAACAATCATCATTGAGCGTTATGTACCCTTTCTCCTTGACCTCCTGCGCTACATTCTCCATCGTGATTTCTGCCATAAGGCGACTCACATTATAGGGAGTGAAAATCTGTTTGTGTTGCTTGTTGACAAGGCCAAGTTCAGTATAGATAGTCCCAAGAAAATCTTGATCAGGATTTTCCTCTAAAGCCATTACTGTATAAGCCAACAACTTCGGGAAAGCCGCCTGATCCTCTTTGTCATACTTTTTGATTGTATCCATATACAACTTTTCCCGTTCATCATAATGGCTTTTATCCAGCGCATTAGAGAAAGAACACGAACACATAACCACAAAGTCTTTCCAAACTTCCCACGGAGATAACTTGTGTGTCAACTTATTAAAGGTGTCCACAAACTCTTTTCTTATTGTTGTGTTCATAACCGCTTTCCTTTCTGGCTGTTAGCCTTTGATTGTCGCCCACGCAAAAGGATAATTCCTTTTGTAGTAGACTTTGTTGTTTGACTTCCAATTTTCCACATCTACATCCAGCTTTGCCTTTGCCTCATCCAAAGTGTTATACTCTCCAATGACAAAATATCTGCGGAATGAAACAATATCGGGAGAAATAATGTTTTGATACATCTTGTTTTCCTCCATCCCCGTATAGCCGATAGGTCAGCTTATGATTTTTCCAGTATGATTTACTCGGCCTGATCCTCTTCGCCTTCGTCCTGCCTATTACACGTGCCGTTGTTCACGCAACTCTCACAATCATACGTGCCATTCTCGCAATTTGTGTCCTCACCAACAAGGGCTTTCATAATGTCACGGCGCATCTGAACAGAGGCGGGCTTTGCGCTGCCAGAAGTTACGGTCTTATTGTAGTCATCAGAGGTAGAGGGATTTCCGCTAAAGAAGTCTGCCAAAGTATTGTTGATTTCATCCTGAGACTTTTCCGCTTCAACCGCCAGATAGCAATAGTAAACTGCGCTAATAAAATGCGTTCTTGCCTTAATAGTCTTAATAAGCTGTTTGTCATTCTTGCTATCCAAACTATCCAGAAATTCCTTGTAAGCGTTCAGGCCAGAATCGAGGCGGCTAATAACCTCATTGTCAATCTGAACGTCCTGCGCCCACTCACGGAAAGACTTTGTACCAAAATCAGGATTTTCCACTGTGACAATATGGTACAACTGCATAGCGATCATTTCATCAGTGAACCGCTTTTTTCCGGCCTCTGTAACAACTGCCTGAATTGTGTCATGTCCAGCCAATTCCTGAAATACTTTCAGATTTGCCGTGTTTACTCTGGTCAACTCGATAGAGGACAGAGGTTTGCCATTGTTAAGCCGCCTGAAAAACTCCCGTACCTCATCTTCCGTCATATCTTCATAGTAGTAAATAGTAAGGTTATAATCCTTAATCCTATCCTGCGCCCACTCCGGCAACTGTTCAAACGTCATGCCGCTGAAGTCCTCTGTGTTTCCATCATCATCTGTCACGGCGGGGAAGTCAGTAGCCAGTGCATAATCCCCATTCAAAAATCCACTAATGGCATTGCTGCGCTGCTTTCCGTCCAGACTGTCATACACTCCGTTCTCATCCCGTGTAAAGTACATAGCGGGAATGGCATAACCATAAAGCATACTGTGAATGAGAAGGCTCTTTTTCCCATTGTCCCACACAAGCCCACGCTGCACCGCATTGTCGAAGTTTACCTTGCCCTTGTTCATCTGATTAGTCAGAGTCTTTGCCGTCCACTGAATATTAAAACGTGTCATTTTTATTTCCTCCTAATAATTTATGTTGTATTTGTTGTTGTTTTCCGGCTTACTAAAACTGGTCTATTTCTGTGTTTCTTTCTGATTTTCCGCTCTTACGATCCTTACCAACTCGAACAAACAATCAAAAACTTTTTCCGAACACTTTCCATTCTTTGTTTTCCAAAACCGCACATTGACGGTGCCTTCTGGAGTGACAGTAACTTGTGAAAGTCTTTCATTGATCCAACCTTGAGTCTTAATCGGACAATTTATACCATGCTGCCGGAACAGATAATTGACGATCTTGTAGGTATGGGAATTATAACGGCTTTCATAGATTGATACATCAGAGTTTTCCAGTGTACCGCCATTACGGATAACCTCATATGCCGCCGCAATCTGCTTTTCCATTTCTGCGTTATGCTCTGCCACATACTTTTGATCCTCTGCATCCCTCTGTGCTTTTCGCTCCTGTCTGATCTGTTCACGCTTTTCTGCAAAGGCTTTCCGACTTTCCCAACAAGCGTCAATCAAAGTAGGACGGATATATTTTAGATACTCAATCCATGTCAACTGAATGTGATCCTGCACCTCAATTTTCCGCTTGACACATTCAATAAATGCGTCCTGTGTTTCAATGCCGTTTTTCTTGACCACGCCAACCGCTTCTTCTACATTGTAGTCCGCATTGACTGTACCAATTTCCATTGCCACTTTCTGATCTGGATAGCGTACATAAAGCATACAATAGCTATTCCACTGGCTTTCTGCCTCTGGCTCTCCACAATACAGACAACCTTCTACAAGCCGCATATCCTTATTGTGATACGTGATTGAATTGCCGTCTTTCTTGTAACAAATTGTCCGCTGATTTTCCAACATGGTATCCAACTCTTTCAACTTCATCTTGCTTTACCATCCTTTCTTGCATTTCTGCAACTATTTTATCGTGTCATTCCGATCAATGTCGCTGCTGGAATATCAATTATTGCAATGAATTTTCCAGCATCATAGTTAAGTTTCTCAACTGGCAAAGAAAGTATAGCATCATAAGAACACATTACATTTGTCAACTCAACACGGGATTTTCCACTATTGTCATGCGTTGATTGCATAATGATATTGTTGTCCCGTACAATCAACTCTCCATTACATACCGCATTACGAAGCTGCCGGATTGTCATTTTGCTTTCCATTTTTCAATTCTCCTTTTGCGTTATCAAACGCCACAATCAATGCTTTCAAGAATTTCCTTTATCGTTACAATCTTGTAATACTGCGCCTTATTGTAATTCTTGTTATGGTTTTCTAACCACTCCACTAATGACTTAATGTAATAATACATATCGCTCCAACTTTCAAAACTCAATCCACACTCTTTTAACTTTTCGTGATTGATTGATAGCTTAATTTGTTCGTTCATATTTCCTCCTATGCCACTCTGCAAATTTCCATGTAGCAACCTTTATACCGCTTGCCGCCACTCTGCCTTATGTCATATCCCATACTAAAAGGAATAAGGATTTTTCCTTCTGCTTTCAGTTTTTCCAGTAAAGCACCAATATCCACATAGCCTTGTGCAAAACCCGGAACAGAAATATCATCCAGACGATCCAATTCACACAACCGATCATGATATTTAATCTTGTTCTTTCTCTGTGCAAACCATTTTTCCCAATGAGAATTGCCGCAATGATAATGTGCGTGTTTAAAAAGCATTTCAATTCTCCAGCGGACTTCCTGAAGGCTGCGCTCTGTACTTTTCCAGCCGTTAATAGCAAGCATAAAATCATTGACTGTTCCGGCTTCCCAATTCTTTTTGCTACAAGGCATTAGCTTGTAACCGTCTGTATTGATAACTGCCTGATAACGTGCCATTTTATAACCCTCCCTTAATGCGCTCTGCTATAGTAAATCGTCCTGCCATAGTCTGAATTTCCAACATTGTAAATGTAGCTGCCGCATTTCACAAGCAAGGCATTTTTACCATAAAACTTGTCTTTCATTCCCTTTATTGATCCACTGGCAGAAAAGTTAGGAAAGGCCTCTATGTGCAATCGCCGTCCTTCCGCAACTGGCAGATATTTAACCCTCATTTTTCCGTTACCTCCCGTATAGTCCTGCAATAATATTTTGACCTACACTTCCATGTGTCTTTTCTGTTCTGATACTGTAAATCTGTTCAATGAATTTTGTAACCCTGTCTCTGTCTGCCGCTGTTTGATCTACAACTGATACAAACCGCTCTGTGTTCATGCCTTCCAGAATTTCCACTAATGCCGCAAACTTCCCCATATTGTACTCTGCGTTGAGAATACGTGTTTCCAGCTTTCCGCTGCCTGTTACCGCTTGCATTGCTTTCTGAATGGCCTCTAATGCCGCCGCTTCAAACTTATCAAGCATTTTCCGTTACCTCCTTAAAAATGATATTATGCGTAATAATCAAACTCTTTCCAGCCTCCACTTGCATAAACAAATCTTTTTAATCCATCAGCATTTATTGCCATTGTTTCAAAATCATATGTTGGAAAAAATTCTGACGAAGAATCTTCTGTTTCACTTTCAAATAAAAGCAAAACCATAATTATTAGATTTTCCAAATCTGTTTTTGGTTTATATCCATCCTCCATAATCATATTTGCAATAATATCCATATCACAATTTGCTGGTTGATCTGGAGTATGCGTCCATTTTCCTAAACAATTAACCATTTTCTTAACCTCCTTAATACGCTTCCACTTGCAAAAGTGGATTGTATAAACCGCCGTTGTTCCTGATCCTATACCGCTTTCTATTGAATGTGATATATGATCCGTTGCTATCCTCTTTTGTTGTTACAAACCGCCTTGTTTTTCCATCACTAACAAGCAACTTTCCATAGGCAAAAATCCGCTTGTTACCAAATAGAGGAATTGTCCAACTAATAACTTTTTCAATCGTTATCATTTTTCCGGCCTCCTTAATCGTCTGCATTGTAGTCTGATAGTTTCACAAAATATCTTCCCTTGTAAAAGAACGATTTACAATGATCACTTTCCATACTTAATTCAATACACTTTTCGCCGCCAATAATATAAATCATTTTTCCACCTTCCTATTGTATTTATTGTTATATGTACGATTGCCGCCAAACGCTTCCCATACATGGAAAGATATAATTGCAATTCCCATATAGATAAATGTTGAAGGGAAAATTTCTTCCATAGGTGCGCCGCAATCTGAAGCCCCGGCTTTTCCCAAAACCAGAAAAAACATAATTGCCGTTGTCCAGCCTGCCGCCGTTCTGATTGCTGCTCTAATGCGCTTATAATGGGCTTTCCATCTGGCCTGTGTCCTGCATCCCATAAAAACCGCTTGTTTTGTCTGTGTTGTCCTTTGTACGTTTGTGTATGCCATTTTTCCGGCCTCCTATATGTGTTTATGCCATAGCTGCCAAAACTAATTGATATGTTGTCATTTTCGCATAGAGGGGATTTTTCCGGCTATGCAAGTCACTTTTCCATTGTGCTAATACTCTGATCAATACCGTTACTGTTTCTGTCAAGCTAATTTCTCCTGCCTCTATATCCTCTATATATGTCCAATAATCACCATTAGGATCATTGTGCTGCATGAATTGAAATATAATGATTAGGTTTTCTTTATCCTGTCTCTGCATTTTTTCTGCCTCCCGTCTTTCTGATACTCATTCAAGCGGACAAACAAGCCTTTATTTATCCGCTTGATCAATACCAGAATTGCCGCCTCCTTCATTGTTTTTCCAGCTTACTAAATTTCCATGTTTGCAAACTCTTTCATTTCTGCCGCTAAACTGTCTGGATCATAAGCAAATTTTTTCATCCATGCGGGAAAATGCTGTTCAAGATAAAACTGTAAATTTTCCAGATTTTCCGGCTTGCTTGCTAATGTCTTAATAGCTTCTATGAAGTCCGCTGCCGCCTTTTCTTTCCGGCTTTCCTCATACTCTGTTCTGATCATCAAGTCTGCACATTCTGAAATTTCCATACTTTCCTTCATAGCGTCATAAAAGCATTTATTCATTGCCCTTATATCATCCTGATCCAAATTTGCCGAAAATGTGATAGTATGCCATTGTTTCATTTTTCTACCCTCCATGTTAAGCTATTCTATAAACTGGAACACTAACAGAATGATCATAAGCATACATAATAATTTCTTCTGGCTCTACTCCTGCCGCTTCTGCTAACTCTTTCTTGATCCCCTCATCATTCCAACTAATGCAATACACTGAATAGCCGCTAATATCTTCCGGGCTTTCTGGCTCTGTTTCCTCATCGTGAATAACCCATTCCGATCCAGTGTTAAAATACATTGTTTCAAAAGCATCAAGCCCTTCTTTCGTCCAATACTGAACAGGATAATAAACATAATTCCAGTCACTTTGGCAACAACCGTTAATCTGCCTATAGTCCCATTTTTCCGCTGTTACAATAGAAAGAACGTCAACCAAAATTTGATCCTCTTCGTTGCTTCGGCAATCACTATACTTCAAAACAAGCTGTTTCAATTTTCCGATTTGCCTTGTACCATAGGGCTTTCCGTCCTCCCGCCACAAAAGATCATTTATGGCCTGTGTAACATTTTCATAAAAGCTGGAATAATAACCGCCTGTTTTAATATCCTCTATGGCCTCCGCTAATTCTCCATTGTCTAAACACTCTTTTACCCTATCAAAAAGTTTGCTTGTGCGGCTCTGAAAATCCTTGTTTCCACATACGTTAATATATTCCGTTCCCATTCCATCGTCATCAAATAAATAACTTTCCTGATATTCCGGGTTAATCTGTTTAGCGTAAACTTTCATTTTCAAAACCTCCAAAAGATTGTATTTGTTGTTATAGGCTTGTTTTTGTCTCTTGCCTGTTTTCCGCTGCTGTTATTCTATGTTCTTATTGTACCACACAATAACCAGAAATGCAACTATTTTCTGCCCGTCATAGCCGCCAAATTACAAGCGGCTATTTTGTCTATATTGTATTTCTTGTTATATGTTGTTCTGATCCATTGCTAATTCTTTTTCATTGCCTCCCATTCTTCCCACGTCATAACCTTCACAACGGGATAAACCCGCATACCATTCTTTTTCCGCTTGTATGTTCTGGCTGCTGCCTTGCAAGCGTTTAATGTGCCAGTGGTAAACGCTCTAACATAACCCGCAACGTCAAAACCGATAGCTACATAATCAGTCATTTTTCCAGCCCCCATTATCTATATTTAAGAAATTCTTGTGCAAGTTTAACCGCTTCTTTTTTGTTGTTTACTGATCCAGTTATTTCAACCCAACCAAAATCTTCAATATAATACATAAGTATATATTTTGATTTACAGAAAATTCCTTTACCATCATTCAAATGAAATTTTGCGCCGTTAATTTCAAAATCACGATTTACTTTCATTTTCCCCGCCTCTTTTTTAATGCTCAATAATAGCAACGTTTTTGCAAATATTCTTTTCCGGGCAATGGTAAAAGGAAGTCACCGCCTGAATACCGATCCGCTTTTACTGGCCTTAAAACCTTGTAGCCGTTATTTTGTAAGTGTGCCTTTATTGCCTTTATTCCGGCTTCGGCTTTATTGTGTTTTACCTCTTGCATAGCCTTAAAAGTGCCGTTCTGATCTGCTGCTATCAACTGCCGCTTCGTCTGGTAGATATAAGCCGCTTTTATTCCGTCTGGCGTGGTGAATGTCGTGTAAAATGTCATTGTAAAAACTCCTTCCGGTTTTGCCCTATCCGTTACCGCTTGTCAAGCTGCCACAATGGGGAGACTATAAAAGCATAGCCTGAATATTTCCGGGCTTCTCCCCGTTGTGGATCACTTGATTTTTCCAGCTTGTCAATATTGCCCTTCAATAGCATATTTCAGCCGCTTTACAACCGTTTCTAATTCTGCCGCACAAGTTTTTAATGTCTGGCGGTTTACTCCTTCCATCTGTTGAAGTTTTGCCTTGTATGCGTTTCCTGTCCCGTCCTCTTCCGGCTCTATCATGCGGGAAATTTCCGCTAAATACTGCCGCATATAGTCATATACTGCCGCCGTTGTTACCGTGTTGTATGCGCTGGCCTTTGCCTTGTTAATAGTCATTTTATTTTACCTCCCGTTTTTCCGTATCATCAAAAATGATTTTTCCAATTTTATTCCCGCAATCAATGCGGATCACGCTTTTTCCGTTCTCTGTCACAACCTCAAAAGGAATATTGTCATATTCCAAATTTGAAAGAATATCATTAAATACTTTTTGAAACATTCTTTTTTCTCCCGTCTGTTATCGTGCTAAATATGTATGATTTATTGCGTTACATTCCGCATAGCAACAATATTGCTTGATCTCTGGCCTGTCACCGCCTTTAATATATAGGCAGTTTTCCATATTGTGAAATTGTGCTTCATTTTCTGCTCTTTCTAATAGCTGCCGCAATTCTTCCAGCGTGATTTTTAACCCGTATTCTGTATATTTCATTTATGCCGCCTCCCCATTTTTCACGGCTTCTCGCCATGTGCTGATCTCATCTATAACGGGCTTCAATGCTTCATCAAGTGTAAAGCCGTATTGATCCAAATACTTTTTTAATTGTGCGCTTGTGCAAGTATACTTCCGGCTTCCTGTCTCATTTTCTAAATAGTCATTAGTCATAGACTGAAACGCTTCCCAAACAAGGGATTTAATAGAACGGCGCGTATTTTCAAGATTGATCTGTAAAAGGCTTTTACCGTTACCGCCGTTTGTGTTCCGCTCTGTTACGTCAAAATATGCTGTGATACTGTCCCGCAAATAACCGATATTTAGCTTCATGCTGCCAGTGTTCAAGAAATAAGAATCAAGCGTGTTAAAAGTCAAATTTTGATTTGTCATTTTGAAAACCTCCATATTTTGAAAGAATGGGTTTATAGTTTCACGGGATAGGGTTTTATTTGTAGCGGGAAAAACCCTTCAGAAAACCGCCGCTTTTGTATTTGTTGTTATTATGCCGCCTTCTTGATAAAATCATCTAACAAGGCATTGACAGCGGCTTCTTGATCCTCATATGTGCGGGAGTAGTCCCGCCAAATTGCTTCGGCCTTTTTGTCATATTCCCGGATCAAGTCATAATCAACCTTCGCCCCGATAGGATCATAACCCGTGGAAATAATGGTATTATTGATCTGGTAGTAGTCACAAGCCCAACCTTCCCGCCGTTCTGAATAGGCGAAGGGGCTTTTATGTCTCAAAAGGTTTTGAGCGTTGCAATAACCAATCTTCAAAACGTTATAACCGCTGTTTCTAATGGCCTTTTTTGTCGCTTTCAGTTTCATAATAAACCTTCACTTTCTCCCCGTGTTACCGATAGGCCAGCATTTAAAATTGATTGTATTTGTTGTTATTTGTGCCAGTGCTGCCGCCTTTTATACCCTCATAACCTCATCAAGATAAATCTTGATTTTGCCATACTTGAAATATTGCCGCCCTTTTGCCGTGTCGTATATTTTCGCCTTGTGCCATTTTTGCGGCTTTTCACTGTCCACAATAGACAACCGCCACATAATGAAGGGATCATAGCCTTCTTCAATATGGACTTCAAGACAAGCGCAATTTGCCAGACTGTAAAGGCCATGAATTTTTACGCTTTCATTTTCCGGGTTTTCTGCCGTTTCCTTTTCTGTGACCTGTTCCGGCTCTTTTTCAGGGGCTTTAATTTCAGTGTGAAAGATGGTAAACAGGCCGGAAGGATAATCGGCGGTTTTGTCCTCTTCCTTTTGTTCTGGCGTTCTGCCCTTTAAATCTTGATATGCGCTGATCTCATATGTTTTGCCGTTGTCAAGTTCTACCACAAAATAAGCGCATTTAATAATTTTGTTACGGTTGAATCTGGAAACGGTGAAGGACTTAATGGCCGGACGTGTTCCACAATAGGGAATATGTCTATAGAGAATTTCAAGCACTTCTTCTTCCGTGGGCTTGCTTTTACTTTTGGGGTTTGCATACCGCACAAGCAAGGCAGCGTTTTCTTTATTCTTTTTGATCCGCTTCATCATGTCTCTTGTCATTGTGTTACCTCCCAGCTTGCGCCTTAATTGTATTTGTGGTTATTGCCTCTTGACTTTTGGGAAGGCTTGCTTTTGTGTTCCCTCCCTTAACTGTCTATATTGTACCACACAATAACCAGAAATGCAAGTGTTTTTTATTGAAATATTGCACAAATAAAGGGGGTTGTTTTTGTGCAAATTGTGGTTGTATTTCTGGTTATACTGGCGGGATCATGTGGACGGCTGGCGGCTGGCCTGAAGGCTGGCAGTATCTTTTATTATATGGTATACTGAACTGGCACTTTTATTTATTAACTATCTATACATGATCTTATATATTGCAATAATGCGCCCGATACTGTCAAGCCGTGATCTTCTGCCCATTGCTTAAATAATTCATACTCTTTTATATTTAATTTACATGAAGCTACTTTTGTATTTTTTGATTCCCATTTTGCACTTGCCCTTTTTTGTGCCTCTGTCCTTGCCATAATATAAAACCTCCTTAATAATTGTATTTCTTGTTAATTAGATATAAATAAAATGACTTTTGAATCGCCTATATTGTTTGTTTAGTTTGTGTATTGATTATATGGTTTACATGATATATAATAGGAACATAGAAAAGAGGTGACAAGCCCAAATGAAGTTATAGTGTGCTGTCAATCTTGACAGGGACGGGCAGCACACTATAAAACCAGACAAGCCGAAGCCGTCTATAAATATTATAATATAGTTTGGCCTCCTTGTCAATGCCTGATTTTACACAGATTTTTACAATGGAGGTTTTAACAATGAATAATATACGCCGTCAAGAATTGCGCCGGATCGCTGCCGCTATGAAGTCTTTGTCTGCTGATCTGGCGGCTGTCCAGTCTGCCGAAGAAGTAGCTAATAGCCGTATGGCAATCAATACAGACAATGAAATTTATAGTTATCATGCTCTTGACGCTATGGATCATGCTGCCGTTGCCGCTGCTGATATGTTGAAGGCCATTGTAGCCGCTGCCAGTTTTTAAGGAGGTATAAAAAATGATTAGTCCAAGAATTATAAAAGAGATTGAAGGCTATACAGTAGAAGCCTGTACATATAGCGCAGACGTTAGCGCAACAGGAAAACCGCTGACCATGTACGAAGTATATAATGATAATGGCGATATGTTAGAGGCTTTTGACTGCTTGCAAGAGGCTATTGACTATGTTAATAATCAAATAGCATGGGATCGCATGATTGCAACGTTACCGCAACATGAAGCAATAGCAAGATATTAAATAATATAACCGCTTTGGCCTGAATGGTTGAAGCGGTTTTTTATTGTTAATTATAAAGCCGTATAAATGGCCCTGTAAGGCTCTGTAAAGCGTTTATTTTGTGTGTATGTGGTTTATATTAAAGAATGGGTAAAGCCTTGTTATAGCGGTTTATATGCGCTCTGGCTGGCGTTGTGTGCGCTGGCTGCTGATCTGGAATGTGGACGGGATAGCACGAAGGCGAAAAACCGCCCTATAAACGATTGACAGAACGGATCAAAAGCAAGGCCGGAACACTGGCAGAAATGGACGGCGGGAAGCTGGCGGCTCTGGCTCTGGCCTGCTCCCCGCATGAAGCCCCGCTTTTGTTCGCTTTTGGCTGCTCTGGCTTTTGTTCGGTTTTTGGAGTATGCCGAACAAAACCGCCTTAAAACAAGGGGCTTTTGTGCTGCCGGAAGTGTGCGGATCATGTGGGGGGTACTTTACACTTTTTCGGGAATTTGAAAACGCCCAGCCGCCAGAGTACATCTACTCAACATCCAAACCGCAAATCAGCCCACTAACCCCAAAATGTCATCGTAAATGTCATCGTGAAAACTCCTATACTCCAGCACCTTTCAGCCGACCACGCAGATCACCAAAACATCAATCTCGCTGCCGAAACCTCTCCAAAACTCCTATATATAAATAGGTATTACGATGACCCTGTAATTGCCTCGAAAAACTATAACAAGAAATACAAAAATCTGTTGACAAATAGAGTTCCGAAGCGTATAATAGATAATAGAGAAAGGACTTAAACACAGAGTTTTTCAATCGTGTTCGCAAAATGAACAGGATAATAAAACTGGAGGTTTTTACGATGACACAAAATATGAAGTTGACTGATGGTGAGTTTCAGGTAGCACTTGCTCCTTGGGTTCAGCAGTTTATGGAGGCCAAAGCCGCAAAAATTCATTCTCCGGCTGTTAAGGTAGCTGCTCCTATTATGGATCAGGAATACAATGAACAACAGCATTGCAACCATAATCCTACCGATCCTATTTATCTACTGGAGGATGTGGAGCGGTTCAAGCAATTCTTCCTGACCAGAAAAGGACACAAGAACGTCAATATCCGGGACTATGCTTATTTTGTGTTTTCTTTGAATATGAGCCGGAGGGCGGGGGATATTTTACACTTGCACGTATATGATGTATTGAATCCTGATGGCTCTTTTAAAACACACGTGACATTTGAGCATGAGCAAAAAACAGGCAAGAAGTCTATTGTGCTGTTGAACAGTAAAGCAAGGGATGCTCTGGCTATGTATTTTAATAGCCTTGATGAGTATAGAATGTCTGATTGGTTGTTTCCGAACTCTAAAAAGCCTGATGAGCCGATGAGTGTTGATGGGATGAGGCGGATGCTTCAGAGGGCAACTAAAGCATTGGGAATTGATATGCACATGGGAACACACTCTTTGAGAAAGACCAATCCTTATCATATGATTTCAAGCAGCACGAACACGCAGGATGAGGTAATGGTGTCGCAGCTTCTCAAGCATAACGACATTAAAACCACCTACCATTATATTAAGCGGAGTCAGGCTCAGATGGATGCTTTTGTGGAGTCACATGGACTGTAAGCGGTGAGAGTAGGGCAATGTGCTTTTGCCTACGGCAACGCCCATTGTTGTGTCCTTGCTGGCGCAAGTCCACAAGAATAATATATCAAAAGGTCTGTGTATAAGCAATTTCATTCAGTTGCCCTCCAGAGAAAGTGGCTGGAAACTGTTTGAATACAGTGTGTTTGACGGGTTTTCTGTATGTACCACTTTGGCATAATATTATATATATTTAATTATGGCAAAAAAGTACATAGGCAAAACCTTTGAAACTCTTTGTAACACAGAGGTTTTCGGGCATTTTTTCTGGAGGGCAACTAAGGGAGTCTTTTTAGAGGGAGGTGAGGAAAATCGAAAGCAAAGAAGTAAAATTGAAACGTGGAACATATAACGAGAGTTCTTTGGTTGACAAAGTATGCTCTGAGGCGCAGCGGAGATCATACCATCATAAAGAGAAATTCGCCAGCGGTAAGCACCAGAGTATGTTCTTGGATACATTGGCAAGATACTGTGATTATGAGTATGATCCTGAAACTAAGAAGTATAAGGTGTTGGAAGTCTACAAGTATCCGAAGTCGCTGTATGATTCTAAGATACATAAAGGCATTTATCAGTATCTCGCTCCGCTGATTTTATATCAGGTTGTGTATGGCAAGGATAGTAAGGCCAAGAAAGATCGGATGGCTGTGATTACCTCTCTGGACTTGGCTCATATTACGAACCTTGTTAATTCAAACTACAATAATATGAAATACAATCAAGATGCAGCACATACGGATTTGGACTTTGATCAGAATGTATTGACTGAGTATTTTAATAAAGCCGATAACAGAATTGATGATTACATTCGGAGATGTATCAAATATCTTTCAGCTATGAACTGTGTAATCTACAATGAAACACATATGATTGGTATTATGCCAAAAACAGCGGAAATCAATAATGGTCATGTAATTATTGAGCCAGCGCAAGTTCGTAGAGCAACTGACGAAGAAATGGAATTGTATGCCAAGTTAGTAGAACAGGCAAGCAAAAAAGCGAAAATAACCTATGACAGTGAAAAGTGGTATGGGAAAAAGGCATTAAGGTATAATACCGAATTAACAAGGTTGATGCGAGAGAACGGGATTATTTTTGTATGCAGAGCGTTTGAACTTTGGCGAGTAGACGAAAAGCAATGTAAAAGCATTTTAAAAAGTTTTGCGGATAAAACCATAACTCAACGGCAGAGAGAAATTGGTATCGTGTTCAAGCAAATCATGGACACAAATGCTGAAAATAGATTTGCAAAGAATCCGAAGTTGGTAAGTAATTATATAGAACAATTTAAGAGATTGTCTGACATAACGCTGCCATATGACTCTGAGGACATTTTACCAGCGTTACCGTCAGCGAAAAACAAAGATTATCAGGAAAAATTGCAAGAAAAATATGGTTATGAAATTGAATATGGCATAGGAGGACATGAAAATGAATCTAAGTAAGGTTCAGCAAGAAGCGGTAGACTTTTACACTGGATGTTGTAATGTCATTGCATCTGCTGGCTCTGGTAAAACAAGAGTGTTGGTTAATCGAATTGTGAGTTTGATTAATGATCATGATGTTGAGCCAACGAATATTTTAGCGATCACTTTCAGCAAAAAGGCAAAAGAGAACATGATGAAACGGCTGAAAGAAATGATACCTGAATATGCTTCACGCATAAATATTGAGACTTTTCATTCTTTTGGGTATCGTATTATTAGAAAATTTAACAAAGATGAATTTGAAATTCTGGATCAGGATTGGAAAAAGGTAAAAATCATTGAGGAAGTCATTCAGCATACATTTGGTGAAAAAGAGCCTGATGGACAAGAAATTGCAGATGTTCTAAGTTTTATTTCTATTCAGAAGAATCAGATGAAAAAGCCAGATAAAACCACAAGGTATGGCAAAATTTATAGTCAGTATGAAAAATATAAAAGCGCACATAATCAGTTAGATTTTGATGATATGCTGGTAAAGTGTTATGAAATTTTAAGTTCAAATGAAAAGGGGTTGGCTTATTGTCAGGAGCAGTATCAGTTTATCTTGGCAGATGAGATGCAGGACACCAATGCAGTACAGTATGAAATCCTACGTCTGATTGGAAGTAAATATAAGAATGTGTTTGTCGTGGATGATCCTCTTCAGAACATTTTTATGTGGCGTGGTAGTGACAATAAGTATGTGCTTGGGTTTGACCAAGACTGGCCTGAAGCGAAAATTATCCATTTAAATAAGAACTATCGCAGCAGCCAAGATATTGTTGAGGCAGCAAACCTCTTTGCAAGATGTATTCCAGAATCCAAGCATCCTCATTATGTAGAAAGTATTTCTGATAAGGGTAAGTTTGAGAAGCCAGTGTATGAAAGGTATCTGAATGAAACAGCAGAAGCAGATAGTATAGCGGCAAAGATTAAAGAGTATTCGGAAGCTGGGTATGAGTACAAAGATATTGCAATATTGACAAGGACAAATGCACAACTACAAAATTTTGAAGCATCTCTTTATCGGCACAATATTCCTTACTCTATCGTTGATGGACTGTCGTTCATTGACCGCCGAGAGATTAAGACTGTGCTGTGTTATCTCAGACTTATTTGTGATATGAATGATGATGAGGCTTTTGAATACATATATAACCGACCTAATAGATGGCTTGGTCAAGCCTTTATTCAGGAAGTACGGCGGCTTGCACGTAGAGAAAAGATTTCTATGTACTGTGCAATGTTTACAGTAAGTAAAGCAAATTGGCGGTACAAGAACGCCGTCAATAATATATATGCTACTATTAAAACTGTAGGTGACGAGAAGTATAAGACCGTTGCTGACATTATTAAAAACTTACGTGACTATCTAAATCTTGATTCTTATGTTTCAAAAGATTTGTGCGAAAATGATGATAGTCGTGTTGAAAATTTGAATACGCTTGAACGAATGGCTTCAGACTATGACGATCCGAAAAGATTCATTGCCTTTATGACAAGGCTTTCAAAGGAAAAGAAAACCAATCCAAATTCTGTTCAATTAATGACAATCCATAAATCTAAGGGACTGGAATTTCCTGTTGTATTTGTCGCCGGTGTGAATCAAGGGCTTTTGCCTCATGAAAAGAGCGAGAATCCTGATGAAGAAAAACGACTCATGTATGTGGCTATGACGAGAGCGGAGAAACTTTTGAACATATCCTCCACAATGCAGTATAATGGGAAAGAGGTTGATGAAAGTGAATTTATTTCACATATTTTTTAGAGCAAATAACCATAAATACAACAATATAAGGGAGGAATATAAATCAGATAGGAGTAGATGTTTGAAATGGAATATAAAAGCGAAAAGCCTTCGTGCTTAGAATGTATCTGGCGTGACCAGTGTGAAAGTGACGAAATTTGTGATTTTTTTGATCCCGGCAGATTGCCTACGGATGAGGAAATTGAATTAGAGATTGAGATTCAACGAAATCAATACAGGTTGGATTTTCATAAATATGCTGATGAATATGGAGATGGTCGTAATGACCAGTAAGGAGTGTTGAAATTGATTTACTTAGATAATGCAGCTACAACAAGAATCTCACATGAAGCATTTGAAGCTGCACTATGGGCTTTGCATGATGATTATGGTAATCCGAGTAGTTTACATCAAGCCGGAGTTAGTGCAGCAAAAGTAGTGGGAAAAGCCCGTAGCCAGATTGCAAACTACATTGGTGCAAGTCCTGATGAAATTGTATTTACGGCTGGAGGAAGCGAGGCTGACAATCTTGCGTTGCGTGGCATGGCTCCATACCTGAAGAAGATTGGAAAGACTACAATTATTACCAGTATGATTGAGCATCATGCGGTGCTTCATACTTGTCAATCCTTAGAGACAGATGGATTCAAGGTAATTTATATGCCAGTAGATCAGGATGGTCGTGTCGATATTGAGGAACTGGATCGTGTGATGCAACAGTTCAAGGATTCGTTGGGTATGGTGTCGATTATGGCTGTGAACAACGAAATCGGGTCTATTCAGCTTATTGATGATATTGGCGATTTGTGTCAGGAATTTGGGGTTATTTTTATGACTGATGCAGTTCAGGCGTTGGGGCATATTCCTTTGGATGTGAACAAGAGCCATATTGATTTGATGGCAATGTCTGGACATAAAATTAATGCTATGAAGGGTGTTGGAGTTCTTTATGTACGCCGTGGGCTGAAAATTGATCCAATTATCACAGGGGGCGGTCAAGAGCATCATCTTCGTGCTGGAACAGAGAATGTTCCCGGTATTGCATCTATGGGTGCTGCTGTAGAACTTTTGCATAAACAAAGCACTATGGATTATCGAGAGGGCATTTATAAGAGTTTGCGTAAGGTATTCTTGGATGAACTTGATAGACTTGGTGTGGTGTACCATGTTAATACAGACGGCGGTGTTCCGGGAATTATCAGTCTTACGCTGCCTCATTGTGAGAGTGAAGCTATGTTGTTATTGCTGAATGAAAGAGATGTGTGTGTGTCCGCTGGTTCTGCGTGTACTGCTGGTTCACTTGATCCTTCTCATGTTCTGAAGGCATTGTATCTTGATGACCATGATGCGAGTTGCACAATTCGTATTTCAATGGGACGAGATAATAGCAGCGAGGATATGTTAAAAGCAGCACAGACCATTGCTGAGTCTGTTAAGCAACTTCATGCAATGTTATGATTGTAGAGCAAAGGAGTGATTGTGCTGGAACAATGGGCTGGTGCTTGGTATGACGGAGAAGATTTGTCATGGCGTTTCGAGATTTCTACATATGGCAGGATTCGGAACGCCATAACAAAAAGAGTATATAAACCCCATATCGGGACAAGTGATTATTTACAAATTTGCACTTCAATTTGTGGACGAAATAAAAACATCCGAATACATAGATGTGTAGCAGAAACATTTTTGCCGAACTGGTTCAATGATGAGATTGTTAATCACATTGATGGCAACAAACAAAATAACCACCTTGAGAATTTGGAATGGTGTTCGAGGAAATACAATTATGCACACGCCGCACAAATGGATTTGATTGATACTGATAATATGTTTCAGTTTGAAATGAGTTCAAGGGGTGGTCAGTATCAAGGGAGTAATAATGGAATGTCTAAATTAACTGAAAATGATGTGCGCTATATTCGGGAACATTATATTCCAAAAGGTAAAGGGCAAAAGTGTAATCGTCAAGAACTGGCTGTGTGTTTTGGAGTAAGTGTGGGTCTTATTTCAAGAATTGTGAATAATCAAATTTGGACACACGTTTGAAAGGAGAACATCTTTTGGAAAAATTTTATACAGTAAATGAAGGTTCGGCATTATACGAAGATTATTGGGCTTGGCAAAATAGTATTGAACCTAATCGAAAAATTGTAGATGGCTTTTTTAAAGAATTTGGAATTGAGTCAACTTTGTTTTGCCCGTTTTCAACGGTTATTGGTATTGTTCCTACAGAAAATGATAAAGTTAAATTTGCAAAACAACTTTGTTCTAAAGAGACAAATGAGGGGTTACGATTTTTTAAGAAAAACTCTTTCATTAATAAAGAATGGGTAAAACGTGCTGTCGATTTGAAAAATGTGCGTAAGCCTTCGCCAGCATGGTATAACAACTATATGATGGGGCATAGTTCATCACGATTGTTTGATTATAAAGGTATTGTGTATTGTTCATTTAGTGCAGATCAGATTAAAATGCCGTCAGAGACATTTACAGAAATTAAAGGCAGCGAATTTTATAAGGTTATGGAGGAAATTGAAAATGGTAAGAGTGATTAATGGTGATTTACTGGAGGCCAACGAAACTTATATTGTTCATCAAGTGAATTGCTATGGAGCAATGGGGCGTGGTGTTGCTGCTCAAATCAGAAATAAATATCCTGATGTATACCGCCGCTATCAGGAGTATTGTGCAGATCACTTTGCTAAGAAGTTGCTTGGTAAGGTTTTGTTGGTTCCTACAGATGACGGAAAGGTGGTTTGCAATGTCTTTGGACAGGAGCGGTTTGGTGTTGGTAAGATGCACACTGATATTGTAGCACTGAGTAAGGCGTTGACGAGCCTTGCAAAGATTATTCCTTACAACGAGCCTATTGCTATGCCATATATGATTGGTTGTGGTCTTGGTGGAGCAAGCTGGGATATTGTTTATCCTGTAATTCGTGATATTTTTGCAAAGCATACTGTTATTCTTTACAGAAAATAACAAGAAATACAATTATAGGGAGGAAATATGAAGGTATTAGAATTGTTTGCTGGAACACGTTCAATCGGGAAAGCCTTTGAGCGGGGGGGCATGAGGTTTTTAGTATAGAGTGGGATAAAAGATTTGAGAATATCGACTTGTATGCTGATATTGGTACAATAACCGCTGATGATATTTTGAAGAATTTTGGTAGACCTGATGTAATTTGGGCTTCTCCAGATTGTACGACATATAGCATTGCTGCTATATCTCATCATAGGCGTAAAGAGGATGATGGAAATTTAGCACCTGTTTCGGAGTATGCTAAGTTTTGTGATAATGTTAATCAACACGTATTGAAATTAATTCATGAACTTAATCCTAAGTATTGGTTTATTGAGAATCCACGTGGAGGACTTCGTAAAATGAGATTTATGAAAGACTTGCCTCGATATACGCTTACATATTGTCAGTATGGAGATACACGAATGAAGCCTACAGATATTTTTACTAATCATCCTAACCCTCGTTTTAAACCGCCATGTCATAATGGCGATCCATGTCATGTAGCTGCTCCACGTGGAGCAAAAACAGGAACACAGGGCTTAAAAGGACACATTGAACGTTCTATTATTCCTGATAGGTTGTGTGATCATATTGTTGATATTTGTGAAAATGAAAGGGGCGATTGAGTGAAATGTGTGATATGCGGTAAGGAAATAGAAAAGAGTCAATATTCAAATGCTGTGTTATGTAGTGGAACGTGTTTTTATAAGAATTTTTGGAATGAAATTGTTGCCGAGAAAGAACAACACATTATAATTAATGGTGAATGTTATCGTGATGGTGGAAATGTAGATAATCCAAACTATTATGATTTTCTTGGACATTCTGGCAGACGATTTTGGATTAGGTTCTTTGATGGGAGAGAGATAACTACTAACAATCTTTGGTATCAGGGTAAAATACCAGATGAGTTTTTGAGCCAGTTACCTAATACTGCTGAGTTCTTTTATCCTGAACAGCCAAAAGGCGAGAAGTTATTGTTTTGAATGGAGTGATTAAATGCTTGAGAATGGGGTGAGAATACCGTCCCTTGATGGAAAGGACATTTTTGTATCGAATAATTGTGTTAATCAAAAGATCAACGAAAATGGAAAGCCAATCGGATATAGGCTCAGAAGCCAAGCAGGAGTTTTGAATCTTGGACGGTTTATCAACACATTAGATTACAGCCTTGATCTTATTAAGATGCAAGAAGTGTTTGCTCAGATATGTCCGAGTGAACAATTTTCGTTCTACCAAAACAAAAAAGATTATACTTACAGGGTCATTAATGTGACATTTAAGTATAGCAATAAACAATATAACAAGGTTCAAAAAGGCGATAAGACATTTTACATTTTACATAAGTATACTTATGATGATTTAGTATTCCATGATTGTGTGGCTTTTGCAGATGGAGAGTTGGCAGGAGTTGAGGTTGGTTCCCCTGTAGAAAATGCTATTCCAGAAAGTGTGTATGGTACAGCGTTTCAATTTGATGGTAAAACATATAAGGCCAACAGCAATATTCAGACAATTAACAGTGTTGCGAATATTCGAGAAGAATTGTACAAAAACGGATTTTACTGTGACGGTATTAAGTATGTGAGATTTAAGCGCAGCGCCGGATCGAGTCGTGTTGGTAAATGTCTGTTTATAGATGAGCGGTTGTATCCTAAAATGCACAAGTGGGAAATGTGTGGAATTAAGGTGAAAGAGGGACAAGACATTGATCTGGCTGCGCTGGAGCCTTATATTGCACTCACGCTGAGTAGTATTGTAGATACAATTCAACTTCGTCCAGAAAACATTTTGGTGGTCGATGATTACAAGAGTGTATTCCATGATAAAGCTGCTGCTACTCGTTTTGTTGATGGAAGGCTTGTAACCAACATTGAAGATGTTGAGATTTCAAACAGCATTTGGGATGGACAATCGTTGATGGATCGGAGTGTGTTCTTGAAGTTTCAAGAACGCCAGCGGCAGAATATGCCAGAGGCCAGAGAACATGGTATGCTCTTGTTGCGTAGTAGATTTTTTAAGTCGTGCTGTTTTAACTCTAACATTCAAAAATGGTTTGCTGATAACGGGATTACTAATGTAAGTCAGCTAAATGGAAAGACAAGGGCAACACAAATTGAGGATATTAAACTGATCACTACCCCAAGTTCTATAAAGTATGTCAAATTTGGAACATTAGATGAGTGGTTAGATATTTTGGAGCCTACGTTTGGTGTTGTAAAATATGAAAAGCCGACACACTTTTTTAATGGTAGGATGGTACAGACACATTATCAGTTGTTGAATACGCTCCAGATGACATATGAGGAAGTTGAAGCACTGGTTAAACCATCTCTGGATTTTGCAAGATTAATTAAAACTGATCCTGCTGCTCTTAGATTTCAAATTAGCTATGCGTATCGTTCTCCTGATCAGATTCATTATACTGAAAGCATGGCTTCAAAGAATGATGTAATCTATACAATGCTTGGTATTACTGATAAGTTTACAAAAACTAAAATGTATGTCGAGTTTTGTAATGATTTAATCAAAGCCTTTATTAAGAATTTAAGATGTGGACATATTCTCATTCAAGGAAACTATAGTACATTATGTGGTAATCCTATTGAGATGTTAAAACAAGCGATTGGTACGTTTGATGGAACTTCTGTTATTGAAAAGAAAACAGTTCATTCAGTTCGTTTTAATGATGGGGTAGAACTGCTTGGGTGTAGAAGCCCACACGTAACAATGGGTAATGTTCTTTTAACCAAAAATGTATTACGTGATGAGATCATACGTTACATGAATCCCACAAATGAGATTGTATATTTGAACAGTATTGAAGAAAATATACTGGAACGATTGTCAGGTGCAGATTTTGACAGCGATACTATGTTGCTATCAGATAATCAAATTTTAATTAAGGCAGCGAAGCGAAATTACGATAACTTCCCCGTTCCTACTAAATTGGTAGAGGGAGAAGCCCATAAGCGAAAGTATACAGATGCGGAAAAAGCTGATTTGGATATTAAAACAAGTGTAAATAAAATTGGTGAGATTATTAATCTTTCACAAGAGTTGAATTCTATTTTGTGGGATAGATTGCATAATGGAGCAAGTATTGAGTCCGTAATGAGTTTGTATTGTGATATTGCTCAGTTAGATGTTATGAGCAATCTGGAAATTGATTCAGCAAAAAGAGAAAATCCGGCAGACAATACGTTCGAGTTACAGTGTTTAAAGAAAAAGTACGATGTAAGAGATAATAAGAATAGACACGTCAGACCAATGTTCTTTAAATATATTGATGGATACAAAGGGTATCGGGATGATTATTACATATATCGTGAAGAAGATGATGAATTTGTCAAAAAGTGTGTAGTTGGAAGTTATAAAGAAGTTAGAGCAATTAAAGAGAATGATGAGAGTATTTGTGTTGAACGTGGAAGAATGTCATATGTAAAGTACGCAACAAGCATGGATTATTTAGAATCTTGTATTAACAAGTTTAAGATGCCAAGAAAGCGCAAGAAATTAATGTCTTATATTCTGGTAGATGAAAGTGAAGTGGATGGAAAGTATAGCAAGTTGCAAGAAACAAGGATCGTAGATAGCGCAAGACAACTTCGTGAAGATACGAAAGGCGTTTGGGGTGATGAAAATTATTCAAGTAAGGAAAAAAGAGAACGTACTATTGATTTAAGAAATAAGTGGATTGCAGATGTTCAGCAGATTGCAATTTCAGATAAGACTATTCATCATATTCTCTTTCATCTTGAAGAGGACTATAGCGATATAGAACGACATTTGTTTTTGCTCATGATGGATGGAGAAAACTATCGAATGAAGCGTAGCGTATATAATGTTCTTCAGGATAGTAGTACACCAATTCCTCTTTTGAGTGAGTGTAAGAATGGGGAAATTCAGATTTATGACTATACATTCAGAAAGGAGTTAGCGTCCATGCCTTATGATGATCAAGATAATTTCAGAAAGTACGTTAAAGACTTTCTTGATGAATATGGATTGCAAGTTGCTTGGTTTGCAAATCATGTAAATTATGTTCCGAGACATTTTAGTTCATTTATAAATGGAAACTTGAATATTTCAAAGTCAAAAAGGATTGAGATATATCGTAAGATAATTGAATACAAGGATAGAATTAGCGGATTTTGATTTTGTGGAGTTTGAAGTCCATAAAATACTTTTGCAAACCCTTAGAAAGTGCTGTATTATAGAGGTTTTTGATTTCTACTAAGTGTGCAGAAGGGATAAGAACGAAAATGACTGTATTACAGCACTTTCTTAAATCCTCAAATTTATATGAAAAGGACTGAGAAAATTGATTCCTATTACAAAACCTGAGTCGCAGCGGGTGCGTGAAGTGTACCCAAGGGCAGAGATTGTCCGTACTTGTGTTCAGAAAAGTAAGCGTCATCATTATTATCTGCCAGAAGCAGAAAAATATCTGCGTCTGATCATGGATTCTAATGCACGTGCTGCTTCTATTTGTGAGCAGATTGATAAAGAGCGTGAACGCAAGCGCAAATATCGTCATTGATTGGAGGGACAATATGACTAAGGGATTTTACGACTTTGACTTTGATGTGGATGATGGTGTAATCGCCAAAAATTGGGGGGTCGATGAAGTTTTCTATCTGCGTAATTTACGTAGTAGGAAATTGTACTTATCTGATGACATTGACGAGTGCATTATTGATTCGATTGTTCGCCATATTTTACAATATAATGCGGATGATAAGGATATTCCTGTGGAAGAACGCAAACCAATTTTACTGTATGTATCGTCTAATGGAGGTTCGATTGATCCGGGATTTGAACTGGTGGATGTGATTCTTGAGAGTAAGACACCTGTTTATACAATCAATCTTGGCTATCAGTATTCTATGGGATTCTTGATTGGCCTCGCTGGACACAAGCGTTATGCTTCTAAGACAGCTAAGTTCCTTATGCACGATGGTACAAATTTTGTTGTCAATTCTGGTGCAAAGGCACAGGATCAGATGGAGTTTAATAAGCGAATTGAGCAACGAATTAAAGAGTATGTGCTTTCTCGCAGTAAAATTACTTCTGATGAATATGATAGCAAGTTGCGTGTTGAGTGGTATCTTTTTGCTGATGAAGCTAAAGAGAAGGGCTTTTGTGATTATATCATCGGAGAGGATTGTTCGCTTGACGATATTGTGTAAGGGTGGTTGATTATATGGATGAATACCGTGGATTTCAGGAGATAACTTCTGATGATGAACGGTTGCCTACTTTTTATAGTGATTTAACCAATAATATTTTTGGTTGCCGCCAAAATGAACATATTATTGTTTATGACACAGATGGAGTTGCGAAAGATTTCTACCGCTGGGATGGAACAAAGTATGCTCTGGTTGGATATAAGGTGATCAAGAATGATTATACTGGCAATGTTAGGCCAAGAAATCCGCAACAGCGGTTGGCTATTGATATGCTATACAATCAAGATATTACAGTGAAAATTCTTGTTGGCAAGTTTGGAACTGGCAAAGATTATCTTATGTCATCTGTTGCATTGGATTTGGTAATGCAAGGTAAGTTTGATAAGATTATGTGGGTTCGGAATAATGTAGAGGTTAAGAACTCTAAGCCTCTTGGATTTTTACCCGGAGATGCTTTTGATAAGTTACTTCCTTTTGCTATGCCTCTTGCAGATCATGTTGGTGGTAGAGATGGATTAGAGAGATTGATTAGCAACCAGCAGATTGAGGTAGAGCATTTGGGATTCATTCGAGGCCGTGACATAAAGAATACCATTATTATGTGCAGCGAGGCAGAAAATATGACTAAGGAACACGTTCAACTGCTTCTTGGTCGTGTGGGCGAAGGTTCTGCACTATGGCTTAATGGTGATTATAAACAGACAGATCATAAGGTATTTACAGAAAATAATGGGCTTATGATTGCTGTTGACCGTCTTAAAGGCCATCCGAAATTCGGCTTTGTCAAATTGGTTAAGACAGAGCGAAGTGAAACTGCTGCAATGGCAGATTTACTTGATTGATATAACCATAAATACAATTATGAAAGAGGTATGCTAATATGATTAAGAACTTTATTTGTGATAATTGTGACCACTATCTTGTTTGTGAGAAGTTAAAGCCTCTTATGAAGTTTCATGATAGTGCAAAGAAAGACCTTTTGATTACCTTGACTATGGAGGACTGTGCCGATTATGCCCCGGACGCAGATTCTAAAGGCAAGGAGTCTGAAGATACAGAGTAAATATTTTGGATGAAAAATCATCCAGAAGGGAGTGGTAGACATAGAACAGGCAGAATTTTTAAGCCGACAGTTTGATTTACTCCTTGCTCGTTTGGATGATCCTGCTATTGAATGGCAGGATATAGCCGATTTACGCTCTGAGTACACGGGTGAGAATGAACACCGTGATACAATTCGCAAAGGCTCAAAATTATTTTATGAGTATTTGCAAGCTGGTTGGATTAAAAATCCTGAAGAGAGTTCTACGACCGCTACATCAAAAGTTACTAACCAGCTTCGAGAGTTGAAAAAGGAGCGTACAAAACTCCAAACTGAGAAGTTGGAATTAAATCGTTGGTTGCGTGAAAACGCACGTGATGAATTGATTGTTGAGCATATTTGTCAGGCAATCAATGAGTTGAAGCCATTGAGTATACCAGAGGCAATTCATGCAGAGCCGTCTGATCGGGCTGGTATTCTTGTGTTCGGCGATGAACATTATGGAACTGAGTTTGAAATTCGGGGGTTGGGTAATGAGATAATTAATGCCTATAGTCCAGAAATCTTTGAAAGTAGGATGTGGAATTTGCTTGAGCAAGTCGTTGGCATTGTACGAAAAGAAGGATTTTCAAAGATATATGTATATTCAATGGGAGATTTTGAGGATGGCTTATTGAGAGTCAAGCAACTGATGCAACTTAGATATGGAGTTGTTGAGGGGACAGTTCGTTATGCTGATTTTATTACTAATTGGTTGAATGAGTTGACAAAGTATGTTGAAGTTGAGTTTCAGATGACTAACGGAAATCATACTGAACTTCGTATGCTTGGACAGCCAAAGGGTACGTTTACAAAAGAGAATATGGGTCTTGTAGTAGACGCTATGATCAGCACTCGTCTTGCTAACAATCCTAACTTTACTTTTGTCAAAAATCCTACTGGATATATTTATTCAAATATTGTTGGGTTTAATGTGATGGGTATTCATGGCGAAGTAAAGAATATGGAACAGGCTATCAAAGACTTTTCTCATATTTATAATGTCCAATTAGATTTTTTGATCGCTGGACATAAACATCACGCTTGTAGCGAGACAGTAGGCATTAACAAAGAAGTGGTCAATGTACCAAGCATTATTGGGGTTGATGATTATTCCATATCTATTCATAGAACGTCAAACGCTGGTGCAACATTCCTTGTATTGGAAGCAGAAAAGGGTAAGACCATAGAATATGCAATCAAATTATGAGGTGTGCTATGAATAGAAATGACTTGATTGCTGATATTGCTGTACGTACAGGAAAAACAAAAAAGGATATATCTGAGGTAGTGGCTGCATATGAGGATTCTATTGTGGCTGCTGTTAGCCGGGGAGATTCTGTTTCTTTACATAAGTTTATGAAAATTGAACGTAAGATGAAGAATAGACATTCGGCGTATGACTTTAAGAATAAGCAGCCTATTGTTATTCCTGAACAGGAGTGTATTGAGATTCGTCCGGGTACGGCACTTACAGATTGTTTATGATGGGATGGGAGGCCAACAACCTCCCTCCGATACGGGGAGATAGCTTAACGAGTAGAGCATTTGGTTGAAGCCCAAAGGGAGATGGTTCGAGTCCTTCTTTCCCCACCAAAAAATTTTTGAGAAATTTTCAAAAAGCCCTTGACAATAACAAGAAATACAACTATAATAGATAATGTCAGGAGGACAAAGACCTGACAAAAGAAAACGCCTAATAACAACAAATACAAATGGCGCATTGGTCAAGTGGTTAAGACACCGCCCTTTCACGGCAGTAACACGGGTTCGACTCCCGTATGCGTCACCAGAGCCGTTTTGAGAGCAAATGTTCAGTTGGGTCAGCTAAACTTGAGATGTGCCGTATGGGTTATCGTTAAGCCTTATGACTGTGGATAGACACTAAAATGTAATATCATTCCGATGTGATGCCGTGTCGGTTAATGCAGAGAGAAACTGTACGGCGTAAAACAAAATAAAAGGTAGATGTAGAATGACTCCGATTGCAAATATGAATGTTTATAATGACGGAATGAGAAAGAGTATGTTGGATAAGATTTGGTTCTTGGACAAAATTGATGGCGGCATTGATACAATTTATGATTATGGATGTGCAGATGGATCATTGTTGAAGATAGTTGGAGAAATTTGTCCAAGCATGAAATTGATTGGATATGATATTAGTCAGGAAATGATTGATATTGCCAAACAGAATGTTCCTAATGCTGATTATCTGTCAACTAATCCAAAATCAGATTTGCATAATACTATTCTTAATGCTTCGTCTGTATTTCATGAAATTCATGCGTATTCATCTGACATTGAATGGGATTATGGAAATATTTTTAATAGTGGTGCTACATATATTGCAATTCGTGATATGTTTTATTCCAAGCGTTCCTGTCATCCGACAAATTCTATCCAGTTAGCAAAGGTTCTTCAGCATGAAAACCCAAATAAAGTATCAGAGTTTGAGGCGTATAATGGCCTGTTGGTAAACAATAAAGATTTTTTACATTACTTACTGACATATCGGTATGTTGAGAATTGGGATAGAGAAGTTCGTGAAAACTATTTTCCTCATAGTATTGAAGAATTTCTAAGCAAAATTCCTCGCCAGTACGAAATCGTGTTTTATGAACATTATACATTACCATTTTTGCGAGATAGAGTTTATGAAGATTTTGGATTTACATTGAATGATCCTACACACGCCAAGATACTATTAAGGTTGATTGGATAGGTGTTGATATAGAGCAGATGGATATATAGGACATGAAAGTTTTGTGGTATCTAATCATGTAGCAATAAACCACCATCTGCTAAATACTGCGGGGTAGAGAAGTTGGTCATCTCGCCATCCTCATAAGTTGGAAATCACTGGTTCGAGTCCAGTCCCCGCAACCAGTATGGTATGATCAACCAGCCTCCCACCGAAATTTGCAATAGAACGGGAGAGCGGTGTGGGAACTATATAGTGCCAATTAAATGTAGCGTAGTTTAAAATCTGATGTAATTCTTGGGGTGGGTGTGGTGTGGTTAAAGTACCGTTCGATTCGGTTGTCAAACATCAGGAGTTTAGTTAGACCACATGAATGACTAAATACTATGCTATATGCTGCTGTAGCACAATAGGTAGTGCAACGCACTTGTAATGCGTAGGTTGGGGGTTCGAGTCCCTTCAGCAGCTCCACTCAAGTATTAAGGGTCTGGATTTTTTACGGCAGTTAGTCAGACTTAAATAAGGAAACGCCGCTTTACTTAATACTTGATTTATGGGGTCATAACTCAGTTGGTAGAGTGTCTGCTTTGCAAGCAGGAAGTCCGGGGTTCGAGTCCCCGTGGCTCCACCAGATATACGCCAGTAACTCAGTTGGTAGAGTAACGGCCTTTTAAGCCGTGAGTCGTGGGTTCAAGCCCCATCTGGCGTACCATTAGGTGTTTCGCTGCCTGAAATGCGAGACTTTAATCCAAGATGCTGGTATGATGGAATTGGCAGACGTGGCAGACTCAAAATCTGTTGGTAGCAATACCGTGTGGGTTCAAGTCCCACTACCAGCACCAGATAAAGAAAACTCTGTGGTCAGCAGAGTGCGCCGGGTTGAACGAAGGGCGCAGTTGTGGGAGTAGCGGAGAAATACTTTGGACTACAAATGCCGGGAGGTGAAGAAGCCAAGGGAAAGCGGCTTCAATCGACAATGCGTAATCTCAAGTAATTAATAGTCCTGAAAAATCAGGACATGACATTGTAGCCAAGATTGGTAAGGCAGTAGTCTGCAAAACTATGATCGTGGGTTCAAATCCCACCAATGTCTCCATATCCCGTATAACAATGGTCTTGGTTCATCTCACTTTTAGCGAGGGCGGCTTGCAACGCAGCGGGATTTATATAGGGGTATAGCCAAGCGGTAAGGCTGGGGACTTTGACTCCTTGAGCGTAGGTTCGATTCCTACTACCCCTGCCATAATTTTGAGGTGGTTGAGTTATGAGAAAGAAAATAGAAGAAACGACTGAAAAGATTGTGAAAAGTATTCCTGCATCTGATAATGGTGCTGGTGTATTATGTGTAACAAATTCTGGTCAGAAATATCAAATTAGTCAGAATGTAGAAAGAAAGAAGTTTACATTATGGCAAGTGGTTAATAAGGGGTTTATAAAGATTAAAACTGCAAATTCGCCAGTTGATTTATACGACCTTGTTCCTTGGGAGAAATAAAGTAAATATGCTGCTGTGGTGGAATTGGCAGACACAAGGGACTTAAAATCCCTCGCTATTAGGCATACGGGTTCGATCCCCGTCAGCAGTACCAGCCGCCTTGGGTAAGCGGCAAACAAATCTCCTTTCTTTGCTTTTCGGGTGCTGACGGTGGGAATAGACCACTACTGCCGTGTAAGTGCGGCTTTATATAGAGGGTGTAGTGTAATGGCTAACACGCTTGCCTTGGGAGCAAGAGTAGCGGTTCGAGTCCGACACCTTCTACCAAAATGCCAACGTTTTTACTGATCGAAAGATATGGTAAGAGCGTTGGTATCTTTATTTATAAGGGGATGAAAGATGAATAGTAAACGAATTGGAAATATCGGAGAAGCAAAAGTTCTCGCTAAATTTGTTGAAATGGGTATCCCTATTTATATTCCGTTTGGTGATGATGAGAAAGCTGATCTGATTGCTGAGTTTGATGGAAAATTAAACAAGATTCAGGTGAAAACATCCATTAAATCAAAAAATGGATGTTCAATTTTTGATTTAACATCATCAACGGCGCATAGAACAAATGGTGAAAGAAGGAAGTATTTAAATTCCGAGATTGACTATTTTGCTTTATATAGTCTTGATAGAGACAAAATATATTTAATGAAGGTTCCAGATAATCCTATGTCAGCAATTACTATTCGATTTGAGGATACAAAAAGTGGGATGAAAAGTAGAGTTAATTATGAATCTGACTTTTTGATTGAAAATGTTCTAAAAATATAAATTTCAAGTGAGGTGGCAGTATGGCAAACAGATCAGGCAGTTTAACTACTGCCAAAAAAATATGTTCTACTTGTGGAGAAGAAAAAACTTTAAAACGAGGGTTTTATCGAAGCTACAATCCATTACATAAAGATGGGTATATACCTATGTGTAAGGAATGTGTGATTAAAGCGTGTGCTAATGAAGATGGAACTGCAAATGATGAAAAAGTTTATCTCATTATGCGTCAATTAGATAAGCCTTTTATAAAAAAGGAATGGGATCAAACTGTTAGTCAATACGGTATTGATTCGTCTGCAAGTTTAATCGTTGGAAAATATCTTACAAAGATTAATTCGTTACCCCAATTTAAAATGTTAGATTTTGAACAAGGTGAGAAATATAGTCAAGCGGCTCAAAGCGATAATGCTGTTGGAAGTTCTTGGCGTAAAACAAATCAAAACGAAAAAGTATATTATTTGAACGATGAGGAATTTGAAGTAAGCGAGGAAATGATTAGGTTGTTTGGAGAAGGATATACCTCAAAAGAGTATCAAACAATGCAACGAATTTATGATGATACTAAGCAAGATTATCCGAATATTTCAAGCAATCAGAAAAACTTACTTTTACGTTATGTTCGTTTCGCTGCAAAGGAAGAAATCGCAACAAATTCCGGCATTATTGCTGATGCTGAGAAATGGTCTAAACTGACTACCGAAGCACTCAAGCAATTAAATTCCATTGATGTACAAGGTGGTGTGACGTGTTTTTCTGAGTTCTTTCAAAAATTTGAACGTGTAAAAGACGTAACAAGGATTTTGCCACAGTTTAAATATCGACCAAGTGATGCGCCAGATTTTATTATTTGGTGCTATATAAACTATTGTCGTAGGTTGGAGGGAAAACCAGAAGTCCCATATGAGGATGTTTACAAATTCTATGATGAAAAGGTAGCCGAGTATGTTAAGCAATATGGTGATCCGAACCATATTTTTACTGATGATCCAACACTAACTAATCGTGAAAAAATTAAGGAGTTTATTGAGTTGCCGCCAGATTATTATAGCGACAATGATGATCAAATCGAATTATGACATTAGAAGAAATTAAAAAATGTGATGATTTTGCAAGTTGGTGGATGTGGTATCCAGACTTGGCATTAGATTTGATGGCTCCCGCAGAGGGAAGTATTAAATTACATTTAGATCAGCGAGTTTTTATGAGGGCTGGCGCACGATTTTTTAGTGAACATGGTTGTTTTAATCGAGGCTATGGAAAGACGTTTTTAGAATTTGCAACGATGGTCGTAGTTGCAATTCGTTATCCTAATATTGAACTGTCTTTAACAGCACAAACAAAAGAGAACGCTGCCGCATTGTTGAAAGATAAGTATACGGAGTTAATTCGTTATTACCCAATGCTGGAAAATGAAATAAAGAAGTCCAGCTTTATTAAAGGTGACGCTCTGATCGTTTTTAAGAACGGTGCAAGAATTGATGCTTTAGCTAACGCACAAACCAGCAAAGGCCAGCGTAGAAAGCGTATTAGCATCGAAGAATCTAACTTGATGGATAATGTTATTTTTGAAGATGCTCTTGAACCTGTTGTTGAAGTTGGTCGTACTACTTGCGGTAAATTAGCAATCGTCAATCCAGAGGAAATGAATCAGCAGATTAATTTTTATACTACTCCCGGATTTAGGGGTTCAGATGAATTTAACCGAAACCTTGCAATGTTCCACGATATGCGGGATATAAAGGGTAAAATTGTATTAGGTTCAAACTGGATGCTTGGTTGTTGGTATGGTCGTGGTTCAAGTAAAAGAACTATTTTAGAGAAAAAGAAAAATATGTCCTCTATTGCTTTTGATATGAACTACGGTGGGAATTGGGTAGGTAGTTCAACAGGTGCGTTGGTAAATATCAACCGTTTTATGAATTGTCGGACTCTTACAGAGCCAATATTAAGCAGCACAAGTGATGACGATGAGTTCTATTTGGCAATGGACGTTGCACGTTCTCAGAACAAGAATAATAACCAGTCATCTATTGCAGTTGGTAAGGTTATAAGAAACTCTGATGGTAAAATTACGGAGATTCAGTTAGCAAATATCATTCATGTTTCAAATATGCTGAACTTTGGAACTCAGGCTTGTATTGTCAAGCGTGTCCGAAAGAGATATAACGCCAAGATTGCTGTTGTCGATGGCAATGGCTTGGGAACTGGATTGATTGATAAACTGATGGAAGAAACATACGATCCTTTAACTGGAGAAACATATCCAGCTTGGGACACGATCAATACTGATGCTGTTCCTGATGCAAAGAAAGCCGATAAATGCCTTTATGATCTCAAGGCTCAGTCTTGCCAAACAATGATTTTGACAAATTTCATTGATATGATTGATTCTGGCATATTGAGATTTTTAGAGAGTAAAAATGGCGGCGACTATGCTATTAAGGATAATGATGATTTAAATTCAAAAGTTATGCCTTTTGTACAGGAGGAATTGTTCTTCCAAGAGGTTGGTAATTTAAAACTTCTTCAGAGTGGTAAGAATCTGTCCGTTGAGAAAGTTGTAAGTAAGTTTGATAAAGACCGTTTCTCTGCGGTTGCTTATTTGCTTTACTATATTGTAAAAGTAGATGATAGTGGAAGTAAATCAAATGTTGACATTAAATCATTTGCCGAACGGTTAAAAGCGTTGAATCGTAGGCCAAGAATGTATTAAGAAAGGACGGTGATATAATGCCAGTAACAAAAGTAATTTACTCAAGTTTGGATTATGACAAAGATGTAAAACGTTTTGAGGAAACCGAAAATGGCAAAAGCCGTCTTGACTTAGCGGGATTCAAACGATTGATGATTCATGATTTGTGTACAAATACTGATGTTCTGAAGTCTCATAAAATTAAAGGCTATTCTTTAGAACGAATTGCTGATGCGCTTGAAAATCCAACAAGCAATCCTATGATGTTAATTGAGATAAGCCATTATCTCATGTATACTTCACAATTCTATATGCGTTTGAATAACTATTTTGGGAAAATGGGACTGTTTAATTACAATATTGATGTGTATGACGTTAAAGAGAGCGAATTGGATAGTGAAGAAAAGCAAATGAAATTGAGGGACGCATATGCAAATGTGTGTTCTGAATTTGAAAAGATGGGTTTCAAACATGAAATGTTAAAAATCATGAGTGTTCTACCCATGCAGGATGTATTTTATGGATTGATTTTTGAAGATAGTTCAGACTTTTTTGTTTTGTCAATCAATCCGTCTATTTGCAAGATTTGTCAGGTACAAGATGGCGTGTTTAATTTCAAGATACAATTAAGCGGAATTAACCCGTTGCATATTGGTTCATATCCTGATTATGTCAAACAGGCATATTTAGATTACCGAAATGGAAATTCTTATTTTGATGGATGGTTTGTCCCACCAGCAGATAAGCAGATGTGTTTTAAGTTTAATGAAAACTCTATTACTCCGATGCCATTTTTGCTTGGACTTATTAAGGATATTTTGGACTTAGATACATACAAGAAATTGAAATTGCAGAAAGCAAGGGTTGATAATTATAAGGCTATTGTTATTGAAATCCCTATTGATGAGGATGCTGTAGACAAACCGTTGCTTACAGATGAAACTTTGGCTGTATTTGCAGAAATGAACAAAGCAAATATGCCAGAAGATGTTGGATTGATTCATGCTCCCGGAAAGGCCACAGCAGTTAGCTTTAAGGACAATGCGAATACTGCGAATAATCTGAGTGATGCTATTACTAATTTATATGATAATGCTGGTGTCACAAAAGAGTTGTTCAATAGCGGATCATCTGCGACGGCAATGAAAATGTCGATTGAGAATGATGCCGCTTTTATTTATGGCTTTTATCGGCAAGTAGAACGTGTATTTACACGGTTCATTAAACTGCGTAAGTTCAATAAGCCACAATTTAAATTTGCATTGAGAATACAAGATTCTACTGTTTTTAATCGAAATGATGTGGCTGATGCTATGCTGAAAGCGGCTCAAAATGGAGAGCCGTTTAAGATTGATTATGGTGTTGCTCTTGGTAAAAGTCCGAGTAGAATTATTGGTTCACTCTTATTAGAAAATACTGTACTCAAGTTGCATGAGAAATTTGTACCATTGCAAACTTCTTATACTGCTACTGGAGATGAAATTACAGGTCGCCCTACAAATGA
Source organism: Lawsonibacter sp. JLR.KK007 (assembly GCF_036941135.1). Lineage (NCBI taxonomy): Bacteria > Bacillati > Bacillota > Clostridia > Eubacteriales > Oscillospiraceae > Lawsonibacter > Lawsonibacter sp. JLR.KK007. The sequence goes on along the minus strand of NZ_JAYWSY010000001.1, from coordinate 89,296 downwards.
GAGTAAGGGGCAGGATATTGATGAGAGTGGTGAAATTACAAGAGATAATGAGACAAATCTTAATCGTTAATACCGTCCATTGGGCGTTATTAAAATATAAAGAAAGGCGGTGATGGGGAAAGTGGGTCATGAACGAAATAGGTTGCCAGTGTCGTTTACGATCAATAGCTGTGTGGATACTGAAGATTCTCGTTTTCTTGCCATAACGATTGATGTATTACACACAGGATTGAATTTTAATGGCAATATTTTTGACAAAGAAGTGGTTGATGCAAATGCCGATAGCATCATGAATACTCCAGTGTTGGGGTATATCGCTCTGAATCCAGACGGAGAGTTAGACTTTCAGGGTCATGAGTATAAAGCTGTTAAGAGTAATGATGGTACAGATTATGTATATGCTGGTTCTGCCTATGGTGTAATTCCAGAGTCATGTAACTATCGTTGGATTGAAAAAGTTTGTTCCGATGGAATTTGCCGTGAGTTCTTTCAAGTTGATGCCCTATTGTGGACTAAATTTGATGATGCAATTACAATTTTTAATCGTGATGGCGGTAAGCCTCAGAGTATGGAACTTGAACTTTCTTCAATCACTGGCGAGGAAAACGATGATGGGACATTTACATTCACTGGCTTTAAGTTTGATGGATGTTGCCTGTTATCTTCAACAGATGATCGTATTCAGCCAGCAATGATTGATAGCAAGGCTGTTCCAAAGGAATTTACAGCGCATACTATCGCACAAGAGATTAAGGATAAGCTGACTGAGTATAGCATGACTGTTGAAAAGTTAAATGAAAATAGTGAAAAGGAGGCTGGAGAAATGCCTAAAATTCCTGATACAAATTTCACTTTGAATTTAATGGAGCAGATTGATGAGATTTATGCTGTGCTGGGCGAGAAGAAATATCGTGACAGTTGGGGTTATGAATGTTCTCAATATTGCTTTGTTGATGTTCAGAGTGATGAGATTATTGTGATGGATCGTGCTGACCATTATGGATTGTATGGTATGAAGTACACTATGGATGGCGACAAGATTACTATTGATTTTGCGTCTGCTTGTCGTAAAAAGACTACTTATTCTGATTTCGAGGAAGGCGCAGAAGATGCGGAGCAGTTTGTGTTTGAAAAAGCAATGTCCGATTTTGCTACATATATGTCTGCACAGATTGATGCTGCAAATGAAAGTAAAGATACTGCCGAGGCTAATTATAGTCAGGTTAAGAATGACTATGATGAGATGAAACCTAAGTATGATGCTTATGTTAAGGCAGAGGCCGAGCGTGAGAAGGCTGCTGTGGATGCCGCAAAGGATGCAGAGTTTAAGCAGTTTGATCAGCATTTAAGTGATGTTGCTGAATACACCACACTCAAAGAAAAGCGGGATGAGTATTCTTTGGAGGAAATTCAGGCTCAGTGTGCCGTGATGTTTACAAAGAAGAACTTGAACGCTAATTTCAGTCGTAAGACTAAAGAGGCCGCTCCTATGGTAGCGGATGTATTTGAGCAGACCCCTAAGGCAGAAGTTAGTTCTCGCTATGGTGTGCTGCCTACAAAGAAACAATAATTGAAAGTGAGGTAATATGACTATGGATAAGAATTATACTGTTGTGGAAACTTCCAAGATTGCTGCTGTTCGTGGTGGCGGTCATTTGCACAGTCTGATTGCCGATGTGGATGTGGAGAATGGTCACATTTGTTATGTGGGCGATTTGGCTACTGATATTGATGGTGTAGAAACTCATGAATATGAGGCTCCTACTACTGCTTTGATTAATAAGCGCAAAGTTGTTCTGGTTGCAAATCCTGAGTGGGATTATGATGAGAGTCGCAAGAGCAATCAGGCTCTTTCTAATTATATTAATGAGGCTGGGCGTCCTTTTAGGGCTTATGACTTATTTGCTGAGGATCAGTATTCTGTTTCTGTGGGTGCTTTTGACGTTGCTGATGAGTCTGAAATTGCTGTTGGTAAATATGTTATTGCACAGCATGGAAAGGATACGTTGAAGGTTGTCGATGAGTCTGGTATTGCTGATCAGGGTTTCTACGCTCAGATTACAGGCGTAAAACTTCAGCGTGGTTTTGGTTTTACTACTAAGAATGGCACTACTTATGGTCGTTCATATAATATGTATTTGCTGCGTGTCATTCGCAACGATATTGTTTAATTGAATGTTTAATTTAGAAAGCGAGGTATGTGAATATGGCTTGTGATATGAGTAAGCTGGCTAATTTCTCTACTGAGAAGCAGCAGTTGATCGCCCTTGGTGTTGATCATTATACTGGTGATCTTGGTAATTATGTTGCTGGGAATGTGGATACCAGTAATCGGAGCATGGATGATGAAATCCGTGACCGTTTTGAGAAAGAAATTCTGCATGGTGAGAAGTACAATTATCGTACTTATCGTAAGTATAAGAACGATATTTATGAAATTCTTGAAACCACTCTTGATCAGACTTTGCCGGAGGGCTGGAAAGAGAATGAATTCTTTGATCGTTTTGTTGAGACTATTCGTGTTGACTTAGGTGATAAGAATGAGTTCTACGCCGAGGACAATGGTTACTTTGTGGTATCTAAGTTTAGCGGTAATCATTGGGATACCAACCGTGAGCGCATGGATTTAGGGGCTGAGTTTAGTGTTGAGACTACTTGGTGGGACGTGCATTTTTACAATGAGTTTGAGCGGTTCATGAAGAACATTGACTCTTGGGCTAAGTTGCTGGATAAGGCTCGTAAGTCCTTCTTGCAAGCGTTCCAGAGTGCAGCGTATGTGGCATTTACCAATATGAGCGATCTTGTGCCTGATGGTTTTACTGGTCGTGGTGCGTTGTCCACCGATACTGAGCGTGATGAGCTTCTGACATTGCTGGATAAGGTGTCTGCTGCCAATAATGGTGTGAAGCCTATTATTGTTGGTACTGGTGCGGCTTTGCGTAAGTTGCAGAAGAATATTGATGAGAATTGGATTCCTGAGTCTGCCAAGGAGCAGCGTAATCGTAATGGCGTTATTTCCAGTTGGGAAGGTTACGATCTGATGCCTATTCCGCAGGTATTTAAACAGGGTACGTTTGACTTTGCTCTGTCCAGCACTCGCTTGATTTTGCTGGCAAATAATGCAAAGCCCATCAAGTTTGTGTTTGAGGGCGATTCCCGCCTGAAGGAAATTACCGATAGTCGTGAAAACATGGATATGACTCTTGAGGGTCAGATTCAGGTTAAGGCTGGTCTGGCTGTTATCTATGGCGGGATTGTTGGTGATTGGGAGTTGGCTTAATCTAATAATAAATAAAATTTGGGAGGCGTTTTAATGGCACAGGATATTGAGAATAAGGTGAAAACCGAAATTCCTGATGGGGCAGCTTCAAAGAAAGTTGCTCCTGCCACTTCTACCACTTTGAATGATGATACAAAGGTTTCTGTCAAGTCGCTTGTTCCTGCGGTATACTACACTTGTACAACGACTTTTGAGAGTTTTGCTTGGGTGGAAGTCGGTGATATTCAGGAGATGACTTACAAGCAACTTAGGATGATGAAAACTAAGCATCCAAGGTATTTTAATGATAAGTGGTTGCTGCCCATTGATAAAAATGTTGTTAAGAAATTAGGTCTTGATAAGGTTTATGCAAACAACATGAATCGTGGGGATATGCGGAAACTGTATGGGTCTGATGTGAAAGAGGTCGAGGAACTGCTTTCCGGGTTGAGCAATGATGCTAAGACTGGATTGACTCATAAGGTTGAGGATGCTGTTAAGAATGGTAAAATTGAGAACGTAAAAATCATTCGTTGCCTTGAAAAGCATTTAGGTGTTGAGTTAATGCAGTATGTGTAATGGGAGGTGAGCCATGAAAGGTACACCTTTTACAGTTCTTTACGAAAGTGTTCTATCAAAAATTAAAGACTATGACTTCTTGAATCTGGAAGAAACCGATATTTATGAGGTTCTTTCAGATTATTTGCGTCCAGCGATTGCATCTTTTAGGGGATGCAAACAAGATTTGAGTAAAAGGAACAAAAGGAAGTTTGAAGTCACGTTGACGGATACTGAAATTGAAATATTGGCTAATTACATGGTAATTGCTTATCTTGACAGTAACTATATTCGTGTTCCTCTTGCACTTAAACAGACACTTTCAAGTAAGGACTTCAATGCTTTTTCGCCAGCAAACCAATTAGAAAAAATGGTTGCTATGCGTGAAATGTATCGAAAAGATAACGAAACCTTATTGTCTCGTTATCGTTGGATTAAACAAGATATGTAAGGAGGTGATTGTCTGTGGGAGGTTATCAGAATTTTCTTCGTAGAATGAACGCTGGTGGTAATACTATGCGAAATGAGCAAATTGAAAACTCGTTGCACTTGGTACGACATACTTTCGCAGACGATCCTTCTTATATTCCAGATGGGGTACAAGTCTGGAATAGTGAACGAATTTTGCATCCAAGGATTTATCAGGAAACATATCGTTCAACTTCTCCTGAACAGGCACAAATTCAAACGATGATACATGAGCCTATTTATAAGGGTGATGTAATTCCTTGGCCTGAACATGGTTATTGGATGTGCCTTGAGGCTAACAATTTACATGGTATTCAGTTTGAGGGGACTTTACGATTCTGCAATCACTATATAAAATTCTACTCTCCGCTGAATCATGAGATTGTTGAATACCCTGTAAGCATCTTGAACTCTACACAGTATGGCAGCGGCGAAACTGAGCGTTATGATGATGAATTGAAAATGACGGTTGGTACAACGCAGATGCTTATGTACATTACATATGATAAGCATACTATTTTGATTGATAATGGTGTTAGGTTTTTGGTTGACCGTAATCAAGTCAATCCTACAGCATACGTTGTCAAACAGGCTGACACTGTATCATATTCAGATGCTAACGAGCATGGATTTATTGCGTTCACTTTGTATGAAGATCAGTTTAATCCGAAGGTTGACAACAAAGAATTGATGATTGCAGATTATGTTCCTGATCCTGTTGGAACAGGCGCAGAGTTAGAGACAAAGACCGATATGTGGATTTGAGGTGAAATGATATGGCTTTATGCAAAGAATTGACCGAGTACAGAAGCAAGATTATGAAATTGCTTTGCAGCGATCAGGAAATTGTAGACCTGATAACTGATACGCCTAATTCTGCAATTCCAGATCGGTCTTTGATGTACAAAAATATTTTTCCATATGCTTATACTCCTGATGTAACGAAAGATACAAATAACTACATTTGTTTTAGGATTTATATTCCAGAAGTGCAAAACAAGACATTTAAAACTGTAAATATTGTTTTCTATATTTTTTGTCATCAAGATAATATCCGCACCAGTAATGGGCTGCGGCCTGATTTAATTGGAGAAAGATTAGAGACATTGTTTAATGGTTCGATGGATTTGGGAGTTGGTCGAATGAAGTTGTATGGAATGGATGATATTAGTCCTGCTTCAACTTTTCATGGTATTGCTCTGGAATATACGGTGTCGGAGTTTAATCGTCCGACAATCAATGGTGATCTGAGGTCTGGTGCTAAGTAATGGTACAGAAACCTAATTTACTTCGTATCAGCGATTATGAGATAAATGATAAAATCGCAGTTCATGTACCAACCGTGAATGAGATTTTTGACTTTGGAGATCAGAAGTATTATAGCATTGTGCAAACATTGATAGCTACGCCATTTGATTTAATGGTGGAGTTAGATGATATAGGGATTGATTATGAATCAATTACTAATTATCAGTTATTTCTTTTGATGATGGAGTCTATTGCGGCAAATGAGGAAAATACAGAAATCCTATTTGGCAATTTGGATTTGAAAAATTTCAAAGCTGCCAAAAACACAAAAAATGGCGAACGTGTATTTTATGATCCTACGAATGATATTGTGATTGACCAAATGATTGCGCTGGAGATATGTAATGCAATTCGCAAAATACATTTTTGGGAAGCACCTCTTGGACAGGCTGGTAATAATGAGGCGAAAAGGTATCTGATTGAACGCAAACGACTAAAAAAACAACGACTTGCAAAGAAACCATATAAATCTTTTCTGGAGGGTATCATTATTTCTTTGGTGAATACTGAGGAATTTAAGTATAACTATGATACTGTGATGGATTTGAGTATATACAAACTAAATGCGAGTTGGCGACAAATTCAGAAGAAAAAGCATTGGGAACAAACAATGAACGGTGCTTATTTTGGTACGGTAGATTTGAACAAAATTGATCTCGAAAAATTAAGTTGGCTGTCACCAGATTAATGTCTGGTGCTTTTTTATTACAAAAATAAAGGAGGACGATAATATGTCTGTTAATGTGAATGACCTGTCTATTACAAGTCTTGAGACTATTATGGCTTTCGGTATCAACGGTGGTACTCATCGGTTTACTCTGGATGAATTGCAGAACGCTACTATTGCCAATAGTCAGGACAACACCGCTCTGACTGGTAAGGGTGGTCGCACCATTGGTCAGTTGAAGCGTAATAAGTCTGTTACTGTGTCTGGCACAAATGGTATGGTGTCTATGGGTCTGGTTGAGGTTGAGGTTGGTTCTGCTGGCGAACACAAGACCGCCACTCCTGTCAAGATTCCTGATTATCTTACTGTGAATAGCAACAAGGCTACTACTAATTTTAAGGCCGTGGGTACTGCTGGCAATGAGATTCAGGAAGTCATTGTTAAGAACGCTGATAGCACTATCAATAAGCGTCTGACTCAGGATGCTACTGCTGCTACTGGTAAGTTTGCTTACGATCCTGCTACTAAGGAACTGACTTTTGCTGATGGTGAGATTGCCGATGGTACGTCTATTGTTGTGTACTATACTCGCAATGTCGAGGGTGATGTTGTTTCCAACATCTCTGATAATTATTCCGAGACTGTTGAGATGTATGTAGATGCTCTGGCTGAAGATAAGTGTCACAATATTTATCATGTTCAGTTCTACATTCCTTATGCTGACTTTACTGGCTCTTTCGATCTTGCTATGGGCGATAGTCAGACTACTCACGGTTTCGAGGCTACCAGCTTGGCTTCCGCTTGTACTAATGGTGGCACTAAGTTCTGGGATATGACTGTGTTCGGTGAGCAGGAGGACGCTGCGTAATTTGATTTGTGAGGTGATTTGACATGGCGGCACGTGCTATTCCATGTAGGGTATGTGGCAAAATGTTCGTCCCTTGTAATAAACCAAGTGCTGTGATTGGTGCTTTTAATTATCATAGTCTTGCGTGTAGTCCTGAGTGCGGCGCAGAATACTTGCGCCGTGTTCAGGCCGCAAGGCAGGAGTTCGCTGTCGAGAAAGCCCCGGACGCAATAGTGTCTACGGATGAAGCAAAGGCAGAGGATGAGACTGTGAAAGAGACACCAAAGCGCACACGTGGCAAAAGACGTGAGGCAAACATTATTGAAGATGCCATGAATATTGACAAGCAAACTGTCGAGGATGTTTTAAAAACAGAAAATTAAAAATGTGGGAGGGTGAGTATAATCCCCTCCTTCATTTACTCTTATGGAGGAATGAGATGACTTTAAATTTGGTATCGGAAATTCCCCCATCTGTAAATCATTATTTGGCATATCGTGCAATTATACGAAATGGTAAGCCACTGGCTATGAGTTATAAAACGCCAGAAGCTACACGGTATCAAACAAGATTCGCAAGGTATGTTACTAAGCAAGTAAAAGAACAAGGATGGGATTTGATTCCGAATAAAACACAACATTTTTATGTGGATTGTGTATTTTATTTCCCACGTGTTGACATGGATTGCAACAATTATTTTAAGTGTATGCTTGATGCTATTACTGATAGTGGGAAAATTTGGGTTGATGATAATGTTGTTTGCGAACGTGTAAATGGCATTTATTATGATGCAGAAAATCCAAGAGTAGAAATACAAATTACGCCAGTTGACTACATAGGTATATTTGATAATATATCTCAATTAGAAAAATTTGAATCTAATTGCATCGGTTGTAGTAGATACAAACGAAATTGTAGTATTTTGCAAAAAGCGAAAGACGGAAAGATTCAAGCCGAAATTCAAGATTTCACTTGTTGCAAATATAAATCAAAATTGAAGGAGAATTGATATGAATAAAATTACAAAGAAGTCTGTTAATGCGCTGATGGACATTTATAAGAATCATAAGACTAATGTTGTACTTACACTTACTGATCCTGATAATAAGGATGCTGTTTTGATGGAGATTCCCATTAAAAATGAAATGAGCGTAGATGAGCAAGGTGCTTTTGTTGATCGTGTCGTAAATGCTTGTTTTGATTCAAATGGCGATTTTATTCCTCAAATTTTGGATGCTGTATTTATGATCACTTTACTCCAGATGACTACGAATGTACCCGTATTTGAAAAGTCTCTTACTCTTGATGATGGTAGCACCGAAGATGTTCTGGATATTGATAAGACGTATGAACTTTGTAAGGCAATCAATCTTGTTGCCAATGTCAAGGATAATTCGTATCAGCAGTTGATTCAGGGGCTTCGTCAGATGGTATGTGATAAGTTGGAATATCGGAAGCAGATGCAGTTTAGTCAAGAGCGGCAGATTTTGACTAAGGCCAGAGAGGAAATTGAAAACGGTGTTGCCATGTTGGTTGCTACTGGTCAGCAACTTATGGAAACAATTTCTCATGTTGGAACGGCTGCGGATATGACTGAGGCACTGAAGAATATGAACTATTCTGAGTTGGTGTCTACTGTGTTGAGTTCAACATAACAAAAAATACAATCATATATTGACTTCGCTTGTTTTTGATGATATAATAGCATCATGGAGGTGCTTATTATGTTTAAAAGAATTTTATCTGCGATATTTGTGGTTTTTGTATGTTTCTCGTTTGCTGGCTGTAGTGGAAATGATGAAGATAACATTGTTGGCACATGGGTAGTTTCGGAGTATAGTGATGGAGAAAATATTATAAGTACAGATGAGATTGGTGATATATACGGGGAAACAACCTATGAGTTTAACAAATATTCTTTGATATTCACTAAATCTGGAAATCTAAAAATAATTAAGCCAGATTTTCAGGGAGGAACGATTGAAACAAGTTGCTCTTATACAGTACAAGATGGATATGTTGAAGTTGTTGATCCAGATAATTCGATAAATTTTGAACTTGTAGAATATAATAACGGAAAAATATTTTTTGAGGTAACAACTGGATTAATTGTGACATTGACAAAAAAATAAATTTTATTAAGAGTAATCGTCTTTGGCGGTTGCTCTTTTCTTATGTGGAGGTGTTCTATGTCTTTAGATAAGATAGTTGCTGGCCTCGATCTCACAAAGATTAAAGCACCTTCAGGACTAACATATGCACAAGAACTTGTTCGGGCTGCAAACCTATTGCGAGATTGTATCCAGTCAAGAATAAATCGTGGTAGTATGGGTAGTTGTTTATCAGCTGCTGATATTGCTGATATTAAAGTTGATGGTATGAGATTATCTTGCACATTAAAAGTTCAAAATGCAATTCGCCCATCTATTTTTAATAAATGGAACCAGTCAAATGCAAATGTTTTTTGGCTGTTGAATGATGGTTATACAGTAAAAAAGCCAGTTTGGTTCAAGAATATACCGAATTTTGGCTATCGTGTAGCAGAGAGATTTGTAGAAGAAGGAATACAAGAGTTCAACTCAAAAAATGATCTTGGGATTGAAATAACGGTTATTCGTCCGCTTATGTATTACGGATAAGATAAAACAATAGCAATTAACAGCCCTCGTCAGAAATGGCGAGGGCTTATTTATATGGTATGGAGGTGAAATATATGGCTGCTGATGGTCAGATTGTACTTGGTCTAAATATATCAGAGACTACATCACAAATTAGTGCTGATTTAAGTACAATTTTGAATGGGCTTAGGACAAAACAACTTATTCTGAAAGCCGCAATAGAAAAGTCTCAGGTTGAAAAAGGCGTTGCATCTCTTGTTAAGGAAATTAATCAGGAAACGGCAAAAATCGGAATTGAAGTTGATCCTAAAAGCGTTTCTAAAGTAATTACTCAACAGCAGAAAATGGCCTCTATGCAAAAAGAACTTGTTCAACAGATGGAGAAGTATAAGCAAGCGGCTTCTGATGTTGGACTTACTTTAAAAGGTGCAACACAAAATTCTTTTAAGTCTGCTATTGATGCAAATGATTTTAAGGCTGCGAAAGAAAGTTTGCGTTCTGTCAAAAAGGAGATTGACGAATATAATACCGCAATTAAGAAGATGAATGAGGACACAAAACTTGATTTTGATATTCAGAATATTCAGAGCAAGTTTAGTGTGTTGAAAAATCAAACTGATTCTGTAAAAACACTTTTTAAGCAATTAGAACAGTCTCAGGAGAATTTCAATAATGCAACGAGCAATCCTCAAAAGTTGCAGTATTATAATGAACTCAAAGGAGTTATTGGACAGTTAGAAGTTGAGTATCAAGCATTAAAACAATCCGAAAGTGCATTAGCTATAGATTCTGGAATTAAAAAGCAAATGCAAGATATGGATACGTATGTGAAAAATCTTAAAGCTACGTATTCTACGATTGGTGATAGTGCTGGTGCTGAGAAATTGAAAAACGCCATTCAGGAACTTGATACTGTTTTGCAAAATGTAGATCGTAATGCTGTTGGCGGCAAGTTAGCTACTGAATGGGAAGCAGTTACAGAAAAAGTTAATGCCGCAAAACGTGCGGTTTCTGAATATCGGGCAGAACAGTCCGTGATTAGCAAAAAAGTTGATATTCTTGATTCGATTTCAGAAAAAGCAGGAACCATGAAATTGAACATTGATACTTCTGGTATTGCTGGTTCTGGAATTACTGAACTTTCAAAGAGGTTTGATGAATTAAGCAGCAGAGCAAAACAACTTAAATCTGAATTGCAAGACCTCGATCCTTCTAACGGTGAAGATGTTCAAAGGCTTACACAAGAAGTTAGAAAATTGCAAGATGAATTTAATAACTTGTCAAAAAGTTCTAATGTATTTAAGGATACAGCGTCAATTCAAAAGTTTACTGGCGATATTGAAAAAGCTCGGTCAAAAGTTTCCGATTATGCCGCTACATATAGCGCAATTAAATCAAGACCAGACCTTGTACGTGAATTAGAACAATTACAAGCTGCCGCTGCAAATATTTCTACTCCTGCTGAATTAAAGAAATTCAATTCTGAATTTGATACATTTAATTCAAAAGTTGTTCAAGCGGGAGTCCATTGCAAATCGTTTGGAGATCAGATTAAGCAAGCATTTCAGAATTTTTCTGCATTTTTTAGTGCAAGCCGTGTAATTTATCAAGTTATTGATTCTATCAAGCAGATGGTAACTAATGTAATTGCTCTTAATACAGCAATGGTTGAATTGAAAAAAGTTACCGATGGAGCAGAAAATCAATTTAATACTTTTCTCAAAAATGCTAAAAGCAATGCTGTTGAATTGGGAAGTACAGTTACAGATTTGGTCAATGCAACATCGGCATTTTCACGCCTTGGATATTCTTTAGATGAATCAGAAGAACTTGGGCGAGTGGCTACAATTTATGCTAATGTTGGTGATGATATTGATAATATTGATCAAGCAACTACAAGCCTGATTTCTACAATGAAAGGTTTTGGCCTTGAGGCTGGAGATGCTATTAATATTGTTGATAAGTTTAATGAAGTTGGTAATAAGTTTGCTATTTCATCAGGCGGTATAGGTGATGCGCTCCAGCGTTCGGCTGCTTCTTTTGCTGCCGCTAACAATACTATTGATGAATCAATCGCTCTGGTAGTTGCCGCTAATAATGTTATTCAAGACCCTGATACGGTTGGTACAATGTGGAAAACAGTTACTATGCGTATTCGTGGTGCAAAGACCGAACTGGAGGAAGCTGGACTTGAAACTGAATATATGGCTGAAAGTACAGCGTCTTTACGTGATGCTATTAAGGGATTGACAAATGTTGATGGGCTTGGCGGCTTTGACATTATGAAAGATGAAAAGACGTTCAAGAGTACATATGACATTATTCTTGGAATTGGTGAAGTTTGGGAGAAAATGTCTGACATTGATCAAGCCGCATTACTTGAGTTGGTCGCTGGTAAAAGACAGGGTAACGCTCTTGCTGCTACATTAACTAATTTGGAAGATTTAAAAGCAGCACTTGAGGCTTCTGAAAATTCTGCTGGCTCTGCTATGAAAGAACAAGAAGTATGGCTTGGTAGTTTAGAAGCTAAGATTAATCAGTTTAAAGCGTCTTTTGAGTCATTGTCAAGTACGATTATTAGTGATGATTTGGTTGGCGCAATTATTGATTTTGGAACTACGTTCGTTCATACCATTGATAATATTATCAATTCTCTTGGTGGAATGGGTAATTCCTTGTTGATTTTGCTTGATGTTATTGCTTTATTCAATTTCAATAAAACAGTTGGATTGGTGCAAAGCATTTGGAATAGCTTGCAAACAGGGTTTGGTATTATTCCTAAGATTACGTCTATGTTCGGTAATTTGAAGGCAGCTTGGGATTTAGGCAAAGAATCTGGTGGCGGTTTTATTACTACATTAAAGGGTGCAGCCAGCGCACTTACTGCTACTGGTTCTGCCGCTACAGTTGCTACCGCTGCAATTATGGCTGTTGTGGCTGTTATTGCTATTGCGGTTGTAGCATATAAAAACTGGAAACAAGCACAGGAGGAAGCACGAAAGGCAGTTATTGATGCTGGTAATGCTGCGTCTGAAAAAGCAACCAATATCGCAGAACTTGCAAATGCTTATTTAGATTTATGTGAGGCCGTGGATGCTGGAACCGCATCAGTTGAAGATGCGTCTGCCGCAAGAGATGCCCTTGTAAATGCTCTTGGTATGGAAGAAAGTAAACTTGATAGTTTGATTGCAAAATATGGAGATTACAAAACCGCCATACTTGAAGCAACTATGGAGGCATTACGTACTGAAACAAACGCTTCTGTTGCTGGTGCGAACGCTGCTAAAGATCAGGTTGTTGAGGATTTAAAAACTGGTTATTTTGGTGGGAATAGTAAATTCTTTAGTGCTATTGGCGAAGAAGCTGGTAAAGCTATGGACTACCTTAAAGAACTTGGATATGAAGGTATAGATAATACAGGCTCTAAAGGTGGAGGTACAATATTCCTGCCAAGTGTTGAATTAACTGGTGGAGATACGGCAAAAGCTACTTTTGATGACTTAATGGCTGATTATAAGTTCATCGAAAGTGCAATGAATGATGTTATTGAAGAATTTGGTGCCGATAATCCTGTTGCGGAAGAACTTGCGAATTTGTATAGTGAATATTCCGATGAGTTAAGTGGTGCTATTGAACAGATTGAAACAGCAAACAAGAACATTGCTTCTCAGTTAATGTTGGCTGAAAGAATTTCAAATGATCCAACTACGCAAGATGGGTTTGAAAAATTCAGAAAAAATATTATTTCAAATCTTGAAGGCGATTCACGTTTTGACGATAGCATTGGTTCTGCTGAAGAATATGTTGATGCTGTTTTGAGGGAAAATGAACAGTACGCAAAATATCTTGATGCTATGCAAAAGCAAGAACAAGTAGCACTTCAAGTTAAAACGAAACGGGACGAAATAAAAAAAGCATTTTTTAATTCTGATGCTGTACAAAATACAGATTGGATTTTAGCCGAGCAAAAATTAAAAGATTTTGCGGAATATGTTGATGGATTGTCAGATGAAAAAATCGAACTTGTTTATGATTTAGTTGTTAATGCAAATGTCGATTCATTAAGTGAGATTAAAAATGCAGTCGATGCCGCTGACTTAGAGAAGAAACTTTTAGGTGACAAACTAAAAGAATATGAAGAAATCTATAATCAATATAATAAGATTGTAAATGAATCAAAACTTCTTGGAGTTGATTTATCTCAAACGATATTTGGAAATATTGACACAAATAATCGACAAGTATTAGAGTGGACAGACGAAAATCTTGCAGCTTATAAAGATGCTATTGAATCTTGGGGGTCTACAGTAGATGAACTTCGTGGATCGTTTTCGACAGTATTTGGTGGTGCAGAGGAATTTGATGGTGTAGAGATTGCGTTTAGTCCTATTCTTCAGACAGATGATGGTGCTGTTTTATTAAGTCGAGATACCGTGTATGATTACATCAATGGATTGATTGATAAAGCAGGAGAGGGCTGGACAAATGAAGATTTGTTTAGGCTTGATACTGAAGGGCTTGACGTTGATGGTCAACACATTAAAGGGTTGCTTGCAGATATTGGTGAAACTGCAATTTGGACTTCTGAGGCCATGCACTTTACTGGTGATACTGGTGCTATTTCTGATATGTATGCCGAACTTGAAGCCGCTGCGGAAAAGTACGGAGTTTCGGTTGAAGCATTACTTACATATCTTGATGCACAACGTTTTACCACTAAGGCCAATGATATTCGTACTGCGTTGTCAGATTTGTTTGTTGCAGAAGATTTTGCTGATACCAGAAAGTCTATCATTGAAATGTCAAAAGCAGTTGATGGTATCACAGCGGACAACGTTGAGGAATTGGCACAAGAGAGTGCTGGCTTGAAAACCATTCTTGATCAGGATGGTATGAGTGCAAAATTCCTTGCAAATATTCTGCAAAATGTCGCAGAAGGCAAAGACGGATTTGCACTTATTACAGACAATGCTTTGTTGCTCAATCAGGCTCTTGAAGGAATGGAGCGTAGTTTTGATAAGGTTACTGAGGCAAAATCTCGTTATGACGCTGCAATGTCGGTTCCTGAAAAGGATGAGGATTTTAAATCTTATGCAGAAGCGTTTAAGGCTTTGAATGAACAGTTTGAGGCTGGAACTGTCAACAGTAACGCATTTTGGGCTGCGGCTGAGTTCTTGTTTGGCTCTGATCAGTTGAATGAATGGGGTTGGAGTGATGGCCTTGATGAAATTTATCAAGCCATGCAAAAAAATGTTGATATATTTGAAGATGCTGATTCTGCTGGTGCTGGGTTCTTAGAGAGACTGAATGAGATTGCAGAGAACGGGCAAGTGCTTGACGATGACGGCAATATTATTGCTGAAATTGAAAAGTTTGCCGATGGTTCTTATGAGTTTAATATTGACTCTACGTCTGTTGATATTCTTGCTGAAAAGTTAGGCATATCTGAAGATGCTGCTTTGGCCTGTCTGAAAGCACTGTCTATGTGGGGAGAGGTTGACTTTTATAATGTCGATGAAGTGTTGGACGCAATCGACCAAATTGGGTTATCCTCTGATTCACTTGAAGGAACTGCGATAAATATTTCTGCATTGACTGATCAACTTATTTCTTTGGGTTATACGGATAAAGAGATTCATGATTTGCTTACAACTTTACAGAGTGTCGAAGGCATTTCATTCTTGAGTGCATCTGCTGATGTTGATACATTGACAAATAGCTTAAAGAATTTGGGTCTTGCTTCGGGTGATGGGCTTGAGGTAAAAGTTAATACTGAGAGTCTATCTGTTCTCATGGAACAATTAGGTTTTACAAAGGATGATGCAGAAACTCTTATTGGAAAACTTGGCGAAGTAGATAGTATTACATTAACCAATGCACAAGGTCAAGCACAATCTCTGGATGAAGCATTAGATTTCCTTGATACGCTTGATTTCGCTCCAGCTTCGACAGGACTTGATGATTTAAAAACTGGAATTGAGGAAGTTGATGGTACAGGAACGGACAATGCTCAAGCATCATTAGATGCTCTTGGAACATCGGCTGATACAGCAAAGGGAAAAGTTTCAAGTTTACAAACATCAATTAATAATTTAACTGGCAAAACAGTGACAGTTAATGTAGATGTAAAGCGTAAAAGTGGAATTTTAAGTTGGCTTGGTTTTGCCAAAGGTACAAAGAACGCTCCAGATGGAGATGCTTTGGTTGGCGAGGAAGGCGAGGAACTTGTTAAGTCTGGTGATCGTGCTTATTTGGTTGGTACAAATGGCCCTGAAATTGCTCATTTAAATAAGGGTGACACAGTTTATACGGCTGAAGAAACCAAAAAGATTAAGCGTGGCGGTGGACTTATCACTGGCCTTATCCCCGCATACTCTGGTGGCTATAATGGCGGTGCATATGGTAGAGTAAATCCAAACAAAACATATAAGCCTGTGATAGACACTGGCAAAACTACAAAGACAACAACAAGTCAAGTTAAGGATGCTACAAAAGCCGCTGAAAATTTAGAAGAACAACTTAAAGATACTCTTGACGAATTAAAAAAGACAATGGATGGTGTCTTGAACTATTTCAATCATGAAATGTTCTTGATGGAAAAGAAAAACAAGATTGTTGTCCGTGTTGTCCCTGAATTAGACGATAAAAACTTCAATACTGGTATAAACAAAATTATGGATTTTGATGCTTATTCAAAGCAGCAGATGGATTATGCAAGTCAAGTGGTTGCTATTTATAAGCAAATGCAAGAAACCGTCCATAATCAGGCAGAAGAATATCGTAAGTTAGGGCTTGATGATACATCGTCTGAGATCATTGAATTACAGCAGAAATGGTGGGAGTATAGCGATAGTATTACTGATGCTGTTGTTAATGCCTATGACACTATTGTTGGCGAACTTGAGAACGCTGTAACATTAACCGATAACTGGTTGAGTAATGCTATTGATACCCATGATTACAGGGGCATTGTGCAGTATACTCAAGATACAGTTGAATATTATCAGCGTATGCAGGATGCCATTCATGAACAAGCAGAGTTCTATCGTTCAAAGGGATATTCTGATGCCTCTGATGAGGTTAGTAAACTTAGCGATTTATGGTGGGATTATGCTGAAAAGATTAAGGAAACTTCTGCAAACGCTTGGCAACAAGTCGTAGATAATGCAAACGAAGCAGTTGATCAGATTACGGGGCTGTATGATACACTCCATGCTGCGGCTGATGAGTTTGCTGAAAGCGGGTTCATTACCATTGATACCTTGCAAGAAATCCTTTCTTGGGGTGTACAGTATCTCCAGTATCTCAAAGATGAAAATGGTATGCTTGTTATCAATGAGGGAAGTATACGAAAAGTCATTGCTGCCCGTACAGAGCAAATGGCGATTGAACAAGCACTTGCTTATGTTGCTCAAATTCGTACTGCGGCAGAGGCCGGAAACATTGAGTCTTTGAATAACCTTGCTTTTGCTACTGAAACCGTTACTGGTGCTACATGGGATTTAGTGTATGCTCAGATTCAGGCCATGCAAATGGCTGGACAAATCTCTGCGGCACAGGCTAATGCTTACATTGAGAATATCAATCGCATGAGGGCATTGGCTGATAGTGCAAAATCTGGAATTGGTCAAGTGAGTGGTGCAATTAAAGAGGCCAATGAAGCTGCAAAGAAAACACTTGAGGATCAAGAAGATGCACTGAATGACTTGCTTAAATATGTCGAGGAAATGATTAAGCAGGAGGTCAAAAATCAAGTAGAAGCATTAGAGGATCAAGTTGACGCAATGAAAGAAATTGTTTCGTTGCAGAAAAAGTCGCTTGATCTGGAGAAAGAAAAAGATGGGTATACTAAAGCGGTTACTGATAAGGAAGAGGCTATTGCCGATTTGCGTAAGCAAATTGCCGCTTTGGATTTGGATGATAGTCGTGAGGCGGCGGCTAAGAAAGCCAAGTTGCAGGAGGAATTGTCTGAAAAGATAAATGATCTTGCTGATTATCAGTCAGATCATGCTTATGATGCCGCCAGCGATATGCTTGATGATATGGCTGATGCTTATGAGAAGGAAAAGCAAAAAGAAATTGACATTCTTGAAAATAGCATTTCTTCTGAGGAAAAAGTATATCGTCTTGCTATTGACCGCATTAATAATCATTGGGACACGCTTTATCAGGATTTGATTAACTGGAACTATGAATATGGTTCAGTTACCAATGACGAAATCACAAAGGCGTGGGAGGGCGCAAGTGCAGCAGTAAATCAATATGGTAGTTACCTTAATGCCATACTTGAGATACAAAAGCAGATTGCGGCCTATGAAGCCAGTATGGGTTCATCTTCTAATGGTGGTGCAAATTATATTGTTGGTGGTAGTGGAGAGTATGATACCTCTGGCGGTAAGTACAATCCCGGTACAATTATCAGTCGAATGAAGGAAAACTCGTCTAAGTGGCATGGGCTTAAAGCCGCTAATGATCAAGCTGGGTTAGATGCTCTTGAGCGTGACCAGCAGAACTTGGCACAGCAGTTACGTCAAGCACTTCCCGGTATGAAGATTGAGCGTAAGCCGAATGGCACATGGTATATCAATGGCGAAGAATTATATAAGTCTAAATATGCCGTGTATCATAAAGGTGGTGTTGTGGGTGACGATCCAACTTTAAAAGGTAATGAAGTCATTGCTAAGTTGGAGAAGGGTGAAACGATCTTAACAGAAGATAACACAAATCGACTGTATCAGGTCTTGAACCGTGACGATACAATGCTATCTAAGTTTGGCAAATTGCTTGTTGCATTAGGAGAAACAGACCTTATGACTCCACGGATGCAAGAACAAATCAAGCATGATAGTCAACAGGCTCAGAACATCATTCAAACTGGCGGTGATACTATTGAAGTGACCGCTCCAATTCAGGTGTATACTGTTCAGAAACTTGATGAGGCTGAAATTCGTCAACTGACAAGGGATATTTCTCAACATACGATTACTGCATTAAATGACTCTTTTATTAAACGTGGTAAGACAAGAACCAGTAATCCGCTGAAACCATAAAGGGGAGGCTCAATGCCTCCCTTTCATATATCATGAAAGGAGGTCTGACATTTGGTTATTGATTTTTCAAAAATTGATTTCACAAAACGTCCTAAGTTTATCTTGAGGAATTTGGATGATTCTGCGATAGGCTATTTAAGTAATGTTCTAAAACCAAAAGGAACGTTCTGTTACAATGAAATTTCGGAGATTTCTTTTGAATATCCATCACAGATTAACGGCGAAAAATTGGACGAATATGACCTCTTGACAGGAATGAGAGTAATTGACGTTCAGGGCTACGGTCAGTTTATTCTTAGAAATCCAGAAGAAACAGATGATGGAGTTGTTAAGATAAAATCATGTAAAGCATATTCTCTTGAACATGAACTGACTAATAAGAATATTACGTTGGAGGAAGGAACTTATTGCTTTTGGAACCCATTTGCAGTTGAAAGTTCAATACTTGGCATTATTATGTCAGAAGTTCCGTCATGGACTATTGGAACAGTATCTAATGATTTAATTGGGAAATATCGTACATTCAGCGTAAGTACAAAGAATATTTACGATTGGATTAAATCTGATTTGCAAGAAGCATATGGATGTATTTTTGATTTTGATACATATAATCGAAAAATAAATGTGCGTAGTATTAACGAGATTGTTAATACAAAGCCTGTATATCTATCTACAAAAAATCTTATTAAAGAGATCGAGATAGAGGAAAACACAGATGAACTTGTAACTGCACTTGATGTTTATGGTGCGGATGGTGTTACAATTCGTAGTGCTAATCCAATGGGATTAAATCGCATTTTTAATCTTGATGCTTATATGAATATTAAATACTTTTCTGATGAAATAATTGAAAAGTGGAGTCGATGGAAGAATACATTCGAGAGTTATCAGCAGCCTTATTATCAGTTGATAATTGCTCAGAATATGCAAATAAGCAGATATACAACAGAAGAAAGTGTTTTAGCAGAATTGAATGGGGAATTATTGGCTTTGGAAACGAGGCAATCCACTATTCATCAAGCAATAGCGGTAGATCAAGCATTGCAATCAGAACTTAATTCGATAAATAGTCAAATATCTTCAAAGAAAATTCAGATTACAACGCAAGAGAATTTGCTTAAAAGCATCCAGTCACAGATTGATAGTTATACATCACAACTGAAAAGCATTAACAAGAGAACTGCGTTTGATTCATTTTTTACATCTGATGAATTGAAAATTTTAGATAGGTATTTCAGATGCGGTTCATTAACTGATAGCACTTTTGTTGCAACTTCAACAGACGCATATGCTGTTGATACTAAGACTATTAGCGGAATATCTGCTATATTCAATTTGGAAAACCTTACTTCTATGACACAAGCACCATATGGTAATGATATGACATTTTATATTATTCGTGGTGGGTCGATTGGCGCAAGTACATCAAATGCAGTATTAAACGCACAGATCGTTAATGGAACATTACAAGTTAATTCTGACAGATCATTTGTGTTCTCATTGTATTTGAATAAGGGGACGTTTAATGGAGTAGAGTTCCCAAGTGGTAGTCTTGCTATGACAGGTACATTAAGTACAAGTGTTTCAAGTTCTGCATCTTCTTTGCAATTCAAGACTTCATCTGCAACTTTATATTTAACACAAGATGTTACAGAGTATCAGAAAATGTCTATTGAATGGGAGTTGTTTGAATATGGATTTGAGACTTTGGAAAAGTTATCATCTCCTGACTATTTTTTCTCTACATCCGTTGTCAATTTCCTTGCATTAGAAGATTACATTGATTTTGCCAAAGAGTTGTCATTGGGCGAAAGAGTATATCTTCAAATGGAAAAAGGAGTTGTTACACCTATTGTAACAAGTATTGAAGTTGATTTTGATGATTTAACAGATTTTACGATTGATTTTGGAAATGCTTATAAATTGAATGACGCTTCGTTCAAGTTTGAGGATTTGTTGGATCAAAGTATCTCATCTGCAAGTTCGCTTGATTTTAATAAATACAACTACAGCAACTTTGTTACCAGTGGCGCAAAAACTCAAGTCAAGGACTTTATGACTTCTGCGATTGACACTATGAAAAATATGATTATGTCTGGTACAAATAACGAGTTGACGATTGATCAGACAGGATTGAGATGTAGGAAATACATTCAGGCCAGCGGTGACTATAGCCCGAAACAGTTATGGCTTGCTCATAATGCCATAATGTTTACAAATGACAACTGGAACTCTGCAACAATCGGTATTGGTGAGTTTGTTGACAAAAATCTTGGCAGTATATTTGGTATCGTTGCTCCTGCTATTGTAGGCACTATTCTTGCTGGTACGTCTTTGGTGATCGAAAGTGAGAAGCAGGATGGTGGTGTAGCTGTATTTAAAGTTGATGCTGAAGGTGCATCATTACACAATGCCTCTTTTAATCTTTATGGCAGCACTGGAGGTCGCATTGACCTTGGGGCTATTTATGGCATTGTAGGTGGAGCGAACAAAGACACATTGTTTTATTACGATAGTAAAGGACAGCCTTCAGGTGTTCGTACAGTGAACAATAGGAGCATTAAGAAAGTAACCGACATTTCATCTGGTGATTCTCCTAATGCGAATTTCTGGCTTGATATGGATGGTAATGCTTATTTAAAGGGTAAGTTAATTGCTACATCAGGCGAGATCGGTGGATTTACTATTGCGTCCAGTTATTTGTATTCTGGCAGCGGTAGCACACGTGTTGCTATTAATGGTGGTACAAGTTATTATTCAGCATACGCATTTTGGGCTGGTGCTGAAAATCCTGCCAATGCTCCATTTTGGGTTAAAAAGAATGGTGATATGAGAGCCAATAATGCTACTATTAGTGGCAAATTAGTGTCTCCATCTTTGTCGGGAACGCTTTCTGCTTCAACTGTTGTTGGCGATAGTCAGGCGTGGCTTGAAGGTGTTGGTATTAGAGTAGGTAGAAATTCGTATGCAACAAAGGGTTACAATTTCTATGTTGATCCAAATGGTAATGTGTGGATGCAAGGAAATCTTACTTTAGCAAATGGTGTAATCACATGGAACAATTTGAATAGTGGTGTACAAAGTAAATTTACTGAATTGGATAATGATATAACAAATATGAGTTGGAATATTGATCAACGTCTATATAATTTTAATCAACGTTTGGATGGTGTTGACCAAGACATTAACTGGCTCAGTCAAAATATGTGGACACAACAGGAAATTAAGAATATTGCAAGTACACAAATTACACAAGACCTTATTGCTTCACCACGTATATATGGCGCATACATTCAGGGCGGTACGGTTAATGGTGCAAACATATTGTTTGGTTCTTATGGCTCTATGTATGATGGATATGGTAGTGATGGTGTAAACATAACTGATCTTGTTATGATTAACTCATATAGAGGAATGAGAATTTCTGCAAGTGAAGGTTTAGGAATTGATGCTGGTGGTGGACTTTGGATTACTGCACGTGTTCATATTAAAGTCAATGGCAGTTGGGTTTGTATTAATGACGCTATTAATAAATAAAGGAGTGTTTGTATGAAGGAAATTACAAATAAAGATGATGTATGTCAGGCTATTGCTGCTGTTATGCGAACATTAGATACTGGTATTACTGTAACTGGAGTTCAGAACGCAGGAAATCTTTCAGGTAGCTTTATGATTCTGCAAGAGGTGTTGAATTATTTGGCAGAATGTAATATTGAACCAGCGAAGAAACCAGAAGTTCCAGATTCGGAAAAATAAAATTTTAGATTGCGAGGTGAGTAGATGGGTTTTATTGCAAAGAAGTTTTCTTACAATCGTGTTCCTTGTGAGGAATATGGACTTCGGATTTATGATATTGATGGCAATGACAATGAGGCTACTCCCTTTGCCAGCGCAGGAGAAATACAGACCGATGTAATTCCGTCCGTGGGACGGAATTTTTTATATGGTCGGACTTACGAAGAACCTCTTGAATTTAGGCTTGTGTTTGGCCTTGATCCGCTCATGTTGAAAATGGATGAACACCTTGATCGGTATGAGATGGATGCAATAGCTAACTGGCTAACGGGGCCGACACAGTATAAATGGCTTGAAATAGAACAACCCGATTTGGAAATTGTTAGGTATCATTGTGTGTTTAGTGAACTTGAGCCGATACAACTCTCTTGGCTTCCTTGGGCGTTTACGGCAAAGGTTACTTGTGATTCTCCATATGCATATATGTTCCCACGAAAATTTCATTATCCTTGTAATGGAACGACAAATATCAATTTAATTAGTCGCTCCACAATTAATCAACTGTATTATCCAAAGTTGGAAATTCAGCTAAATGGCAGCAATACAATTTCAATTATCAATAAGTCGTGTGATGATATTGAAATGAAATTTACAAATTTGCCACAAAGTTATTTTTTGAAAATTTCTATTGATAATGCTCTTGGAAAAATCAAATCTTCAGATAGTAGCTATTCAAATTTGTATAAGTATTTCAACTTTAACTGGTTGCCATTGAAAAAAGGGATGAACAAATTACAGGTAAAGGGAAATTGCATTTTAGATTTTGTTTGTGAATTTCCTGTGAATTATGGAGGGTGATATATGAGACATGATATTTATACATTACCAGAGGTAATGTTTGTGTCAGGCCAGTCACAAACCCTCCGCTGGAGGCTTTGGACAATAAAGAATGTTCCTTTCAATGCAGATGGTTGTATAGGTGACTTTTCTGTTGTGGACTATTCTGATAAGACTGGCGATCCATTAATAAATAAACCTCTAAAGTTCAGCATCGGTGATGATGAGACAGGCGCAAAGAATATTGCTTCTGTTGATCTACTTCCATCTGATACATTAGGGCTGGAGGGAAAGTACATTTATCAAATTACTATCAAAGATATAGATGGCGAAGCTGAAATCCCTAATCATGGGATTCTTTTAATTTCTCGCAATATCAATGAGAGTTTTTTGAGATAAAATTTATCTTTTAGGAAAGTGAGGGTGAACAGTATATGACTTCTACATATTTTCTGAACTGTATTATGGGTAATGTGTTTATGACTAAGTTAAGTCCTACATTGCCTAAGAAGGTGTATCTTGGCTTGAGTTCTACTGCGCCGCAAGTTGATGGCACTGGTGTTAGTGAACCGCTTGCATCTGCTGGTTATCAGCGTGTCGAGTTGACAAATTTGGGCGAACCTGTGAATGGTGTCGTTTCAAATGACGGCGAAATTCAATTTGATGAGAGTTCTGCGAGTTGGGGAACTATTACACACTTTGTTTTGTTTGATAGTCCCACTGATGGCAACTTGCTTATGTTCAATCAATTATCTCAATCTCGTAGCGTCGAAACTGCAACTATTGTTATGGTTAAGACAGGGAGTTTAAAACTGACACTGGCTAATCCAACGGTTACTCCTTAAATAACATGAAGAAAGTAGGTGAGAGAATTGGAACTGTATGACGTTTATTTGAAACAGCGGCTCACCGAAATTGATGTTATTATCACGCAGTTGGTTCAAAGAGATGCGTTTTCGATGTACGATTGGCTTAATATATTTGCTACTATGGATGATATTGAGATTAGAAAAGCGTTAAAGATTGAATCAGAAATGTTTATTGATGTTTCCATGCACGATATTCTTAAAATTGTTCATGAGCAAATTGTAAGTGAAATGTATTTAGGTACAGATGTTGATTTGTTAAAACAGATTATGGCAAGTGGTGAATCAGAAATAGTTTTGTCTGCTGATGAAATGGACATTCTTGAAAAAAGTTTCATTAGTGGTGATTCTGCTCTGGAGATTTATGCTTCTCCACTTGATTATTATGTCGCACTTTCACTCGGCAATGCAAAGTTCGACATGACGATGTTTGCAGAAGAATTAGATACATTGAAATATAGCATTGATAAGTTTGAAAATGAATTATATATATCTGCCGATGCTGAAATGGCAAGCAAGAAAATGATTGATGTAGATGAAATTGCAATGTTCTTGGATGTTGCACCAACTGACATTTTCTATTTGCTCCATATCAGTGGTGAAGCAATGACATATTTGTATGCAGATATGGTTGATGATCTTGTGCTGAAAAATGTTTTACATGATCCTGAGTTTGAAACATGGCTTGATATTGATACGGAACAAGATTTTTTGCTGAAGAAGTTTACTGGAATGGAAGATGTGCTTAATGTCTTTGCTAATATTGTAGAAACTATAATTCAATTTATTCAACCTATAACTGCCGATATGTATTTAGATTGTGAGGCAAGCGCAGGATTAAAGAGGTATCGGTTGTTATATGAAATGGACGATTTAACTCTGAGTGATTTTGACAATATGACTTTGGAAGAGGTCGATTATGTGATAATTGTAGAATAACATAAAGAACTCTATTTATAAAAGGTGGTGAAATAATGGTAAGAAAACAAGGTGGATTATTACACGCCAACTTTGCTGCAAATGAAAATGTCGTTGAACGTTGTTTGGCAGAAGTTAAAAAGGTTGAGCCGAGTTCACTTGCAGACAAGTTATATCACATCACCATTAAAGCAGCGGCTTATACAGAATTTTTTATGGATGGTTTTGAATACACGACAGATGGATTAGGTAATTTCTCAAGTATTGCGCTTGGTGGTACAAATACTGCGGAAATTCGCAATGTGAAATTCAAAAAGCCCGTAAATGACTGTATCATTTGCTTTATTTATTAAGGCGGTGGTGCAGCTATGTCTATGGCTTATGGTTTCTATTGGGGTGTATTCTATCCTGTTCACAGTCCTCCGTATGAGCCGCCCGGAGGCGGTGATGAGCCTGTTGTTGCTGGTAGCTGCTTTGCTCCAGTAGGACAGCCAGAGGACTATAAAGGATTCCTTTTTGATACCGCTGCGTTATGTTCAGATTATATTCTGTATGCTTAAAAAGGGAGGCGGTGACTGATTAATGAATTTTGTTTATGAGTTGTTGAGGGCTGGTACGACACAGGCCAATTCGGATTCTGGTGCAGAAGTCGCCCGAAAGATTAACGACAACTTTAAAAAGGTTCAGAATAAATTTGCGGATGTAGACAAATTAATCAAAGAGGGTGTCGCTGCTGACGTTCCTATTGGTGATGAAACTACGGCTGGTATAGTAAAATCCAGCAAATCCGAAAACAAAATTACTATTGGTGGAGATGGCACAATGGAAGTCAATTCGCTGAATGTAAACAAATTAGAGCAAGATGATGGTGATTACATTATTCTTGACGGTAACATTTAAAAATATTAGGAGGTAATTGATTATGGCTACTACTAAGACTATGAATGTCCAGTATAAACTTCGTGGCGATACTCTGGCAAATCTGGAGGCTAAGAATGCTGTTTATGGTGTGAACGAGCCTATCGTGGTGCTGGTTCCTGCCGATACTGATACTGGCACTAAGTCTGCTACTTTGCTGAAGCTGGGTGATGGTACTACTGCTTTTAACGATCTGCATTACATTACTGCTTTGGCTGGTGATGTGTCTGAGTGGGCAAAGGCTGCAACTAAGCCTGAATATAACGCAAATGAGATTAAGAACATTGATAGTTATATTGCGGGTAAGGTACAGGATACCGATACTCAATATAAGCTGGAGCAGGACGCTACTGATCCTCACATTCTGATTTTGTCTGCAAAGGCTTTGGATGATGCTGATTATACTGAGGTCGTGCGGATTACTACTGCCGATACTACTTACACCGCTGCTGATGGTGCTGTGACCGTTGATGCAGATGCTAAGACTATCGGTGTGAACGTGTCTGCTGACGCTGACAACGACTTGCAGAAGAAGGCCGATGGTCTGTATGTTAAGGATCACACTGTTGATGTGGTGAAGAAGGCAACTGCAAATGCTGGCTATATTGCTTCTTATCAGGTGACAGTGGATGGCACTGTGGTTGGTGCTGATATTAACATTCCGAAGGATTATCTGGTGAAGTCTGCCGATATTAAGGTGGTTGCCGCTGCTGATGATCCTTACACTGGTGCTGCTGCGGGTGACAAGTACATTGATTTTGTTGTAAACACTGTTGGCGGTGATGGCAATGAGTCTCACATTTATTTGTCCGTTCAGGATTTGGTTAATGAGTATACCGCTGGCGATGGTATTGAGATTTCTGCAACCAATGTCATTGCTATTAAGCTGGGTACGAATGCCAATGGCTTGAAGGTTGGTGCGGCTGGTTTGGAGTTAGATGAGGCTACTACTACTGCTGCTGGTGCTATGTCTGCTACTGATAAGACTAAGCTGGATGGTGTTGCCGAGGGTGCAACTAAGGTTGAGGCTTCTACTACAAACGGCAATGTTAAGATTGGTGGCACTGAGACTACTGTTTATACTCTGCCTGATACTGTGGTGCATGATACCGATACTATCATTCTTGATGGCGGTAATGCGTAATTAAAAGCTAATTGGGGGAGGTGAAAACCTTCCCCTTTTTATTCTAAAAGCGGAGGTGAAGTGAATGGCTGAAAAGGTCGTAAGGGTATCCGCAATTCAACAGCGGCGTGATACTGTTGCAAATTGGACAGCTAAAAATCCTATTTTGCTGGATGGCGAACAAATTACAGTAATTTTTACAGATGGTAGTACACGTCATAAAACGGGATATGGTAATAAACGATATAACGAACTGCCTTTTGATGGGGCTGAAAGTTGTGAGCCAAGTACAACAGTAAATGCAACTTTGCTGGCGAGTGCTTGGGTGAATGGGCAACAGACCGTATCTGTGTCTGCTGTAATGGCTGATCAGAATGGTTATGTGACTTTACCACAAGCGTTCAGTGATGCACAGTATGAAGCTGTGGTTGGTGCTGAAATGTTTGTAACTGCTCAAACGGATGGTTCTATTACAATTTCTTGTCGTGGAGATACGCCACAAATTGATATTCCTATCCTCATCACTCTGCTTGGTTAATTCAAGGAAGGGTGGTGTTTTATTTTGAGCGCAACGAAAAACTATGATCTGGCACTCACAGATAATGACCAGACAAAATTTAAAGAATGGCGTGAAAGCATCAATGGCAACTCAAACTCCAATATGGAAAAAATTGATACCGCCCTTGGTGAAAAAGCCAATCTTAGTGTAGCAATCAATGCTGTTTTGCTTATGTCTGCATGGAGTGACGATTCTCCGTATGTTCAAACAATTTCTGTCGAAGGACTTAACGCAGACCAAAATGGCATTATTACTATCGGGCAAAATATCACAACGGAACAGCTTGAAGATGTTGTTGCTGCTGATATGCGTATTAGCGATCAGGCAGATGGTTCTTTAACTGTTACAGCATACGGTGATAAGCCTACATGTGATATTCCTGTGACAATTATTCTTCTTGGTTAAAGGAGGTTATATATGCCTATTGTTTCTATTTTCCCAACTGGTAGCGGCGGTTCTGGTGGGGGTGGTGGTATCCCTCTGGCTCCTGTGACTGGCCTTGCTACGTTGGCTGCTTCAGGTAAAGCATACTTGAAATGGACTGATCCTGTTGATACGGTTGTTGGTGATGCTATTCTTGCGGCATGGGCTGGCACATTGCTGGTTCGTAAAGCGGGTTCTATGCCAGCAAGTCGCCGTGATGGTACAGTTGTTCTTGACAATAAAACTCGTGACGCATATAAGACACAATATTTTTGTGATAGTGGTTTGAGTGATGGCGTGACATATTATTACAAGTTCTTCCCATATTCTACCACAAATACTTATGCCGATGATCCTGCAAATGAGGTAACGATTACACCCAATCCTGTGCCTACGGGTGATATTTCTAATCTGACTGTTGCGGCTCAGTTAAATGGTCGTGTTCAGCTTAAATGGAATGATCCTGCCGCAACAAAGGTTCAAGATGGTGTGACGCTCTCTACATGGGCAAGTACAAAGGTGGTTTATAAGACTGGTGGTTATCCTACATCTCCTGAAGATGGCACACTGGCCTTGAATAGTACAACTCGAAATGCACACGCAAGTAGTCCACTGGAGGTAACTGGCCTCACAAATGGGACTACTTATTATTTTGCCCTGTTCCCAATTTCTACTGAAGGTGCAGTAAACACAAGTACGGTTGGTAGAATTACTGCAATTCCCAATAAGACCAAATTGACCGCTGTTCCTGCTCAGAGTGGTACGTTGACTTATACAGGGGCAGAACTTACACCTACATTCAGCAATTACAATACAGCACAGTTGACCATTGGCGGTGTTACTAAACAAACTGCCGCTGGTACATATAAGGCTACGTTTACTCCTAAACCTGATTACTGTTGGAGTGATGGTTCTACTACTGCCAAGGAAGTGTCTTGGACAATCGGTAAGGCGGCTGGTAGTTTGAGTCTGAATAAGACTTCTGTGACATTGAACACTGATAAATTGACTGATACTGTGACTGCGACACGTGCTGGTGACGGTAAGATTACTGCCACATCCAGCAATACCAACGTTGCTACGGTTTCCATTAGTGGTAATGTGATCACTGTTAGTCATGTTAATAAGAAGTCTGGTACAGCGACAATTACTGTTGCGGTGGCGGCTGGCACTAATCATAACGCTCCAGCAAATAAGACCTTTACTGTGAATGCGGAGTTTATTCCTGCTTCTGGTAAGGCACTTAATGAGTATACTTGGGCGCAGATTAGGCAAGTGTCTGATGCTGGTGTGGCTTCGACTTATTGGAATGTTGGTGATGGCAAACAGATTTTAGTAAATGGTACTGTTAGTTCAACTGCTATTAACATGAATGTTTGGGCGTTTATTTTGGGCTTTAACCATAATAGCGCAAAGGAAGGTGCAAACCGCATTCACTTCCAGATTGGCAAGGTCAGTAATAAGGGCAATAATATTTGCTTTGTTGATGCTCAGTACGCTAACTGGAATGGTACGTTTACCATGAATGGTTCAACATCTGGTAATAGTACAAATGCTGGTGGTTGGAAAGACTGTTCTATGAGAAATAATTTGTTGGGTCAGAATCCAACAAGTCCTGCGGCAAAGACATTTATGGCGGCATTGCCGAGTGATCTTCGTGCGGTCATGAAGTCTTGTTCAAAGTATTCTGATAATACTGGTGGAAGTTCCAACGCAGCAAGTGCAATAACTAAGACAGATGATTATTTATTCTTGCTTGCTGAGTTTGAAGTACAAGGGGCAAGGTCATACGCCAGTCAGTATGAGCAGAATTCACAATTACAGTATGATTTTTATAAAGCCGGGAACAGCAAAGTGTTCTACCGCCATAATGCTACAACATCAACTGCGTATTGGTGGCTGCGTTCTGTCTGTGCTGGCTACACGTACAATTTCTGCATTGTCTACACTGACGGTTCTCCGAGCACCTACACCTCTGGCTTTTCCTATGGGGTCGCCCCGGCCTTCTGTGTTTAAGCTAATCAGTGAATCCCCCTATCTTGTCTAAGGCGCAAGCCGGGACAGATAAGGGGGATGAACGGTTTACCCTTAATCTTAGAAAATTTTCTCAATTTGCCCTTGACAATGAGAAACTAATCTGCTAACATAAAGGGCGGGTTGAGAAAACAATCTCATATCTGCTTAGATGTGGGGCAAATAATCTAAATATGATAAATAGGAGGATCATCAATGTCTGTCTACGCTTCTAAGCGCAATGAATCAAAAGCTGAATTCATTCGAGTGGCGCAACAATTAGCTACATATACACTGGAACAAGTTAAGAAGTTCCCAAAATCTTACAGGTTTTGTCTGACCAACGATATTACCCGGCTTGCGTTGGAAATTCATGAGGATGTATTACGGGCTAACTCCATCTATATTCATAACAATATGATGGAAACAGAATTTAATCTTCGAGAAGAATATTTCGCTAAAGCACGATCCGCAATTTTTGCATTAAGTGGTTTGCTTACTGTGACATTTTCGTTGGTGCTAAAAGGAAATAATTTTCTTGGGGACAAAAAGAAAACTTCTGGAATCTTTAAAGAATGGGCAAGGCTTTTGAATTACGAAGCGGCTCTGGTAAAAGGAATCATTGAATCTGATAAGAAACGTTATAAAAAGTATCAGAGCAAGAAATCTTGGAGTAAGATCATTAATTTCAAATTCTTCTGCGAGTTCTTAGATTATCTTAAACAGGAACTTTGGGAATACATCAAGCGTGACGGTAATCCCAAGCCAAAGAAGAAAGATGAAACAAATGAGATTGCCAATGAAAGTGAGGTAGTTTTACCAGAAGATATTTTTGACATAGAGGATTCTACAAAAGAATAATTGCCGACAACGGTTACATCCTGATAAAACCCCCTGCGAATTGGTGGCTGCGTTCTGTCAATGCTGGCAACACGAACAATTTCTGCAATGTCAACACTGACGGTTCTCCGAACAACAACAACTCTGGCAATTCCAATGGGGTCGCCCCGGATTCTTGAAGCTGTTTGTGGTGCATCAAATTTAGTACACAAACTTGGATTAGACTTAGTAGCCCTTAATGGCTTGAAATAATACTGGCCTTTACTGGTGAAAACAATATCCGTTATTTCAGAAGGAGGATGTATGCCGTGGCTCTGCCTGATGGCATCCTAAAACACTTTTTCGATACTTGCATCTGGACGCTGCTTGCATGGTTTATTGACATTTTGCTGATTTGAGCGGTGTGTCGGAAGGAGGTAGCATCCCATTTCCTTCTTGCGGTAATTGGCTTCGGCTGATGATCCGTGGCACGTTGCTCCCTTAAATTTCATAGGTGCATAGTTACGTAGCTTAGTAAATCAGCATCGGAAGCTGTCAACGGATACGGTTGTGATGCGTAGACGTATTCGCCAGTGAATGATAAGGCTATACGGAAAGGATTTGTTCTTTGGCAATATGACAAGTGAGGAAAGAAAACAGAAAAGATACGAAAGACGTAAAAGAGAACGAGAAGAAAAAGCAAGACCAGTCTGTGGTAAGGCACTTGAGGATGTGTTTGATTTTGATAAAATGTGGGACGCTGGCGAAAACTGCTGTGAAGGAGTGAACTGGAAAACCTCTACTATCAATTTCAAGTCAGTGCTTTTAACACAGACTGACTCTTTGCAAGAACGAGTTCTCAACGGTAAATATGAGTTTGGTGGGTTCAAACATTTTAAAACGATTGAACATGGTAAAGAACGTGATATTAATTCTTTAGTTATTCAAGATCGTAGTGTTCAAAAATGTTATTGTGATGAACTCATGACAGAAGCCTATTCCAGAAGTTTTATTTATGATAATAGTGCAAGTCTGCCTGACAAGGGTATGGATATGACTTTAAAAAGACTTGTTGAGTTCTTGCATCATCATTATCGTTTGTTTGGTCTGGAAGGTGGAATTTATCAATTTGATTTTCATGGATATTTTGCTTCAATACCACATGATAAAGCAAAAGAACGTTTAAAAAAGCATATCCTTGATCCTAAGTTACAAGAAATTGGTTGTCAGTTAATTGATGATTTTTTAGAATTGGGCGGCGTTGAACACGACCCGGACAATCCCCGTGGTGTTGGATTAGGCAGTCAAGTTTCTCAAAATATTGCTTTAGATTATGCCAGCCCGATTGATCATTATATCAAAGATAAACTTGGCGTTCATGGATATGCGAGATATATGGATGATGGATATGTAATAAGTGATTCTTTAGAATTTTTAAGAGGATTGCATGATACTTTAGTTGAACTTTCTAATGAAATGGAAATTGAACTAAATGAAAAGAAATGCAAAATAACTCCATTTAAAAATCACAGTTTTAAATTTCTTAAAATGCGTGTTCGCTTAGAACCTACAGGAAAAGTTGTTATCAAATTGAGCCGTAACAGCATTAAGGCAATTCGGCGCAAGTTAAAAATTTTTCGTGGATGGGTTGATGAAGGAAAAATGAGCGCAGAAGATGTGTTTACCTCTTATCAATCTTGGCGTTCACACGCTGCAAGGTGCGATAGTTATAAAACAGTACATGATATGGATTTATATTTTATAAGCCTCTTTGAACAGGAATTGGCTGAATGGGATAAGAAATTTAAATGTACTTTAGATGCAAAATGGGACTATGAGATTGGATGGTTCTATTTTACATCTCCTAAAGAGTATGAAGCCAAAATGGAAGAATTGGATCGTACACGAAATGAACGTTATATGAATGGTTTTATTCCTTTGGTTAATCGCTGGGACTATCGTATGAAAAATAGAAGCAAAAGCGCCGAAGCCTTTGATTTATTGAGGGAGATTCGTGAGACTTTTTATGATAAGGAGGATGAATAATGTATAAATTAATGTCTGGCGACAAACTGGTTGGGGTATTTCAGAAATTAGTTTTTATTCGGAAAGTTGCCGAAACTAATACGAACATTGAATGTCCTAAAGGCGAAGCAGATGCTATTGTGGCTGGTGGTATTGTATACGCCATTACTAATTCAACCGATTATCAGGATTGCGAACAAGTTGCGGTTTTTGAATTAGATAGTGAAGTAGAACGTACTGCTGAACTTGATTATATGCGAGTAATGGCAAATCTTATTTAAAGGAGGATGGAATATGACAATTTTAGAAATGGTACAGAAATACTATCCTGCTTTGTGGTGCAAAGAACAGGTTGATGAGTTACTTACAAATTGCAAGATTACTGTTGCTGATTATTTGACTGTCTTTCCTATTAGCGAAGATAATCCTGTGACAGA
Organism: Lawsonibacter sp. JLR.KK007; assembly: GCF_036941135.1. NCBI lineage: Bacteria > Bacillati > Bacillota > Clostridia > Eubacteriales > Oscillospiraceae > Lawsonibacter > Lawsonibacter sp. JLR.KK007. The sequence continues at coordinate 55,848 of NZ_JAYWSY010000001.1, read as the reverse complement.
TGAAATGATGAATTTATTGCGGACAGCTAAATTAAATGAACTTCGTAATTATTGTAATGGTGCAATCGAGGCTGGTGTTGATGTGTCTACGTCTAATAGCGGCGATACCACTGAACATTTCTCCTTAGATAGTTATGATCAGAATAACATTACTAATATGTTCTATTCTGTAATGGCTGGCGTGGAGGAATATCCTTATCATGCAGATGGCAAAGAGTGTACCACATATAGCAAGTCCGATATTGTGGCGATTTATGTTGCCGCTCAGTCTACGATTACTTATCATACCACATATAACAATATGCTTCGTGTTTTGGTAAATCGGACAACTAATATTAACGATTTGGCTGGTATTGTTTATGGCATGGAGTTGCCAGAAGATTTGAATACTTTGATGCAAAGTAATATTACTGCTGCACAAGCACAGATTCAAAAGATTCTTGCTACCCTTTCTGGTGGTTCAACAGAGGTGCTTGATTAAAAATATAAAGGAGATTGTTTAAATGCAGATTTATAACAAATACATTGTAATAATGCGATATAAAAAACTGGCTCAATGTGGTAATGTGAATCTTCCTTATGGAACCGAATGTGTTGTTATAGACAAACACATTATTTGTGATAAGGGAATTATTTGTTATGTTGCAAGTCAAGATGCTTTTAATTACTTTTCGCAAAACGATGATGGCAATGGCCTTGAGAGAGGCCGTTTAACTCAAGCAATTATAAAACGTCTGGATCGAAAAGAATATGATCCCACATATCAAGATAGATGGGATAAAGTTTGGAGTGATCCTGTATGCCAAAAATATAAACGTTCTGATTTTGCAGACCATTGGCTTTGGAATTATGATTTTTATAATGCGCCTTTACTCGATCTCCAGTATATTGCAAAGTTGGTTGGTGTGAAATGAAAATTAAAAATGTTATTAAAATGGTAGTGTTATTGTTAATTGGTGGCACTACCTATTTTGGTATCGAGATGCTATGGCGTAGTCATAGTCATTGGACAATGGCTCTTGTGGGAGGTATTTGCTTTGTTTTAATTGGTGCAATCAATGAATACTTACCGTGGGAACTTGGTATGATTCAACAGGCGTTTACTGGAGCAAGCATTGTTACGTGTGTTGAACTGATTGCTGGCCTGATTTTGAATGTCTGGCTTAAACTTGGCATTTGGGATTATTCAAATATGCCGCTTAATTTATGGGGACAAATATGCCTTCCATTCTTTTTTGCATGGGTGGCGTTATCTGTAATAGCCATTGTAATTGATGATTACTTGCGCTATTGGTTATTTAATGAAGAGAAACCTCATTATCAGTTGATTTGAAAGGGTTGTGCTGAATTGGCACAGCCCTTTACTTATAAAAACAGAAGGGAGGCATTTCAATGGGGAGGAAAACTAATCAATGTCTTGAAACAACACCTGAAAAGATTGAGCAGATTAACCCTGAAAACATTCAGTTGTTAAATGATTTTATGACGTATCTTCGTTCAGTCGATAGGTCGGAATTAACAATTAATGTATATGAGAATGATTTGCTCATCTTCTTCTGTTGGATTGTTGATAATGCGAAGAACAAATTTTTTACTGAGGTTAATAAGAGGGACATTATGATGTTTCAAAATTATGCCTTACAGCAAGGATGTTCAGCAAGCAGAGTACGACATTTGAAAGCTGCATTATCTTCAATTTCTAATTTTATCGAAAATATTCTGGATGACGAATATCCGAATTTCCGTTCTGTTGTTCGTAAAATTGAAAATCCAGTTAATGAACCTGTTCGGGAAAAGACTATTCTAACAAAAGAGCAAGTGCAATCATGCCTTGACTATCTTGTTGAACACAAGAAATATGAACAGGCTTGCTTTCTTGCATTAGCGGCATATTCTGGTCGGCGTAAGGCTGAACTTGCACGTTTCAAGGTGTCTTACTTTGACGATGAGAATATCATCTATGGCTCTTTATATAAAACTCCAGAGAAGATTAAAACAAAAGGACGTGGGCGAAATGGCAAACAGTTGATTTGCTATGTGTTGTACAAACCATTTAAGCCATATCTTGATCTCTGGCTTGCTGATCGTCAAAAACGTGGAATTGAAAGCGAATGGCTTTTTACTGATGTTCATGATAGGACACAGCCAATTACTATTTCCCGCATGAATAGTTTCGCCAGAACTTATTCTAAGATTATGGATACAGACGTGTATCTTCACTCTCTGCGGCATTTCATGACTTCAGAATTAGCAAGAGCCAATATTCCCGATTCTGTTATTCAATCTCTCATTGGCTGGGATTCTGCTGATATGGTCAATGTTTATAAAGATATTGATGCAGATGAGGAATTTGGAAAGTATTTCAAAGACGGCGAGGTTATTGGACAGAAACAAAGTAGTTTGTCTGATCTGTAAGGAGGTGAGTTATGGCTTTAATTGGAAATAACAACCCTGAGAAAATGTTTAATTTTCTTCGTCAACAGGGATTTACTGAAGCTGGATCGGCTGCTGTCGTAGGAAATGGGTATGCAGAATCCGGCTGTTCACCTATTAATCTTCAGAATAATGGCAATAGAGAACTTGATATGACAGATGAACAGTACACCGCTGCTGTAGATAATGGTACATATACAAACTTTGTCAATGATAAATATGGCTATGGCATATTTCAATGGACATACTGGAGCCGAAAACAAAACCTTTTGAATTATGCAAAGTCTAAAGGCGTTTCGATTGGCGATTTGGAAATGCACATGAATTTTCTTATGCAAGAACTTAATGCTGGATATAAGCCTTTGCTTAATATTCTTCGTACAAGTAATTCTGTGTCTGAATGTTCTAATGCGTTTATGTTACAGTTTGAACGTCCCGCCAATCAATCAGTTGAGAATCAAAATAAACGAGTAAGTTATGGACGGGAGTTCTACAATAAATTCTGCGGAAAAGGAGGTACAACTATGGGTTATACAAATAGTCCATTGGTAGACTGTGTAAAGATGAGTCCAAATCATAGTGGTAAACGCACTCATCGAATTGACCATATTACGCCTCATTGTGTTGTTGGACAGTGTAGTGCAGAACGGATTGGTGATTGCTTTCCTGCCGGAAGAGAAGCAAGCTGCAACTACGGAATTGGATATGATGGGCGTGTGTGTTTAATTGTTGATGAGGCTAATCGTAGTTGGTGTACGTCCAGTAATGCAAATGATCAAAGAGCAATTACTATTGAATGTGCGTCTGACTCTACTCATCCATATGCGTTTAAGGACGCTTGTTATAAAAAGTTGGTGAAACTTTGCATTGATATTTGTCAGCGTAATGGTATTAAGAAAATGCTGTGGATCAACAACAAAGAGAAAGCCTTGAACTATGAACCAAAAGCTGGTGAGGGTATCTTTACAGTACATAGGTGGTATGCCAATAAGAGTTGTCCGGGTGATTGGATGTACAATCGTATGGGACAACTGTGTGATGAAGTCAATGCAGGATTAAATGGAGGCAGTTATAATCCACCAGAGCAAGGCGCTGTTGTAAATTATCAGGCCAAGGTTATTGCAGATGATGGTTTGAATTGTCGTATTCAACCTTATGTGGCAAATAATAATCTTATTATGACATATCCGGCTGGAACTATTTTGACAATCACAAAAGAGCAAAATGGTTGGGGATATACTGGCACTGGCTGGGTGTCTTTGGACTATGTTGAAAAAATTCAAAATACTGTTGAGGGGGATGATTATATGACAAGAGATCAGATTCTTAAAGAGATTGGCGATAAGTATATTACTACTTACAGTGAACTTCCTGATTGGGCGAAGCCTGATATGCGTGAATTGCTCAACAATGGCACAATCAATGGCGGTACAGATTATGCAACCGATCCTGATGACATTAATATGTTTATGTCTGATATTAAGGCCATTATTGTTGCAAAGAGGATGATGGAAAAACGCTAAGAGGTGAACCATGAGAAATTTTTCAAATGGAAAACACGCCATACAGAAACACTTTGAATGGTCAAAAATTTTAACAGCTTGGGTGCTTGTGTTAAACACATATGTTGTTTATCACGGCATCCATCTTTGCTATGTTTTGATTGAAAATGGAGGTACAGGTTATAGTTTTGGTTGGCTTGCTACTTTAATTTCTGTTGTTGTTGGTTTAGGCAATATTGTTCTTACTGCTTATATGAGTAAAAGCGGAAAAGAAGGCGTGGAAAAAATCAAGACAAATAGTTCAAATGAAAATTATCCATAAGGAGGTAATTATATGGAATATATGCAGTATATTGTTTCTATTCTTGCTGGCCTTGCAGCAGTTATTCCTTTGGTAATTAAGCTGGTGGAATATGTGCAGAAAGCTACAAAAGAAAAGAACTGGAACAAGTTAGTTTCTTTAGTCATTGATTTAATGCAGACGGCAGAATCTAAACTTGAAAAAGGTGCAGACAAAAAGGAATGGGTTTTGGCAATGGTTAAATCTTCTGCCGATACGATCAATTATGATGTAAATATGGATGAAGTTGGCGCATTGATTGATAGTCTTTGCGATATGAGCAAGGTGCTTAACATCAATTCAAAAAATGCGGAAACTAAGGCAAAATAACAATGAATACAAACATGATGACAGGAGGTGTGTAAGATGAGCCTTATGGAAATCAAGGAGTTGCTGTCTGAAAATACTGGCACACTTCTTGCTATTGTGGCTATTACTATGACATTGGTTGAAATTACGCCAATTAAAATAAATCCGTGGTCTACATTTGGGCATTGGATTGGACGTATTTTCAATGGTGATGTTTTAAAGAAATTGGATACTTTAGAAAAAGGGCAACACGAAACACGTAAGCGGTTAGATGAACATATTCGTGTAGATGATGAGCGTGATGCAAATTTGCATAGGCAACGCATTTTACGATTTAACGCTGATCTTATGAGAGGTGATAATTGTTATACTCATGAATATTTCGTAGATGTGTTGCGGGACATTGATGAATATGAGGACTTCTGTAGAAGCCATCCGGGTTATAAAAATAACCGGGCAGTAATGGCAATCGCAAATATCAAACGTGTTTATGAGCAACACGAAAAAGATGAGGATTTTCTGGTCTAATATAGTTTAGGGGGTACAGGTTTTATGCCTGTACCCCCTATTTTTTACGGATCGTAAGAAATTTGAAAACCACATCGAGTCTTTTTTCATTTGGTGTAAAACTGGTGTAAGATTCAAAATACCATGTCTGGTATCTGAATTGTCATTGTCCTAAATCGCCTTATTTTCTACTGTTTTCTACGATACTGCAACATTTTAAGCCTGTTTTAGAAAATCGTTTCTATATCGCTGGGATTGACCACAACCGTCTGGGTCTTGTCATTGGAGCCGAGCACATAGCCATCCGGACACTTTTCCTCGGTCACCACGATGGTCCCCGTCACATTGGTGATCTTGATCTGACCGTTGCTGTCCGTAATATAGATACCGTTGGACGACAGCTTGCCGCCCTCAGTATCCACTACCCGGCCGTCCGCATAGACGACCTTGAACTGAGCGCCCATCAAGGGGGCCTTGGTAACGGAATCCAGTTTCTCGATCAGCAGCGTCCCAGCCCGCTTGTTCCAGAAGGTGAGGCTCTGCACCTCGCCGTCCTTAATCAGAATCTTCTGCGGGGTGCCGTCCAGCACAAACCCGTCTACCGTTTTGATCTCGCGGGCGATCACCGTAGTGCCGGGCTCCACATCAGACAGCACGATCTCTCCAGCCTTGTTTGTATAGCGATAGGTAATCCGCCGCTTTTACTGCTCTCGTGGGAGAACAGCAGTCAGAGCGGATTTTCCCCCGCTTCGCACCGTGCATGCGACTTAAGTAACGATACAAAAGAAAACTAAAATAAGCAGGTCTTATATGACCTGCTTACTTTTTTAACAAAATAGCCTCTTTACAATGTTTAACAGATATGATATACTTATTAAAACTATAATATTCTTGAGGACGTTGATAACATGGCAGCTTCAACAGTAGATAAACCGAAAATCATTACTAAATGGCAAAGTGAACTTCAAAATGATGAAGAAGGGACTTTTGCAAAAATATACTGCCATGTGGAAATTAAGGACGATGAATCAAGTTCTAATAAAGATGTAGATATAGGAAATGCAGACAAGTATTTCTTTACGGTACGACGTTATAAAGACAAGGCAACAAGAGAAGAACATTTTAGCATAAAAGTATATGAAGTAATAACGAATGATGTTTGTGCAGAGATTGAGAAAACAAACATTATTGAATTAGAAAGTAAGTTGCTTAACCTTAGAGTGTATGGCGTTTTATTAGGGAGAAAGCATTTTCCAAAAGTTAGACAGGTTATAGAGAAAGCCTATCCAGGTTTAACACCTCGTACAGTGGATAACAGTACTTTAGTTACTCCCGAAGTTGTTGAGAGAATCTATATGATGTTCGTTCGATACATTGACGAAGTCGGTATTGAAGTGGGAACAAATGGTTTATACAATATCCCTGTTGACGAGTTCAAGGAGTATCTTTCTGATACAGAATATAGTAAATATAAGTATTCAGACATTCGGCAAGGACTGGCAGAGTTTACTAAGGAAATTGAAAAGAAAGCGCTTAAAGGCACAAAATGCAGTTACGGAAGAAATGATAATACTATTGCCAAAGGAGACAAGCGTATTAAGGTAATAAGTTTTGTTCCGGCAGTAGTTGAAAGTTACCGAATTACCAAGTTACCAGAGACGTAAACAAAATGAAAGCAAGACAAGAACGATTGACACTTTTCAGCTATTTTGGAGGTAAAGCAAGGTTTTGTAAAGAAATAGCTGAATTGTTGGACTATGGCAATACCAACATTTACATAGAACCATTTGGGGGAGCTGCTTCGGTGCTCCTCAATAAGCCCACGCATGGAACGGAGATTTACTCCGATGTTTCCCGTGGGCTTGTTGCTTTGATGACTTATTTAAGTGACTCGGATAAGGCGTCTGAATTGATAGACTGTCTATATGATACCGTTTATTCTATTGACTGCTTTAATGAATGTTTAGAATACAGGAACAGTGTGGATGATAATTATTTGCGTGTGCGTCAAAATGCAGAAAGACGCAGGCAGAAAGAACTCTTTAAGAAAATACTTAACCGAATTAAAGAAAGCGGGCAGTTGAAGCAGTTAAAACAATTATCAGGAGAAGAACAATTTCAGTTTATTAAGAAACTTATAGGGGATAAAAAGAATCCTCTGTTAAGCGAAGAAGAAATTGCCATAATCAATTTACTTGATATTGACAGCTTTGATATAAATGAAAATATCGGTGCTATTGATGAACCTGACCCGTTAAAGTTAGCTGTTGCAACTTATGTCGTTTATAGTATGTCAAGAGATGGCATGGGTACAGCATTCTCGGCAAGTAAATTCCATTCCAGTGAAGCTTACTATAAACAGATTGACAGGCTATATAGGGTTGCAGAGCGGTTAAATGGTGTACAGGTTATAGGCGCAGTAAGTGCTTTGACATACCTGTTAGAAAATTCTTACTTGAATAACTCGAGTGCCATGTTTTATATTGACGCTCCATATTTGAGTGCAGACGAGGACGAGAAAAACCTGGGGATATGTTATAAGGGACAAATGGAAGTATCAGACCACCGCTTGTTGTTGGATACAATCAGCAAATCAAAAGCAAAATTCTTAATATCAAATTATGATACTCCTGTTTATAACGAGTATTTAGGGAACTGGACAAAAGTAACGATTGACACGGTAACGGGAGTGGGCAGTAAAAAGAATAATAAACGTACAGAATGTTTATGGTTCAACTATTAAAAGAGCATAGATAATATAAGGACATGATTTTGAAGGAATCCCTGGAAGAGAAGCGGGCGGAAACCGCTAGAGCCATAAGGACTTTCGGGGATTCGAGTGAGGCACCGTCAGAGGTTTAAGGGGTAGCTGTACCGCTTATTTACCGCTTCTAGGATGGGCCTAAAAAGTGAAAGATGGTACTGCTTGGGAGAAATCCCGGGCAGTACCATTTTTTATGTCTGCAATTCCAAAAATTCTAAATTATTTTGCCATATGCTTTTTTGATTGCTCCAAAAAGAAGTTTAAGTATCAAATGAGACGCACTAAAAAGGTGTCTCAAAAACAAAAAATAAGTTTTTGGGACGGGTCCAGAGGGGGAAGGGTAAAACGCTCTGCAAGGTATAGCTTTCCGGGCGCAACACTTTCGGGACGGTTTCGGTGTTTGGTTTCATTTGAAAATCTAGTTGGGAGGAGCAAGTACAATGAAAGTCGGATATGTGAGGATATCGACCAAGGAGCAGAACACGGCAAGACAGGATTTACTTATGGAGTCATTGGAGGTGGAAAGGGTTTATACTGATAAAATGAGCGGCAAGTCACAGGAAAGGCCCGAATTGCATAGAATGATAGATTTTGTGCGGGAGGGTGACAGTCTGACAGTGGAAAGTATTTCACGCTTTGCGAGAAATACGAGGGACTTGCTTGACCTAACCGCAACACTGGACGCAAAAGGTGTGCAGTTCATAAGCAGGAAAGAAAACATTGATACCAGCACAGCGGCCGGAAAATTCATGCTGGCGGTCTTTGGCGCTTTGGCTGAACTCGAACGGGATAACATATTGGAACGTCAAGCCGAGGGAATCGCCATAGCCAAGGCAGAGGGGCGCATGACTGGCAGACCCAAGAAAGCGGTTGATACTTTCGAGGGTGTTTACCTTAGCGTAAAGGAAGGGAAACTGTCAGCAAGTGAAGGGGCCAGACAATTAGGAATTTCACGCTCGACATGGTATCGAAAAGTGCGTGAATATGAGGATGACCCGTTTGTTGATTTGTAAGGAAACATAGAGGAAAAAAGCTGGTAGCAGTACAGCTACCAGCTTTTTTTGCCTTTCTGGATCCTTTGTGATGAAAAAGTAAGGAAGGCAGATTTGCTCTCGACAATCAAAAAAATGTCAGATACATGGGCTTTTTTTGATGGTATACACGGTGAAATTTTTAGGGAAGCATTGGGGTCAAAACGACATGGTTTTCTAAAAGTGAAAAATTTTGTAGGTTGCTGGTGCATGGATAAACAAAGGGAACATAGGAGTTTAAGAAATAGCTTTAGATACTGGAATGACCTGTGTTCCCGAATAGCAAAGGTAAGCGAAGGCCTGCAATTCGGCGTAAAGCACACAATAAATTACCAAAAGGTGGTCTTATGATATGAGTGGGGGCAACAATAGGCCAACATTTAGGAAAGATATATGGCAACTTAGCTATGGATATTTTAACTCCTAGGGAACTTTAATTGGAATAGAGGGCTTGACGAAAAGTAGGCCCTGCGGTAGAATAAAAAATACAAGAATAACGATTGCAGGCACCTGGGGGAGGGAATAGGCCCCCTCCCCCAGGCTGTACGGGTACACGCACTACCCAGCACAGCAGAGTAACTCTGCACCCAGCATTATTATACCTGTCTTTGGTGACTTTAGCAATAGGGCAGGAAAAATAGCTGTGTTTGCTTTGATGAAAAATCAGGCAATGTGATGGGTTTACATAAATCCGTCGCATTGCTTTTGTTGTTCTTGGCAGGGAAAGCATGGACTGTCCCTGACAGCCAGTCAGGGCGGTTCATGCGGAACCTGTTAAGAATACAGTTTGGAGGAAAGGAACATGAAAACAAGATCTTTAGCAGTTGCTCTTTCCCTTGCGCTTGTGCTGGGGATGGCGGGTTGCGGGGGACAGCAGGCCCAGCAGGAGCCACAGGAGCCGGATCAGGGGAAAGTTCAACAGAGCGAACCTGCTAGCACTATACCTCCGGTTGAATCAATGGAGGTAAAAAATGAGAACGACACCGCTAAACCTTTAACAGAGTTGGAGGACATAGAACCAAAAGAAGCGGGCGGGGCTGGTACATTTGAAGGCTCTGGGAGTGTCGAAGTTGAACTATTTACCGAGGTCAACGAGACAGTCTATGCAACAGGCACTGTTAATATCAGGGCGAGTTATACGGCAGACAGTGACAAGCTGGGAAGTTTATCGGTAGGTCAGTCGGTAACTCGCACAGGTACTAGCATAGCAGGCACCGAAGCAGAAGGATGGAGTCGGGTAGAACTAAGTGATGGAAGTACAGCATATATAAGCAATAAATATTTATCCACAACGAAGCCAGTGGCACAGCAACCAAGTGGAGGTAGCACTCAAGGTAAGCCATCAGGCCAAACCCAGCAACAGCAACCAACCCAGCAACAGCAGCCAACCCAGCAACAAACCCAACAGCAAACACCCCAGCCTAGTGGTGGAGACAGTGAAGCCGAGATAGCCGCCAGACGAGAAGCCTTCATAAATGGTATGGGACAAATGTTTGAAGATCACGGATACGGTAAAGCTGAAGTAGATCATGATTATACAGAAGAAGAACTAGAAGCATTAGTAAAAGCTGTCCAAGTTGGAGGCTAACAACCAATAATAAATAATATTAGGCACCAGTAATGAAAAGAAATTATTGGTGCCTAAAATTATACAGAATACAGCCTTGTTATTAGATGTTCTGTTTATTTAGCTTAACTTTCAGTTGAATTTTAATTTAATTGAAAGGTGGAATTGTCATGGCAGAAGCGATAATAAACAATGTCAAAGTTACCTTGATTCGCAGAAACAATAACAGAGGGCCTTGGAGGAATGAGTATTATTTTCGAGGCAATTGGGGGCTGGGAACTTCATATACTCAAAATCTTATGGGAATTATACTGCCATATCATATTTTGCTTACTACAGGGCAACTGGAATACATTACAAAAATGCTGAGCAACATATACGGGTTGAACCGAGCGAAGAAGGGTAGGAAACCTAAACAACACAGTTAATAATTAAGCAGATAGGCCAGATGTGAAAACATCTGGCTTGTTTTTATGTTTATTTTGAAATGATTAAAAATGTTGATACTTTATATAAACAAGTTTGTAAAACGGGAAACGTTCACCTGTTAATGTGTTTATTGGTAATTGATTAAATAATATGATACGTGCAATAGGCTAGTTAATAAAATGGGTTGGATAAATAAAATGACACCATAGAATGTACACTTGATAAGACAATTAAATTTCAAGGGGTATTCAAAAATTCGTGTAACAAAATTTCATAGGATTCATAATGATTTTGATTCATAGTGTGTTTATGGGTTGAAATTATAGGGTAAATAGGATGATGTGATGAAGGTGGAAAGGTAAGGAATATGAGAAAGTGGCATTTTTTGCATATACCGGACCGAGAGCCCCGTCTGCACGGAGTATTAGCCCCACCCTGCCGGAAAGGAGCCCCACTATTCCACGAGCAGTTTTAGAGGAAAGGCCCTGCCAGCCGAGGCGGCGGGCAGAGCCAGGGATCAGTGATCGCAGTCGGGGATGGGGATACCGTTGGCAGTCAAAACAGTCTCCAGTAATTGAGTGCGATTCAGGTAAAAGTGTAATTCCTCCCGCATGGCATAGAAGATTTCCAAGGATTCCCGTTCCGCTTCACGCAGGATCATCAAATCCAATTCAAGGTCACAGGGGGAATCGGAGGGATTGAAGGGGCAGTCAGGCATCCTGCTCAGCGCCTTTGGCGCGGGAAGACTTCAGGCCATTACGTTCCCGCATGGAGACGCGGCCTTCAACCAGGACCTCATAGGCGTTGTGGATGATGCGGTCCATGATTGCCTCGGAAACGGGGCTGCCGGAGTCAGGATTGGGATCAATGCGTGTATACCAGCCCTCAGACTGGTACTGGGTGCAGAAAATCATGGAGCGCTGGCAGCGGGCCTCCACGATTTCCAGCAGGTCATAGGACTCCTGGGGGGAGAGCGGCCGGATGAGCCACTCGTCCAGAATGAGTAGATCCACCTTCTTGTAGGAGGCCAGACACTTCTTCAATTCGCCGCCGCTGCGGGCAATGCTCAGCTCGTCGAGGAGCTCCGGCATACGGACATAGCGGACCTTCTTGAACCGGCGGCAGGCGGCGTTGCCCAAGGCGCAGGCAATGTATGTCTTGCCGTTGCCGGAAGCGCCTTTGAGGATGATGTGGTGGCCCTCGTCCACAAATTTGCAGGTGGAGAAGCGCAGCATCTGAGCCTTGTCCAGCTTTCTGTCCTCGTAGTACGAAATCTCTTCCACCGCAGCGAACGGGGCGGCGAAGTGGGCGTTGTGAATGAGCCGCTTCACCGTGTTGGTCTGGCGGCGGTTCCACTCGGCAGTCACCAGCAGCCCCAGCCGGTCCTCAAAGCCGAGTTCATTGAATGAGGAGTCCTGTAATTGGCTGGACAGCTCCGCCGCCATGGCGGTCATCTTCATTCCAACCAGCATGTCAATGGTTGCCTGGAGTACCATCAGCCCTCGCCTCCCTTCCGGAAATAGGAGGCTCCGCGTGTAATGCCGAAGCGGTTGGAATCGTTGGGCTTGTCCTGCGGGGCTGCTTTCGCGGGCCGGTCCTGGCCGTTTTTCAAGAGGCTGCTAATGTTGCGGACAGAGGGCGCTGCGCTGTACGCAAGGATCCGCCCACAGGCGTTTTCCAGACGCTCTCTGCCATAGCGCTCTCCCAGCTTTGTCAGGCTGGCACAGGCTTTGTAGCCCTGCTCCGGGGCTGTCCCGGAGGTCAGGAAGTGTTGGATCACCTTCTCCGTCATGGGTCCCACAGACATGGCCCAGCGGCTGAAATCGCCGGCGTTATATGTCAGATACTTCTGGTGCGCCAGCGGCATATGCTCCAGCTTTACCAGCGGCTCGCGCTGGATCGTCTGCAAGCGGCGGTGGCTGGCGACACGACTGCCATGGTAGAATACCTCCACCGCAGTCTTTGTCACACGAATATCCACTTTTTCGCCAATCAGGTTGTACGGCACAGAGTACTTGTTCCTGCCGTCAGATACCAGATAATCGTTGGGGACCTTGGCAACGGACCAGACAGCCGCTTCAAAGGGCACAGCAGGCAATGGCAGCATGTACGGTTTCTCTTCCTCCAGCCAGGCGCTGCGGCGTGTGCCCGCCATCCGCTGGAACGGGCGGTTGTTCAGTTCCTCCAGCTTTTCCGCTATGGCCTCGTTCATCTCGCGGATGGAGAAGAACTTCCGCTCACGCAGCGCCGCAATGATCCATGTCTGGGCAAAACGCACAGATGCTTCCGCTGCGCTCTTGTCCTGGGGCTTGCGGACGCGAGCCGGAACGATTGCCGTGCCGTAGTATTCGGCCAGCTCCTGGTAGCTGCGGTTGAGCACAGTCTCGTATCGGGTGTTAGCCGTAGTGGCTGTCTTGCAGTTGTCCGGAATCAGCAGCCGTGTCACACCGCCAAAATACTGGAAGGCATGGACGTGGCAGGACAGCCAGTTCTCTGTCTTCATGTCCTCACAGACCTCCGCATAGGTGTAGCAGCTGCACGGCAGCACGGCCATGAACAAGTACGCCGGGCTCTGTTTACCGGTTACCAGATCATATACCGGAAGGGTATCGCCCGCCCAGTCCACCTGCATGGCGTCTCCCGGCTTGTGCTGGATGCGCATGGTGGCCTTCGTCACCCGCGCCCACCTCCGGTACTTGTCCCCAAACTGCGTGCTCATGTACGGCGTTTCCCCAGCCTCATGGCACTTCCGGCAGTATTCCTCCCACAAAAGCGCCATGGTCACCCCAGGCTTCGCCAGCTCCCGGTGAATGTACGGATAGTCCGGCTCCACATACCGGCACCCGCTCTTATACTTACCAGGGAACAGAATCTCCTCCAGCTCTGCGTTGGTGATGTCATCATCCAGCGGCCACGCGATTTGCTTCTCCTTTGCTGCTTGCAGAACGCTGCGGACGGTGTGCCGCGAACAATGTACCGTTGATTCGATTGTTCGTTGGCTGTGGTTGAGGCTATCCAGTCTCAAGATCTCCAGATAGTTTGGCATGGTGGGACCTCCAATTGATATAGTCACAGTTTCCTGTGCTACGCCAATTATACAGGTCCCTTTCTTTACTTTCGTGGAGTGGGGCTCCCTTCCGGCAGGGTGGGGCTAAAATTCCGTGCAGATGGAGCTGCTGGTCCGGTGTATGCATTTTGAATGAGTGGATATAGCAGACGTATTGATTAACATTTGATTGTTAATAAGTTAGAGGATTGACAGGTGAATAGGCTTATTATGCTGTATCATTTATCAACTGATTGTGCGCAGTTGATAAGCATGACAGGGTTTATACAGTTCGGGCAGTTCAGGCATATACCCTAATTACAATGGTTAAACCCCTTGCACTTCGTCAATAGACGGAAATGGGCTGTCAGCGTTATAGTTTTATTGTGGTTAGGAGATAAGGCCACAATAAAATTACAGGAGGACTTAAAAATGTGTATGCGCTATATGATTAACCGTGAGGACTTAGGTAAGAGGGTTACAGGCTATATGTTCTATGACGCTGACAGTAAAGGGTTTACGGGCCTGACCGAGAAACAGATCAAAGACACCTTGAATAAGGGTGAGCGGCTGTATGGTCTGGTTCTGGATGGTGAGGGCAATATCACCATGGATAACGAGGGCTTCAAGACCAAAAATTATATGGTTCGCTCTGGCATTAACAGTCTGGCTCCGGCAGTTGAAACGGATATGCCGGCTAACATGATGTATGTGGTAGTCGGGATGAAAAAAGTGCAGGGCGGAGAGAGTGTTTACGAGGTTATCAGTTCTCGGTATGCTCGGGTGGAAATGCCTGAAAGCAAAATCAAAATGCTGTTGGAGTTTGGCTGTATTCAAGGCGGTGTTTACTTCGACAGCAAGGGCAAGCTGATGATCTGCGAGGGGGTCAGGGTGGATGATGGAAAGGAGGTGGGCTAAAATGCCCACCTCTTTTGAATGGCTCATAGGGTTTAGCTGTTTCGGGCTGTTGGCTCTGTTGTACCTTCTGTACCAGTTAATTGAAATATTCCGTGATTTTGTGTCAGTGCTGAAGGAGTTTATAGAGGACGATTAAAAGAAAGTAGCCAGCCTGTAAAAAGGTTGGCTACTTTTGTTTTTATGCAAAAGTTAGGCTAGTTAAAAAATTATGTACATTGTAATAAGCATTTAGATATGTAAGGTGTAAATTAAAAGAGAGAATTTTTTTGATTTACAGAATACATATATGTAAGAAAGGAACATTATAAAATGAAGTTTGATGTAATTCTCAATCACAATAGCACACGGAAGTTTGATAAGATTCTTTTTAACGGTCAAAATTGTATCTTGGGAACTCAAAGGGGGTTGGAGACTGACGAGCATATATCAGTCTTAAATCAGGATATAACATATCCGTCTGATAATACGGGTAAAGTTTTCTATCCTGTCAATAAAAGTGATTATATCACTGTTTGTAAAAAGATAAACGGGACGATTTATGCTGACTGCTACAAGGTTATATCTATTACTGATACTGAAGTTATTGGCGGGATTTGTTAATTGATGAAAAAGGCTCCAGCCCTTTTACAGGGCTGGGGCTTTTATTTATACAGACATAGAGGATAGTTAAAATTTTAAGGACGTTGCAACAAGCATTTTTGTATTCGAGGTAAATTTTTAATAAGGAGAGTTTACCGTGAATACAGTTGACGTAAATAAAGAGGTTGAGGTCATTAAAACCTTTGAATATGGTAGATTCAAGGTCACAGTCAGTCAGATTAAAATGACTGACGCAGAAAGAGAGGTAGAAAACAACAGAATACGAAAACAGTTTATGATGGCTCGGTCTTAATTGACCGAGTTATTTTATTTGAAAACAGGTCTTGACAGTTAAGTGTATCTCTGTCATATATAGATACAGAAGAAAACTAAGGAGGTTGTAAAAACATGGTAGCGATTTATGCTCGGCAATCAGTTTTCAAAGAGGACAGCTTATCTATTGAGACACAGATTGATAAATGTAAATTGCACGTCGAGGAAGGAGAAACTTTTAAGGTATATCAAGACGCAGGTTATAGTGGTAAAAATACTTCACGTCCATCATTTGAAACAATGCTGTTAGATATTGAGCGGGGATTGATTGATAAAGTCATATCGTATAAATTGGATAGGTTTACGAGGTCAATATCAGATTTTTCAAAGACTTTTGATATTTTAAAGAAGCATAATGTTACATTTATTTCTGCAACCGAAGGATTAAATAGCAAGACGGAAATGGGACAGGCAATGCTATCGATCATCGTTGTGTTTGCTCAACTCGAAAGAAGCAACACTATTGACCGTGTACGCAGTACATACTACCAGAGAGCAACACAGGGGTTTTATTTAGGCGGGCCAGCCCCATTTGGATTTGTAAAAGAGAAATACTCGATAAACGGAAAGAATACATCTTATTTAGTAGCAGACGAAAAAGTTATAGGTGTAGTACAAGAAATGTTCCGAAAATACGCATATGACGAAACAGTTACATTAGGAAAGTTAAAAAAGTGGCTTGATTCATGCAATATAGTGACGGGCCGGGGGCTACCTTGGACAAGTGCCTCAATGAGTAGGATTTTAAGAAATCCTGTTTATGTGAGAGCGGATGCAGATATATATACATATCTGCATGACGTAAAAAAGGCAACAGTTAATAATGAAGTAAAAGAGTTTATAGGAATTTATGGTTGTTATACTTATGCTCCAGGGGGTGGCACTGATTCAGAACATAAGAAAGATAAGTTTGCTCATATGGATAAATTAAGTGTGACGATTGCACCGCATGAAGGTATAGTTGATTCTGACACTTGGTTAAGGTGTCAGTATAGACTTGATAACAATAGAGTGTTTAAAGGGGCTGGAAAAGGTTCTCATACTTGGTTAAGTGGCATAATGAAATGTGGATATTGTAAAAAGGCTATGACTGTTACACGTAATAGAACTAGCGGAAAACTCTATCTAAGTTGTGGTGGGCGTAAGAATGGAAAGTGTTTTGATAGGAAAGCTGTAATACAGGCTTTTGAATTGGAAGAAATCGTTGTAACACAGTTGTTTGATAGAATGAGAACTGTTTTAGAGAACGAAAAAACACTTGCACCATCTGAGGACAGTAAAAAGGTAAATGATCTGAAAATTGCAATAGTTGAAGTTCAACAACGTATTGACGCATTGACTGAAAGTATTGCTAGTTTGTCAGTTAGAGCAACTGAAGAAATAGATAAGGCGATTACACGGGAGGTCGAAAAGAAAGACAGTTTAGCGGCAGAATTAGAGGACGCATTAAAGGAACAACGTAGTAAGAACTTTTCACACTACGACATTGAAGAATATCTAAGCAACTGGGATAGGTACGATATAGAGGACAAGAAAAGGGTGGCACGGATATTTATTGATAAAATTTGGGTAGGTTATAAGACCGAAGATGGAGAAGTCCAAGATGATAAAATTCAGATAATATTTAAATAATTTGATACTTTTTTAATAGTTTCTTTTTGTATATAGACCTTTTCACCGCACACGGCGCTCCATCAATGCAGATTATTTGTTGCGTGTATGTGAAGGAACCAGTTTTTCCCTGTAACCGATAATTTTCTTCTGTGCTTTCACATCAAATTGGCTGATTTCTTGGTTCGGATTATTCACCGCCATAAAGCATTTCTTATGGAGTGAGACCAGATTGTTGACACAATTCACCTTGTCCAACGGGAGGTAGGGGTTAACCCGGTGCGCCCATGGCGTGCTGGAAATGAGCCAGCCGCCGCAGACCCGGCACTTGAGCTTGTCACGATTCAGGGCATAAGCCCGATTCATAATGAACTCAAAGTTGTTGAGCTTTCCCCATTTTCCATAGCTGATGGCCCTTGCCGATTTCTCCGAGTACAGTTCATCGAAGCGCGCGTTGATACGCTGCTTTTTCGTGCGCTCAGAGAAAAGTTGCCTGCCAGCTTCAGTGTAGGGCGTCTCTTCCTCCTTTTTGGGGATAGTTTTCTCCCATTTGCAAAAGGAAAGTGCGGTAAAACCGATATAAATATCGCGATATTTCATGGAGGGTATCTTTTGCTTATACTGCTGATGAACACGGGGAAGATTTTGCGTTTGAATTGCAGGAATCCACTTTCCCTTGTACTGCGTCAGGCGGCGTCTGGCAACGAATTGTAGCCTCCTGCTATACTTCTTCATGGAAATGTTCACCCAGGTACAGCATTGATAATATTGGATAATTCCCCTGATTTGGCTGTTGATGCGATTGATTGCGTCCACCATTTGTTCCCGGCCGTAATAGTGCGGGATTTTCTTGATGTCATGAGCAATCTTGTCAGTTTTCCGCCTTAATCTGTCTCTTTCTGGAATCGTTCTTGGAATATAGCCTTTTCGCGCTTTTCCCGGAACCACCTTGTATTCATAGCCAAGGAATTTGATGTACTTTTTTCGGATATCTGTTATCAGCGTTTTCTCTGGGGATAGTGTCAGCTTCATTTTGCTGTGGAGAAATATTTGCAGTCGTTTTTTCCAGTCCTCGGCATGAGCGCGTGTGTCTGTGATGATTATGAAGTCGTCTGCGTATCGGACGAGGAATCCTGGAATCAAGGCCGTTCTACGCAGACCTTTGTACTTGCGGTAGGGTTTTGAGAATGGATATTCTGTTTTCTTTATTTCCCACTGCTTGGTAATCCATTCATCCATGATGTCCAAGTAGACATTTGCCAATAGGGGACTAATTAACCCTCCCTGTGGCGTACCTTCCTCATTTACCTCACATTCATCCATGACCCCGGTTTTCAGCATTGCCTTGATGATTTGCAGTACCCGTCTGTCCCTTATCCCCATGTGATAAAGACGTTTCAGGAGAATAGCGTGGTCAATACGGTCAAAGCATTTGCTGATATCACCCTCGACAATCCAATGGTAGCCAGTATGATGAACAAGCAATTTTGCGCGTTCCAATGCCATAGGTGCGTCCCGCATGGGCCGAAAACCGTAGGAATGGGCAAAGAACTGTGCTTCGAATATGGGTTCTAACACAATCCTCATGCACTCTTGTACGATTCTGTCCCGTATGGTAGGAATGCCCAGCGGACGTTTTTCGGCTTTTCCTGGTTTGTCGATATACACCCGGCGTATTTTCTGCGGCTCAAAGTGCTTGAACGCGCTTTGAATATCTCGAATGACCCACGAATGGGAGTGTTGCAGGTAATCGCGCATGGTTTTGGAGTCCACACCGGGGGTTTCACTGCCGTGGTTACTTTTGATGTTGTGAATTGCTGTGATGATGGTTGCTTCTGCTGACATAATTTCCAGAAGTCCCTTGAGCGCTGGCCTTCCGCCCTCGTCATAGACCTTTTTGCTGTGCTGATACAGTTTATCTTGGAGCTTGCGTAATTCCGTTTCGGTTTTCGGGTAGTCGAATTGTTGTGCCATACGCACCGCCTCCCTTCGGAATTGGTGTTTCTGGTTTTAGTCAGGTATGCCTACGGCTTCCTCGACCTTCTGTTCACATACGAATCTGCACTGACTATGCCCCTTCGCTCCGTCCGCCTTATTATTGCGGACATCCTCGCTACTACGGGCTGCTGCCCCATGGATTAGCGGGTCATTTCCTACCCGCGCGGCGGAGGTGCCACTCCACTTACTTCAAAAAGATGAAGTGCCGTCCATGGTTCCTTTGTTCCCTATGCTTTAGCTTTACATATCGGTTTTAGCCCGTCCCTCTAACCCGGCTGCCATCTTTGACTTGTGTGATATTCTGCCAAAGACATTCGACCTTAATGGTTTTCTGCCGTTTTCCACAAATTCAAATTTCAACGGCGGCAGCACCCCTCATGGGGGCGGATGGCTGTATAATCATCCTGGCGTTTACGAGCCGTACTCTCAGGACATATGTCGGTTGCAACAAAACATACTGGACATGACCGATTTATAGCCTCCTGCGGCGCGATACCGTCTCAGATATCGCCTCCGCTCTTTACCGAGCTTCGCACGTTCCATATGACACTATGGACGCACGTCGGAGCATCAGAGTTTTGGTCACCCGTCACACCGGGTCAGGCAGGTTCTGCCCCTGCCGAATCAAGCATAGAGTTCAGATTTCTTGCGAAATCTGCCTTGTTTTATTGCGTATTTCTACGCAGATTGTCAAGGAACAAAGCGCGCGAATTTGACCCCATAGATTCCGTCACCGGTGACAGAATCCACCTTATGAATGATGATGCCTGAGAAGGGGGCGTTGGTCACCGTCAGCGTGGTAGTTTTACCGTCCGTGATGGTGAAATAGGTGGGGGTGCTGTCCAGCTTGAAGCCCTGCGCCGCCTCAATCTCCACGGCATAGTAGTCACCGGCATCCAGCGCCGCATGGACGCGGCCCGTGCTGTCGGTGGTAACGGTGTCCACCAGAGCGCCATCCATTTTCCTGATCTCGAAGGTGGTGCCGGGGATGCGCTTGGTGCTGTCGATCTCGGAGACCTTAATCAGCTCCAGTCCGCCCTCGGCCTTGTTGAAGAAGGTCAGGGTCTGGGCGGCTCCCTGCTTGATAAGGATGGACTGCGGCGTGGTGTCCAGCACATAGCCGCTGGCAGTTCTGGTCTCCTTGGCGGTGATGGTCACGCCGGGGGTCAGGTCGGTGATAACGATGCGCCCGTTTTTATCGGTGACATACTCGCCATTATTCGGTCCCACAACCGCGCCGGAGCTGTCGGTGACGAGGAAGGCCACCCCCTGGATGGGGTCGGTAGTGCCGTCCACATACTTCTGGATGGTCAACGTCTGCTGGGGCGAATTGTAAAAGGTGAGGGTCTGCGTGTCTGCCGGGTTGACGGTGACAATCTGCGTCCGGGTGGCCTCGTCAATGGTGTAGCCGGGAATCGTCCTGGTTTCTCTGGCCACGATAGTGCCGGTCACGCCGGAAATACGGATTTCTCCGTTGGCATCGGTGGTATAGAGACCGTTGCTGGATAGATGGCCGTTGGCGTTGTCCACATAGCCGACGCCAGCGTAGGTCAGTTCAAATTCCACGCCTGCCAGTGGCTGCTTGGTGACGGAATCCAGCTTGCGGATCACCAGCTCACCCGCCCGCTTATTCCAGAAGGTCAGTTCGGGGGCCTGGGAGCCTGCGGTGATCTTCACGGTCTTGGGGGTGCCGTCCAGCACAAAGCCCTCCACCGTCTTGATTTCCCGTGCTGTAATTGATGTGCCGGGTTCCAGCCCTTCAATCACGATCTCACCCTGTCAGCGCCAATGATAAAATGAAAGAAAACGCCGAGGAAAAAATGTAGTTTTGTGGCGGAGAGGAGGGAAAAAAGATAGACTCCCAATCAGGGCGAAAAAGAGCCCGGAAAGGGAGTCAGGAAATGAAAGGAGCACAGTGGATGGAAATCCGAAGCGACAGACAAAAAGGGCTGAGCTATGTGGAACTGGGACGGAAATACCACATGGACCCGCGAACAGCAAAGCGGTACGCGGAATCGCCGCAGAAGCCGGAGTACACATTGAGCGAACCCAAGCCCACGAAGATGGACCCGTACAAGCAGATCGTGGACGAGTGGCTGGAAGAGGCGCCGTATTCAGCGCTGCGGATCCTGGAGAAGCTGCGGGAGATGGGGTTTGACGGAGGTTACAGTATTGTCAAGGCGTATGTGAGCAGCCGGAAGATGGATTTGAATGAGAAAGCGACGGTACGGTTTGAGACGATGCCCGGAAAGCAAGGGCAGATGGACTGGGGATTCTTCGAGGATCACCTGGTATACGAGGACGGGAAGTGGAAGAAGCTGTACTGCTTTCTCATGATTCTGGGGTACTCAAGGATGCGGTACATCGAATTTGTCACAGATATGAGCACAAATACACTGATTCGGTGCCATCAGAACGCGTTTCGGTACTTTGGCGGGTACCCAGAGGAAATCCTGTACGACAACATGTCCCCGCAAGGGGGATGCGATGGCTCTAAGCGGCAAAGCCGCTAAGAGCCATCCAAAAGCAGGTGGTCATCAAGCGATTGCTGAAGCAGGAGGACTCCACGCTGAACCGGCAGTTTGAGGATTTCGCGGGCTTCTATGGATTCAAGCCAATTCTGTGCCGGCCATATCGGGGTCAGACGAAGGGGAAAGTAGAGCGGACGGTGCAGTTTGTCAGAGATAATTTTATGGTGGGGATCCAGTACAACAGTCTGGCGGACTTGAACGGACAGGCCCTGGCCTGGTGCAATAAGGTCAATGGGAAAGTCCACGCCACCACCAACGAGATTCCCTTTGAGCGGCTGAAAAAAGAGGGCCTGAGTCCCCTCTCTCGTGAGTACATCATCGACAAGATCAACCTTAGGCGGGTACAAAAAGACTGCCTCATCTCCTACGCCGGCAATCAGTACTCCGTGCCAGCGGAGTATGTCGGCAAAGATGTGGCAGTCGTGGCCCTCGACAGCATGTTAGCAGCATATTACGAGGGAAAGCAGATCGCTCTGCACCGAATATCGTATCAGAGAAAGGACATGGTTGTCAATCCTCAGCACTATAGAAGGCTTACGCTGAAACAGACGATGGATGCAGAAAATGTTCTGCTGGAACAGGACAAAGTGATTGATTTTCCCTTGAAACCCTCCGATTTGTCCAGATATGACGAGGTGCTGTATGACTGAATTTACTATGGACAGGCTGAGGGAAAACCTGGAAGCCCTTAAGATGAAAAACACCCTGGAGATTCTGGACAATTACCTGGAACGGGCGGTGGCGGAGGATCTCAACATTGTGGAGGTTTTGGATCACATTTTCTCAGAAGAAGCCAAATCCAAGCGGAGACGGGCCTATGAGAAGCAGATCCACTGGATAGCTCTTAGCGGCTTTGCCGCTTAGAGCTATCGCGTCCCCCTTGCGGGGAGATGTCCGGCTTCCCCATTAAGAAGACCTTGGACGACTTCGATTTCTCCTTCCAGCCCTCCATCGACAAGCGCCAGATCGACGAACTGGCCACCATGCGCTTCCTGGAAAACGGGGAGAATGTGGTCTTCCTTGGCCCGCCCGGCGTGGGCAAGACCCATCTGGCCTCCGCTCTGGGCCTTGTGGCGGCACAGCATCGCTTTTCCACCTACTACATCAACTGCCATCAGCTTATTGAGCAGCTCAAGAAGGCCCATTTTGAGAACCGTCTGCCGGACAAGCTCAAGGTTCTCGCCAAGTACAGGATGCTTATCATCGACGAGATCGGCTACCTCCCCATGGACATCCAGGGCGCAAACCTGTTCTTCCAGTTGATTGCCAGGCGATATGAGAAGACGTCCACCGTCTTTACCTCCAACAAGACCTTCTCCCAGTGGAACGAGGTCTTTGCCGACGTCACCATCGCCTCCGCCATCCTGGACCGTGTCCTGCATCACTGCACCGTTATCAACATCAAGGGCGAGTCTTACCGCCTGAAAGAACGCAAGGAATTTATGCGCCAGAAGCAGCAAATCGTGAACACTCTTTTTGAGCAAGGAAACGCTTGATTTTGTCCCCCCCCTTACCGCCGAAAAACAACAAAATTTCTTCGGCGTTTTCTTACAATTTCAAATTGGCGTTGACAGTGTGCAAGCCGCTTTTCCTCGGCTTCCAGTTCCTCCGGCGTGAGAAGCCCCGCTTTTTTCCTTGCGGTAAATTCCCGTTTCTCTGCCTTGCGCTTCTCATACCGCGCCTTTGCAAGCTCCTTTGACCGGGCTTCCTTTGCCGCCTGTTCCTCCTGCTGGCGGCGTTGTTCCTCCACCTCTGCCGGGGTGACGATATGGGCGGGTACTTCAAAAGCCCCGATAAAGTTTAGGTATATGTCTATCCGCTGGCGGCGGTCATTCCCCCGCCCCTCGCCCTCATGCACAATCACTTTCTCGATAAACTCGTTGAGCATGGGTGTTGTCAATTCAGAGAAATCAGTGTAGCGTTTCACAAGCTGGATAAACTGGTCTGTTTTCAGCTTGTCGGCGTTCCAGTTCTCAATCTGCCTCTGCCATTCCGCTATGGACGTTTCCAGCCCGGTCTGTTCCTCGTCATACTCATTCAACAGACTGTCAACGCCGATTTGAAATTGTAAGAAAACGCCGAAGAAATTTTGTAGTTTTTCGGCGGAGGGGGGGGTAACAAAACTAAGCGTTTCCTTGTTCAAAAAGAGTGTTCACGATTTGCTGTTTCTGGCGCATAAATTCCTTGCGCTCCTTCAGGCGGTAAGACTCACCCTTGATGTTGATAACGGTGCAGTGATGCAGGACACGGTCCAGGATGGCGGAGGCGATGGTGACGTCGGCAAAGACCTCGTTCCACTGGGAGAAGGTCTTGTTGGAGGTAAAGACGGTGGACGTCTTCTCATATCGCCTGGCAATCAACTGGAAGAACAGGTTTGCGCCCTGGATGTCCATGGGGAGGTAGCCGATCTCGTCGATGATAAGCATCCTGTACTTGGCGAGAACCTTGAGCTTGTCCGGCAGACGGTTCTCAAAATGGGCCTTCTTGAACTGCTCAATAAGCTGATGGCAGTTGATGTAGTAGGTGGAGAAACGGTGCTGTGCTGCCACAAGGCCCAGAGCGGAGGCCAGATGGGTCTTGCCCACGCCGGGCGGGCCAAGGAAGACCACATTCTCCCCGTTTTCCAGGAAGCGCATGGTGGCCAGTTCGTCGATCTGACGCTTGTCGATGGAGGGTTGGAAAGAGAAGTCGAAATCGTCCAGGGTCTTCTTGATGGGGAAGCCGGACATCTCCCCGCAAGGGGGACGCGATAGCTCTAAGCGGCAAAGCCGCTAAGAGCTATCCAGTGGATCTGCTTCTCATAGGCCCGTCTCCGCTTGGATTTGGCTTCTTCTGAGAAAATGTGATCCAAAACCTCCACAATGTTGAGCTTGTCCGCCACCGCCCGTTCCAGGTAGTTGTCCAGAATCTCCAGGGTGTTTTTCATTTTAAGGGCTTCCAGGTTTTCCCTCAGCCTGTCCATAGTAAATTCAGTCATACAGCACCTCGTCATATCTGGATAAATCGGAGGGCTTCAAGGGGAAATCTATTACTTTGCCCTGTTCCAGCAGAACATTTTCCGCATCTATTGTCTGTTTCAGCGTAAGCCTTCTATAGTGCTGAGGATTGACAACCATGTCCTTCCTTTGGTACGATATTCGGTGCAGAGCGATCTGCTTCCCCTCGTAATACGCAGCCAGCATACTGTCGAGGGCCACGACTGCCACATCTTTGCCGATATACTCCGCTGGCACGGAGTACTGATTTCCGGCATAGGAGATGAGGCAGTCTTTTTGTACCCGCCTAAGGTTGATCTTGTCGATGATGTACTCACGGGTAAGAGGGCTCAGTCTCTCTTTTTTCAGCCGCTCAAAGGGAATCTCGTTGGTGGTGGCGTGGACTTTCCCATTGACCTTATTGCACCAGGCCAGGGCCTGTCCGTTCAAGTCCGCCAGGCTGTTGTACTGGATCCCCACCATAAAATTATCTCTGACAAACTGCACCGTCCGCTCTACTTTCCCCTTCGTCTGACCCCGATATGGCCGGCACAGGATGGGCTTGAATCCATAGAATCCCGCGAAGTCCTCAAACTGCCGGTTCAGCGTGGAGTCCTCCTGCTTCAGCAATCGCTTGATGACCACCTGCTTCATATTGTCATACAGGATCTCCTCCGGGTAACCTCCGAAATACCGAAATGCGTTCTGATGGCACCGGATCAGTGTGTTTGTGCTCATATCCGTTACGAACTCGATGTACCGCATCCGCGAATACCCCAGAATCATGAGAAAGCAATACAGCTTCTTCCACTTTCCGTCCTCGTACACCAGGTGATCCTCGAAAAATCCCCAGTCCATCTGCCCTTGCTTTCCTGGCATCGTCTCAAACCGTACCGTCGCTTTCTCATTCAAATCCATCTTCCGGCTGCTCACATACGCCTTGACAATACTGTAACCTCCGTCAAACCCCATCTCCCGCAGCTTCTCCAGGATCCGCAGCACTGAATACGGCACCTCCTCCAGCCACTCGTCCACGATCTGCTTGTACGGGTCCATCTTCGTGGGCTTCGGTTCGCTCAATGTGTACTCCGGCTTCTGCGGCGATTCCGCGTACCGCTTTGCTGTTCGCGGGTCCATGTGGTACTTCCGGCCCAGCTCCACATAGCTCAGCCCTTTTTGTCTGTCGCTTCGGATTTCCATCCACTGTGCTCCTTTCATTTCCTGACTCCCTTTCCGGGCTCTTTTTCGCCCTGATTGGGAGTCTATCTTTTTTCCCTCCTCTCCGCCACAAAACTACATTTTTTCCTCGGCGTTTTCTTTCATTTTATCATTGGCGCTGACACCTTTGGGGATATCAGTTTTTCCTACGGGGCGCGCACAATTCTGGACCACATCAGCCTCTCTGTTCCCGGAGGAACCACCACGGCTGTCGCCGGTCCCTCCGGTGGAGGAAAAACCACCCTCTGTAATCTGATTGCACGGTTCTGGGATGTGCAGGACGGCTCGATTTGCGTGGGCGGTCATGATGTGCGGGACTACAAGCTGGACAGCCTGATGAAAAACATCTCTATGGTGTTCCAAAGCGTCTATCTCTTCAACAACACCATTGAGAACAATATCAAGTTTGGCCGGTCCGACGCCACACACGAGGAGGTAGTCGCCGCCGCAAAGGCTGCCTGCTGCCACGACTTTATCTCCCAGCTTCCAGATGGCTATGACACCGTTCTGAGCGAAGGCGGCGGGAGTCTGTCCGGCGGCGAAAAGCAGCGCATCTCCATCGCCCGGGCCATGCTCAAGGATGCGCCTATCATCATTCTGGACGAGGCCACCGCCAGCGTAGACCCGGAGAATGAGGCGGAGCTGCAGGCCGCCATTGAAGCGCTGACCCATAATAAGACCATCGTCATGATTGCCCACCGGCTGAAAACAGTGCGAAACGCCGACCAAATCCTGGTGTTGGACGGCGGGCATATTGTACAGCGGGGAACCCATGAGGAGCTGCTGCGCCAACCGGGACTGTACGCAAGGTTCATTGGGGAACATAAAAAGGCCGCTGGCTGGAAACTGGCTTGAATGTCGAGGAGGACCGCAGATGACTGCGGTCCTCCTTATATCAACACCGGCCTGCAGGCCCATTTTGCGGGCTTGAATATCCGCCACCGCCCCCAACGATACCATCATCAATGTCCACGAACGGATGCCGGTGCTGCTGACCGATGACGAGGCGATGCCTTGGCTCCACGATACTGGGATGGCGTCCACAACGTTGGCAGCCTTGCAACCGGCTTTAGAGCGTATCGCTGTCTGATCACCATGGTATGCGCACCCTCTGCCCCCACAGCGTCTCAACCTGGACTCCCACCAGGAACCAACCGCGGCTGTCCATCTCAATGCGGGTAGGTAACCACTGGTCATTCAGCCAAATATCCATTGTAGTACCACAGTGGAGACCGCCGTAGCAGTCGTCACTGTTGAAACGGATATCGGCACGCCCGCTCGGCAGATCAGGGATCAAAATTCCTTCTCTCATGTAGATTGCTCCCATCTAAAAATAGTAAGAAGTACCAGCCATGAGGCTGGTACTTCTTTTGCCATACCAAATCCGTTTCGTTTGTCGTAAAACGGTTGTAAAATCCAAACGTGCATTTCTGACTTCATAACAAATCGCTGCATTTACACCGGATTTTTCAGTAATACGGTTCGTTTTGCTAATTTCTAATGTCAGTTTTTAATCCAACGGCTTCATCGTTGGGAAGAGGATGACCTCCCGGATGGAGTCGGCGCCGGTGAGGAGCATCACACACCGGTCGATGCCGATGCCCAGGCCGCCGGTGGGGGGCAGGCCGTACTCCAGGGCGGTGAGGAAGTCCTCGTCCATCATGCCGGCCTCGTCGTCCCCTTTGTCCCGCAGCTCCACCTGCTTCTGGAACCGCTGGCGCTGGTCGATGGGGTCGTTCAGCTCGGAGAAGGCGTTGCCCATCTCGCTGCGGCAGATAAACAGTTCGAACCGCTCGGTGAGCCGGGGGTCCTTGGGGGAACGCTTGGCCAGGGGAGAGACGTCCACCGGGTGCATGGTGATGAAGGTGGGCTGGACCAGCTTGTCCTCCACCCGCTGGTCGAAGCACTCGTACAGGGCGTTGCCCCAGGTCTTGTCCGCCGTTTCGGGCAGCTCCACGCCGATGGCCTTGGCGGCGGCCACCGCCTCCTCGTCGGAGGAAATGGCCATAAAGTCGATGCCGCAGTACTGCTTCACCGCCTCGTGCATGGGCATCCGGGGCCAGCCGGGGGTCAGGTCGATGTCCTCCCCCTGCCACTGGACCTGGTAGGTGCCCAGAAGCTTCTGGGCGGCGGAGGACAGCAGATCCTCGAACAGGTCCATCATGTCGTTGAAGTCGGCATAGGCCTGGTACAGCTCGATGGTGGTGAACTCCGGGTTGTGTTTGGGGTCCATGCCCTCGTTGCGGAAAATGCGGCCGATCTCATACACCCGGTCCATGCCGCCCACGATGAGCCGCTTCAGGGGCAGCTCGGTGGCGATGCGCATGTACATATCGATGTCCAGAGTATTGTGGTGGGTGATGAAGGGCCGGGCGGTGGCTCCGCCGGAGATGGTGTTCAAAACGGGGGTTTCCACCTCGATAAAGCCCCGGCCGTCCATAAAGTCCCGGACGTGCTTGATAAACTGGGAGCGGATGATGAAATTGCGCTTCACCTCCGGGTTGACGATCAGGTCCACGTACCGCTGGCGGTAGCGCAGCTCGGTGTTGGTCAGGCCGTGGAACTTCTCCGGCAGGGGCAGCAGGGACTTGGACAGCAGGGTGACATTGACCAACCGGACGGACATCTCCCCCCGCTGGGTGCGGAAGACGACCCCCTTCACCCCTACGATGTCGCCGATGTCGTACTTCTTGAAGCGGTCATACTCCTCCTCGTCCATCTCGTCCTTCCGGGCGTAGAGCTGGATGCGGCCGCTCTTGTCCTGGAGGTCGCAGAAGGACACCTTGCCCATCCCCCGCTTGGACATGAGCCGTCCGGCGATGGACACCTCTTTGCCCTCCAGAGCGTCAAAGCTGTCCTTGATGTTGGCGGAGTCGTTGTCCACCTCGTACCGGGTGATCTGGAAGGGGTCGCTGCCGCTCTCCTGGAGCTGCTTCAGCTTGTCCCGGCGGATCTGAAGCAGCTGAGACAGGTTCTCCTGCTCCGGAGCCCCGTTCTGGTTGTTCTTTTCGGCCATAGTTGACCACTCCTTCTTGTTATCTCTCGATCTTCATCAGCTTGTATTCCACCGGACCGGCGGGGGCGTCCACCACCACCTCGTCCCCGGCGTTCTTACCCAGCAGGGCGCGGCCCAGGGGGGAGTCCTCCGAGATGCTGCCGTTCATGGGGTCCGCCTCCTGGGAACCCACGATCTTGTAGGTCAGCTCCTCCTGGAATTCCTTGTCAAACAGGGTGACAATGGAACCAAGACGGACATAGTCGCCCTCGGTCTCGTCCTCCTCGATGACCACGTAGTTGGAAAGGATGTCCTCCAGCTCACCGATGCGGGCGTAGAGCTTGCCCTGCTCGTTTTTGGCCTCGTCGTACTCGCTGTTCTCCGACAGGTCGCCAAAGGAGCGGGCCTCCTTGATAAGCTCGGCCACCTCCTTCTCCCGGGTGGTTTTGAGGTAAGTCAGCTCATCCTGCAGTTCCTTGAGCCGCTGGGGGCTCAGCTTATATTCCTTCGCCATGAAAATTCGCACACCTTTCAATTCACTCTTGGCCGGCGTCCCCGTGCTTTCCCGGCGGGAGCGGGGGAATTTGGGCAGAATCATACATTCTGTGCTATTATATTGGTTTCCAGCCCACATGTCAAGTGATTTTTATGTCCCCGGCGCTCAGCCGCCCCCCCTCCCACAGAGCGGCCAGCAGGGGGAGGTCCTCTCTGTCCCTCTCCTCCAGGCGGGGCGCGGCAATGGACAGCCCGGCCAGCCGGGGACTGGGGCCGGACAGCTCCAGGGAGACCCG
This sequence comes from Lawsonibacter sp. JLR.KK007, assembly GCF_036941135.1. NCBI lineage: Bacteria > Bacillati > Bacillota > Clostridia > Eubacteriales > Oscillospiraceae > Lawsonibacter > Lawsonibacter sp. JLR.KK007. Next base: position 25,971 of record NZ_JAYWSY010000001.1, on the reverse strand, counting down.
CTCCCGCAGAGGACAGCCCGCCTGAAAAATCACCGCGGCCTGTCCCAGCTCCCCCTCGGGGAGGACGGGCACGCCGTACTCCCGCCGCAGCCGGCCGGCCAGCTCCCCCCCGCCCCGCGGCGCGTCAATGACCAGGCTGCGCACGTTTGGACACAGCTGCTCCGCGGTTCGCACCATGTCCCGGTCCACCCGCAGGCCCCGCAGGGCCACTGTGGCCCGGTGCGGAGCCAGGCCCTGCCGCTCCAGCGCCGCCAGGACCAGCGGCGCCGACTGGGCTCTCAGAAAGGGCTCCGGGTCCACCGGGCGCAGGCCCAGCCCCTCCAGATACGGCAGCAGCTCCTCCGGCGCAAGCACCCGCAAGACGCCGCTCCGGCGCAGCATCCGGGCCGCCCGACGCAGGCGGCGCTCCCTCCAGAAGCCCGCCCACTCCACCTCCGCCCGCAGGACGGACAGCCCATACAGCCTGCCCGCCGCTGCCCTGCCCCGCCCTCCGGGCGCCAGAACCAGCTGTCCGATCAATTGCAGTCCCCCCTCCCCAACAGGGTATGCGGGACCGGCGGGAAAATATGAAAAGGCGGCGCGATGCGCCGCCTTACTGCTGGAAAAAGCCCTGCAATTCTCCCAGCCACTCCATAGCCTTGAACTTCAGCACATAGCCCTCGCCGTCCCCGGTGACCAGAGCCCCCTGGTCCGGCGTAAAGTGACCGGCCTCCAGAGCCTGATCCACCGTCTCGCTGGCCGCCCCCAGGCACAGAGGAGGAAAGGCCACGCACCACCAGTTCTGGCCCTTCCCCTCGCCGATGGTCACCCGGAGGGCGGTGTAATTCCCGGCGGGGAGGGCAAAGCCCTCATACTCCTTGGTGGGGAACCAGCAGTCCTCCAGCGCGGCGGCCACCGGGTAGTCGTACCCCTGCTCCTCCACCACCTCCCGGCCGGCGGCGGCCAGCAGGTTCAGGTGGCCCTCCAGCGCCGCCTGGGCCTCGGCCAGGGTGGCCCCCTCGGGGTAGATCTCCTCCGCCTGGGCCAGCACCCGGTCCCGCACGGCCAGCTTCAGGGCCTGATCCTCGTCGCTGTCCGAATTCGCAATGACGTGGAAGCGGATGACGCTGTCCGCCAGCTCCTGCTGCTCCCGGCCCAGCCAGCTCCCCGCCACCACCGCGATCAGCACGCCGAACATCAGCGCAGCCTCCCAGGTTTTCAGTTTCCGATCCATATGTCCTCCTCCGGCGGCAAAAAAAGCCGCCTGTACCGTAAGATTTCTTACAGTATAGGCGGTTTTTTACACGTTTAAACCGTCCGGGTCAAAAAAACTTCCCCGCCAACGCCCGTCAGCCGCTCCTGGGCCTCCCGGGCCAGAGCCTCGCTGTCGAACAGGCCGAAGGCGGTGGGACCGGTGCCGCTCATGCTGGCTCCCAGTGCTCCGCACTGGATGAGGACATTCTTGATGTCGTTCACCCGGCTCCGCTGGCGCTCCGGGAGAGCGTCCTCAAAGACGTTATACATCCGCCGGGCCACCCCCACCAGGTCCTGCTCCTCCAGGGCGGCGATCACCCCCTGGGTATCCGGGCGGCAGCGCAGCTTCACGCTGTCGATCTTGGCGAACAGCGCCGGGGTGGAGATGGAGAATTCCGGCTTGCACAGCACCACCCAGCACGGGGGCAGAGGGGGCAGCGGTGTGAGGACCTCCCCCCGCCCCTCGGCCAGGGCGGTCCCTCCGGTCACACAGTAGGGCACGTCGGAACCCACCCGCTCCCCGATCCGGGCCAGCTGAGCCGGGGACAGGCCGGCCCCCTCCAGCTCGTTCAGCGCCCGGAGGACGGCGGCGGCGTCGCTGCTCCCCCCGGCCATCCCGGCACAGACGGGGATGTGCTTGTCAATGGTGATATCCAGCCCCTGGGACGCGTTCCCCTGGGCCTCCCACCAGCGCAGGGCGGCCTGGGCGGCCAGGTTTTTCGCGTTGTTGGGCAGAAAATGGAGGTTGGTGCTCACCCGCAGCTCCCCCGAGCCGCTCCGTGTGATGTCCAGAAGGTCGGCCAACTCCACCGACTGCATGATCATCCGCATGTCATGGTAGCCGTCGGGACGCCTGCCCAGCACGTCCAGGGTCAGATTCAGCTTTGCGTTGGCTTCCACCCGCATGGCGGCCATCCCTCACCTTCTGATTTTTCGGGCCTCCAGATAGAACCGCTTGTCCTGGGCCTCCCCCATGGAGAAGGTCTTGCGGGGCAGAACACCGTCCCGGACAATGGTATCAAACAGTTCCGCCCAATCCGGGGCGGGCAGCAGAAAGGCAATGGCGTCCTCCCGCTCGCCGGCCAGGGCCCGGGCCTCGTCCTCCCCGTGGATGTAGTCCACCCGGGCCCTGGGGTGGGCGGCTATGTACTGGTCCAGAAAGCTTTGGAGGGTGCCCACCGGAAGGCTGGCCTCGGGCCGGGTGACGGTGACCGTCCCCTGGCTCCACCGGTTGATGACATAGGACAGGGTGTGTCCCTCGCCGGCGCCCTGCACCGTGGAGGGGTAATGGTCCATCAGAGCCTCCAGCAGCTCCTCCGGCTTCACGCCGAACACCACCCGGTGAATGGCCTCGATCTCCACCGAGCCGTCATAGAAGTTGACCAGCTCGCACAGGGCGTACCGGGAGGGCAGTTCGGGCCACTGGGACGGGTCGGTCAGCCCCTTGCGCCGCTCGTAGCAGGCCTTGGCGGCGGCCAGGGAGTGGTTGCCGTCCCCCACGGCGAAGAGCAGGCCGTCCCGCTCCCGGTCCGCCCATGTCTTCCGCTCCCGGATGGCCTGGGCGGTCTGCTCCTGCTGCTCCTGGGTGAGCAGCCAGCCCTTTATATGGCCGCCCCCCTCCATCAGTTCAAAGTCGTAGAGGAGCTCCATCTCCCCCGTCTGGCCGGACAGGGGAGGGATGATATCGTTGCAGTCGGCCAGCAGCATGGCGTGGGGCAGCTCGATGGGCGCGTTTTTCCGCACCGCCACCCGGGGCGGGATGCGGGCCATCACCGTACCCTCGGTGGCCCGGACGGCGGCCTTGGACCCTGGCTCGTAGTCATACTGCTCCAGATCCACCATGCCCACCAGCCCCCGGCGGACGCCGCCGTTGGACAGGGTGCGCTCCACATAGATCAGGGCGTCGGGGTACTCCCGAAAACGGCCCTCCCGGAGGTAACGGCTCATATTGCTGTTGATCTCCATGATGTCCGTCTCTACGCTGGGACCCTCCAGGCAGCTCTCGGGCAGAATCATCCGCAGAGCGGAGGGGGCCCGGCCCACCCGCTCCTCCACCCGCTGCCAGTACTCGGGCCGGGAGGTGTACTGGTCGCAGGCCACCACCGACCACAGGGTCAGGTCGCAGTCCTGGGGCAGTAAAATGCTGGCGGGCTTGAAGGGCAAATCTCGAAACATAATGCTCATCTCTCTCAACTCATTTTACAGTGTCAGTGCAGGGCTCCCTCAATGGCGGCCAGCAGCTCGGCGAACTCCTCAAAGGCGGGCAGCTCGGGGTGGGCGGCCTTGATGGTGCCGGTGGACTTGAACAAAAAGCCCGCCTTGCTGGCCTGGATCATGGCCAGGTCGTTGAAGCTGTCCCCGGCGGCGATGGTGTCGTAGCCCATGGACTGGAGGGCCTTCACCGTGGTCAGCTTGGACTTCTCGCAGCGCATCTGATAGCCGGTGATGGCTCCATCCTCCCCAACCTCCAGGGTGTTGCAGAGGATGGTGGGCCAGTTCAGCTTCTTCATCAGCGGTTTTGCAAACTGCTCGAAGGTGTCGCTTAAAATGACCACCTGGGTCTCAGACCGGAGCTTGTCCAGAAACTCCCTGGCTCCAGGCAGGGGGTCGATTTTGGCAATCACCGCCTGGATCTCCTTCAGGCCCAGGCCGTGCTCCTTCAGGATGCCCAGCCGCCAGGTCATCAGCTTGTCGTAGTCGGGCTCGTCCCGGGTGGTGCGGCGCAGCTCGGGGATGCCGCTCTCCTCCGAAAAGGCGATCCAAATTTCGGGAACCAGAACCCCCTCCATATCCAAACAGACGATATTCATCAAATACTCTCCTCTTTTCCCTGTTTTCTTCTCAAATTGGTGAGGAAATTGTCCATCCGGGCCACGGCCTCGGCGATGTCCTTCATGGAGGCGGCGTAGCAGGCCCGGACAAAGCCCTCCCCGCCCGGTCCGAAGGCGGAGCCGGGGATGACGGCCACCTTCTCCTCCAGCAGGAATGTTTCGCAGAACTCCTCCGAGGTCAGCCCGGTGGAGCGGATATCGGGGAAGACATAGAACGCCCCCTTGGGTTCGAAGCAGTCCAGGCCGATGCGGTTCAGGTTTTCCACCAGATACCGGCGGCGGCGGTCGTACTCCTCCCGCATGTGCTCGATGTCCGGATCGCCGCTGCGCATGGCCTCCACGGCGGCGTACTGGCTGGTGGTGGGGGCGGACATGATGCCGAACTGGTGCAGCTTGGTCATGGCGGCGATGATGGGCTTGGGGGCGCAGACGTAGCCCATCCGCCAGCCCGTCATGGCGTGGCTCTTGGAGAAGCCGTTGACCACCACCGTGCGGTCGTACAGGCTGGTCAGGTTGGCTGGGGAGACGTGGCGGCGGCCGTAGGTCAGCTCGGCGTAGATCTCGTCGGAGATGACCATGATGCCAGTACCCTCCAGCACCTGGGCGACGGCCTCCAGGTCCTTGCGGTCCATAGTCCCCCCGGTGGGATTGCAGGGGAAGGGCAGCACCAGCACCTTGGTTTTCTCAGTGATGGCCGCCTTCAGCTCCTCGGGGGTGAGGCGGAACTGGTTTTCCGCCTTCAGCTCCAGGTATTTGGGCACGCCCCCCGCCATCTCGGCCAGAGGGCCGTAGCACACGAAGGAGGGGGCGGGCACGATGACCTCGTCCCCCGGATCGACCAGCACCCGCAGGGCCAGGTCGATGGCCTCGCTGCCCCCCACAGTGACCAGGATCTGTCCGGCATAGTCGTACTGGAGGTCAAACCGGCGGTTCAGGTAGGCGGCGATCTCCCGGCGGAGCTGGAGCATGCCGGCGTTGGAGGTGTATTTGGTATGGCCCCGCTCCAGGGAGTAAATGCCCGCGTCCCGGATGTGCCAGGGGGTGACGAAGTCGGGTTCACCGATGCCCAGGGAGATGGCGTCGGTCATCTCCTCCAGGATGTCAAAAAACTTCCGGATGCCGGAGGGCTTGATGTTCTGTATTTTTTGGTTGAGGATGCTGTCATAATTCATACGAAGATGTACTCCCTTTCCTCCGGGTCCTGGGGGCGGAACACCAGATGTTTTTCCTTGTATTTTTTCAGAATAAAGTGGGTAGCCGTACCGGTGACGCCCTGGATGGGGGCCAGCCGCTCGCCCACAAATTGAGCCACCTCCCGCAGGGTCCGGCCCGAAATGATGACGGTCAGGTCGAAGGAGCCGCTCATGAGATACATACTCTCCACCTCGTCGTACTGGTAGATGCGCTCCGCAATGCGGTCAAAGCCGTCAATGGACTGGGGGGTGACGTTGACCTCAATGAGGGCGGTCACCGTCTCCCTGCGCACCCGGTCCCAGTCGACGATGGCCTGATAGCCCAGGATGGTGCGGTCGTCCTCGTATTGCTTGACGGCGGCCTTAGCCTCCGCCTCGGTCACTCCTGCGGCGGCGGCCAGCGCCGAGATGGGCATGGTGCAGTCCTGCTCCAGCAGTTCCAGCAGCTTTTCCATGATATTCCTCCTCATCATGTGGTCAGTATTTCACTAGTATACATTATACACGCTGTTATAGAGAAAAACAATCCCAAACACAAAATAAGTCCCCGGTTTTCACCGGGGATTCCTTTGATTGCTCAGACCCAGAATATAATCCGTGCTCGTCTGGTAATACTTCGCCAACTTGATCAGCGCCCAGACAGGAATCTCCCGGATTCCTTTCTCATAGCGGCGGTACACCTCCCGCTTGCAGGATAGCACGTCCGCAATCTCCGCCTGAGTTTTATCCGCATCGATCCGCAGGTCCTCTAATCGCTGAAACTGCATAGCGGCATCCCCCTTTCGGGTAATGCTACTATTTTGTTGCATTTCAGCTGGCGGTATGCCACCATATAGTGGCTTAATTTTTTGAATCTTCAGAAAAGGCGGGATAACTATGCCAGACTACAAAGAAATGTACCTGAAGCTTTTTCGTGCGTCCAATCAGGCTATCGAAATTCTGATTTCGGCCCAACAGGAGTGCGAGGAACTATACTGCGCTGCGGCAGATTCTGAAATACAGGTGCTGGATTTCATGAATACAAAAAACAAGTCCCCGGACAAACCGGAGACTTGAACATATTGAAGCTTAACCCAGGGTCACCAGCAGATCGTCGGTGTTGACGGCGGCGCCCTGAGCGGCGGCCACGGACTTGACGGTACCGTCCACGGGGGCGGTCACTTCAATCTCCATCTTCATGGCCTCCAGGATGACCAGCACGTCGCCGGCCTTCACGGCCTGGCCGGGCTTGCACTCCACCTTGAACACGTTGCCGGGCATGGGGCTGGGAACAGGAGTTTCGCCGGCAGCGGGGGCGGCAGGGGCGGGCGCGGCGGCAGGAGCCGGGGCGGGTGCAGGGGCGGCGGCGGGGGCGGGAGCGGCGGCCACAGGGGCGGCGGCAACCGGAGCGGCAACCACCGGCGCAGCGGGGGCGGGGCCGTCAGCGGCGGCGACCGAAACCTGATACGCCTTGCCGTCGATGGTGATGGTGTAGCTGCCGGGGCAGGTATCCATCGCGCCCATTACCAGATGGGGGGGCTGATAGCTGGCGGCAAAGGGCTGGATGGGCCGGGAGGTCATGCCGTTGGCTGCGGTGGCGGGCACGTTGGCGTAGTACACATGGCCCTGCCAGGCGGGCATGGGGGGCAGGTCGGACGCCTTGGGGGCGGCAGGAGCAGCGCCGGCCTTCTTGGGGTCCTCCTTCTTGGGGAAGCCGGCCTCCCGGTCCTTGAAGAAGGCCATGGCCACCTGGGGGAAGGCGATGTAGCTCAGCACATCCTCGTCGCTCTTGGCGGTGGCGCCCAGCTCCTTCTTGGTCTTCTCAAACTCGGGCTCCAGAGAGTCGGCAAAGCGGCCCTCCACCACGGGGGTGTTGCCCAGAATCTTCTTCTGGATGGCGGGATCGATGGGGGCGGGGGTGCGGCCGTACTCGCCCCGGCAGTAGGCCTTGATCTCCTTGCCCACCACCTTGTACCGCTCGCCGGCCAGCACGTTCTGCACGGCCTGGGAGCCAACCATCTGGCTGGTGGGGGTGACCAGGGGAGGATAGCCCAGGTCGGCGCGGACCTTGGGGGTCTCGGCCAGGGCCTGATCCAGCTTGTCGATGGCGTTCATCATCTTCAGCTGGGAGATCAGGTTGGACAGCATGCCGCCGGGGATCTGGTAGTTGAGGCACTGGGTGTCGGTGGTCAGGGAGATGGGGTCCAGGGTGCCGTCCTTGATGAAGTCGGCCCGGACGCCCTTGAAGTAGTCGGCCATCTGGATGAGCACCTTGTCGTCCAGGTCCACCTGGTAGCCCAGGGAGCGCAGGGCGTAGGCCAGGGTCTCGGTGGCGGGCTGAGCGGTGCCGCCGGACATGGGGGAGATGGCGGTGTCCAGCACGTCGGCGCCCGCCTCCACGCTCTTCAGGCAGGTCATGAAGGCCAGCCCGGTGGTGCAGTGAGTGTGGATGACCAGGGGCAGCTCGGGCACGGCGTCCTTGATGGCGGACACCAGGTCATAGGCCTCCTTGGGGCCCATGATGCCGGCCATATCCTTGATGCAGATGGACTTGACGCCCATGCTCTTCAGGTCCTTGACCATCTGGACGTTCTTCTCCAGGGTGTGGACGGGGCTGGTGGTGAAGCAGATGGTGCCGGAGGCGTGGCCGCCCTGCTTGACGGTCTCGTCGATGGCCACCTCCAGGTTGCGGGCGTCGTTGAGGGCGTCGAAGATGCGGATGATATCAATGCCGTTCTTGATGGAGTACTCCACAAACTTGCGCACCACGTCGTCGGGGTAGTGCTTGTAGCCCAGGATGTTCTGGCCGCGCAGCAGCATCTGCAGCTTGGTGTTGGGCATTTTCTTGCGGATCTTCCGCAGGCGGTCCCAGGGGTCCTCCTGCAGGTAGCGCAGGCAGACGTCGAAGGTGGCCCCGCCCCAGACCTCGGCGGAGTAGTAGCCGGCCTTATCGATGGTCTCCAGAATGTTTTCAAACTTGCTGTAGGGCAGGCGGGTGGCAATCAGGGACTGGTTGGCGTCACGCAGGACGGTTTCGGTAAAGCCTACTTTTCTAGTCTTGCTCATGATGTTTCGACCTCCAAATAGTTCCCCGGGAGCGGTCCGGGAAAAATTGCCCCTTGGGGCGGACGTTCTAGTCACTTGCCACTTATTTTAGTATAATCCTTCCCAGAAAGCAAGCCCTTCCTGCGGAATATTCTGACCTTTTTTTGCTGGAGTTCTTGTGCAAAAAGGCTGTGCGTCCAGCTGGGCGGGACCCGCTTCAGAAACATATACCGAAACCCGCTCCATGCGGAAGGGGGTTGGCCCATGTACGCCCAAAACAAAAGCGCCGCGGCCTCCGCCGCAGCGCTTCATTCCTTCCATTCAGCCTTCCGCTGGGTACAAGCGGCCTGTCAGCGGTCGCTGCAAATGCTGTCCTCACCGGTGTGGTACGCATCGTAATCAAAAATCAGATCGTCGATATCCTTATCCTCGCGGACCTTGGACCAGATGCTGTTGACCTCCTGCTTGGGCATAGTCATACCTGCCACCTCCTTTCTCTATCAGTCTGAAAATGGGTACAAAAAACCACCGTCTGCACTGCAAACGATGGGAGAAAAAAGCTGTGTAGACGCTGAAGATACGGTCCATCAGACCGCAGAGACGTGCACAGTATGCTCCAACCGCTTGCAGGGGAAGAGAACTCCAGGGGTAACATAACACTGTTGCATCTGTGCCCACCTCTTTTCCGCAGTAGCTTATACACTCCGGGGCCCCGTTTTATAGGCACAGGCCCCATCGGTATCCTTGATTGTAAGCCACCGGGCCGGATTTGTCAAGAGGAAATTTGTAACTTTTTTCGGAATGTTGATTTACCATTGAAGTGCGAAAGCTCGAAAGAGCTCGACGCACTTCAATTTTTTTATGCTTTTGGGAAAGGAGGACGGGGAACATGGGCCGAAAGCTCCGCTATCTCGGGCCGACTGAGCGGGCAGAAATTGAGAAGCTCCACAACGGAGGAGCCCCGGCGGCAAAGATTGCCGAGAGGATCGGCTATCACACGGCGACGATTTACAGAGAACTCCCCAACGGATACACCGGGGCCGTAGACGAGTATGGTCGGCGGGTGTATAGCGCCGAGGTCGCACAGCGGACCTTTGAGAGGAACATCAAGCGCCGGGGCGAGCGGGCCCCGGTAAACTAAAGAAAAGGAGATTGCTATACCGTGAAGAATACCGACAACAACATTTTGACCACCCTCCGGGGCTATTTCCTCCTCGCGGCGGCGGACCTCGCCCTCTATCCCGAGGGATCGCCGGAACATATCCGGGCGGAGCACTCGGCGGCGAACACCTCACGGACGGTTTTCGAGCTTTTCGGGGCCGCGGCGGCGGAGGCTTTGAGAGAGGAGGCGGTCCAGAAATGGCCGAAACTCGGCGGGATCGCGTGACCCTGGCCGCCCTCCTTGCCGTCCTCCAGGACGGGGACCGCGTCTTTATAGTCCACCGCATGGGCCCGCATGAGTGCGAGGGCGTGGCCGGAGGAACAGCCCAGGAGCTCCGCTCTACCCGTTGCGTGGAGGTATGCGGGGACAACATGGTCGAGCGCATCGCCCTGGACCTGGACGAATGGCCGGAGGTATGGCCGAGCGACGACCCGGCCCCGGTCCTGGTTATCACCATCGGCGGGAAGGAGGCGGAGAGGTGAACCAAACAAAAATTGAGTGGTGCGACAAGACCTTAAACCCGGTTGTCGGGTGCTCCTATGGTTGCCCGTACTGCTACGCCCGGAGGATCAACGCCCGTTTTCACTATGTACCGGATTTTTCGGAGCCGCAGTTTTTCCCGGAGCGCCTGGAGCAACTGAAAAGCAAAAAGCCCGCGAAAGTGTTCCTCACCTCTATGAGCGACCCGGCGGACTGGAGGCAGACATGGGCCGCCGCCGTCTTGGACGCGATCGAGAAAAATCCACAGCATGAGTATTTATTGTTATCCAAACGCCCGGAGGCGTACATGAATTTATTCCCGATATGGCGGCACATCTACGGGGACCTCAAAAATATATGGTACGGCGTCACCGTGACGAGCTATCGGGACCTCCACAAGATCGCAGACCTCCCGCTCTACGGAAAGCGGTTTATCAGCTTTGAGCCGCTCCTCGGCTCGGCGGACCCTCGGCTCCGCCCGGTAAAATGTGCGGTCCCGTGGATAGATTGGGCCATCATAGGAGCGGAGACCGGGCCGGGAGCAAGCGCCCGCCGCCCTCGGCGGGAATGGGTGGAGGAGATTGTTTCCTATTGCGACGAGACGGGTGTCCCCGTATTTATGAAAGATTCCCTCCTCCCCGTGGTCGGGACGGAAGGAATGAGGCGGGATTTTCCAGATCCCCTAATGTGGATATAAACGAAAGGAGATTGCTATACCATGAAAGCTCTTGTAATGACAGCCCAGGACGCCCGGGAGTTTGAAAAGCTCGGCGGCCTCACCATCACGAAACCGATCAAGCCCGCGCCCGCCGCCTATGTTGAGGGGGCAAAAATGGAGGAGGCGGCCCCCGGGCGCTGGAACCTGATCCGGGAGGGCGTGATCTACGCACACGACGGCGGGGCCACCTTTACGACGCCCGTCAACGCCGGGGACATTGTTTTCCTCCGGGAGCCGTGGGCCCGCCTCAAGAACCCGGCGAACGGGGAGCCCTCGGACCGCGTGATCCTCGCGGCGGATTCCACCGTTGCGGAGGGACAGACCGCCTATAAGTGGGCCTCCCCCGTATCCATGCCGGAGTCGGCGGCCCGCCGCTTTGCCGTTGTGAGCAAGGTCGAGCCCATCTATAACGAAAATGTCGCCGTTTGGTCTATCACGCTGGAGGCCGTCACAAAGGCCGCGGCGGAGGCCGGAGAGGCCGGGGCGCTCCCCTACTCCGACGCGCCCAGCCAGGAGGAGGGCTCCAACTATTTTACATACGCCGGGGACATGAGCCCGGAGGATCACGAGCGCATGATCGCCGCGATCAACCAGGACCGGGCCCGCCTCGCCGAAGTGCAAGATCGGTTAATCAGGATTGACAACCGCCGCCGGGAGCTGGCCTATCTCAATTTCGAGGGCCGGGACAAGGTGGACCCGAACGACCGCGCCGCCCTCCAGGAGGAGGACGCCACCCTGGACGCCGAACAGGCGGAGCTTGCAAGAGAGGAGGCGGAACTCCGCCACGCCCTGGAGGACGCCGGAGCCCCGGCACCTACCACAGCAGACCGCGCCCGGGAAAAGCTCGCGGCGATCCGCTCCCGCCGCGGCGAGATCGCTAATTTCGACGCCGAAACGAAGGTATCAAACAATTACGATATTGAGGAGGCGCGGCTAATCCAGGAGGAGCGGGACCTCTCCGCATACCTGGAGGGGCTCACTGCGGCGGAGGGTGGTCCGACCGGGGAGGAGCCGCCCGCCGGGGAAAGCGAACAAACCACGCTTGACGCCCAGGAGGACGAGGAGGTCGGCTCCTTCACCTTTGGCAAGTGTAACTATTGCGGGCGAGAGTGGGGCGTTACCCTGGAGGGCGCAAAGGGCGGCGGTTATCCCACACAGCGGACGGCCAACGCCGCCGCGACCCGCGTTTGTGATTGCCCGGAGGCCGTGGAGAACCGAAAGCCGGAGGTCGGCGTCGCCTTTGCCGTCACGACGGGGGCGTGTAAGTATTGCGGCCAACTCCAGGAGGTGGGCCCCCATCCGTCCCAGGCGGCGGCGGACGAGACGGCGACGGAGGTTTGCTCCTGCCCGAGCGCCCGGACGGCCCGCCGCACGGCGGAACAGATCGAGGACGCCCGGGACCGTGTAAACCGCCTTTTCGGGGAGAGGGCCGAGGACCTCGGCTTTAAGCCGATCGCCGGGGACGGCGCGATCGAACTCCTGGAGCGTGTGGTCGAGCTGATCGCCCGGGGGCCGATTTCCTCGGCGTCCCTCAATATCCGGGGCCAGTGTAAAGCGAAATTCTCCATTACCAGCAAGGGCAAAATCAAGGTATCCAGGAGCGAAACCCGCTCTTGCGATCTTGAGGCCGGAGAGTGATCTCATGGAAAACCTCTCTATATTTGATTTGACGCCGGGAGGGGAGCAATTCAAGCCGGAAAAATCGACGGATTGGAAATGGAGATTTTCAGACTATCCGAGGGAAAAGAACGGGTTAAAAGTATTTTCGTGTTTCGCTTGTGGCGGCGGGTCGACTATGGGCTACAAGCTCGCCGGGTGCGACGTTCTCGGGTGTGTGGAAATTGATCCCCGTATGAATGAGGTCTATGTGAGGAACCACGCCCCAAAATACAACTACCTCATGGACATACGGGAGTTTAACCGGCTCCCGGCCGAGGAGATTCCCGGGGAGCTTTTTGAGCTGGACATTCTGGACGGCTCCCCGCCGTGTACCACATTCTCCGTCGCCGGGAAAAGGGCGGAAACATGGGGGAAAGCGAAAAAATTCCGGGAAGGACAAAAGGAACAGACCCTCGACGATCTCCCGTTTGTATTCATTGAGACGGTAGAAAAGCTCCGCCCGCGGTGCGTGATCCTGGAAAACGTCGAGGGGCTGATTATGGGCGAGGCGTGGGGGTATGTCCAGGAGATTTACAAGCGCCTCAAGAAAGCGGGGTACAAGGTCCACCATTGGCTCCTCAAGGGTGAAAACATGGGAGTCCCACAAACGAGACATAGAGTTTTTTCGTGGGAATACGGAACGACCTCGGCGTCGATCCGGTCGATCTCGATATGTCATTTTATTATGAGCCGGTGCGTTTTCGGGAGATCAAGTCGGGAGAGGGCGGAGCGGTAGGACGGGAAAGTATGTCGTTTCGGGCCTTGCAAAAGGCGACACCGGAGGACAAAGACCTCGCCGCCGTATATAAGCGGATCGGGGAGCGGGAGCGTTGCTTTACGACCCGGATCGTATGGGAGGACGATATACCGCCAACGCTCACAGCGAGGACGGACCAATACCGGGGAGAGGAGAAAACACGGGTAAGCATTGAGGACCTGATCCATATACAGACATTCCCGGAGGATTTCGACTTTATCAGAAATACCTATTACCGGGCCCTCTATGTTTGCGCTATGTCCGTCCCGCCCGTAATGATAAAGCGGATCGTATCCAGGTTAATTGAGGCCGGGGTATTTGAGAAGGGAGCGACGCCGTGATTTGGGAATTGAGCTATAAAGCAGACCCGCGGGCCCGGGAAGTGGCGGACCGACACTATAACAGGCAAAAGCCGGGGACACCTCAATTTGTGCCACCGGGCCGCGCCCTTGTGCTTTACACGGAGACGGAGACCGGGAGGGCATTTTGGGTAACGTCCTACCCATTCGCTCAATATGTGCGCCACGCATGGGCGGGCGCGTGGGTATGCTCGGCCTTTAGGAATGAGGGCGCAGGCGTGGCCTCCGAAATGATCCGGGACGCAGTAGCCGCGACGCGGGCTTATTTCGGAGAGCCGCCAGACCTCGGCCTCGTGACCTTTATCGACCGCCGAAAAGTGCGCCCGACAATGGTCCACGGCCTCAAGACATGGGGGTACACCTACAAGCTCGCCGGATTCCGGGAAGTCGGAGAAACAAAAGGCGGCCTTCTCGCCCTCCAGTTACTTCCGGGGGATATGCCGCCGCCGGAGGCGGCGAGGGAGACGCCGCCGTGAGAATTGGCTTAATCGACGTGGACGGCCACAACTGGCCGTCCCTCCCGCTTATGAAAATATCCGCATACCACAAGGCGAAGGGCGACAAGGTCGAGCTGTGGTTTCCTATGAACCATTACGACAAGGTCTATATGAGTAAGGTTTTCCCAGGCTCGGCGGACGTGGACTCCGTCATATACGCCGGCGAGATCGAGCGGGGCGGGACGGGCTATTTCTATCCAGACGGCGGCCCGCCCCTACCGGAGGAGATCGAGCACATATTCCCGGACTATGGCCTATATCCAGAGGCCACGGCGGGGCGGGCTTATGGATTCCTGACCCGCGGCTGTCCCCGTCAATGCAGATTCTGCATTGTGGGAAAAAAGGAGGGGACAACCTCCCGGCAAATCGCCGATCTCTCCGAGTTTTGGAACGGACAACGGGAAATTAAGCTCCTCGACCCTAACATTTTAGCGTGTAAGGATCGGGAACGGCTTCTCCAAGAGCTCGCCGCCTCCGGCGCGTGGGTGGACTTCACCCAAGGGCTCGATATTCGCTTGATCGAGGGCGTCGAGGACCTCGTAACAGCTATAAAAATAAAACGGATTCATTTCGCGTGGGACAACCCGGAGCAGAATTTGAGGCCGTATTTTGAAAAATTCCGTAAAAAGTGCGATCTCAACTATTCAAAACTCGGCGTCTATGTCCTTGTAAATTTCAACTCAACACAGGAGCAGGATTTAGAGAGGGTCTATTTTCTCCGCGATCTCGGATATGACCCCTATGTCATGGTGTACGAAAAAGAAACCGCTCCGCGGGAGATAAAGCTCCTCCAGAGGTGGGTAAATAATCGGTTTATTTTCCGGTCGTGCCCGCGTTTTGAGGACTACGACCCGCGGCGGAGATAGGAGGGAACCGCTTGAAAATCAAGATTACAAAGAAGCTCCCGACCGATCCAGAAAACCGCCCGGAGGTGGGCGGCGTGTACGAGGTTGTCCGGCAAGCGCCGGGGCAGTATGGGCCGATCCTATTTATCAAGGTCGGCGGCGTGGAGGTCGGCGTTTTGGGCGGGGAGTATGAGCCCGCGGCGGAGGTGGAACCGTGAGCCGCCGGGTCTATCGCTGGAGGGTCTCCCCTCCTCCCGGCTCCGGCTTTGAGACGGTCGAGGTCCTCGGGGCCTCCCGCTATGAGGCTATGATCGCCGCCGCGAAATTGTGGCGCACTCCCTGGACGCAGATCGCCTGCGCTTGCACCTTTGAAAGGCTCGGGGAGGTAGCGGAGAAATGAGAGAAGCGGACATTTATAGAGCCGCCCTCGAAAATGGGGCGCAGACGCTCAAACCCTCATGGTATTTGAGGAAATGGCAGAACTACAAAAAGAACTTTGCAAAAATGCCAGGGGGAAAGACAACCGCGGGAGTATTGCGGAGGAGATCGCAGACGTTCAAATTATGCTGGAGCAAATGATTGCCCTCCATAATTGCCGCGCTATGGTTAGGACATATAAGGCCGCAAAACTTGACCGATTGAAAGAGCGGTTAGGTCTCGGGGAGGTGGAGACGTGAACGATCTCCCGGTTTGGCAACTTCCAGTAATGAGCGAAACGGGCGCAAGTGCAAACGCCTACATACCAAAAACGGCAAAATACCATTGTTTCATTGACAACGCCTCTCTTTGCAAGAGATACACCCAGGATACGGACTATTACGAGACAGGGATCGAAAGCGGAGAAATTCTCCGCAGACCGGAAATAGCTTGTAAAAAATGCCGGAAAATGTGGTTACGGCGGTATGTGCCGGAGGAGGCGGAGCCGTGAAAAAGGGAAAGAACCGGGCCGCGGCGGCGGTCGAGCTGGTCGCCGTCCTCCTGGCAACCGCCGCCGCCTTTGCGTGGGGACAGCGGGCCGCCCTGATAGAGCGAGGCTATACTGCCCACGGCGGGGAATACCTCCTCCTCGTAATTCCTTTTATCTACTACACCGGGAAACGGATCGCCGAGGACTGGATTGTGGAGCTCCGGGAGCTATGGAGGGGCAGACAGTGAAGGAAACGATAAAAAGGCTTGAGATCGCGTTCATGGGATACGACACCCAACAGACAAAGGCGGCGTTTCAACGGTTTGCAAGAGACAATCAGGAGGAAATAAGAACCGATTTATTGAAAATGGGGCTTTTGACCCTAAAGGACGGGACGCGGATCACGGCAATAACTCCAGGGACGGCGGGCTCGGGAATTTGTGCATACAAATACGACCAACTGATCCTCGCAGACGACAGCAGAAAAAGGATATACTCCGCACGGTGGAGGGAAATAAGCCTATTTTTACAAACGGCTATGGATCGCTCGTGCGTCCCGGAAGGATACAAAATTTTATTTTATGATCTCGACGCCCCGGAACCGCGGAGCGAGACCAGGAAAGGAGCGGGAAAACATGGGGAGGAATTATAAAATTTGTCCCAGGTGCGGGGACCACCTGGACCACGGCGAGCGGTGCGAGTGCATGGACCGCCGCCCGGAAACCGCGGAGACGGCCAGAGCCACGCCGACCGAGCGGGCCCGGGGCTATGTGATCGGCGTCGACCTCGCCCAGGGGAAGGACCGCACGGCGAAAGCCTACATTTCCAGAGCATAAAAAAGAGCCCCGGACGCTTGACGAGAGCGTCCGGGGCGCAACCGCCCGGAGGGCTGATTGCTATACCACTATTATATTACCACCTCCGGGCTAAAAAGGCAAGAGCCACAGGCCAAAAGAAAAGGCGGTTTTTTGATATGCAAAGAGTCAAAAGGCGAATTTTTTCGGGGGCCGTATGCGAGCAAGTGGTTTTCAATGTCCCGGACAGAATAAAAAACCTGGACAAGGCGGAGCCGCGGCCCCGTTTCAAAACAGAGGAGGAGCGGGCCGCCCACAAGCTCGGAATTTCCCGCCGAAAACACGCCCGGATCGTAAATAACAATTTCGGGCCTACATCTAAATATAGCACCTTAACCATGGACGACGAGCACGAGGTCCACACCTTCCAGGAGGCGAGGCGGGTCCGGGATAATTTCTATAATCGCCTCATATACCACGCCCCAGGCGCTAAAATCATGCTTTACATGGGCCGGGGCAAAAACACTCACCGGATACACTTCCACATGATAAGTGAGGGCATACCGGAGGACCTGATCCGCCGACAATGGACCTCGGGCTCCGTCCTACGGATCGAAAACCTCCGGGAACATAACTATTACGACGGCGTAGACCGGGGGCGGGACTATACGGGCCTCGCCAACTACTTATTTAATCACTGGACGCCGGAGGTCGGCGGCCACAGGTGGAAGGGCTCCCGGAAAACCCTCCAAAAGCCGGACTATGAGGAACCGACCACCGTCAAGCGAAACTACACAGAGGACAAGCCGCCCAGGCCGCCGAAAGGCTATATTTTCGTAGAGGCCACGGCGACGAAATACGGATACCTTTATTATAAGTATGTCCTCAAACCGCCGCCGAGAAAGCGGCCCAAAAAGAAGCGGGAATAAACCCGCCTCGAAAGCCTTGTAAATGTGTAAAGTTTTGAACCCAAACCACAGCAGGAAGGAGATCGCAAAAAATGAACATCAACCAGTTAGCGAAAGAGGTCCACGACAACGCCGTCGCTCATGGATGGTGGGACAAGCCGCCCGCGCTCCCCGAGGCGCTTTGTCTGATCCATGCCGAACTCTCCGAGGCCCTGGAGGAATACCGGAACGGGGCCCCGCTCGTTTATGGGACGTGCGCCCTCGCTGAGGAGGATTGTCAGTATTACGCCATATGCGACAGAGCGGGCCAACCAGGGGCGGAGGGCGCGGACGGTCCTTGCAAGCCGGAGGGGATCGCCGTCGAGCTGGCCGACGTCCTCCTCCGCACTCTGGACCTCATGGCCGCCCTCGGAGTGGACGTGGACGCCGTGGTTATGGCAAAGCACAAATACAACCTCGGGCGGGAGTACAGACACGGAGGCAAAACCGTATGATCGCCCCAGGACGCCCCTCGGCGGGGGGGGGTAACTGATCGCAACAGTGGAGGAGGTGGACCCCGTGGCAAAGAGTGAATTTCCGAACCAGCTCCGCAAGCTCCGGGAACGCCGCCGGATAAGCCGCCGGGTCCTGGCCGAGCTATGCGGAATAAGCAAAAGCGCCCTCTCCAGGTACGAGCGGGGGGAGCGTGTCCCCACCCTCACAGACGCCGAGGCGCTGGCCGACTTTTTCGAGGTCTCCCTTGACCGCCTTTGTGGCCGGGAAAAATAAATTTTCGGAGCGTCCCCGAACGGGGACACCGGGGGCCGTGGCCGTGGTTTAATTACCTTGTGGACATATAGCCGCCTGGAGCGGGACCACGCGCCGGGGCATGGGGCCCGGTCCCTCGGCTCCAGGCAAAGACGGGAGGGCGGCGGCGGTGCGGGACTTTGCGAAAGCGTTCTATCTCTCGAAAGAGTGGCGGCGGGCTCGGGCCTATGTATTCAACCGGGACGCGGGCCTATGCGTAAGGTGCGGGGCCCTCGGGGAGATCGTTCACCACAAGGAGCACCTCACGCCGGAGAATATCAGCAATCCAGAAATTGCGCTCAGCGAGGACAATCTCGAATTGCTTTGCCGAGAGTGCCACGCCCTCGCCCACGCCGGGGAGCTGGCAACAGACAGCGGGCTCACGTTCGACGACGAGGGAAATGTTGTCAAGCGTGAGTTACTGTCATAGCAAAAGCGGATCACAACGCAAGGGAAAATAAACCACAGGTGAAAGCAAGCCCAGCAGAAAACGCCCACCCATCCCGACCCCGGGCCGCCCATCCGTCCGGCCACGCGGGGCCAGCGCCTCGGCGGCGGTCGAGCGGGAAAAGAAAAGCGAACAGCCGCGGCGAGTCCTCGGCGCTCATGCCTCCCCCCCACCTCGGACCCCCGGGGGTGGGCTTTTCCGAACCGCGTCCCATCCCCGTCTATAACCCCCCGGGCGCACACATAAGGGGGGGGGTACAGCCCGCCGGAGAGGAGGTTTATACATCTTATGGCAAAACCAAAAACTTCCTATGAAAGCCTCTCAACCGCTGAAAAAACGGAGGTAAAAAAGCGAAAAATCGCTAAACTTTTCCGAGAATTGCCCGCCGAAAAGAAACAGTTTGCCGACGGTTTGATCTATCAACTGGCCGTGACAACTGTCACCCTGGAGCGCCTTGTGGAGGAGATCAACAACGGCGAACTGATCGAGGATTTTGTCCAGGGAACCCAAAAGCTCCGGCGCGAAAATCCGGCCCTCAAAAGCTACAATACCACGATCAAGTCGTTTACTGCCCTCTCGAAAAGCCTCCTCGACCTCCTCCCGGAAAAGACCCAAAAACAGGCCGGGGAGGAGCTTATGAATTTCGCAACTAAGCCCCCGGGGGCGGGTAGAAAATGAATTATATCCTTGCCTATTGGGAGGCAATCGAGAGCGGGAAGGTTGTCACAAGCCGCCGCGTCCGGGCCGTTTACAAGCGCCTCGCCCGGGAGATACAGGAGCCGGACCCGGATTCCCCGTATTATTTCGACGAGGAGATCGGGGAGCGCCCGATTATATTCGCCGAGCGGTTTTGCAAGCAATCCCAGGGCGTGATCGGGGCCCCGCTCGTGCTGGAGCTTTTCCAAAAGGCATATATTCAAGCTCTTTTCGGATTCCTGGAGAAGGAGACCGGATTCCGGCGTTACCGGGAGACTATGTTCCTCGTGGGCCGGAAAAATGGCAAGTCGACCCTCCTCGCCGCGATCGCCTTGTATATGCTGATCGCAGACTATGAGGGCGCGGCGGAGATTTACAGCGTAGCCACGAAAAAGGACCAGGCGAAAAAGGTCCTCACCGAGGCTATCAACATGGTCAAGCAATCGCCGGAGCTCCGGGCCGTTCTCAAGAAGCGGCGGAACGACCTCTATTTTGCGGCCACGGCCTCCATTTTCGAGGCCCTCGCCTCGGATTCTAACACCCTGGACGGCCTCAACGCCCACGCCGTCATTATTGACGAACTCCACGCAATCAAGGACCGGAACCTCTACGAGGTTATGAAGCAATCCACCTCCAGCCGCCGCCAGCCCCTTGTCGTTATGATTACCACGGCGGGCATGGTCCGGGAGAGCGTGTTCGACGAAATGTATGAGCTCGCTTGTAAGATCGCGGACGGCGTCGAGGAGGACCCGACTTTCCTCCCGATCCTCTACGAGCTGGACAGCCGGGACGAGTGGACCGATCCGACGAAGTGGCAAAAGGCAAACCCGGGCCTCGGGACCATCAAGCAATACAAGACCCTCGCGGCCTTTGTCCAGAGGGCAAAGATCAAGCCGGAGGACCTCCCCGGCGTCCTCTGTAAGGATTTCAACATCCGCGAGGTATCCGCCGCCGTCTGGCTATCCTTTGAGGCGATACAAAGCGAACTCCGCTTTGAGCTCCAGGACGTTTATAACACCTACGCCCTCGGCGGGTGCGATCTCTCTGCAACAACGGACCTCACTTGTGCGACCCTTCTCATACGCAAAGCCGGGGACCCGATCGTCTACGTTCTACAGCAATATTTCCTCCCGGAAAAACGGGTGGAGCACCTGGAGGACAAGAACACAAACGAGGCCCCATATCGGAAATGGGCGGACCGCGGCCTCCTCACCATCTGCCCGGGGAACCGCGTCAACTATTCCGACGTGACGGCGTGGTTTTGCCAAATGCGGGACGAGTGGAAGATCGACGCGATCAAGGTCGGCTATGACCGGGCCCTCGCCGGGTATTGGGTGGACGAAATGAAGTCGAACGGCTTTGACATGGAGGCCGTCGCACAGGGCCCCTACACCTGGAGCCAGCCAATGCGGGAAATGGGGGCCGCCCTGGAGGCGAAACAGGTCAACTATAACGGGAACCCGATCCTTGTTTGGTGTCTGACAAATACCGCCGTTAAAAAATCGGGATTGAACAACATCCAGCCCGTGAAAATCACGGACAAGCGGCGGATCGACGGCGCGGTCTCCCTTCTCAATGCGTGGGTTATGTATGTGAAATATTTCGAGGACTTTATGTATGCCGTGGGGTGAAACAATGGGATTTTTGAATATTCGCGGACTTTTTGAGTCCGTATTCGGTAAACGGCCAACGAGCGGGAGCAACCTCCCGGCGTTTCGGCTCCTCTCGTCCTATGACTCCAGCTTTACGCCATTTAATGGGCGGGCGTGGGACATTGGAACCGTCCGCGCCGCCGTGGACGCATGGGCCAGGAACGCGGCAAAGATACAGCCCCGGCACATCCGCCGCGCCGGAGGGCGGCGGGAGACCGTTTCTGACAGCTTAGAGCGGATTCTCCGGGTCCGGCCTAATCCGTATATGACCGCCTACGCCTTTTATTACCGCGTGGCCGCTCAATTCGTTGTGTATAATAACGCCTTTATCCTCCCCATGTTCGACGGCGGCAAGCTGACCGCCCTCTATCCGATCAACGCCTCCCGGGTGGACCTCGTGGAGGATATGGGCGGTATGTATGCCCGCCTCACCTTTGCGACGGGGAACGTCTACACGGTCCCCTATGAGCACCTCGTCCACCTCCGCCGTCACTACCTGGACAATGATATTTTCGGGGACGATAACCGCCCCCTCCTCCCCGCCCTGGAGACCGCGGACGCCTTTAACCAGGGAATGAGCAAATTTGCGAAACTCGTCTCCGTGATCCGGGGGATTCTGGAGGCCCCGACCGTCACAAAGCAAGAGGACCTCGCGGCTCGGCGGGACGCCTTTGTCCGGGATAATTTCAGCATGGAGGCCAACGGCTCCGGCGTGATTATCACGGACAGCAAACACAAATATACCCCCATCCAGCAGAAGGAGACGCCGATCCCCACCGGGCAACTCGAATTTGTCCGGCGGGAGATTTACGACTATTTCGGGATGAATGAGGCGATCGTCCAGAACAAGGCCACGCCGGAGGAAATGGACGCCTTTTATCAGGGCCAGCTCGTCCCGTTCTATATGCAACTCGCCCAGGGCCTCACCGATGCCATTTTTACGGAGCGGGAACAGGGTTTCGGGAATGAGGTCCTTTGTGAAATGGATCGTATTCAGTTTGAGACCCTGGACAAGCGGGTCGAGGCCGCGCAGTTTTTGGCACAGATCGGGGCCCTGGAGCTGGATCAAGTGCTGGATATTTTCGGATTCCCGCCCATCGGCGGCGACGAGGGAAAGCGCCGGGTCCAGACGTTGAACATGGTAAACGCCGAGATCGCGGACAAGTACCAAATGGGGACAACAGGGCAAAAGGCGGAGGAGACGCCGAAAGAGCCCCAGGAGCCGCCCTCCGGCGGCCCACAGGACACGCCGGAGCCCGAGGAGGGGCAGGAACCCACAGAGCCGAAAGACGGAAAGGAGGGCGCTTAAAATGCCCATTAAGAAGGGGCGCGAGTATCGCGCATTGCAGGGCTTTTCCCTCGTCCCCCGGGAGGGGGAGTCGGACGCCTACAAGGTGCGGGGGACGGCGATCGTGTTCGATACCCCGACCGTCCTCTTTGAGTGCGACGGCGTCAAGTATTACGAAGTGATCGACCGCCACGCGCTGGACGGGTGCGACCTCTCCGACGTGATTATGAACTACAATCACGGCGGGAAGGTGGTCGCCCGCCTCCGCAACAAGACCCTCACCCTCAACATCACGGACCGGGGCCTGGACATAGAGGCGGACCTCTCCGGCACAGTAGCGGGCCGGGACCTTTACGAGGAGATCGACGGCGGCTATATCGACAAAATGAGTTTTTCCTTTGCGGTGCAGGAGGCGGAGTATGACGCCGCCACCCACACCCGGAGAATAACTAAATTCCGCAAGCTATACGACGTTTCGGCGGTGGATATTCCCGCCTATGAGGAAACGGACCTCTCCGCCCGATCCTTCTTTGAGGTGGAGCACTCGAAGGAGGTCAAGGCTTTGGAGCAAGCCGCGAGGCGGCGGAGGCTTTTAGCGCGGACCCGTACCTATCCACACACCACACAGAAACAGGAGGAATAAAAACTATGTTTGAGAAAAGACGTAAAGAGATCGCCGCCCGCCGCGCCGAGATTCGGGCGCTTTTGGCCGGGGAGGGGGCCGTCGATATGGACGCCATGGAGAAGGAGCTCGACGCCCTGGACGCCGAGGAGCGGGACCTCGACCGCCGGGAGGCCGCGACCCGCCGCCTCAATGGCGGGGCGGGCCTGGAGGGCCGGAACGGCCAGCAGGGCGGCCACGGCGACCGGGGCTCCGGCGATCCTACCCCCGGCCCCGTGAACCCGATCGCCGGGGGCGGCGAGGCCCGGGGCGGCCTCCCCGTGGGCGTGGAGAGCCGCGCCGCCTACCTCGCCGACCTCCAGGGGATTCCCCTCCAGGACGTGGAGGCCCGCGCCCAGCGTTTCGCCGAGGGCGGGCGTATGGAGATCACCACCGACGCCCTTTGCCGCTCCCTCACCCTCACCAGCGGGAATATTGCCCAGCCGACCCGCGTCTCCGGGATTAACCCCGGCCAGAATATCGTCTCCGGGATCGTGGACATGGTCCGCGTCGTGGACGCTAACGGTATGGGCGAGGATTCCGTGGCCTATGAGGTAAGCGGCGGCCAGACGGCGGCCACCAAGAAGGACGACGGAACCGCCCCCGCGACCACGGACCCCGTCCTCCGTATCGCCAAGATTACCCCCGTTTTGATCTCCACTCTGTCCTATGTCTCTCGGAACATCCAGCGCACGACCCCCCTCAACTACCAGGGGCGGGTCTCCGAGGGCGCTTTGACCGCCCTCCGCAAGAAAACCGGGGGCCTCATTGTCACCGGGGACCCCGCGGCCACCATTCCCGAGCCGACGGGTATTCTCAAAGCCGCGGCCATTGAGGCGGGCTCCGACGTGGAGATCGGCAAGATCGACGAGAAAACCCTCCGCACGATTGCCCTCAAGTATGGCGGCGCGAACAATGTCGAGGGCGGCGGTGTTCTTCTCCTCAACAAGGACGACCTGATCGCGTTCGGCGACATTCGCGGGACCAGCGAGAAAAAGGCCGTTTACGAAATTGAGTTTTCCGAGAACAGCACCACCACGGGCACGATCAAGGACGGCGGCCTCGCGGTGAAATTCTGCATTGTGGACGAGCTCCCCGCCCTCTCCAAGACCACCTCGGCGGCGGGCTCCTATTGCATGGCATACGGGAAACCCCTGGCCTATCAGCTCGACTTGTTCGGGCCCTACACCGTGGAAGTCTCCCGCGACTATAAGTTCGCGGAGGGCCTCCTCGCCGTCATGGGCGAGGCTATGATCGGCGGGAATGTTATCACCGAAAACGGATTCCTCCGTATCAAGAAAAAGGCCAGCGCCGGGGCGTAAGGAGGCGGAGCATGAGCGAGAGCACGGGCCGGAGCCCCGCCGCCCGGGAACCCGCGGCGGACGTCTCGGAGGAGTATCTCGCCGCGGGGAGGCAGGCTGTACGAACGAAGTCGACAGCGTTTGACGGGGAGATCGTGGACCTGATCCGCGCCGCCCGGGAGGACCTCGCCCTCGGCGGAGTCCTCCCCGAGCGGGCCCAGGACGAGGAGGACCCACTCATTAAGCGGGCGGTTATGAACTATATCAAGGCGGAGTTTGGCCTCGACAATGAGGACGCGGAAAAATTCCGGGCCGTCTATGAACGCCTCAAGGTCTCCCTCGCTATGTCCTCGGACTACGTCGGCGGGGAGGTGTAGCCGTGTACTGGAGAGACGAGGCCGCCCTCATTCGAGAGGAAAAAAGGGTAAAACCGAACGGCTACAAGGAAACGGTCAAGACGCGGCGGGAGGTATTCGCCAACAAAAAGACCGCCACGCGCTCCGAGTTTTACACGGCAAAACAGGCCGGGGACAAGATCGCCCTCGTCCTGGAGGTGCGGGGCGCGGACTACCAGGAGGAGACCCTCGTGGAGTACGAGGGCCGCCTCTATGAGGTCGTGAGGGCCTACACCGAAAGCGGCGAGACCTACGAGCTAAACTGTAAAGAGGCCCAGGAGCCGCCAGAAACGGCCCAGGAGGGGCCGGACAAGGAGGGGGAGGGGTGAGTATCAATGAAACCTTGCGGGCCGTCCTGGAGCCTATAGCGCCCGCAGAGGCGGACGCCTACGAGGGCAAGAAAGCGGTTTACATCACGTTCAATTACCACACAACCCCGATCAATTACGGGGACGACGAGCCGGAACAGGAGCGGGTCTCCGTCCAGGTCCATCTATACGCCCCTCTCGGCTATGACATTACCGCAAAGCGGCGGGCCGTTAAGAAAGCCCTCGCCTCGGCGGGCTTCACCTATCCGGCCTATACCAACGCCTCGGATAAAGACGGTCAGCACCATGTTTTTGAGTGTGAAACCGTCGAGGGCTTAGAGGAGGAATGAAAGAGAATGGGACGCCTCACCGTGAATGGGCTCGACGCCCTCTCCGACGATTTCGCCGCCCTGGCTCGCCTACCGGATAGCGTGGTTGAGGGGATTCTTGAGGCCGAGGCGGGCGTTATTCTCCCGGCCCAGCGGGCGGAGATTGAAAAACAGTGGACAGGGCCGCACTCTTTGGGGATTTCCTCGAAGTCAGTCAAAAAGGGGAAGGTCAAAAAGGATCGGGACGGGCGCTCCCTCACCATCTACCCCCAGGGGACCCGCAAGCGCGGCGGGAGGTCCACAAGAAACGCCGAGATCGCTTTTATCAACGAATACGGGGCCCCGGGGCGGCACATAGCCGCCCGCCCCGCGATCGACGCCGCGAACAAGAAGAAAGAGAAAGAGGCGATAGACGCCGGAGAGCGGGTCTATAACCAATTTCTCGACAGCAGAAACCTATAAATTTTAGGAGGTTTTACTATGGCAAGTTTTGGGGCGAAATATCCCTATTTTAACCCCGTGGCGGAGGAGCCGGAGGGCAAGCTCCCGGTCTATAAGGACCAGGACCCCGTCCGGGTGGGCCGCCTCGTCAAGGCGGACCTCACCGTAAACCTCGCCTCCGGCAAGCTCTTTGCCGACGACGGCCTCGCCGAGAGCGTGGAGGAGTTTTCCTCCGGCTCTATCGCTATGGAGACCGACGACATGGAGGACCCCGTCGCGGGCGTCGTGTACGGTTGCAC